>NZ_PVTH01000005.1 GCF_003002875.1 Arcticibacter pallidicorallinus
GAAGACCAGGGGAATGTTTAGGTTGAGATAGAGCTTTCTTTGAAATGTTCCAGGTACTCATTAGCTCTAACCCTTCAACGATTCATATTGACAATCCAATGTTTTAAAGGTTACCTATTCTAAATTGTATGAAATCATGAAAAAATTAAAGCTGAACTTTGAGGAACTCAAAACAGAATTCGAAACCATCGACAATGATGCCATGAGACTAATTAGTGGGGGTTACGACTGTGTTTTTAACTTGATGGGGTACTTAAGTAGCCAGTATGGTGGATCAAACTCATCCAGCTATTACTATAGTAATTATAGTGGTGGTTGGCAGTATGACTCCTCGGGCAACACAATAGGAATTAGCAGCACCAGTGCTCAAGGTTACCTGTCTCAAAATTTTGACTACGATCCAACGCCGAGCTCACTTGAGGTATATAATGCATTAAATGGTTATGATAGTGCACAAGTAATTGCTAATATTTATATGGGCGGCATCACACATGCCGTTACGATTGAAAGTCAACTTTCTGATGGATCATATATAATTTTCGATCCATCTTCCGGGAGAACCTCCCAGATTGGGTCGGGGCAAATTCAATCTTGGGGACTCGTCTGTGGAACTAAATAGTTGCCCATCTATGAAAAGAATTCTCATTATCTTGGTACTTGTGTTGATATGTACACAAATAAAGGCTCAACGTCCGATGGACTGGGCTTTTAAGTTAAACCTTAAGGATTATAATGTAAAGTATTCTTTGCCAAAAGGGTTTTCACACCTCGATTCTATGATAAGTTCATACTGTCGGAGCGACTGGTCGGAACTTTTTCAATATAGCTTGATTAATACTGAAGGAGACATAGCTATCCGGTTTCTAATGATTCCAATAACACCGAAAACAGCGGAGCAACTGGAGTATAGAAAAAGACTTTTCAACCTTTCGGAGCTCTTTCCGCCTAATCAAAATTACCTTAGGACGATTTATTTTCAACTGGAAGCTGATACAACAAACCGGATTGCATACTATCCTAAGGCTTACGCTAAGAAGACATTTAATGTAGATGTTGCAGGAGAATATGACAGAGAATGTAAGATAGTCTACAAAGGTAAGTTCTATAAAAGTAAGGTCGTGTTCTTACATAAAGAGGACCGAATGGACTGCTTTATACATTATTTTTATGAAGAGGGCAAAGAGGAAAAAGTACGAGAAACGATTGCGAAGACCAGGGGAATGTTTAGGTTGAGATAGAGCTTTCTTTGAAATGTTCCAGGTACTCATTAGCTCTAACCCTCAATTCATATTGACAATCCAATGTTTTAAAGGTTACCTATTCTAAATTGGATGAAATCATGAAAAAATTAAAGCTCAACTTTCAGGAACTCAAAACAGAATTCGAAACCATCGACAATGATGCCATGAGACTAATTAGTGGGGGTTACGACTGTGTTTTTAACTTGATGGGGTACTTAAGTAGCCAGTATGGTGGATCAAACTCATCAAGCTATTACTATAGTAATTATAGTGGTGGTTGGCAGTATGATTCGTCGGGAAACACTATAGGAATTAGCAGCACCAGTGCACAAGGTTACCTGTCTCAAAACTTTGACTACGATCCAACGCCGAGTTCTCTGGAGGTATACAATGCATTACATGGGTATGATAGTGCAACCGTGATTGCTAATATTTATATGGGCGGCATCACACATGCCGTTACAATCCAAAATCAACTTCCTGATGGGTCATACCTAGTCTATGATCCCTCTTCGGGGCAGACCAATCAAATTGGAACCGGGCAAATTCAATCTTGGGGACTTGTCTGTGGATCTAGGTAGTTGCGTGACATGAAAAAGATTCTTTTAATCTCGGCACTTGTATTAATATGTACACACTTAAAAGCTCAACGTCCGATGGACTGGGCTTTTAAGTTAAATCTCAAATATTATAATATTAAATATTCTGCTCCAGAAGGATTTTCGCATCTGGATTCAATGACGAGTTCATATTGTCTGAGTAATCGTTCAGAGCTTTTTCAATATAGCTTAATAAATAAAGAGGAAGACATAGCAATTCGGTTTTTAATGATCCAAATACTTCCACAAACCGCTGAGCAACTAGAGCGAACGAGAAGGCTATTTAATCTCAAATACGTGACTCTTCCGAATGACAATTACCTCAGAACTATTTATTTGCAGTTGGAAGGTGATACAGCAAACCGGATTGTATACTATCCAAAGTCATACGCTAAAAAAACGTTTAATGTCAATGTTGCCGGAGAATATGACAGGGAATGTAAACTGATTTACAAAGATAAGTTCTATAAAAGCAAGGTTGTTTTCTTACATAGGGAAAACAAACTAGACTGCTTTATACATTATTTCTATGAAGAGGGCAAAGAGGAAAAAGTACGAGAAATCATTGCGAAGACTAGACGGATGTTTAGATTGAGATAGAGCTGTCTTTGAGAGTTGATCTGATGCCCAAAGCGCCCATTTGAATTCTGGGAATGAATATGCGAATGAACATTCAGCGCTAGCGTCTGTTTACTCTCCTAACCAGAGAAGCAGAATAATGAAGAATAACCTACAGAAGAAGACCATACTTGTTACCGGGGCCAGCTCGGGTATCGGTCAGGGGATCGCTATTCGATTCGGTCAACAGGGCGCAAATGTGGTCGTTAACTATCACAGCGATGAAGAGGGAGCAAAATCGACGCTTGACAAGATTAACGCAGCTGGTGGCGATGGTTTTATATACCAGGCGGATGTGAGCAGTGAAGAGGAAGTGAAGGGCATGTATGAAGAGGCGGTTAAGAAGTATGGGTCGATCGATGTTTTAATCAACAACGCCGGAATCCAGAAGGATAGCTCCTTTTCGGAAATGACTTTGGACGAATGGAACGGCGTAATCAAGACAAATCTAACGGGACAATTCCTGTGTGCACGGGAAGCTATCAGGCTCTTTGTACAAAAGCCGGACGTTGGTAACGAGGCGAAGGCTAAAGGAAACATCATTTTTATCAGTTCTGTGCATGACATCATTCCCTGGGCGGGACATGTGAACTATGCCTCTTCCAAGGGGGGCATCTCTATGCTGATGAAATCGCTTGCTCTGGAAGTAGCACAAAAAAAGATCCGCGTAAATTGTATTTCCCCTGGAGCAATTGCTACTGATATCAATGATGATGTATGGAAGGACGAGCAAAAGAAAGCGGAACTTCTGAAACTCATCCCGTATAAGCGGATCGGGCAGCCGGAAGACATAGCGAAGACTGCAGTTTGGCTGGCATCCGATGAAAGTGATTACATCACCGGTACCACGATTTATGTTGATGGAGGTATGACGCTATATCCGGGATTCCTGGAAAATGGCTAAATGCAGAAGCTCCCCGAGGTGGTCAGAGCTTACTGCTCTGACTTTTTCTTATAGAGATAACTGCTTTCGATATTCTCCAGCTTACCGTACTTACGTTCGTAGCGAATACCTTCATCCGGACCAAAAGGATGACCGCCAAAGCCATTACGCATCATAGCTATCGCCTTATCTGCTACCCTATCTGAGTTTCGGGAGGCGAAAAGCTGCATGACCGACTGCGCAATCACCGGAACCGGTACCTCCATGCGCATGGCATCGGCAACGAGCCAGTTAACCTCTCCGGTGTCTTCGATATAGGATGGTACGCTTTCGAAGCCCTGTTGCTCGTTATAAGATTTCGCCATCAGTTCGATCAGCCAGGAACGAATAACGGAGCCATGGTTCCAGGTCTTTAAAATTTCCGGAAAGTTAAGATCCTCTCGGTAATTGGACAAAAGGTCCATCCCTTCGGCGATCGCCTGCAGCATACCGAACTCTATTCCGTTGTGAACGAGCTTGACATAATGTCCCGAGCCGGGACCACCGGTATGCACATATCCATTTTCGACCGCCAGATCCTTCAAAATCGGTGACACATGAACCATTGCTTCGGGTTCGCCTCCTGCCATGAAACACGCACCGTTTCTCGCTCCGTCAACGCCTCCGCTGGTGCCGCAGTCTACGAACGCAATACCGTGTTCTTTCAGTTCCTGGGCCCTGCGAACAGAATCTCCCCAATAAGAATTGCCACCATCAACGATAATATCATTTTCCTGAAGCCTGGTGGACAGCTGTTCAATTATCCGGTCAATTACCGCTCCGGCGGGCACGTATATAAATACTATCTTCGGAGAAGCCAGTTCCGCGACAAACGCATCCATATCAGACACTTGAAGCACACCATAGTCCTGAAGCTCCTGGTAGTTGTTCAGGTCATACCCAATAACCTGATACCCTTTATCAATAGCCTGTAGAGCCATGTTGCCTCCCATTTTACCTAGCCCTATGATACCTATTGTTGTCTTCTTCATCTTTTCACGAATAATATGAGGTCAATCACTGGTATTAGTAAGACCCAAGTCAATATTTTGTTTTAGGAAATGGGATAAAGCGGAGTACCTTCGCGCTGAATAAACAATGTAATTCTACTTGAAAAAAATAAATGCCTTGTTTCTGTAACCGGGCTTGTCAGCGTACCAATCGGCGTATCTGACGCCGCCTGATAATGCCCATTGTGAGAAGTAGGCGTAAACATCATAAATTGCCTTTTTCTCAACCGGGTAGTCGAACGAACCGAAAATATCGAGTGCGAACGGCTTGTTTTCTTTCGTAAGGTAGTACCTGCTCTTCTGTTCGTTGGAGTTATCAAACTGAGTTGATAGCAGACTCTTATCTGCAAGATCTGTAGGCAGATGATTAACGAGGTGTACTTCCCTGCCCCGGGTCTGGTTGCTGATCAGGAAGGGGTTGAAAGGAGCGCGTGCTGTAAAGTCTTCCTGCAGAGGTGAATGGAACGTTATGCTGATATCCACCGTCGTGCTGTTTACCAGGCCACTGTTCTGGACGGTGTTTATGAAGCCAGGATTCGAAGCGAACAGCTCTTTATGGGAGTCGAACGGTATGATCACAGCAGTCGACTGATTTGCCTCGGTTCCATTTCCTGACAATCGGATATAGTTGTTACTGAGCCTCTGACCGCTCACGCTTTTTACTGTGCCTGCTGTGAGAGGAAGCTGCACGCCAAAACCGTTGCTGAAACTGGCACCGGCGGCCAGAGGTTTATAGGAGCCATTTAGATGGACAACATTATTGTTAGCGTTCATCGCAAACTTGTATTGGTAGCTGATAACCAGATCGTTCAGGTCATAATCTCCTTCAGCAGGCCACATATCTTCAAAGGTCAGAGTTCCCCATACCGATTTGCTCGGGTAATATCGGTTATAAGCCAGTTTGGGGTCTTCAGGATATTCATCATAGAGATCAGGAACTCCGTCGCCATCCGTATCTACTACCTTCTCATCTACGAAAGGAATGCCTGTTGGCGAAATGGCATCTACCGGATTGGATTGAGCATAGAAAACCAGATCGTTGAAGTCCTGGTCACTATGAGCACCCGGCGTCCGGTTAATATCCTCGAAAGCTACCAGGAAGACACGCTGACTAGCGTCGTTTAGAAGTACGTTATGTCTCTTAAGGCTGTTGTTGGTTTCAGGATTGAGGTGTTCGTCTGTGTAAAATTTCGTTGCATTGTAGTTCACAGATTTATCGGTGGTTTGGTAGGCGTTTTGGATGAGCACAAAGCCGACCGAGGTTCCGGGTTTAAATCTTCCGATCTTTACTTTATCACCCATGAGCAGATTTCCCAGCCCCTGGCTTCCTTTCATTGATGCGTTGGGGAGGATCATTCTGATGGTGTCGATCTGGTCCGCGGATGTTGGTTTTTGTCCGGTTGGATATGTATAATATCCCAATGAATTCAGGAATTCCGCTCCTTCATGCACGAAAGTGATCCAGACGTCAGAAGTCCTGGTGATGGTAAGATTTGTCGGTGCTTCTGTATTCAAAAACTCCGGATGCCTGTCCGGAACCGAGCTTCCCTCAGGAATGGTATTTCCCAGATGTTGAATCAGGGCAGCCATATCAACCCGCTGATCGACCGGTTCCCGGTCGAGAGGCCTGCCAAGTTCATCAAAGGATGCGGGATCATAGATGTAGGCAGTGTTTTGTGAAGAGGTATTGAAGCGGGAAGATTTTAAATTCATTGTCGAACGGGTCCCTTTTTGAATCATAATGTTTCCGCTGATGCCATTGGCTCCGCCGATAACGGCGGTGACAGAGCTTCCGGCTATGTAGGCATTCACCTTTCTCGCGAGACCGATGTAAGCCGGATCTATGACGATGCTTTCCAGATAAGCCGGGAGGTTTAATGTTGCCTTCACATACCCGTCTGCGTCACTAAGTACTTTGGTGAGTTCTTCGCCAGGCTCCATAGATAAGGGATCATATACGGAAACAAGGACATTCTTTAGCGGCTGGTCTGTCCGTGTCAGAAGCCGGATGTTTAGTGCCACTTTCTTTGTGGTGCTGTAATTGAATCCTTCAGGCGATACCTTATCGCCGGGAAGTTCTCCACTTGATTCGGTTAACTGATTTTTTTGACAGGATAGCGCCGACAAAGCAAGCATAACCACACACAATTTGAGAAACGTCATTTTCATGCTGTGCTGTGTGCATTTTTTATACCAGTTCATCTGATAAGAATTAGTACACACTTTGGTTAACATTATTTCACACATTGTGTGGCAATTTTAACTATTGCGATAAATTGTGAATGCCCCAGATGAGAAAAAAAATGCACATGGGACATAATAGCCTGAATTTATTTAGCCGTGTTTATTAATATCTTTGAGCTCGGGATCTCGACCGGATCCATTCTATGACATCGCTTACAGCTGAATTTCATGAAGACACAAAAGGAAAAAATGTTTAATGGTGAGCCTTACGATGCTCATTGTGAGGAGATGATCAACATTCGAATGAGGGTGAAGGGTCTTCTGCACAAATTGAATGTAACAGAGTATTATACAGACAAGTTTCAGGGAATAATGAACGAATTGTGTCCCAATTCAGCCAGTAATATTCATCTGGAACCTCCCTTTTACTGCGATTACGGAGATCATATTTACGCGGGGGATAAAGTATTCATCAACTTTGGGGCGGTAATCCTCGATGGGGCGAAAGTTACAATCGGTGCCCGTACACTGATTGCCCCTGGGGTGCATATCTATACCGCAGAGCATCCACTGGATGCTGATGAACGCGATCAATGGGAAAGCTGCAGACCGGTCACCATTGGAGAGCGTTGCTGGATCGGAGGGCATGTTACCATTTGTCCGGGTGTAACCATCGGCGACCGTTGCGTAATCGGCGCCGGATCCGTAGTGGTTAAAGATATTCCGAATGATTCCCTTGCAGTGGGTAACCCAGCCCGCGTAATCAGAAAGCTCAACCAGGCTGAAGGGGAAATAGACGAGTATTTTTCTGGAAAGACATAAAACAATATGCTCATTGATTAGTAATTACCTAATGTAATTCCTGACCAATGGCTAAAGAAAAAACGAGCAAAGCCTCCAGGCGCAATTTCCTGAAACAATCTACGCTAATAACGGTCGCCGCTATGGCACCTCCTGTTGCCCTCAAAGCGGCCGAGGAGCAGTGGGACGAGCGACTGGCATCTGCTATCGAGAACGTTCCGTTAAACATCGAAGTAAACGGAAGTGTGCATCAGGCGAAAATTGATCCTCGTGTAACGCTTCTCGATTTTCTTCGTGAACATCTGCAGCTAACGGGCACAAAGAAGGGCTGTGACTATGGACAGTGCGGTGCCTGCACGGTGCATGTTGACGGGCAGCGCATCAACTCTTGCCTGAGCCTTGCGGTGATGAACGACGGTCGCAAGGTTACAACGATTGAGGGACTGGCTGACGGCGCTGAGCTGCATCCGATGCAGGCCGCATTTATCAAGCATGATGGTTTGCAATGCGGTTATTGCACCCCGGGGCAAATTATGTCGGCAGTCGCCTGCATTAGGGAAGGTCATGCAGATAGTGATGAGGAAATACGTGAATTTATGAGTGGAAATATTTGTCGCTGTGGCGCCTACCCCAATATAGTAGCAGCCATCAGAGAGGTGAAAGGAGGGTCAAAAGTATGAAGCAGTTTCAGTACGTACGGCCAACGGAAGCCGGTTTGGCAATCAACGCGCTGTTAAAGGATTCCGGAGCAAAATTTGTAGCCGGCGGAACAAATCTCCTTGATCTTATGAAGCGGGGAATTGAAGCGCCGGAACGGCTTGTTGACATCAATCGACTTCCTCTTAAGGAAATAACGAAGAACGACCAGGGATTTAACATTGGTGCCTTGACTTTGAACAGCAGTCTGGCGGAGCACAAAGATATTCGTAAAGACTTGCCTCTGCTGTCGCAGGCACTGCTTGCAGGTGCCTCCGCCCAGCTTAGAAATATGGCAACAGTTGGCGGTAACTTGCTGCAACGTACACGCTGTCCGTATTTCTACGATACTTCCATGCCTTGTAATAAACGCTTACCGGGTAGCGGATGTGGCGCGCTGAAAGGCTTCAACAGAATGCACGCGATCTTTGGTGCAAGTGAGCATTGCATTGCGGTGAATCCCAGCGATATGAATGTTGCCCTGTCCGCTCTGGATGCCATCGTTCAGCTGTCGGGCCCTAAGGGAAAGAGGAACATTCCTATTCAGGACTTCCACCGTCTACCAGGCGACCGGCCTGAACTGGACTCCGTTATTGGCAAGAACGAACTGATAACAGGGATCAGCATCCCCACATCAGCTTTAAAGCACGTTCATTATCTTAAGATACGTGATAGGAGTTCTTACGCTTTCGCGCTTGTTTCGGTAGCGGCGGCACTCGATCTTGAGGGAACTACAATCCGTTGGGCAAGTCTGGCTATGGGTGGGGTTGCACATAAACCCTGGCGGCTTACAGAAGTGGAAACCTTCCTTGCGGGCCAGCAGATATCTGCTGGCCTGTTTCAGGAGGCGGGAACACTGGCCATGCGTGGCGCCAAAGCATACGAGCACAATGAATTCAAACTAAAGCTGGCACCTCTCAGTATCGGACACGCACTCAGTATCGCTTCCGGACTGGTAAAAGCATAAACCTCAGCAGATGGAAAAGATATCTCAGTCAGTAAGAGAACCCCTGCATAGGGTAGACAGCAGGTTAAAAGTAACCGGAGCAGCAAAATATTCAGCAGAGTATCCCCTCCCCGGCTTGGTATATGCGGTGCTGGTGACCAGTACGATTGCTAAGGGAAGCATCAAGTCGATTGACAGCAAGGCAGCGGGCAATGCTCCCGGAGTACTCGCGGTCATTTCACACGTCAATGCCATTAGACCTCCAGGGTACCCTGCGGATAATGAGCATCCTACAGAGCCGTCAACACGCGGCCAGCCTTTAAGGGTTTTCTATAACAACAAAGTCTATTTTAACGGTCAACCTATCGCTGTAGTGGTTGCTGACACGTTCGAACGCGCGACGTACGCAGCTTCATTGTTAAAGATTAGCTATTCAAAAGAAGAACACCGCACCGATTTTCACGCGCATAGGGATAAGGCGGTTTTGCCGGAATCGGCCAAAAGAAATCCCAGGTCCGGATTGGCCGACTATGACCGCGGCGAGGTCGATGGATATAAGAAGGCCGCAGTTAAGCTGGAGGCAGAATATGAGCATCCGGCAGAGATGCATAATCCCATGGAGTTACAGGCCATCACTGTACATTGGGAAGCGCATAATAAGCTCACACTCTATGATAAAGTGCAGGGAACGCAGCCTACACAGCAAAACTTCGCCAGAGAATGGAAACTTCCTGTCGAGAATGTAAAGGTTATCGCTCCTTTCGTAGGCGGGGCATTCGGGAACGGTCTCCATAACTGGCCGCATGAAACCGCGGCCATTATTGCATCGAAAATGGTCAACCGGCCGGTTAAGCTGATGCTGACGCGCGAGCAAATGTTTTTCATGGTGGGCTACAGGCCGAGAACCTGGCAGAAAATAGGCATTGGCGCTTCTGCCGATGGAAAGATCGTCGGGATCTCACACTCATCAATAGGTCAGACATCATCTTACGAGCAGTTTACGGAAAGCACTCTGCAACAGTCAAAAATGATGTATACGGCGCCAAATGTGAGTACGCGCTATAGGATCCTTCCCCTTGACCTCAGCACACCCATCTGGATGCGCGGTCCGGGAGAAGCCACCGGTGCATTCGCCCTGGAAAGCGCGATGGATGAGTTAGCCTATCTGCTGAAGATGGATCCACTGACATTTCGGCTAGCGAATTACACCGACTCTGATCCGGAAAAGAAGCTACCCTGGTCGACCAAGTTTCTGAAAGAATGCTTCGAGATGGGTAGCAAGGCTATTGGCTGGGAGAAAAGGAAGCTGGAGCCCGGTATGTTGAGCGATGGGCATTGGCAGATCGGCTACGGAATGGGAGTAGGAACTTTTGGTGCCAATCGTGGAGGTGCCAAGGTTCGTGGGAAGCTGTATGCCAACGGATCGCTGGTGCTACAGAGTGCGGTAACAGATATAGGTCCGGGTACCGGCACCGCGATGACACAGGTAGCGGTTGATCATATCGGAATTTCAGCGAAGAGCATTACGTTCCAGCTGGGCAATTCCGAATTTCCTCAGGCAGGAAATCAGGGCGGCTCATCCACGGTCAACAGTGTCGGCTCTGCGGTGATCGCGGCTTGTATGGCCCTTAAAACAGATCTGCTGGCGCTGGCTGACAAGCATATTCCGGAGTTTAAGGGCAAAAGTCTGGAGCAGGTGGTCTTTGAGAAAGACAGCATCCGGCTCAAAGACAAAGACGTTAGTATGAGTCTTTCTGAGCTGATGAAGAAAAGCGGCACGGCAGACCTGGATGTTATTGAAGAAGCCAAACCGGGAGAAGAGCGAAAAGCCTACTCGATGTATTCATACTCGGTACACTTTGCGGAGGTGCATGTGCACTCGATAACCGGGAGGGTAAAAGTTAAAAAAGTGGTGACCTGTGCAGATGCGGGCGTGATTCTCAATAAGAAGACTGCTGGAAATCAGATGATCGGAGGCGTGACGGGCGGGATTGGCATGGCTTTGCAGGAAGACGCTGTGATGGATCATCGCTTTGGTAGATATATCACGAAGGATCTGGCTGATTATCATGTACCTGTACATGCTGATGTGCCGGATATTGAAGTCTTCTTTGCCGATAAACCCGATTACATCGTAGATCCTATGGGAACCAAGGGAATCGGGGAAATTGCGATCATTGGAGTGGCTCCCGCGATCACTAATGCGATATTTAACGCGACGGGTAAACGTATAAGGGAATTGCCGGTTACTCCTGACAAACTAAATATAACACGAACTTAAACATGTAATAATGATGTACGAATATGATCCGCTCGGAAAAGATCGGGAAAAAGATGATTCACAGAATAAAAGCACCGAAAATCCCGAGGGGGATTACGAGGAAAATAATGTGGAGCTCGAAGACGGAAGCGATGACCTGGTGTCGCCAGACGCTGGTGAGGGAGTAGATAATCTGGAGTAAATGAAGAGGTTGGTTGTATTAACGGGTGCGGGTATTAGTGCCGAAAGCGGTTTGCAAACGTTTCGCGGCTCGGACGGACTCTGGGAAGGGCATGCGATTGAAGACGTTGCCACTCCTGAAGCCTGGGAGCGTAATCCTGTATTGGTTCAGCAATTTTATAACGAAAGAAGACAGTCGGTTCTAGATGCGCAGCCGAACGCTGCGCATCTGGCTTTAGCTGAATTGCAGTCTGCATTCGACGTGCAGATCATTACCCAGAATATCGATGATCTTCATGAGCGGGCGGGAAGCCAATCCGTATTGCATCTTCACGGCCTGATCACCAGGTCTCAGTCAAGCAGATTTCCCTGGTTAACCTATCCGCTGGAAGGGGCTGAAATCAAGATGGGTGAACTGTGCGAACGCGGCTCTCAGTTAAGGCCTCATGTGGTCTTTTTTGGCGAGCCCGTACCCATGCTCGAGGAGGCGGCCGAAATCTGTCAGGGTGCCGACTTCTTTGCTGTTATTGGTACGACACTGCTCGTTTACCCCGCAGCCGGCCTGGTTGACTATGTCCCTCGGGGAATCCCCAAGTTCGTTATTGACCCGGAAATTCCGAATGTGCGTGATAGCGAATTCGTGCGTATTCAGGAGCCTGCCAGTACGGGCATATTGAAGATGATTGATCGACTATTTACCGTTTAACCAGCTTGAGTATCCCTGTGTTGGAAGGTCCAGGCCAATATGCGGCTCTTTTTTTGTCCCTGAGACATGTTTATGGTTTTGACGGCTGTGGCTCCATGATAGCTTAAATCACGATAGCAGGCAGGTAGGGTTTCTTTTTTGGAAATCAGGGAAGTAAACCATCTACAGTTGCTGGAGAACTGCAGGCTTTCTTTGATCATCTGTCGAACGAATCGCTCCTCTCCTCCTTCGCACCAGAGCTCCGTGTTCTGACCGCCGAAGTTTAGCAAGTCTTTGTCGTGGTTTTGGCCTCTTAGATTCTTCCATTTTCTTCCCGAGCCTTCCATAGCCGCCTGTCGCGACGCATGAAACGGCGGATTGCAAATTGTAGCGTCAAACTTTTCGCCCGGTCTGATGACACCGCTGAAGATATTTGAAGACGAGCTTTGTTTTCGGATAGAGATCACTTTAGACAGCAGGTTAGCATCTACGATTCCCTTCGCATTTTTCAATGCCAGGGAGTCTGTTTCGGAGCCTACAAATGTCCAGCCGTATTCACTGTGCCCTATCAATGGATAGATACAATTAGCTCCGACACCAATGTCCAGAATTTTGATGTGTTTCCCTGTAGGAATTTCAGCTTCAGCGGGCTCAGCGAGCAGATCAGCGAGGTAATGCAAATAGTCTGCCCTGCCAGGTATAGGAGGACAGAGGTATCCTTTGGGAATATCCCAAAGCTCAATCCCGTAAAAATATTTAAGGAGTGATTGGTTCAGCGCTTTTACAGCATCCGGATCCTTGAAGTCAACAGAAAGATCGCCATAGGGATTGACAGAAACATAATCGCTAAGCTGAGGGTTCGCCTTGATCAGCGAGGGAAAGTCGTACCTGTCACGGTGCTTATTCCTTGGATGCAGCATTTCTTTCTGATCGGTATTTCTGTTCGGCTGGTCTGTCATTGCAGGTAATTTCATGGCTAAATTATACATTAAGCGGTACAACATAAATTCTTATCTTTAATTTCAGAGAATCCAGCATTATTACAGCAAATCGGGTTATGATCAGAGCGTACCTTCTTACTTACATCTTTCTCTTCTTTACAGCACTTTCTTTTGGTATTGCACAGGAACAAACCGACACAGCTGCTCAGCAACAAACGCTGATGCTCAACGAGGCGATCATCCTCAAGGACCAGCAGCAGAAGCAAATCGATTCATTGGTGAAGATCCAACTGCAAAGAGAGTTGCAGCTGGCATCAGGTAATGCCCGCCGAACGGAAGAACTGGAGCAAAAACTCCGTCAAATCAAGATAAACGATTCTTTAAGAACCATCCAACAGATGGAGAAGATAAAGAGCTTGAAGAAAACAACCGTCGGTTATCCGGTAGTCCTGAATACTGACACGCTCTTTCATGTCTTCACGCGAACAGGTTCTTTCCAGGCGAAAGATCGCGCATCGGCTATATCCCTTAAAATTGAAAATCTATACAAGGATCCGTTTTTCTCCCCTGATTCGTTAGTGCTTGTTCAAAATGAAGATAATTTTGATGTGATATATAAAGACAGGCAGATACTGCTCACTGTTACTCCGATAGATGGATTGTGGTTCGGGAAAAGCAATCAGGAGCTGGCCGGGGAGTATCTTCAGATCGTACGGGAGGTCATCGTGCGCGAACGGGATGCTCACAGTCTGATAAACTGGCTGAAACGGATAGGATTAGTGCTCTTGATTATCCTTGTGCTGAGCTTCATCGTTGCGGGAATTAACCGCTTGTTTGCCCGTAGCGCCCTATTTATGTCAGCGGCAAGGGAGAAGTACATTTCGAGTCTCAGTATTCGTAATGTCAAGATATTCAGCCCTGAACATGTGGAGTATCTGCTACTGAGAATAAATAATATTGCCCGCATCTTGACTATACTGCTGGCGATCTACTTGTCGCTTCCTGTTCTCTTCAGTATCTTCCCGGAAACGGAAGCATGGACCGGCACACTTTTAGGCTGGGTACTGGCGCCCATTAAAGCTGCATTAAATGCCGTGGTGCAATATTTACCCAATCTCTTCACGATTGCGGTTATCTATTATATTTTCAAGTACATTTTGAAAGGCATCAAATACTTGTTTTTTGAAATCAAAAGGGAGAACATTCGTATCAGAGGTTTTCATACAGATTGGGCGGTCCCAACATTTAACATTCTCCGCTTTATGCTTTATGCATTTATGCTGGTTCTGATATTCCCCTATCTTCCAGGTTCAGATTCTCCTGCCTTTCAGGGTGTATCCGTATTTCTGGGTATACTTTTTTCCCTGGGTTCATCCAGCGCCATAAATAATATCGTCGCAGGTTTGGTGATTACGTACATGCGACCGTTTAAAATCGGCGACAGGGTCAAAATTGGTGAAGTAACGGGCGACATCGTGGAAAAGTCGATGCTGGTGACCCGGATCAGGACTATCAAGAATGAAGACATCACTGTTCCCAATTCGATGGTTCTGACAAGCAGCACAGTGAATTACTCCAACCATACCCGAGCTGAAAGACAAGGTCTCATCGTCCATTATACCGTAACGGTCGGTTATGACGTTCCCTGGAAGCAGGTTTATGATTTGCTGATTGAGGCGGCATTGAAAGCGGCACACATCCTCGAGGAGCCTAAACCATTTGTTCTCCAGATCAGTTTGGACGACTATTATGTCTCCTACCAGATCAACGCATATACCAGAGAGGCAAATAAACAAGCCGTAATCTACAGCAGCCTGCTGGAAAATATTCAGGACGTGTTCGGTGCAGCCGGAATAGAAATACTATCTCCTGTCTACAATGTCATGCGGACGGAGGAATCCAAAGAGTAATCAGCAATTTCCTTCTCCGTTAAACGTTTATAGTCATTATGGAAATAAAAGATCAGCTTCAGCAATCATATATTGAGCATATCCTTCATCATGGCGAACAACCTAAGACTGTTTTTCTTTTTGCCAGAGACAATGGGATTACCGAAGAAGAGTTTTACGGCTATTTTGGCTCCTTTGAGAGCATAGATATCCGGATATGGAAGGGACTTATGACCGACGCGATCAGCGAAGTGAGATCTCAGGAAGTTTGGACGGAGTATTCCTCCAGAGAGAAGGCACTAAGTCTGTTCTACGGCTTCATGGAACTGCTAAAAAGCAAGCGTAGCTTTATCACCTTCAGCCTTAGAAATGCAAAGGCTAAGATTGGCCTCAGCAACTTGTTTGAAGGAATGAAGCAAGAGTTTGAGCTATTCAGTGCTGACGTAATTCAGGAAGGACTGGAGTCGGGAGAACTAACTGACAGGCCATTCTTTGCCGCGAAGTACAAAGACGCGCTGTGGATTCAGCTGGGCTTTGTGATCAACTTCTGGTTAAAAGATACATCAGCAGGTTTCGACAAAACTGATGAGGCAATAGAAAAAGGCGTTAATGTTACCTATAATCTTTTCGAGCGTTCACCTATCGATGAGCTGTTTGAATATGGCAAGTTCCTTGCAAAAAATGCAGGCATAAAAATGCCGTTCTGATATGATAAGAAAAAATGATGATGAGCAGAAGAGCATTCCGACCAGCAAGGTGGAACGCTCTACTCAGTTTGTAAAGACGGGGTTCAAGATCGGCGGGAATTATGTAAAGCATTACTCGAAGAAGCTGTTTAACTCCAATATCAGCAGGGATGAGTTGAATGAAGACAATGCAGCAGACATCTACAGCTCACTGAGCAAGCTGAAAGGTAGCGCTTTAAAAGTGGCGCAGATGCTGAGTATGGACAAGAACATCTTGCCGAAGGCGTATGTTAATCAATTCTCTCAATCACAATATAATGCACCTCCTCTTTCAGGACCCTTGATTGTACAAACGTTTAGAAAACTTCACGGAAAGACGCCTGAGAAAATCTTTGACAAGTTTGATCTTAGGTCTAGCAATGCAGCGTCGATCGGTCAGGTCCATCAGGCTGAACTGGACGGCAAGAAGCTGGCAGTTAAGATTCAGTATCCGGGCGTCGGTGATTCCATATCGTCAGACTTGAAATTAGTGAAGCCTTTTGCTTTCCGCTTGATCGGTATGAGTGAGAAAGAGCTCGACGTTTATATGAAGGAAGTGGAGGAACGTCTGCTGGAGGAAACAGATTATGAGCTGGAGGTACGTCGTTCTGTGGAGATCTCGAAAGCCTGTGCGCACCTGGAAAATATTGTTTTTCCAACTTACTATCCGGAGCTGTCCAGCAAAAGAACTATTACTATGGACTGGATTGAGGGACTTCATCTAAAAGAATATTTGGAAACCAATCCCTCTCAGGAGGAGAGAAACGTCATTGGACAGGCGCTGTGGGACTTCTATAATTTCCAGCAACACGAGTTGCGGGCAGTGCACGCTGACCCTCACCCGGGAAATTTCATTATCACTCACGACGGCAAACTGGGTATCATTGATTTTGGATGTATCAAAGAGCTGCCTGACGATTTCTACTATCCGTTTTTCTCTCTTACTTCCGAAGGTTTTTTCAACGATAAGCCTAAGACTCTACAGGCGTTCAGAGAACTGGAGATGATACACGAGAAGGATTCACCTGCTGAAGTTGAATTTTATTATGATATGTACCGTCAAATGATCGGACTGTTTGCGAAGCCATATTCGTCGGACAGGTTTGACTTTAGCGGAACGGAGTTTTTTGAGCATATCTATAATTATGGTGAGATGATTGCGAAAATGCCTGAGTTTAAACAGGCTCGGGGAGTAAAGCATTTTATTTATATCAACCGCACAAACTTTGGTTTGTATAATATACTCCATGAGCTTAAGGCGACGGTTCGAACAGACACCTATGTACCCCAGGTAAACCTGGAAATTTAGAAGAACAGGGTATGCATGAGAGTAGGGGTTATGACAATTTTCTTCGTGCGAAACGGCTAAAAGGAGATGTGCACGTTCAGCCGTTTATTACTGAGTGGCTTTCGGATGATATGTCGGGAAAGAAGTTCTACACCTGGCTAGGATCGATGAAATCAAATGCAGATCTGGATGTCGTACTAGATGAGTTTGGGAGAGCGGAGTTTGTAGCTAAAAGCAGGACACTGCCTGACTGGGCAGACAGCGAGAAGATGGTAGAAGGCTCCAGGTTTTTTATCCGGCATTCAGATACGATCATGTCCTTGCTGGGTCTGTTGTCTCTTCCCTATTGTTATGCGGCGGCTGACGGGGCGATGGTGCTTTACCTGACTGAGCGCTTAAGGGACCGTCCCGCTAAACGGCTTTCAGATACTGCCGATTTCATCTGGGATGTCATGGCACCCAATGCTTTCAGTAATGACGGAAAAGGTTTTGCCAGCTGCCTGAAAATCCGATTGACACATGCGCTGGCGAGGCATTATGTATGGCGAAGCGATTATTGGAATGAAGATCTAAAAACACCAGTTAACCAGGAAGATATTGCAGGAACAAATCTTGCCTTCTCTCTTATGGTCATTCGTGGTTTAAGGAAGCTTGGACTAGCCCTGAGCTATGAGGAACAGCAGTCGTTTATGCATCTCTGGAATGTAATTGGTTACTTGCTTGGTCTGGATGAAGAACTGATCCCGCAGGACGGAAAGTCCGCAACGCTTCTTGAAAGCGCCATTCGTAAGCGAAATTTCAAATCATCAATACAGGGAAAAGCGCTCACCAAAGCATTACTTGATCATATTTCAGAGGATTCATCAATTCCCCTGTCGTCTCAGGAAACCCATCAGATCGTCCGGTTTCTTTTGGGAGATGAGGTGGCGGATATTCTGGCAGTACCACCCGTCGCAGGACTTGAGTACGCGCCTGCGTTCCTGAAGCTGTCGGCCCGTCTTCCCCGCTTCGACTCGGGTAATATCCTGATGGCCTACCGGGAGCGGCACGCGGCTTTTTTGAAAGCGAGAACTTAGTCTTCGGCTTTTCATCGTCGCTTATTCCAGAAGACGGAAGACATGTTGCTACTAAAAGCTTCACTCACGGGTATCTTATTCTCCTTTATCGTGATCTGATGCCTTTCAATCTTCTCAACCTTCGTAATATTTACCATGAAAGAGCGATGAACACGAACAAATCTATCGGCGGGAAGATATTCCAGGGTTTCGCTGAATGTTGCTCTTGAGAGAATCCTTTTGCCTTCTAGTACAAATGAGACATAGTTCCCGGAGGCTTCAATAAATAAAATATCGTTAAAGAGAATTCTCAGTTGCTCAAATCCGGTTTTAACGAAAATATATCCAGGCGCCTCTGTCGAGTTACGACTTTTAAACAGCTCGTGTGCCTTATTGCATCCTTTTAGAAATCTTGGGAGAGAGAAAGGCTTTAACAGATAATCCACTGCATCAAGTTCGAAGCTAGTCACGGCATGATCCGAATATGCGGTAGTGAAGATAACAAGGGGCTTTTTACTCAGGCTATTGAGGAATTCAATACCGGAGATGTCGGGCATTTTGATGTCGAGAAAAATGAGATCCACCGGTTGCTTATGCAGATAATCGAGCGCTTCGAATGCATCCGTGAATGTCTCCGCGAGATTCAGGAAAGGCACCTTCGCTGAGTGATTGCGGACCACATCAAGTGCTATGGGCTCATCGTCAATGGCAATTGCTTTCATATCATGTTTGCTTAAGATGGATTGTAAGGTGTACAAAAAACTCAGCAGGAGACTCCCTGATCTGCAGCTCGTACCGCCCCGCGTACAGCAATTGCAGGCGTTGCCTGACATTGCTAAGTCCCACGCTATTATTGTATTTTTCTGGGTCAATGTCCGTCCTCTGGTGAATACTATTGGTCACATCAAAATACAGTGTATCTCTCTTAAACTGCAACCTAGTTATAATGTGCGAGGGTTCACGCAGACTGATGCCGTGTTTAAAGGCATTTTCTACAAAAGGAATAAGAAGCATGGGAGCTATCTCGCCTGATGATACCGGCTCGTCTATCTGAGAGTTTATGCGTATGTACGGGCTGGCATCCGTACGTAATTTCTGAAGCTCTATGTAGTTGATCAAATATTCAATTTCCCGTGAAAGAGGAATTTTTTCCTGCATATTTTCCTGAAGCATAAACCTCATCATGTCTCCGAGGCGTTCTACTCCCAAGCTTGTCCGTTCTGCCTTCTCCTGCAGAGCTGTGCCGTAAATGGTATTTAAAGCATTAAAAAGGAAGTGGGGATTAATCTGTGAACGTAGAAAGTCATAATTAGCGTTCGACTGTCCAAGTGCGGATTTCAAGTCTGCTATCTCCTGCTGCTTCCTCTGTTGCTGGCGATATAGATACCAGGAAAGAGGTGTTGTAACGATAAGCTGGAAGGGAACATGAAATATGAGGACCATGAAAACGATACTACTGCGCTCTGTAATTCCCTTTATTATGAGGAACAGCGGTATCGCAGAAAGGAGTACCAGGATCAATACTTTAACATAATATGAAGACCAGGCTTTCTTATCTTTCATCGATGCTGGGATCAGGTCGTAACACGAATACCAATAAAGGCAGATAGCAAAAGGGATGGTTACTAGCCAAATGGCAAACGGCCCCGTTTCTGCATCAGCTACTAATAGAAAGAGAATGCTCACAAGCCAGATGACAAAAGCTGCAATTCCGTTTCTTGTGACGATCTTGTATTTGGATTCTATTTCATCAATATTGCTGCAGAGATATATTGAGGCATACTTGATCAAAGTATAAAAACCAAAAAGAAAGGCCAACCACGCGGTATGAAAAAAGCTGCTGGTGAAGATTACACCATAGGCTTCGCCGTCTGTAGTATGCCTTAAGAATAGATAGCTTTTCAAATAGGTATTTATCGTACCGAGTGTAAGAAATAAGATAGTTAGCAATAATGCAACCAGAAGGGCGCTTTTCAGAGCCCCGGTTTTGGAAAACAGCTTAGGCACCAACTTGAAATTCAGGATCAGAAAGCTGGCATACAGCGCAAAATACTGAAGCAACCTGGGTATGAGACAGAAACGGGTGTCACCGAAAAAAATGACCCATACGCCGCCTTGCGTTTTCCTGAGTTCAGAGCCTACCTGCTGATGCGCTTTTTCCTTACGTTCGGCTATCAGATACAGGCGGTTGTTATTGGCTGGTATATCTATCATCTCACAAAAGACCCGCTTTCGCTGGGGATGATAGGACTTTCTGAAGCGATTCCCGCCATCAGCATTGCGCTGTACGGCGGATATGTTGCAGATAAATCGGAGAAAACCAAACTGCTAAAGCTCATCATGACCGGGATGTTCATGTGTTCTCTGGTATTGTATCTCATTACCTTACCCAGTTTGGCGTCGACCATGATAACCAGCCATATTGTTGGAATCATCTATGTGATGATCTTTTGTATCGGTATATGCAGGGGATTTATGGGACCGGCAACTTTCTCTCTGATGTCGATGATAATCCCCCGGCCTCTCTATCCAAACTCCTCAACGTGGAACAGTACAGGATTTCAGGTTGCTTCTATTGCAGGACCGGCATTCGGTGGTTTGATTTATGCATATGCAGGAGTATCGACGACCTTTCTCTTGATTTTGGCGTTCATCACAATTTCCTTCTGCTGCATCCTTTTTATCAGGAAGAGGCCACCGCTATTTATGCCTAAAGAAAATATTTTCCAGAGCCTGACTGTGGGAATTAAGTTCGTTCTGGGAAACAAGATGATGCTGGGAGCAATGAGCCTCGATATGTTTTCCGTGTTTTTTTGGGGGCGCAGTTGCGCTGATTCCGGTGATCGCCAGTGAGGTGCTACAGGTGGGCGCCGAACAGTTCGGGATGATGCGTGCTGCACCTGCGTTAGGAGCAGTACTAACCATGCTCTTTATGGCACGACATTCACCCATGAACAAACCCTGGAGAAATCTATTATTCGCTGTCAGCGGTTTCGGGATCTCTATTATCTGTTACGGGCTATCTACAAATTTTTATCTAACGCTCGTATTTCTCTTTTTTGAGGGAGTATTTGACAGTGTCAGTGTTGTGATAAGGTCGACTATTATGCAATTACTGACTCCGGACGATATGAGGGGACGTGTCTCTTCTGTAAATTCCATGTTTATAGGATCATCAAATGAGATTGGTGCTTTCGAATCGGGCTTGACAGCTAAACTTATGGGAACAGTCCCGGCGGTCCTTTTTGGTGGGACAATGACACTACTGGTTGTGGGCGTCACTTATCTTAAGACTAAAGTACTTGTGCCTCTTGGCTTGAAAGACATCAACGAACGCAAGCTTTAATCATTGGGTACCCTCTTGAGATACCCAATGATTAACGAGCTACTTTGCCAGTTCTATTTCCACACGGCGATTTATTGCCCGGGACTGTTCTGTGTCATTATTTGTCAGCGGTTTGGTCTCTCCGTAACCCTTTGTAGTCAACCTCGACTCGCCTACTCCCGCGTTTACCAGATAAGTCTTAACGGCATTGGCGCGATCTCTTGATAAAGACATATTGTGTTCCGCAGACCCCTCTGTTGATGAGTGTCCGTTTATGATGAAGCTGACGTTTGCGTCTTTTTTCATTTCTCCCGCAGCTTTGTCGAGAATCGGATAGGATACCGTTTTCAATACTACAGAGTTAAATTCGAACTGGATATTTCGGAAGTTGAAGTCCGGAGTTTCTTTAACAGGCTCAGCAACTGGTTCAGCCTTTTTCGGCTCGGGAGCAGGTGCGGTTTCTGGTTTCTCGGTTACCGGCTCTTTCTGTACGGTACCATAAGGATTGGTCCCTATCCCCGCCTTCTTAGTCTTACAAGCCTGAAAAGTTGTCAAGGCCATAACAGAAATAATTGCTGGGAGCAAATGTAATTTCGCAAACTTCATATCTTCATGTGATTTTAGATAAACATACAAGTTATCCGGGAAAAACTAAGTGACCCGGATCAAATTTACCCAATGAGTGATTCAAGGTAGTTTATTTAGTTTAAAATATCCAAGATGGTATTCATCCTGAATTTCTGAATTCCTTTCTGTGATTTTCAATGCATACTTCTCTCTTTGGTATAAAGGGAGTATTTCCTCAACATCATAGATATCGTCTACGTCGAGCCCGTATTTATCGTCGATATGCGAGTTTGCTCCCGGGAACTGAGTTTCCCTGTAAAAGGAAGTGTTCTTTGCTTCTTTTGTTGCCGCGGCCATATTTTTTTGTACCGTTAACACCTTGAAGTGCGGCTCGTCAAAAAGGCCTTTCTGATAGCCTCCAAGGTTAACAAAAAACAAATGGTCTGTGTCCTGCCCCCTGCTTATGGCAGCGCGTGGTACAACTTCAATGCTATACGCACCAACCTGTTTTACCTCCCGCCAGGCATCTATATGAAGTTCCCCCTTTGCCTCGGGCCAAAAAAGATTAATATCCGGGACAAGAGCTTTCAAACTATCTCCTATCGCAAAGAAAATATCGTGTTGTTCTGTATGTCTGCCCTTTGGTTTACCACCAAGTAATAGCATATAAAGGTGCAATGTAGATTCTGAGTTTTGGTTCATGAGTATACTGTCAGCCAAATATCTGAAATGTATTGACACTTAATAATACTCTGGCACTATTTTAAAAGAAAAAAATCAAATCCCCCGATTCTCATGTTTTCTATTTATCTATCTAAAACATCTGTTATGAAACGACCTATTTCAAGAAAAGCGCACGGGATTGCGGATTGGACGTATATTCCCTTAACGGCACTGGCTCCTGAGCTTTTGCATTTTAAAAACGACAAGAAACCAGCTACGCTCGCACGGTTGATGGCTGCTGCTATGCTGGGTTCCGCATTAGTAACGAGGTCTGAATGGGGACTTTTCAAATACATGCCGTTCAAAGCACACCTGGGTGCTGACATCGCCTTGGGCGCTGTATCATTACTTGCTCCCTGGTTCGGTAAATTTTCGGACAACGCGGCTGCGAGGAATACATTCCTGGTGATCGGTCTTTCCGGGATCGTCATAGGAGGCCTCTTGACCCAGAGGAAAGAGATGTAAAAACCGGGAGGATTTGCTTAGCAGATCTTCCCGGTTCAAATTGTATTGCCCCCGAAATTACTCCGGACGAGTTTCAGAAGTAAAGAGCTCTTGTTTGCGCGACTCTTCCTCCTCCTGTAAAGACTTTCTTTTCCAATAATTAGCGAGAATTGACCCGGAGATGTTCATCCACGGACTGAAGACCGCCGCGGCAAGACCGACGGTTCCCAGCTTGCCCATTGAGCCAGCGATTCCTGAAGCCATTCCACCATTTTGCAGTCCAACTTCAAAGGCTACGGTCCGAGAAGAAGATTTGTCCAAGCCAAACCAACGACTCAGGTAATAGCCAAAAATATAGCCCGCTGCGTTATGGATCACTGAAGATATAAATAACAGAAATCCGATCTTTAATAGGTTGTCTCTTCCTGCAGCGGTCGTAACTGTAGTAAAATAAACGATACCAAACATTGAAATATAGGGCATCAGCTCATCGAGGTTTTTAAATCGCAGGGTCGCATAGTGATAAAGCAGGCCCACAATTATAGCTCCCGCAAAGAAGTTAAGCGTTTCGATCAGTTGCATAAATTCCGGAGATAAGTGATTAGCTAAAATTTGCCATAGTCCTAAGGGCATCATGCAAAGGAGGGCTGCTGAAACAAGTGCGGCCCTATGGACAAATGTCCGACCACTGAAACCAGCGTTTTTCAAGTAATCATGAACCAAAGCAGCACCAATAGGAACGATCATTATTTTGATAATTTCCATCATCATCTCCACGAATTTCACCTCAATCATTGTGCCCGCAAAAAGTTTCATCAATAAGGGCGTCATGAAAGGCGCTACAAAGGTAGCTAAAGCCGTCACTGTCACAGACAAAACTAGGTTAGCTCTGGCGATATAAACCATCACGTTGGAAGCCAGTCCGCTCGAACAAGACCCGATAAGTATAATACCCGCTGCGATTTCGGTCTCGAAATTAAAAACTTGCGTAAGCAAAACGGCCATAAGCGGCATTATGGAAAAATGGCAAAGAAGACCGATCAAAACTCCTTTCCCGGTACTTGCGATACCGGCGAAGTCGCGGATACTCATCTGAATACCCATGCCGAACATAACAAACTGGATGATGATCAGAATGACCCACTTGTTACGCAGATCAAAATTACCCCATTGCAAAAAGGCAGAGGGATAAATCATCCCGGCGACGACTGCCGTAATAATCCAGGCAGTATACTGGTAGTTACGCAGAGCTGATATCGCTCCGATTCCAATTGCCAGACACACAGAAAGTGTCACCGCTGAAGCCTGCCACAAGGATGCATTCTCCGTGAACAACCCTGCAAGGAGACATATCAGCGCAACCAGAGAGACTGCAAGACATATTCTTCGAAAACTATTCATAAATCGATGCTTTTCGAAGTTCTGCGATGTGTGCTACAGCAATACCGGGGCTGGCGAGGATGGGAACAATTTTGTCTTCAGGTGCAAGTGTTTCCACTACCCGCGACATAGATGCCTGAGCTAAAACAATGACGTCTACATTCTTCGATAACTCGATCAATGCCTTGGATACCATCTCGTCGTGCTTCTCCGGATCGCCGGTCATCAGGGCATCAAACGCTCCTTCGCAGAGCTTTGCCGTCAGATCGATTTCCTTTCCTGCTCTAAGGGCCATCCTTCTAACAAGGTCACTTGTTGGCTCCAATGTTGTCGGAAGTGTAGCTATCACTCCTATTCTGCTTCCGGTTTGGACAGCCTGTTCCGCCATTGCCTGATCTACCCTTAATACAGGTACATTCGTCAACTTAGCAGAAGCTTCCACTGCTGCACCAATGGATGAACAAGTAACCATTATCAAATCTGCACCTGCATCTTCTGCTGAACCAACATGATTTACAACCCGTCGTGCTGTATGGTTAGTCAGCTGATTTTTTGCGATGACATCCTTGATCAGGCTGTCGTCAACGATATTAAATACACTCACATCCGGCAGCAGGTCACTACATAGCTTTTGAAAAATAGGTACAAGTGTTGCAGATGTATGAATAAGCCCTAAAGTTTTAAGTTTCATATTGGTTGTTTTAATTGGTTAGTTATTTTTGTTCTCCTGTAGATGCTTTTATAAAATAGTCAGGCTTACCGACCTGGCCTCCCTTGAAATTTAGCTCCAGACCGTCAAGGGGCGAACCCGGAGCTCGGGCCCGGCAGAGCGGGGCGCCTGGAGCGAAAGCTGAAATCATTTCGACGGACTCAATACCCATCGCTCTGGCTGCATAGCTCGAGGTATCACCTCCCGCGATAATTATCCTTTTAACATTAGCTGCCGCCGTCAGCTCTCTGACTATCTGCCCCAATAAGGTGCCATATAAGTATGCGCTGTCTGACTGCTTATAGCCGCCGATTTCGAAAGCCTTTCTTGCTCTCCGCAGCCGTTCATCTCCAGTACCACAACTTGTATGTATAAGAATGTTTTTGCCCTCGTTTAAGTATTTACGTCCCATATTTACGTAATCTTGTTTTTGAGAGGTGTACTTTTCTGACGATTCGAATACTTCCGGATCAACAGGTATTTCCGCGAAGCCGGCAGCCAGCGCCGCCTTGATCTGACCTCCCGTCACTGGCGAGCAGCTACCTGAAATCACCAGGATTGGCGAGTCAGAAGGTCTAAGCGCCTGTGCTTTCCGAGCGGTAGTGAGCCCTTTCTCTTTCCAGAAAGAAGCCAGGGCTGATCCCACTCCAGACGATCCCACAGAAAATAGTGGAGTTTTTTTTGTCGCTTGCGCATCAAGAATTCCACCTATTCGTTCGATTTGAGAATCGTAAATTGCATCGAAGAACACTATCTCAGCTCCGTTTTCAACAAGCCTCTCGACAAGTAATTCGGTTTCTTCAGCAGGACGTTCGATCTGCAGGATATCCACAAGAGCGATGGCTTTATCCGTTTGCTTCTGAAGATGCAGGCGAAGATCACTCTCTTCAGAGGGCGTCGTCGGGTGGTTGATCATAGAAGGATGCCTGTCCAGACGATGTATTGTTCCATCGCTACCTATCCCCATTCTCGCAAACAGGTTCCCAAAAACACAATAACGGCCGAGGGTTGGAGCAGCTACGAGAACAGGAACAAATGTTGATTCGAAAATCCTAGCCCCTGTTTCAAGTGCTTTGCCGATACTTCCAATAAACGGAGAGGAATCAAAAGTGGAACAAACCTTGTAATGCACATGCCGCGGATTGAGTTCCAGCAATTCGGAGTAAGCCTTGCGTAAGGTCTCCTCCATCTGTTCCGGCCGCATAGATCGCGTCATACCCGCCACTCCAATTGCTTGAAGTCCATCATACTTCGCCAGCTGGCTTTTAGTAGGTGGGTCAATGAACAAAACTGTCTGTATCCCTGCAAGACTTAACGATTCCAGGGCGTCTGTTGAGCCGGTAAAGTCATCACCATAAAATGCTATCAGCAAGCTATTTTCAGAGTCTATCATTTCTTCCCAAATTTCTCAACTGACAAAGCAAACTCCGGATATTTAGAAGCGGTTTCCGCCACGGTCAGCCCTTGAACGGCACCATGCCATGCCTGATGAAGAGCCGTTACTCCGGCACCAGGTCCGCCCGGATGGGCAATGATTCCTCCGCCTGCCATGTATAGGAGATCAAGTGTCTGCGTGCGCTTATAAGTTTCAGGAGCTTGTCCACCCCATTGACCCGAAGAAACCACCGGGAGAACAGAATATCCTCCGAATAAAGGTTTTTGACATGCCTCAATTGACCTAACCACCGAATCGTCAGATTCCCAGAATTTATTTTGAATGCCATTGACATGGATCTGATCCACACCTGCCAACCGCCATAACTTCTGATACGCCGGAAATTCAATTCCCAGAAGAGGATGCCTGTTCATCATCCCCCAGCCATTCCGATGGCCATGGATAGCCAATTCACCGATATCACAAATCTTCTTTGCGGCCGATATACCCACACTATTTAAACTGATCATTGCGCAAGTACCGCCGGCACTAATCACTTTCTCATAGTTACGCTGCATCTCGTCCATATCGTCGCTGATGTTAAAGGCATACATCACCTTTTTCCCGGTTTTATCTGCGTGATCATTGATCACACGCATGACGGCATCCACCCTATCCTCGAATGGAGAGTTTGCGGATGACGACAGCAGCTCATCATCTTTTATGAAATCTATGTCTGCCCCGGCTAAGGTTCGCACCAACTCTGCTGTTTGCTGGGGACTGAGACCCACACTGGGTTTGATGATGGTACCGATCAGTGGTCTGTCATAGACATTTGTCAGCTTCCTGCAGCCATCGACACCAAACTTAGGGCCTTCAAAAACCTGCGAATAAGAATGCGGAAACTCAATGTCCATCAATTTAAGACCTGTGAACTGTGTCAGTTCGTAAAGATTGCCCTGCAAGGTGGAAATAAGAACCGGGAGATTGTAACCGAAGTTCTCTACCGACCAGGACACCTCGATCA
The DNA here is from genome assembly GCF_003002875.1 of Arcticibacter pallidicorallinus. Taxonomy (GTDB): domain Bacteria; phylum Bacteroidota; class Bacteroidia; order Sphingobacteriales; family Sphingobacteriaceae; genus Arcticibacter; species Arcticibacter pallidicorallinus. Next base: position 27,591 of record NZ_PVTH01000005.1, read on the forward strand.
TCGCCCGTTGATAAACCCCGGCCTTGACTTCTACACCCGGAATCGCAGGTGTAGTTGAGGAGTCTAAGACTGTGACAGACTCCACTCTGGCAGCGAAGCGATGTTTAAGCTCCTCCGTTTCGCCCGGCACAGCAACGAATGTTCCGGACGATTGCTCCCCTGCGAGCACTGTCGCTGCATGGTTTAGGTCGAGAGGTGTCTCGATATAGTATTTAGCTGTTACTCTTTGCATGATACGAATATTTAGATCTTAATGAGTAGAGGGTTTATAACCCCTCATTCCAAATAGGAGAATAATGATATAACAGATGAGCGGAACAACATAACCGATCTGAATGTCGTCATGGTTGAGGTCGATTATCGTCCCCATCACATATGGAAGAATCGCACCCCCTACAATGGCCATAATAATCCAGGATGAACCTGTTTTTGTACCCTCGCCTAATCCTGCTATGCCGAGAGCAAAAATGGTGGGGAACATGATAGACATAAAGAATCCCAAACCTCCCAACGCGTAGATCACGTAAGCACCGTCTCCGGTGATGGCTACTACACAGAGCGCCACGCTGGCCGCCGCATAAATAGACAGCAGCTTTTGCGAGCTGATAAATTTCAGAAAGAACGTACCTGCGAAGCGTCCAAACATAAACAGGAAACCGTACACTCCAAGATAATACGCAGCAGTTTTCTCGTCCAGACCACCTCCTTGTTGAGCCATGCGAATGAAGAAGCTGGTGACACAAACCTGGGCGCCTACGTAAAAGAATTGAGCCGCTACGGCCCATGAAAGATGACGGTGCTTCAATACCGAAAGAAAGCTTCTTTCTTTTTGTATGACTTCCGCGGGCGGTTTAACCTCCGGAAACTTGATAAAATAAAATAGCACTGCAACCAGCAAGAGGACACTACCAAGAATAATATAGGGTAACTTAACAGATGCAGCTTCTTCCATAAGATAGGAAAGCCGGCTGGCATCGGGCATAGCAGCAAGTTCTTCGGCTGAGTATTCCTTGCCCGAAAGAATAAACAGTGATCCTATGATCGGTGCTACCATGGCGGCAAGCCCATTGAATGATGCTGCCAGATTCAAGCGGTTGGAGGCGGTTTCAGGTTTTCCTAAAACTGCGGCATATGGGTTAGCTGCTGTTTCCAAAATGGTGAGTCCGCACCCAATAATGAAGAGCGCCACGAGAAAAAGCTCGTACATACGCGTATCTGCTGCCGGAACGAACAGAAAAGCACCAACAGAGAAAACCAGCAGGCCCATGATGATGCTGTTTTTATAGCCCCATTTATTCAGGATCGCTCCCGCTGGGATCGCCATGAGAAAGTAGGCCATAAACACCGCGGTATCTATCAGAGTGGATTGCCTGTTGTCCAGCTGGCATGCCTTTTTGAGGTGCGGAATCAAGATAGAATCCAGATTATGCGCCATTCCCCACAGGAAGAACAGGCAGGATATCAAGATAAAAGGGACCAGATACAGGTTGGGCCCCCCTGAAGTGGAATTGGCCCCCCTGGGTATCTCATGCTGATGATGTAAAGACATGGTTTAATGTTTTATGCTGTTAGTTACTTCTTTTAACCATCAGCAAGTGATCGCAGACGAGAACTACTTCGCCATGCTGATTGATAATTTCTACGTGCTCGGTTACTGTCCCGAATTCTGGCTTCTTAGCATCCCCTTTGTCAGAAATAGTAACCACAGAATGAATCGTATCTCCTATAAAAACGGGTTTGATGAATCGAAGCCTGTCATATCCTTTTGACATCGCTTCGGGGTTGATTTCTGAAGCGGTCAACCCAATGCCGATGCTGAATATCATCGTGCCATGTGCTATCCGCTGCTTGAACGGCTGGGTCTTACACCATTCAGCGTCCATATGATGCGGAAAGAAGTCGCCGGTGTGCCCTGCGTGCACCACAAAGTCTGTTTCTGTAATTGTTCGCCCAAGCGTTACCCGCTTATCTCCCAGTGTATATCCTTCGAAAAATGTTGATTTAAAATACATGTTGATCGTCTTTGCTCTTAATCTTTTAATTGGTCTGAAACCCTGACACCGCCCTGGTCACTCGAAATGTAGGCACTCTCCACAACAGCCATCGTCTGGATGACATCCTCTACACCCGTGTGAAGAATATCTGAAGAACCCTCCTTAAACCGCATCAGGCTCGCCATTGTACCTATGAAAGCCTCCGGAAACCAGGAACCTTCAAGCGCGATCGTTTTCCATTGTGGTGGCGTTCCTTCTTCGGGAATGCAGTATTCAAACAGGTCAGGAACACCGTCCGGGTAGTTCATCAGCAACCCCATTTTCGCCTTAATAACTCCTTTCGTCCCCTCCCACTTGATGAAACTTTCCTGATTGTGCGGACCAAAATCATGATCATGGTTTGTATTGATGACGGCATGCATGGTATCTCCGTAGTCCATCAAAACGGTTGACCGCGAAGAAGAAAGGCTTTTAGCCGGATGCTTCAGAGTCTTGGCATATACTGTATCAGGGTTTCCGATGAATGATCTGATCAGGTCGATATAATGAATGCTGTGATACTGGATCTCCAGGCGCGGATGAATTTTTACCAGAGGAAACAGCTCCCAGGGAGTTTTCAGCGTAACGCGCACTTCCATATCATACAGCTCTCCGATCATTCCCTGGTCGATCATATATCGCGCCGCTGCAACAAAGGGAGCGAAACGCAACTGGAAATTTATAGCGGCAACAAGGTTTTTCCGCCTGCAGACCTCCAGGATCTCTTTAGCCTGCCAGAAGTAATCCCCCATAGGCTTCTGGATCAGGACTGCTGTACCGTCAGGAAGCTGGGTAAGAACCTCAACATACTGGTCGGGCATAATTGTTATGTCGTAAACTGCGTTTGCCGGTGCGTGAGCCACTGCATCGGCGACAGTATCATATACATTTGGAATATCAAACTCCCGGGCAACCTTCTCGGCGCGTGCTCTTGTTCTGTTCGTAATACCATGAACGAAGAATCCGGCCTTTTTATACGCCGGAAGGTGGGCGTCACTTACGATACCTCCGGCTCCAATGATTATTATCGGCTGAACGGTTTTGGGTAAATCAGGCTTATAGGGTATTATCATAGTTCTTGTTTTTTTAGTTGATCGATTTTCGCCTGCGCATCCCGGAGGAGGGCTGACGAAAGTCTTGTAGTCGTTAAAGCGTCTGAGATAGTCTGATCAATGATCTTGGCAATCTGGACCCAATCCCCTTGTTGAGGCAGCGACTTTGCGTGCTGATGCAGACCGGCAAGCTTATGGTAGTAAGGAATAGTTTCATTCACTTCTTCGTCGTACCATGTAGACTTACGGCAGCCAATTCCGCCTTCCAGAGTCAGTTTCTTATCGTTTTCGGCGTTTACAGCGAAACGTAGAAAGTCGTAGGCAAGCTCTTTGTAACGGCTTCCTGCACCGACAGTATACAACCAGTAAACATTGAGGGATGCTGGCTGACTGCCGCTGATACACGGAATATTACTTACATCCACTTTTCCCTTAACCTTAGAATCGTCCGACACCTCACAAACAGATGCGAAACCGAACCAGTTAACCATCATTGCCGCTTCGCCACGGGCGAAGGCCATGCCTGTTTTCACAGATTCATATTCAGGCGAATGGGGATGAACAGCCGTCTTATCTCCCAGCATCTTTCTATAAAAGTCTAAGCCTTCAGCAGCCTGAGGTGTGTCAATCTGGATATTGCCATGCTGATCGGTAAGCGATCCTCCACGACTCCATAATTGCAGACAAAAGTCAAAAACCGTGTTATGACCGTCAGCCTTGGCAGCAAACACGCTTCCATATAGGTTTTGTTCCGGCCTGTAAAAAAACCGCGATATCTGATAGAATTCATCCCAGGACACCGGCGGTTTGAGTGCTTGACCGAAACGTTCAAAATAGCTTCTCATTTCATTCGGATCTGTAAACAGGTCTTTTCTGTAGACCAGGCATTCAGGACCGTCATGAAAGGGCAAGCCGGCTGTATGCTCGCCGAACTGCTGTAGCTGAAGAAGTGATTCACTCCAGCCGCCGGGGTAATCCACTGGCGGTTTCCTGCCTATATACGTACTCAGGTCTTCAAGGAGTCCGGCAGAATACGCCTCATATATCCAGTCTGTGTTAATGTGTGCGATATCCCATTCTCCGGTTTCCAGTCCGCGGTTCTGAATAGTCGTTTCGTGAAGCTCATGCAAGTCCATCGGTACCATTTCCACCTCCACGTTGCAGCCTGTACTTTCGCAGTACCGTTGCCAGATGATGTCCATAGCCCTCTCGAAGGGACCGAATTTACGTACGGCTATTCTGAGTTTTTTGGATGTATCGTGCATGGTTTAGTAATTACAATGAGAATTCGGTTAATATAGTCTGGTTATCCTGACCTAGCTTTGGCGACCCCTTACCGGATGTGAGCAGCTCTCCATCGATACGGATAGGACAACGCGTTGTTTGGTAGGTATAGCCGTCAGACATGCTGACCTTCTGCGTCATATTCAATACCTTGAACCCCTCATGCTCAAAAAGCTGATTCCAGTTGAGAACGTCAGCGCACCAGATATCGGCAGGCTCCAAAATGGAAAGCCATTTTTGCGTACTATCCGTTCGGAGATGTTGGCCAAGGATGCTTTTAACTTCATCTCTCTTTTCGAATGCAACCGCAGCGTCTGCGTAGCTAGCCAGGGCATCACATCCCAGTAATTTCCCCAGAACCGGAATCGATCCCATGGCAAGGGCCAGATAACCATCAGCAGTCTGGTATATACCGTAAGGTGCGCCCAAATAGGCATTTGCATTATTTGTGAGGGATCTCTGGGGGTTTTCACCACCGTCATTCATAAAAGTCGTGATCGTTTCAAACTGAAAATCATAAGCTGATTCCAGCATGCTGACCTGTACCAGACCTCCTTCTCCGGAGACTGCCTTACGGTAAAGGCAGGCCAGGATCCCCTCGGCCAGATGGGCTCCCGCCAGCATATCAACAATAGAAAGCCCCATTGCTACGGGTCCACTATCAGCGTTCCCGGTTAACCAGGTCAGGCCGGTCAGTGATTGGAGCAGGAGGTCCTGACCCGGTCGGTCTTTATATTCCCCCTCACTTCCATATCCTGAGATCTCACCATAGATAACGTCAGGCTTTATTGCTTTAACGCTGTTATAGTCGAAACCCAGACGCTCCATTACTCCCGGCCGGAAGTTGTGCATCACAATATCCGCCTTCAAAAGGAGTGTTCTTATAGTATCGCGGTCCTGCGGATTTTTCAAGTCCGCGGCAAAGCTCTCTTTATTTCGGTTTATTGCATGGAATACAGATGAATCTCCATTCATCACCACATTCGATGTATACAGCGAGCGGCATATATCACCACCCTCTGGTCGTTCAATTTTGATCACCCTGGCACCAAGATCTGCCAGTCGTAAACTTGCCGAGGGTCCCGAGAGGAACTGCCCGAAATCAATGATCAGATATCCTTCAAGTGGTCTCATTTTGTATATTAAATTCCTGATTCAGTGTACTATTATGTGCTCCTACCTTCGGTGCTGGTTTAGAGGATAAAAGCTTCCTATTGTCGATCCGGATAGGGCTTCTTGTCGTCCGGATTTCCAAAGAGTCACTCACCTGAACAGACTGGCTGATGCCAAGCTGCCCAAAGGCTGGATGTTCAACAGCTCTTTTATAGTCTAAAACATCAGCACACCATATATCGAGGGGCACGAGAATTTCAAGCCAGTCTTTCGTGTGTTTCTCTTTAAATGTCTCCGAAAATGCCTCAAGAATGTCATCCCTTCTGTCGAAAGAAGAATTGCCACCGGTGAATAGTGAAGAAATATCACAGCCGATTGCTGCTGCAATTTTATTGAGATCACCCATAGCAAGCGCCAAATAGCCATCGGCAGTTTCATAGATTCCATAGGGAGCGCTTAGATAGGCGTGTCCTGCACCTTTTACATAGCTTCTTTGCGGAAGCTTCTTACCGTCGTTGAGATAGGTTGTGAGGACCTCAAACTGCATATCAAGCGTAGACTCCAGCAGGCTTACTTCCACGAGCACACTCTGTTTTGTCCTGGCCCGCTTGATTAAGGCGGCGAGGATACCCTGCGTTAAATGATTGCCGCACATGATATCGGAAACGGACAGACCAAAGGGAACAGGTCCCTGATCGGCTGTGCCCGAAAGGTAGGCTAGTCCCGATAGAGACTGCACGAGCAGATCCTGCCCCGGCTTAGTGGCCCAGGGGCCGGCGTTGCCATACCCGGTAACGGTTGCATAAATAATTCTTGAATTCAAAGCCTTTACAGAAGCGTAGTCAAGTCCGATCTTTTCCATTACACCTGGCCTGAAATTATGTGTAATGACATCAGCCTTCGCAATAAGTTCTTTTACCGCATTAAGGTCGTCCTGATTTTTAAGGTCAGCTGCGTACGACTCCTTGTTTCGGTTGATGGTATGAAACAACAAGCTATCACCCTCAACAAACATATTTTTAATGGCCAGCTGTCTGCCCGCTTCGCCCTTCAGCGGACGTTCGATTTTTATCACCCTGGCACCCATATCTGCCAGTTTAAGGCCAGCCGACGGCCCGGCGAGAAACTGGCAAAACTCCAACACTAATAACCCTTCCAGCGGCCTGCTCATATCATCTGAAGTTTTCTTGATTTTAAGTAAAGTTTGTTCATTTCTTCCAGAACGGATTTTTCTTCTCCGCCGTTCATCAGGTAGTTGCGCACGATGTCGCCCGCATGATCCTGGAAGTACATATGCCCGTAATAACGCGGACGTAGAAAGGCTCTTTGCAACGCAGGAAGCGTATCCGCAAAATAGTTATTCGTTTGGCGGTTAGCTTCAGCATTTTGCCAGGCTCCCAGGTGTCCCGGTTGACCGCCATTACTGAAGTAAAGCTTACTCTGGCATTCTTCTGATGCTACAAAATGAGCGTATTGTGCCGCCACATCAATATAAGCACAATGTGCTGAAATAGCCAGACCGGTACCTCCGATCGTGCTCCTCATATTGGATTTGCCGTCCAGGCTGATCATATCATGAAAGTGCAGCACTTTTCTGGCATATCCCTCCCGGGCATAATTGGAGTACCCATAGGCAAACGGACAATAGGCAATTTCATCAGTCTGAGTCATTGCTTCATAAACCTGTATCGGATTTCTTTCAAAATTGGCAACGTCTATGCGCGAGGTAAGCTCCCTGAACATTTGCAGGGCCCTCATTCCAACAGCCTCAGAGACGATCTTATCTTCCTCCTGACAAGGATCCTCGCCCAAAGAGCTACAGAACATGTAAAAGCTCATCAGCACATCGATCGGAATTCCCGCAAACGCAACAAGTCCTTTGTCAGCAAGGGACAGCAGCTGCTCGAAATTCTCAGGACGCTTGGTGTCAGCCTTCTCTAAAAGATCAGGTCTGCTTGCAGCGACGGGCGTCGCAGCATCAATAGGTAGTGCCCATTGATGGTTGTCATATGTGTAGCTTTCGTAAGAATGGCCAACAGAATTTTGCTGTTGGTTTTTTAAAAATTCATCGGGTAGCACCTCATCCAATGGGATAATTGACCGCTTTTTAGCAGCAAACCCCGCCCAGGGATGATCGATTACCAGGAGGTCGAACCTTTTCGCAAGCTCTTCAATCGAGAAGTCTGCAAATTGCTGAAGGCTGCGCTTTTCCCAGGATATCTCAGTTCCTGGATATAGTTCCGAAAATCGCTGAGCTGTAGCAACCATTGGCACAAGCCCCCTACTGTGGTTCCATGTAATTCCTTTTAGCGTTATTGTATCTGGCATGTTTAAAATAAGTAAATGGAGAGGATGGTTCCTACCACCCTCTCGTGTTCTATGTTAATTATAGCCCGGGTTCTGCTTCAGTTGCGGGTTATTTAGTAATTCAGATAAAGCAAATGGCAAAAGATAATTGTTTTCATTGAAAACAAGAGGTGTATTACTTGGAGTTTTCAATAAAGGAAGTTTAATATGGGCGATTTTCCACCTCTTCAGATCGTTATAACGCTGTCCCTCAAGGGCAAATTCCACCCTGAATTCATGTCGTATATAATCACGTAACTTTTCCTTTGTATTATATTTCTGCTGGTCTACCGGTGGCATATTGATGCCGGGACGCGAGCGAACCTGATTGATCGCCGAGTACACAGACTGATCCGGCACCGCTAAAACCTCGTTCTTTGCCTCAGCATACATCAGTAAAATATCTGCGTATCGAAGATGTATATAGTCCTGATCCGTAGTCGTTGCTGTGGCCGAAGTGAAGGGAGCTTTTGCCAGATCAACGTACTTTTCAACCAGGAAACCGGTAGCGGTCGTATAACTGTCTGTCCATGCAGCGCCGGAGGCATTTCTCCAAACTTCTCCGGGAAGCCTGACGGTTAGATCCAGACGTGGGTCCCGGTTTGCATAAGGGTTGGCAGGATCAAACAATGACGACTCATTTGCCGGAAGCCCATCTTTCATTTCATAATCGTCGGCAAGATCCTTGTACGGTTGCATCAATGACCACCAGCCAAGCTCGATGTTCATACCCGCAGCACCGGGGCGTATACGTTGCGGATTTACTGGACCAAGATACTGTGTGGAAAACATAATCTCCGAATTGACGGCCGCATTCGCTTGTCCGGCCGAAGTAAACAACGCAGCATAGTTATTCGACAGCGCAAAAAGTCCCGATGAGTTGCTCATTAAATCTTCCAGTACGGTAACGGCCTGGCTCCATTTCTGCTGAGTAACCAGCACTCTGGCTTTAATCCCCTGCGCACTTCCCTTTACCGCATGGCCATTGTATTTAGTATTAGGCAGATACTGGATCGCAAAGTCCAGATCTTCCTCAATGAAGGCGTAAACCTCTTCCTGACTGCTCTTGGCTATTTTATATTCCTCGAGCGATTTAAAGTAGTTCTTATAAATAGGAACTCCACCAAACAACTGAACCAGGTCGAAATAAGACAGTGCGCGAATAAAGCGTGCTTCAGCTTTGTATTTGTTTTTGTTCTCCTCCGATACCGGAGCCTTATCGATATTATCCAGAAAATAATTACAGGATGATATGGCACGGTACGGGCTACTATACATGTTTGCAATGGCACCCGTAACACCGGCGTTAATGCCGCCTGTCGTTAAAATTTGCATATTAGCCTGGTTTCCGTTCCCAGGATCCAGATAAGCATTGTCACTAAGACCATCCAGGTACACGCGTTCGTATCCGAGGAAGTTCTGCTGAAGCCGTGAATATACTCCGGCAAGACCTGTTTGAACGTCAGCTTCCGAAGCCCAGAATATCTGGCTCGAAACGCTGTTTAATGGGTTCCGGTCTAAAAAATCATCATTACATGCGGTGCTTCCCAGTAAAATACTGGCAGTAAGCACACAGGCTATTTTAAATGTATGTCGCATGGCAGTCTTTTAAAATTTTACATTAAGTCCTACGTTATAAATCTTCGCCTGAGGATATTGGGCGTAATTCCCAGTTGGGCTGGCGCGTTCCGGATCACCACCTTCGTATTTGGTAATGGTGAAAAGGTTGTCTGCAGATACATAAACCCCCAGATTTTTAGCTCCTACTTTTTTCGCAAAAGAAACTGGCACCTCATAAGACAGCATGATATTTTTCAGTCTCAGGTATGATGCGTCCTGCAGGTAATAGGTGGAGCTGCCGTAGCTTGCTACACCGGAGTAACCGGCGATGTAGATACCAGGAAGTTCGTTGCTCCTGTTTTCGGGTGTCCATGCATCCCTCCACTTTGTAGTCGGTGCAGTACCTTGCATAAATGGATCGATGCCCCAATTGTTCACGCGGCTCTTAATACCTTCTACGCCCTGAAAGAAACCATTCAACTGGAAACCCTTATAACCTACATTAAAACCGAATGAATACGAGAAATCCGGATAATATCCGTCGACCACCTGCCTGTCATTTACGTCTACCACGCCGTCGCCGTTCAGATCCTTCATCTTAAGATCGCCGGCCTTAGGGTTCATGTTCAACGCATGTTTCGGAACGTTCGGATTGCCGATGTCTTCTACCTGGAAGATGCCGTCCCATACATAGAGGTAATGTGCGTCATAAGGTAATCCGATTCTTCTGATGTTTGCCCCTGACTCCGCCGGAATCCGTATGTCCAGCACCTGATTTCTTGCCGTAGATATAAGTCCGTTTACGCCGTAGCTAACTTCACCAATTCTGTTTTGATGAGTAAGGCCCAGCTCGATACCCCGGTTACGCATCCTCCCGTCATTAAGCGTAGGCGCGGTTAAACCGAGACTTGCCGGAATAGGCTGCATCGCCAGAATGTCATACGTGGTCTTATCAAACCAATCGAATGTAAGTCCCAACAGACCGTTCTTAATGTCCAGATCAAGACCCAGGTCAAGCATTTTAGTCGACTCCCATCTCAGGCTCTGATCGCGAAACACATTGTTCACAGCACCCTGCTGAAGGGTGTTATTATCGAATGGATAGAATATATCGTTGATCACCAGATTGTCCTGGTATAAATAGGTTCCTACGTCCTGATTACCGAGTATTCCATACGATGCTCTCAATTTGAAGTTACTCAACCAGCTAAAACGGTCCTTAACGAAGCTTTCTTCAGAAACTATCCAACCCCCTGAAACTGATGGATAGAAACCCCAGCGGTAATCAGGCGACACTTTCGATGTTCCGTCGTATCGTGCGTTTACTTCCAATAAGTATTTCCCTTTAAAGTTATAGTTGGCACTTCCAAAGAAAGACCGCATAGCCCATTCTGAAGGCGCTTGCAGCGACGGAAGTCTTGGATGGCTAAAGTAGAGCTGTTCCTGACCCGGCAGATATCCGGTAAGGTCTGTCAGCGCCGGAGCGACAGTATTTATCCTACGGCCTCTAAGGTTCTGATTTTTGTAAAATAACTGCTCATAACCTGCCAGAAAGCGAACATTGTGATCCTTCGCTATAGTAGTATTATATGTCGCGGTAGAATAAATTGTTGGATTCAGTACTTTAGAATATTGATCGGTTACACCAAGAATATCGGGGCCAAAGGTATTACGGGTATAGTCGGCATTCCCTGATTCCTTTTGAAAGAGGTAAGCGTCATAATTTTTCTGGTACATTTTATAGTACTCATCAACATAGTTCATCGCAACCTTTGTAGTCCAGGTCAAACCTTTAAATGGCTTTACGTCAATAAATGCCTGTCCGTTAAGATTGTACTCTTTAGTGCTCTGGTTTCCCATGGCATAGTATTCTTGTGGATTACGGTTCCTGCCTTCAAAAGCGTATGCTTTTGAAGCAATCCTGCCACTGCCGTCAGGCAGGAATGGGCCATATAATGGTCCTGCTGCGTAAATGGCCAGTGTGATGTTTTCTCCGGTGAAGGGAGGTTCATTTCTGTCTTTATAGGTGGCATTGACCGAGGTCCCGATCGTAACAACTTTGCTTATATCGTTGGTATAACTAAGCAAGCCATTGTATCTTTTGAACTTATAACCTTTTATCATTGCGTTTTGGTCGAGATATCCCAATGATAAATTGAACGTACTCTTTTCTGATCCGCCTGAAGCAGAAACACTATGGTTGGTTACTGTCGCAGGATTAATGTAATAGTCGACGTTGTCGAAGTTCGGATACAGGTTTCTGTCCGTTGCATTCCGGTATTTTTCTATTTCAGCTTGCGCAAACTGGCTGCTTGCAGGAAGCCCCTGTCTGATAGCGGCGGCATTGAACATTTCCATATATTCCGCTGAATTTGTGATCAGATCAGGTAAAGCGGTAGGCGTATGCCTGGCCACGTTTCCCCGGTAACTGATAACTGTCTGCCCTTTCTTTCCTCGTTTCGTCGTAACCAAGATGACACCATTGGCTGCACGTGCTCCGTAGATAGATGCAGATGCGGCGTCTTTTAAAACGGTAACCGATTCGATATCATCGGGAGACAAATTACCGAAAGACCCTGTCACTCCATCAATCAGTACCAAAGGTTCGTTGGCTGTTCCTCCGCTGAACGATCCACGACCCCTTATCAGAAAGCTGGGATTGTCGCGACCTGGCTCTGATGAATTCTGGGTGACCTGAAGTCCGGTTACGCGCCCCTGCAAAAGAGAAGCTGCATTTGGTGCCGCTCTCTGTGTAAGGGTATTACCGGTAACAGACGCTACAGATCCGGTAAGGTTAACCTTGCGTTGTGTACCGTAACCGACCACAATAACCTCATCCAAAGCTTTGCTATCCGTCTGTAGCCGAACGTTAATCGAAGTACGACTTTGGATGGGTACTTCCTGTGTAATAAAACCAATATAGGTAAAGACAAGTGTTGCATTTCCCGATGAGGAGATTTTAAAATTACCGTTGGCATCGGATACGGTTGAGAGGGCCGTTCCCTTCACTTTGACACTTACGCCAGGCAATTCCTCGCCGTCTTCAGCGGTTACTTTTCCTGAAATGAGTGATGAACCAGGGGTCTGTGCATAGCCAGCACTAGAATAACAGACATGGATAAGCAGATACGATACCGCTAAACATAGCCTTCCCCAACTAGTTAGAGTTAGTTTGAAAGTTTGCATGATTAAAATGATTGTTGGTTAGTTAATAATAACCCGGTAGAGTCCGGTAGTCTCTTTGGAAGATCTACACTAGTTTTTTCTCATAATTATTCCCCGTTATTAGATGTAATGAAATAGTTAGTTGATGTATATTCAAATATAAATAGTTATTTCATATATAAAAATAGATTTTTAATAATCTTCAGCCGGAGTTTTTTAAAACATAATGCGCCTATTTGTATGTTTGTAATCCTAAACCGCTCCCGATGAAAGAAAAAGAAAGTAAGTACAATGCGCCGGCATTAGACAAAGGGCTCGACATACTAGAGTACTTGTCATCGCAGTCGACGCCTCAGTCGCAGACGGATATTGCCGCCGGAATAGATAAAACGCCAAACGAGATCTACAGAATGTTAACCACCCTGGAAAGCAGAGGATACATTCTAAGAGACGAGATCTCGGGAAAGTACCGCCTTTCTCTAAAGCTTTATCATCTCTCTCATCGCCACTCACCAATTGATGAACTGCGCAGGGCCGCCCAGTATCCCGTTGAAGAATTAGCTTATCAGATTCGTCAATCCTGTCATATGAGCATTCTATACATGCGAAAAGTGCTTGTCATCATGCACGCAAAGAGTCCGGAGCCAATAGCCTTATCCGTTGAAGAAGGAAATACATTCCCTCTTTCTCTTACCGCCTCGGGAAAGGTATTTCTGGCTTATATGTCTGATTCTGTCCTAAGGGAAAGCCTACAAGAAAACAACGTGGATGATCTGAATGCGAGCCAGCGAAAGACTTTTTTCGATACGCTGAAGAAGATCAAATCGGATGGTTACTATATTAAACGAAGTGAGCTTGCCGAAGGCGTTGTTGACATTGCGGTTCCCGTGTCAATTACCGCTCAGGGCGTTACCGCATGTCTGACCGTTTCCCGTTTGACCACGTTTAATATGAATAAAGGTATTGAAAACGTAGAAATCCTTGCTGAAGTCCTCAAATGCGCCGAAAAAATCCGCGCCAGGATTGGACAGGCACCATAACGCTGATTCCTGGAACTGTACCGGTGTAATATATTTATTACGGGATCGATTGCATAGTTTTCTTATTCCCCTGAAGCTGTTTTAAGCGCGCATTTTTTTAGATTCGTCTTACTAACCATAAAATTATGCTTCGGAGAAAATTCATACAACAGACCGGCACTGTAATGGCAGCTGCCCTCCTTTCAGACTCTCTTTTTGCTTCCACTTTAAATGCACCCAAGAAAAAGATCGCTATGGTCGGAACCGGCCATAGGGGAACCGGAATGTGGGGAACGGAAGTTCTCGAGGAATATGCAGATACTGTCGAGTTTGTCGGCCTCTGCGATAAAAATTCAGGAAGGGTCGCCACAGCAAAGAAAATGATGAATTTGAGCTGTCCCACTTATGTAGATCTGGACAAGATGCTCAAGGAGACCAAGCCGGAAATACTGATCGTTACAACCGTTGATAGCACCCATCACGAGCAGATCGTTAAGGGACTCGAATCAGGAGCCGATGTCATTACCGAAAAACCCATGACAACGGATGAAAAGAAATGTCAGATGATTCTAGACGCCGAGGCCAGGACCGGTAAAAAAGTTTACGTTACTTTCAATTATCGATACTCTCCGCACCGTCAAAAAATATATGAACTCCTTAACAATGACACGATAGGAAAAGTAACATCGGTAGATTTTCATTGGTATCTGGATACCTCTCACGGTGCCGACTATTTCAGAAGATGGCATAGAAAAAGAGAATTTGGGGGTTCCTTGCTCGTCCATAAATCAACACATCATTTCGACCTGTTAAACTGGTGGCTGAATTCTGATCCGGAAGAAGTTTATGCAAACGGTTCTTTGGAGTTCTATGGCAAAAACAATTCGTTTCGCCATACACACTGCCGCCCTTGTCCGCATAAAGACAAGTGTAAATTCTATTTTGACGTAACGAAGAGTCCACGCCTCGTGCAGCTTTACGTTGACAATGAAAAATACGATGGCTATCACCGCGATGGTTGTGTATGGAAAGAAGATATCGATATTTTCGACAAAATGGCCGTTCAGATTAAATATGCTAACAATGTTCAGGTAAGCTATTCACTGACTACCTATTCCCCTTATGAGGGTTACCGGATTTCATTTAATGGCACCAAGGGCAAGCTGGATGCCTGGATTCATGAAAGACAGCCCTGGGAAATGCAAAAGTATGATGAGATACAGGTTACCCGCAACTTCGGCGGCACCGAATTTATCCGCATCGACAATACGGAGGAAGGCCACGGCGGAGGGGATAAGCGTCTGAGAAAACAACTGTTTAATCCCGGACCCGATCCTTACAAGCAAGGGGCCGGTAGCCGTGATGGTGCCATGTCCATTCTGGTAGGTATTGCCGCCAGGCAAAGTATAGACAAGGGCAAGGTAGTCAAGATAAAAGATCTGACTAAACTCAAGCCTCACCCCACGAGAGGTACTGTATAGTTAATTTAATAGAGAAGGAGTTGCCCGGGGCAGCTCCTTTTTCTATTAAATGCTCAGATATTCTAAGGATTCGTCGACCACATTGATGAGTCTTTTACAAACACCCGTCGGTTCAGCTTTAGCTGAGATATGATGAGCTCCGCGATATCTTCCGGATGCATCACGCGCTCCTCGTTATTATTAATCAGGTTTGAACTTTTCGCAAGATCGGTTACAACTGTGCTCGGGGTAAGTGCCGTTACGCGAATGTTATGCTTGCGCATCTCCTGCATCAGCGAGTCTGTCAAACCTAAGAGGGCAAACTTGGAAGCACTATAAGCACTCGTCGTGGCTGCACCTTTTAAACCTGCAGTAGATGAAATATTTATAATATCACCTGTTTTTCTTTCGATCATCTGCGGTATGACAGAGCGGGTTACATAATAAACCCCGAATAGGTTCACTTTTACCTGTGCTTCCCACTCCTCTGGTTCCAGATCCAGAAACTTCCCGAACTTAGCGATGCCGGCATTGTTTATCAATATATCAACATTTCCAAGAGCCTCTTGAATGGCTGTAACAGCGGTATTAACCGACTCGATACTGCTAACATCCGCTACTGCGATGGCAGCCTTTACTCCTTTCCCCTCGATTTCCTTGGCAAGGCTTTGAAGGTCACTTTCCGTCCTTGCTATTAAGCCTACATCTACACCCTCTGTGGCCAGGGCTAAAGCTATTGCTTTGCCGATACCCTTACCAGCTCCGGTGACCAGTGCTATTTTTCCTTTTATAGATTCCATATAAACGCGATTTTACTATACAAACCTAAATACTAAATTGTAAACTCAATCTACAGCTCTATTTTATGACAAATTAATTAGGATGTCGCATGAAGTAAACCAGGTGCTGAAATCATAGCTCCGTCATACTCGGCTTCCATCGCCTTTGTATGAGGGAGCAATAGAGGCCACACGTTATCGGCTGCATATAAACGCATCCTAAGCGGAGAAGAGCATATCTTATACGAAAAACACCTTTTTAATATCGGACCGTAAACGGTCTAACCCTTACGACGAAAGAGGAATTGGACAGGTTCGGCATTACACTCTTCCGGAGACATTCCGAAGTAATAAGCTCTGAGCAGTCTTGGGCTTCTCCGCGAAAGCTTCGGAAGCAGACGCCACTAAATAGAAAAAGGGCCTGCGATTTACATCACAGACCCTTCTTGTTCGTCATTTAAACTAGAGAACTGTTAACACTTTTTGAGCCACCTTCTTCTGGCTGATTGCACTTTGGTTTGGCTGGCTTCCTCCTGCAGTGATCAACACCTTTCCTTTAGGCTGGCGGGCAGTTCCATCTTCACCAACAATAGCCAGATCCTGAGGATTGAGGGTGAAGGATATAACCTGGCTCTCTCCTTTTTTAAGAGATACCCGTTTAAATCCCTTTAGTGATCTTAAAGCGGTTTTATCTTTGCTGTCATGCGAAAGATACAACTGAACGACTTCGTCGCCATCGCGGCTTCCTGAATTCGTAACGCGAACTTTGACAGAAACGTTGTTTCCTGATTTCACATTAGCCGGAATACTCAACTGATCGTAAGTGAAGTTTGTGTAGCTTAAGCCATGACCGAACTCAAACAGAGGCTTTCCGGTAAAATACCTGTAAGTACGATTAGTCATAGAATAATCGTTAAAAGGAGGCAAATCTGAATCTTTTCCATAGAATGTTACAGGTAAGCGGCCTGCCGGATTGTAGTCGCCAAAAAGCACGTCTGCTATTGCGGTACCGGCAGACTGTCCGCCATACCAGGCATTAACAATTGCCGGAACGTTTTCAGCTTCCCAAGGGGTAGCAATGGCACTGCCTGTCATCATTACAAACACAAGAGGTTTGCCGGTAGATTGAAGCGCTTTCATTATTTCGGTCTGCACACCAGGCAACAAAATGGAAGTACGGTCTCCTCCATCGAAGCCTACCTCGTTCACTTTCATTTCTTCACCTTCAAGCTGCGGCGAAATACCTCCCACGTAGATGATGGCATCTGCGTCTTTCAGACGGTTTGCCAATTGCTGAAAGTTTGTTTTCTTAAAATCGCCGGCACGAAGCTTTATAGAAGCTTTACCGCCATCCTGGTAATATTCGATAACTAAACGATAGCTCTTGCCTTTTTCTGTCTGGAGCTTAAAGCTTTTCGCTCCCCAGCGGTTTCTTGTCCAGGCATTCAGCACCTCTTTTCCATCGATAGTGAAGCGGTAGCCGTCATCACCTTCAACTTCAAAAGTGATGATTCCGGTCTCTGTTGCTTTGTAGTCTGTGGTGTAACGTGCTGAGAAGCTGTAGGCTTTCATCTGGTTTACTACCGTTTCACCCTCCTGCCAACTGTGGTTAATATCCTGCTCCATACGGCTGACGACAGGCGTGCCACTCAGCTCTTTATTGCTGAAATATTCCGCTTTCACACCTTTCTTTCCATCAAGGCTGTATTGCGCAGTTACATCCCTGTAAACAAGTAACGTGTCTTTCGTAAATGTAGTCGCGCGTTCGTAAACCACTTCGGTACCTGATCCCAGCTTGCTCTTTATACCTTTCAGGGCGGTTACCACTTCTGAGGGAGTTCCATTGTAGTTTCCAAGAACCGAGATCTCATTATCGGCATTTGGTCCGAGTACAGCGATCTTCTTCAACTTTTTGCTTAAAGGAAGAACGTTATTCTGATTTTTCAATAGTACAATCGATTGTTGAGCCATTTTTAGCGCATGAGCGCGGTGAGGTTCGCTTTCCAATACTGAAACCGGAGTTTGTGCGTATTTAACCATGGAAACCGGGTCGAACATACCGAGCTTGAAACGGATGGTAAACAAGCGCTTCACGGAAACGTCGATTTGTTTTTCGGTTATCTTACCTTCTTTTACTGCCTGCACCAGCCCTTTATAGGCTTCCTCTCCGCAGTCGAGATCTGTTCCATGCATCACGGCATCTGCTGATGCACTTACTGCGTCAGGGTGAGTTTTGTGATTTTTATAAAAGTCGTCAATCGCCCAGCAGTCTGATGTTACATAACCATCAAATTTCCATTGGTTCCGGAGGATATCCGTCATCAACAAATCACTTCCACAACATGGCTGACCCTGGTAGGCATTGTAAGCGCACATGACACCTGCAACTTTCCCGCGGACAACTAACTCTTCAAATGCGGGCAAATAGGTGTCCCACAGATCATACTTGCTTACTGTGACATCAAAAACATGTCTCAATGGCTCCGGACCGCTGTGTACAGCATAGTGTTTGGCGCAGGCGGCGGCCTTCAGATACTTAGGATCGTCGCCCTGCAGACCATGGACGAAAGCTTTACCCAACATAGCCGTCAGATAAGGATCCTCTCCGTAAGTCTCCTGTCCTCTGCCCCAGCGTGGATCCCTGAAAATGTTGATGTTCGGTGTCCAATAGGTAAGACCGACATAGCGCTGGCCCTCTTTTCCATCAGCGATCGCCTTATTGTATATAGCCCTGCCTTCAAGAGCAGAATAGTCGGCCATATGAAACAAAGACAAGGTGTCGAATGTCGCGGCCATACCGATTGCCTGTGGAAACACGGTCACCTTGTAAGGCGTACGCGCAACGCCATGAAGCACTTCGTTCCACCAGTCGTATGCCGGTATACCAAGGCGTTCAATAGCAGGCGCCGCATTCAGCATCTGTGCTACCTTCTCTTCCAAGGTTAGCTTTGAAACAAGATCATCCACCCGGACTTCGATGCTTTTTTCCGGATCCTGAAAGACATAAGTATAGTCAGTTTTTTTCGGGGACTTACAGGACGCGGTTGCCACCAGAATCAATACGATCAGTAGGTTTAATGGATTTTTCATGAAAGAATTTAGTTTTTGGGCTTACGCCAACGTTGGTATTTTAGGTTATATTAGTTAATCGTTTCCATAAAACTAAAAATTTATCTAACGTAATTCTTCAAAAAAGAGATATTTAATGAAATATGGGTATATCAATCATCTTTTTTACAGACATTGCATGGTTAGGTATAATCGAAGGCATTAAATTTACCCCCCTACTACACCATAAAATGAAACTTATTTTTCTTGTCTGCAATTTTCTGCTTTGTTCGTCCCTCGCCCTAGGTCAGACCTCCGTGCAGCTCTCTTCATCAGAAATTAAACTGGGCATCGAGAAGCTCGCTGTTACCGGCAGCGTGCTTTATATCGCCGCTCATCCGGATGACGAAAACACACGCCTGTTGTCTTATCTGGCAACGGAGCGCAAGGTGCGAACTGGTTATCTCTCCCTGACTAGAGGAGACGGAGGGCAAAATCTGATCGGTACAGAACAAGCGGAAGAGCTCGGACTGATTCGCACGCAGGAACTCCTGGCGGCAAGAAGCATAGATGGAGCCGAGCAGTTTTTCACCCGTGCTAATGATTTTGGCTTCTCGAAGACGTCGGAAGAGACGTTCAAGATCTGGAATAGAGACAGCATCCTGTCAGACGTGGTATGGGTTATTCGCAATTTCAGGCCTGACGTTATTATAACACGCTTTCCACCGGATGCCAGAGCTGGACACGGGCATCATTCCGCCTCGGCAATTTTGGCGATTGAAGCATTTAAAGCAGCAGCGGATCCTGCAGCTTTCCCAGAGCAGCTTTCTTATGTGAAGCCCTGGAAGTCACACCGAATCTTATGGAACACCTTCAATTTTGGTGGAAATAATACGACAAGCGAAGATCAGCTGAAGATCAATGTGGGACAATACAATACCCTCCTGGGGCAGTCTTATGGCGAAATTGCTTCAGAGAGCCGATCACAGCATAAATCACAGGGATTTGGTGTGGCCAAACAACGAGGTGAATCGTTTGAATACTTCGAATTGTTAGCTGGGCAGCCTGCAAAGAAGGACCTGCTGGATGGCAGGGAGGCCAATTGGGTCGCTGGGCCCAACGGTGCTGCAATAGCTAAGCTCGTTACGGAGATCAACCGTGAATACCGGATCGAGGCACCGGAAAAATCGGTACCTGCACTGCTCAGGCTCTACGAACTGATATCGGGCGTTCAGGATGAGATGCTAAAGAAGCTAAAAATGGCCGAAGTAGCCGATCTTATACTGGCGACGAGCGGTACATGGTTCGAAGTGTATGCATCTGAACCGGCCTATTCGATCACAGACAGCATCCCGCTAAGAGTTCAGGCAATCTCCAGATATCAAGATGGCGCAGCGGTCGTTCCGTTCATTAGCGGGAAATCAGAACAAAAGCTTTCCCTGTCGTATAACCGGATGGAGTCTCTGGAAGGGAGTGTGAAAGCATCGCGCTTGAGTCAGCCTTATTGGCTGGAGCATGCACATCCGATAGGCGAATATAAAATCAGTAACAGAAAAGATATTGGCATGGCGGAAAGCGCCGCGCCGCTTGTGATCAGAATTGACCTTCACATTCAAGGACAGAAGATTTCATACAGCAGGCCTGCCGTTTATAAATTCACGGATCCTGTACGGGGCGAGGTTTACCGCAAGCTGGAGGTTACTCCACCCGTGGTTGTCGCGCTTCAAAGCTCCCGTTTACTTTATACCGGTGATGAGGCCCGGCCCCTGGAAGTTAAGCTGAAGTCATTCAGCAGAGCCGCCAAAGGGGATTTACGACTCAAATTGCCCTCTGGCTGGACCTCAAGTCCGAAATCCCTTCCCTATGAGATGACGAGCAAAGGTGAAGAGCGAATGTTCAGATTTACGGTAAAACCCGGTCAGTCGGCCTTGTCGGGACAGCTAACTGCCGAACTAAACGCCGGAGGAAGCACATGGAGTAAGGCGATGAGCAGCATCCAGTATGATCATATTCCGACCACAACCTGGTTCCCTGAAGCGGCAATGAATCTGGTACGGCTACAAGCTAAGAAAGCAGGCAATAAAATCGGATATATCCCCGGAGCCGGGGATCTCATCCCTGAGTCGCTCAAGCAATTGGGATATGAGGTGGTGATGTTGAACGCAGGATCGCTGGATAACGTCGACTTAAGCTCTTTTGATGCCATTGTTGCAGGTATTCGCCTTTACAATGTTTCGCCTGCTATCAAATATATCAATGACAAGCTGTTAAAATATGTAGAGAACGGTGGCGTACTGCTTGTTCAATATAACGTGAGTCAGCCATTGATGCTGAATGATATCGGTCCCTACCCTTTTTCCATTACACGTAACCGGGTAACCGAGGAAGATGCAACTGTTAACATCCTTAATCCGGCACACCGTATCTTCAATTATCCCAATAAGATCACCGCTCGGGACTTCGACGGTTGGGTGCAGGAACGAGGCTTATACTTTGGTGGATCAATAGACCCGAGATACCAATCGCTGCTTTCGATGCGTGATACGGGCGAAGCTGAAAATACGGGAGCTCTATTTGTGGCAGATTATGGGAAAGGGAGGTTTGTTTATACCGGTCTGTCTTTCTTCAGACAGCTGCCTGCAGGGGTACCTGGTGCCTACCGTTTGTTTGTAAACCTTATTTCCCACTGAAATGAAAGAGAATAATGAAGGCCTTCCACCTTTCATACGATCGTGGAAGCAGTTCTACCTGATCATAGTTTTTTGGCTCATTTTTCTTATAGCCGCATTTTCAGTGATAACTAACATTTACTCATGAGCTTAATTGATTGGGTTGTTCTTGGAATAACATTGGCTTCCATCGTTATCTATGGGGTATGGAAGAGCAGTGGCAGCAAGAATATGGACCATTACTTTCTGGGAGATCAGTCGTTGCCATGGTATCACGTAGGGCTGTCGGTGATGGCGACTCAGGCAAGCGCTATTACGTTTTTGTCTGCACCAGGACAGGCCTTCTCCGACGGGATGAGATTTGTGCAGTTCTATTTCGGGTTACCCCTTGCGATGATTGTTCTCTGTATTACGTTTGTGCCGATATTTCACAGGCTGAAGGTATATACCGCCTACGAATATTTAGAACAGCGCTTCGACCTTAAGACAAGGGCCTTTACTGCTTTTTTATTCCTGATACAAAGGGGATTATCTACGGGCATCTCTATCTATGCTCCCGCTATTATTCTGTCGACCATACTGCAGATTGATACACTCTATACAACCCTGTTTACCGGAGGCCTGGTGATCATATACACCGTTTACGGCGGCACTAAGGCGGTATCTTATACCCAACTTCTGCAGATGAGCATCATCTTTTCGGGACTCTTTTTAGCGGGGATCGTCGTCGTTATGCTCTTACCAGAGAATGTAGGCATGAACAAAGCCTTGCATATCGCTGGGAGCATGGACCGGATGAACGTTATCGACTGGAATTTTGACTGGGACAACCGATACACGGTGTGGACCGGTATTCTTGGAGGCTTCTTTCTGCAGCTTTCCTACTTTGGTACTGACCAGTCCCAGGTAGGCCGGTACCTTACCGGGAAATCTGTCAACCAGAGCAGGCTGGGACTCATCATGAATGCCGTGGTGAAGATCCCTATGCAGTTTTCTATCCTCCTGATCGGTGTGCTGGTGTTTGCTTTCTATCAGTACAATCAGCCTCCCCTGTTCTTTAATAGTTATGAGGTAAAGCGCATTGCTGAATCTCCGCTCGGTGAAGAATACAGTCAACTGGATGAGCGATATCAGGCGCAGTTTCAGGAACGGCGGAAATATGCTACGCTTCTCGCTGAAAATAGCGGGAATCCGCAACTGAGGGAACAGATCAAAGAGTCGAACCAGGCGATGGAAAAAACCAAGGAGGAGGCCACTGCTTTGATGAAGAAGAACAATAAGGAAGCCGATACCAACGATTCGAATTATGTTTTTCTGACTTTCGTTACACAGCATCTTCCGAAGGGGCTGGTCGGACTGCTAATTGCGATCATCTTCCTGGCCTCTATGGGTTCTATAGCCAGCGCATTTAATTCCCTGGCCTCTACCACTTCGGTAGATATTTATAAGCGTTTGATCAACCCTAACGCCAGTGAAGAGAACTATCTCCGGTTCTCCAGAGCCAGTACAGTTGGCTGGGGACTGGTCAGTATCGGCATGGCGCTATATGCCGGAAAAATGGGAAATCTGATTGAGGCAGTGAACATACTGGGTTCACTCTTCTATGGGACCATTCTGGGAATCTTTGTTGTAGCCTTCTATGTGAAACGGGTCAAAGGGAATGCCGTTTTCGTGGCAGCGGTATTCGCTGAGGTGTTGGTATGTTTGGCCTATTACTACGAAATAATGGCTTATCTCTGGCTGAACGTACTAGGCTGTGTGCTGGTGGTCGTATTGGGTATTCTCGCCGAAATACTGCTTCCCAAGCAAATGACCAGAGTGCCGGTTTCAGAAGCAGGTAACAAAAATTAAATTAATCACCCGGAATACGTCGATTGCCGGACAAAAGGGGAATATTAAGATCAACTGCGCCAGCACTAGTCTGACGCAGCTGAAGTTTTTTATTTGCCTGCTTCGGTAATCAGTTTCTTATTTAAAGCGACATAGTCAGGGTTCTGCTGAGCCTCGGCCTTCTTCATAGAGCGCTGAGCAGCAGCTATCGCACCCTTCTTATCTCCTTTTTTGAGTAAGATCCTGGCTTGAAGATGCTCCACCCAAAACGCGTCTGGCTGTGCCTTTACAGCTTCAGTAGCCCAGGTCGCGGCCTTGTTGATATCAAGCCCCTTCTCAAAGTAGTAGCTTGCCGCCTGAAAATATGGTTTCTTCTCACCCTTCATGGCCTGATCAATGGATGCAAGGATCCGGTCATCTATATCAGCCTTTACCGTAAAACCTACTGCAACATTTGCCCATAGTAGCTGGATCTCTACTGTGTTTGCCGTCTGATTGGAGAAAAGAATGGTAAAATTCTCCACGTTCATAGGCAGTCGCTGTGGCGTAGCGGTAAACCTCATCAGATCGTCAGACTGCTGATAACCTGAAGCTCCCCATAGAGAAAGCTTTTTGCTTAAGATAAATGTCCACTGGTTTTCTGACGGTATCGTGTATAGTGCGTATTCTCCTGCAGGTACAGCCTGACCATTGATGGATACTGGCTCAGCGAATTTAATCTTTGTAGGTGAATTAGCCCCTGTACGCCAAACTTGTCCGTAAGGAACCAGATCTCCAAAGATCGTCCTTCCTTTCACTGCCGGTCTGGAATAACTTAACGAAATATTCGAAAGTGCAAACTCCTGGGTAACTGTTTGAGCAGGGCTCGGAGCAGGTAGCTTCACATCCTGGGCTTGCAGGTTAGCAGACAGCATTACGCCCGCGACGGCCATCACGATAACTCTTCTTAGATTGTTCATAATGTTATTTATATTTAACAAATTAAGGGATAAATTAAGAAAGTTCCTTTATTAAGACCGATTCCTAAGATGTTTAAAAGATTTGTTACACTATTTTTCCTGTTTTCATCGGCGCAGAGCTTCGCACAAAAGGCCTTCCGTATCACTGTATCCAACAACGGAGACGCCAGGAAAAACAGTATAGTAAGCTTCCCATACAAGCACTCAACCGATAAGGCACAGTTCGAGCTGGTTGACCGCGAGAGTAATACCAGATACCCTGTTCAGATCCTGCCTGGCGGCGAAGCCATCAGTATCATTGACATTAATGCAGGCGAGAAGAAGGATCTTACACTGACGAAAGTAAAAAAAAGACAGTCCGATATAACAGTGGTTAAGTCGGCAACGGATCATAAAGTGATGCTTGCGGGGAAACAAGTTCTCGGCTTTCAGACTGGCCAGGCACCTTTGCCAGATGGCGTTGCCCCGATCTACAGAAGAGGCGGATATGTGCATCCTGTACTTTCGCCCGGCGGCCTGCAAATTACGGATGATTATCCCTCAGATCACAAGCATCATCATGGAATATGGGCAGCCTGGACGAAAACTTCGTTCCGCGGAAACAAGCCAGATTTCTGGAATGTAGACGATAATACTGGTGCGGTACTTTTCGAGGGAATTACCGGAATTCAATCGGGCTCCGTATTAGCGTTGATTTCAGCGAAGAACAGCTATATAGATAAGACTGCAATACCCAATACGAAGGTCTTGGATGAAGACTTCGTTGTCCGCGTCTTTAATCTCGTTGGTACGGAAAAGCCCTATTATCTGTTTGACGTAGAGTTGAGGCAACAATGTGCGACGGCGGATCCGCTCAAGCTACTTTATCATATATATGGTGGTATTGCCTTCCGAGGTAATGGGGAATGGAACGGACCCGGTAATGCAAACTTCCTTACGTCAGCAGGAAAAAACCGGGAAGCAGGGAATGCCACGGCTGCGGACTGGATACGCGTCAGCGGACATGCAGGCGGTCAGGAGACGGGGATCACCATTCTGTCTCACCCTGATAATTTCAGGGCTCCGCAACCGCTAAGGATACACCCGAAAGAACCTTATATCAGTTTCGCACCTTCTCAAGCCGGAGAATTTAGCATAGAACCGGGAAAACCATACATCGCCCGATATCGGTTTATCGTTTACGACGGTGAAGCGGATACGAGCTTTATAGAACGCATGTGGCGTGATTACAGTAATCCTTTAGTGGTAAAGATGGGTGGTAGCGATAAGAGTCCTTAATGCGTTGCCTAAGTCTCAGCCGCAACTTTCCCGATAAATGCAGTTTGAAGCATTTTAGTGATGGGACCTGCATCCTGGGTCCGGAACACTTCATTCCCGTCTAAGTGGACAGAGGTAACAGCGGTGATCTGAACGGTGGTCCCGGTAAGAAAAATTTCATCCACGTTTCTAACTTCATCACTTTGGACAGCCTCTTCTTTAAGCTTTAAACCCAAATCTCCACAAAGGTCAATGACCACTCTCCTGGTGATACCCGGCAATATATGATGGCCTTCAGGATGCGTGTACACCGTATTGTTTTTAACGAAGAAGACGGATGTGTGTGATCCCTCGGTGATATAGCCTTCCCTTGATAAAAGATTCTCTGCCAGGCTCTGCCTGTGCGCTTCGTTGTTTGCTCTGACGTTCGCCATCAAAGAAATGGATTTGATATCACACCTGTGCCAACGTATATCTTCGGAAATCATCACACTGGCGAGCTTATTCTCGAACCCCCTCAATGTGATTGGGTACGCATAAAGCAGAACACTGGGCTTTACATCCTCAGGAAAAAAATGTGTACGAGGTGCCACCCCCCTTGTCACCTGTATATAAATTGCAGCATCAGAGCCATGCAGAGAGGAGCGTTCCAGGCACTGGCGCAACAGCGGGCGCAAGTCGTCTACGTCAAATCCAATCCCGACAGCGTCCAGTCCTGCCTGAAAGCGGAGCATATGCCCCTCGACGGCAAACGGCTGTCCGTTATAAACAGGGATCACTTCATAAATTCCGTCACCGAGCATGTATCCGCGGTCGAAAACAGAAACAAACGCTTTGTCGTGGGCCAGCCAATCACCGTTGAGATACACCAACTCCGGAAAAGATTTTTTCAAAGATGCCATGGAATAAAATTGATTAGTGAATAGTGTACAGATGTTACAGCAATGTACACAAAAAATAAATAATTGTAAGGATCGCTTTTTTATTTACGAAATCATTCGTATAATTACATACGAAATCATTCGTACATCATAATGACCAGCAAACTAACAGATAGTGAACTAGAAATCCTGCAGATACTTTGGGAGCTTAAAAGCGCCACAGTGAGGGAAGTGAATGAAGTGTTGTCGAAAAACAAAGACAAGGAAGTTGGTTATACTACAACCCTTAAGCTGATGCAAATCATGCATGAGAAGGAATTGGTTGCTCGGGACGTTAGCTCCCGCACGCATATATACAGGCCGCTGATCAGTCAGAAAGACACTCAGGTGAACCTCCTGAGTAAGATTATCGACACAGTGTTTAACGGCTCACCCGCTCAGCTGGTCATGCAGGCGCTGGACAGCAAAAAATCGTCTCCCAAAGAAATAGAGCTTATACGCGAATACTTAGAACAGATCCAAAAACGATAAAATTATGGGAACCTCTGCATTCATTGAAGCCCTGACCGAAACGCTGCTTATATCTACGGCGCAGGCTTTTGCGATTGTGCTTTTTTTCAGAGTAATGTTTGGCGCAGTGCCCGATATTCCGTCTGCAATTAAATACAGACTATGGTATTCGTCGCTCGTTCTGATCTTCGGACTTTTCATATATACCTTGTTCTCGCTTTATCACCGAAAGCTGGAGATGGACACTGTGATTAGTGCGATTCAGGCAACTCAGGCAGATACACAGCAGATCTCATGGCTGGAAAAGGTGGAGGCCTGGAAGCGGGAATACGCCAAGCCTATTGCATTGCTGTATTTTACGGGTGTAGTTATACAATTACTTTCTTTGGCTCTTGCATGGTTCAGAACCCGCTCTTTGGGTAAGGGCGATCCCCTTTTGCAGGATCCTGTCTGGCTAGCGAAGTTAAACGCATTGAGTAAGAAGCTCGGCGTTGTGAAACATGTCACGCTGCATGTATCAGAAAGGATTAAGGTTCCTTTAACAGCAGGCTTTATAAAGCCGGTTATACTTTTGCCGGTGGCCATGGTTTCCAGGTTGAGTCCTGAGCAGGTTGAATCTATACTTTTACATGAGTTAGCTCACATCAAGAGGCTTGACTACCTTTGGAATATGATCCAGAAAGTCATTGAAAGCATCCTTTTCTTTAATCCTTTTGTCTGGCTGATCGTGAAAGAAATAAATAAGGAACGTGAGTATTGCTGTGATGAAATCGTCGTCAGCAAGACATCCGATCCCTTGACCTACGCAAAGGCTTTACTTCAACTGGAAGTTGAAGTAAAGTGCAATGAACTGGCCATGTGTGCCAATGGTAATGAGAAATATCCGCTTCTGGATAGAATCAAGAGAGTTTCAGGAATGACTAACCCGGATCCATCACCAAAAACAGGATTGATTGTTCTGGCCACTATTCTGTGTGTGGGATTGTCTCTTGCCGTCGCATTACCACAGGAAGAGAAAGATATTGTTATTGTAAAGAACGAAAAGTTATCCGGTAAGCAGCAACAAACGACAGTTCATAGCATAGAAGAAAGTATATCTTCGGCAGATAATGACGAAGGGCGGCCTGTTCTTAATAAATTTCTGGTAAGAGCTGCCACAAAAGCGAATACAATATGCCTGGAGGACGCAACTATTGGTTTGCATCAGGATGAACTAAGGAAGCACGCTGAAGCAGTCAGGGAACATG
Organism: Arcticibacter pallidicorallinus; assembly: GCF_003002875.1. Classification (GTDB taxonomy): domain Bacteria; phylum Bacteroidota; class Bacteroidia; order Sphingobacteriales; family Sphingobacteriaceae; genus Arcticibacter; species Arcticibacter pallidicorallinus. The sequence continues at coordinate 55,803 of NZ_PVTH01000005.1, forward strand.
CGTTGCTTCGGGCCAAACATCATGCGAGTATCCGTCAGCATGCCGAAGAGTTGAAGAAGCATATTGAAGGTCAGGATTTGAAAGATATGCAACAGGAACTGGCTAAACACAGCGCAGCTATAGCGGAGGCCGCGCTGGATTTACAGCATCTTGAAGAGCTTCGTCTTCCCCCTCCTCCGCCTGAACTTCCTAAAGAACAAGGAAAGCTACATCAGCAAATCGAGAAACTACAAAGGAAATTTGAAAGTCCGGAGTGGCAAGCTAAACACATCGCGCTTCTCAGAAAAGTAACCAATGCTACCAGGAAGGTAACATCGGTTGATTGGGGTCAAACAGGCGAAGAGATCAGCGTTCATGTAGAAGAACTGGTAAAAGGATTCGACAGCTTGCCTTAGAAAACTATCTTTAAGTTGCTTTAGGAGCCAATCTGTCCTGAGGCTTCCTTTAGTTCGTCAATATTAATTTTACGCATTTTCATTAAGGCGGCGTTACTTGAGGAGCTGTGTCGGGATCCGTCATGAGGGTGCTTAACGTGGAAGGGATAATCTGCCACCAGACGCCAAAGGAATCCTGACACCAACCGCATTGGCTTTCCTTACCTCCTTCAGTGAGGTTTAGCCAGTAAAAGTCGATTTCTTCCTGCGTATCACAGGTCAATACTAAACTTATACCCTCATTAAAAGCAAAGGCATGCGACATTGAACTGTCCATTGCGCCGAAACGGCATCCGTCAATATAGAACTGGGAATATTTGACGTTTCCCGCTGTGTCGTGATCACCCGCTTCATATCGGGCAATCAGTTCTACGTTAGAGTTTTTAAATAGGGAGGTGTAAAAATTAATGGCTTTCTCCGCATTTCCGTTCTGCTTACCGACAAACATCAATGCAGGGAAGATGTCAGGATCCTCAAGCCCCTTCTTAGCAAGCGACAGCTGCCATGAAACCCCGTACCGGTCTTCTACCCACCCGTATCTATCGCTCCAGGGATAGCTGTCTAAGGGCATTAGAACCTTGCCGGCATCACTTAGTAAGTTCCAGGCCCGATCGACTTCCTCTCCCGATTCGCAGATGGTAAAGAAAGATATTGAAGGATTGGGTTTGAAGTGCGGTCCTCCGTTAAGACCCATAAAGGGTTTATTCTTGATGGAAAAACTGCACACGAAAGGCGTACACTCTTCAAGTTTGCTACCGTTGAAAGCTGAACAGTAAAGTCTTGCGGCTTCTTCTGCCCTTCCATCAAACCAAAGGCAGGGATAAACGGGCTTTTTCATCTATTTCTTGGGAAAGTTCTTGTCTGCTTTGACCTCTTCTATTTGAAGTGTATGCCGGGAGGTATGTCCGGCGATAAACAGGAATGATTGATAAGCGTCGATCGGTCCAAATGGCGAGTCAGTGATGTGATCACGAAGGTCACTCTCTTTCACAGCATCCAGATACCCTAGAATCACTTTCCTATTATTTTGCAAATCAGTCAGTGCGTCTGAGACATTATTGAGCTGGTTTTTTCCGGTTATGTCATCAGTGGCTTTGGCTTTGAAGGACCTGTCAGTGATTCCCCTCACGATTTCCTCATCTTTCGATTTGACTTCAGACCGGCGCTCTGGCGTAGCGGGCTTCTCCATTGTCTGCTTAGCATAATCAAATAGCGTTTTTTCAGTCGCAAGAATGTGCTCCATGCACTGCGCCACAGACCATCTGTCGGCCGCGGGCTTGAAATGAAGCTGAGCCGAACTTAGGCCTTCCGTACTTTTCTTTAGCGCCTCAAAGGTTTCTTGGTAATAATTAAGAAGAAATTCCTTTCCGTTCGACGATGTGGCCGAGGTCTGGTTATTTGAAACTTGTTGTGCATTGATGCTGCCGGCTGCTAACAGTAGCACCAGTAACAGGTATCCTAAGCGTTTCATAATGTTGGTTGTTGGTTAGCATAATTTATCATCCAGAAAGTACCAAACTTGTCTTGGAATGAGCCAAAATAGTCGCCCCAAAACATGTCTTCCAAGGGCATTTCGATCTTTCCTCCTTCGGAGAGCCCATTGAAGATCCTTTCTGCTTCCTCCCGGCTCTCCGGAGAAACGGATATATAATTATTGTTGCCGTTCACCAATGTATGACCTTGGGATTTGATACAATCAGACGCCATTAGAAACTGGCCGTCGCCTATTGGTATGGAAACGTGCAAGGCAAGGTTTTTCTCCTCATCCGACAGCCCTTCTGTCCCGGGTGCGGAACCCATTTTTTGGATAAATAATTCACCGCCAAAGACAGACTGATAAAACTGGAACGCTTTCTCGGCGTTGCCGTCAAAGTTAAGATACGGATTGAGCTTCATGTTGAGATTTAATTTAGTTGTGTAATTGATTGAACCTATGCTGGTCAACCAAAACTATGATAACCTCAGGAAAATCCACTTGCCATAAGACAAGAAACTACTCTCAACTTTCGCGTACAAGTTCCTTTCTGATTCTGCTAAGAGATGTATCTGTGATTCCCAAATAGCTGGCGATATACTTCAAAGGCGACTGTTGAAGAATTTGCGGATGCTTTGATCGCAGGGTTTTGTATCTTTCGCTTGCCGATTCTGTTATCATGGAAATAGTGCGTTGCTTTAACTCAAACAAGCTTCCGGACATCCACGCGCGGCCCCACTCGTTAAACCCCTTTATGGAGTGATATAAAATTTGAAAATCATTCAAAGGAATTGAATAGCATTCACAATCTGTAAGTGCCTGAAAGTATTCAACCGCGGGAATCTCATGGAATAACGATATCACATCAATCGCCAGTTCATTTTCACCAACAAAGCCTGTTGTTATATCATTTCCCTCATAGTCATATACGTATGATCGTATAAGACCCTTCTCCACACAGAAATATTTTTTTGCGATCTGATCCTTTTTTAATAAATAGTCTCCTTTTTTAAAGTGAACTTTCTCATGGGCATTGATTATTGTGTTAACATCCTCGGGAGATAATAAAGGGTGTTGATAGATTCTCTTTAAAACTGACATCTGGTTGGTTCGTTAGTGATAGGTATGACGTATAAAGGCTTCTATACGTACTAACTTAATCAATTCCGCGGAAAAATCACCTTCAAAACGAGATAAAAAATCACCGTTTGCTGCTTTACCAGGAAATAGGATACCATGAGAACAGGCATTAAGCGAGCACAAAGCCAGTCCGAAGAATCAACTCTGTGCTCAGGCCTGAAATATCGCTCCCGGGATCAGTTTTCTTCAGTTATTTCTTTCCTTAACATCTTTCTAATCGTCCGCATCTTGGGATATAATGCCTTGACAGGAAGGTAAGGGTACTTGTAGAAGATAAATAATATGAAGCATACCATACACCAGATCAACAGATAACCGTAAAGCTCTTTAAAAGAAACCATCAGAACCTGTTTCTGAAGTATTTCTTCCAGCATTGTAGAGGATACACTTAAAAGCTGATGGTTAACCCGGTCCAGATTTGCTGTAAGTAGTTGAAAGTTCTTTTTGGCAATATCGCTGAATAAATGGTGAATAATGGCAGAGCCAATGGCGCTACCGCATGCAGCACTAACAAATGCCTGAACAGAAACCGCTTGAAAGAAATGATGAAACGGAACTTTTACCAGATTGGTAAGCAATACAATGGCTATAGTCACATAGCCGAAATTCCGGAAAAAGACAGGAGCTATTAACATTCGCTTGGTTGTCTGGTAATCGATCATAAAGTACATCAAAAAAAGATAGACCATGACCGCTCCGAAGCCGATCAAAAAAGTTGCCTTGTATGAGTTCTTCTTTGATGCGAAGAAGTAGAAGGCAAAGGCAGAACCAGCTACCACACCAAGAAGTCCCATCAGATTAACGTGAATCAGATGCGTTGCATCGTACCTCAAGACTTCATCGTAGTAAATATGCTCGATGAGATGAGCCGGTGCGAGAAATACATCGATGATGACATATAATATAAGTGGAATGTAGACCGCTTTATACCGGAAGGTCTGTAATGCAATGAAAGGATGCCGGATGAACGATGCGCGATAAATATTCAGGCAAAGAAGGACAAATAAAAACAAGCTGGCAGTTCGAATTTCTTCGCTACTCCACCAGTCGTAGTGTTCACCGTAAATGCTGATGAAGTTGATAGATAACAGGATCAGCCCCCACATCAATCCTCCCAGCCAGTCTATTCCGAACAGAGGAAATGCCCTTCCATAACGGTTATTGTTGAAAATAAGCAATGTCATCATGACCAAAAATAGCAGAGCGCCTACAACGAACCAATGCATGTACTGCCAGTTAGAAAAAAGTGCGAGATACATATTCGGAATACCCGAAAGCAGGATACTGCCCTGTACCAACAGGTATATGTAACAAAAGAAAATACTCAAGTCGCGTTTAGGTGTAAGCCATAGCTGGATAGTTGAATTACACTCAAAAGTTCCCCACATCCGGAATACCCCGGCAAAAAAACATGTCGTTACCAGGACAAAGACATTTTGAGTATAGATACAGATAATGTTACAAACGACTAAGGCTACGCTGCAAACAAGAAAAGAAAACTTAGATGTAAATCTCATTTTCAGGCGAAGCATAAAAGCAAACACTAACGCCATTCCTGCCAGGGACGCATATCCTGCCATCAAAATATCTTCCTGCAGTAATGCTGTAGAACCAGCCATCTCGTTTGCTGTTGCCAGATAGACACCGCCCGAGAGCTGAAAAATTAAGACAAATACGATAATTATGTAGGGCTTAAGCTTTTCAGGTACGAAGTCATTGATTGCGGGGATCGAAAAAGGTCCGTGATGTTGCATAGAATATTAATATTTTACAGATCCCTGCACATTCATTCCTGCACGAAGTCGCTGAATGTATCTTGCGTCGTTATCTTTCGCAAATTCGATGCGTACCGGGATTCGTTGCTCAACTTTGACAAAGTTTCCTGCTGAGTTGTCTTGTGGGATAACAGAAAAGCTAGCGCCAGTTGCATTTGAAATCGATTTGACTACGCCAGTTAGCTTGACGCCGGGAAGTGCGTCTACTTCCATTTCCACGTTCTGGCCCTCCTTAATGTGCGACGTTTGTGTTTCTTTAAAATTCGCTATAACCCATTTTTCATTTTTGTCTACCAGGTCAACGATCGTCTGACCGGGCTGGATCAGCTGGCCGACCTGTAGATTCTTCCGGCCAGTAAATCCGTCTGTCGGTGCGAGAATCGCGGTGTAAGAGAGATTCAGTGCAGCCAGATCCAGCGCCGCTTTTGCAAGTCGTATTCCTGCTTGATTTTGCGACAATCGGCTGTTTTGTTCTCTCGTTAACAAAATACTCGACTGCTTCTGACTCTGAAGGGATCTGTATCTCGCATTCAGGGACATGTATTTGGCGTAAACACCGTCGTACTCCTGCTGAGTAGCAGATTCTTGAGCCAATAAGTTCTTATAGCGCCTATGCTCTTTCTCGGCATGATCGAGCAAGGCTTTCACCTCAGCGAGAGCAGCGTCTGAGACGATAATATTGTTTTGTGCAGTAGTAACGGATGAAGTAGCTACTCGTTTAGCAGCGAGTGCATTTTCGTAGTCTGCCCCTACTTGTGCTAAACGAAATTTGAATTCTGTGTCTTCGACTAAAAGTAACGTGTCGCCCTTCCTTACCTCCTGATACTCATCAAACCGTATTTCCTTGACGAAGCCCGATATACGGGAGTTAACAGGAACGATGAGTTGCTTGACCTGGGCGTTATCTGTATATTCCACGTTTCCCAGATGGACGAATTTTGCAGCCACATAGACGATTCCTGCCCCTACTGTAATAACCGCAAGGATATTGTAAAATAGTTTTTTCTTTTTGTGTGTCATGATTGATTTGTGATGATTATAGAGTTCCGGCTAGTTTTCTAAGTTGATAGTGATGAAAACGGATATTAATTTGTGCGTTCGCAGTCTCCATTTCGGCATCAATCTTTGAATTCTCCGCATCGAGCATTTCAGTGATCAATACAAGATCATCCAGATACCGGTTCTTTACTACTGTATAGTTCTCTGTCGCCAGCTGCACTCCTTTGAGTTTTGTTTCATAAATTTTCTGAGCTTCTTCAGTCCGGATGATTGCAGTCGTTATATCTGTCGTAAGCTTGTCCTCGACAATAGCTTTCTCTTCGAGTGCCATTTGGCGATAGATCCTTGATGCCCTCAGCTTTGGTTTGGATTTATAAAGCGACGCGATATTATACTTAACACCCAACCCAACATACCAGTAATTGAGGTTCTTATTCAATGGGGGCACCTCTATTGTAATCGGACCATCCAGACGATCAGCTGCAAAAGCAAACAGTTCGGGCTTGCTATCTGCCTGAGCCAGTTTTTCTGAAAGCCTAGCCTTTTCGACCTGCAAACGCATCTTGCTCAACACAGGAGCATTCTCCTGTGAAAGGGCCCTCCAATCCGTCTTTAATTGAGCAGCTTCAACAACAGGGGGAGTATCCATACTGACAAGGAGTTTGGTACCTTCGGGTAACGACAACGTTTTGACCAGCTCGTTATTAATTATCCTTTCAGAACTTTCCAGGCGGATTAAGCCTAACTCATGGGATTGTTTTTGCAGTTCATACCGCGTTACGGCACTTCTCAGCGAGACACCCTGACTAAACTTATTTCGCAGCTGCTGCAACAACTTTTCGGTCTGCAGCATATTGTGCTGTAATATTTTCTTCTGGTTCTGTAACCTCTGCAACTCCAGATAGTATCCGGAAATCATGAATCTGATATCTTGCTTATTGTCATCCTTTTCCAATCTTGAAATCATCAAATTCAACTCGCCGGCTTTGATAGAGGTTTTGACAGCTCCTCCTCCGTAGATCAACTGCGTGGCTTGCAAAGCAAAGTTATTGCCAAAGTCAGGTATAGGTGCATTCATGCCACCCGTAAAATCCCGGTCACATAGCCAACCGTCGCCATTGTAACTAAAGTTAAATGATACATCAACGGAGGGTAAAAGCTTGTTTTTTTGTTGCTGAATCTCCTGTTCCGCAAGCTCCTCATTGTAGCAAGCAATCTTGAGCACGCGGTTGTTCTTATCTGCCATTTCAAACAGATCGAGAAGCTCAACCCGAAGAGTATCGGACCTCTGGGCAAATAAATTTGGAGTGTTGATGACCGAGAAAACTATAAGGAAGAGATGAACAGTTTTATTCATAAGAGTGGAATTATTTATCGGCTGCAAAAATCCGCTTTTTAACCTTGATGGCGCTCTTCCGAAAAAGGATAAAATTGGTTTGTTTTGAAACAAAGAATCCCAGTAGTTCGTATAACTAATAGAATTAACAACAGTTGAAAGCACCCGAACTCATTAAGACAGACGACGAATTATTTCGAGCCCCCGGGGAAAGTTTAGCAAACTCTGCCAATATTAACATTATGGAGCTGAGCTCCTTGCACTTGAAGAAGCAATTGAACACCACGGTCTATCTAAGGTCTTCTATGTTTATATTGGTTCTAAGTGGAACCTGCGCAATAGAGATCAACTTCCGTAGGTATGAAGTTTCTACCGACGAAATTATCCTTCTCTCATTCGGTCATTTCTTTAAAATCTCCCATTTGAGCGAAGATTTAAGATGCATAGTCTTGTATGTAAGCAAAGGCTACATTGACGATATGTTCTCCACGGATATGGTGTACAAGCGAATTAAATACGGCGTGAGGATGCATAGAAAGCCGCATTTAACGTTAAATAATGAAGAGGCACATTTATTACATCAAAGACTGCAATTTATACAGGGCGTGGTTCTGAATGAGCAGCACCGGTATCATAAAGAAATGATTTTGGCGTCACTCCTATTTTTCTTCCTAGATCTTAGTAATATTATAGAGAAAGATGAACGGGATTTATTGGCTTCTCAGCCGAGTCGCGACGAAATTTACTTTCAACAGTTTCTTGAGCAGCTGGTTCTTCACTATAAGTCGCAGCACCATGTCGATTTCTATGCAGAGAAGCTGCATATAACCACCCACTACCTCACGTTGATAGTCAAACGCGTTAGTGGGCAAACGGTTACCGACCTGATTTTTCAGTTGCTGTTCAGCGAAGCGAAGCTATTGTTGCAGCAGCCGAGATTTTCAGTACAGCAAGTGGCCGAAGAACTCCACTTCTCAGACCAGTCAGCTTTTGGTAAATTCTTTAAACGCAAAAGCGGCACCTCTCCTAAAGAATTTGCACTTAAAGCAAAAAATCAGAACTCTATCTGAGCATTGCAGTTGCGCGCTTACAAAGTTGAATAGCTAAGCCCCAGGGATCGCGCATCATCACCAGATGTGATCCGTCATCTAAAATGTCGTTAGACACGGTGATAGCACCAGCCTCTTCGAGTCTTGTTCTATCCCGATCCGGAGTTTCAGACACAAACGCCAGGTGAACAATTAAGGGATGCATGTCACGATACTTAGGTACCTGATCAATGGGATTCTTGTATATTTCAATCATTATCTGTCCACTATCATCTGCCAAAAACGTCATAAAAGGAGCCTGTTGCTGCTGTTTTATGATAGAGAGGCCAAGATGTTGCACATACCATTTGGCCATATTGATGGGGTCTTCTACGTTGATAGCGAAGTGTTCAAGTTTCATAACGTCTTTTAGTTGCTCAATAATAGTAATAATCGTGTTAACCGAGCTTCTTTTTGAAGAACTCTATCGTACGACTCCAGGCAAGCTCGGCCGCTGCCTTATCATACCGCGGCGTTGTGTCGTTATGGAAACCATGATTAACTTGAGGATAGATAAAAGCCTCGTAGGATTTCTTGTGCTCTTTTAAAGCAGCTTCATACGCAGGCCAGCCTTCATTTACACGCGTATCCAGTTCGGCGTAGTGAATAAGTAAAGGCGCTTTTATCTTCGGAACGTCAGTCACAGGAGGTTGTCCGCCATAGAACGGGACAGACGCAGCGAGGTCCGGTATCCGCACAGCCATCATATTGGATATCCAGCCACCGAAGCAAAAGCCTATCACTCCAACTTTGCCATTACAATCTTTATGGTGTTTGAGATACTCATACGCAGCAATGAAATCCTCGAGCATTTCGTCTCTGTTTCGCTTGCTTTGCATCGTTCTGCCATCATCATCATTGCCCGGATATCCGCCAAGGGGTGTTAGCGCATCAGGTGCCAAACTGATGAAACCGGCTAATGCAGCCCTTCTCGAAACATCCTCTATGTGTGGGTTCAGGCCTCTGTTTTCATGTACCACGATAATACCTCCAAGCTTGCCTTTCGCACTGACAGGTCGCGATAAAAGTCCTTTGATCTGGCCTCCTCCCTTTGGAGAGTTATAGGAAATAGAATCTGACTGCAATCGCGAGTCGTCTTTCTTAATCTGAATAGCGTCAATATAGTCGGGACTGAGAAAGCTCATGAGCGAGGTTACCGTCAGTCCGCCAACCGCAAACAATGACAACCTTTGCAAAAAATCCCGTCTGTTTACACGATTGTGGGCGTAGTCGTCGTACAGATCAAATACCTCCTGCTTGATGTCTTCCTTTTTTATTTCTTTCATGGGGTGTGTAGGTTTGAAGTTAATTTATGGTCTATTAAAAATACAGAATTATTAAGAACATTAGCAGCAAAACGAAATCAGATTAGTGTTTATAGCTGCAGCCATATACGTTAACTTAGCAGCTTCATTTAAATGCAATGACAACTCTGAACTTTACCGGCAAGGTCATTATTCCTCCCGAAAAAATATGAAACGTCTCTGGCAACTATATTTAGGGTCCTACGAAGGCCTTTCTAAGCCGGTTTGGATGCTTTCGCTTATCATGCTGATCAACCGTAGCGGAGCGATGGTCATACCGTTTCTTGGAGTCTACATGACGCAGTCACTAAATTTCACATTAACAGAGACTGGCACCGTACTAAGCTGCTTTGGTATTGGCGCTATTTGCGGTTCCTGGATCGGAGGATGGCTCAGCGACCGGATCGATCATTTCAATATCCAGCTATTTTGTTTGCTGCTTTGCATACCCATATTCTGTTTTCTCCCGCTTCTCACTGAACCACTAACGCTTTCATCCGGTGTATTCGTTCTCAGCCTGGTTTCGGAGACTTTCAGGCCGGCAAATTCGGTAGCTATCGCTTCGTACACTAAGAAGGAGAATATTACCAAGGCATTCTCCCTGAACCGTATGGCGGTGAATTTGGGATTTTCTATCGGACCGGCTCTAGGCGGCTTTCTTGCGGCCTTTTCGTATCGTCTTTTATTTTACGGTAACGCATTAAGTTGTGCAATAGCGGCAATTGTTTTCTATTTATATTTCAGAAACAGGTCCGGTGAAAAACGTGAAAAACACGGGACCAAACCAATTGGAAATGCGGGGAGGTCTCCATGGAAAGACACACAATTTGTATTATTCAGCTTACTGTGTTGCCTTTATACGATCTGTTTCTTCCAACTTCTAAACACATTGCCTCTGTTTTACAGAGAGGTGCATTTGCTTGATGAGTGGGATATTGGTCTGATCCTTGGATTTAGTGGACTCGTGGTGTTCCTTCTGGAAATGCTTTTGGTCCATATTGCAGAGAAGCGGCTAAACGCATCAACCATCATCATATTGGGGACTGTACTTTGTGGAGCGTCTTATCTGATGTTACTATATCCAGGAAAGCTTCCGATCCTCTACGCCTCAATCTTTGTTCTCTGTATCTCGGAAATCCTTGCGATGCCGTTCATGTCGACAGTGGCTATGCAGCGGGCAACCACCGAAACAAGGGGAGCCTACATGGGAATGAATTCTCTTGCTTTTTCAGTAGCATATGTCCTCTCCCCTTACCTCGGAACACGGATTGCACATAACTTTGGCTTCGACACGCTTTGGTTATTAACGGGACTTGTGACGGGGGTAGCCGCGCTTGGCTTTTGGATCAACATGAAGCAAATGAAACTCTAAGCCCTTATCCTTGAGGAAGAGGGGCATTAGCATGAATCAACTTCTCGTTTTTAAGCTCAGCCCAGAAATCAGCTGGAATTGCCTTAGAGAAGGACGCTGCGTTTTCCACGACTTGTTGGACGGTGTGTGCTCCCGGAATAACCGCAGATACAACCTCTGGTGCCGCGCAGAATTGCAGAGCAGCCGTACGAAGATCTACGTTGTGACTGGCTGCAACGCTTTTGAAAGCAGCAAGCTTCTCTTTTACTCCTTCAGGAAAATCATCTTCATATAGATAACGATTCTTCCCGGAGAGAAAACCTGCACACAGAGGAGCCCCTACCACTATGGAAATATCCCTTTCTGCAGCCTTCGGGAATACCTTGTTCAGATCATCCTCATGATGGATCAGGGAATATTGGCAGGCGGAAAGAAATATATCGGGGTCTGCTGCGTCGATCGTTTTTAAGATCGGCTCTACGGTGTTTACTCCCAAGCCCCAGGCCTTAATGATTCCCTCTTCCCTCATCCTGGTAAGTTCAGGCATAGCCCCTTTTCTCGCAATTTCAAAATACTTTAACCAATCTTTGCCCATATCGCCGTTATCTGGAGAAAGGTCATGGATATATACAATGTCAAGTGAAGATACACCAAGTCGCTGCAAACTATCTTCTATCGACCGGCGTACCCCGTCAGCCGTAAAGTCGTACCGGTATCCGAAGTTTACTTTACCCTTCCATATCGCTTGAGTTACGTCAAAATTTTCTTTCGGCTCTAAAATCCTACCAACTTTGGAAGACAACACGTATTCCTCACGGACTTTATCTTTTAAGAACAAACCTAACCTTCGCTCGCTAATACCTAGTCCATACCATGGAGAGGTGTCAAAATAGCGAACGCCTGCATTCCAGGCTGCTGATATGGATTGCAAGCATTCGACATCCGGATTGATGTTGAATCCGTTACCTATGGCAACGCCTCCAAAGCCGGATTTGTTAGCCGGTCTGAATCGCTTGTGCTGATTTGAATTTATAAACTTTGTCATATTCTGTACTGATGATACCGCCGAAACATTACTGGCCGACTCGGGAACAGAACCACCTCCCACTGATGCGATAGATGCCTGGGAACTGATAAATTGCTTTCGGTCCATTGTTTCGCTTTGATATAACGTAATAGGATAACTTCCCGGTTACAGGTAAATATTTACATGCTTTAAGTCAACGTCTTTCAGCTTACTTTGTTTAACATATGTGGCAATAATGCGATAATATGCTACAATTCTTTGTAAAGAAACTATAATATTTCTGGAAGCTTACAAGTTAGCTTTAGACTTTATAAACCGACAAATAATGGCGCCCAATTTCGTACGAAGCATCTCTCTAAGCATTCTTCTCCTAACTCTTTCCCTACTATCCCAGGCACAACAAATCGCGTTTCCCGGAGCGGAAGGTTATGGCAAATTCACAACGGGCGGCAGAGGCGGCCGGGTGATAGAAGTGACAAACCTTAAGGGAGACGAGTCTCCAGGCAGCTTGAGGGCGGCTTTTAAAACACCCGGATCAGATCCGATCACCATTGTATTCCGTGTATCAGGAAACATTGGTTTAACTGACGGTCAGGTGAAGGTTGGCAGGTCAAACATGACAATTGCCGGCCAAACAGCTCCTGGCGAGGGAATCTGTATTAAAGACGGATATCTAAAATTTAGCGGAAGCAATCTTATCATACGTTTCATGCGGTTCAGGCCTGGTGACGCGGCTGGACTTAGCGATCTTTCGTGTTTAGGCAATGAAAATTCTCAAAATGTTATCATTGATCATTGTTCTCTAAGCTGGTCAAACGAAGAAAGCCATACTTGCTACGACAATAAGTACATTACGGTTCAGTGGTGTATCCTCAGCGAAAGTCTATACAAATCATTTGACTCGAAAGGTGCGAGAAGTTACGCTGCACAATGGGGCGGACAATATGCGAGCTACCACCATAATCTGATTGCAAGCAATGTCAGCCGTTCTCCCCGCGTTAACGGTTCCAGGTCTCACGATACCGTAGCCTTATGTGATTATCGCAATAATGTGATCTACAACTGGGGAAAGTTGGGTGCTGTTTACGGAGGCGAGCTCGAAGTAAATGATCCGAAGGCAGGGTGCTATATCAACTGGGTAAATAACTATTATAAACCTGGACCAGCTACTGCATCTGATCACTTTTTTGCTCAGCCATCTTATGAATCCAGAAAAGACGCGGCGAAAGGATATGCGAAATGGTACTTCAGCGGAAACTTTATGGAAGGCGGAATTGGCTCGCTGAACGGCGACAACTGGAAGGGAGTTGATATGAGTAAAGTTGGTTCAGCCGAGAACATCCGCTCTCTAAGTGAATTCGAGGTAGAAAGACCTCACACAGAAACCGCAAAAGAGGCTTACCAGTCTGTGCTACTCAAATCGGGGGCTATCTTTCCAACCAGGGATGCTATCGACACGAGAGTGGTAAATGAGGCTTCCGGTAAAATAAAGCATTCCGGAAGCGGTACATACGGTCGTAATAAAGGAATCATCGACACACAGAAAAGTGTCGGCGGCTGGCCGGAGCTTAAATCAAGCAAGCCGCCCGTTGATTCGGACCACGACGGTATGCCTGATGAATGGGAAATTAAAAATAAACTTAACCCCAAATATGCAGACGACCGAAATCTTGTAGCTCAAGATGGATACACGATGCTGGAAAAATATATTAATAGTCTGGCAGTATAAGCTTACGGAGTAATGTCTTAGTAACACTTTCGGTAAGCCTTCTTTCTAAGCTAAATCAGACCTACCGAAAGCGGCTATATTTTTTTTTCTCTCATTTTCACGAGTGCTGCTTTATATCTTTCAGAGCTTCTGCCAGCGCCTTTAGCCAGTGCGATCGCTTTTAGCTGAGTGCGCTCTGCTTCAAGATAAAACTCAAGGCGATAGAGAAGATGAGCAAGGGTGTCATAGAATTCTGCTATCGGATCTAGCTTGATCGAAGTCTGGCTCCATAATAATGCTTTCATCAACATTCTGCGATCTTTTGAATACTCAAATACAGTCCATGCAGCACTATTAAGCTCAACTGGTGCACTAAGGACCTGCCTGGCTTCAAGTTGCCTTAACACTACTTTCCAGTTTTCAGGATCATATAACGCTGGCCGCGTCGTCATATTCTTCTCCCCCTCTACGAGGAGCATGGGATACAATTTCTTGTATTTCTGCAACGTGTCGATAGTCACATTTAAATAATATCTTTCGATGTAATATGGTAACAAGTCTAATAACCGTGACGTATCTTTAATGGCACGATTGAACCTTATTAGTTCCGAGTCATATCGAAACTGTGCAAATCGATAATTTTTATCAGACCATATAGTCCGCTGATAATCAGCCGACTTTGCGCCTAGATTTCGATCTTTTGTCTTTACAGCCTGCTCAAATGTATTAAGCGTGATGCGGTCGTTTATTTCTGCTCTCTCCTTAAGCGGAAAACTCGCCCATGCACTGTCTCTAAGCTTTATGTCTGATACCACCAGGTTATAGAGCGTACTTCCGTAAATCATCCCACGGTGCAAAAGGTAAGCGGTGATTGGAACCGTCCTTATTTCTTTTAACGTAAGCTGGTCAGCATAGTCCTGAACTAACCGATAATTGAAATAGATGCCGAGGCTTTCCCTTTCAGCTATATATGCTTTCAAGAACATCGTATCTCTGTTGCCTTTAAAATACTCCGATTCATACCAGCCAATCGAAGTGGCGCTCTTGGCTTTGTTGAGAGCATTTTTCAAATCTCCCAATAAACCATCAGCATCTTTAAAGTTCGGAAATATTCTATAGAGCAACTGACGATTTCCATCCAGAAACAGCAAAACGGGAGTTTGCTGGACATGATATTTCTTTTTTAAAGATCCATATTCCCTGTCATCTACTGAAGGTATGTAGTTAATAAAATGATCATTTAGGAAAGGAGTTATACGGCTGTCTTTTCTAACGTTGAGCAGCCCCGGTGGTACAGGCACATTTTCAGGAGGAATTATCAATAAGCATATCGGCTTGTTTTCGCTTTTAGCTTTGGAAGAAGCTAATGTTAAGCTCCCTTTTTCAGATCTTAATTGTTGTGCAATAGTGGTATTACACAACACGGTAGCCAAGATCAGGTGTACAAGATATTTCATTAATATGTTTAGGTTAAACAACAAACTTATAGTTCTTTGGTCGTTTTAGACTCATTAGCCTTATATCAAAAGATCAGTTAGTTTCGTTTTTGCGCTCTGAAATTATTTTATCGGTCTGCATCACTTTCTTTTTCTCCCTTTGTGAATAGAAACCTGAGGAGGATGAAGATATTGGTTAAAAAAGCTATACATCTTAACTAACGAATCCTCGGTTTTCGGAACAGAGTGACCCTCTCCATAGTCAATAAGTGTAGTGGTTGGGACCTGTAGTGAGTCCAGCTTCGACTTGAAGTTTGCCACCTGACCCTGATAGTAGCGTTCATCAGTGGTGTTGTAGAAAAATAGTACGGGTGCTGTAGCGGCAGATTTGACCAGATAACTGGCACCCATAGTTTCCCAATGACCTATGTTCTTTTCGAGGGATCCCCAGGCCCATGGACATCTGGATTCCAGGTTAGAGTCGCCGTCATCAGGCGTTTTATAGATTATGGTGTAGTCAAAAACCCCGGGACCAAGAGCTGCTGCCTGTACGTCATCATTGACATCTCTGTGAAAACCGGCATTCTCGAAATCCGGTACACTTCTATCGCCTGCAGCCAGCGAGCCAGCAGTCGATCCGCGTGAAAAGCCATAAATACCGATATTTCCAGAGAGGCCCAATTGTGAGCCAAAAAATCGCAATGTACGCACAGCAGATTTCACCTTTTGTACTGCGTCCGGATTTGTCTGATATGATTTGTAGGTATCATTTTTGCCATTAATCGGCCTCCCTTTTCCCCAAGGGCAATACTTAGGATGGTCGGCAATAGCCCATGCTATGCCATTAGCCGGTGCTCCTTCCAGAAATGAGTCATCGAAACCTGCGAGGGTATAGCCCAGATTCAACCGCTGATTCTTATTGGCGTCTGTCAAAGTTTCTTTATCAGGATCGTATGTGGCGTAGCTGTTACTGTAAGAAAAAGATAGGATAACTGGAACCTTAACAGCTGTATTAGCTGGATAAATGATATCCATGTGTAGCATATCACCCGATTCGTACTCGGCTGGTGTGTTATAAACGCTCGGATCATCCTTAAAATAAGGAACATTCCGTGAGATGCGATAACCTTCGAAAAGTACATAAGACTGGTATCTGGAAGAACCTTTAATACCACAGAAAGAGCCTGCAGCGAGTGAATCATTGATAGCAATAATATCTGCGTTAATCGATATAGCGGTAGAATTTACATTTTTCTTGTAGTCCAGTTCAATAACACGGTAGCCCTCCAATAATAGCCAGGCAACATCATCAAAATTCTTGTTCCTGCCTATCTTCTTTATATTAAGGTTCTCAAGGTAAACAACTGTTGGATAGCCTCCTTTGAAATCGGGAACGGTCAGATTCGGTTCATTAAGAGTGTATACAATATCGCCTCCCGTTACCCGACTCTTCCATTTTCCTGAAGAACCTTCGGAAACAGTGCTTGCGGTAATGAAGACGATAAGAAGTGTAAGAATTTTATGCATAAGTCGCTCGGATAGTCGCGACAAAGTAAAGAAACTATCCTCGTCTCACCAAATCCTTCTATCAGAGCAGCCGGGCTAATTTTCTGTGCCTTGTCTTGGTGTGGCAAGTTATTTGCAAGTGTAGATCAGCATGATAATTTCGGAAATTAGGATGGGCTTAAATGCGCAGGAGCAACAGCAACAGGGCGAATCTTTCAACCCCGCTGTTTCTGTTCCCTTACTATCGCCGCTGTTACCATAAGCTGGCCGAGATGCCGCATGGTATGCTCCGCAGCATGAAAAAGCAGCCCAATGACTGTCGACGGTAAACCGGCTCTCCCGACTTTCCTAAAGTCTGGCAGTGTCGCTTCATCGGTTTCCTTAATTTGCTGAAGTGCAAGATCAACCTGCTGATTAAACCGTTCCACCAGATCTTTAACCGAATATCCCCCTTCCGATGTATCGTTTCCTTCTTCAGCAAGTTCTTGAAACTGGACCTGAGTTAAGCTTTCAGCCCTCGCGTAAGTAAAAACACGGTCGAGCACCCCCCTTAAGTGCTGAAGATGAAATCCCACAGAAGCCATTCCTGCAGGACGGAGCCAAAGCAAATCAGCTGGAAAGCCCTCCATATACTCATTAAGCTCTTCTCTTGCTTGCAGCAAGGCGTGAGCTACAGGCTGTAGCAATGAACCTATTTCCGGAACTGGTCCTCTTTGCCAGACTTCTAATTTCTGCGACATAATATTTAAGTAATACCGGGAATTCGGTTTGGGCCTATTGCTCTGAGGTGCGTTTATCTTGACACCCAGCTATATCTTGATGGAGCAATCCCCAAATACTGTTTAAAGTCTTTTTGAAAATGGTTGTAATCATAGTAGCCAGATACCATTGCAGCATCTGATAAACCGGAAGACTTATCGATGTTATAAAGGCCATATGTACAAATAAACCGTTGAAGGGAAATGTATTTTTTAGGAGCCATCCCAACATACTTAATAAAATTACGCTGCAACCATCTTTGATTTACTTTGCCCCCAATTGCTGATAATAACTCAGAAACCGTTGTATTTCCCTTGCGTTGATCAATATGAGCAATCGCAATCTTTACCAGGTAGGGTAGATAACTGCTTTTCTCAGACATTGACAAGGCATTCTTCATCATCGCGATCTTATCTTCAAAATTATCCGTCTGATATATTTCGTTTATAATCCCCAGCCACCTTTCATCAACCAGATCCTCGAAGCTGCATACAGGATTAGAAAGAAACATGGACGGACTGACATTGAAAGCGGAATAAAAAACGGAAAGGTTAAACCGTAGAACGAAGATGTGTTCGAGCTGTTCGGGCATTAACCATTGGATATTTTTGATTACGCCGCAACAAACCCAGACCGACTTTAACTTGATTAGCTGTCCATCTTTAACCAAAGAAACCTCATCTGCCGAATTCGGCATGAAAATAACAGTAGGGATGCCATCGTTAAAGAGCGGTTGACTCATTTCCAAATGCTTACAAGAAAAAACATATGCCTCAATAATATGTCCGCCGCCATTTGTTCCAAGATGACCGTCAATCTCGTCAGTAAAGTCGAGAAGAGGTTGGCCGGAAAGCCTCATGTCCGTTAATAGCGATATTGGCATACTTCGCAAAGATAAGCATAACTACCTCCCAGCGAAGTGTCCATTTTTTACTTTTCGGAAGATAGAGGTTAGACGACCTTTGCAAACATCAGATAGATCTAATTAAAATGCTCACAAAGACAGAAAAAGAAATATCATTAATAGCCGAAAGTGCATTGCTTGTAAGCAAGACCCTAGCCCAGCTGGCCTCCATCATCAAACCAGGCATTACAACGCTCACTCTCGACAAGTACGCCAACGAGTATATTCGGGATAACGGCGCCACCCCCTCTTTCTACCAGTTCGAAGGCTTTCCATTTCATATCTGTACTTCCGTTAATAATGCAGTGGTCCACGGCTTTCCAAATAACGAGCCTTTGCGAGAGGGAGACTTAGTGTCAGTAGATGTGGGGGCATATAAAAACGGATACCATGGAGACCAGGCCTATACCTTTGTCATTGGAGAGGTTTCCAACGAGATCTTGAACCTTGTTCGTGTAACGAAAGAATCTCTTGCCCATGGCATCGAGAATGCGAAACATGGCAACAGAACCGGCGATATTGGTTATGCAATTCAGTCCCACGTCAATAAGTTTGGCTTTGGTATCGTTCAAGACCTTGTCGGACATGGCCTCGGCAAAGAACTTCATGAAAAGCCAGACGTACCTAACTTCGGTCGCAGGGGTGATGGCAAATTATTGCAGGAGAACATGGTACTTGCTATTGAACCGATGATCAACCTAGGTTCCGCAAAGGTTTATCTTGCAAAAGATAACTGGACTATTCTAACGATGGATGGCGAACCATCCGTCCATTTCGAACAGGATATTTGTGTTAGAAAAGGCAGCCCTATCATCCTTACAGATTTTGGTATAATCGAAAATGCCGAGATGGCTAACGATAACCTTAACTCATCGTATTACAATCAAAAGAGTAACTAACGATATCATCCAGTGCGGCTGGCTAAAAGATCGTCTGCCACAGATGGATTTATTCCCATTCCACCTTAATATTTTTAATCAGTACAGTGGCCCCTCCCGCATATTCTATTCCGAAACCTCCAAAGTTGCCGGGCGTAACTTCTTGATCAATATTCACTTCAGCCACCACATCTCCTTCGGCTGAAGCAGCCCGCTCTTCCCGGGACCTGGCAGATGCAATCAACCTGTCCCCTTTTACCTCAACGGTGATATCGCATACCGGCCTAAAAGCCGATGTGGAAACAGGTTCGCTGATTCTGTTCACCGTGCCGCTTTCATATCTGATAAAATAACAATCCACGGCATCATGGTATTTGGTGGTTCTGATAAATCGTAGCCCGTATCCCGTCAGGGTTCTCGCATCAAACTTAATCAGAAAATCCATATACAATGGGGCTACGCTGAAACCCTGTCCTGCAGTCTTAAAAGGCACAACGGTTAGGGTCATTTTCATGCCAGTAAAGGCATCGCCGACAGGTGTATAATAAAGTCGGGCAAATTGATTCTGCAGAAGACCGGTATGACCTGCTGATCCCCCGCTGCCCTCGCCATAATACCAGGCATCCTTATCGCTTCTGGATTTGTCTGTATTATCCGACTGGAACTTGGTTAACGTCCAGAACCCTGGCTTAACCAATGGCTGGTCTTTAGTGGACATATCCCTAAAGTCGGTAGCCAGCAGTTTAGCACCCTTTTTCACTTCCGTGGCAAGGATCTCCTTTCTCGTGATCACCCTGACAGCATCGCCTGCATCAGACCGCTGGTGCTTAGGGGCAATAGAAGCCATAATATAGTAACCTACATCACCCGGTGTAAGTATGTAGTTCTTCAAAGGAATACTAAACCGAGATACCGCAACTTCAATAGGATTACGGCCTTCTGCATCCGCACACCGGTACCATGTTACAAGAGACTGATCTGTATATCTGGTATCCGTTTTGTACTCCACTGTAAGAACGCCCGTTTCATCTGACTTCAGTTTTGGGGACGAAACAAATTTCGGAGGTTCCAGTTTTGAAGGTGCTACCTGAATAATGCTGGCAGCTTCCAGACCAGAGGCGGTTTTTGCGGTTACAATAACCCTTCTGCTATCATCAGTATGATTAGTCGGAACTAAAGTGCAAATGGAACCATCATGATTCGGTTTCAATTTCAACACCGATCCGTTATCTCCCGACACCTTCCACGTTACCGCTTCTCCGCTAACCGGGAAGTTCCCGAACCTGTTTACCTTTGCCGTTAACCTCAGTGTATCCTTGCCCGTTTCAGCGTTGGTTTTTGCAGGTGAAATTAATAGCTTAACGGGAACACCGGTAAATTTTCCTCTTTGCCCCTTCTCGGCTTTCAGCGTCAGCTCCTTCATATTCATCGGGTCCCAGTCATCGTCGCCCCTTAATAGATTATAGATATTGTAGAACACCTTTCTTTCATACTCAAAACGATACGCATTCAGCAGAGGCTTATTTGTCAGGTCGACTGTAAAGGAAGGGGTCTTTTCGCTTACAAATACAGGACTTTTATTCAACGAAACATTGTATTGGTAATTACGCATTTCGAGCGGAGAGACATCCTGCCAGCCGATATATGATAAAGTCTTCGAATGGAAACGCGTGTCGATAAGTGCCAGCTGACCATCATCAGCCTTGGTAAAATACTGGTCTCCGACGGTAAAGGATGTGATATCGGAATTAAGGAACACAGCACCTGTTCCTGTCGTCCTATAGAATGGCATAGAGCTGTAAAACTCAAGCGTGCAATTCAGGTAAACTGCTGTTCCGCTTAATGCATCGTCCGTAGATTCAAAATGACACCTGTCGAAAAGAATCCTCTTTCCACCGACGAAGGGACACAAGTTAAGTCTGCTGACAAAGCGCGTATTGCGCGCGACAATTTTATCGCCATTGCAGTGTATTAGCTGCGCCTGAACAATAGCAGATGCTCTTTTTTTCCTGTTAAGTACTGGTTTCAAAGGAAATTCAAGATCAATATTACAGTAATTACCAAACGTGACATTTTCAGAACTCGTTCCCTGACCTATGAACTTAAACGAAGTAAAATTTCCCTTTGCGCCTATGGTTTGCCCCCTATTCGCTGCCAGCACAACATTTTCAGCCTTCTGCGAAAGACCATAAAATCTCAGCCACTCACATTTGATAATCATTCCATACGGCGGTTCCCCGCCCTGACCGACACGCTCAGAGGGGTCGTCCGGGTTGTCGATCCAATAAACATATGGTGCTATATATAGTGTCATCGGTGATTTTTCCGACCCGTCGGTTATATACTTAGCCGCCTCATTGATAGAGTTATATACAAACGGATACTTGGCCGCTTGCGCGGACGTCAGCTGACCATCGATAAAGAAAGCATGAGGTCCAAGCAAGATCTTCTGTCCCTTGTAGACGATATATTCTCCTTCAAACCTTATCGGATCAGCGGCATTTAGCGGTTTGTAGATCTCTTGTCCTTTTGACGTAGAAGCGAATATTGATACTAAGAGCACACAAATTAAGAGAAGCTTTTTCATTTACGGTTGGTTAGTGCGCGTGCAATTGTCAGTTAGGCACGAAGGTTCGTCACTAAAATACATATTCTTTATCTTTTTACCTTTATCTTCAACCTACCACATACAGTCCTGCCAGTCAGTAAACATGTGAAAAAGTAGTCCGACAGCAACTATTCTTGTCTTAGGAAAAAATACCAGCAAAAAATATACGCCTACAGCATAATACGAATGCAAAGGATGAAACCCGATGCTACACCTGCCCGGATCAAAAACAGGGGTAGCCAACAGATGATCGAGATCAACCAGCATGGTTAGAATCATCATTCCCCAGGCTCGTATCCATTGAGAATTAAAAAACACAAATGCGATTCCGGCAGGAACAAGAAAATGGAGGCTATAATGGACGATAGTTTGCCATGGAAGGCTAGATGCAGTAATCATATACATGAACGCTTATATGTCTTTGTGTCCTAGAGCGAAGCGAGAAATGGTCTGGGAGCATTTCTCAAACCTTTCTCTGACAACATTTTGCCTATCTGATTAACCATGTATATCGATGCCTCAATCTCGTCTTTTTTGATTGCTACACTTTCGACGTTAAATCCGAAAGGTACACATCGATCTGCGCAGAAAGCTGTTAATTCAGCAGCAATAGCCAGACAGACTTCAACTGATCTTTCTAGCATATTTTCTGTCTGCCTCAGTTCCTCCTTCAGTGCTTCCGGAATATGAATACCCAACCACTCCATGAACTGGAGGGTTTTGAAGGACCCGCATGCTGTTAGTGTAAACAGAATTGACGGCGGTGATATCTGCTGCTCTCTGCAAGCCTGACAAAGATCTTCCACAAGCTTCTTGGCGAAGTCGACATTGAAAACGCATTGGGAAACAAAATAGGATACTCCGCTTGCGGCCTTGTCCAATATCCGCTGATCTTCATCCTTCAAAACGGAGTGTCTCTCGGGAATTGTTACGGCACCAATGACAGACGTGCTTACGCGCTTACTCCACAGCTGGTAGGCTTCGGGCAGTGTGGTTTTAACCGGAAACCCGGGTGACGGCACACCGACAAACACCGGGTAGCAGTTATGTCTTCCCAGCTGATCCAGCCACGCTGTCAATTCTGCTTTTGAAAACTTTCCGGCAGGACGGTATATTACCTTCGGAACATTCAGCCCCCCAAGGTATTCACTAGCAAACGTAAACGGATCCAAAGCATTTAGAAAAGGGAAAGGTCTCTCCTCCGATGTGCGGGCAGATTCGTCCTGAACATCGTACACAATCAATGCGTCGATATCCAGGCCAACCAACCTGGCCATTGTTCTTTCCGCAATCTCAGCGATACGTGCAGGAGGCGTTCCTGCTTTTGGCGGTGTAATTCCGTAGGTCAAAATCCCGGGTTTTCCGTTTTTGATCTGGTCTAGAAACATAGTGTATATAGTTACTGTTTTATTGTACGTTCGACATCCACTGACAAAGATATTATTTGTTAACAACCCGACACCGGAGTCCTCTAGATACCCAAGAGACCCAATCCGGTTATTTCTAGGGTGGAACAATATTCTAAGCAAATCTAACCATAAGGACTAATTAACTTCGTTATTGGAATTAACTAAGGACAATTATCTACATTTGTCGTAAATGACAGTATTAATCACTAACACACAGGTTAAAAACGGTCATTTTAAGAAGATTATTCTATGAACGAATTGGACGAAACGGATATTCAACTATTGAAGTCTTTGGGAGAGAACTCAAATTTGACTACGAAAGAACTGGCTGCCAAGGTTAACCTCTCCTCCTCTCCGGTATTTGAAAGAGTAAAACGCCTTGAAGGTAACGGCTATATCCAAAAATATATTGCACTTATTGACGCCGAAAAGCTGAACTACGGGCTTATCGTTTTCTGTAATATTAAGCTTAAGCAACATGACAAGACGGTAGGACGCCAGTTTGTGAATGACATTTTGCAATTAAAAGAGGTGGTTGAATGTTACAATATTTCGGGCGATTACGATTTTCTTTTAAAAGTATATGCCAAAGACATGAAACACTATCAGGATTTCGTCTTCAACAAGCTGGGGTCAGTAAGAAGTATCGGCAGCACGCATAGTACATTTGTGATGTGCGAAAACAAGAATACCCATAACATCAATCTGTAATACTCATCATGGCCTTTATAAACCCTGGAGATTGAGCTAAATGGTCATTCGCCAAACCGATCGAATTTATCTTGTGTTATAATAGGTGATGATTCAAAAAACACGATTATACAACAAGATCTTCTACGGCTTTGTAATTTTTCTACTTGCCTCCTGTAGCCAACAACCAGATAGCAATACCTCTGAGCATAAACACATGCACACTAAAGACACGCTTAGCGATTCGGTTGATACCGCAGTGAAGGCCAACCAAACGCTGAGTGCAGTGGCCGACATACAGGAACGCTACGCTTCTGTGATGAAACAACTTGAGGGGGCAGCAATGGACTCCACATCTTTCAAGTACTCGTGCCAAGGGGAAAAAAATGGAGCGGTAACCTATTTCTCTCATGAAGGCCGGCTCCGACTAATTGTTCACCGATACAATGAATACGACCATTATTCTGCTGTAGACAGTTACTTTGTGGAGGATGACAGGCTATACTTCGCATACTTAAACGGTGTATCATGGTCTTTTGAAGACGGAGGTGGTACGAGAGACAACGTTAGAGAACTGCGTATTTATGTTGTTAATCAACTTCCGATCCGATGCCTGGAGAAGAATTACGTAATACGGTCTAAAGCAAGCAATAATCCCCGATCAGAAACCGCCACTAATAAAGAAGTAGACTGCAAATCACCGGCGTCTGTCATTGGTCCTTACCAGATTTTACTGAAGTACAAAACCGGAGGCACCTCGGGCTGTCTCGATTAATGACCGACTACTGCTTGCTTCGATTTAGCGTATCTCCTTTATAGTTCCATTCATGAAGCACACATCTTAAGTATTAGTTAAAACAATAGCGATATCTCAATCCTTTTATTAAAAAATATAAACTTATGAATAGGACAATTGGATTAATCCTAATAGTAATTGGAGCAGTAATGTTAATCTGGACAGGGTTCAGTTATACTAAAAAAGAAAAGATTATTGACGCAGGTCCTATACAAGTGTCTGCCGACAAACAAGAAACGGTTAACTGGCCACCGTACCTCGGAGGGCTTCTAATCATCGGGGGAATCGCAATAGTAGCAACAGCAAAGAAACGTTAATGGTTCTCGACTTAAAGATCATCCGGAAAACACTCCGGATGATCTAAATTCGCAGGAACTCTCTAATTCCACCAAGCCGATCATGAAAAGAAGATCATTTATCAAGCGCACGACGATCGCTGGCACTGCAGCAGCCATATTCGCTTCGTCGGTGCCAGAAGCACTTTCCCAGCCAAAACCAGAAAGCACCCAGACTCCGGGTACGATCATACATTCGGTCTATTTCTGGCTGAAAAAGGGTCTCACAACTTCAGAAAAAATGGAATTCCTAAATTTTTTTCAAGTATTGAAAAATATACCCATTACGAACACTCTAACGTTCGGAAAGCCTGCTCCAACTACCACCCGAGAAGTTACCGACAACACTTTCGACTATAATCTCATTATTACTTTCGCAACACTTGAAGACATTAATGTTTACGAAACGCATCCCGACCATATAAAAGCCGCTCAGGAATATTCGAAATACTGGGAAAAAGTACAAGTAAGAGATACTGTAATCGGATAAGAGGCTTACTTACCCAGATAAAAGCAGCCCATAATGAACGGACCTGTGGCCTTTGAATCGTTGTCTCTTATGCGCTCGTTCACGTAATAGCCAACGCTTCCATCCCGATATGGGCGACCGCCGAGTCCAGACACCGCACAACATTTCGTCAAAGTAAGCGTACCGTCGGCGTTTTTTACGATTAGATCTTTCATGATCCCTTCATACGCCTTTTCCGCAATCCTCAGATACTTCTTATTCAAATAGCCCATCTTGACTGCTTTGGCATATCCGTACATAAACATAGAAGAAACTGACGCCTCATGGTAATTTCCTTTATAGGTAGGCTTATCCATTACTTGATACCATAAGCCATTCGTATCCTGATACTTAGGAAGCGTATCTCCCAATCCTTGTATAATTTTAATAATCTCAGGCCTTTGCGGATGATTTTCCGGAACAAAATCCAGTACGTCAACCAAAGCCATAAACCACCAGCCGATGCTCCTCCCCCAGAAATTGGGAGAATGCCCGGTCACTTTATCTGCCCATCTCTCCTTCCTACTTTCGTCAAAGGCATGATAATAAAGTCCTGTCTTGAAATCGTATGTTCGTTTTGCAGTAACCAAAAACTGATTTACCACATCGTTGATCAGTGCTGGTTGATCAAAAGTCACCGCATATTGAGCCATAAATGGATCTGCCATATATAATCCATCCAGCCAGATCTGATGAGGATAAATCAACTTATGCCAGTATACGCCTTCGAGTGTCCGGGGATGGTTGTTCAGCTGTTTCATGAGCAGGTCCATAGCCAGCTTATACTTGGCTTTTCCCGTTTCCTTATACAGGTCGAACAGGATTTTACCGGGATTTATATAATCCAGGTTATAGGTTTCCTGCTTATAAAGATGGATCTCGCCCTTCTCATTGATTATAGTATCAGCCCATTGCTCCACATAATCGAGGTATTTACGGTCGCCTGTTTCCTTCCAGGCAAGTAACATAGCAGTACAGCCCACCCCCTGCGCATAGCCGAAATACAGTCTTTTACCATGATCCAGTTGCCATGCTTCTGGGAAACGTTTCATTTCTGATTCAGCAAAAAGAACTCCGGTTTTTTGCGCCTGAACGACCTGAGAACATATAAAAGAGAAAAGGAATAGAAATACTATCTTCATTAGATTACTTATCTGAGAACAATAACTGGTTTCTTGGTCTGCAAACGTAATTATGAAAGGCATTCTTTCATTTCAAAAATTGACGGGAAACTTTTAATAATTGATAAATCAGATAAAAATGAGAAAGTCCGTAAGGTAAAGAGCGCTTAACACCTTCAAAGAGTCAGCATAATCATTCGTCCAGCACTTTTTCAAAAGCCTTTCGCGCACTGCCTCGAAAGGTAACTTCTCCGCAATACGTATATCCCATTTTCTCAAATATTCTGAGCATTCCAATATTGTCAAAATTAGTATCAGCCTTGACACTCCAGATGTTGCTCGTACGGGCAAAGTCCTCAACATGCCTTAGCATCCTCTGAGCCAAGCCCTGCCCCAGATACTTTTCGGAGATAGCTACCCTATGGTAAAGCACAAAATCTCCGTCCGTCAGCCACTCACCCTTAATATTAGCATATTCCGGTTCATCATTTATAAATATGGCGCAATAACCAGCGATGGTTTCACCGTCCGTTAACACATAGCCTCCATCTTTCTCAACATCTTTTTGAATGACTTCCGCATTCGGATAGCCGTCTTGCCATTGATTGCTCCCTTCCTCTCTTCTTCGCTTGATTGCGTCCTGGAGGATATCCCAGACCTGATTCAGATCTTTCTCTGTGGCTTTTCTAAAAGAGTATTGCATATTATTCATCTGTCTATAACTGCAAACATAGCAGATCTTGAAGACTTCTTAAATGGTCTAATGGCTAGCGGAAGTGGCAGAACACTTCAGGACCTGGAGAACATTCCCAAGGTGCTCTCCCAATATTCCAAGCATCTCAGCATACGAGTCCAGATGATTCGCGTAACCGAGCATCTTTTAAAGTTGAGTCGAGCCATTGCCTTCGTTTCTAATCCTACGAGACGCTGTATCAGTAAATATCTCGTTCCTTACTTCAGATGACAATTCTAAAAACCGCTCATACTGTTTTAACACGTCAGCCAGAATTTCGTTTTTGGTGAAGTATTCGATATTATAACCAGGACGGCTGTCTCCAAAAAATGTCTTAGGCACAAACGTTTTATTCTCGTCAGCGCCAGGCATATTATCTTCATTCACAAGAAAATCAGAGATCATTTTTGATTGATTGCGAACACCGTAGGTGAAGTCTTCGATGAGATCATGTTTAATGGTAAGCGACAGCTCCATCGGCTTATCTTTCGTATGTACCGTAGCCGTTATCCCAGACCTGTTGAATTCAGCGGCAAGTTCATCCAAAGCCGGTTTGACCGTTCCTAGCATAAAGTTGGATACTAACTCTCTGTTCTTGAAAGAAAGGATGCCTTCCAGACGTTCTTTCCATCGCTCTCCAGACCAATAGTTAGTAGCAGGCGAAAGCATCCTTGTATAGTAGCTGTAATCAACCGCCAGTCCTTTCAACAGGCTATAGCAGAACATAATCATAATGACTGAAAAAGGCAGAGCAGTGATAAGCGTCATTGTTTGTAACGATTGTAATCCGCCGGCGTTTAGCAGTACCAGCGCTAATAACGCCAGCAATACTCCCCAGAACACCAACTGCCATTTCGGTGATTTGGCTGCGTTATTCGTCGCTATGTTGTTCATAACGAAAATTCCTGAGTCTGCAGATGTCACAAAAAACACAAAAATAATAAAGATGGCAAGTGCGCTACTTAGCTCCGGAACAGGAAAATACTCCAGGAATCTGAACAACAACTCATCTGATTTATGAGCCATGCTACTTAACAGTCCGCCGGCATCATTTCTGTCAAGCCAGATTGCACTATTGCCAAAAATTGTCATCCACAGGAAATTGAACGCTGTAGGTATTATTAATACGGCACCTACGAACTCCCTGATTGTTCGTCCCCGGGATATCTTGGCAATGAACAACCCAACATACGGTGCCCAGGAAATCCACCATGCCCAGTACAGGATCGTCCATTGAAAAAACCAGGGTTGAATATCAGGCTCATAGGCGTGCGTATTGAAGGTGAGATCAAAAAATTGATTGATGTAATATCCTATGCCTTCAGAGAACGAGCCAAGTAGAAAAACAGTTGGTCCAATAAAAAGTATGAACAACATAAATACCATCGCCGCTACAATATTGAGTTGGCTCAAAAACTTGACACCCTTATCCAGTCCTGAGGTAGCTGATAAGATGGATATGGTCATGATTACCAGAACGATGATAACCTGGTAGCCAAATCCAGTTCCATCGATAAGTCCCAGTTGAACAAGCCCGGCATTTAGTTGCACTACACCAAATCCCAAGGTGGTCGTGATGCCGAAAAATGTACTGCACAAAGCAAACGTATCAATAATATCGCCCGCTATTCCGTTAACCTTACCCTTTAATATCGGATAAAAGCAGCTTCGGAGTGAAAGAGGTAATTTAAAACGGTAGGTAAAGTATGCAAGTGAGAGTCCAACTACTCCATAAATGGCCCATGCGTGAATTCCCCAATGAAAAAAGGTGTATAGTTGCGCATCCTTGGCCCGACGAATTTCGCTACCGCCGTTAAAGGCTTGGTCTGAGAAGTGAGATATCGGCTCTGCTACACTAAAGTACATCAGACCAATACCCATACCAGCCGCAAACAGCATTGACACCCAGGAAAAAAACGAATATTCTGGTTCAGAATCGTTATCTCCTAATGTGATAGATCCATATTTACTAAAAACAAGGAACAACAGAAATAACACAAAGAACGTCACAGACCATACATAAACCCAGTTCAAATTGGTGAATATCCACTCCTGTACGACGCCCAGCAATGCAGTAGTCCCGGATGGGAAAAATGACGAAATAAATGTAACGAATAATATGAAAATCAAACTGGGTACCACTATCCCTTTCTTAAAGGTGTTGCGGTGGAACAGATGTTTAAGTTTGTTCATTATGTAAATTCAACTACCTTCTGACAAGATGGTTTTGCTTTTTATGAGTAAGTTTTGAGAAGTTGTCTGTATCTGGTCAAGATCGTTGACTTTGATATAAATCCGACAAATTTACCGTCACTATCTGAAACCGGAAGATTCCAAGCACCCGACTGATCAAAAAGTCGGATGATACTCACAACATCCTTTCCAAGTTCGATAACTACAGATGGTGGCCTCATTAAGTCCCTGATCGTCAACCTGCTGAAAGATTCAGCATTAAACATGTGCGGCCTCAAATCATCCAGCGAAATCGTGCCTGCTAATTGACCATTTCCGTCAACTACACCAATCAGATTCCTTTTCCCACTCTTAATCAGATCAAGAAGGTCTGCAAAGGCAGACTCTACATAAACAGTCTGAAAGTCCTTCTCTATCAGATCGTCCATTTGAATTCGCGAAAGTAGATTCTTGTCATGTTCCCTCGTAAATATTTTACCCTGCCCGGCCAGCTCTTTAAGATCCGGGGATATTGGTGAAAACCATCTACCTATCACATAAGATATAACAGATACGATCATTAGGGGTATAAACAAGTCGTAGCCCTCACTCGATTCAGCAATCAGGAAGACTGCAGTAAGTGGCGCATACATGACACCGCTCATCACCCCTGCCATGCCTACTAGTATCAGATTCGTTTCGGGAACATTCTCAATACCCATGAACGTAAGGAGGCTGGCGATAAAACATCCGAGAATTCCACCCGCAAAAAGCGAAGGGGCGAAATTCCCTCCGTTTCCACCCGAATGAATGGTCGTTGCAGTAGCAAAGACTTTCAGCAGGCAGATTAGTCCAAGAAAAACAATTGGTATCCAGTCGTTAGAACCAGAAAAATCGAAGAAGCTGTTTTTTATAACCTCTGCAATGTGACCATTCGTGATGTCTTTAATCGTCTGGTAACCTTCTCCGAAAAGCGGAGGCAAAAGAACACATAAAATAGACAGTATCGCCCCCCCCAGTAATGCCTTATTAAATTTAGACAATTTAACAGACTTAAAGAAGTGCTCAATACGTGCAGAGACAACTACAAAATATCTTGCATACAAGCCACATCCAATTCCTAAAACCAGGTAGAAAGGAAGGTTGGTGTAGTTGAATTCTTCGCGGGCGTTAAAATGAAAAAGCACATCCTCATTCAGTATGATCTTAGAAAGTAAGCTCCCACAAACAGCCGCTACTACCAGTGGAATAAAATCGGTAAAAACCACTCCTGTGAGCAGAATCTCGAATGCGAACATCACCCCGGCAATTGGTGCATTGAAGGCAGAAGCAATACCGGCGGTCGCTCCCGCGGCTAGTAAGAGGGTCCTGTATCTATAATCGAGATGGTACCTCTTAGCATAATTAGAACCGATGGCAGCACCTGTTACAGCAATGGGACTCTCAAGGCCTGCTGAACCGCCGAGGCCTACGGTAATAGCACTCTGAATAATCTGCGAATACATTTTAACAGAGGATACCAGGCTGGAATTCTGTGCAATTTCATAAAGTATAGCCGGAATTCCTTTTCTGTCTTGACCTTTAAAAAAAACGATCACGACCCCGGTGGTCAGCACAATCCCTAAAAACGGAAATATGAGATAGAAAAGCACCTGATCTGTAAAATGCACTTTTCCGGTAATAAAGTAATGAATATAACCGACAAGGGTTTTTAATAGAACGCCAGCCAGGCCAGAAGTGAGACCAACAAGAATACCCGACAAAAGCAAAAATTGGTTTTTGGAAAGCTTACTTTTTAACCAATGAATAAAGATCTCGAAACTAAAAACCTTTTTGACACTATACTTCGTGAAATCCTTTTTAAACCTCAGAAAGCTGTGAAACTTTTTAATAGTGTTAAACCTTTTCAATAGCCGATAGATATAGATGGAAGACTGTTGCAAAAGTAAGGTAACAAGCATGATTATCACCACTTAATTTTATATTCTTTTATAGGTAGGAAGCGATAATGAACTTTTTTAATGATTTCTAAGTAGAAATATTTTTTTATTATTGGACCTGCCATGCAAAAAAAGCAAAATCGGATTTTAAGAATTACGAAGGTTTTCATATCCAGGAGATTCAATTTACATGTTGACAAAGCAGACGAAGATGACGTAATCCTATCCATCAGAAAGAATACAGACTTCGTAGGCCCTAACCTTTGGACACTCATATTCGCCATCTTCATTGCCTCAATTGGCTTGAACGTAAATTCAACAGCGGTGATCATCGGAGCGATGCTCATATCGCCTCTGATGGGCCCAATAATGGGTATAGGTTTGGGATTGGGCACCAACGATTTCGAGTTAATCAAAAAGGGAGCAAGAAACCTGCTGATTGCAACGCTCATCAGTATCGCGACATCAACCATCTACTTTTGGCTTACTCCGCTGCATGACGCTCAGAGCGAGCTGTTAGCTCGTACCACTCCTTCTCTTTGGGATGTTTTTATTGCCTTTTTTGGTGGCCTTGCCGGAATTGTAGCGGGGACACGAAAAGAAAAGAGCAACGTAATTCCGGGAGTGGCAATTGCCACTGCTTTGATGCCACCATTATGCACAGCAGGATTTGGGATAGCTTCTGGAAATCTCTATTATTTTCTGGGAGCCATGTATCTCTATTCAATCAACACCGTTTTTATAGGAATAAGTACTTTTCTGATCGTGCGCTTTCTTAAGTTTAAAGTGAAACACTTTGAAAATAAAAAATACGAAAAAAAGGTCTCTCGCTATATCATTGCGATCATCACTATCACCATATTACCTAGCATCTATCTGGCGTATAGGATTGTAGACAAAAGCATCTTTGAAAATAATGCGCGAAACTTTGTAAGTGAGCAGTTCCGCTTCAAAAATACACAAGTTGTCAACCGTACATTCAAATACACCTCGGATGGTAAGGAAATAGATCTACTATTGATTGGATATGAATTGCCAGACCAAGAAATAGACAGCATCCGAAAAAAACTCTCTGATTACAAGCTATTGAACACCAACCTTGTTGTCAGACAGGGGTTGAATGCCCGTCAAGAAGTAGATTTCACTCAGATTAAGGCCAGTATACTGGAGGATGTATTCCGGAAAGATTCGGCGAATAATGCCGTAGACAACAAAAGAGATAAACTCGCCACCCCCATTCCGGATATCCAGGCAGAGCTTAGAGCTCTATATCCGACACTCAAATCTTATTCTGCCTATAATGTTGTTGAACAGAGAATGGATACGGTTGCTACAGATACTCTGACACAGGTGGTTGTAAACTTTAACACCGCTGTCAGTACTGCCGAACGGGTAAGAATGCAGGAGTGGTTGAAGAGCAGGTTCGCTGTGGATTCTTTGAAGCTGGTTATTCAGTAATTGTAGGATTCCGCCGTTAAGTCGTTTTAGGTTATCAGCCCCGATCACATTTTAGATCAATGATGTCTTGATGGCTATTTGCTTTCTATTAGTTGGTCTTGGTATGAAACGCGAGATTACAGAGGGGATGCTTTCCTCCTTAGAAAAAACAAATCCAGTGCTCGTTCAGGAAGCAATGCTCTCGATGCTTGTAAGATCGATAATTTCCGGTTATCAGAATACCTTATTTAAATTACCGCCGTTAGATGACTTAAAGAATTAATAAGATATAACTTAATGAAAGAACAAAAGGCTACTGAGACACCTGCAAAGATAATTCCAAATGATCATTTGGCTAACGAGCGTACTTTCCTCGCATGGATCAGAACAGGTATCGCAATTATGGGTTTTGGCTTCGTGGTAGTAAAGTTCTCCTTATTCATCAGGCAGCTATCGATTGCCCTGAACGAAGAAGTCATCCTTCCTGAGAAAGGATACTCTTCAGTGATCGGAATATTACTAGTTGCCCTCGGAGCTGTATCTGTATTGCTGGCCTATTTGAGGTACAGAAATATAGAGCGAAAACTATTAAGCCAAACCTACTATCCGTCTTTCAAGCTTTCCATGATCTTGACCATAGCGATGCTGATAATTGCAGTTTTACTGATTATCTATCTATTGCCAAGTATTTAAGCACAAGTCTTACACTACATCGGAATCCAGCCCTTTTTCATTCTTCGTTTTCATTAACGAAAAGACGATACTCGCTGTAATGATGAGTGCTATTACAATCAGCGATATGTGAGTTGGAATCTTGATCACGTCTACCAGTACCATCTTCAAGCCCACAAAAACCAGGATTACGGCTAAACCAGTAGAAAGGTACACAAACCGGTGGATTACATGAGCAAGCGCGAAATAAAGAGAACGGAGGCCCAGGATGGCAAAGACATTCGAGGTATATACAATAAACCTATCCTGAGTGACGGCCAATATCGCCGGAATACTATCGACAGCAAAAATCAAGTCAGTTGTTTCGATGAGTATCAAAACCAGAAATAGCGGAGTTGCATGCCTTCTGCCATTCTCGGCAACAAAAAACTTGTCGCCTCTGAGTTCGTGGGTCACAGGCATGACCCGCCGGAAAAACTTGATGACAGGATTTTTCTCAGGCTCAATTTGCTTATCCTGTTCGGTAAACATTTTGTATCCCGTATAAATCAGGAACAGCCCGAAGAGGTATATAGTCCAATGGAACTTTTCTATTAAAGCAACTCCCGCAAAAATAAAAATAACCCGCATGACTAATGCACCCAGAATACCCCAGAACAAGATCTTATGCTGGTAGATGGAAGGGATTTGGAAGTACTTAAACACCAGCACGAAAACAAATATATTATCTACGCTCAAGGACTTTTCTATTACGTAGCCGGTAAAAAACTCTATTGCTTTAGCTTCCCCAAACCAGTGATAGATGAGACCGTTGAACACTAATGAAAGGCAGATCCAAACCCCTGACCATGTTAATGCTTCTTTTACAGAAACCACATGAGCCTTCCTATTGAATACCCCTAAATCCAATGCCAGCATTAAGAGTACAAAAAGATTAAAGCCTATCCAAAAGGTGCTCGTGACTTCCATATGATTTTTATTTTTTAAGAGGCAACAATGTGAGCCTCAGTATTGTTCATGTTAAAACTCAACGCCCGGTCCTTTTCAAAGAATTCGACTTCCCCCGATTCGACATTATATAACCCACCAACCACAGCTATTTCATTGTCGTCGACCATCGCCTTTAACACAGGGCTTTCGTTCAGCACCCTTTCCATAGTGAGATGCACATTCAGCTCTGCCACCCTTTCTACGAACTCAGAATTCGACGCATTACGGTTCACAGTAACCAATGTCTCAGCGTTAATAGCAGGTTGAATTTTTTCGAGCAGTGTACTCAGGTTTCCCAGTTTCACACCATCACAAGCCCCCTTTATCGCGCCGCATCTGGTATGACCCAAAACCACAACAACTTTAGAACCAGCAACTTTACAAGCAAACTCCATACTACCAAGGATATCCTCATTCAGCACATTTCCAGCAATGCGAGCGCTAAATATATCCCCCAGGCCCTGATCAAATATCAGTTCTGCTGAAGTGCGCGAATCAATGCAACTCAAAACAATCGCAAAAGGATGCTGCCCGTCAGAAGTCTCGTTGACCTGTTGTAATAGATTACGGTTAACCTTCAGATTATTTATAAACCTCTTGTTGCCCTCTTTCAAAAGTTCAACAGCCATGGAAGGTGTAAGGGCTGCCTGCATTTCCTTTGTTAGTGTTTTCATTCTTGTTTTGCTTGATTGTTGATATTCAGTTCCTAAAATCGCAGTTTACTTATATTGCCGCCGTTAATAGAGGCCTGCGCTCCGACAAAGATAGTAACATCACAGTTTATAATAGTAATACTATCAACATAAATACTGTTACATTTGTCTTACAATGATTCATTCTTTGAAATTTAACATCAACGAAAAGCTATACTTGCGGGATCCGGAAGAGACCGAATTAGGAAGAAAAATCTTGCAGCATGGAATACTATCGATTCATGCGATGGGTTTCGAATCGTTTACCTTTAAAAAGTTGGCGAAGGAAATTGGGACGACGGAAGCGTCGATTTACCGATACTTTGAAAATAAACACCGACTGCTGTTATATCTGGTAGACTGGTACTGGAGCTGGCAGGAATACCGGATTGTTTTTCAGACAAACAACTTAGAAAATCCCGCAGACAAGTTAAAAATCACGATTAGATTGCTTGCCGATCAAGTTGTCGATGACGTATCTACCAACCATATAAACGAAAAACTCCTGTACGAGATCGTCATGGCCGAGGGTGCGAAATCGTATCTGACGAAGCATGTAACGGAAGATAACAAGGCGAAATTCTTCAAGCCATATAAAGACCTCTGTGCTCGCATAGCCGGCTTTATTAAGGAAGCCAATCCTGAATATCAGTATTCTTTTTCGCTGTCTAGCACAATCATCGAAATGGCACAGGCCCAGAAGTTTTTTATGCGAAATCTACCTTCATTGACTGATTTTGGCAGTTCTAAAAACGAGATGGAGATAGTAGCATTTTTGGAAAGCGTGGTGTTCTCCAGTATTCGCAAATCTTAGAATAAAGCAGGTAGATCCTATCTTCTTTTCTGCATGGCCACCTTCGCAATCCTTATTTTCCTGACTGCCTGGTATCGCAGTTTTTCGTGATGCATGAACCAACCCCCTACTGCACCAATGGCACTTCCGATCAACACATCAATCATTCGGGTCGCTATAAGTTCCGTAGGATTTTGTGCAACTGGACTAGCTGCCTCGAATAGTAAAATTGTAAGAGGAGTGATGAAAAATACTGCAAGAGCATAGTTTCTGGTCACAGTCGCTTCTATGATGAATTGAAGACCGGCTATGGCCAGGCAGATGAACAAGGGTTCTTTGATTGATGATAAAATAATCCAGCATAAGCCCATTCCCAGTACAGTTCCGAGAATTCTGTAAAATCCCCTTCTCCAGATATGAAACGCCGTTGCTCCCTGCATAACAGCAATACAAGAAATGGGAATCCAATAGGGGTTTTTCAATTCCAGAAGATGGCCGATCAGGATCGAACAAAACATAAAAAAACCCACGATGAATGCTTCAACGTAGTCAGTGTATTTCTTTACGCTTACCACTCGAAGAATGTCTGTTGTCTCCTTAATTAGGTCGGGCGTCTTTTTGATCAAGCTATAAACCAATGCAAGAAAACAGGCGAAGATGGTTCCTATCGCTATCAAGCCAATTTTTTCTGGAATCAGGTCGATATTGAAAGCCTGATTGCCCGAAGTCGAGGCGATCATGATAAAAAAGAAATTTGCTGGAGGGTTAAGTTTAAAGTACAGCGACATCCAATGGACGATAGCACTGAAGATCCCGAAGGCAATACAAAGGACTATGGGATTGAAACTGGAGACGGCACCTACGCCATTAGAAACCATAAATCCGAAGGAACAGATCAACATTTTCGCCATCCTCGCAACAAAGCTTGAATGAATTGGCATATAGAGGATGACCAGACCAGCAGTGCTGATGGTTAATGCCGAATGGAAACGTCCTGTCAGCAGTCCAATTAGCAGCGGGATGCTTACACACAAGGTCGCTAAAAGTGGCACAGACCAGGGTCTGTTAGTAGGATTCAAACTAAAAATCCCTTTCAATTCCTGCTTTGCAAACTGCTTTCCATCCAGGGGCTGATCCATCTTTATTTGTGCGTCTTGCAAATTTCGGTAATTCCAACTACATGCGGAACGTAAATTGCTTATGTATCGAATCTGAATAAAGTAAAACTTCTTAATATTGGTAATAACATAATATGGCATCTGGATTTTTTGCAATTTTCGATGATATCGCTGCTCTCATGGACGACGTTGCTGTAGCAACCAAAGTAGCGACACATAAAACAGCGGGCATTTTGGGCGACGATTTAGCTGTAAATGCCGAGAAAGCGACGGGATTTCTGTCATCCAGAGAAATTCCGGTACTGTGGGCGATTACAAAGGGCTCCCTTTTTAACAAACTGATCATCGTTCCAATAGCATTGTTGCTAAACGCCTTTTTCCCAGCGGCTATTAAGTTTGTCTTGATTTTAGGAGGACTCTATCTGGCTTACGAAGGAGTTGAAAAAATAATTGAGTACTTTTTTCATCGTCAGAAGAAGGGTCACCAGGTCGTTGAACAGGTAAAACAGGATGACCGCGCTGCGGAGGTTACTAAAATTAAATCTGCGGTAGCTACTGACTTTATCTTGTCCGTTGAGATCGTCATTATCGCTTTAGGAAGCGTTTTGGAAGAGACCCTCTCCACTCAAATAATAACGGTCGCTGTAGTTGCCGTACTGGCTACTATCGGAGTCTATGGGATAGTCGCGCTTATCGTCAGAATGGACGATGCGGGATATAAGCTCATGAAATATTCAAAAGACAAGGGCTTATTGGCTAAGCTGGGTGCTTTACTTGTAAAATCGCTTCCTGTCATTATACGCGTGTTAGGAGTCGTCGGAACTATTGCATTACTGCTTGTTTCCGGGGGCATTTTTGTCCATAACATTGAGTACTTCCATCATGTATTCCCTAAGATACAAGGCACGTTTAAAGAGCTGGCGTTCGGTATGATAGCCGGTCTGGGGGTTGTGCTTATTATGACAGGAGTTAAAAAGGCAGTGTCTTTGTATAAGGCTTAAGGAGCTGTAGTGGGCTCCTTACTTTCCAATACAGGAAGTAATCCATACTCATTTACAGATAGTTACTAAAAAAAACGTACAAACGGGTAACATATCCTTATCTGAACGTTGTCAATTTCCTGCAAAAACAATTCAAAACTTAAGCTCATTCATCACTAGTTCATATACAAAAGATGCACTGGTGTATGCAGCATAATCTTGAAAGGAATCGGCTTTTTCCTCATTAGCGAAATCGCAGGCGGATTTTATCGAAATTGCAATAGGTTTTGGTCTTGGCGAATGTGCAGCACTATAAAATACACCATATGCTTCCATTTCAAGCCCGATAAGTTTTCTGCTTTGTGCTCTTATTTTAGTAATTTCTGCATCCGATTGTATTACCGCAGGAACCGATGTCATTGGACCAACGTGCATATCCAAAATAGTTGATGGAGCATCGGCTTGATACTGCGAACGTATCTCATCAAGATATTTTCGGTTTCTTTTAATCCTAAGTAAGAGTTCCTTGATATCTTCATTAAGAGTTTTGTGCTTTGGATCCGGCAGGAACAGAGTGCCTTTGTCTTTATCACCTTTTATTTTTCCGCTTGAGGCGTCCCATATTTCATCAGCGATCATTATGTCACCAAGATTGACTTCTCCCTTTATCCCTGCGGCAATCCCTGACATAATCAAATATTTTGGCTTGAAATGATGAATAAGTTTCATTGAAAGAGTGGACGAGGCACACATTCCCATTTGTGGAGTACATGCTGCTACAATTCTGATAGTCTCCTTTCCTTTCTCAAATTGCCCAATGTAATAACTTGTTTGATCATTCGTCAGAAGCTTTTCTTTCCATTTCCAATCTAACGCTAGAATCTTTTTTAACTCTTTATCCAATGCAGTAATAATAGCTACATCAAAGTCGTGTTCTAAAAGATTTAAGAATTGTATATCTTTTTTGGAATCTAAAAGATATTCAATTTTATTTCTTAAAAGCTCTTTCCAAGATTCGACACCAGCCTGGTATTCTATCAAAAACCATAGATTTTTACTAAAATCTGAAGAATATTTCAAAATATGTTCTGGTTTCCCAGTAACGCCTAAAATATGATAAGGGCATTTCTTGTTCGGGTCAAGTTTGATTTCGTTCAGAAAATCGACTCCATTATCTGGACTTGGTTCATCGCCAAAATCATTCGGAAGAACCAAGTCAAGTATTAAAAGGTCATACTTATATTCTTCTAATAGCCGTCTAGCATTATTTGTATCCGCAACGACACTAATTTTATTATTTATCTCTGGGAA
Organism: Arcticibacter pallidicorallinus; assembly: GCF_003002875.1. Taxonomy (GTDB): domain Bacteria; phylum Bacteroidota; class Bacteroidia; order Sphingobacteriales; family Sphingobacteriaceae; genus Arcticibacter; species Arcticibacter pallidicorallinus. The sequence goes on from NZ_PVTH01000005.1 coordinate 95,227, forward strand.
TTCGTAAAGTACTTGTTTAATATCAGCAACTTTTGAGCTATCATCGTCAACTATTAAAATTGAAATCATTTAAAGGTTATTAATTTTGAGTTTTAATTCTTTCTCCCAGCTAGTTTGAGAAGTATTATAATAAATACAACCAAGATAAATGCCTGGAAATTCAGTGAACAGAGCTTCATCAATCTTCGAAAGTGAAACACCGCCAAAATCTTCATATTGTGTTAGGATTATCGATGGAATTTCAATTTTCTCTCTTTCCATTTCTTGAAGTATAATCTCACCACCACGATCTAATGTCTCGCCGCCATCATCAAAATCTGTAATATCAAACGTTGGTAGACTCATGTCCAAAAGTAATAAGTCATACTCATTTTGTATAATAGCCTCTAACCCACTTTGGAAAGACCTCCTTATTTCAACTTCTTCAGGCGAAATATCCAGTTCTGTAAGTAAAAACAATTCTACAACAGAAGATTTATTTGGGTCATTTTCTACAATTAAAATTTTCATACTAACAAGTTATTGACAGAAATTTTAATTTTTACTTTGAACGTATTTGCATGTAGATCAACAGTGATCTCATTAGACTTATCTCGGAAAACATTTTTTACAATGTTGTTTGCCTTATAGAAGCCAGATTTAACTTCTCCACGGGTTGCTGAGTAATTGTTCGACAGTAGAGCGGTTTTAATTTCATCAATTTTCAACAGTAACGCTTCTTGTGAATCTAATTCTGCTAAGGAGTTTTTAAAGTCTATTGTTAGAATTTCTCCCTCTAAATGAAACCGTACTTTGGCAGCAACATTCAATAATTCATTAGCCTTAGAATAGTTGAATATGTTGGTTATAAAAATTTTTAATAGGTCTACAAAATGAGTAAAATAAGCACCTTTGAAGAATGTTTGTGTTTCGAGGTTCTCATCAAAGTGGATTAGAAATGGGCTATTTATATTGTTTACGATTGTCAAGCTCGTGTTAAACGCATCTGCAAGAGTGAAATCAATTTCATCGTTTTTACTTCTATTAAACCAACGTATAACTGTATCCACGTCTGACTGTACGTTAGTTCGACAATCTGCAATACTTTTCATTATCTTTCCTGGCTGAGAATCCTTTAGGATAATCATTAAATCAGACTCCAATTCGTCAAGATGGCTAATCAGTATTGCTTTTACCTGTTGGTCTATAGCTGTCCTTATCCGTTGTAGATTTTGTGCAGTCATATCCCATAGTATATCAAAGATACTAGTAGTAAACTCATTAAAATCTGTAATTAATTGAATTTTTGAAATAAATAAAGAATACAAATGATCTTTATGCCAATTAGGTATGTACATGTAATTGAACCAACCAGATTGCTGCGTCTTAGGATCCTCAGTTTTGATCTGGATATATCTATCTTTCAATTCCGTTATAACGGCATCAATATCTTGCGAGAACTGGGACATACGTAACTCAAACTTCTCCTTCACTTCCTTATCTAGCCCAAGTTGGGTGCTGGACCAGTATAAATTTGGCAAATAGTCGCCATCTTCGGAACTTCGTGATGTGACTAGATTCAGTTCTTGAAATTGTCTCCTTAATTGCCCGATGATAGTGCCATGTCGAATTCGTTGGCTTAAATAATAATCAAGACCGTAATAATTGCTGAATAAAAATTTGTCCCTAATTTGAATAAATAATTGTATGAAGTGCTCAAAATGAATATCTGCCTTTCTAATGGATTTTTTGTATGTATCCCTATCAATATTACCAATTAATAGCTCCAAGAGAGCATCATAGCTCATACCAGTCGCATCTATCTTGTTTAGGTTCAATAATTCAGCAATACTTCTGAATCGATTAAATCCTTTATTTGTTTCGCCAAGCTCATGTCCAACTATTCCATTTTCATCCACATAAATCATACTCTGATCTATTTCCTTGATCCTTAGCTGTACGGTCAAGCGCTTTGTAAGTTCGGAAATCTCATTATTATATTCTTCAATATTTGTAGTATCAATTTTAGATAAGCCTTGACATATTTCAATTCTCTCTTCAATTACCTGTAAGGAGTTCTTAAAAACTAAAGCTTTTCTCGATATAATCTTGGAGGTTGCGACAAACCTCAAAAAAAACATTTCTGCAGCTTCAGTTTTTTCAAGAATACTAAAAAGCTCTGTAGGTCTATTTGCTTTTACCGCTCTCATGAAAAGATCATAAGCAATAAATTTCGCATGAGTTTCACTTGCTGTGTTGTAAATGAAGACTGGAAGATTAATATTATCATGCCTTACATTTCTAAAACGCTGACTTGTTATCACTTCGATCGCTTTACTACTATCAATTCTAGAAACTAGTGTTTCATTGGTAAGATAGGTATGAACATACAAGTCAATTGCGCAATCTATCTCAAAAAGAGCAACATAGCATTTAAATAAGCAGTCAACAACTAATTCGAAGAAAAATCCAGCATGGTTACTTTCTTTCAAGATTTGTTCGAGACCATTTTTAGCTATTTCGAATTCACCTCGTACAAAATGTGTTATGGCTGTATAGTAATTAATCCTATACTCCGGAATTATACCTTTAAATTTCTCCTTATCAATGGAACCATTAAGCATTCTAAAAAAATTGAAAGTTAATGACGTCTCGGTGTCAAGACAACCAAGAAAACTAGCTCGTTTTGCTTCGTTTTTAAATACGGTGTAGTGTAATGGATTTAAGCTCCTAGAATAGAAGTAACTCAGACTATTTTCCTTGAAATAGTCTATTTTCATATTTCTTTCAAGAAAAGAAACAATTTCTTTAGAAAAATCAAAATTTGAAATTGCATTTGCCTGAGTAAGCAGATCAACTAACGATTCATTTGGATCTCCTATTTTGCTTAAATAAGTGTAGGTCAACTTGGATATGATGTCCAAAAAACATGGGTTAATAGAAATACACTCAAGCTCGATATTTAAGTGAATATGAGATTTGACATATAATTCTAGTAGGCTAAAATCATTTGGCATTTCTAACAAGTAATTTTTAGAAAGTTCAATAGTCTCAATGTATCGTCCTTGAGTGTAGTGGTCGATGATCTTACATTTTTTGATTTCAATCAGTTGGGTAAAATCTTGTTCATCTCCTAGAAGCGCTATTATCTTTAATAATACTGGATCATTTATAAACTTACTGAGGAAGCGGCTGCGCTCAAGACAGAGAAGCTTCTCTTCCTCACTCCTCTCGTCAGTACAAAGCTGAACCAACACATCACGTACTAGAATATATCTGTCTAGTATGGAATAATTCGAGTAGACTGTAAATAAATCCTCTAAATTTCCAAACGAATAATTCATTGGATTCAGACGATAATTAAAAAAATTGACGTATTGCTTCGGAACTGAGCTGAACGAGCTATTTAATGATGTTTCATAATTGAAATAAGATATGTCCTCCTCAACTTTGACACTGAAAAAGTGTAAAAGAAAATAGAATGATCTATCCTTAACATTTATTGCTTGCGACGCATTTAAGAGCTTGAAGTTATGCTCTAAGCCCTTTTCAAACTGGACTTGTAAAAATTCGTTCTCTATTGACCAAAGGGAATGACTTATCGAATTGCTTACTTTCAATAGAGTCTTGTTAGACTCGGAGTATTTACCTAAAAGAAACTGTTGTTCATAATCCTCTCGTAGACGTAGGAATTCATTGACTTCTATCTGATTAAGCTTAATCTGTTGGCAATACCAATTTAGAGAGATTTTAAAACTGTAATCTGAATTTCTAACTGCCAAGCCGAGAGCCGCTTTGTCTTTCATTAAACTATTTCCTGTGACAAACGGAGTAAAAATTTTAGGCAATTGCTTTAAGACAGACTCTTGTTCTTCGAAGCTATATTTAACTTTGAGTTCTTCAAATAGCTGTTTCTTATTGATTTTAGGGTGAAATAATAGTTTTTTAAAATCTTGGTAGTTTTTTGGCATCGAGGGTGAACGTAATTTACGTGAAAATCAACACTAAGTTATATAATTTGCTATTAAAAAGAGATATGGTCACCGTGCTATTTTAGTTATCATTGAAAACAAGATGAAAGGCCGCCTTGGTTTTGGTTTGAAGTAACTAAACCATAAACCAATTACAGTCATCTTTAATATGGTAGAATATGGCGTGACAACAATGATGAAATCATATCTCAGTTTAAGTAGCTACCTCCGTAGCTATATGCGCTTACCGTTACGAATTATTGCAAATGGTGTTTATCTCCCTTTAATTAATTCAACTTCATCTTCTGTCAACTCGTAGAGTCGGATAACTAATTCGTCTATTTGGCATTCAAGATCGATGATGTCAGACTTCGGAGTTTCTTCTTTTTTTGCCAGAATACTATCAACTAAATTTTCTATTTCATCAGTTATTTGGTTTCTGACATTTGGAAGCGCGAATTGCTGTATATCTCGAATCATAATTTGGGGAAACGTATCTGAGTCCGCAATCTGAAACTTCTTCCTAAAATACCAACCAATAAACTTTGAGTTTAAAATACCAAGTAATGCTTTGTAGCTTATTTTCGCCGAACCTGGTTTTAGCTTCAAGACAAATAACAATGTATTGCAATAAGATGTATATGGTATGTAATTGGCAATTAAAGTTTTACCTGTTATTTTTCTTATCAGAATTTTTTCCCCATCAAAATTTTCTGGAATTCGTGGAGCAGCTAACCATGCACCATAGTGAATCCAATTATTGTTTTTCCAAAATAAAGAGTAGTGTCCGATATCTTTTCCGTCAAAAAATGGCAACCAATCTGGCGTTTTCCTTTCTTTTGATGTAAAAGGTTTGGTGTCCCGTGTTTCAGCTGTTTGTGCGGGTTTACCTTTTCCAACTTCATACGCTTTTATGCCTGAAAACATTTCGGTAAAGCTCTCTACATGCGAAAATTCCTTATCAATCCTTGAAATGATTTTTAACTCATTTGAGTTACTTTGGACATTGAAACTATTTGTGTCATACCAAATTTTACTGCTAATTTCAAAGCTACGAATTGGATTATTTAAATTTTGCAGTTTATTTTTCTTATGAAAAATATTTACCAGAACGTCCTGCTTATTGTAATCTCCATTTGAAATATTTTTTTGAAAGAATAGTAAAATTGTATCAACGGCAGCATCGTCAAACACATACGAAGGCAACAAATCCACTTCACAAATTTTTGTATTTTTCAACACATATTTTCTTATTGTTTCTGTAAATCCAAGATTTAACATCGTATCAGGAATTATAAAACTAAAATGCCCCGATATATTTAAGATTTTAATCGCCCTTTCAACAAACAAAACATAGCTTTCTCCTCGAAGGTTGAAAGTGTCAAATTCATTTTCAAAAAACATTCCGTTCTCTTTATTGAAATTCACACCATACGGTGGATTCCCTATCACCACATCAAATCCTACAAACTCACCCTCACCATTCAATACCTCCGGAAACTCAAAGCGCCATTCAAAAGCGTTTTCGAAAATCTTATTAGTTTTGATCTCCTCAATTTCGGTTTCCAGTTTTTTTGTATCAACAGTGAGTAGGTCTACTTTTTTATTCCACTCAGCAGCTTCCTTTTTGTTCTTTTCAAAAAGCTGAACTTGATTAGTCATCTGAAACAACTCGCCCGATAGCTTTCTTAGCTTCTTTACTTTTGGATCAATTAGAGAAATCTCACTCCGGAAATCGGATTTGATATCGGCTATCAAGCGTTCCATTTCTTTTTTCTGATCCTTGCTTTTCGCATTCCTGTAGGTGTCTACGGCGATTCGGTAACTGTCAATCGTCCATTTACTTTTTTTCAGTGCCTGTCTGAGATCAGAATCGAGAGCAAATCGGCTCACTAATGAATTACCACATTTGATATTGATATCGATATTAGGAAGTGTTTCCAATTCAGCCGCGTTTTTATAGTAAGCGTTCTTCAATAATTCTATCCACAAACGTAAACGACATATCTTGACTGAATTCTGGTTAATATCTACGCCAAAGAGGCAATTTTCGATAATGTTTTGCTTTTCATGGAATAGCGTTTCCTGTATGCGCTGGCTTTCCTTGTTCGTAGGATTGTATTCAAAAAGATCTCCTTCTTCATCAGTTACGATTAGTTCGTCGTTCACTACTGTAACCTGGTATTCTTTCAAACGTTTGCCACTTCGGTCCTGCAAGATTTTCAAATCGTTCTTTACAGAAATCATTTCATTAAGTGCGGACACTAAGAAGTGACCAGAACCCACGGCGGGGTCACAAATCTTAATGCTATTTACAATAATGTTTGCTTCGTTCCGATCTTCTATTTTATTGTATAGCTCATTGAAGTTGACGCAGTTCCAATTCTTAGTCTCATTGAATTTTTGAACAATCGCCTTACGGATGGTTTCACGGCACATATACATTGTGACGAATCCAGGGGTAAAGAAAGAGCCATCTTTATAACCGTTTATTTTTTCAAAAATAAGTCCTAGGACCGAGGCATTGACAAGAGTTTTGTTATCCTCTTGTATTTCTTCGGAACCATCGCTGCTAAAATCATAGGCATTTAGAAACTCAAACAAATACTCTAAAGTAGACAAACTGCCTGTCTGTTTTTTGCCCTGCTTGTCTTTCAATACGGTAGTGGAAATTATTGGGATGGTTTTATCATCTTTCAGGTTACTGATGAAAAGAGTAACCTGCTCCATTTCCGTAGGTTCGAAAAGCGAGCTATTTAAATAAGGTACTTTTTCATACAGCTGCTTTATATCGTTATTTCTTTCTTCAAATCGCCGCGCGAGTACCTGGAAAAACAAAATATTTAGATCATCATATTCCTTTATACGGTCCTGATTTAGAAACGAGTACGACTTATCGCCTTTGTGATAAGAAATGAGCTGCGCTTCTAACAGTTTGAGAAATAAAACTCGGTTTATCCAGGTGATTGAAAGTTCAAGTGCAACGTTGAAAAGTCGCTCCTGATGGGTACTTCCATATTGGCTTGGTCTGTCTAATCGACTAATTTTATCCAGACTGTCCAGCTGAATGATTGCATCCTCCAGGAGACTGCCAGAATTTCGTTGTCCTTCTTTGTTCCGTCCTATAATCTTTTTGCCGCCTTCTTTCGATTCTGATAACCCAATAATATGCAACAATTCACTGTAAAAGCGTTTGTCTAAGGTATTGCTATCGTTGGTAAAGGGAAGTTTTAAAAGATGTTCAGGGGATAGGAGTTTGAATAAAGAGATGAGCTTGTTATCATCTTTTTGGTCGGCATTCCTGAGCGGTTTTTCATAGTCGCGGATGTCGAAGTAAGTAAACTCAATTTCTTGACTGATACAGCCAATAAACGGGTCGGCAATTTCTTTATAGAAAAAGTCGGTAGTCTTCCCCGCTAATCTTCCACTTTCAAAATCATCAAATTGCTTTACCAAGCCTTTGTTTTGGGCAAAAAGCTTTTCGAATATGTTGGCATCAAAAACAAACCATTCATTAATATTAGTAACAACCAGGTGCTTTACTTCCAGATTTTTATGGGTGATTCGCTCGCGTAGATAATAAAGTATCAGTTCGTGAAATGCTTTGGTATTTATGTTGTCTACCCTCAGCATTTCTGATTTGTTAATGGGGCTTTTCGCCTCAATAATAACACCTACAGCACTCTTTGCTGTCTTATCGTTATGGATCACCAGATCGTTTCTATGCTTTGTGTTTATATAGAAGCGGGTGTTATAATACGTATCGTGAAGAAATTTGGATATGATGTTTTTATGAAATTCTTCCGATTCCTTGATATCGATCTGATTTATCAGGCTGATCAGATTTAATTTAAAGGTTTCAATTTGCTCTCGTTGAGGTTTTACTTTTCGGAATGCTAAATTTAATGCTTTACTAGGTTTCAGTTTGGTTAATCTCATTAAGATATCGTTTATTTTTAAAGATAGTAGTTTTCATTAGGTTTCTTTTTAGTTACCTCAAAGTTCGATCTTCCATTCGATTCTTTCTATTCGGTTTTTTAAGAAAAGCATACTACCTTTTATCGATTCGATTTTTGGTAATTGGCCATACACCAATGGCCGAAATTCTTCAATATAAACGGAAGACAACTCGTTGAAGACCTCATCAATTTCGCTGAAGAAATAGGCCTCATTCGGGTGATGAATAAGCCATTGGTTATTATTCCTGAAGCTTCTAACATCATCCTGGGCTACTTTTAGCAGCATATCGTCAAAAGCTGAAGAATTGACAAAAGAACAAAACTCTTCCAATTGAAGCAACTGATGAAGATCGTAAGTATGTCTTACCTTTTTCTTGAGTGCTACAAGAGGCTCTCGTTCATATGAAAAACGAACTAAGCTCATTACCTTTTCACAAATTGTACGAATAGGTTCCAGTACACGAACTTGGAATTCCTTCATATCGTACTCTTCAATTAAATCGAATTGCTGCGCACTTTCCATCATCGCCCCAATAAAGGAATTGATATTACTCGTGGTGTATGGCTCATAATAGCCTAACCATGACGATTCTAAAATGATTGAATCACGTACTTGCCCGTAATCACCCAGAAATTGTTTGCTATAAGTATGAGCAGTCTTTCTGTTCATACCCATTTTTCTCGTGACATTGTCAATTGCCACTTCTGGCAATGTGCCAGCAACGAGTAAGCTAATATCTTTTAATTTCCTTTTTAGTTTGTTGTCCGTCTCACCTTTGCGCCTTAGTACAACTAGATCAATGTCCTCAGAAAACCGTTCTATTTCGCCGTAACACTTCGATAAAGCAGTCCCGCCTTTAAAAACAACGTCCTCTCCTATTTCATGGGAAAAGATTTGAAACAGGGCGTAGGTAACCCAGTAGTCTTTTTCAACATAAATATCAAGAATGGACAATCGTTGAGACGTAAATCTGACTGCTTGTTCAAACAATCTTTTATTTTCATGCAATCTCATAGTAGGTTCCATTTATAAGGATCACCAGTCTCTCTTTTTAACTCTTTAAAATTATACTTAGTAATAGGATTCAATGTCCGTAAGAGTGTGTTAGCTTCGTCATCAAATCCCAAATCGTCAATTATTGATCCTAATAAGGCTCTTGTCGAGGGTGGATACTTCATCGACAGTCGAACTGTTTTATGGATCTCTTCATCCATAAAATCCTTAAAAATTGACCGAATTCGCGTATAGCTGAACGCAATGGATGCACCTGGTATCTTACGGATGTTTCTGATCGCATCTAAGATTTGTAACAGTGGAATATTGTCTCTGGTTATGGTGTTTTTTTGTCTGATGAATGAAATGGTATATTGATCTCTTTTGAATGTATGTCGAACGGAATTTGCTCCGATTTGAATTATATTAGCAACTTGGGTCGTCAATTTAAGCTCGTTATAATTACTATAACCCGTCAAATAACCAGTAATCTTTCCGTTTTCTTCTAATAAGTCCTTCACAATTTCTTTTTGCGAAGGCTTCAGCTGTCCAAAAGGCGTTTCTTCCGGCTTAAAATATTTCCCTTTGGTTAGTTTTTTAATATTGCCCGAAGCAACCATTCTGTTTAAGGCTTTGATAACTGCTTCTTTCTTATTCACCTCCGTAGTAAAGTCCTTATAGGTGAAAACGAAGCCTCGAGGAAGCCTATCTATCTTAAACGATATATAATCAGTTACTTTCATGTGAAATTAAAAATCAAATATAACAATAATGTCCAGTTTTTTAGCTAAAAAACTGGACATTATTGTTATATTATTCCCATACAGGCTTTAGTGCTCCAAGTCTATTAAAGAAATTATTCCATTTCTTTGAATAGTCTCTAAAATCAATTCCAAATCTTCCACAATTTCCTCGCTATTTTCATAACCAGAAATTTGATAAGAACGTTCCGTCCAACCATTGATTTTTCCAGTGTTCATGTCAAAATATATTTCGTGCAACTTCAGATCAGGCTGATCGTCGGTTCCATAGTTATAAGCTGATATCGCCACTTTATATTTCCATCGTCTACTGAATCCATATGTTTATAGTTAATGTTACTCACTCCAAATCCTTCACAATTACTTCTATTTCTGTAGCAAGGTGATCAAAATCAAAAAGCTTTACTGGTTTGATTGAAATATCGGTTTTTTCATTTATTTCCGCTAAAGACAAAATTACTTGCCACGTGTTAAAGAGTTCATACAACTCGCCTTGTGCCAGTCGGAATTCCGTAATGTTTTTCGATTTTTTGTACTCAAGCAATGCGTACATAAAAACACTCCATTGCTTAATTGTAGAAGGATCATTAGGATCTGAATCACCTTCTATCATCCAAAATTCCCTTAAATATCCCGGAACCACATCAAAGGTGGCATCTAAATTTGACTTTATAAAGGTTAAGCTTTCTTCAAATAAGGTTTCTTCATTCATAATACTATCTTGTTTTATTATTTTTGTGTACTTATATACTTGCGCAAATACGTTAATGCATAGACTTAACCAAACGTATTTGCATAAATGCATGAGAACTAGCGTTTACGTCGTCTTTTTCTCTTTAGTTCGTCATCGTCTATGTCGTAAGCAGATGCACCACCAACAAAGCCGCTAATATTGCTAATAGCGGCACCAGCAACGTCAAGAAACTGATCACGATTAGCCTTTTCATCTTCAGATATTCTCTCTTCGTTTCCAAAAGTTCCTGAAGTATTGCCGCTTGGCTCTGGTTCGTCTCCATTCCTTTCAATTCGCTGATCGCCTCGTGAATAATCTGTTGATTCTGCATGATGGTCTTTTGTCCGTTCCCAAGAACCATCATCCCTTTTTTGATGTCGTTCGTCTCCTTTAGAAAGCAAGTCCGCAAATCGTACTCGTGTTCGACTGTTTGCTTCGTAAATTGCCTTGCTGTCTGTGCTTTGTTCATATTGAATTCTATTTGATATGTTATTCCATTTATACATATTGCCGAGCTTTTGGCCTTTTGCCATAAAACCGTTGTCCATAACGTAGGTTATCCCAGAAATTCTGTCTGTGGTTGTTGATTGGTTAAAAAGCAAGTAAACTCCTAGTTCCTGACATTTTCGAATAAAACTTGCTACAGAGTCGGACTGATTCAAGGCTAACTTTACTTTTTCTTGCATCAGCATTCTATCCGAAGGCTTTCCGGTTCGTTGTACCATCTCCAATTCATCCTTGTTTGGCGCACGATCCTGGGCTTCATCAGACGAGCGTACAACGGCTAAGCCGTATTTTTGCTCTATACGCCGACAAAGTGCCTCACTGTGTTTGTAGTTATTGGAATCAGAAACTACAATGGCTTTGCCTTCATTAAATCCGATTCGTGTCAATAGTAAATGAACGTGTACATGTTCGTGATCCTCACCATCATTGTGTCTCCAAAGAGCGAAGTAGTTTGCGTCGGGATCGAAGCCCATTCCCTGCATATAATCTTTAGCAATCGAAACAATACGTTTATTATCTAAAACATCCTCCTTGGCAAAACTCAAAGCCACGTGATACCCATCATTCTTTACATTCGGTTTAAGCTGCCTGAGCAACTCCACATCCGCCATGATATCACTTCGATCATATTTAAGGAAATTGTGGGCAAGCACTTCTGCTTGTTCTTTAGGATCAAGTAGTTCGGTTTTCTTGTGGTTGTAATCAAATGCCGTTTTAAAGCTGTGTACTTTTTGAATAGCGATCATATTGAGATAATTTTAGACCTCAATATTTTCAGCATGGAGCTCAACTCATTGATAACGGCAGTGTCGATGGCAGTAAGCCTACCTTGATGTACAGCTTTGACATACTGATCCATGTTGACACCAATTTTTCTTAGCTCATAGTATGTATTGATATCAAGCAAGGGAGATTGTGCCTTGGGAAAACTATTTTTCATCAATAGCCGTCTAAATACATCTGGCGCATGCGTTCGGCAATCAGTCAATACCTGGTCCAGCCTCTCCTTTTCTTTCGTATTTAGGCGAATCTTAATTTCATAGATTCGCTTATCTTCAATGGGTAGTTTTTTATCTTTCATAACTGAATGAAGTGAGGTTATTGTATGTTGGAGCAAGCGTGCAGAGTCCCTCTGCACATGGCTTGCTCCACTACGATTCACATAGGTTTCCCTAGCAAATAATCATTTAGATCCTTGTAGCCTTTATATTTTCTTCGGTAATCAAAAAAGGAAATTTCATTGGCTTTTGAATAATTCTCTATCAGTGAAGTGGCTCTATCGCCTGCAAGGTCATTGTCGAGAAAGCAAATGATCCGGTTATTATTTTTTAGGAGATGATAAATACCAGCAAGATTGTGAACAGAATTAAGAACGCAAAGGTCATGTAGTCCGACCTGCTTGGGATAAAGCATAATAAAGCTTAAAAGATCCATTATTCCTTCTGTCACTATAATACTCATTCCGATATTGTGGGAATAAAAAGTCACACCCTGTTTTGTGGCACATTTAAAGTTTTGAGAACTGATATTATATCCATCATTAATGTTTTTGGTTGCTATGCCGCGGTAAACTATACCGTTCATTTCGTAAGATATGCCAGATACATAATCACATGCCTTGCTAAATTCAATACCTCGGCTTTCTAGGTAGGTACAAGCTCCTGGACAATTTCTCAATGGTTCAGTTTTAATAATTTTAATTTTGCTTGCAATCGGCAGCTTGTTATTTCCTTCAAGCTGGTGAAAAGAAAAAATACCTTTGTTAAAATCAGCAACAATTTTAGATACGGTATAATCTGGATTTAATTTCAAAATTAAATCTATCAGTGTACCACCCTCATTGATCCCAAAATCAACCCACAGATTTGAGCCTATTGAAACTTTAAAACTAGGCGTCTTTTCTGCAGGTCTTATTGGGGAATAATACATGTAGTAGCCATTCATTTTTCGTTCTGGTTTGATGGACATAGTGTATAGGTAATCCACTATGCTGCTTTTATTTATTTCTCGGGATGTCATAGCGTATGTTTACTTGTTATCTATTTTGATTCTTGTGAAAAGTCAAAAAACCACCTACTACACCTACTACTTACTACATATTTGTAGTGACTTATAGTAAGTAAAAATTCATAGGCTTACTACATTATAACAACTTGTTATACAAGTATTTACAGTTAGCTGTAGTAAGTAGTAAGAGGATTGTATTTAATTAGGTAACCTTTTACAGGATATTTCTGATTTTCATGACCTCTTCTTTGCACTTGTTCGAAACCAAGGATCTTTAGGGCCTTTCCAACTTCAACCGGATTGATTTTTAACTTCCCTTCAATGTTGGTTGTTAAATGCTCAACCAAATCAGTAGCAGTATAAAATTGTTGGTAATCATCACTTGATCCAGGCGAATAATATTTTTGTATCAATTCCATCTCTACAGTAAAGGTGGTATGCTGGTTATTTGAAATCTCATTTTCCTTAATTTCAGCTGGTGTCATTTCATATTTAAAACCAGTACGGTATAGGTAATAAGCCTGAGCCCAAACAGCATTGATGTCGACTTCTGTTTTATAATTCCAATTGATTTTTTTTATATTAAAACATAGCCACCTGACACTGCCTGATTCATCATTTAGAAATTCAGTTCTGTTGGTTGATCCAATGATTGAGGCTCTTCGCGGCTCCATTTTAGGCTTCCTATCATATGGGTGCCTAACCTTGATATATGATTTACTCATCAAAGTTTTTTGTGCATTGATTTCTGTTTTAGAGAGGGTAGAGAGTTCATCTTGAATGATTATAAAGTTTTGGCAAAGAGCGATGAGGCTGTCTTTATCAACCGCTATATTTTCTGCCTGATAATTATAAAGTTCATCTGGTATTAGAAAACGAGTTAACGTCGATTTCCCGCTATTTTGTTCTTCTTGTACAAGTGTCAGTGCTTGCTTATTGAAATAATCATCAATCAATGCGCAAACTACACACCTAACAAGCCATTTCTTAAATTGAATAGAGAACCTTTCCTGATTCTCTACTTCTATATACTGCGAAAATTTTTGTATATGATCTTCTTTGAATTCCTTAAATCTCCTTTCTAAGCTTTTGAAATACTCTTCGAATGGGTTTACTTTAACGATGTAATCCGAGCTTAGGAATGTATTTATTTCGCTGACAGTTGTTCTTTTGCCAGCCTGCCTTACTTCTATGTATAGAGTATTAGGATTTACAGGCAGATAAGTATTCTGATTTTTTAGACTTATCATAACCTCGTTCAAAATGATGTTATTTAAGAAATCATATTTTTCAAATAAAAACTTGATCATTTCAATGGTGCTACTTTTACTCTCTGATTCGCCTAAATTATAGCATGGTCGTGTATTCATTTTTAATCAATTAGTTGATAATCAATTACGAAATGGTTATATTTGACCTGTCTAAAGGAAACCATTCCGCATAGTTATTTAAAGCGAAAACATTGGCGTGTTTTCGCTTTTTATTTTTTCAAGAGTTTTCGTTCCTCCATTTGTTTCTGAAGTTTAGGAGTAAGCTTCTTGTTATTGGCTAGCCATTCAAGAATCTCTTCTCTTTTGTAAATCAATGGCGTTTCAGAAGAATATATAGGTATTGAACCTCTAGAGTTATAAGAATAAATAGTGGTAAGCTCCACACGAGCCAATTCAGCCACTTCGGTGGTATCCATGAATTCAGATACTGTGGGATTGAAGTTTACAGCCTCCTTTACATGATGAAAGTTTTGCTGCATATTAAGTAATATCTGCTCGATATGACTCAATCTCTGGTCTAGGGTAATAAAGGGATTTTCCATATTGCAAAAAATTTGTTTCTGCAATACTATAGCCCTCACAGCTCGGAAAAGCCGTTTTAATAATATCTACCCCGTTTTAATAATATACTTCTACAAATTGAAGCACTTATATAATAAGGGATATTAATGCATCTTGGTAAAATCTCGGATGGCTTTGCGAAAGGCCAAAGCTGGTTCAGTCAGCGCATCGCTAAAGTTGCTGTAATTTAATTTATCAAACTCACTGAATGAATAAAGATAGAGTTCAACATAGCTAGGTTGAGTGTCGGTTTTAGCTTCGCCGTAAAGTGTAGTAGAAAGAACATAAAAATTATAGAAGAGGGCTTTGATGCTGCTTTTATTCCCTTTTATATGAGCTATATCCAAGTGGATTTTTGAATTATCCACAAATCTTGCCTTAATAAATCGGATAAAATCTTTGTCAGATATTTGCACCTGTTTTAATTTTTCCGGGTGATCCGTATTTTCACGCATGATATCAAAGTATTGAATCACATTTTCCATCGGAACCGAATTAAAGGTATTGGTTTGGTTTTTCAAAATCAACAACTCTTCGTCGAAATCAAGTTCGTTCTTTTTAAGCTCTACTTTGTCCCGTCGTACGTGTTGATCGAACTCTTCAGGATTGAACAATTCAGATTTGTTTAGCTTCAGGAACTCCATAAAGAGGTCTTTATCATCCCATAAATACGCATACTTCCTTTCCACCTTGACGGTTGCAGCTATAAAACCGTAAACCAGTAAAAAAACAAAGCCTGCTGAAACGGCGGCAATCAAGGAACTGGAGAGTATGTAAGTCATTATTAAGAGGAAAAAAATCATAAAAACAGTAAAGAGTCTAATGTTCTTATAAACGTTCTTTCTCCATTGATAGAATTCCCAAATTTCTTCATCCGTTTTTACAGTCGATAAAACCTTCAAACAGAGGGATAAGAGCTTATATCGGACACCTTTACTGAGCGTTTCTTTTGAGCCGATCGTTTCTCCGAATAAAACCAGTGGATAAGAGTTCAATAATTTTTTCACGAGCTAGAATTTAATTTTATTAGCAGCATCAACCTTCTTTGAATTAATCACCTTAGCATAAATTTCCGTTGTCTTAAGATGCTGATGTCCAAGCATTTTTGATACAGTATAAATATCCTCTCCAGAAGAAAGAAGCAATGTAGCATTAGTATGTCGAAAGCAATGAAACGTAATATCTTTATTTATTCCAGCCCTTAAAATCCAATTTCTGATTTTATTATTATTATGTGCCGAATATTTTAACCCTTGAAAAACCTTTGCGTTTTGTTCTTTATTTGGTTCACCAAGTTCCAAAAATGCATCTTTACTAATTGGTAAAGTCTCATAGGTTTTAACCTTTTTTTGAAAATACCTAATAAAATAACCCAATTCTTCCGTATGATGAATTTGCCCCCATTCTAATGCAACACAGCTCGACCACCGCAATCCCGTTCGGATGGAAAACATACCTGCTTTAAAAAGTAATTCATTGTCCAAAGGAGTGTTCTTTAGTCTTATTACCTCTTCAATAGTCAAAAACTCACGGAAGGTTTCGGCTTGCGGAAACGACTTTATGTTCCGTAATGGGTTATCCTTAATAACCTTATCTTCAAATGCTTGGTTAATACTCGCTCTAAACTTATTAAAATAACTATATTTTGAATTGGCCGATAGTTTTGATCCTGCTGATTTGATAGTGGTAGTTGTGTCCAAATACTCCTTAAAATCTTTACAAAATCGTTCATTCACCTGAGAGGCCAAGCAGCTTCCATTCGTGAAACGTACTACATAATTATAAGTCGAAAGCCAGTTATCATAATTTCCTTTTGATGTGTAACGCTTTTTTACGATACTTTTGAAATACTGCAGAAAATCTAAGTCTTTATTTGAGATGGAGGGCATACCGAGTCTTTCACTAAGAAACTCAAGCTGGTATTCATTTTCTATCTGCCTAGCTTTGATCATTGTAAATTTATTATGCTCTCGTTCCATCTTGTTTGCTGGTTTTTCGAAGACATATAAATCCATAAACTTCCGCCTAGTATCCTTCTTTTTCTTTTCATCGTAAATAGCCGGATAAAAATCCAGGTATAAACTAGTCCTTCCCGACTTGTTCTTTTGTTCCCTTAAAGTAACGCGTATAGATTTATCTGTCATAATAATCAACTCCTATTGTATTTGTATGTTTGTACGTCACACGTACACAAAATACTCTCCACGTACAAAACATCTATTAACATATAAAAACGAATATAGTGAAAGTCAAACAAAAAGCCTTGAAAATATTTCATTTTCAAGGCTTTACACATATCTACAACGATCTAGTTTTATCTACTTACATGCATTTATTTCCCAATACAAAACTTCGAAAAAATATTATCCAACAAATCATCAGTTGTCACCGCCCCTGTTATCTCCCCCAAATAATACAAAGCCTGTTTGATATCCATAGCCAAGAAATCCGAAGTTACAGGGTTATCCAACCCATACAGAACCCTTCCCAGCGCCTCCTCAGTCTTCTGCAGCGCCTCCACATGGCGAATATTGCTTACAATAACATCATCATTGCTAATCTTATGCAGATTCACTTTCCTCAAAATCTCACCCTTTAACTCCTCGATCCCCTCCTTCTCCCTGGCGGAGATAAAGTTCAACCCAAAGCCATCCAGTGAATCAATCAAAGACAGATCAAGAAGATCCTTTTTATTTACAATGCCAACAAACGGAATACCGAGTACTTTCAGTTCCTCCAACTGCTCGTTAATCTCCTCCTGCGCCTGCACCACCGGATCAAACAAGTACATAATAAGTTTCGCCTGCTTCATCTTCTCCCGGGTCCGCTCCACCCCTTTTGCTTCAATGATATCAGCGGTCTCGCGGATCCCTGCGGTATCGATGAACCGGAATACCACGCCTTTGATCGACATCTCGTCCTCAATAGTGTCGCGCGTAGTGCCCGCGATTTCCGATACGATGGCGCGCTCCTCATTCAACAGTGCGTTCAGCAGAGTTGATTTGCCAACATTGGGCTTACCCGCAATGACCACCGGTACACCATTCTTCATCACATTTCCCTGCTCAAAGGAACTGATCAGACGATATAGCACCCTGTGAATCTTGTTAATCAGATCGCGCAACTGATCTCTGTTAGCAAATTCAACATCTTCTTCTCCAAAGTCCAGCTCAAGCTCGATCATGGAAGCGAAATGAATAAGTTGTTCCCTTAAAACCTGCAGTTCATTGGAAAAACCTCCTCTCATCTGCTGCATAGCCACCTGGTGTGAAGAAGCAGAGTTGGAAGCGATCAGATCGGCCACGGCTTCTGCCTGCGAGAGATCCATCCCTCCATTCAGAAAAGCCCGCAGAGTAAACTCTCCTGGCTTAGCGGCGCGCGCACCGGTTCTAATGAGCAGTTTAATAATGCTCTCAATGATGTACTGCGATCCATGCGTTGAGATCTCTACAACATGCTCCTTGGTGTAGGAGTGCGGACCTATGAAGAGAGATACGAGTACCTCATCCAATATTGCCTCTCCGTCACGGATGGTACCGAAATGAATCGTATGCGAAGCCTGTTTTGCGAGGCTCTTCCCTTTGAATACTTTATCTGTTATCGTAATAGCTTCTGGTCCCGAAAGGCGGATAACCCCTATTGCTCCACTTCCGGAGGGGGTGGCCAATGCTACAATAGTATCGTTGTTTGTCATGATGGTGCTATTAGAACTTTTCTTCAATGCCCAACCCGAAAAGGGCAAAGTCGTACCGTACAGGATCCATCGGATCGAACTCCAGCAGATGCTCTGTCAATTCAACTGCTGTCTGCCAATCGGTTTGTTTCCTGGTGATTAAACCCAGCTTTCTGGCTACACGATCGACGTGCAGGTCGCATGGGCAAATAAGTTGCGAGGGACTGATCCTGTCCCAGAGTCCAAAGTCTACTCCTTTGTCGTCTTTCCTGACCATCCAGCGCAGGAACATATTTAAACGTTTACAGGTCGACTTCTGCGATGGGGAGCTAACATGCTTGATGGTACGCCCTGGAAAATCGGGAAGGCTGAAGAAGTACCTTCTGAAGTGATTGAGTATGACTTCGACCCGGTGCTCCGTCGTATTCAGTGCCATCATGGCGCGGACTGCCTGCTGATCTTCATTCTGCTCTACAGGATGCTCGCTGAACTCAAAAAACCGACTGGTGCGCGATGGTAAAAAAGCGTCTTCCAGAGAGTCGAAGCGGGCATAATGCTGTCTGAAGAAACTCACGAAGTATAAGAGATCTGTATCGTTGAACGTGCGGTGCTTAAAGCCGAGTAATGACTTCAGGTCTTCATCCTGATGACCGGTGATAAACGCATAGGGAGTGCCCGACATACGCTCTATCAGCTCGTTGCACTTATTGATGATCGTCTTACGCTGCCCCCAGGCGAGTATCGCCGCGAAGAAGCCCATGATCTCGATGTCCTGCCTGACGCTGAACTGATGAGGTATCACAATGGGGTCGTTTTCAATGAATGAAGGCTGATTATACTGATCAGCCTTCATATCCAGAAACGACTTTAAGTCTTGTCTGTTCAATTCCACTATTAAGCTCCTATCGCTTGTTTAATATCTTCAAGCAGGTCTTCAATATCTTCCACTCCAACGCTTAGCCTCAATAAGCTATCGGTGACTCCTGCCGCCTCACGTATTTCCTTCGGAATAGATGCATGAGTCATGGAAGCCGGATGATTAATCAGCGATTCTACCCCACCCAGCGACTCTGCCAGTGAAAATACTTTGAATGAGGAGGCTAACTGGAATGTTGCCGCAAGATCTGCCCCTTTCAAACTGAAGGAAATCATTCCGCCAAAATCACGCATCTGCTTTTTTGCCACCTCATGGTTCGGGTGATCTTCAAATCCTGGCCAGTAGATTTTATCAACTTTAGGATTGGACTTCAAAAACTCAGCTATGGCGCGTCCGTTTTCACAATGCGCCTTCATCCGCAGGTGCAGGGTCTTAAGCCCTCTTAAAACGAGGAAGCTGTCCTGAGGTCCCGGGGTAGCTCCACAGGAGTTGTAAATAAACCACAGCCTTTGATAAAGCTCCTCGTCGTTCAGCATGAGCGCTCCCATCACCACATCAGAATGCCCGCCAAGGTACTTCGTGGCAGAATGCATGACGATGTCTGCTCCCAGATCGATGGGCGTTTGCAGGTATGGTGATGCAAAAGTATTGTCTACTGCCAGCAAAACGTTATTTGCCTTAGCAATAGCCGCAACAGCCTCGATATCTACAATTTTCATCGTAGGATTGGTCGGTGTTTCAATCCAGATGAGTTTGGTATTGTCGTTAAGGTGTTCCCTGATGACCTCAGGATCAGAGAGGTCTATGAAGTGGAATTTGATGCCGTAGTTCGCGAAGATCTTGGTGAACATCCGGTAGGATCCTCCGTAAAGATCATTGCCTGTTATGACTTCATCCCCAGCCTTGAACAGCTTCATGACTGCATCCGTAGCTGCCATTCCGCTTGAAAAAGCTAAGCCAAAACGGGCATTCTCAAGTGCTGCAAAACAGTCTTCCAAAGCTTTACGGGTAGGATTTGTTCCCCTCGAATACTCATAACCTTTATGGTCGCCGGGCGACTTCTGCCAGTAGGTAGAGGTCTGATAGATCGGCGTCATCACTGCTCCTGTTGTTGGGTCAGGTTCTTGTCCTGCGTGTATAGCTTTTGTTCCGAATTTCATATTTCTGGTCTAAACAGCAAAAATAAAACAATTTCAGCTTTAAGCACTTAATAGATGAATTAATACATCAATATGTTAATCTCCCGATTTATTGCTGTCAGGAAGCGCACGGAATGGATAGCTGCGCCCTTAAACATTGAAGATTATGTTGTTCAGCCTGTTGAGTATGTGAGTCCGCCCAAGTGGCACCTTGGCCATACAACATGGTTCTTCGAAACCTTTATTCTGAAGCCTAACTTGAATGGATACAGGGAGTTTGATCCCAACTACAATTATATTTTCAATAGTTACTACGAAACGGTAGGCGCACGTGTAATCCGAACAGACAGGGGTAACTTAAGCCGCCCGTCGGTCGAAGATATTTACAGATACCGCAAACACGTCGATGAGGCAATGGCTGCACTGTTAAGCAGCCCATCGGGCTTGACTGAGGATCTCCGCGATACGGTTATACTGGGTCTCAATCATGAAGAGCAGCACCAGGAGCTACTTTTTTCTGATATGAAATACATTCTGGGCCATAACCCCCTGTTTCCGCCTTACCGCCTCCAGATGAATAAGGTCAAGATCATCTATAACGAGAAGTGGGATTATCTGACCATGGACGAAGGCATTTATGAAATAGGCCACAAGGGCAAGGGTTTCTGTTTTGACAATGAGCTTGGCCGACATAAGGTTTACCTTCAGGAGTATCAGCTGAGCCGCAACCTGGTTACCAATGCGGAGTATATGGAGTTTATTGATGCAGGAGGCTATACAGACTTTAGGTACTGGCACGCCGAAGGCTGGGAATGGGTGAACCGGGAGAAAATAAACGCTCCAATGTATTGGCACCTGGTCGACGGAGTCTGGCATACCTATTCCATGGACGGCCTGGTGCCGGTTGAACTTTCAACCCCTGTGGTACACGTCAGCTATTACGAAGCACATGCCTATGCCGAATGGAAAAACGAACGTCTGCCTACTGAGTTCGAATGGGAAGCGGCATCTCCACAGCTGCTCTATGGCAAGCGCTGGGAATGGACGGAGAATGCCTACCTGCCCTATCCGGGTTTTACGAGGGCGGCAGGAGCACTCGGTGAGTACAACGGAAAGTTCATGGTCAACCAAATGGTGTTACGGGGATGGTCCACTTTTACTTCTCCGGGGCATAGCCGGCATACTTACCGCAACTTTTTTCACCCGCACCTACGCTGGCAGTTCACCGGTATCCGCCTGGCCAGATAATCGATACTAAACCTATGAACGAAACATCTGACCCAATATCTTTATCTGCGAAGGCGCTCCGGGAATTCAGGGACGATGTGCTTGCAGGATTGAAGAAAGAGCCTAAAGAACTTCAGTCAAAATATCTCTACGACGCCGAAGGTGATGAACTCTTCCGACAAATCATGCGCGCTCCTGAGTACTACCTTACAGACTGCGAGATGGAGATATTTAAAGAACAGTGCGCTGATATGGCGGCGCCCTTAAACGATTTCAGAGATGGCCTTGATGTTATTGAACTGGGCGCAGGAGATGCTGCCAAATCCTACTATCTGTTGCAATATTTAATATCGCAGGGCTTTAATTTCACCTACTACCCCATAGACATATCTGCTAATATTATCAATATTCTGAAGGATCAATTACCCGAACGCCTTCCTGGAATTAAGATTCAGGGTATTCAGGGTGATTATTTTCAAGCTCTAAAAAAAGCCGTAGCAACTTCATCCCGACCGAAGTTGGTCATGTTCCTTGGTGGAAATATCGGAAACATGCCGCCAGAAGAAGCCCTTGAGTTTTGCATTGAGCTACGTCGTAATCTGTCACCGGGCGACCGGGTATTGATGGGCTTTGATCTCAAAAAAGATCCCTGGCTCATTTTCAATGCTTATAATGATCATGGAGGAATTACAGAGAAGTTCAACCTGAACCTTCTGTCACGGATTAACCGCGAGCTAGGGGCCAACTTTGACACCAGCCTTTTTCATCATTACGAAAACTACGATCCCGAAACTGGAGCTTGCAAAAGTTACCTGATCAGCAAGGCCAATCAAGTTGTAACCATCGGGGCACAGCAGATCTCCTTCCGTGAACATGAGCATATCTTCACCGAAACATCCCAGAAATACACCTCCGAACAGATTGGAGCATTTGCCTCCGGTTCCGGATTTGAGTCTTTGCTCAAACTAACAGATTCCAAAGACTGGTTTACGGATGTTATTTGGCGGGCTGTATAGCGTCCGCCTGATTTTTTACATACAACTCGTCTATGATTACAATGACAACGGCCAGTAACGGAGTTGCCAGTATAATACCTAAACCTCCTGTTAAAGTACCGATCAGCACCTGACTGATAATGATCATTGCAGGCGGAATCTTGATGATTGCATTCTGAATCATCGGGGTAACTACATTACTCTCCATCGCTTGTATACCGACGTACATAAGAGCGATGATCAAGCCGGTGTTAGTATCAATCGTTAGCCCAAGTAAAACAGCCGGAATCATGGCAATGAGTGGCCCAAAGTTCGGGATGAAATTTAGAAATCCCGCCATGACTGCCAGGGCCAGAGCCATGGGCATCCCCACGATTTTCAGTCCTATAAAAGTAAATATCGCAATGATCAGCATGGCAAGCAAGGCTCCCTTGAGCCAGCCTTTAAGGGTTCCGCTGATACGGTTTAACACCCTTACTGCCCCGGGCTTCGCGGCGATGGGCATGAGTTTGACAAAGCCATCTTTGTACATCGACGGTCTGACCGTGAAGAACAAACCAATAAAAAAAATGATGTACAGATCGCCCACAACACCAAAACTCGTACGGAAGATCTGCTGAAATGAGTTCATTAGTTTCTGGCTGTTATTACCGGATACGTAATAGAGGATCTTCCTGCCAATGGAAGATTCCTTCAGCTTGCTCTCGGCGGTATCAACGAGTCCCGGAATCTCCTTGCTCATCTCACTCGCCTGCTGTGAGATTTTAGCCCCCATAAGGTAGAACATAGAGCCGATGACCACGAACGTAAAGAGAACACCTACGGCCATACTCCAGGAGCGCTTCCAATTGGTGTTTCTTTCTACCAAATCGGCGAGTCCATGAAAAAATACAGAGATCAAGGAACCCGCGAAAATCATTAACAACACGTTGAAGGCTGCCTTTAAAATAAAGATCAGGATAACCAGCAAAGCGATAATTCCCGCAGTAATCCAAACTTTCTTAGCAAACAGATTTAAGTCTTTTTTTTCTTCAGTCATAACAGTACAAGCAAGAAAACTAAATAGGGAAGAAAAAGTTTTACACTCATTCCGCAGCTGTTCTGCATCTATCGGATTACCAAGAGAATATAATTTGCATAGCTGACAGTAACTGCGAGGGGCTGTATTATATGAAACATCACCTGCGTCTGTTGAAACTCGATGGTCTGAGCAGATTTAGCAACATCTGCCTCTTATCTATTGAGCAGCTGAGCTTAGAGACCGTTTATATCAAAGCGCCTTCGACCCCATAAAAAGCCGTGATAAGTCCGACTTTTCGCTGTTACAGTCGGACTTATCACGGCAGAATGTGTGGCTGTTATCGGCTGCATATAACCGCTTTCTCTATTAGATTCGGGAGACGTTCTAAAGCAAAAGGGGCTGTCTCTTAAAGAATGAGACAGCCCCTTGCTTATCGAAACAACAAAGCTATTAGTAAGCCCTTGCAAATAAAACACGCTGAGTAGAAGCCTGTCCTGAATAGATACAAACCCCTTCCTCTTGCTTGTTATCCAAAGGAATACAACGGATCGTCGCTTTAGTCTCTTCCTTAATTTTCTTTTCAGTTTCCGGAGTACCATCCCAGTGTGCAGAAACAAAGCCAGCTTTGCCGTCAAGCACCTGCTTGAACTCCTCGTAAGAATTCACCTCAGTGATATTTTCTGAACGGAATTTAAGAGCCTTTTGATAGATGTTAGTCTGGATATCTTCGAGCAGCGCTTCAATACGGTTAGCTAAACCATCCTGAGCGATAGTCTGCTTTTCTTTAGTATCACGTCTCGCAATCTCCACGGTACCGTTCTCCATATCCCGGCCGCCAATCGCGATACGCACGGGAACACCTTTTAATTCGTATTCCGCGAACTTGAAACCCGGACGCTGTGTATCGCGGTCATCATATTTAACAGAAATTCCTTTTGCCTTTAGCTCAGCATGCAGATTATCAGCGAATTCAGTGATCTTAGCTAAATCTTCATCACTCTTGTAAATCGGCACGATCACCACCTGGATAGGCGCAAGCTTCGGAGGCAATACCAAACCTGAATCGTCAGAATGTGCCATGATCAACGCACCCATCAGACGAGTAGATACTCCCCAGGAAGTTGCCCATACATGGTCCAGCTTACCTTCTTTGCTAGTAAACTTCACATCAAATGCTTTGGCGAAATTCTGCCCCAGGAAGTGTGAGGTGCCTGCCTGAAGCGCCTTGCCATCCTGCATCAGTGCTTCGATACAATAGGTCTCTACCGCACCCGCGAAACGCTCGTTTGCCGTTTTGATGCCTTTCACTACCGGCATCGCCATCCAGTTCTCCGCAAAATCTGCGTAGACGTTCAGCATTCTTTCTGTCTCTTCGATAGCCTCAGCAGCCGTGGAGTGAGCGGTGTGCCCCTCTTGCCAAAGAAACTCGGTAGTACGTAGGAAAAGAC
Source organism: Arcticibacter pallidicorallinus (assembly GCF_003002875.1). Classification (GTDB taxonomy): domain Bacteria; phylum Bacteroidota; class Bacteroidia; order Sphingobacteriales; family Sphingobacteriaceae; genus Arcticibacter; species Arcticibacter pallidicorallinus. The sequence continues at coordinate 120,350 of NZ_PVTH01000005.1, forward strand.
GCGTACGCATCTCCCATCTGACCACGTTTGCCCACTGGTTTACCAGAATAGGAAGGTCCCGGTATGACTGGATCCAGCCTCTGTAAGTGTTCCAGATAATGGTTTCAGATGTTGGACGAACGATCAGTTCTTCCTCCAGTTTTGCATCCTCGTCCACAATAATATTTCCATTGCCATCGTTCTTCAATCTGTAATGAGTAACGACCGCACATTCAGTTGCAAAGCCTTCAACGTGAGCGGCTTCTTTTGAGAAAAATGATTTAGGAATAAAGAGCGGGAAGTAGGCGTTACTATGGCCGGTATCTTTAAACATCTTGTCGAGCGCAGCCTGCATTTTTTCCCAGATAGAGTACCCGTAGGGCTTGATAACCATGCATCCCTTTACCGCGGAATGTTCTGCCAGATCTGCTTTTGTAACAAGTTCATTATACCATGCTGAATAATCGTCGTTTTTGCTCGTAATACCTTTACTCATACTTAATTTATGTTGTTTTTTTCGTAATTTTAACACAATGTCCGAGCTAACAAAGTTATAAAACAAAACGGGCAATTTTACCATTAAGTGACGCAACCTTTTCCTATGTTTTGCGTCTATACAGATACAGTGATGATTGGAGACTTAACACACACCGCAATGAGAAAATTAATTATACCAGCTATTGCAGCGTTCGCTGTTGTACTGGGCTCCTGCTCCACTTCTCAATTGGCGCAGCAGAGTACCGCACTAAACGATGATGTTTACAGCACACAGGCTAAAGCGAAGGAGGTTACCTATGCCCCGGTTGCTGAGCGTAACTACCGCACGGATGAGCAACTTTACGGAGGTAATGATTATTCAGACAGCGATTACGAGGAGAACATCGACTATGATTTCGATTACGGCTATGCTTCCCGCATTAACCGCTTCCAGTATGGTTCAGGTTACCGCCCGTATTATGACAACTTCTATTCCTTCGGGTACAGTCCCTGGTACGGATATGGTTACGACCCGTTTTTCATGGACCCATGGGCATTTCGTCCCGGATATTCCATGTGGTTTGGTTTAGGAACATTCGGCGGAGCCTGGGGATATAACCCCTGGGGATACGGAGGTCGATTTGGCTATGGCAACTATTGGGGCCCGGTTTCCTACGGCGGCTTCGGATATCCAGGCTACGGGTATGGATACGGCGGAGGTTATTATGGCGGCGTAGCGGCTAGAAGAAACAACCCGCGTCCTTACCTGGGATCAGGCAATCCTGGTGCAATTACCAGTGGCGATCGTGGATCTCGTCCTGCCGGAAGAGCAAATAATCCCATGTACGATACAGGCAGAGGTCGTTCAGCAAACGGCACCTACGCAAGACCTTCCAGACCAACTACAGGAACAAGCCGTCCTGCTTCGGGTACTGCTACACAAAATAGACCGACTCGTGTCGAAAGACCGGCGAGGGAGCCGTATGTTGATCGTACACCTCGTACCGAGTCATCCCGCCCAAGCTCATGGGGAACTGGATCTAGCTCCAGCGGTGGTAGTTCAGGGGGCAGCTCTGGTGGCGGTGGTTCAAGACCAAGCAGAGGATCAAGGTAATACTTAACTAAACCAACATGAAAATTCAGAATATATTAATGGTGATCGCAGCTACTGCGATCACCCAAGTATCATACGCTCAATTTAATCAGGACGCGCTCCGCTTCTCCAGGTTCAACGAGGGATCGACTTCCCGAATCAAGGCAATCGGAAATGCATCAACAGCGGTAGGCGGAGATTTAAGCTCTATAGGCGGTAATCCGGCCGGACTTGGCTTCTTCAACCGCTCTGAAATCAGCATCACTCCTGAGTTCAATTCTTCGAACGTCACTTCAAATTATTTTAATCAAAGTGAAACTGACGGAAAAGAACAACTCAATTTTCACAATGCATCATTGCTTTTTCATTCTGCAAAGAAGGTTCCGGCAGGCTCAAACGCCACAACCGGGTTTCTGAACTTTAACTTCGGACTTTCCTGGAACAGAACCAATAATTTTTACGACAATCTGTATCTGGCCGGGCGCAATCCAAACAATTCCATTGCCGATTTCCTGGCAGATCAAGCGAACCTGGTAGGCGGTAGCGTTGATGACCTGAACCGTGCCGGCAATCCTTTGGGATGGTGGGGTTACGAAAGCTATTTAATTGACTCTGTCGGCCAGGATTCATACGGTAATCTTTATGGTCCCAATACCTATACTGATGCTGATCAAACCCTGACCAGAAGAAGAACAGGCGGCCAAACGGAGTTTAATATCGCGATGGGTACCAATTACAGTAACAAGCTGTACCTCGGACTTAGCGTAGGTCTGACCAGCCTGAGATACAATTCCTACACAACCGTTAGTGAAATTGGAAACGTGGGGGCTATAGGGACTATTGTATCCGAAGGCGCAGAGTACAGAACCTTTTATGATTTTAACCAGCAAACACGCGGTAGCGGTGTGAACTTCAAGTTGGGGGCGATCTATAAACCTGTTGAATCTGTTCGCATTGGTGCATCATTTACCAGTCCGACATGGTATTCTATCGAGGATGATAGCAGTCTTGCCCTTGAAACTTTCTATGATGGAGGAGATCAGTTCCCTGCCCTGCCGGAAACCTTCGCGGACAACTACAATCTGAGGACGCCAATGAAGGTAAATGGTGGTGTCGCCGTGTTTTTCCAGCAGTTCGGTTTCCTTTCAGCAGATATTGAGTATGTAGATTATGCCGGGATGAAGTTGAGTAACTACCCTACTTCAGGTGACGACAATCAACGCATTTCGAACTTATATAAATCCGTCGTAAACGCTAAACTGGGTGGTGAAGGACGTTTAAATGAGAACCTTTACCTGCGGGCAGGATATAGCTACCTTGCGAATCCTGAAGAGGGAATCGGTGGTGCAACAAATGTGGTTAGTGGCGGACTTGGCTACCGTGTGGGTAACTTCTATGTAGATGCTACTTATCAGAATGTATCGAGAAAGCAAACGATCTACCCTTACGAATTGGCAACACAAAGCCCTGCGGCAGACTTAAAGTGGACTAACGATAATGTTTACTTGACTCTGGGACTTCGCTTCTAATCAGTCAATAAACGATTAAAATAAAAAAGAGGGTGGTCATAAAAATGATCATCCTCTTTTTTTGTTCCGGTCAAGCTTAAAACATCACCCGGGGTTCAGTTGTGACTTATCGGATAGTCTGGCTCTGGCTTGCATTAGGCCTTAATCACAAGCCAGGGTGCGCACATCTGAAAATATCAGATAATGCCAAAAAGTGAACCTCCTTTGGCTCCCATCTTATCAACCCGGCTTTCCACCTCCTGATCCTTTATGAGTTCAGGCGCATGATGAGGCTTCTTACGTGCATCGATAATTAGCGGTCCTCTGCAACCCCAGTGTTTATGCTCGGTAAAGCTGTTGATGCCGTGTACGTCATGCGAAGGATTACTCCGTGTGAATGTAACCCAAACCAAATTATTGATGTCTGCAGCAGTAAACTGAGCATCATCACATAAGATAATCAGCGCAAGGCCGTCAAGCTCAACTCCCTTCAGATGTACGTTAAGTAAGGCGATCTCCTTTTGCGTGCCTTCGGCAGAAGAATAGGGCATGCCTTCAAGGGCGAGTACGCCAGGTATTGCCAGCTTAAATCCACCGAAAAGGGACGGTACTTCAAAGTAACTTGGTATGTCTCTCCATAGTTCGCGCTTTTTATCGCCCGCTGCCGCAAACACGACCTTGGATCCAGAATTCAGTCCGTCACCGCTATAATCCAAAGTGTCGATAGTGGTATTGGTATGGAAGTGCAAATCTCTAGTAAAATCCATTCGCTCCAGCACATGCATCATGAATGTATCGATGTTATGTGTGTGCAAAGCTGGATTGTCTTCTTTGGCCGCAATGAAAAGGTATTTTGCAAGACTGAGCTGATTTCTACCCAGAATCTGATTAGCGATCGTCAGGATCTCCTGCGGACGGCGTTCGTTCAGATAGGGCGTGTAGCGCTCACTACCGATGGCGAACAACAGCGGATGTACCCCCGCAGCATCGACGGCATTTACTTCGTGCAGTCCGGCTATTTCCTTCGGCATAGCAGAACCTGTGATTTCATGTATGAGCGCACCGAAACTGGTATCCTCCTGAGGAGGTCGCCCTACTACGGTAAAAGACCAAATCGGGTTTTTCTTATGATACACCTTATGGACCTTCATCAACGGAAAGGGATGAACGAGGCTATAGTAGCCGAGGTGATCTCCGAAAGGTCCTTCAGGCTTGTTGTCCTGCGGGTAAACTGTTCCTGTGATGACAAAGTCTGCATCTGCAGAAATACAAAATCCTTCTTCATCGTAAAAATAACGGAAGCGGCGATTGCCCAGCGCTCCGGCAAATATCATCTCGGAAAGTCCTTCTGGCAGGGGCATTACGGCGGACAAGGGGTGTGATGGCGGACCTCCTACAAAGATACTCACCTTCAATGGTTGTCCCAGAGCATTGGCTTTCGCCTGATGAACGCCTATACCTCTGTGCAGCTGGTAATGCAATCCGACTTCCTGATCCTGTATATAGTCATTTCCCCCCAACTGGATGCGGTACATCCCCAGGTTGGCATTCATGACGCCTGGTTTATCATAATCCTCGGTATATACCTGAGGCATGGTAACAAACGGCCCTCCGTCCATTGGCCAGTTTACTATTTGAGGAAGTTCTGAGATACTGGTTTTTCCGAACGCAATCGGGGCATTCTTTCCCACTTTCATCGGCAGGGCCGAAAGCGCAGTAAGGCTGACATTAGCATACTTGAAGGGATTTTTCATGGCCTTTACAGGGTCCATTTTGATATCTACAAGCGTTTTGATCTTGTCGAGTGTATCCCTGAAAATAAAGCGAGAGCGCTCCAATGTGCCAAACAGGTTCGACACGGCGGGAAACTTGCTGCCTTTTACATTTTCAAAATATAAGGCAGGCCCCTGATGCTCGTACACGCGCAGGTGTATAGCTGCCATTTCGAGATAAGGGTCGACTTCTTCTTTTATTCTTATTAAATGGCCATGTTGCTCAAGGTCATTTACACATGCTTCTAAACTGTGATATCCCATTTAAGCCAAACTTAGAGATTTTCGCCTTAAAAAGCGCTCACTGCATTCAATTCTTCGAGGTCTCCTTTGTCAAGATTCAGATACGCAGCCCTTGCAATGTCACGCAGCTGCTCTACGCTGGTAGCACTGGCAATTGGAGCGGTAACACCGGGTTGCGCAATGAGCCAGGCAAGTGACACCTGTGCGGGTGTAGCACCGTGCCTGGCAGCGATCTCGTCAAGTTTATTCAGGATGGAAGTTCCTTTTTTGTTTAGATATTTTTTAACGCCAGCTCCCCGGGGACTTTTGGAGAGATCGGCTTCGGACCGGTATTTCCCTGTCAGAAATCCGGCGGCTAATGAGAAATAGGAAATGACGCCGATGCCATATTCCTGTACGATGGGCAAATACTGGCTTTCAAAGTCAGCACGCTCAACAAGATTATATTCTGGCTGGAAACATTCGTATCTGGGCAAACCCCTTTCGCTTGCATCCAATGCTTCACGCAGCCTTTTAGGCTCGAAGTTTGATGCACCGATGACCCTTACCTTGCCTTCACTGATGAGTTTCGCATAAGCCTCCAACGTCTCTTCCACTGGTGTAGCCGGGTCGTCGTAATGTGATTGGTACAGATCGATGTAGTCTGTTTGTAACCGACTAAGGGATGCTTCCACCGCTTGAATAATGTAGTCCTTCGTTAGACCTTTCAAGCCCTCGCCCATTTCTGAGCCAACCTTCGTAGCGAGCACGATGTCTTTACGCTTCTTACTTTCTTTGAACCACTGACCAATAACCTTTTCTGAATCACCACCAGAGTTGCCTGGCACCCAGCGGGAATATACGTCTGCGGTATCGATGAAGTTAAAGCCCAGATCAACAAACTCATCCAAAAGTCTGAAAGATTCAGATTGATCGGCGGTCCAGCCAAATACATTGCCACCAAAACAAATTGTAGATACTTTGAGCTCTGACTTACCTATTTTACGTTGTTCCATATTGTCGAAATTACACAGAAAAAACACCGCAAGGGGCGTCTTGTTCGACAGACGTGTGTCATTTCCTCGTTTCGATCCGCTTGAGCAGCCAGAGACAGAGGACTAACCAAATCGTTCCCATGCAATATCCCGCCAGCACATCGCTCGGATAATGAACCCGGAGGTAGATTCGGCTGTAGCCGATGATCACGATAAAACTGAGTAGCAGAATCACGAGAAATATCTTGAGGAACTTGTTTTTTATATACTTAACAGTCAGATAGATGAAAAGACCAAAGAAAGTAATACTTGTCATGGCATGTCCACTCGGGAAGCTCAGACCATGTGCCGGTTCCAGCAAAGGAATCAATGGTCGCGGTCTGTTAAAAAGCAGCTTGAGCAAGTGCATGACGCACACGCTGCTTAGCGCGATGGCGCCAAGTTTGATCGATTGCCACCTGTTCTTTCTGATGAACAAACAATAACAGATCAGTAAGATATTGGCCGGAAGCATGAATTGGGTGCCTCCAATCCAGCTGTAGATAACCATAATTCGCGAAGTCGTTTCGTTCGTATGGGGTTCGATCAAGGAATAGATCTCACGATCGAAGGCCTCATTTTCGTCAATCAGGATCATCTTCGCAAGGACGAAAAATGATATCAGCGAAATGAACACCAGCATAGCCACCAGAAAGCCCTTTGAGAATACGGTAAAGGATCGTTTCAGTTCTTCAGAATCGGCAGTGGCCGGGGACTTGTCTGGTGCTTCCATAGATGATGAGGGCTGTCGGCCTGTTTAGCAAATAACTCAGACCACTGATTTGTTCCAGAATTCGTGTAACTTTTCAATTGCGATTTTATCCGTCAGGAAGGTAACATCATCAGGTGAAAGTGCAGTCCGCTTCACCCAACGGAACGATTGCTTTACCACGCCAGCATCCTCAAAATCGAAGTTGCCTGTAGAAATGCGGCATTTAAGAGGTTCAAGAGGCTTTACCAGGTAATAGATGCTGATAATCTGACTCTCGTTAAATGACGATTTCTCAAAGAAATCCGTCGTATATATATGCTCCAGGATTTCGATAGGCGTCTCACATTCTTCTATGAACTCCCTTTTGAGCGCATCCAAAAGGCCCTCTCCATATTCGAGCCCCCCACCAGGAAACTTACTAAATCTAACAGACTGGTGCTCTTCATCACTGAGCAGGATCTCGTCCTGCTCGTTGATCAGAAGGCCGTAGACACGAACATTAAATAAAAACATCTTTCGGTATTTAGAGCGATCAGCTTACATTCTTTGGGGAACATCAATGCCCAATAACTTCATGCTTCTTTTCAATACGGAAGCAGTAGCAGATGATAAGGCAAGACGTATCTGACGAAGATCCGCATTCTCCTCTTTCAGGATAGGCTCTTCGTGATAAAACTTATTGTAAAGCTTGGCTATATCAAACGCGTAATTGGCAATCAGGGCCGGACTAAATTCCGCCGCTGCAGCCGTAACAACCGCAGGGTATTTGCTGATTGCGAGTATTAATTCCCGCTGAACGACTGAGAGGTCGGCAATACCGTCAAAAGCGGGCGCTGCAACATCTGCCCTCATAAGCACCGAGCAAATCCTTGCATGAGTATATTGAATGAAAGGACCAGTATGTCCCTGGAAATCAATAGACTCATTAGGGTCAAACAAAAGGCGTTTCTTAGGCTCTACTTTTAAAAGGAAGTACTTTAAGGCACCAAGACCGATCATGCGGTATAAGGCAGTTTTTTCTTCCTCAGAGAAGCCGTCCACCTTCCCTAACTCTTCCGTACGCTGACGAGCCGTATCGACCATCTCCTGGATCAGGTCGTCGGCATCAACCACTGTTCCCTCACGGGACTTCATTTTACCAGATGGGAGATCCACCATACCGTATGAAAGGTGGTATAGGCCTTTAGCCCATGACTTTCCAAGCTTATCAAGAATCAGAAACAGAACCTTAAAGTGGTAGTCCTGCTCATTGCCAACCACATAGATGGATTCATCCATCTGGAAGTTATCGTACTTCAGTTGAGCTGTTCCAAGATCCTGTGTGATATATACGGACGTGCCGTCTCCGCGCAGAACCAATTTCTCATCCAGTCCATCAGCTGTAAGGTCAATCCAAACGGAATTATCCTCTTTTTTAAAGAAGACGTTCTTCTCAAGGCCTTCGTCTATGATGTCCTTGCCCAGCAGGTAGGTATCAGATTCGTAATAGTACTGGTCAAACTCGACGCCAAGACTCTTATAGGTAACGTCAAAACCGGCATACACCCAGCTGTTCATGGTCTTCCAGAGATTGATCACCTCCTCGTCGCCTGCCTCCCATTTACGGAGCATCAGCTGCGCTTCCTTAATCAGCTCTGCATTCTTCTTTGCTTCATCCTCATTCTGACCAGCGGCCTTCAGTTCGTCAATCTGCTTTTTGTATTCCTGATCGAATTTAACGTAGTAATTTCCAACTAGCTTATCTCCCTTCAGTCCGGTACTTTCAGGCGTCTCGCCGTTGCCAAACTTCTGCCAGGCAAGCATGGATTTACAAATGTGTATTCCCCTATCATTCACCAGGTTCGCCTTAATCACCTCATAGCCTGACGCAGCCATGATTTCAGAAACGGAGAATCCAAGAAGATTGTTGCGCACATGCCCCAGGTGCAGGGGCTTATTGGTATTAGGTGAAGAATACTCAATCATCACCTTTTTTCCATTTGAAGGGAGGTCGCCAAATTCCGGAGAAAGGATCGTTTTGCGAAACAGATCCAGCAAATAGGCACTGCTAAGGGATATATTAAGGAAACCTTTGATCACGTTGAATGCCGAAACCTGTGGAAGATTCTCCAGAAGGTAAGCACCTATTTCATTCCCGGTTTGCTCGGGCGACTTCTTAGAAATGCGTGTAAGCGGAAATGTTACTATGGTTGTTTCGCCTTCAAATTCCTTACGGGTTTCCTGAAGGTTTATGTCACTCTCTTTTAATTCAGCATCGTATAAGGCCTTTACAGCCTCAAGGGTTCCTTTCACAATAAAATCCATCCGTCAAAATTAATAAATTCCTTTAGATTTGTTATACATCCACCATGCCTATGAAAACACCCGGATCACAGCTCCACGTTGATTCAGAAATTGGCCGGTTACGGACGGTACTGATTCACAGTCCCGATAATGGAATCGGACGCGTAGCACCCTCAAAAGCGCAGGATTGGCTATTTGAAGACATCCTGCATCTAGAAACTGTGCGCAAAGAATATGACTATTACGTACGAGTCCTCCTCTACTTTCTGGATCCGGAAAAGCTCCGGGACAGGTTATCGGCAGGAGATGAACCGAATGATGACCGCGCATTCTACAAGCCCGGCATTCGGGGCTTCTATGATTCAGATCACGTACTGGAGATGGAAAAGCTTTTGGCTGACATTCTCGGAGACGAAAGCATCCGCGAAAAACTTTGTGCCGCCGTTTGTGCGATAGAAGGATGCAGTTACAACCAGCAGTTGGATCTGAACGCTCTCGAACCCGACCGCCTGGCAAGGATCTTAATATCAGGATCGCTGAAGAGTGGTGAGATGCTATTCCCTCCCATCCCTAATCTGATATTTACACGCGACCTTGGAATCGTCATCAACGGCTATGTTCTCTTAAACAAACCCGCAAAGAAAGCCCGCAACCGGGAAGCACTCCTCGCCCGGTATATGTTCTTTAACCATCCGCTTTTCGCAGCCTACCGCAGCAAGATCCTCGAAATACCGCATTCCGTGCAACATTTTCTGCGACCTGGAGAGGCGCCTGATGAAAAGGCTACGCTCGAAGGAGGTGATGTGATGATTGTCAGTCCGAACCACGTCATCATCGGCTGCTCCGAGCGTACTTCAGCAAGTGGCGTCACCGAGGCCATGCGCCTGCTGTTTGATAACGAGGTAGTCGAGAAAGTCACCGTCGTAAAGATTCCGCATAAACGGGATTATATGCACATCGACACACTGTTTACGCAGGTTAATCGTCATACCTGGGTCGTACTGCATTCCATCTGCTCAGGCCGTAATAAGATCAAAGGGGAGCCTTTGGAATACCTTAGCGACAAGAAGAAACAGAACGATGTTCAGATACTACAATTCAAAAAGAATAAGGAAAAGCCCAAAAAGTTCAAGAATATCGAAAGCCTTCTGGCATCTGTGAGCGAGAAAGATCTGGGAAGCACGGAGAAAACGGTGTTTATTTATTCTGGAAACGATGAATTTCCCCACGATGAGCGAGAGCAGTGGACCGATTCCTGTAACCTCCTGGCTCTGAAAGACGGTGTGGTTCTTGGATATGACCGGAATGACCGCAGTGTCGAATCCTTCAAAGCCAATGGTTTTCAGGTCATTCCGGTGGAAGAGCTCAGTAAGCAGATTGAAGCCGGAAAAACCGATTTTCATTCACTGGAGAATACACTTATTCTTATGCCTTCGGCTGAACTTTCCCGCGCCAGGGGCGGTTTCAGATGTATGAGCATGCCTTTACTACGAGATCCCATTTAATATGCAGACGACATCCAGACTATTGATGATCAGGCCCTCCGAATTCGCTTTTAATGTGCAGACGGCCCCAAGCAATGTTTTTCAGAAAGCTCCTTCAGCAAATGAGCATGTACACGAGCAGGTGCTACGCGAGTTCGATCGCTTCGTGGCCATGTTGCGCGAAAACAAAGTGTTGGTACTGGTGGTAGACGACGATCCGGAGCAAGACACACCCGATGCCGTCTTCCCTAATAACTGGATCTCGACACATGAAGATGGAACCCTGATTATCTATCCGGTAGAAGCAGAAAACAGACGTGCGGAGCGAAGGATGGATATCGTAAAAGCGATACAGAACGGTTACCGCTTTAAGCATTTCGTTGACCTGAGTTTCTTCGAGCTGAGTGGAAAATTCCTGGAAGGAACAGGCAGCATGGTTCTGGACCGGGAGTATTCGGTTGCCTATGCCTCTATCTCTTCGCGGACTGATCCAGACGTGCTGAACTACGCCGCTAACCTGTTGAATTATGACGTTGTGAGCTTCCATGCTGCCGATCAGGCCGGCAGACCGATATACCACACCAACGTCATGATGTGCGTCGGCAAAGGCTTTGCGCTCGTTTGTTTGGAATCTATTCATAATGAGCAAGAACGAAGCGGCTTCCTAAGCTCACTTATCGAAACCAACAAAGAAATCATCCCCGTTTCCTTAGACCAGATGAATCATTTTTCAGCTAATATACTGCAGATCGAAAACGTTGAAGGCGAAAGCCTGATCGTGATGTCTTCCGGTGCTTATAAGGCTATGAATGAGATCCAACACAGCGCATTGACCCGTTACGGAAGGATCATTTATTCTCCCTTAAACACTATCGAGCGCATTGGTGGCGGTAGCGCGCGCTGTATGATAGCGGAAATTTACCCTCCTAAAACCATGATTTTGTAAACATTTAAATCTTTAGCGATTTAAAGGAAATATTATTCATTAAAAAATCACACTTTTGCACAAATTTTAATTTAATAAATGCAGAGCTACGAAGAATTTCTTGACCTGAGTGTAGGATTTCCACAGGAAGGATTTGAAGTAATAGACGATGAGCTATTCTTCCACGACCTTAACCTGATGGAGATGATCGAAACGTATGGTACTCCCCTACGTTTTACCTATTTGCCACTGATCACGAAGAAGATCCAGAAGGCAAAGATCCTCTTTCAGCAAGCCATCATAAATAACAACTACCGCGGTTCCTACATGTACTGTTACTGTACAAAGAGTTCGCATTTCAAGCACGTGGTTGAAGAAGCATTGAAAAATGATATTCACCTGGAAACCTCTTCCGCTTTTGATCTGCCGATGATTGATGCGTTGGAAAAGAAAGGAGTTGTTTCCAAGGACATCACAGTGATTTGCAATGGCTTTAAAACATACCAGTACAAGCAGTATATCGTAGATATGCTGCATGACGGTTTCAAAAATATCATCCCGGTACTCGACAATAAAGAAGAGTTCAATCTGTATGATGATGAGCTGGACATTCCCTGCAGCCTCGGTATCCGCATTGCGGCAGAAGAGCAGCCGGATTCTCAATTCTATACGTCGCGCCTTGGCATCCGTATGGAAGACATTATTGACTTCTACAACAACAAGATCGCAACAAATCCGAACTTTGAAGTAACACTGCTGCACTTCTTTATCAACTCTGGTATCTCAGATACCCCTTACTACTGGAATGAGCTGGAGAAGTACGTAACGCTTTACTGCAAGTTCAAGAAGATTAACCCTGCGCTTTCTATTTTGGACATTGGCGGCGGTATGCCGTTCAAGGATTCGCTTGTATTTGACTTTGATTACGAATACATGGTGAACGAGATCGTGAAACGTATCAAGGAAATCTGTGCTGAACACGATGTGGAAGAACCGGATATCGTTACTGAATTTGGTAAGTACACCGTAGCTGAGGCATCTGGCATACTCTATAAGGTACTTGGCCGTAAACAGCAGAACGATCGCGAGAAGTGGCTGATGCTGGATGGGTCATTCATCACCAACCTTCCGGACGTTTGGGCCCTGAACCAGAAATACATCCTGGTGCCCGTTAACAACTGGGATTCTGAATACGAGCGTGTCAATTTGGGCGGTATAACCTGCGATGGTCAGGATTACTACAACCAGGAAGCGCATATGAACAGTGTGTTCATGCCTAAGACGAGAAAAGTGCAGTACCTTGGTTTCTTCCATACGGGAGCTTACCAGGAAGTACTCAGCGGATATGGTGGTATTCACCACTGCCTTCTTCCGTCCCCCAAGCATGTGCTGATACGCAGAAACCGCGACGAGACTTTCAACTTTGAAGTCTTCGGCGAGGAGCAGAACAGCAAGCAGGTAATGAAGATTCTGGGATATACCTAATAAATGCACAAAAAAGCCGGTCACTAGTAGTGACCGGCTTTTTTGTGTTCGTTGAGCAGATACTTCCTTAATTTTGCTATTTTCGGGTATGACATACCCTATGAAGTCAATTTTTAAATATTCTGCGGGAGCGCTACTCGCCTTATCTTTGATTCAAAACGGGCCTGCCTTTTCCCAGAAAAAAGTTGAAGGCTATATTATCGAGAACGGAAAACTGGTCAGCCAATTTATAGGTGATAAGTTTACGTTAGCTAGAAATAATGGCTATGCGATCTATAACCTGTCCGGAGATCTGCTTGTAAGTGGAATCAAAACACCATCATCACTCCTTGCCTCAGCCCCATTGGATATTAGTCATAGTGCCTATTTTGAAAAGGCGGCTCTTGGCTCTATATTAAAAGACCTGAGTGGCAAACCCTTGAATGCCACAACATACAGTAAAACACTTCCTTTCATCACAGATAATACTCCGGTTCTTGTCGCTTCGACGGTGACGGATAAAAAGATCGTTTATATCGATACGCTTGGAAAAGAGATCATCTCCGTTAGCCGGGAAAATTACTTTAAAGCACTAGGCATCGATATTAAAGCGAACTTCTCTGTTACCGATCACTTCATTGCTAAGACGATGTTTTTCGCTGCGAAAGATTTCAAACCGTTTAGCGATGGTCTTACACCTATATTTAATCCGGTAAGTAAGCGATATGGATATGTGAACACAGGTTTTACGCTAGCCATTCCTGCGTCTTATACCGAAGCCGAGGTATTCTCGGATGGACTGGCAGCGGTTATGGACGAGAACAAAAACTGGGGGTACATCAATAAATCGGGAGAGTTAATAGTTCCATATTCCTACTCAAAGAAGCCAGGTCGGTTCAACTCTGGATTAGCAAGGGTTAGCACCAAAACAGGTAAATATGGTTATATCAACCAATCAAATGAGATTATAATAGAACCCGCCTACACTTACGGCACCGTTTTCTACAAAGGTTTTGCGCTCGTGAGAGAAACATATAATTCTCCGGTATTGTTACTAGATATCAAAGGCACGATTGTCGCCTCCTTTGATCCGGATTATTCTTTTATTGATTCTTCAGCTTCCAGCAATTATTCCAGCGAGGATAACCCCTTCTTCGTTCCCGAAACATTGGTTCAGCTAGTGGATTATGGAAAAGCAATCTTCAAAGGTACCAGTGGTTTTTCTCTAGTTGACAAAACAGGAAAGGAAATCTTGACGGGTGATTACAAGCTCCTCAAGGATTATCATAACGGAAAGATGCTGGCCCACTGGTCCAAGTTTATCGACGGTAAAACACAACACCGCTACGGAATAATAGACGAACAGGGAAACTTTCTAATTGAGTTCACCGAATCCGCTTTTTAGGCCGTACCCGGTCCTGAACTAAATTTTGACGACCATTTTCCCGTTGTTTTTCCCATCGAATAAGCCGATGAAGGCCTGGGGGATTTGATCAAAGCCATTTACAATGGTTTCTGTATACGTTAGCTTTCCCTCTTGTAACCACTGGGTCAGTTGCTTAATGCCTTCAGGGAATTTGGCGCCATAGTTTGAAACGATAAATCCTTGCATTAACACACTGTTCTTGACCAGTATGGGTTGAAGCCTGGGTCCCTGCGAAACCACGGTATCATTATAGGTGGAAATAGCACCGCACACTGGTACCCGTCCGAAATTATTGATATTTGCCAGAACCCCGTCAGACACCTCGCCCCCCACGTTATCAAAATAAACATCCACACCATCAGGAGCAGCATCAGCAATTGCCTTCGTCATATCCTGGGTAGTTTTATAATTAATACCAGCATCAAAGCCAAACTTTGATTTAAGCTGTTCAATTTTTTCGTCACTTCCTGCGATACCAATGACCTTGCATCCCATTATCTTACCTATCTGACCAACCACACTGCCCACAGCACCGGCTGCACCGGAAACAACCAGGGTCTCGCCCTCTTTAGGCCGCCCGATCTCCGTCAGGCCAAAATATGCAGTCAGTCCTGTCATTCCTAAGATACCCAGATATGCAGACAAATCAGCCGCTTCCGCATCAACCCTGTTCAGTCCCCTTCCATCAGAGAGCTGATACTCCTTCCAATCCAGCAGTCCGGTTACGAAATCTCCCTTATTGAAACTGCTATTCCCGGAGTCCAGAACTTCAGCTACTACAGCAGATTGAACCGGCTTATTGAGTTCAAAAGGAGGTACGTAAGACTTCGCGTCTGTCATCCTTCCCCGCAAATAAGGGTCAACAGAAACATAACGAGTTTTCAGGAGAACCTGACCTTCGGAAACGACAGGCGTCTCTTCTTCTACAAATTTGAAGTCTTCCAAAGTTGGTTTCCCTTCGGGGCGTTTGTTTAGCAGAATTACTTTGTTCATGCGGGTCTAACAATATAAGGCGCCGCTAAGTTTGACTCTAATTCAATTATCCGCTCGTTACCAGCCCTTTCTGTACTCACGCTTTACAAACTGGTTAACCTCCTCAAAATTGGTAATACGCATATTCTCATTGTCCCATAACATTTTGAGGCTCTTGCCCGGAGAAACAAAACCACCATTTACTCCTGGCCTCCTGATATCATGCCCTCTAATGGCCAGATTAGCCATCAGCAAGGCCTCAGTGAGCGGACCGGATTCCTCAAACGGAGCGCTCAACTCGGCATTGCCGTATCCTGCGATACAAGCCTCCACCCATTGAGCATAGTGACCTTCAGCCTGCCCCGGAATACGTTTATATTGTTGTTTAACGCTTACCTCCGCAGTGCGCGAGCTTGGTAGTAATTTTGCGTCTGCGCCATAGGTACTGGCTATCATTTTACCTTTGGTACCTATGAATAGGGTGCCATTGCCACCATCGCCAAAGATCTCGTTAGCCCCCAGTTCATCGGGTCGCACTGGCTGAATTCCTCCGTCCATCCAATGTAATGTCACATCTCCCCTGGTTTTATCCGTCTTTGGAAAAGTAAGGATTACATGACTCGATGGCGGGCAACTTTCGGGAAAATAACCCTGCTTAAACTCGTCAACGTAAACTGTCCCCACGCTTGCCTGTACATCCCTGGCGTATTTCAAGCCAAGCACCTTGAAAGGAGCGTGAACAAGGTGACAACCCATGTCACCTAATGCGCCCGTTCCGTAATCCCACCAGCCACGCCAGTTAAAGGGGACGAGCTTGTCAACGAAGTCTTTGTACGGAGCTGTACCCAGCCACAAATCCCAGTTCAGATCTTTGGGCACGCTAGCCTTCGTGGAAGGCCAGGGTATCCCCTGAGGCCATACCGGACGATCTGTCCAGCAATATACGGTATGAACGTCGCCGATAACCCCTGCATCATACCATTCCATTAACTGACGCACCCCATCGTTGGAAGCCCCCTGATTGCCCATTTGAGTAACCACTTTGTATTTCTTTGCTGCTTCTGTGAGCACGCGTGCTTCGTATATGTCGTGGGTAAGCGGCTTCTGCACAAACACATGCTTGCCCAGTTGCATAGCTGCCAGTGTAGTGATGGCGTGATTATGATCCGGTGTCGAAATAGATACCGCGTCAATTCTTTTAGATTCTTTATCCAGAAGCTCGCGCCAGTCCTCATAGTATTTTGCTTTCGGGAAAGCGTTCACACTGGCAGCAGCGCGTCCTCTGTCAACATCACAAAGAAACGCGATATCCGCCTTCCCTGTCGCCGCGAAAGAAGCAATATCGCTTTGCCCTTTGCCACCCACTCCTACGGCAGCAATCTGGAGACGATCACTGGGAGCAACATATCCCTTTCCGCCCAGAACAAAACGCGGAACAATAAAGAAGCCGGTCGCTGCCAGTACACTGTTCTTAACAAAGTTTCTTCTCGAAACGTCAGTAGGTGCATCTGTTATCTGTGACATGGTATAACTGGTTATGAATCAATAACAAGTTAGCAAATTGAAGGGATATAACCATATACATTAAATGGCCAATGCCCCCCAAAATAAAAACGTCTTCGCATGTAGCATGCGAAGACGTTTCCTATTCATAATTAGCTGAAGTGATTATTTACTTAACAGAACATGATAATTCTTTACCATTCCGTTATAATCAAAACTCACTGTTGCTGTTCCAGATGCAGATTCCGCTTGTTTGATCGTCACCTTGACGTTTTTATTATTCGAAGAGGCGCTGACCTTAGGAACTCCCGTTTCAGAAGAAGGAACTTTATAGCTTGTTTGGTAAACATCATAACCAACAAGACCATTTTCGTTCGTAGAGCGAACCGGGGTAGCAGGAATTTCAACTGCCTTTCCATTTACAGCAATTTTTATCTCCGGTACAATCGGACGAACAATCTGCTTGTTCTTCGACGAGAAGCCGAGGCCGATCAGATCAAAAAGCTCTTCAGAATTACCACCTTCGCCAACAAGGAAGATCGCATGTTTTTTATCGAGGTTGTCGACAAACTTCGAAACATCAACCGCAAACTGAGTAGTCTCCTGCTTTGCGTTTGCAGGTACAGTTACTTCACCGATCTTCTTGCCTTTCCATGCAGCATTATCCCAAGGACCGTCTAACCATATAGCCACTTTGAAAGACGATGTTGTCTTAGGGGTAATGAAGAGATTAAACTTCGTTTGATTTCCAGCCTTTGTTCCCTGGAATGCCTTTAATCCAAGTTGATCCTTGGCAAGACCACCGAAACCAAAATACTTGTATCCGATAATATGCCCGTTCTTTACCTTTGTAATCGGCATGTGGTTGTCCCAGATATCCCATGAATCCTGCTGAATACTAACATCCGAAAGGTAGCTGGCGTATCCCGCAGAGTAATACTGGTAAGGATCCAGACCATATACATGGAAACCCTCTGAAGTTACTTCAGCACCCTTGTACTCTAAACCTTTGCTGTCTTTTGCTGTCCAGATTTTATTATCCGCATACGGATCAAATGCACGGATGGAAACAGATCCTCCTTCAGCTACCGGCTTCTCATCCCATTTAATAGTTACCGGAGCAACTACTGCCTGACGAGCAAATCCAAAGTTTCTAGGTGGCCGGTGGTAGAACACATACCATTGTCCGTTAATCAGTTCCAAACTACCATGAGTATTATGTCCGCCATTGGTAGTCTCCAACGCAGTACCATCCTGATTCAGTACAGGAGCACGGGAATCAACCAGGACACCGCCACTCTTCCATGGCCCCAGAGGAGAATCCCCTATCGCATAGCGCAATGTAGAGTTAGAACTGCTTACACCATACTCAGGTCCAGAATAACCGCTATAAACGCTTAAGTATTTGTTGCCCACTTTACGAATCGAGGAAGCCTCGAAAAAGTTAAATGAACCCAGATCCTCTTCCTTATAAATGTTAGGATACTCGGTACCCTTAGGATCGCGAATTACGCCATATCTGTGGCTGGCAGGTAGAAGGTAATTGATAATTTTCTTACCCGGTCTAAGAGAATATAAGGTATTTTGATCTAGTTCAGCTGCCATAGATCTTTGGAAACCCCAAAAACCGTAAGCACGGAAGCCAATCTCAAAATCAGGATCCTTAGGATCGGTTATATATTCGATGTAGACCGCCGGATCGAATCCCAGGATACTCCCAGGAACAGTGCGTTTTCCATCTGCTGTTAAATTCACAGGAGTGAAGGGTCCGTCAGGACGACTTCCTTTGGCCACCATAGCCTCACGGTTCGGACCGCGACTATGCGGGAACAGGTAGTATTCTTTCTTACCATCTTTTCTTTTCACTTCTACCAGATCAGGAGCGTACATAACATCCCACTGTCCGTCAATTTCATATGTGAAAATAGCTCCCTCATCACGCCAGCTGGATAAATCTTCCACTGGTGCCGACCACATTCTAATATCCGGACCGCAATAGCTCGTAAGCCTTAGATCATGAGAGCCTATAATGTAAGCACGGTATTTCCCAGGCCTGTCGGGATCCTCAAATACACGAGGTTCGCCATCAGGTAAATGTTCCCATAAAGGCAGATAAGGATTACCGGCTCCCTTATGAACAAACTTTTTTTGCGTTTTATTAACTCCTTGCATACTGTTTTGTGCCTTAACACCTGAGGCAATAAAAACAAATACCATAATAAAAAAGAATATTGAAGACGTTCGCTTCAACATAGATTCAGATCCCCTCATAAATGTTTTAGTTCTGTTGGTTGGCTTTACTTAATTGTAACACTTTACAATTTTAAAGCTGTTCTGAGGGAAAAAACAGCATTAATCGCTAAAAATATAGAAGTTTTGTTTAAGTAGGCCACGGTCCACTTACCTTTCTATGGGTAACGTAAACCAAAAGAGACTTCCCTCTCCCGGTACACTGATTACTCCGATCTCGCCGCCATGCCGTTCAATGATCTCCTTACAGATATAAAGCCCAATACCAAAACCGGAAATCGATTTCCGGTCCTGCCCCTCAACCCTGTAAAAGCGATCAAAAAGCTTCCCCTGATCCTCCTGGTTAATTCCTATACCGTCATCCTTAACGCTGACATACGCAAAACCATTTTTTGATTCACAGGCAATCCGAATGCTAGTATTCGGTGGAGAGTATTTGATCGCGTTACTGATAAAGTTGCTTATCACCTGCTCGATCTTATCCCGGTCGATGTTCACCCAGGTTTCCGTTACCGGCGCAAAAACGACCGTATGCGTACTGGCCTCAGGCACTATATTGCTTTCGACATCTTTCAAAAGTGCGGATAGGTCAACGCTTTTCTTATCGATGTAAATTTTACCAGCCTCTAATCGCGATACATTCAAAAATCCATTAATAAGTGCTTTCATTTTCCCGAGCTGCCTGAAGGCTCGATCAAGCATCCCGGCAGTAGTTAAATCGCCGTTATCAGAAAGTTTTCTCTGCGATACCTGCACATAACTAATTGTAGAGGTAAGCGGGGTCTTCAACTCATGGCTCACCATCGATATAAATTCATTCTTCCGTTGCTCATTTTGCTTACGCTCCGTTATATCAATAGAGGAGCCAATATAACCCGTGAAAGAACCATCAGGCTCGAAACGCGGTGATCCTGATGTAAGCAGCCATCTGTATTCCCCATTTTTACTTAACATCCGATACTCTCCGGTGTAGGGGACCCGTTTTTCAAGCGAGTCCATATAGAGCTTCAAACAGGCATCCTTATCTTCAGGGTGAACAAGGGCACACCAGCCAAAACCCAGGAGTTCGTCAGTATCTATGCCAGTGAGTGCAGACCAAGCCTTGTTGAAATAATTAATTTCACCTGTTTCACTTGCGAGGGCTATTAGAATGCCCGATCCTTCAGCCATATTTCGGAAGCGCGCTTCGCTCTCAATAATCGCAGCCTCAGCTTTTCGGATTTCGGTAATATCACGAGTCGTACCTGAAACAGCCACGATTTCCCCTACCTCATCTAGAACAGGTGCCAAAATATAATCGTAAACACGTTTACCCAGTACGGCATGAGGAAATGAAACTTCACCTCTCACCCGTTCTTTGCTGGCTACAACCTGGTCAATTTCCCGCTCATGCATCGCTGCATGCCACTCTTCATAGCCGTTCTCGCGCAGACCTTTGCCAATGGCTTCCTCCGAAGATTTTCCCCACATCTCCAATAAAGCCCGGTTTGCATAGGTGAATTTATACTGCAGATCAAACATATACATCAAATCCGGAGTACCGGATGTGATATTATCGTATAACTGCTTTTGCTTTTCCAGAAGAGGAAGCTGTTGCTCCGTTTCCTTAAGCTGCTGGTTACGCTTCGTAGTTTCCGTACACACCACTAAGATGCCCTCGGGGGTCCCGTCCTCTCCACGAATGGGGTTGTAAGAAAAAGTCCAGTAAACATCGTCCAAAACACCCTTGCGATAAATGGGAAGGAATTGATCCTCACGAAAGACAGCATCACCCGTCTTCAATACGTCCTCAATCAGAGGACTGATCACTGGCCATATCTCTTGCCAGCACTCCTCACCTTTCTGGCCCAGAGCTTTGGGGTGTTTACTTTTTTCGTCGGTACCGAGAATCTTCAGATAAGCATCATTGTAGAACTGTATTTTTTCTTTCCCCCACCAGATAAACATGGGAAAACCAGAGTCCAACAACAAATTAACAGCGGTACGTAACTGTAATGGCCAGTCTGTTATCGGACCCACTGAAGTTGCAGACCAATCGAACGCACGGGTTCTGTCTGCCATTTCTCCCCTGGCAAATATGATATCAAGTACGTCTAATCCAGCTCGCATATACATCAATAGCAACCAAATCAAAAAGCTAATTGTTTGCTCTGTGGCGCTAAATCTTGGATTTGGTCCGCACAAACAAATTCCACTATCTTTGCCACTCATTTTTAATTTCCTCACTTCGTGATTAATGTAAATAACATCTCCGTTTCCTTTGGCGGAACCACCCTGTTTAGTGACGTAACTTTTTCTATCAACGAAAACGATAAAATAGCCCTGATGGGCAAGAATGGTGCAGGCAAGTCTACCATATTAAAGATCATTGCCGGTGCTTCCAAACCTACTACAGGTAACGTAACCGGACCAAAGGATGCAGTAATTGCTTATCTCCCTCAGCACTTGCTTACCCAGGATAATGTTACCGTTTTTGAAGAAGCCTCAAAAGCCTTTCATGAAGTGCATCAGATGCAAACAGAGCTGGACGAGCTGAATGAACAACTCACCATAAGAACCGACTACGAAAGCGACGATTACATGAAGCTGATTGAGCGCGTCTCGGAGCTGAGTGAAAAGTTTTATTCAGTAGAAGAAGTCAATTACGATGCTGAAATAGAAAAGGTACTAAAAGGCTTAGGCTTTCAACGCAAAGACTTTACCCGTCAGACTTCAGAGTTCTCCGGAGGGTGGCGCATGAGGATTGAATTAGCGAAGATTCTTTTGAAGAAGCCAGACCTGATCTTGCTCGATGAGCCTACCAACCATATGGATATCGAAAGTATTCAATGGCTGGAAGAGTTCCTGATCAATTCAGCCAAAGCGGTGATGGTCATTTCCCATGACCGTACTTTTGTCGATAACATCACGAATCGCACCATCGAGGTTACCATGGGCCGGATATACGACTATAAAGCGAAATATAGTCACTACCTGCAGCTGCGTGCTGATCGTCGCGTGCATCAGTTAAAAGCTTACGAAGAACAACAGCGCTTCATTGCCGACAACCAGGAATTTATAGACCGCTTCCGAGGAACATACTCCAAAACCCTTCAAGTGCAGTCACGGGTTAAAATGCTCGAAAAACTTGAGGTCATCGAGATTGATGAAGTAGATACATCGGCATTACGTCTAAAATTCCCGCCATCGCCGCGCTCAGGTCAGTACCCGGTTATTGTAGACGAACTCACCAAAGCGTACGGTGATCACGTCGTATTCGAAAAGGCCTCCTTGACGATTGAACGAGGAGAGAAAGTAGCCTTCGTAGGTAAAAATGGTGAAGGAAAATCCACAATGATCAAAGCCATAATGAATGAGATTGACTTCGAGGGGAATCTAAAAGTCGGCCATAATGCCAAGATCGGTTATTTCGCTCAGAACCAGGCCGCACTGCTGGATGAAAGCCTAACCGTGTTTGAAACAATTGATCAAATTCCACTAAGCGACGGAACGATCAAAATCAAAGACCTTTTAGGTGCCTTTATGTTTAGCGGCGACGATACCACCAAAAAAGTCAAAGTACTTTCCGGCGGTGAGAAAACCCGCTTAGCCATGATCAAACTCTTATTAGAGCCCGTAAATGTCCTGATCCTCGATGAGCCAACGAATCATTTGGATATGAAGACTAAAGACATCATCAAAGACGCCTTGAAAGATTTCGATGGTACGTTGATTCTTGTATCTCACGACAGGGATTTCTTAGACGGATTGGCGCAGAAGGTATTTGAATTTGGAAATAAACGTGTACGCGAGCACTTTGAGGATATCAAGGGCTTCCTGGCGTACAAGAAGATGAACAGCTTGAAGGAGATTGAACAGAGTTAATAGCATTAAAAGTTGATCAATCCACCAGTTTGTTGATAATTACTTATCACTATGAAGAAGCCCTTTTTGCATATATGCATATTCATTCTCTTTACGCTTTTTGCGTTCGCACCGGCTACAAAGGAAAATCTGAATGTTGTCTTCATTGGCGACAGTATCACACGCGGCACAGCCTCCAAAGATCAGTCACCCCCTAGTCACACCGAAAATATGCTCCGGCAGCTAAATCAGTGGAAAAAAGTACAGGTATCCAACCAGGGAAGAAGCGGTAACACCACCTTGAATTTCTTGCCCACATCAAAAAGTGCATATGCCAGTGTCAGAGCAGCAGCCGATCAATTCTACCAGGATAAAACAGCAACCCTCGTATTCTGCATCATGCTCGGCACCAACGACAGTGCCATAAAAGGACCATTAGGATCCCCCGTCTCCCCTTCCACATACCACTCGAATCTCCGGACGATAACAGACAGTCTGCTGAGCGCATACCCAGAATGCCGCATAGTGTTTAACTACCCACTCTGGTATAGTGATAACGCGCAGAACAAAGGTGCAGAATATAAGAAAGAAGGACAATTACGGATTCGCGCTTACTGGCCTGAAGTTGACGAACTTGTAAAATCTTATAAAAAGAGTCACAAAGGTCAAGTCTTTACCGGAGACAAAAAGGCATATAATTATTTCAAAGAAAATCATTTGACAGACTTCAGAACCGAGACCGGTCCAAGCGGAACTTTTTATCTGCATCCCAACGAACAGGGCGACAAGACCTTGGCCGGGTTTTGGGTTAAAGCGATAGTAAAAGCGTTAAAGTAAGTCCTCGAGCTTGCCCTTTGCTTCAAACGTAAAATCCTACGGAGCAGAAAGACCAAGAACTTGCCCTATCCTCAAGCGCTCTTCGTGACTCAAATCCACTATGCTTTCAATAACCTTCAGCACACGTTCACGGTTATCATCCAAAAGCAGTAAGTTCAACAAACCCACAATCATCTTACTTTGCTGATTATTGGAACTTTGGAAAACACGCGGTTCAGCACAGTAAATCTCCTTTACCACCTTCTCGAGCTCATCAGTCTTCACGGTTGAGTCCGGAAAGATTCCACGCCCATGATAATCTTCAATTAACTTATCTGCCTGGATACCTCTGATAAACTGCTTCTCTTTATCAGACACCAACGCATTAAGCGCTTTTAGCAACGCTTTGAAAGACGGATGCGTCTGGTTTTTCCCGGAAAATTCCAGGACAGGATTGTCGTCCATCGTCTCATGAAAATTATCGAAAAACGGCGACTCGACGTACAGCGAATGATGGAAGTCAATAGCTTTATTGTTAAACGAAGTATGTTTTTTACCAGCTTCCTTTTGATTCTTACCCAGGAAATAGAAATAATACCGATCACCTATCTTTTGATTCCAGCGAATGAAGATAGCCTTGAAATGATAATCACCAATCTCATATCTTACTTCCTCAGTATCGCCAATGATATTCTCGTAAGCCAGTTCGACACCATTAATGAAAATCTTGCAACCTCTTTCTTTATTGAGAAATAAGAACCATCCAAACTCGCTGGAAAGGTAACCTTCGAACTCCTTGTTTGACAGCATGCTTGCCGACAGGTCAAAAACATTCTGAAAGTTAACAACCGTACCTGTAGGAATCTTTTTAACTATCACCCTATCCGAAATAATAAAGTTCTGAAGATCACCCTTGTTTATAGCGATAGTGTATCGAAGCAACGTGCCGTCAGGTCCTTTAAAGGTTGTAAGCCAACTGCAGCTATTAGCAAACGTGCTAAAAGCATAACGCCCCTTTCCTTTTCTACCCTTTTGGAAACCCTCCTGATTATCTAAATCACGTTTTCTTGAGTCAAGGAAGTTACCGAACGTATCATCAATAGTTTCAATGTCGATACCTGTGCCGTTGTCACTAATCGAGAATGAAGCCAGATGACCGAGCTCATTCGCCTCAAAATCTAAATGAATTTTTGTAGCGCCGGCATCAAAACCATTCCAGATATACTCCGCCAGAGCCTTTTTATAATCGTTAGGCAAGCCGCTTTGTTCGATGCTCTTGGTGGTAATTTTTGATGTATGCTTATTCATTTTCTTAAATATTGAGACAGGCTTTGAGGGATATCAGGCATCCAACCATCCAAAATATACGCTGGATTTCGATAATTTTCTATCAGTTTAGCATCTTTCTCCAGGTCAAGTTGCCTCGATGCCGGATGACGTTTGCTTATGTCGACCGGCTTTCCATCCAGCGTGGTACTGTTATACTCCCAATAGCGGATGTCTTTGGTAACGTCAGCGACTTTTCCCCAGCCCTCAGGTACTATCCCTTCCAACTTGCAATCTATCAAAACAGCCTCCACAAACGGATAAGAAAAGCCATTGCTATTGGGCGCACGGGCGATGGTCGTTTCTACATCACCAATAGTACGTAACGTACAGTTCAACAGCACATTTCCATGATTTGCCTGAGTATTGCGCACCCATAAATGCGGCCCAAATGTCGAAACAAAATCACATTTATCGAAAAACACCGCTCCATAACCCAATACATTGTCTCCAAAGCCCTGGATCTTCGAATCTTTAACATAGATCGTACCCGTGGCCTGCAATGCATCGCCGGAGCCTTCAATATTCACATTATTCACGATGATCTTCTTACCAATTACAAGAAGTGCTTCTGCCTGAGCAGGCTTTTCACCGAGAGATCTTAGCGTAAGGTTCGACAGATGTATGCCATTAGAATTATGTACGGCAAACACCGCCCTTAAACTATGGCTGCCCTTAGAAAGTGCCGGATCAGCACTCATCAAACGGGTATTGAAGACGCCGTTATTCGCATAGTTGACGATCACTTTTTCCCTATCTTCCCCCGCGAACGTGATGTTTTCTTTATTTCTGAAATAAACGATTTCGTCATAAACCCCATTCTTTATGCGGATAATCTTGCGCTTTGGATTCACTTCCGGAATAAAGTCTACCGCTGCCTGCACTGTACTGAAGTCGCCTTGTCCGTCGGCCGACACAACATACGACTCAGCAACCAGCGAAGGTGCCTGAACCTTTGTGGTAAAAACCCAGTCCTTTTTGCCTTTAAATCCATTAAAAGTCCCCTCATCACTCGAAAACACATCCGGACCGATCCGTACATAGTAGACCTTATTATACTTCAGTTTATTGTTATGCGGACAAATAATTGCCGAGTTTCCGCGGACGATAACAGGATAAAAATGAAATGCATCAGACTCAAGATTGCCCCCTATGTAATTCTTCTGATAAATATGAGCACTACTGGTATCAGGCTCTTTAACTGAATACATCTTGTCTCCATAAGAGTTGTAGACCATCGAATCGTAAGGCGCCGGAGTACGGGTGTTTCTAGGTCCGGGAGGAATACTCATATCGAGCATATCCACCAGCTCATCGTTTGATGCATCGTATATTCTTATTTGCCCCTTGTTGTGGAGCTTAAAATTTCCCGGAAAAGTGAGAATCAGCCGGGTGTCCGGATTGACTTCCCTGGACAGATTGGCCGGAAATGTCGTAATTACCTTTTGCGCCTTCACCTGTACACAAGCTGCAAGTCCCAACAACACCAACAGTACCGACCGGACGTTTCGCATAGGCTTTGTTTTAGTCCAATGGTTCCCGGGCAGCACAGGTCTTCCCTTTGCAGAAGCATTATCGGAATTTAAGTTGATTACTTGGTCAGTCTTAAAATGCATAGGAATAGATAATTGATATAATAATTCGATAATAGCCGCAACATCAAAAAAGCAGTCGCCCCCCAGCCACGCAGAACCGACGCTCAATGTCCCTCATAAATGATTACTTCTGCTAGTCAGTTTTTATCGACTTGTACCACTTTACAAGTCGATAAAAACAGTCCAGTGCGAAAAAGCACCATTAATCGATATAAATATAGGAGTTTTGCTTATGAGTATGCCCCTGCCTAAGGCTGTGCCAGGCCGTAGCCATTTGTAATTGCTCCTTTTGACTGCCTGATAGTCTCCGAAGGAATTGGCCAATAGTACCTTGGAGGGTCGCCAGCAGATGTGATACCCGAAAGCGCATTTCTTTTGTAAGCAGCCTCATAATTGACAATTTCTATAGCCCAATTCGTTCTGACATAACCCTGGCTTTCTAATGAAAGCGCTTCTGGACTGCCTGGAGCGATATAGCGAAATAAGCCCTGAATTGCCACGTTATGGTTTGTACCCACGACCTTGCTGCTTACAGCCGGAAGCGAGCTATAGTTGTATTGTCCGCGCCAACCAGGATACAGTGCAGGGTTTGTTATATCTGCGTCAAAGGTTAACGGATTAGGCAAACTAACCATTTTAGTCCAAATGTAGGCAGGTATTTCATTGCCGTTAGCAAAGCGATGATAACCCTGATTTCGAAGGTTGCTGATCATTGTCGCCATTTCTTGCTGGATGGCTATGGCTTTTTCTGAAAATTTCCCCGACCGGATCATATCCCAGCGGCGCGTGCCTTCACCAAGCAGTTCCAGCTTCCGCTCCTGCATAATAGCTTCTTTCAAGTCTTCTCCTGATAAAGAGGCCAGGTTGTTGCTGGCATTGCCAAAAGCCCTTTCGCGAATCTGATTCACGAGGGAGATCGCGTCAGCTTCACCAATTTCAGCTTTCGCTTCAGCAAGCATCAAAATAACATCAGCCATCCTTAAGATCGGCCAATTCAGACCGGCAGCCCTTTGTGTCGGAGTATAGGGAGGATTCATACGGTTTTCATCCCATTTGTTCGTTGATATTCCACCAGTGTTCTTATTTCCCGGAACGAAAGAAAGCATCATTTCGTTACCATCTCCTCTACTTCCTGTAACCGCTACACTTGCGTCTCTCCGTTTATCATCATTGCGGTATTCACCGTAGTAGACCGTAGGAAAGATCCGGAGAGCACCAAACACCTTATTAGGGGCTGAGTTAGAGCTGCCACCATCGGATGGTCTTCCGAAGGCATAAGGGTACTCGCTGGAGGTCAGCAGCTGACCACCCTGTATATTCCCAATTTCGAATAGAGACTCCGGACTAACCTGCATCTCCGCAAAATACTGGAAATGACGTTGAAAAGGATTGTTGGCAAAGCTGCGGTTATCATTGGTAATTAAACCTGCTGTTCCCCTGTTATCAATAGCTTTTTGAAGATAAGTTTTAGCTGTCTGGTAGTAATCCAGATAGTCTGAACGTCGCGCATATACCGAGTTATGAGCCTCATTCCCCTTTCTGCTGAAACTTACGCTTCCGTAAAGATCAGGTATATCAGTACGGATTGTCTGATAGCCCCCTGCATGAAGCGCTAACTGCCCTATCAATGCGTTACAATACGTCCTGCTAAAACGCTCAGCATTGATTCCGCCCTCGCCTATCCTATACATCAACGGTTCGGCTTTTTTAAGATCTTCAATCAAGTCATCATAGATAACAAAACGTGAGGTCAATGAATACTCATCCACGATGGTGTTTTCGTAACCGTATGGAACGTCGCCAAAATGCTTTACCAGCTCGGCATAACAAAAAGCCCTCATCGTTAGCGCTTCGCCGTATAACTGCGTCCAGTCGGACGGCTGACCGGCAGCGACAGCATCCTTATAAGCTTGTTTCTCGGCGATAAGTGAAGCCACTTTTGATGCTGCCCTGATCGTCCCATATAACCCGTTAAAGCCGCCGGCAACTGCATCCACCGGTATAAGTTCAGGTCGCAGTATAGCATTCAGGTTATTGCTTGAATTATCTTCAGGGTACGTTTCGGCATCTGATCCTATCGGATCATTCCATCTGTAGACTCCCATGATACTACTTTGCCTGTAATTGGCATAACCCCAGGAAAGGATCTTAAACGTTTCCGCAGGCGTTGTTGTAACGAACTCATCATCCACACTAGACGGCGACCTCGCATTGAGGAAGTCATCCTTACATTGAGTAAAAGTGATACACACTGCAATTGCCAATATATATTTGAAACTTTTCATATTCCTTAAATTCAACTTTTAAAAATTAACATTCATTCCGAAGACAAAAGACCTTGCGCGCGGATAAGAGCCGAAATCCATACCAACGGTAGGATACTGCTGGTTATTGAAGCCCTCGTTTGAACTAACTTCCGGATCAAGTCCGCTATATCCGGTGAGTGTGAGCAGATTGTAAACACTGCCATACAGGTACAGATTACTCAACTTAATACTTGAAAGCAGCGATTTTGGCAACCTGTATCCTAAAGTCAGTGTATTTAAACGGAGGAATGAACCATCTTCAATCCCAAGAGTTGAGGTAGGTCCCCCTTCACTGTATGCGAGTGGTAATGTAGAGTTGACATTGGCAGCATTTAACTGTTCAGGGGTATTCAGGCGCACGAGCTGGCCACCTACCACGTCGTATATCTTATACGCATTATTCATGATCGCCAGCTTATTTTCATAAACACCGGCCTCCTTCGGACCGTATAAGGTAGCTAGTTTGGTTACATTGTAGACATCATTACCATAACTCCAGTTGAAGTTCATAGCCAGGTCAAAGTTCTTATAGCCGACATCAAAATTGAAACCGCCTGAATGTATGGGGGCCATCCTGCCGATTACATCGAGGTCCTTATCATCAATTTTGCCACTATTATCGAAATCTCTAAACTTCGGAAGCCCCGGATATGCGGTTTGTCCAGCAGGACGGTTGGCCGCGCTAAGTCCATGCACGATGCCCATAAATGCACCCAGGTCCGCTACTCCCGGCTTTAATGTGTACAATCCGTTATTGTAGGTAAAATCTTCAGGCGTATAGAAGCCATCGTATGTTAATCCTCTGACCAGACCGACAGGTTCGCCCTCCATCAGTATGTAATCAGAAACCGGGTATGTTCCGGCACTGTTCCAGTTCGTTCCATAGAGTCCGGTTACACCAGGTGCAAGCTCGTCTATGTTGCTTTTGTTGAAGTTTATATTACCGCCAGCACTTATTCTCCAGTTGTCATTCCTGAAAATGGTTGCCGCAAGGGATAGCTCGATTCCTTTGTTACTGGTTTGTCCGACATTTTTAGTGGTCGAACTAAAGCCGGTGATTCCCGGGATGGAAATCCCCGTTAGCAAATCCCTCGTAGAATTCCAGTACAGGTCTATTGTACCCGACAACCTGTTTTTGAAAAGGCCGAAATCTGTTCCTATATTACGGGTAATGGTGGTTTCCCACTTCAAATCAGGATTAGCCTGCGTTCCGCTGACCTCATAAGCTCCCTGGCGCACGTTGTTAATCGCATACTGGTTTCGTTGGTCTGTTACAGAACCCCAGTTCTGAGTAAACAAGCTTGGGTTAATCCTGTCGTTACCCGCTTCACCGTAAGATACCCTGAGTTTTAAATTATCCAGCCATTCAGAACCTGACAAAAACGGTTCATCCGATACCCTCCACGCGAAAGCAGCCGCAGGAAAATATCCCCATTTATTGTTGGGACCGAACGTAGAGGAACCATCCGCACGAAATGTAAATGTCAGCAAATAGCGATCCAGTAACGAGTAGTTCGCCCGTGCAAAGTAAGACGACATCCGGTTCGGAAAGCTCACATTAGACGAAAATACGGCCGATCCGACCGAAGCATCATATTGATTGATTTGGGCAAAAGCCGTTTCCTTATCAAAGTTTGCCGGAAAACGGTTCGCCTGCACAGCCAGGACCGTTCCGCCAGAGTTAGCCACTTCCTGGCCAACCAATACATTTAATTTATGTGACTCATTTAAATTGAAATGATAATTCAGGGTATTGGTCCACCGTAGGTTCCAGCTATCAGATTTTCTATAGTCTGCAGCACCGGCATGCAGAACAGTACCGGTAGCATCTTCAATATAGTTGTTATAGATTGCCCCTGACCAATATTTCCTTTGATTCCACCCCGTATTCAGACTGAAATCGGTATGGTATGTCAGTCCTTTAATAATGTCCCAGTTTAAAGAAGTTATCGCTACCGCATTTTGATTCATGGAATAAGGCTCGTAATCTCCTATACGTGCAACCGGGCTATAGTTATCCCACATGGAATTTTTCCCGTATTGTTCAATGTTGCCCGTTCTGACCGCGTCAAGATCCCCCAAAACATGAGATGTGGCTATCGGCCGGAAACGGTAAGAGGTGGAAAGCACAGATCCTGAGCCGCTTGTTGTTCCCTCATCGCCCAGCGTGGGGGTACGAGTGTAACGGGTATTAAAATCGAAAGTCAGGTTCTCGCGAAGCTTCTGAGTTAACTTGAGCGCAGCATTTGCCCGTTTATAATAGGAATTTATCTTCATTCCCTGGTCGTCAGTATAGTTAACAGAAAACAAAATCTTTGTTTTGTCTGTCCCACCAGTCAAGGTTAAAGCGTGGTTCCATGAAACAGATTCATTATATACCTGCTTTTGGATGTCGTCTGACGCTAAATTCCTGTAACTTTCGATACCGCCGGTATTGGCTCCGGCATTCGCCCCGATACCGTAATATTTTTCAAACGGTGTTTGATAGGCAACTCCGTTCGCTGCGGTATTTGCCCAGACATATTTCAAATAATCATAAGGCGCTAAAGATTCAAGATATTTTGTAGGCGTGTTAATTTTAGCGTATCCACTATAGCTTACCGTTGTTTTTCCCGCTTTAGCTGATTTTGTCGTAACGAGAACAACCCCGTTAGCTCCTCTGGCACCATAAATCGCAGTAGATGAAGCGTCTTTCAATACGTCAATGCTCTCAATCTGATCGCCCGATATATCGGCAAGGTTTCCGGGAATACCGTCTACCAGTATCAAAGGCTGGTTGCTCTGTGAAATGGAGCCTCCTCCACGAACACGGATAGCAATATCCGCCCCTGGCCGTCCGTCCTGCGCGGTGATCTTCACCCCCGGCAATTTCCCCTGCATTGCCTGGGCTGCATTAGGAACTGGGGTGGAAGCAATTTCAGCGCCGCTTACCGAAGCCACTGACCCTGTCAGATCCCGCCGTTTTACCGTACCGTAGCCAATAACTACCACCTCGTTTAACGATGTCTGTTCAGCCTCGAGAACTATATTTACGGCGGTTCGCCCGGCAAGGGATACTTCCTGGCTGGTAAACCCAATATATTTGAATACCAGCACCGACGCTGCCGAAGGAACACTGATCTTGAAGTTTCCATTCAGATCGGTCGCTGCACCAGTAGTGGTGCCTTTCACCAGTACACTGACCCCAATAAGGGCTTCGCCACTTCTGTCGGTGACTTTTCCTGAGATTTGCTGAGCCTGCGAGAATACTTGCTGAAGCGATGCGACAAGCAAACACATAAAGAGTAATACTTTCTTCATAAGATTAATATTGGTTAAGATGGTTAGACCTTGCCGCGACTACATGATAGCAACGGCAAGTGGGTCTGGGTTTTGAATGTTCAGCTACAATTGATTATCGGGAGCAATAATCAGTAAACCGCCCCTCTTACAGAGGATAGAAACTGGTCAAAAGAGTCTAAAAATTGGTCACTAATACCGTTTAGACGCTATTTCATACCGTTCAGCGATTGACAGGCTTCGTACATAAATTCAGCAAGGAAAAAGCATCATCCTTTTGGGTGCTTTATAGCTTTGATATAATCAGAGGGACTTACCTGATAACGCGCCTTGAAACAGGAGGTCATATATTTCGGACTACTAAAGCCAGCAGAATAAGCAGCAGTTGATATATTCTCTTCACCAGCGTCGAAGAGATCCCTTACCTTCTTCAAGCGAACTTCACGCACGAATTCGACAGGCGTGAAATTTGTCAGACCCTTCAACTTTCGATAAAAGGTAGAACGACTCATACTTAACAAATCCACAATATCATCAATATTAAACTGCGAATCTGCAACCTTGTCCTCTACAATAGTTAAAACCTTCGTCAGAAACTTCCGGTCGTTGTCTGTCATGTGTACTTCCGGCTCTTCTGCTTGCAGGACCTGGCCACCCTTGGCAAGAGGGTCTGTAGCCATGTCCGCCGCTTCCGGATCCCTAAGAAGGGCATTAAACAAGGTTTTCCTTCTGGAGATGATCGTTTGAAGGGCCGCTTCCAATAACTCCGTGCTCACTGGTTTGGTAAGGTAATAATCAGCACCATAGGTCAGCGCCTGCACGCGACTCTCGACTGAACTTCTGGCAGTGAGCAATACCACGGGGATATGACTTGTCGACTCATTATTTTTAATACGATCAAGCAGTTGAATTCCATCCATTTCCGGCATCATCACATCCGACAAAATCAGATCAGGTAAGTCGGCCTTTGCCCTTTCCAGACCTTCAAGCCCGTTGCTTGCAGTTGATACCCTATATTGACTGCCAAATTTCAAAGACCAAAATGAGCGTAACTCCGCATTGTCTTCCACGATCAATATAGACGGCAAGAGCCCGTCCAGACCTGGGGTACTCCCGCTTCCACTTTCAAATATCTCTACCTCCTGAACTGCCTGTTGCGTGTCATCCGCAACATCAACAAACGGAAGCTCTACGGTCAGCGTTGACCCGACTGCCTGGTTGTTAGAAGCATAAATCTTACCACCATGTAACTCAACCAGTTCTTTGGACAATGCCAGTCCAATCCCCGAACCCTTCTGTTTTTGGCTACCGTTGTTACCTTCATGATACATCTGGAATATGGTATTCAACTCACTATCCTCTATCCCCGGCCCCTCATCCTTCACCCGTATGATGAAATATTTCGAA
The DNA here is from genome assembly GCF_003002875.1 of Arcticibacter pallidicorallinus. Taxonomy (GTDB): domain Bacteria; phylum Bacteroidota; class Bacteroidia; order Sphingobacteriales; family Sphingobacteriaceae; genus Arcticibacter; species Arcticibacter pallidicorallinus. The sequence continues at coordinate 154,026 of NZ_PVTH01000005.1, forward strand.
TCTGCCGACTTATCTAAAGAGACAAGAACAGAAGATCCGTCATCAGAGAACTTTACGGCGTTTCCAATCAAATTATACAACACTATCTCCAGCTTGTCCCGGTCAATACAGGATAGTACCTCAGGGAACGAAGACCGCACGGAGACATCAATCTGCCGCTGTTCCAACGTCTCCCTAAAATAATCAACCACCATATGAATAAAGCCAGTAATCTCCACCTTTTCGAGACGCAAGGTGGCCTTACCACTCTGAACCTTTCTTAAATCGAGAACATGGTTAACAAGGCGCAGCATCCGGTGTGCATTCCGGAGGACTATATTTATATACTCCCTGCCCTTATCTGTCAGGTTTTCCCGCTTTTCAATCTCTTCACTGGGACTTACTATCAAAGTCAGAGGCGTCCTTAGCTCGTGCGAAATCTGCGTAAAAAAGTTAAGCTTCAAATCAGCAAACTGTTTTTCCACCTCAATTTTCTGTCTTAAACGTAAAACCGTAAGCGTAACTTTTCTGACGGCCAGAGCCGCTGAAATGAAAAGGACCACATAGATTATATAGGCCCACCAAGTTTTCCAGAATGGAGGAGATACGATGATGCGAAGCGACCTTGAGGGGGTGTTCAAATACAGTTCATCATTTAAGCTCCTCACTTCAAAGACATAAGAGCCCGGCGGAAGCTTCGTATAGGTTGCCCCACGCTGACCTTCACTGCTTCTCCACACGTTGTCAAAACCCACCAGTCTGTACATATATTTATCTTTGCCGGTCGAATGGAAGTCCAATACAGCAAAATCAATACCTATTACATTCTGATCATGCGCAAGCCTTATTTCTGATGTGTGGTTTATCGAGTACTGTAAGGGTGACCCCTCAGAAGGAACAAGTTCCTGACTATTAACATGAAAAGCAGTGAAGGCCATCTCAGCCTTAATCTTAGATGTTCTGATACGTTGCGGATCAAAGGAAATAAAGCCGGAAGCAGTGCCAAATACAATCTCACCATTCTGCCTTTTAGCCAGTGTTGCTTCAGAAAACACCACCTTCTCAAGCCCGTCATCCTCACTGAAATTTTGAATTTTTCTTTTAGAGATAGAAAACTTGCTGAGGCCATTTTGAGTACCAATCCATAAGTTCTTATGATTATCCTCCAGGCAGCTCAGCAGATAGTCGCTGGGTAGTCCATCACGGACCGAATAGTTAGTAAACGACAAACTTTCCAGCGGATTACCTCTTGAAGCAAGGTTTAGTCCGCCTGTTGACGTCAGCACCCACATGTCATTATTCGAATCCCGGAAGATAAACTGCACATCATTCCCTCCTAAGCTACAGATGTCACCCGGCTTTTTACTGTAAGAACGAAACTCATAAGAATCCGGAGAGCCACTTTCCGGATCAAAGATCAACAAGCCATCCGTCGTCCCAATCCAGATCAGGCCATTTGCATCTTTTGCCATATGCCTGATTTTACGAAAGCCCTCACGGGGATAATTTTTAAAGGCGTTTTTTAGCGTCCTGAACTTCGTTCCCCCGCTGCCTTCCGTAATTAATATCAGGCCATTTTCGAAAGAACCGGCCCACAATCTCCCGGCTCTGTCTTCAAGCAAACAGTAGATCGACCTGCTGCTAATGGCGCCAGGATCCCTTGGCTGCGGCGTGTATTGAGTAACAGTGCCATCCCGGCCAATATCACCGCTGACCTGTGCTTTAACAAGGCCGTTCGCTTTAGTACCCAGCCAAAACCGCCCTTTAGAGTCCTCCAGCATAGTGTAAATACCCGCTTTGTTAGCGAACCTATTTTTCCAAACATCCGCTATCAGGGCATCACCATCCTGCACGAACAACGATCCCGCCCTTGTACCAATCCATAGACGATCCTTTTTATCCACCAGCAAACCTCTAACATAGTTTTCTTCCGGGGAAGCCGCCTCACTTACAACAACATTTTTGACAAATCTCTGCTCCTGGAAGATGATTTTATTGACGCCGTCGTAGCCCCCCGCCACCCATAAAACACCTAAAGGATCACAGAATACCTGCGTAATATTTTGCGAGGAATGCGCATACCGTCTGTCCAGTTGCGATTGCAGCGTCAAAAGAGTTTTCTTGCTTCGTTCGTAAAAATACAGATGACGACCAAGAGCTATCCACACACGCGAGTCATTATCCTCAAATATGGGCAGACCGATCCTCTGAGCGCTCGGTGGGTAGCTTTCCTTCGGTAACAAGTATTGAGTGTCTCCCGAATCCGGATCAAAACGTATCACGCCAAAGCTCGCCGACCTGAGCCATATATTTCCGGCCCGATCTTCATATACTTGCAAGATTGATGAGCCATCTTTCACTTTCATGAGCAACTCGACCGAGCCGCCGGTGGAAACACGATACAATTCACCACCTGACGTGGCACAGTAAAGCCTCCTTCTTTTTTTAGATGCCAGAATGCTGGTTGTAGACGAGGATAACGCTTTTACATGTTTTATCCTTTTTAAGCTTTTGCTGACAGAAACCAGGGCTCCGCGGCTATCTCTAATCCATAAATCCGGTCCGACTTCCGCTATTTCAGCCGTCTCACCATGCAGCCCGAAGGCCTTGGATACATACTTTCCCTGTGATTTTTCCAGAAGAACGGCGCCCTTTTTTGTTCCCACCCATTTATTTCCTGAGCTGTCGCTGTAAAGGAAATTGATAACATTGGACGGCAGTTTCTTTTGTACAGCGGCATTCTCGGCAAAAATGGTATAACCAGTTCTACCCTCACTGTGACTAACCAGGAAAATGCCGACATCCGACTGCAACCATACTTCGCCGTCCTCAAGCAGGAGGATTTTAGAAAACTGCACCCTGTCAAGAGACTCCCTCTTCAGTATTTCCGAAAGCGATTGAATCTGTTGAGACCGCTTGTTGAACCGATAGATTCGTTTGTCATAAGCCCTCAACCAAAGGTTTTCACCCCGAAAATCTTCCTTTATCTGATCAATCCGGTTACTCTTCAAGCTCGACCTGTCCCCGGGATACGATTTAAAGGTAATAAACCGACTGCCATCGAAGCGACTGATGCCAGCCCAGGAGGCAAACCACATAAATCCTTCCTTGTCCCGGATAATGTCGGTGATCCTGTTATCCGACAGCCCTTCAGCGGTCGAATAATGACTTACATGAGTGATCGCCTGTGAAAAGGCCGAAGTCGCAGAAAGGAGCAGTAGGGAAAACAGAAGAATGACCTTTTTGAATAAAAGCATGTTACAGATCCAACCTTCGAGACGCATACACATGTGTCTTATTCTTGTTCATCAATTGTTTCCATGTCGATTCCCGTACCATCAGGCAAACCGCTTTGTTCGATGCTCTTAGTTGTGATTTTTGATGTATGCTTATTCATTTGTTGTATAGGTTGCTGATATTCTACCCTTCCATATCTAATACTGATTTCCCGTTGGAAGAACAATCGCAATATACAAACTCTCTTCCATCACCTGCGACACATACGCTCATGTTGATCACCCCTAAGCGAGTGCCTGGACCCGATGTAAGAAGAGACGAGGACGTAAAGAGTTTTTGATCCATTTAGCAGAATTCTATATTAATGAGTGGATTTTGCACGACGGATTTTCTAACTACCTTAAAGAGTACAGCCTATCTCAATAAACTTCAATTAAAAGAACGCCTGAAATCCAAAGGCGACACACTGGTTTTGAGCTTAAAAAGTTTAGTAAAAGACTGGGGATGTTCGAACCCTAATTCATACGCTATCTCACTTATCGACGCATGGCTTGTCGATAGCTGCTCCTTTGCCTTTTCAATCAAGTGGCTATGAATGTGCTGTTGCGCATTCTGTCCCGTAAGTGAGCGCAGCATATCACTTAAATAACTTCCACTAACATTCAACTGCGCAGAAAGAAATTGAACAGTGGGAAGCCCATGCTTTTGTGAGTGTGTTGACTGAAAGTAGCCCTGCAAAATCTCTTCAACTTTTTGAAGCAGATCACTGCTTACCGCCTTACGGGTGATGAACTGCCGGTTGTAGAACCGGTTCGCGTAATTCAGCAGCAATTCAATCTGAGAAATAACAACATCCTGGCTGAAATTATCAATTCGGTCTCTTAGCTCCTCTTCAATACTTTGAAAAACAGCAATGATCGTGTCTTTCTCTTTCTCCGATAAGTGCAACGCTTCATGGATAGAATACGAGAAAAAACCGTACTCTTTGATTTTCCTGGCGAGTTCGTAGCCAAGTAAAAAGTCAGGGTGAAAAAGCAAAGTATAGCCAGATTGATCACTGAGTGGTACATGGCCTCCTGTGATTTGATTCGGCGAAACAAAAAACATTCCTCCCTCGTCAAAATCGTAGTAATGCTGCCCATATTTGAACTTTCCCTGGAAGTTCATCTTATAGGAGATCTTGTAAAAACTTAAGATGTGAGGACTGGGGAGTTTTTCCAGCGGAATGGTACCATCCGCATTGTTTATTAAGCTCACCAATGGGTGCACAGGAGCTGGCATACCCAGCGCCTTATGCAACCTTGATAAAGAATTGAATCTATGGTTAGACAGGTCATTCTTCATATTATCTGTTTATGATTTACTTTCAATGCTGCCTAATGCACCCTTTACCCCGTTAAGGCTTTTCTTTGCTTGTTCCCAGCTTGAATCGTTTGGATCCAGTGTACTCCGAATATACGCAAGAATGGTTTCACATACAAAAGCAACACGCTCCGGATCTTCGTCACTTGTCTCGAGCGCATCATAACCAGAAATGCCACCAAAGATGTGTTCAGCGCCAAACACAGTCAGCAGATCCTTCGGGCCAGGACTTAGATGATAAGCGTCCGCACGCCAGTTGTCCACATCAGAGAACATGTGGTTTTTGTCTTTGTCGCCGTTGACTATGAGCGCTGGTAATGTCATGGTGCTAAAATCGGAAGCTGCCAACACAGGATAATGATGTCTGGCTGCTCCGGTCAATCCTTCAGGACCGCCAGGTAAACCAATCAGTACAGGAGCCTTTATCCTGGGTTCTTTTAAATTCAATATTTTTCCTGTCAAAGGATCCTTCACTTCCATGCCAGCAAGCATCGCAACAGTATGGCCGCCTAAAGAATGGCCAATAGCAGCAACTTTTGCTTTATCAACTCTTCCGTTTAACCCTGGTACTGTGGAAATGATTTCGTCCAAATGATCCATGATGAATATCATGTCCCCCGGCCGCGAGCTCCAAAACAAGGGTGCTTCGGGAAGAGATGAAGGAAGCGCAAGTGCTTTTGAATTTTGATGAGTAGGTTGAATGACTACAAAGCCTTCTGCGGCAAAAAAATCTACAATGGGACCATATCCTCTGTACGAAGAGAGAAAGTTGGAGGCACCATGCCCGTGCGAAAGAAGAATGACCGGCAGGTTGCTTCCGCTTGCTGGAAAGGAAACTTTTATTTCCAGGTCTACGTGACGGCCGGGGACTGGTAATACAACCGGACTAAAGCTGATGATGGGTGTTTTTGACTGTTTCATTTTACTAGTTGATTTTGATATAGTCAAAGATCAGCAGCCCACGACTCCCCGACTTAGTGAAATTGGGGCATTACTTAGCCAAATATTGCCTCCCCTATGGCAGGTTGTATCAATGGGTCCATGTTCCCTTCCATTATTTATCGAAAAACATATATCTTTAATATATGAGAATGACCGTAATGTTATAATAAACTTTCAAGTCCTTTAAGACCAATGTCCCGCAGCGGACACTAATATCTTATTGTCTGATTTTTTCTTAAACATTATGCACAACATTTTAAATCCCGAACAAATACAATCTTTCATTTCAGAAGGTTTCGTCCGCATCGATAACGCGTTCTCGTCCGATCTTGCAGTCGAAGCAAGAAATATCCTATGGAAAGATATACCAGCTGACCCAAACGATAACACCACGTGGACACTGCCCGTGGTAAGGTTAGGTATGTATTTCCAGGAACCATTTATCAAGGCTGCCAATAGCGATGTACTTCATAGTGCCTTCGATCAACTGGTTGGAGAAGGAAAATGGATACCCTGCATGAGTATGGGTTCATTTCCTGTTCGATTCCCTTCTGAGGCAGATTCAGGCGATACCGGCTGGCATGTCGATGCCGGATTTCCCGGCGACGATCCAAACGACTTTTTTACTTACCGGATCAATTTAAATTCCAATGGACGTGGCCTGCTGATGTTGTTTCTGTTTTCCAATGTAAGTGAACACGATGCACCCACCAGGATCTTGAAAGGCTCACATCTTGATGTTGCCAGATTGCTCGAAGGAAAAGGTGAAAATGGGCTCTCATTCATGGAATTAGCAATGAAGATATCCAGTTTACCGAAGAGAGAGGAAATACTTGCTGTCGGACCAGCTGGAACAGTATACCTTTGTCACCCGTTCCTAGTTCACGCTGCACAGCGTCATTGTGGCAAGGTTCCAAAGTTCATGGCTCAACCGCCCCTGTTATTAAGGCAGAGTTTCAATATCAGTGGCGAAGGTCCTTTTGGACCGGTCGAGCAAGCCATTCGAAATGCTTTGAATCTCTAGGTGTCACCCAGATTACCAAATGTGTCGGATGACATATTTGGTAATCTTCAGTATTAGCAATTGCGACTATCCCTGAACCAGTTTCACGGCTCAGTGTGCGAACTAAGCACAGTCTCTCAATCGCACATTTATGCACCCTCCCGTATTAACTAAAGTATATCAGCGTTGAAGAAGAAAAGCCCGTTGAGAGGGGGGATGAAATTATTTGAAGTTCCAGCACCAGGCAGGATTTCTTTTTATGATTTACAGATAGCAGCCGGAGATTTCTCTGCACTTCAACAGGCCGAAAGGGTCCGATATATAGAAGTTGAAGATCGATACAGCAGATCAAAACGCAGGCGTATCTATGTGAGAGATAAGTCCAATCCGGCAAACTGGATATAGGAGTCAAAGATTCTAAGTCTTCTACTCCCTTTTCAGATCAATACTATGTAACGACCCTCGACTTCCCCCCTATCCATCAAACCTATCCAACAACTTAATCAACGTCGCAAAATCCTTCGGATACGGAGCCTCCACAACTATCTCCTCTTCCTCATTGATCTTAAACGTCAACTGCTTCGCATGCAGCGCAAACCTCTTCATAATCGGCAGCTCCTCCTGATCCTTGCCTAACCTATACCCCCTCTTGATCTCCGACAGAAACACCGGCTGACCACCATACATATCATCTCCCGCAATACACGCCCGCTGCGTAGCCAGGTGAATCCTGATCTGGTGCATCCTTCCCGTGATCGGCTGACACTCCACCAGCGTATAATGCTTATAATACTTCAACGAATTAAAGATCGTCTCCGCAGCCTTTCCCTCTTGCCTGCTGATACTCACATTCTTATTCCCCAAGTTCAAAATAGGCAAATTCACATGAACATCCTCAAACGTATGCGTCCCGTTCACCACGGCATGGTACACCTTCTTCACTTTCCTGTGCTCAAACTGCATAGAAACCAATCTGTATGTTGCCGGGTTCTTGGCAATGATCAGACAGCCTGAAGTTTCTTTATCCAACCGGTGACAAACCTGTGCATCCGGAGAATACTGCCGCGCTAAGCGGAGCATGCTGATCTCCCCTCCTTCGCGTTCGTCAAGAGAGCTGATAAAAGGTGGTTTATTTACAACCAGTAAGTCGTCATTTTCAAACAGGACCAAATCCTGTATCTTAGGAATTTTCACAGCGCAAAAATACGGATTACTTTCTGAAATCTTCATCTGCCAGTAAACAGCGGAAAACCATGTAATGAAAACAGGCCCCGATTGTTTAAAAAGACCGTTATATATTTCTGCACCCTTTGTTGATAACAAAACTTCCATCAGCAGCCCGATAAGCCCTAATCTTGCCGCCCATCCTAAGTTTTATGACCAGATACGTAATAAAAAGAAACGGCGACTACGAGAGTTTCAGACCTTTCAAGATCAGCGACGCCATCGAGAAAGGCTTCCAAAGCACCAATACTCCCCTTGACGAGAGCATATTCCAAAACGTCTGCGCGCAAATACACGACCAGAAGATCTGGACAGTAGAAGAGATCCAGGACATCATCGAAAAAGAGCTCTTCTCCAACGGCTACTTCGAGATTATGAGATCGTTCATGCTCTACCGTCATACCCGTAAGCTGCAGCGTGAACATGCAGAGGGCATTGATGATGACACCACCTTCGTCAACAGCACCCAGACCATAGCAGAATACATCAATCAAACGGACTGGCGCATCAATGCCAACGCGAACACCTCCTACTCCAATGCCGGCCTGGTCAACAACGTAGCGGGCAAAGTGATCGCCAACTATTGGCTCGACAAGGTCTACTCCAAAGAAGAGGGCTACGCTCACCGCAACGGCGATCTGCACATCCATGATCTGGATTGCTTAACCGGCTATTGCGCCGGCTGGAGCCTGAGGGCTCTCCTGAATGAGGGCTTTAATGGGGTGCGCAGCCGTGTGGAAAGCAGGGCTCCTTCGCACTTCCGCGAGGCACTGGGACAAATGGCCAACTTTCTGGGGATCCTGCAAAGCGAATGGGCAGGCGCTCAGGCCTTCAGCTCCTTCGACACCTACCTGGCTCCTTATGTCTTCAAGGATCAGCTGAAATATGATGACGTCCTGAAATCCATAAGAAGCTTTGTCTACAACCTGAATGTCCCTGCCCGCTGGGGGCAGTCTCCTTTTACCAATATCACGATCGACTGGACCGTCCCCGAGGACCTGAAACAACAGATCCCGACAAAGAACGATCTGCACCTCTTCAAAGGCGTCAACAACCATGAGCTCTCAACAAGAGCAAAAGCCCGAGGTGCCGAGACATTGGAGGACCTCTGCTACGGTCATTTCCAGTCGGAGATGGATATGATCAACAGGGCCTACTATACGGTAATGACAGAAGGTGACTCAAACGGCCAGCCTTTTACCTTCCCCATCCCTACCGTCAACATCACGGAAGATTTCGACTGGAACTCTAAAAACACGGATATCCTCTTCGAGAACACAGCAAAGATCGGTTCTTCCTACTTCCAGAACTTTATCGGCAGCCAGTACATGAGGGACGAGAACGGAAACCGCATCGAAAACCCGGAAGCTTATAAACCTAATGCTGTCAGAAGTATGTGCTGCCGCCTTCAACTGGATTTGAGGGAGCTGCTCAAACGTGGCAACGGACTCTTCGGAAGCGCAGAAATGACGGGCAGCATTGGCGTAGTAACCATCAATATGGCTCGCTTGGGATACTTATACAGGGGAAACGAAAATGCTCTTTACAAGCGTCTTGACGAACTCCTGCATTTCGCCAAATCTACGCTCGAGAAGAAAAGATGCTTCATCCAAGAGATGTATGACCGGGGACTCTATCCCTACACTCAGCGTTATCTCAAGCATTTCCGCAACCACTTCTCTACCATCGGCGTGAATGGGATCAACGAAATGATCCGTAACTACAGCCGCGACACTGAAACCATCGTCCACCCAAAAGGCAAAGAATTCGCCCTCAAGGTACTGGACCACATCCGCAAAAAAATGACCCAATTCCAGGAAGAAACCGGTAATCTCTACAACCTCGAAGCTACTCCTGCCGAGGGTACTACCTATCGCTTTGCCAAAGAGGACAAGAAGCGTTTTAATGATATTATCCAGGCTGGTGAAGGCGATAACATCTACTACACCAACAGCTCGCAGATCCCCGTGGACCATACGGATGATCCCTTCGAAGCGCTCCTGCTGCAGGATGAACTGCAATGCAAATACACGGGCGGTACCGTCCAGCATGTGTATATGAGGGAAAGGCTGAGTTCAGCCGAAGCTTGCCGCAACCTCGTAAAGAAAGTGGTGTCTAATTTCAGGCTGCCGTATATCACCATCACGCCTGTCTTCAGCATATGTCCGGTGCATGGCTACCTGCAGGGTGAGCATGAACACTGCCCGGATTGCGAGGACACCAAATGCCTGGTCTACACGCGTGTGATGGGTTATCACCGCCCAGTCGAAAGCTTTAATATCGGCAAAAAAGGCGAGCACAGGCAACGTCTGCATTTCCTGGAGAGCAAAAGTGCATAGACCTATATACGACATAACGCCCTTTTCCGCTCTCGATTATCCTGAAAAAACAGCCTGCATCATCTGGTTTGCAGGCTGCAATATGCGGTGCGGGTATTGCTACAACCCAAGGATAGTGGAGGGAAAAGGGCGTTTTTTATATGCTGACGTGATCCGTTTTCTCCAGCAGCGACATGGGCTGCTGGACGGCGTGGTACTCAGTGGTGGCGAATGTATGCTGCATAAAGACTTGCCTGCGTTTGCGGAAATGATCAAAGACCTCGGGATGCTGCTGAAGATCGATACGAACGGCACCTCTCCCCGAAAACTTGACATGATGATTCGAAACAAGCTGGTCGACTATGTGGCGCTCGACTTTAAGGCTCCCCCTAAAACATTTAAAGAGGTTACGGATAGTAACCTCTTTAACAAATTTGATAAAAGCTTAGACGTGCTTCTTAACGCTGATATTCCTTTTGAAGTCCGAACTACCTACCATTCTGATCTGCATTCTATAGCTGATCTGCAGGAAATGACCGACTTTCTAAACCATAAAGGCTATAACGGCACATACTATATTCAAAACTTTCTAACTGACACGCCTACTATCGGAGATCTGCCTCCGTCCATCTCCTTGAAATCGAATCCTCCGATACGTTCGGCCTTCCCCATTATACTGAGAAACCGTTAATATACAGATAAATAACCTGACTCCGGCTATCTATACAACATCCGGCTGAGGCTTAACTGCTCTCCTGACTCCTGTTTTACCTGGCTTCTTCTTCATCTTGTTGATCCAGATCAGCGTTCCGGTTACCGGTAAGCTGGTTGCAATCAGACAGGCGATGAAATACAGGATCTTGCTGAACATGCCATAAATATCACCCACGTGAAGCGCCTTAATGGAACCCGCGACGCGTTCGTTGAACGGCTTATCTGAGAAACGATCAACTTCCAGGGTTTGGGCGGTATACTGGTCCAACATAATCTTATCTGAAGCTGCCGGCGCGAAAAAGCCCAGTTTGTTCTTGGCAACGCTTACCGCCGCTGTGGAATCTGCTGGCAAACTAACAGTATAGTCTCCTTCATATTTCAACACGGCATTGGCAGCCATGATATATTCTTCTGCGGTAAGTGCCCTTTCTGGTTTCCCTACCGGAAGCTCCGAAGTGGCTGCGCGTTGTGGTGCTGCGTCATGGGGCTTATGCGTACCCAATGTCTTCTGCAGCGCCTCGCGGTACCAGGGGAAAGACCACTGCGGACCGGTGATTCCCATAATGAACAGCAAGATGCAGGAGTAAAAACCCAGTGTATTGTGCAGATCATGGTTCATCCGTTTCCAGCTTCCCTTGGTCTTAATTTTCAGACCTTGTTTCCATGATTTCACTCGTCTGGGCACCCAGATTACAATCCCGGTAATGACCCCTAAGGTGAATATGATCGTAGCGGTACCGCTGATATAACTACCCAGTGTGCGGTTCGGAAGCTCGCCAAAAAGAGGCTCTTCGATCTTATCTAACAGCAACCATCTATGCAGACTGAACATCATTCCCATAAATTCAGAACTTGCTGTCTTCGAGTTTTTTGAATCACCCAATATCGCGCCTGTATAGGGGTTCACATAGTAGGTTGTACCACGCGGGCCGCGTCCGCCTCCCCCGCCTTTGCCTTTCTCGGCTCCGCCTTTCGCTTTCTCTCCGGCACCTTTCCCGCCGGCCATCGCGCCATGGTCATGCTTGCGCCCTTCGCTTTTACCGTGTGACTCGCCTCTGCCTTTCTCGCCACCACCTTCGCCTTTAGGCTTGACCATAATCTGCCATGACCTGGCCGGATCTGCTGGTATCTTTACCGAAAGTACTTGTCCGCCTGTCGTCTCCTTCACTTTGGAAATCAGTTCAGCGGATGTTTGTGCGATCATTCCTTCCTTATAATCGACCTTGAACAGCTCGGGCGACGCACTCTCGCGGATTTCTGTATTGAAAACGTAGATCGTGCCGCTAAGGCATACCAGGAATACAATGATTCCGCTTGATAAGCCGAGCCACAAATGGACATCGTTTAAAAATTTCCTTGTTTTTTCCCAAAGTGTTCTTGGTCTGGCTGACATACTCAGTCGATATTTAATTTAAACTAGTTATTTAGACTGGTTAAAGATAAGTATTTTAATCATAACAGGAAGTTGCCATGACAAAACTTCCTGTTTAACGCTGATTTACTTAAAGATTTACAGGTGCGCTGATAAGCGCAGTGTATCCTGCGATCATCAATCTGTCAGCGCCGATGACCTTTCCTGCTTTTTCTATGATCCTGAGCGAATCTTGATTTTTATTCTTCATGAACCGCTCTCCTCCTGCTAAACCAAGCGAAAGCCATCGTCCTTGTGGAAAGCGCTGCAACAGTTCATCCAGTTGTTCAGCTCCTCTCATCACATCGACATGCAAACCTGCTACCGGAAGGGCAATTGCTAAAGCTGTATTTTCACCCAGAGATCCAACGCAGCTGGTTAGTAATATTTTAATGCCAGCGCACTTCATGCTGATCTCCATATAAGCATACTCAAATGCAGCTTTTTCTTCATCTTGAAGATCCATGCCAAGGAAAGGCTCGTCGATCTGAATCCATTTTGCTCCGTAACCTTTAAAGAGATTGATGATCTCCACGTAAACGGGAACGAGCCGCTTGATGAGATCGATACGTTTGAAGTTTTCGGCCTTGCCGTATTCGCTGTCTTCCTCTTTTCCGAGCAACAGGTAGCTGACCGGACCGGTTATTACGGGTTTGGGACTTGTACCCAGAATATGCGCCGCACTCGAGTATTCAGCGAAAGCCTTCTGTGAGAATAGCTTGAATCGCTGGTTCGCGGTAAACTCCGGAACGACGAAATGGTAGTCGGAATCAAACCATCTCGTTTTCTCCATAGCGGGAATGTCCAGCCCGTCTTTCTGATAACCGCGTGCCATGGCAAAATAAAGGTCGATCTCCGAATTCTCCGGCACCTGGCTGAGTACGGGTGAATAACGCCGGGGAATCGCTCCCAGCATCAGCGTCATATCAAGAATATGGTCGTAAAAGCTTAAGTCATTGCAGGGAATGAGATCTGTTCCTGCCTTCTGATGCTGTTTCAGACTTTTTACTCTGACTTTCCTCGCAGCCTGAAAGAGTTCGTCACGGCTTATTTCGCCTGTCCAGTAATCTTCACAGGCCTTTTTCAGTTGGTGGCCGCTCCCTATTCCAGGATGACCAAGGTTGTTTTTGAGCATACGCATAAAACTTTGTTAAAACATTAATGTGAATTAATGTCCCTTACGTTTTTGGTATGCTTTCAAAATTGGGGGGTAGTCGCGTTGGCTAAGTGCATCAGCAGGTCATATGGAGACCGGCCGGCGTTAACGCGGGACTACTGCTTCAATCGCGAAAGCATGTGTCTTGAACAGATGGCAAGTATCCTGGCTTGTAACTTTTCAATCCGTCCTTCTCACCGGGGCTACCCCGGCAATGGACATTGTATTTGGCTTGAAAATCCTGCGGAAAGCAGGGCGTTACTTACAGTTGCGCGACAGCCCGTGATTTGCACACGGTTCCTCTTTAATTCATACCCTTTCTGATATGAAACCTGTCTGTTGTAAGAATGATAGTAAAGAACTGCAGCAAAGATAAGCTACAGATTTGAGAATAGCTAAATCATAGTTTCTAGAGAGGCAAATCAGCTGCGTTACAGCGTCGGATCTCGGTCGTAAAAAACACGTGTTTTATCGAAGCTGGTACGACGCTGGTACGACTTTGGTACGGAGTTAATAAGGCGCTGATTAAGGGGTCTCAGAAAGCTCAGGGCGGCTCCGGGCGATTGCCAAATAAGTCTCTCATTTAGGTTACAAGTCTCCGTGATTTGGTTACAGTCGCATCGGCCCTGATGCGCACTTTTGTCTTAGTAATTATTGTAATCTCATGGAAAATCAAATGACGTTAACTACAGACAAACAGCTTGTGGCTCTTGTGACCGGTGCCAACCAGGGCGTAGGTAATGAAATTGCCAAAGCACTCGCTGCGAACGGCTATATCGTATATCTGGGTTCCCGTAAACTGGAAAATGGCGAAAAGGCTGCTGCGGAAATCGGTGAAAACGCGAGAGCTATTCAACTGGACGTTACGCAGGAACAATCCATCCATACAGCTATGGACAGGATAGGTAAGGAAGAGGGTCGGCTGGACCTGCTGGTCAACAATGCCGGTATATCCCATGGCGGAACAGCTCCTATTCATCGTATGCTGGATATTCCGGGTCCTCTTCATCCACTGATCAGTTTGCTGGATACCCGGGACGAGAAGGTTAACTTGAGCCGGCTGCCTGTGAGCTACGTCACCACGCTTTACAAAATTTCTTTTATCAATAAACTGGGTGGAAAATTCAGATATGGCCAGGGTTATTACGACTTTGACGAAGGAAGTATGGTTTTTACAGCTCCTAATCAGATCGTCGGCAGTACCTCCATATACAAGGGAAACGAGGGCTACTCGTTGATCTTTCATCAGGATTTCCTCCACGGCTATCCGCTTGCAGCAAAGATCAGACAATATGGATTCTTTTCCTACGCTTCGAATGAGGCGCTACATCTTTCTGAGCAGGAAAGAACGACCGTGGCGGCTATTTTCAGCATCATCCAAGAGGAACTTAGCAGTCGGATAGATGATTTTAGTCACGATGTGGTCATCGCACAGATCGAACTATTGCTTAGCTATGCCAAGCGCTTCTACAAGCGTCAGTTTCTTACCCGGCAGGCAGCTACCAGCGACCTGCTCCAGCAATTTGAAGGGCTGCTGAACACGTACTTTTATGAAGAGAAGCCGGTGATGAGAGGAATACCTACTGTACAGTATCTGGCCGAACAATTGAACTATACACCCAACTACCTGAGTGATATGCTGCGTTCGCTTACAGGACTGAACGCCCAACAGCACATTCATGAAAAGTTAATTGAGAAATCGAAGGAACTTCTTTCTACGACATCCCTGAGCGTTAGCGAGGTAGCTTACCAACTCGGCTTCGAGCATTCACAATCGTTCAGCAGGTTGTTTAAAATCAAAACGCAGATGACACCCGTACAGTTTAAGGAGTCGCTGAATTGATTCCAACGCAAATTCTCCGTGCTTTCTCCTACATTTGTATATGGCCGACGAACTAACAGTATCCCAGTATATCAATCAGTTTTTCCCCCAGTTCGAGCCTACACTGAAGGAGAAACTGATTGCCAACAGCTCTTTAAAGCGGTTTGAAGCGGGTGAAATTCTGATGTCTCCGGGCCAGTATTTCCGTGCGACTATGCTCATCGTGGAAGGACGGGTGAAGGTGTACCGGCAAGATGAAGACGGTAACGAGTTCTTTCTTTACTACATAGAGCCGGGCGGCGCCTGCGCACTTTCCATGATCTGTGCTGCTAAACAAGAAACGAGTGCGATCATGGCCCGGGCGGTAGAAAATATCGTGGCCTTTTTGATACCCATTCATCTTATGGATGAGCTGATGAAGGATCATAAAACCTGGTACTATTTTGTATTGGAAACCTATCGTAAGCGTTACGACGAGCTGCTGGTAATGGTAGACAATATTGTTTTTAAAAGCATGGACGAGCGACTCGAGTATTACCTCAAGCAACAATACGAGAAGCTGCATACGCGGCAGTTGAACATCACCCACCAGGAGATTGCCCATGATCTGGGGACGTCCCGGGAAGTCATATCCCGCTTACTAAAGAAAATGGAACAACGGGGGGATCTGGTTTTGCTAAGAAACCAGATCGAATGGAAGAGGCCCGATTAATAAGAGCGGGTGTCGCCGATGTCGCAAGGTGACTTTTGTTACAGACTCCAGAGATTCAAAGCCTGACTTTTGTAATACTAAAACAAAACAATGGAATTACCAGGCTATATTGCGTCGGCACTAATCGGACTATCTCTCGGCTTAATCGGTGGCGGCGGGTCTATCCTGACGGTACCTGTAATGGTTTACTTGTTTGGCGTTCCACCCTTACTCGCTACGTCCTATTCTCTTTTTATCGTGGGCTTAACCAGTCTGATCGGTTCCTTTAGTAACTTTAAAAAGGGATTGGTGAGCCTCAAGGCCTCGCTGTTCTTCGGCCTGGCTTCTGTGATCACGGTCTTTGCCACACGCAAATTTCTTGTACCCATTATCCCTCAGGAGATCATCACCATCAGAGGTTTTACCGTTACCGAACCTTTTTTAACCATGATCCTTTTCGGCCTATTGATGCTCGTCGCCTCGATCAGTATGATCCGTGACAATGGAGATCCCGGCCCGGAAAAGGAGTGCTCAGAATGCATTAAGTTCTTCAAGCTTCTGGGTTATGGTCTCGGCATCGGCCTGGTAACGGGCCTTCTTGGTGCAGGCGGCGGTTTTCTGCTGATTCCTGCCCTCGTGTTCATGGTGAAGCTGCCCATGAAAAAAGCGGTAGGGACCTCACTCTCCATCATCGCGATGAATTCCCTGTTCGGATTTGCCGGAGACCTCGGGCACTTCAGTATCGACTGGACTTTCCTCCTCACGATTACATCTATCTCGGTAGCCGGACTCTTCATTGGCGGATTTTTAAGCAAAAAGATCCCGGGAGGAAAGCTAAAGACAGGATTTGGCTGGTTCGTTCTGATAATGGGGATTTACATCATTTTCAAGGAAATCTCGGCCTACCCGTTATAATCAACCGATTTAAGAATAACTGGCCAGAAGTGCCTCTTCATCCTGGCATGCCTTCCATAACAGGTAACCACCGGAGAGATTGCTGACATTACTGAACCCGTTTTGAACCAGGATCCGTTGAGCCAGATATCCTCGCATACCTTGCTGACAAAATATCAACAGCGGTTTATCCCGCGGGATCTCCTGCAAGCGGCTTCTGATCTCATCTAAGGGGATATTAACCGCCCCTTCTATGGTTCCTGCAGCAACTTCGCCCGGGTTCCGAACGTCAATCAGCAGGGTATCATCTTCCATCGAGCTCAGTTGGGAATAGTCGACAACTTTCAAACGCTCGAGCAGGATATTCTCCGCTACAAAACCTGCCATATTCACCGGGTCTTTAGCCGAAGAGAAAGGTGGGGCGTAAGCATGTTCGAGCTCTGTGAGTTCGTATATGGTGCCGTTATTCTTGATGACGGATGATAAAAGATCAAGACGCTTGTCCACCCCTTTTGCGCCGATAACCTGAGCACTTAACAGCCTGCCGGTGTCCGGGGAAAACGCTATCTGTATGCTCATCAGCTGAGCGCCGGGGTAATAGCCTGCATGGGAATTTCCGTGGATGGTGGCAGTGAGGTACGGAATATTTTCGCGCTGCAGCTGCTTTACGGGCATTCCTGCTGTGCCTACCGTCAGATCAAAGAGCTTAACGATAGCGGTATTGATGGATCCCTTGTATTCTTGCCTGTTTCCCAAGGCGAGATTATTCGCACAAATCCTGCCTTGCTTGTTAGCTGGCCCTGCCAGGAAGGTAATTGTCGGCCTGTTGGAAATGGGGTTTGGGAACTCGATAGCATCGCCGACGGCGTATATATCGGGATCGGATGTTTGCAGGTATTCGTTTACCCAAATACCCTTAGCCTGCCCGATTTGCAAACCTGCATCTTCTGCCAGGCGGGTGTCAGGCTTAACGCCTATAGAAAGGATCACGACGTCTGCATCCAGCGCGGCCCTATCTTTTAGCTGAACTTTCAGTTGTCCGTCGTTTTTTTCGAAGCCGGTTACTGCGGTATTTAAGTAGAGCTGAATGCCCTTTTCTCTCAAGTGCTTTTGTGCAAGGGCAGCAATCGGCTGGTCTACCGGCGCCAGGATCTGATTGCTCATCTCGACTACGCTGACATCTAAACCCAGTTCATGAAAGTTCTCAGCCATCTCGAGTCCGATAAAGCCGGCACCGATCACGACGGCCTTACGGGCGTTGGACTCAGCGACGTATGCTTTAATAAAGTCTGTATCCGCGACGTTCCGCAGGGTGAAGATACCCTCATGCTGGATCCCGGTTAAAGGGGGGCGAACGGGACTTGCACCGGGCGAAAGCACCAGCTTATCGTAAGATTCGGTGTATTCTTCTCCGGTTAGGAGATTCGTGGCGGTAACTGTTTTAGCAGTAGGATTGATGGCAGTGACTTCGGTAGATACCCGCACGTCTGCGTTAAATCGCAGGGCGAAGGAGCTTGCGGTTTGTACAAATAACTTATTCCTGTCTTTGATTATATCGCCGATATAGTACGGAAGTCCGCAGTTGGCGTAGGATATGTATTGTCCCTTTTCAAAGATGACGATTTCCGCTTGCTCGTCTAACCTTCTTAATCTTGCTGCTGTGCTGGCGCCGCCCGCAACGGCCCCTATAATGATGTACTTCAAGTTCTTCATTTCGGTCAAATTTCCGACAATCAATTGAAGAATCATGGTGACATTTATCACAGATCAAAAGTGACTGTGGACACACTTTTTTATCGGGACTTGCCCGCTATTTATTGGTCTTGCCCTTATTGACAACGCGTTTGTCAGCTGCAACCCAAGCCTTCATACCGCCACTTAACCCAACGACCTGAGTAAATCCATTGCTGCGGAGCCATTCTACCGCTTTGGCACTCCTCACTCCCGAGCGGCAGTACACGTACACAGGCTCCGACTTTTGAAGTTGCGATGCCTTCGTTCTGAACTCGTCCTGATTCTGCCAGTTTATATTCACCGCCTTTTTTATATGTCCTTCTGCATATTCCTCCGGCCTTCTTACATCAAGAATAACAGGACGCTCTTTTTTGATTCCTTTACTGAAATCCTTAACGTTCAGGCTATCTTGTTGCTGAGCGAAGACATTACCAGTAAGGAGTAGTACAAATAGTAAACTAAGGAAGATTCTCATGGGGCAAATTTAATTTATTTTGGACTGTGTTCATGTTTTTGTAAGAAAGGGTTGGTTACGACGCGTTGACATTAGGTTGTGTTTGAACTACAGAAAATCGAGAACTTTGGGTAGAAATGTTGGGGGGCCTGATCTGTTTAGATACAAAAGATTATACATTTACGCTAAAAGAATAACACATGGGTACTGCAGAAGATTTCATGAACTCATTCTTTAGAGCTAATCCTCATGCGAGGAGCGGTGCACTCAATATGGGCGAATTGAACGAATTGATTGCTGAACATCAGAAAAAGGTTAACGCTGAACGACTAGAGGACTTTGATGGTCTGAGTCCGAACCAGATGACAAGCCTGCTTTACACACCTTTCGCCCCGGGAGGTCTGCTTCAGTTTCGGGAAAACATAGATGCGCATGTAAAGGAAGTGCCTTTTTTTAAACTTTCGGAAATATTACTGCGTGAAATCGAACAAGTCGGAAAGTTAAAATTAACAACAAAGGGCAACTTGCCCGTGAGTATTTGTCAGCGGTTATGCGACCAGAATTTAATTTACTGGTCTTTCATGAAATACGTTAAAAAAATTCGGGAGGAAGCGGTGCCGTATCTCTGGCCATTAAAGCAATACCTGCTTGATGAGGGTATCGTAAAGAAGCGCAACAATTCTCTTTCTTTGACGAAAAATGGGGAGAAGTTGCTTAAAGAGCAACAGAGCGTCCGATTTATCCGAATCTTTACATACCTGGCCAGTCGCTTTCACTGGGGCAACTTTTATGACCTGGAAGACGGCGGTAGAAGCGGACAATTGGGATGGGCTTATTCATTGGCATTGCTCTCCAGGTATGGCGATAAAGCGCTTCCAAGTAAGTTTTATAGTCTTAAGGCAATGCGTGCATTTGAAAAGGAGTTATGGGAGGATTACCAGAGAGGCCTGGAGGATCGGGATTATCACCGTGCTTACGAAATTCGGTTTTTCGAATGCTTTGCCCATTGGTTTGGCCTGGTCAATATCGAGCGTAAGAAAGATACCGGCATTTCTTATTTTGATGAACTTACCATTACAAAATCTGAATTGTTTGATAAGCTGTTTGAAGTGAAAGAACTCTGATCTTGTCAGCAGGTTTTTAAGAATAGAATGCAGGCCTTATATAAAATATCGTATCAATGAAGAAAAGTACACCTGTATTTGACAGGACATTTTCGTCGTGAAGGTCTTCCAATATTAATCCGAGCTCCGAATTGAAGTAGTCGTTGTTCTTTTTCAGTTGAAAACCATTATGATTTAAGAACTGCTTTACACTATCGAGATCAGTAGCTTCATTCGCTACAACAAACTCTTGTCTGACAACAGCGAAGAGCTCCCCATTAATCACCTTAAAACCTAAGAAAGTATAACCTGTACTTGGAAAGAAGTAATTATGGATCAGCAGGCTGTTGAAGTAGTCCAGCCAATACTCATAAAAAATGCCAGCGTTTGTTTTAACGACTCTAGCCTCATCAAGCCGGTAGACTCTTTGTTCCGCGCCTTCACTTATGAAGTTGCTTTCTAGAATTTCATCTTGATAAAACAGATTTTGGGCCTCTGCAAATACTAAGATTGCTTTTGTCTCTTCACTTTTGAGGTACTGATGCTTTTCAGTGCAGACGCCTGCTTCCGCATATCTTCTAAGGAAAGCTTGGGTTTTTTTGAGTGAGTTTCCTTCGCCAAACGGTTCATCTCGGAGAATGATATGTTGTAATTCATCTTTGACGTTTTTCATTAATTAACAATATTCAAAGATACCAAATTGTAATTGGTATAAAAAATAGTGGCGTTGTGCAACTCACACCGCGCCCGAACTATTACTTAAACTTTTTTAGTCCTTTTGCATTTCCCTCTTCAATATCGCCTGATTGATCTTCTTGATCAATATGGGTCCTTCATAGATAAAACCGGTATAGATTTGAACCAGGGATGCTCCTGCATCGAGCTTATCTAAAGCATCCTGAGCAGAATGGATTCCTCCTACTCCGATGATCGGAAATGCTTTGTTTGACTTTTCTGAAAGATAACGGATCACCTCCGTTGAGCGTTTCGTCAGTGGCTTCCCGCTGAGTCCTCCTGTTTCAGATTTCAGGTTTTCAGGAGAGCGAAGGTTGTCTCTTGAGATGGTGGTATTGGTTGCGATTACTCCGGCGATCCTGGTTTCTGTTACGATTTCGATGATGTCATCGAGCTGTTCGTTGGTCAGATCGGGTGCGATCTTCAGTAAGATGGGACGGCTGATACCATCTTTGTTATTGCGTTGCTGAAGGGTGTTTAGAATCTCTTTTAAAGGCCCTTTTTCCTGTAAAGCTCTTAGTCCGGGTGTGTTGGGTGAGCTAACGTTGACCACGAAATAATCAACCACATCAAACAGTGCATCGAAAGCTTTGATATAATCGCTGACGGCGTCTTCATTCGGGGTGATCTTGTTTTTTCCGATGTTTCCGCCAATCATCAGGCCCTTGCGCTTCAGGAATTTCAGACGCGTGGCGGCTACTTCCGCACCTTCATTGTTAAAGCCCATACGGTTAATCAGGGCTTCGTCCATAGGAAGCCGAAACATCCGTGGCTGATCGTTGCCTGGCTGGGGCAAGGGGGTTACTGTACCAATTTCGATAAAGCCAAAGCCGAAATGCGACAGCTCATCTACAAGGGCGGCATTCTTGTCAAAACCGGCTCCCAATCCTACAGGATTCTTAAACTTCAGTCCGAATACCTCACGTTCGAGTCGCGGGTCATCAAGATGGAACACGCTCTTCTGAAGGAAGGGAACTCCCGGAATCAGATTGCCGTTCTTCAGCATGGAAGTGACAATATGGTGAATATTCTCAGGAGCGAATTGAAATAATAAAGGCTTTATCAATTGATACATGCGGCGAAATTACAGCAGTTTTAGGAAATACGAACGTATTATTTGATTTATTTCTGTTCAGGCCGATGGTTTAGGCTTAAGTTTGTGGCTGCAACTGATAAGAACATATGGCAGATCATCTTTCACTGGTACAGACGGCAGACGGCTCTTCGACAATATTTAATGAACTGGTGGGCGAAAACTACCACTCCAAACATGGAGCTGTGCAGGAGAGTCAGCACGTATTCCTGAAATCGGGATTGCAGTATTTTCAGCAGCTTTCCGGGGCTGAGGCCATCAGTGTGCTGGAGGTTGGCTTTGGTACGGGACTGAACTTTCTGATCAGCGCGGATTACTGCCGGACAGCAGGCTTGAATCTGGAATACACAGGTATTGAGGCTTATCCTCTGCCGGAGGAAATGATCTTTGGTACTGGTTATGACCAGTATGTGTCTGCCGGTACCTGGACGGAGTTCAAAGAATGTTATTCGGCTGCATTGGGATCCGTTAGAGAATTGAACGCCTTCTGCAAGCTGGAGGTCAGTCCGGTAAAACTGATGGAATTTGATTCTTCAAAAACGTTCGACGTGATGTATTTTGATGCTTTCGCGGAGATCCACCAGCCGGAAATGTGGTCTTTAGAAGCCCTAACGCATATTACCAAATTCATTAAGCCTGGTGGCGTCTTTGTTACCTACGCGATCACCGGCAATCTGAAGCGTGCTATGAAGTCGCTCGGCTTTTCTATCGAGAAAGCGCCGGGAGCACCGGGAAAACGGGAAATGTTGAGGGCTACGAAAAACCTATAAGTTCGAAGGCCTGGATGGAGATTTGTCTCTTTTTTAAGTATCAGATACGCTGTGCTATCACGAACCCTGAGGCCCAGGCCCATTGGAAATTATAACCGCCCAACCATCCGGTAACGTCTACGCATTCTCCGCCGAAATAGAGTCCGGGTACTTTTTTGGCTTCCAGGGTTTTGGAGGATAGCTCGCTTGTATCTACCCCGCCGCGCATGACTTCTGCCCTATCGTATCCTTTGTCGCCGGCTGGTTTGACCCTGAAATAATGAATCTGCTGCTCAACAGCTTGCAGATCGGCCTTACTCAGGGAGGCCAGATTCTTATCAACCGGCAGGTATTTGGCTAGTGCATCTGCAATCTTCCGGGTGTAAAGCTGTGCTAAGAGGGTGAGCAGACTGCGCTTTCCGTTCTGCTGACGCTCCTGCTCGATGAGCTCGAGGATATTCCTTCCGGGAAGAAGATCAAGTTCCACCCATTCCCCGGGGCGCCAATAGGATGAAATTTGCAGGATAGCGGGACCGCTGAGTCCCCAGTGGGTAAAGAGGATATTCTCTTCGAAGCTGATCCGCTCATTGCTTACTCTGCAGAAAATGCTGTTGCCGGACAAGCTGGCAAACCACTCCGCGTCTTTCCCCGTAACGGTTAAAGGAACCAATGCTGGTGCTGTAGGGACAATCTTCAATCCGAACTCCTTTGCAATGCGCAAGCCAAAGTCGGTCGCGCCCATCTTCTGAACGGGCAAACCGCCTGAAGCGATGACAACGGCTGGTGCTTCCAGGGTCTTGCTCTTGCCTTGATGCTCATACATAACGGCAAAACTGCCATCTTCCTTGCGTTGTACAGACTTCACATCTGCCTGCAAGCGGATCGTTTGTCCGAGATCATCGCAGAGCGATGTAAAGACGTCGACAATATCCTTGGCTTTGTTATTCTCGGGAAAGAGCTGTCCGAGTGTCTTCTCCTGACCGTAGATGCCGTATGCTTCGAAGAAACTGATGCTGTCTTCAACGGTCCATTGTGAAAAGGTCGACTTGGAGAAGTGTTCGTTTTGAGAGATGAAATTGGCGGGACTGCTGAAGAGATTGGTGTAGTTGCATCGTCCGCCTCCGGAGATCAGGATCTTCGCTCCTGCCTTGTCGTTCTTCTCCAGCAGGATGACCTGTTTGCCTAAAAAACCTGCCTGAACCGCACACATCAAGCCGCAGGCGCCGGCGCCAATAATAATCGCATCAACCATCGGCCAAATATAAAAGTTTTGATTTTAGGGTTGGATATGTATATTTGTCATATCCCGGTTTTAATCAGGAGCCCAATATATGTCGATATCGTTCACATACCATCATCATTTCCATCATCGCCTAGCGGCGATATGATATGTATATGGTTTCTACGTGAAACTGATTGTTCCTGAACACCTTTTATTGGACTGATTAACTTATTTAAAATTGAAAACACTCAAAATTGCTATCCAGAAATCTGGTAGACTAAACGAAAAATCGGTAGAGCTTCTTAAAAACTGCGGCCTTAGTTTTGAAAACTACAAAAGCTCATTAATATCTACAGTTTCCAACTTCCCTTTAGAAATTCTTTTTTTAAGAGATGATGATATCCCTGAATACGTGCAGGATGGCATCGCTGACCTGGGTATTGTAGGCGAAAACGTGATCAACGAAACGGAAGTTGATGTAGCTTACCTGCAGATGCTGGGCTTTGGCAAATGTTCGCTGAAGCTGGCTGTACCGAACAACGGGCAGATCCAGTCCTTATCAGACCTGAGCGGTAAAGCAATTGCCACCTCCTATCCGAATATCTTAAAGAAATTCCTGGCGAAAAATAATGTTGCTGCGGATATACGCACCATCTCAGGTTCTGTGGAGATTGCTCCCGGCCTTGGGCTGAGTGATGCGATATGTGACCTTGTTTCGACAGGCGGCACGTTGAAGAGTAACGGACTGATCCCTTTCGGGGATGTCATGCATTCGCAGGCCGTCTTGATCGGCCGTAAGGGCGATGAGCAGAACCCGCTGATCGTGGAACTTCTGCAACGCGTACAATCGGTACTGCGGGCAAAAGAGACCAAGTACGTGGTGCTGAACATCGAGCGCAAGAACCTGGATGCGATCAAGTCACTGCTAAGCGGTATCAAGAGTCCTACTGTTGTTCCTTTGGCTGAAGAAGGCTGGGTAGCTGTTCATACGGTTGTTGCAGAAAAAGATTTCTGGGATAAGATCAGCCAGATGAAGGCTGTTGGAGCGCAGGGAATTGTTGTTATGCCTATTGAAAAGATCATTTTATAGTGTTACAAACCTATTCATATCAGGACCTGTCGGCCTCTGAGATCAATAAACTGATCTCCAGAAATGCTGATGAAGACCAGACTATCGGCCAGCGCGTGGAAGGCATTATCGCTGAAGTGCGCAGCCGGGGTGATGAGGCTCTTAAGGCCTTCGCCGAAAAGTTTGACGGGGTAAAACTGGATAAGCTCTTTATTGAGAAAGCGGAGATTGCGCAAATTGCTGCCGGTATAGGCGCTGAACAAAAGGCGGCTATTGACCTGGCTTACGCTAATATTTCTGCATTCCACGCTGCGCAGAAGCATCAGGAAGCGCCGGTTGATACGATGCCGGGGGTAACCTGCTGGAGGGAAGCGAGAGCTATCGAGCGTGTTGGTCTGTATATTCCGGGAGGTTCGGCCGTGCTGCCCAGCACTTTTCTGATGCTCGGAATTCCTGCCCGTATTGCGGGATGTAAGGAAATCGTGGTTTGTTCGCCTCCTCAAAAGGACGGCCTGATCAATTGTTACGTAGCTTATGTGGCGGTATTGCTTGACGTCGAACGCGTTTATCTTGCGGGGGGGGCTCAGGCGGTGGCTGCTATGGCTTATGGAACGGATTCTGTCCCACGCACGGATAAGATTTTCGGTCCGGGTAACCAATACGTAACCAAAGCGAAGACGCTCATTCAGTCGACGACGCAGACGGCTATTGATATGCCTGCCGGTCCTTCGGAGGTATTGGTTCTGGCAGATGAGGGTGCTAATCCGGAATTTGTAGCGGCAGATCTTCTGGCGCAGGCGGAACATGGCGCGGATTCGCAGGCTATCCTGGTATCCAACTCGTCTGCGCTTATCAGCGAAACGGTTGCTGCTCTGGAAAGACAGCTTGCGGTGTTGCCGAGAGCGGAAATTGCTGCTAAGGCGATAGCGAATTCATACGCGGTATTGACGGCAGACCTGGTGCAGGCTATGGATTTCAGCAACCTGTATGCTCCCGAGCATTTGATCCTGGCGACAGCTAACTGGAAGGAATTGATTCCTTCGATCAGTAATGCGGGCTCAGTATTTCTCGGACATCTTACTCCTGAAAGTGCGGGCGACTATGCATCGGGCACGAATCATACGCTGCCGACAAGTGCCTATGCGCGCTCCTACTCGGGTGTGTCGCTTGACTCCTTTATCAAGAAAATTACATTTCAACATATCTCACCCGAAGGGGTCCATCAGATTGGTAAGGCCGTTGAGGTTTTGGCCGAACTGGAGGGACTGCAGGCCCATAAAAATGCCATGTCGGTCCGAATTTCTTCTGTGAACAGCTAATTAAACAAGCGATGGAATTTGATTTAACAAAACTATTGAGAACCAACATATTGAATCTGGTTCCGTATTCTTCTGCACGGGATGAATACAAGGGGGAAGCTTCTGTTTTCCTTGACGCGAACGAGAACAGCTTTGGCTCTCCTTTAAATAAAAACTATAACCGCTATCCTGACCCTTTGCAGATGGCTGTGAAGACGAAGCTCAGCACGATCAAGGGTGTGCCGCCTCAAAATATCTTTCTGGGAAATGGCAGTGATGAAGCGATTGACATTTTGTTCAGGGCTTTTTGTCGCCCGGGTATCGACAACGTCATCGTCCTACCTCCTACCTATGGCATGTACGAGGTCTCGGCTAACATCAACGATGTCACGCTAAAAAAGATATTGCTGACTCCGGACTATCAGCTGGATATGGAAGCTATTGCGGAGGCTATTGATGAGAATACGAAGATGATCTTTGTTTGCTCGCCTAACAACCCTACCGGTAACTCCATTATGCGTGAAGATATTGAAACGCTGATTGCGAATTTCGGGGGACTGGTTGTTGTGGATGAGGCGTATATCAATTACTCCAGGCAGAAAACCTTTATACAGGAGCTAACGGAATATAGCAACCTCGTGGTGCTGCAGACCTTGTCGAAGGCATGGGGACTTGCCGGAATCCGTCTGGGTATGGCTTTCGCAAGTGAAGAGATCATCGAGGTCTTCAACAAGGTAAAGCCGCCATATAATATTAACGAGGCTACTCAGGAACTGGCTCTGGAAGCGCTGAACAACGTAGACCAGGTAAATGAGTGGATCCGCGAGACGATCCGCCAGCGGGAGATGGTGATTGCAGAGATGATTGAGCTCCCCTTCGTTATCGAGATCGTGCCTTCGGACGCGAACTTCATCATGGTGAAGACTACTGATGCCCGGGGACTCTATGTGTACCTGGTTGAAAATGGTATCATCACACGTGACCGCTCCAAGGTTCAGCTTTGTGAGGGTGCTATCCGCATCACCATCGGTACACCTGAAGAAAACGTTTTATTGATTAATACATTGAAAGCCTACTCTACTGCTAAATAAAATGGAAGACTTGAAAAGTGCTAACAAGCGCAAAGTATTGTTTATTGACCGGGATGGGACCCTGGTTCTGGAGCCTGAGGATTATCAGGTGGATTCTTTTTCGAAGCTGCGCTTCTATCCGGGTGCCTTCAAATACATGACGAAGATTGCCGAGGAACTGGACTTTGACCTGATCATGGTGACGAACCAGGACGGTTTGGGAACGGACAGCCATCCGGAAGCCAATTTCTGGCCGGTACATAACTTTATTATGAACTCTTTTGAGGCGGAAGGTGTGATATTTAAGGAAGTCATCATTGACAAAACCTTTGCACATGAGAACAAAGATACACGAAAACCGGGCATCGCACTTCTGAAGCATTTTTTTGACGTAGAAAAATACGACCTTGAAAACTCTTTCGTTATAGGTGACAGAGTGACGGATATTGAGCTGGCTAAGAACCTGAACGCTAAAGCAATATGGATTAACCAATCGGATAGTCTGGGTGCTGACGAGGTGAGCAGCAAGCTGGAGATACTGAACGATTACATTGCACTGGCAACTACTTCATGGAAAGACATCTATGAATTTTTGAAAGTAGGTAAAAGAGAGGTTGAGCACAGAAGGACAACCAAGGAAACCGATATATACATTAAACTAAATCTGGATGGTAAGGGCGATGCTAAGATCAGCACCGGACTGCATTTCTTTGATCATATGCTGGACCAGATCGCGAGACATGGCAGCATAGATCTGGAAATTACGGCAAAGGGCGATCTGCACATCGACGAACACCATACGATAGAAGATACGGGAATCACTCTGGGTGAGGCTATTGCGAAAGCATTAGGCGACAAAAGAGGTATTGAACGGTATGGTTTTTGCCTGCCAATGGATGATTGCCTGGCTCAGGCGGCTATCGACTTCGGCGGGAGGAACTGGATTGTTTGGGATGCAGATTTTAAGCGTGAAAAGATAGGCGAAATGCCTACGGAGATGTTCTACCATTTCTTTAAGTCGTTCAGTGACGCATCTCGCTGTAACCTGAACATTAAGGCTGAAGGGACTAACGAACATCATAAGATTGAAGCTATTTTTAAAGTGTTTGCGAAAGCAATCAAGATGGCAGCGAAGCGGGATGTAAACAATATGCAATTACCCAGTACGAAGGGCCTTCTTTAATTAAGACAGAAATAAATGATCGGAATAATTAACTACGGCGCCGGCAACATTTTTTCGCTCACTGCTGCATTGGACAGGCAGAAGATTGCTTATGAGATGGTGAATTCGGCCGATAGCTTCGACAGATACGATCGCTTCATCATTCCGGGTGTGGGTCATGCCGGAGCGGCGATGCAGAAACTGGAGGAAAGCGGACTGGTGGAAAGCATCAAATCGATCACGAAACCCGTGTTGGGAATCTGCGTCGGGATGCAGTTGCTTACGGAGTTTTCGGAGGAAGGAAATTCCTCATTATTAGGAATCACGCCAGTAAAAACCCGTCATTTTACCGAAGACCTGAAGATAAAGGTCCCACATACGGGCTGGAACAAGGTTAGCGTTCAAAATGAAAGTAAATTATTTGAGGGAATTCCAAATGAGACGTACTTTTACTTCGTTCATTCCTATTTTATAGAATTTAATTCTACTTTTACAGTCGCTTTTGCTGACTATGGGTTAAAATTCTCGGCAGCAATTAGTAAAAACAATTTTTATGGCGTTCAGTTTCATCCTGAAAAATCAGGTGAAGCGGGAGAGCAGTTACTCAAAAACTTTTCAGAATTATAGAAAAAATATGTACATAATCCCTGCAATTGATATTCTGGACAAAAAGGTTGTCCGTTTACGTGAAGGAAACTACGAGCAAGCTACATTTTACGATGTAACTTTAGAGGAAATGATTGAGCGCTATCAGTCTAACGGGACTGAATTTGTTCACATTATCGACTTGAATGGCGCGAAAGGTGATTTCAGTAACCAGGAATATCTATTCGATATTATCCGTAAGACTGAGATGAAAGTTCAGTATGGCGGTGGTGTTAGAAGTATTGAGAAAGTGAAAGAGCTTATCGATGCAGGCATACATCGTGTTATTGTTGGAACTCAGGCGATCACAAATCCTGACTTTCTTCCTGAACTGAGCCGTGCTTTTACACACAGGGAAACAGGGACAGGAACTGACCAGATTGTTGTGGCTATCGACGTCCTTGACGAGGTAATCAAGTATTCGGGTTGGATGGAAAGCTCACCAATCAAATTAATGGATTACGTAGACACCTGTCTTAACTTAGGTTTCTTCCGTTTTCTTTGTACCGACATCAATAAGGATGGTAAATTAGGTGGTGCCGGTGTAGAACTGTACCAGAAACTTCTGGACCACTCTCCTTTCATCAAGCTTATTGCTTCAGGCGGTATCAGCTCAATGGATGACATCAGAGCGGTGCAGCAATATAAGGTAGAAGCTTGCGTGGTTGGTAAGGCTATTTATGAAGGTCATATCTCCATCGACGAGATAAAAGACTGGAACTTAAAATCATTAATTTCTTTCTAATTGGTCTCCAAACGCATTATTCCCTGCCTGGATGTTAAAGATGGCAGGACCGTTAAAGGTATCAATTTCGTTGACCTGAGGGATGCCGGTGACCCGGTGGAACTGGCCTGGCAATACTCGAGGCAGGGTGCGGATGAGCTGGTATTCCTGGATATTACGGCGACGAATGAGCGACGTAAGACCATGGTTGAGCTGGTGAAGTCGGTTGCCCGACAGGTGAACATCCCTTTCACCATCGGCGGCGGGATCAACGAAATTGCGGATGCGGATGTTCTGCTGAATTCCGGGGCGGATAAGATTTCCATTAACTCGGCTGCGGTAAGAAATCCGGAACTCATCAATGAGCTGGCTAATGCCTTTGGTAAGCAGTTTGTTGTTGTGGCGGTGGACACTAAAAGGGTGAACGGAAAGAATCTGGTTCATCTGAACGGCGGCCGGATAGCGACGGAGATTGAAACCGAAGTCTGGATTAAGGAAGTGGAATCACGCGGTGCGGGTGAAATATTGCTGACTTCCATGGATCATGACGGAACGAAGGCTGGATTTGATAACGGCTTGCTGGGGAAAATCAACAGCACTTTGTCTATCCCCATCATTGCTTCGGGCGGTGCGGGTACCATTCAGCATTTTGCGGATACTTTCCTGGAGGCGAATGTCGACGCTGCTTTAGCGGCTTCGGTTTTTCATTATGGAGAGATACTGATTCCTGACCTGAAAAGGGAGTTAAGGAAGCAGAACATCGAGGTCCGTTTATAATAAATAACATTGAAATGTCTATAGACTTTAATAAAGGAGAGGGTTTAGTGCCTGTGATCATTCAGGATTTCCAAAGTTTGGAAGTGCTGATGCTGGGATACATGAACGAAGAGGCTTTTGCTAAAACAGAAGCTGAGGGTAAGGTAACTTTCTACTCGCGTTCAAAGAACCGCCTCTGGACCAAAGGTGAGGAAAGCGGCAACTTTCTTTATGTGAAAAACATCGCTATTGATTGTGATCAGGATACTATTCTGATTAAGGCCGATCCTGTCGGTCCGACCTGCCATACCGGGTCGCGCAGCTGTTTCTCTTCTGAATACAATCAAAACTTTATTTTCAAACTGGAGCAGATCATTGCCGACAGATATGCTAATCCTCAGGAAAGTTCTTACGTGAACCGACTAAGAGAGAAAGGTTTGAATAAAATCGCTCAGAAGGTAGGCGAAGAGGGTGTCGAGACCGTTATCGCGGCTTTGAATGAGACGGAATTTGACTTTATTAACGAATCATCTGATTTGGTATTCCACCTGCTTGTTCTCCTGCGCGAAAAGAATGTTTCGTTGGAACAAATTGCCAAGAACCTCGAGTCGAGACATAAATAGTCTATGCTGATGATTGACATTGATTTGCTGGCTCTATTGCCCGGCCATCAAAACTCCATTTATACGGTTGAAACGGGCATCGATGATGCAAGCTTTTATACGGCTGGAAATGACAAGGGTATTGTGCAGTGGTCATTGGCTGATCGCAAACCGACTGTTGTTTGTCCGGTTAGAAGCTCCGTTTACGCTCTTCATCTTTCTCCAGAAAAGGGTAT
Organism: Arcticibacter pallidicorallinus; assembly: GCF_003002875.1. Lineage (GTDB taxonomy): Bacteria > Bacteroidota > Bacteroidia > Sphingobacteriales > Sphingobacteriaceae > Arcticibacter > Arcticibacter pallidicorallinus. The sequence continues at coordinate 185,431 of NZ_PVTH01000005.1, forward strand.
TCTTGTGATTGGGGAAAGAAGTGGGGCCGTGAGTATCTTCAGTCTTTCGGAGAGCAAAATCATCGCACGCATTGAACAGCATAAGCTGCCTGTCTTCTCTATCGCGGAGATCAGGCGGAAGAATGAAATCCTGGTGGGATCTGAGGATGGTACTGTTTCGGTTATCAGTGCTCTAGATTACTCCTTTCTGTACAATTTCCGGGTTTCTAGTGATACCATCAGGGCGATGGCGGTGAGTCCGGATGAACAAACGCTTGCCTTTGGTTGCAAAGATAGCCTGGTGCGGATCTATGATGCGGATACTTATAGTTTGCAGCATGAGCTGAACGGGCATACGATGGCGGTGACTTCTGTGGCGTTTAGTCCGGATGGACATGTACTTCTTTCCGGCGGACGTGATGCGCAGCTCATCAAATGGAGCGTTTCGGACTACAGCATTTCGAATAGCCTGACAGCCCACATGTCTGCGGTCTACGATATTAAGTTCCATCCCGGGGGCCGCTTGTTCGCAACGGCCAGTCAGGATAAGAGCATTAAAATCTGGGATCTGGATGGCATGAAGCTGAAACGCATCATCAGCAAAGATAAGGGCTTCAACTCCCACTCCCACTCGGTTAATAAGCTGACCTGGCTTGACGGCGGTAAGCTGCTGGCTTCTGTAAGTGATGATAAAATGGCGATGCTCTGGGAGATCAGAGTTAGCTCGTAAAGCGTTTTATTATACGCAGTTTATGGGTATGGCGCCCAACCTCTGCATTATAGATCCCCTGATTGTCGATCACATCGATGCGTACCTTTCCTGATGCATGAATGATGTGCTGGGAGTCGAGAATAATGCCCACGTGGATGATTCGTCCTTCATCATTATCAAAGAATGCCAGATCTCCTGGTTTGATCTCCTGTAAAAAATTGACCACACTGCCTTGCTCTGCCTGCTGCCATGCATCTCTAAGTATTTCTATGTCGAGCATTCTGAAGACCATCTGGGTGAAGCCTGAGCAGTCTATCCCTAAGATTGATTTTCCTCCCCATAAATAGGGTGCATTTAAGTAGAAACGTGCGTATTCGCTGATGTGGCGGTCGAAGTCACGCCCTGCGGCGAGCTGTGGTACCTGGATGAATCGGTAGGTCGTCTCTCCTATCCTGAACAGGTGTTGGGCATCCGGCGCGGGGATTCTGCTGCCGGCGACGAGATGCAATGTCTCGTGATTATCCGTCCTTTCGATGGTATGGAAAATGGCCGGTCCGGTCACTACCTGGTTTTCCTGGAGCTGCTGAACCTGCTTCTCCCTGAGATTCTGCTGCTGTTTTGGATCTATCCAGCCGGTATAATCGTCGGATAAGGTCCGCACCTGCATCCACTTTGGCTGAGTCTCGAGGATCTCAAAGCAATCTCCAAAAAGAAGAAAGGACATGATTTCACTTTTATCGGACGCTTCGGCCCTGAGAGGAACCAAAGCGAGGTTGCACACGCCAAATTCAGTAGTCATCTTACAAATAAATTAAAAAAATCTCCTAAGGCCTAATTAAAACTAATGGATTGTAAAAACGTTTCATCTTTATAAGACAGATTAACTTAAACCCGCAATTATGAAAACACTGAATCAGATCACGAAGATTTTGATTGCCGTAGAAGACAGTCAATATTCTGAACGGGCGGCAGGATATGGATTTGACCTTGCCGAAAAGCTGAACGCCTCGGTGGCATTGCTACATGTTAATGAAGTGCCCGTAGGGACCTCTTATATCGCCGATCCGATGTTGAATGAGTCGCAGGTGGTGCTGCCGGATCTTATACAGATGCAGGACGAGTCGAGCAGGAAATTGCTGGATCGTATCTCTGAGGTGTACGCAGGTCGGGTTCCAACATATACATATACCAAGCTGGGTAATCCCAGAGACGAAATTCTGGCAACGGCGGAAGAATGGGAAGCGGATATGATCATTCTAGGCACACATGGCCGGACGGGTTTTGACCATTTCATTTCGGGAAGTGTGTCGGAAAAGGTAGCCAGGAAGGCAAAATGTCCGGTATTGATTATACCGAATAAAGATTTGGAGGAAGAATAGGTTCAGGCACAGGCATAAAAAAGGCGGATACATCAGAAATGTATCCGCCTTTTTGTATATAGGTTCTTATGCTTCCATGTGAAGCCAAGCCTTCTTTGCAAGAAGCTCTTCTTCAGTTTCTCTTACATCTTCGTCATCCACGCAGCAATCAACGGGGCAAACCGCCGCACATTGAGGCTCGTCATGGAAGCCTTTACATTCTGTACACTTATCGGATACTATATAGTAGAACTCGTCTGATATCGCGGCCTGAACTTCTTCGGCATCAAGAGTGGTTCCATCACCGAAGTCGATAACGCCACGCAAGGATGTTCCGTCCGAGAAACGCCATGCAGCTCCAGCATCGTAAATAGCATTGTTTGGGCACTCTGGTTCACAAGCTCCGCAGTTTATACACTCATCTGTTATTATAATTGCCATGGTCTAAATGTCTTTTCCTTAACTTAACTTTGCAAAGTTATATGCATGCAAAAACAATGCAAATATAATAGAAAACTTGGTTTTAATATAAGGATACATGTCAGTACATCAAATAAAGGAAGCTTTTACACAGTTAGGACACTACTTACTATCGGACGATGAACAACTCTTATCTCTGGTAAACGCTTCTCATCATTATAATGCCTGGTTTACAGCAGATCAGGTCGGAAAGGCCGTAAGGGCATTGGGCACCATGCTGAATGGGCGGGATATTGAGCAGTGGATAGACGGCGCTTATGCTGGTAGGACGCAGAGCGGAAAGGCAAAAGTAGTAGGGCTTGTATTGGCCGGAAATATTCCCTTGGTAGGTTTCCATGATATTCTGACTGTGCTGGCAAGCGGACACATAGCGTCTGTTAAACTGTCCTCTCAGGACAAACACCTTACACCTCATATCCTCAGCCGTCTGGTCGATTTCTATCCTGCATTTGCTAAGCGAATTGTGTATGTTGACCGCTTAAAGGACTTTGATGCGGTAATTGCCACCGGAAGTAACAATACTTCGCGCTACTTTGAATACTATTTTAAGTCAGTTCCTCACATTATTCGGGGCAACAGGAATAGCATCGCCGTTTTGGATGGGACCGAGACAACGGAAGATTTTGTGGCCCTGGGGCATGATATTTTCGACTACTTCGGCTTGGGTTGCCGTAACGTCTCTAAACTTCTGGTTCCTGAAGGTTATGACTTCGTGCCTTTCTTTGAGGCGATTGAAGAGCCTTTCAAGGGGATGATCAACCACCATAAGTATGCGAATAACTATGATTATAATAAGTCGATCTATCTGGTAAACGGAGCGAAGCATCTGGACAATGGCTTCCTGCTGTTAAAACGCGACGAGGGGATGGCTTCTCCCCTGGCGGCCCTTTTCTTTGATGAATATAAGGATCGGACGGATGCAGAAGCAAAGCTTACATTGATTTCCGGGCAAATTCAGTGTGTGGTTGCTAACGCTGAGCTTTCAATCGATAGTCAGGTTGTGGGTTTCGGCTGCAGCCAGAGTCCCCGTTTATGGGATTATGCAGACGGGATTGATACCTTTGCCTTCCTTCTAAGTATATAATAGAATGGCGATTTTGCCGGAAAACATTAACTTTGAGGATATGTATGTCATCAAAGTAAAGGGAATAGCTAAAATACCGGATTATGTTCAGCTACGAGATGATGAATTTACCTTGCTGGCGTATTTTCGGGTGGACAGGCCGGATAAGTCGCTGCAAAAAATAGGTCTTGGTGACAAGGCAGAGGCGATCATGTCGCTGGTAAAAGACCTCCCTTTTGGTAAAATAATGAAATTAGAAATATAGTAATGATCGGAAACTCCATTATAAAACTCCATAACGTAGATGTTTATCAGCAAAAGCACCTCGTTCTGTCATCAGTAAACCTGCATATAGATAAGGGGGAGTTTGTGTTCCTTATTGGTCAGACTGGATCAGGAAAGAGCAGTTTGATGAAGATCCTGTATGGTGAACTTCATATCACTGAGGGAGAGGGACATGCGGGAGGTTACGACTTGAAGAAGCTTTCTGATCATGATGTACCCTACCTGCGTCGTAAGTTGGGCATCGTATTTCAGGATTTCCAGTTGCTGACAGATCGTACGGTGGAAGAAAACCTGCGCTTTGTGCTGAATGCTACGGGCTGGAAAGACCGCAAGCTCAAAGATGAGCGTATCAAAGACGTGCTTGAAAAAGTAGGTCTGCGCTCCAAGTTGAAGAAGATGCCACACGAGCTTTCGGGTGGAGAACAACAGCGTGTAGTGGTTGCCAGAGCGCTTCTTAATGATCCGGAGCTGATCCTCGCTGATGAGCCTACAGGTAATCTGGACCCGGAAACATCTGAAGAAATTATGCTCCTGCTGAAAGACATCAGCCGCTCGGGCACGGCCATCCTTATGGCTACCCATAATTACAACCTCATCCGAACCTTCCCTTCACGCATCATCAAATGCGAGAACGGTCGTGTGATCGAGGACGCAAAAATTGCATAAACAGGGCTTATTGTCTGCCTGATGCATCATCGGGCTGACATTGTTTTGGTTTAAGCTGACAGCTTGACCGTTTAATTAACTTGGCAAATTATTTGTCTATCCCATTAGATATGAACTTTTCAGATATGTTGAAAAACAAGAAGAAAACTACCGAAGAAGAGAAAGTAGCTTCTGACAATCAGACTCAGTCTGAGATGGAACAAAATGTAGAGCAGGCGGAACAGCCGCAGGCAGAGCAATCAGCAGAAGCTGAAGCTCAGGAAGTAGAAGAAGTTTCTGCAGAGGAGAAACTGCGTGCGGAGCTGAAAGAGGCTAACGACAAATACCTGCGTCTGTATGCAGAGTTTGACAACTACAAAAGACGTACGAATAAAGAGCGTATCGAACTGTTGCAGTCAGCAGGTAAGGATGTTCTTTTAAGCCTTCTTCCGATTGCGGATGACTTCGACCGTGCGATTAAATACATGAATACGTCTTCAGACATCGAGGCCGTTAAAGAAGGTATCGTTTTAGTAAGTAGTAAATTTAAGACCACGCTGACTCAGAAAGGCGTGAAAGAAATGGAGTCTATAGGCACATCCTTTGATGCTGATCTCCATGAAGCTATAACGAACATTCCTGCACCATCAGAAGATATGAAGGGTAAAGTGATAGACGAGGTTGAAAAAGGCTATTTTCTGAACGATAAGGTGATCAGATTTGCTAAAGTAGTTGTAGGAAGTTAATTATATGGCGAAGAGAGATTTTTATGATATCCTCGGTGTTTCCAAAGGTTCTTCTGCGGATGAGATAAAGAAGGCTTATCGTAAGCTGGCGATTAAATACCATCCGGATAAGAACCCGGGCGACAAAGAGGCAGAAGATAAGTTCAAAGAGGCAGCAGAAGCTTACGAAGTTCTTAGCAATCCGGAGAAGAAACAAAGGTATGACCAGTTTGGACATGCGGGTGCTTCTCAGGGAGGCTATGGTGGCGGTGGTCACATGAACATGGATGATATCTTCAGCCAGTTTGGAGATATCTTTGGTGGCGGTGGCAGTCCGTTTGATAGCTTCTTTGGCGGTGGCGGTCAGCAAGGCGGCAGAAGCCGTGTTTCCAGAGGTAGCAACCTCCGGATCAAGGTGAAGCTGAACCTGGAAGAAATTGCCAAGGGTGCAGAGAAGAAGATTAAGGTGAATAAGCTTGTTGCCTGTCGTACATGCGACGGTACTGGTGCTAAAGACCGCTCTTCTGTTCAAACCTGCCGTACCTGCGGTGGCGCCGGATCTGTAAGGCGTGTGACCAACACGATCCTCGGTCAGATGCAGACCAGCAGCACCTGTCCTACTTGTAACGGTTCAGGATCGCAGATAACTGCGAAGTGCGACAGTTGCCATGGTGAAGGTGTTGTTCGCGGTGAGGAAACGATCACAATCAACATTCCAGCGGGTGTAAGTGAAGGCATGCAGCTTTCGATGAGCGGTAAGGGTAATGCTGCCCCTAACGGTGGTATCGCCGGAGACCTGATTATTCTAATCGAGGAAATTCCGCACGAGACTCTACAACGCGAAGGCAACAATGTGGTGTATGATCTTCATATCAGCTTCATTGACGCAGCCTTAGGAGCCTCCGTAGAGGTGCCTACTATAGATGGCAAGGCGAAGATCAAGATCGAGCCGGGCACACAGGGTGGAAAGATCCTGAGACTAAAAGGTAAGGGTGTTCCTGAAGTGAATTCATATCACAGAGGCGACCAGCTGGTGTACGTGAATATATGGACACCTAAAGCGATCTCTAAGGATGAGAGAGAAATGCTTGAAAAGCTTCAGGGCTCTCCTAACTTCAAGCCACAGCCTGGTAGAAACGAGAAGAGCTTCTTCGAGAGAATGAAAGAATATTTCGAATAATTAAAATCCATCATACAAAGCCACCTTCACGGTGGCTTTGCTTTTTCCTATGAAAAAACCTATCGCGGTACTCGACCTGGGTACAAATACCTTCCATTTATTAATTGCTGAACTGAATGAGGATCGTTCTATCAACGAGATTTTCGTAGAGAAGAAACATGTCAAGCTGGGCGAAGGTGGGATAACCGAAGCCAGGATCGCTGAAGTTGCTTTTAATCGGGGGCTTGAGGCGATGCAGGACTTTAAGCGGGTCATTGATCAGTATGACGTTACCGAGGTTTACGGAACGGGTACGGCGGCTTTAAGAACCGCGGCTAACGGCCAGAATTTTGTTGATCAGGTTAAAGCACTGACGGGAATAGGCATTGACATCATTGATGGTGATAAAGAGGCTTCCCTTATTTATCGAGGGGTGAGCAAGGCTGTTGAGATTCGCGGCAATGCTGTGATTATGGACATCGGTGGAGGAAGTGTAGAGTTTATTTTCTGCGACGAGAAGAACGTTCAGTTTAAGAAAAGCTATCCTATTGGGGCTGCGCGGTTGATGGCTCTCTTTCACAAGTCTGATCCGATTAACGCCGATGATATCTCCGCCCTTCACACACATCTGGAAGAGCAACTGGCTGACCTTAAAAAGAACCTATTCCTATATAAGCCGGAAACCCTCATCGGTTCTGCGGGTGCCTTTGAAACTTTCGCTGATCTGGCAATACGCAAATACGGTCTGAGAGACAGAGACAGCGAGTCTGGATACCGTATAGAGAGAACGCAGCTGCAATCAGTAATTAACGATATCCTTCTTTCGACTCACGATCAGAGGGCTGCGGATGACAAGATCAGTCCGGTGCGTGTAGACATGATTGTGACTGCTGCTGTTTTGACGTCCTATATCCTGTCGCATGCCGGTGTCCGCAATGTCATGCTTTCAACTTATGCGCTTAAAGAGGGCTTGCTGTATGAAAAGCTGGATTAGGCTGGGGCTCTTTTCCAGATGGCAGAACTTTAGCAGCGCTTAATTCTTATTTGTCGGCTAAGATTTTCTGCAACTCCTGGTAAACTCTGAAGGTTGGAAGCCCTACTACATTATTATAAGAGCCTTCAATTTTCTCAATAGCAGCATGTCCGATCCACTCCTGTATTCCATAGGCACCGGCTTTGTCAAAAGGCTTAAAATTTCGGATGTAAAACCATTTGTCTTCATCACTTAAACCGCGGAAATAAACGGTGGTACTGTCGTAAAACGCATGGATTTTGTGTTTGTATAAGAAGGCTACGCCGGTGATCACCTCATGTGTTTTACCCGACAATAGAGAAAGTATCCGGAATGCATCCTGCTCATCTTCAGGTTTACCCAATATCAGGCCGTCGATTGTAACGATAGTATCGGCTGTAATGACAATTTCATTCTCCTGCAAGGAGTCATCAAAGGCTTCGGCCTTCTTCCGGGCGATATAAACTGCTACTTCGGCGGGCTGGAGGAATGCAGGGAATGATTCATCTACGTCTTTAAGAACTACCCTGAAGTCAATGCCCATTTGCTGCAGGAGTTCTTGTCTGCGTGGAGACTTAGATGCCAATATTACTGGCGGAAATGTGGTGATCATATTTTTACTCTTAAGATGATGTGATGGTATCGTCATGTGCTGAAGGATCCTGGTCAAACCATTTGCCCTGGATTTTGAGAACCTTCTCTACCACATCCCGAACACAGCCTGTACCTCCGGGGAACGGAGAGATATAGTCGCTGATGGCTTTCACTTCCTCGATAGCGTCAATCGGGCAGGCACTCACTCCCACGGCTTGCATGACAGGCATATCGGGTACATCATCACCCATGTACAATACTTCCTTTGGATCGAGCGCATGCTTTTTTATGAAGTCTTCGTAAACGCTGAGCTTTTTGTCTATTCCCAGGTGAACCTCCGTTACTCCCAGTCCGTTTAGACGAAAGATAACGCTCGCAGAGTTGCCCCCTGAGATAACGCAGATATGGTAGCCTTTTCTCACCGCTAAGCGCATGGCATATCCATCCCTTACGTTAAACTTTCTTAGCTGATCACCCGATTCGGTGACTAGTACGGTACCATCTGTCAGTATCCCGTCGATATCGAATATGAAGGCTTTGACAGATTTGATCTTTGATAAAAACATGTGTTAAGGTTTTAGGGGACTAAAGATTTTATTTCTTGGAACCGATGATGCTATTCGTCATCAGCGTATACAGTTGCTGGAGATCCGGTGATGCCTCCAGGTACTTCTTATGTTTTTCAATGCTTGCCTGGTCACCGCGTATGGCAGGTCCGGTCTGTGCAGCTTTCGGATCGAGACTTTGTACCTTCGCTGCCGTTTCTGCAATGAGCGGAAGCAGGAGCTTGAAGTCGAGCCCTTCTTTGGCTAGCAAGTCCTTTGATATGGAGTACAGATGATTGCTGAAATTGCAGGCAAAGACAGCGGCAACGTGAATTGCTGCACGTTGTTCGGAGGATGCTGGTCGAACGGTCTGACTGATACTAGCAGCCAATTCGTTAAGCTGGGCGACAACTTTTTCATTACTTCCCTCCAATAGCAGCGGCACAGTGCTGAAATCGACACCCTTTTGCTTACTGAAAGTTTGCAAAGGGTAAAATACGCCCTTGTTAGCCCACTCCTTGCCAAGCAGATCAATACCCGCTGTCCCGGAAGTATGAACCAGCAACTTACCCTTAAACAAAAAAGATGATGCCACCTCCTCGATAGCATCATCTTTAATGGATAAAATATAAATATCAGCTGTATTGTTCAGCGCTCCAATTTCATTTGTAAAAGCAGCTGATAAAGAATCAGCAAGCTGTTGTGCGTTTGAAAGCGAGCGGCTCCACACCTGCAGGATCTCATGGCCAGCTGTCTTCAGGGCATGGCCCAGATGTGTAGCTACGTTACCACTGCCAAGCAGGACAATCTTCATTAGTCAGTGGTTTTGATCTCCTTATTTCTTCTGAAAATCGAGATCAGGAAACCTACAACCATCAGGATATTTCCGGCCCAGAAAAGGTTAATGAAAGGAAACTTAATCGCTTTCATGACGACCCACTTCTTCTCAGCTTTCGGTTTTTGGTAGAGCATCATCTCCAGCTTGTCTTTTTCAGGATAAACGTTTGAAAAGCGGACTTTCAAACCCGGATCAACAAGCGTCTTACCGAAGTCGAACTTGTTCCCCCCTTTAACAAGGAACACAGGTTCTGCCGTGTACGTTTTGTTAGCGTGGGTTTTGATTTCCAGTTGCAGGGCAATCGCTACATCGCCAGCCTTCAAAGGAATCTTTTCAATGGTAGCATTCCGGTTCACACCCTTAACTACAATCACACCCTCTCTGTAACGGATAGTATCTCCGGGAGATACCTCATACGTTACCGGCTTCTCATAACCCTCATCTTCAGAATGACCTTCATGGTCTTCATGTTCAGCCATTTCTTCTTTCAGGGGCACGCTGCTTACGTGGGTGTAGATATCATGGAACAGGTAGTGGCGGGTGTCTGGAGACGCAACAATCGTCTGCATCTTTGCATTTTGTTGAGCATGCGGATACAGGTCGAACTCCTCCTTTACTTCCTTAGTCTTTTCGTCGATAACCTTGTAATTTACACGATAGTATGTATTCACACCTTCAGTAGAATCACCTTTATAGGTAACCGTATATTCGTCCATGCGTACAGGCTCATCTTCGTAAAGGATGATGTTTTCTTTCGAGTTGTTGTTTTTATCAAACTCCTCTCCGAAACCGACACCTGAAGTATTCAGCGATACCACATTACTTGTGGCTGCTGCAACCAGGGCTCCTATAAGCAACAGACCGAACCCAATATGTGCAATGGAAGATCCGGCAAGACGCCATTTCCCTTTGATAGCATCAATCAGGATCCTGATGTTACAAGAGATAGAGAATATTGCGGCGAAGGTTAGCACCACATACATCACATTGTTATGCACCTTAGCGATATACGCAAATCCAGCAGTAACTACAGCTGCGATGATCAGGATTAATCCAATCTTCTTAAAGAATTTTTTAGAGTCAGTATTTTTATATCGGAGATATTGCGAAAATCCGGAGATAAAGCTGATAACGATGGCGAACGGAACCTGCCATTGGTGATAATGCTGAATCACATCCGCAGGAGGCGCAATCTTGGTACCGAACAGTGCGTTAAACACCGGTATAGATGTGGTCGAAATAACCTGAACACAAGCCACCGTGAGAACGAGGGCTCCGATAAACAACCAGAATTCACGTGAATAAGTCTCCTCGTCTTTCTTCGTAATCGGAAGTTCCTTCCACCTTGCCACCAGGAAACCGACCGCAAGAAAAAAGAATACCAGGATATAAGCAAGCAGGTGACCAAACATTCCAAGATCGGTAAATGAGTGCACTGATGTTTCACCCAGAATACCGCTTCGGGTAAGGAATGAAGCGTACAATACCAGCACGAAACTAATCAACACCAGGAATGTAGCGGTGAAGTAAGAATGACCTGAACTTCTGTAAGCCAGCATCACGTGCACTGCCGCAATGAGCGTCAGCCATGGAATGATAGAGGCATTCTCAACCGGATCCCATGCCCAGAAACCACCGAAGTTAAGTGCTTCATAGGCCCAGAAGGATCCCATGATGATACCTGCACCCAGCACCATGACCGCAAATAACGCCCATGGCAGAGATACTTTGATCCATTCTGAATATCTTCTTTCCCAGAGTCCTGCTATCGCATAAGCGAAAGGAATGATCATGGAAGCGAAGCCCAGGAATAGTGTTGGTGGGTGGATAACCATCCAATAGTTTTGTAATAGAGGGTTCAGTCCGTTTCCGTCAGGTATCAGAGACAGGTAATCCGGACGTGAAAAGATCGGCCCTTCTACCGCATCTCTTAAAAGAATGAAAGGCGAACTTCCTACACGAGTACCCAGGATCTCTACCCCCAATAACATCGAGGAGATGAACAGCTGAGACAGCATCATTACCGTCATCACCGGACTCTCCCAGCTACGCGCTTTCCATATCAGAATATTAGCGAGAAGTGACTGCCAGAACATCCATAGCCAGAAGCTTCCCTCCTGTCCTTCCCAGAAACTGGAGATAATATAATACACTGGTAATGCGCGCGATGAATGCGCCCATGCATAGTGATACTCAAAATAATGATTGTAGATTATATAATAAAGACAGATTCCGATTCCCAATACAGAAACTGTGTTTACCCAGGTAGAGATGCGCGCCAGGCGCTTCCAGGAATCGTCTTTCGTATCTTTTATCGTTGCGAAGTAATAAGCAATTGCCGATAAAAGCGCTGTGCCAAAAGTTAATATTATAAAGAACTGCCCAAGTTTCCCTGGAAGCAGGTGTTCTCCTGCGAATTGTATATCCATTTAGAAATTTTCTGTATTAAGCAGCGGTTTGCTGGACTTCCTGAATCTCGACTTCGTCCTTGTTGTATTTGGAAGGACATTTCATGAGAATTTTAGAGGCTTGAAATTCATTACCAACCATTTTTCCGGTCAGTACAATCTCTTCGGAGCGTTCAAAATCCTGAGGTTTTGCGCCAGAGAAAACTACCTTACACTCCTTACCCTGCTTATCCAGCAGATAGAAGGCGAAATAGTTAGCATCCTCCTGAGGATTATATATTAACTTCTTTTCCTTGTTTAATTGACCGACCACGTGGAGCTCAGTCTGACTTTCCCGGGCGTCACTAAACGAACCATACGTGCTGGAGTCGGCATAGGTGCTAATAATAACCCCTATAGCAATTGCAATAATGATGATGCCTATAATAGAGCTTTTTTTCATTGATCTGGTAATTACGATATCCGGATAGAATATGCCGCAAAATTACGAAACGGGAATGATTAGGAAGAACTTATTCGCCCTCAAAAATAGTTAAGGGCGAATACTCATAATAATTTTACATTTCTAAGGCCAGATACCCATATTCATGTAAGACACTGCAACCTTATTAATTGCACCTACAAATGCAGCGGTTCGCAGATCCCCTATCTTAGCGTTCGACATCTTGGTCTCCCGGATTTCGTGATACGATCGAACCATGGTTTCTTCCAGGCCAGAATTAACCAGCTCAAGTTCCGATGGGCCCTTGATGATAAGTCCGCGTTGTTCTAAAGAAAGACTCACTCCCGTCATCTTCTCCACCATAGATACCAGGTTGAGGTTCGCGTTTTCCTCGTAGCGCTTATCCATGCGTCCGAACGCAACATGAGAAAGATTTTTCAACCACTCAAAATACGATACTGTTACACCACCTGCATTACAGTACATATCCGGAATAATGATTCCTCCTCTCTTAATAAAGACATCTGCCGCCTCAGGAGAAGTCGGCCCGTTTGCTGCCTCAGCAATTATCTTTGCTTTAATCCTGTCAATATTAGATGCCAGGATCTGATTCTCCAATGCTGCCGGAACCAAAATATCACAATCCTGTTCTAAGCCTTCCGCCGAGTTCGCAAATTCACTGGCCGCCCCTGAAAACCCAAGGATGGTGCCGGTTTCCTTACGATGCGCAACCACAGCATCCAGATCCAGTCCGTTAGTGTTATATATCGCGCCTTCGTACTCACACAGGCCAACAATGACCGCGCCCATCTCGATTAAGAACTTAGCCGTATTATAACCCACGTTTCCGAGTCCCTGGACAATCACCCGCTTGCCGGTTAAACCTGGAGTTAGACCTAAAGACTTCATATCCTCCGTTACCGTAACGCACTCGCGGATAGCGATAGCCACACCCCTTCCGGTTGCTTCACGACGCCCCTGAATACCATGGAGGGCAATAGGCTTGCCCGTAACGCAACCCATAGCATCCAGCTGCCCCGGATTCATCGTATTGTAAGTATCCGCGATCCAGCTCATTTCCCGCTCGCCCGAACCATAATCAGGTGCAGGAACATCGATAGCCGGACCGATAAAATTCTTCTTAACCAGTTCTACCGTATATCTGCGCGTGATGTTTTCCAGCTCAGCGAGAGAATAATTCTTGGTATTGATCTTGATGCCGCCCTTAGCGCCACCGAAAGGAACGTTTACAATCGCACACTTGTATGTCATAAGCGCTGCAAGAGCCATCACCTCATCCTCATTCACCATATCACTATAACGAATCCCCCCTTTTGTTGGAGACATATGGTGGGAATGCTCAACGCGCCACGCATCAATTACTTCAACACCATTTCCCTTCCTTATAGGAAACCTGAAGCGGTAGACACTGTTACATGCCTTTATCTGATCGAGCAGACCGGCCGAATGATTAGTAAACTGCGATGCATGATCGAAAAACGAACACACATCATTGAAGAAACTTGTGTTTTGCGTTGTAGACATAGATTAGTATTTAGTTCTTTTGTTCAAGCTTTTTTACCTTTCTGTCGATACTAAACAGATAAGCTATCAGAGCAAGAAGGATCAGGACGATAACGGCAACCACTACGTAAATCTTTCCAGAAGAACGCATTCCGTCTGCCATCTCAACTCCGCTGTCAGACTGAGCGAAAGATGTTCCTGCCGTGAAAAGCAGCAGATATATGGCTGCGATATATTTTCTCATTGTGACTAGTTTAATTGTTTGTTTTGAAGTTTCCGGATCCTGAACTGCAAATCTGCAATCCACACGCCCAAAAGAATCCAGCCGAGGCAAGCAGGGTAGAATACGCCCCTCATTCTGCTGTCCAGATCATAAGAGCTAAACCCGGGGTTACCTCCATTTCCGGGGTGCAAGGAATCGGTCATCCTTGGCAGGATGAACAACAGCACGATCATTATGGGAAACGCGAATATGTTGTAAACTGCAGAGATTTTCGCTCGCTTCTGCTCCTCTTCCAGCGAATTCCTCAAAACAATATATGCCAGATACATCAGCGTAGAGATAGCCGAGCTATTCATCTTCGGATCATTTGGCCAGGGAGACCCCCAGGTATAGTTGCCCCAGATCATGCCGGTTGCAAGACCCAGGAAACCGAAAACAACGCCGGCATTGACATATTCGACCGACTTGAGGTCGTGATTTTCATTCCCTGAAGACAGGTATTTCACGCTGTATATTACGGAGATCAGGTACAGAATCACCATAGAAAACCACATAGGAACGTGAAAATAAAGGTTCCTGATAGATTCGTGTAATATCGGCAATTGGGGTACCTCGCCCAGAAAACCCGCGATAGCGGAGTACAGAACAAGAACTGAGGCTAATATCTTCCACCAGTTTTCTTTCATATATGATGCGTTTAAAGCATCAAAGGTATAAAAGTAAGGCGTGCTTCAAAAATAAAACAAAAAAGCCCGTGCAAATCGTTGCACGAGCTTTAATAGGTAGAGTCTAATAACTAGGCAACTTGCGCCCGGTTCTGCTCGACAGAATCGAGTTCAAATACTGCCAGACCTTCCAGAAGATTATAGTGGAGTGTGCCAAAAAAATTGACCATACCTGCGGGACCCTTTCCCTGAATCAAAACACGTTCTTTAATCGTCTCTTTATTGGAAAGGTTTTCCTTTGAAAGGATAAGTTCTTCGTCCTGGATAATGAAATCAGACTGATCAATAGAAAAGCTCTTTAGAATTTCTCTAAAACTAAAACGGTTTAATAATAATTCTTTTAACTTCATTTTTGCCCTCCAATTAAGTTGAATATAAGTATTGAGATATGTTGACAGGAAACCTGCCTGTTGATATATGAATTAACAATTTATGAGCCAAGTCATTTTTAAGTATGATTGAAAACACAAGGTACAAGTATTATTGAAAAATTCGTAGCAAAATGTCAATTTTATTATGAACTGTGTATCGACACTTCTCAGTCTGTTTAGATTTAAGGACAGCCCTCTCGCTGTAAGTGTATTTTGCAGCATACGCCCAGATGTAACAAAAACGTAAAGTTGGCGCCACATTTCTGAGAATGTTTATAGCTTTAACATATTTAAGAAAGAAACATGAAGAAGCTCTTTATCCTTTTAGCTGTTGCCTGTTCAAGCAGCTCGTTTGCACAAGAAAAATACAAGCTGACAAAAATCTGGGAAACTGATTCACTAGCCGTACCCGAATCGGTTACACCCTACGAAGATGGCAAACAAATGTTCGTTTCGCTTATTGATGGCACTCCTTTCGAAGTTGACGGAAAGGGCGGAATTGGAAAGATCGATGCGGATGGTAAGATAATAGATCCTATGTGGGTAGGCGGCCTTAACGCGCCCAAGGGAATAGCTGTCATGCAAAACAAACTCTATGTGGCTGACCTTACTGAAGTAGTTGTCATTGATATCGCCACAGGAAAAATCGATACTAAACTCAAGGTTCCTCAGGCTGAAGGCCTGAATGATGTTACCGTCGACTCAAAAAACACCGTTTATGTATCCGACTCAAAGAACGGCATGATCTTCAGTATCAAAAATAATATTGTTAGTCCTTATATAACCAGCCTTAAGGGAACGAACGGACTCAAGGCAGTCGGTACAGATCTTTATATAGGCGCGGGACCTGTACTATGGAAGGCCGACGCGAATAAAAACCTCGCTAAAATTGCCGAAGGCTTTGAAAGCTCGATAGATGGCCTGCAGCTCATCAACAAAAACGAATTTCTTATAAGTTGCTGGAACGGACTCGTCTACAGCGTTGGTTCAAAGGGGCAGGTAACGAAGCTGATGGACACCAGGGGCGTTATGAACACAGCCGACTTTCACTATGACCAAAAAAAGAAGATCGTTTACCTTCCGACATTCTACAAAAAAAGCGTTATCGCTTATAAACTTCATTAACAACGACCTTCAGTGCATCGGTAGACAACCAGATTTCTTTCAGGGAAAAGTAAAGTGCCACCATCATGGCAACGGTACTCAACCAGAAGGAAATCTGCCCTGCCAGCAACCAGTTATTAAAAAGCATAAAGATACTGATGATACAAAGGCAAAAGCTGCCTGTGCCAAACACCTGCATATTCTTAATTAAGTAGATTCTTTCACGGAGATTTTTAATCTGATGTAAGAGTCCGGCGGTCTCATCTATAGAATACTGCTTATTTAGATTCCTTGTCAGATTAGCCAGATGAGCAAACTTCGCCGTGTATGCTAACAATATCAGCGATATTGCCGGAAACAAGAGAATCGGCGTGGTGATAGAAAGCGTCATCTCATTTCTTTTTTACCAGTTCTTCCAGATCGCTCAACTCAATCTCCAGCGCCTCAACCGAGATTTGCGTCTCACGGAACGATATCAATAGAGAAATCATCAGAAGCAGCAGGCTTAGGCCAAAAGCATAACCTGCAAGCACATTCTGTGAGTTATACAAGAGCCACATGGAAATAACGCAAAGCAAAAAGCCCATAATCCCGCAAGCCTGCATATTTCGCACCTGGATGATACGCGTACGAATGCTTTGTATCTGTCCCAACAAATTAGGGTTTTGATTCGCCACATACTGACTCTTCAGATTTCTGATTAAGCTTGCCAAAGCCAGAAAGCGGTTTGTATAAGCCAATAATAAGAGGGCAATTGCCGGGAAAAGCATGGCCGGCGTACCGAGGGTGAGTTCCATTTAGTTAAGTTGAACGGCAAAATTACTTAAAGCATTTGCTCTTTCCTGAGTTTTGTCAAAAACTTTTTGGTGCGCGATTGAAGAGCTGCAGAAGTGCCGTTGCGTACAATAAACTCCAACTGAAATGTAAGTTCTTCACTAAGCCATTCTTCTTTCCCTCTCAGAGCAAAAAGAATGTCGATGCAATTCGCTTTAACCGCTACGGGTGTATTTTCGTCAGCAAGCCACTCGATCGTACGTTCTATAACACACTCTAAATCAATACCGCCAACCGCCCGAACCTTATTAAAAAAGTAGATGGCTATTTTTGTGAAATGCCGCTGGCAGCTCCGGTTCCTCTGTTCACCGTAGCGCGCAAAAAAATACTGCCAGTCTCGCTCTGCTGAGGTGCCCTCTAAAAAAACATGCTCTAATACCCATGCTGCGTGAAAGGCCAGTACGCTATCAGAGTGAAAAGTCAGATCGATCAGTTCCCTGCATGAAAAGCTGCCCTCACGGCACCGAGCTGCAAGATGAGCCGCCCGTGCACTGCCCTGTCTGGCCGACAATTCTTTTTCTAATTCCTCGAGTTTCATATTTAACTTCCCTAAAATAAAACTTTTTATAGCCTTCTGGTATATCCTATCCAGATTGCCTACCTTTGCACTTCATTTTTCTTTACGTATGATTACAGTATCCAATCTATCTTTACGCTTCGGCAAACGCACACTATTTGAAGATGTTAACCTGAAATTCACGCATGGTAACTGCTACGGCGTTATCGGTGCCAACGGAGCAGGTAAATCAACCTTCATGAAAATCCTTTCAGGTGATGTGGACCCGACAAGTGGATCGGTGAGTTTTACTCCCGGCGAACGCATGGCTGTATTGACTCAGGACCACTACGCTTTTGACGAAGTTCCCGTGATCGAAACCGTATTAATGGGACATAAGGAGCTTTACAGCATCATGAAAGAAAAGGATGCTCTTTACGCCAAAGAAGACTTCACGGACAAAGACGGCGAACGCGCCGGAGAACTCGAAAATATATTCGCGGAGATGGACGGATGGAACGCAGAAAATAATGCGGCGACCCTACTAAGCAACCTCGGCATTAAAGAAGAGCATCATTTTAAGCTCCTGAAGGAACTCGACGGTAACCAGAAAGTTCGCGTACTCCTTGCGCAGGCCTTATTTGGAAATCCCGACATCCTCCTCCTCGATGAGCCTACGAATGACCTTGACATCGAAACGATCTCCTGGTTGGAAGACTTCCTTGCGGGATACGAGAATATCGTATTGGTAGTATCCCATGACCGTCACTTCCTCGACACCGTTTGTACGCATATTGTCGATATCGACTTCAGCAAAATGAGCATTTACTCCGGTAACTACTCTTTCTGGTACGAATCCAGTCAGCTTGCCCTCCGTCAACGATCAGACCAGAACAAGAAGATGGAAGATAAGGTAAAGGAACTTCAGGACTTTATCCGCCGTTTCAGTGCTAACGCTTCCAAATCCAAACAGGCAACCAGCCGTAAAAAGGCCCTGGAAAAGATCAATTTGGATGAAATACAGCCGTCAAACCGTAAATACCCTGGAATTATGTTTAACAACGTGTCCAGAGAAGCAGGAGACCAGATCCTTCAAATCGAGAAACTAAAGAAAGTGTCTGGCGGTGAAACCTTCTTCAAAGGAATCGATCTGCTGGTAAACAAAGGCGATAAAATCGCGGTGTTGTCTAGCAACAGTTTGGCCACAACAGCCTTTTACAACATCCTTACCGGCAGAGACACTGATTACGCCGGCGAATTCAAATGGGGTGTCACCATCAACGTAGCTGATATTCCTAACGACAGCTCTGCTTATTTTGAAGGCAAAGACCTTAACCTGGTCGACTGGCTGAGAGAATACTCCGAAGGTGACAAAGACGAACAGTTTATTCGCGGTTTCCTCGGAAGAATGCTATTTTCCGGAGAAGAGGTGTTAAAGAAATCCAATGTCCTTTCCGGAGGAGAAAAGATGCGTTGCATGTTCTCCAAGATGATGCTTCAGCAGGCCAACGTGCTTTTATTCGACGAGCCAACCAATCACCTGGACCTCGAATCCATCACCGCGCTCAATAACGGTATGCAAGACTTCAAGGGAACCATTCTCTTCACATCACGTGACCACGAATTGACCAATACTGTTGCAAACCGTATCATTGAGCTCACGCCGAAAGGAATTATCGATAAATTAATGACTTACGATGAATATATCAGCAGCGATGTTGTAAAGCAGCAACGCGAAGAGATGTATTCTTAAAATAAATTATAAATGTGGTTGCAAAAGAAACCGAAAAATCGTTTCTTTGCAACCACCAAAACGACTTGGTAGCTCAGTTGGTAGAGCAACTGACTCTTAATCAGTGGGTCGAGAGTTCGAGCCTCTCCCAGGTCACTTGTAGAAAAAGCCCTTTTTGATATCAAGAAGGGCTTTTTCTGTTTAATAAAGCAGCTTTTTCATGCTGTTTTGATGGACTGAGGCAACCGCCGTTTTGTCAGGATTTACATAGTTTTTTGTTGAATTTAACGTAGAAGCGTCACAAATACGTCACAACGATTCTGCGTGTTAGAAAAAATTTATGGCAACAGTCAGTATTATGGTGTATGATCATCATAAAAAAGCAGATGGAACGTACAATGTCAAGATCCGGATCTATCACAAAAAAGTAAAAAAACTTATCGACACCACCTTTTTCGTCACTCAGAAACAACTGGATTCGAAGCTGAAGGTCAAAGACAAGTTCTTATTGAAGTCGCTGGAGGCCAATCTGGACAATTACAGAAAGTGGATCAGCGAGCTTGGGGATAAGCTTAATTTCTTCTCCGCTGAGGAGCTGAGAAATTATTTACGCGATAAAGAGCAGGACGTCGATTTCATTAAATTCTGCGCGCAACATATCGAGCAGCTTAAAAGCGAAGGCAGAACAGCGACTGCTAATAATCATCGGACAGTTCGCAATAATTTGAATGATTATTTTGGACGGGATCATGCTTCTATTAATGAGATAAGTTCCAATATGCTCTTCTCCTTTGAAAAGTTCTTGAAGAGGCCACGGACCATGTACCGAGTAGATAACTGTGGCAAATTAATCGAAATTGAAGGCGAAGGTGCCAGTGCCAGTAGTATTCACAACTACATGAGAGATCTCCGAACCCTTTTTAATGCCGCTTGTACTGCTTACAACAACGAGGATCTGGGTATCTATAAAATAAAGCACTATCCCTTCAAAAAATACAAAATAGGCTCTCCTCCCCTAACCAGGAAAAGGAATATTTGCATAGAAGAGGTTAAACAGATCCGAGATTGTGTAGTGGAACCAAATAGCAGAGCCGAACTAGCCAGAGACCTGTTTATGCTAAGTTTTTATTTATGCGGAATGAATGCTGTAGATCTTTATCAAATCGATAAAGACAGCGTGAAAAATGCAAGATTGGAGTATAGCCGATCAAAAACGCGTCTCGTCAGAAAGGATAACGCGTTTATTAGTATTAAAGTTGTTCCCGAAGCCAAAGTGCTATTAGATAAATATGCAGGCACACTTCAGTACCGGTATAATACAATCCAAAACTTAAACAGGGCAATTGGTAAAGGAATGCTTCAAATCAGAGAAATTACCGGGATTAACTTCATTACATTCTATTGGGCAAGGCATACTTTTGCTAATCTCGCCAGGAATAAATGCCGGATGAGTAAAGATGATGTAGCACTTGCGCTTAATCATATAGATGAAGGACACCGCACCACGGACATTTATATAGAAAAGGATTGGAGTATTATTGACGAAGTACAAGAAAAGGTTGTTGCTTTACTTGAACCGGAAATAGGAAACGAAATAGTGGTTATCGATCGTAGTGTCGTTATGAGGGTTGTTTAGAATCGTGAGTGCTACTATTTCGGGATTGAAAATGACATTTTCTTTCTTATAATGCAATATAAAAGAAAGGTTTATTGTCATCGAAAAACCGACTTAGCTTTAGGTAGAGCGACCGGGTTTACACTTTGTAAAAACTGAGTTAGTATATCGTTCGTCGACTAGGATTAACAAGGAACATCAAGAAGTTGATTTGTTATTATAGGTTTCAAATCAACTCTATGTCATGAGAAATTGGCAAAATCCTCTTGCCGTTAACTTCGGAAAAAGAATTCCGGAAATAGAACGTCGTAAAATCGGGAAAATGTTTTTTGACCTTGCTAAGAAAAATCCGTAAATTGTTCTCTGTAAGCTTGAAAGCGTGATTTTTCGACATGCAACAGGAGCAGTCCAAAGGACTCATAATCTTTTGTTCCGTGCATAGATCCAGCCGGGGAATACATTAGGGCAATAAGTGAACCACTGAGCGCAGTATACCTACTTTCGTTCTTCTGTCTAAGCCTGCATTGCTAAAATAAATTTGAAACCCTGAATCATAACATCTTTCATCATCCACAATCGCTCCAAAAGTAAGACCTCGCAGGTTTGAAAAGTAAAACAATCGTTATTATTGGTTATCCTTGATTATTTTTGGACTAACTTAGAATCCTTTTATGTATAATCTTTTTATTTCTGGCAGTGATGAGGATTTTGAAGGTACCCCTTTCGAGATTGATCAATCGCGTGCATTTGAACATACCAACGGCGAGCTCAAATCGTCATACGAAGCCCTTACAGCTAATCAAGTCAATGAACTAAAAAAACACCCGTGTATATTCGCATACGAAACAGGAAGCGAAAAACCCCCGAAATATGGCATGCTAAAAGGAGTTAAGAAGAGGCAAAAAATGTTATTGATCGAATACGAGATAATAAGTCTGACACGTTTTTTGACCGTTTATTGCAAACATAATTAGTAACGCATGGAGTGGCAGACGTCGATTAATACATAACTGACACAGTTTACGTTACACTCCCCATAACATTAAAAACCAAGTTATGTAAACGTCTCTTTTGGGATATAAAAACTTCTCATTCAGCTCTAATTCTGTAATCGCACAACGTTTATGCCTTGTTTATAAAGGGCAGAAATAAGCTTATCCTTCAATTCAGGCACTCCAATAATTAAATTGGCCTTAGCTCTGCTGAAGCCTACATAATAAACACGTCCTTCATCGCTAGGAGCCTCCAATTTTGCTTTGGCATCAAGGATGTAGCGTTCAATATCACCCGAAGACTGCATGCAAACTAGCACATGATTAAACTCCGTGCCTTTAGCACTATGAATAGTCCTAATCTTTTCATCGGACTGCGTATCTACTTTTACAAAAGGGAGCATTTCATCGACACTGCAACCCCTGTAAAATGTTTGAGCGCCTCCAGCTGCAAACCGAGCGTGAGATTTGAACTGAAATTTTTTCTCTAAATGGTCATTTATTAGTAAATAGAAATCGTGAACAGTCAGTCTTTTAGATGCCTCTTTTTTAAGTTCCTCCAATATCCAGATGCTTGCTTTCTGAATGGCGAATTTACTAGCATTGGGATTAAGAGCCTTCAACTGTTGACTTACTACTTTCACAGCCTGTTTATTGTTTTTTCGCTCGAGCCAACGATAACCTGTCAATAGAAGGTGGATGTATCTGGCCCTTTTAGAATTAGAATCTTCCGCAAACATCTTTTTCACCTGATGCTCTCCTTCTACTGCAACAGCGGTCCTGATGCTTTCGACATCACGGTGTTCAGGAGCTAGAGCTATGGCGTCTGGGCTAATGTTGTCCAGTACCCAACGATAAGACTGGCTGTGAGAACCTACCAACAAAGTGATGGGGTTGCCAGCAGGGGTATCTTCATACCCGCGCTGTTGGATATCGATTCTTAAGGTATTAAGGTAGTCAATGATGGATTGGCTCGACCTGAAATTTTGTTCAAGCTTGTAGGAGCCCATTCCTATCAATTGAAGGTTTTCAAAGTCTGTTCGGACAGCGCCAGCAAACTTGTAAATTGACTGCGCAAGATCGCCGATGATACCAATTGTCATATCTCCATCTGCAATCTTCCGCACAATGCTTGTTTGTAATACAGTCGTATCTTGAAATTCGTCAATAAATATGTACGGAAACCGGTTCCGTATGAAATCAAGAACACGGGGAGACTTTCTGATTATATAATTTGCGAAATACAAAACGTCTTCATGGTGCATCACGCCATCTGACCAATATTTTTTCTTATAAATCCATAATTCTCTGTTAGAACTGGGTACTGCAACATTAACATGTTTCTTGCTATACAACACAATATTGCCTTCATTATCAAACTTGTAATCGAGGCCTCCTAAGTATTTAACTAGGTTGGCTTTGCTATCCCTACCGTTTAAATATCCATAATAATTTTGCCTTTTGCCGCTTCTTTGCTCGATGGTTGACAGCCAACGACGGATTCGGTCTGCATGTGGAATGTGTTCCTCATGCCCTTGCATTTCAGCGACGTTGAATAGGTCATCGCCATCGTCGTCAGTTTTAATTAGATGGGCAAAGGGTTTTATCACATTGTTATAAAGAAAGCTGTGAATGGTGCATACCTCGATTTGCGACTTGTCGCAATCCATTCGGCTTAATAACTGTTCAGCTGCAATGTTGGTATACGTTATGCAGGCAATACGTCGGGTTACGCCTAATTTCTTCGAATCTTTAAGTACATTTTTAACATGCTTGATTAGCCAAGTAGTTTTCCCGGCACCAGGTCCGGCAAACGCTCTGAACCGAGTCTCAATAGAAGGTAACTGATCAATAGTAGGTAATTGGTTGATGTCTATCATTTTATTGGGTAATGAAAGTGATAGATTCGGCGATATAGGGTGGTACTTTGAAATCAACTCTCGTATCTCCCTGGGCCAATAGATTTCTCCGTAATTGTTGTTCCAGCAAAAAGGCGTGTTCCCCTTTTGAAGCTTCAATCGCACGATGATAACAAGCCGCCAGAAGAGCTTTCTTCTTGGGTTCGCTTTCCCATTTGCTCAAGGCCAGCCAGTCTATTATATCTTGATGCTGACACATGCTTGATAGCTCTTCAAACTCCTTAGCATCTTTTATTGCCTGCATAAGTTGACTGATAGCCGCCTTTTTATTTTTGCCTCTAGTAGGAAAGCTATCGGTTAATAATAACCCACAATCGGGGTTGTGATGAGCGAGTTCATATTCCAAGGTTTTTCCAATACCTTGTGAAGGCGTCGAAATCCTCATATTTGGATAGTTTGCGGCAAAGGCTAACAATGCCTGAGCGTGAGAGGCCATCGGTGAATAATGATATTTATCCGGTTCAGTGTCTAACTGGAATGGATAGCATGATTTCCAATGGCGACGGTGATCTTCCTCCTCCTCGTCATTTTCACGTTCTCTATGAGATGGATCAGCGTCAGTGATACATACAACCTTCCGGCGTAGGCAATAATTATCTGGTGCATCCTGGAACGCAAACAGCTTTAAAAAATGTTTAAATGAGGTACCATCAACACTCACTATTGCGGTGTGTGCATTAATAAGTAGTTCCTCAGCTTTTAGATAAGCCGCAAAGCATGGCAACAACAATTGCTCTGCCAATCCTTCAACAAAAACTACCCGGTCTGCGAAAAGCATATTTGATTTGGTAGCGTCTAGGAAACGACGCACATATGCTTTGGAATCCTTATCCTCATTGGAATCTGAAAAAACACGACCAGGATAACTTACTCTTTGATATCCTTCAAAATCTTCATAAAGGCAAACTATAGAATCTAAGTCTACCGCTGCAGTAATTTGTGTCGAATGTGTTGTTATAAAAGCCTGTCTTGCCTGTTTTTGTGTATGGATGTTCTCATCTAAAAACTTGAGAAACTTGTATTGCATAGAGGGGTGCAAGTGGGCTTCTGGTTCTTCAATAGCAAGAATCGGAAAGATCTTTGCATTATCGCCCATGAAGCTGCTTCGCTCCATTTGCATTCGGGCCATAATCAAAGAGATAAACAACAGGTTATTATAGCCCAACCCATTGTTTTTTATCGGCAATTTAAATCCTAATTTTTCAACGATTAGGCGAAGTGCAAATAGCAGTTGCTGCTCGGAAATATTTGCATCGAAATTCGGATTACCGCCTTTATCAGCACCTGTTGCCTTTGCATAAGATAAAATTCCATTTTTTGAAATCCGACTTATTAAAAGCCCCAAAAGTTCGCGGGCTTTAGTTGTAAATTCTTGCTCTCTATCCCGCAAAGATTGCTTGTTCTCAGCAGTTAACATTTCAAAATCCTTACCTTCGGTAAGGTCGTAGTCTAAAAAGTAGTTAAGTACATCCCTGAGTAAAGTGTTGTTACCATAAAACATTTGACGCTCTGCATCACGGATTGCATCAAGAAACTGGAAGTCGAAGCGTTCCATGTTATCACTCCCTGCCTTTTCTTCATTTTGCGGATCACCCCCGAATACAGCTGCGATATATTTTCTTAAAAACTTTTTATCGATTAGGTTGAAGCACAGCTCAGTCTCATATGTGCCATCCTCTTTTATAAAGGAACTAATTTCCTTAAAATACTCACTATGGTGTTTAAATGGAAGATAAAACTGGTAGGTCAACCTTGCCTCATATGGCTGTTGCTCGTTCACCAACCAGTTGTACACGACGTTTTTATCTTCAGGATCTTCGCCCACGTTATTGGCACCAGCAGCTGCAACCGTTTCTTTGATTGTAACGCTTATCTCTATTTTTGGTGGCTGGGAGAAGTCTGTAATTGAGGCATTGAAATCGTCAATGGACAACCGCTGTTGTGCTCTGTCAAAAACTATTTGCAATGCGCGAAGCAAATTTGTCTTCCCCGCATTATTGTGACCAATTACAATATTGATTCCAGGCTGAAAAAGTATAATATTTTCCTTGAAGCCTCGATAGTTTTTGATGTCTATTTGAGAGATGTACATAAGGTGAAGGCAAGTATGACGAATTTAAGCTTTTTATTGAAACTACACCCGCTTCGATTCAATTGCTAATGCTTATTTTTTGTCGTCAACAGAAAATACAAGCACCACTCTTACTAGGCTTTCTCACCTTAACAATATATACCTAACTCATTTAGCTTTAAGTTTTAATCGATGAAGTTGTGTTTGAGTTTTGTCACCAATTAGGCACATGTCTCTTTTGGCTTTTGGTAGAAGCAAAAAAATTGAGCGCGGGCCTGACGAGGCAAGACTTTGCGGCGATGAAAATACTACCCGGAGCTAGCGGAGGTGTGGAGATTTTCTAGCTCAAACCCGGAGGGCTCGGCCTTGTCTGCCGCAGCGGTTTATCTTTGCGGATACAAAAGCCAAAATGGATGAAGAGAATAAATCAGTAATCGCTTCATTTACTCTAACCATACTTCTGCTGCCTCATATGCACATTCAGCAATTAGTAACAGTTAAACCTGCGGAAAACGTTAGACAGCAGCCACCCTAAATCCGCTATCTTTACGGGATGAATGAAAGCGGACTTACCTGGTCTAAAGTTGATTGGCAGGACTTCCAAAAGATCAGTCTTTTTTTATACCATAAGCAAATGGGCGACCTTTCTGCGGAAGAATTCTTGCGGCAGGGGCATTTTCAATCAGGTATTGACTTGCTGTCTTTTCGCCAGGAAAGCGGCAAACACGTCTGCATTCAGTGTAAACACACTAACTTAACTTTTTCTAAACTAAAAAAAATAGTTCCCTTGTTTCTGTCAGGAGAATATGGGGAAACCTCCGAAAGCTTTATTATTACGACTAGTGCAGACCTTCAAAAGCCGGAAATCCAATCCTGGATTACAAGGCAAAAACGTGAGTTGCGGGAAAAATATGCAATTGCATTTGATATTTGGGACCGTTCACGTTTAGAAGATGCTCTCACTTCACATTACGGTCTTACAGAAAAATATTTCGGAATAGCAGAAGCGAAAGCACATTGCTTTCAGCCGGCTCTTAATCTGCCTGAACTTAAGCCTGTTCCAGGCTTCTTGACCCGTCATATTCAACCAGTCACCGAGACAGGTGATACAGAGGCCTGGCATTTCGCAGAAAAAGAAAGATCCGTTCTGACATTGACATCATTGATCACCGGACAATCAGCACAAAGGGAGATTTGCGTAATTGCAGAGGCCTATGAGGGAAAGAGCAGCCTGATGCGGCAAACCGCATGGGAGCTTAGCCAGCTTGATCTTGCCATTGTCCCGCTTCTTTTAGACCTGAAATTCTGTTCAGTAATACCTATCGGACAACTGTTGAGTGATCATTTTGAAAGCTGGATGAGCGTGCCCGCAAAAGATCTCGTCATACTGATTGATGGACTTGACGAAGTGCCCGCCGCGCAGTTCAATACGGTAGTCGGTCATATCCGTGATTTCGCAAGAAATCACCCGGCTGTGCGTGTTGCGTTTTCCTGCCGCAAAATGTTTTATAATTATCAAAACCTTAATGCGGAGCTGCCCGGTTTCCAATTTTATGAGTTGCTTGAACTGCACATGCGACAAATCTTCGATTACCTGGAAGAGCAACTGGGCGACTTTAATAAAGCAGCAGCGTTTTATTCTAAAATGAATGGCTTAGGAATAGCCAACTTATTGGGAACGCCGTTTTATTTACACCAACTGGTGAAATGGTTTAATGACCCTACGCAAGAAATGCCCAATAACAGGATCGCTATTGCCACCCGGTTTGTAGATGAATCACTGAGTGTTTCGGCAACCCGAAAGTTACGTTCGGGCCTCAGCTTTGATAAACATAAAGTAAAATACCGCGACGCTTTACAAAAATTGGCCATACTTCTGCAAATCAAAGGGCTTAATGCCTGTCAAGATGAACTGCTTCAGGAAGTATTTCCCCAAGAGGATATAGACCTTCTAACCCACAGCTCTATCCTTAATATACGGAATGGCCAATGGTCATTCATTAATGCTCTTTTCCAGGAACAACTGGCTGCCCTTGCCCTACTAAAAATAGAGGCCACAGAGGTTATTGAGTTAGTTACCCTCGGTGACAAAATCCGGAAGATAAGCCGGAAATGGATCCAAACGCTCGCAACCTATTTATCCTTGTTGCCGGAAAACCATGAAGATCGTCAACTAATGGTGGCGCTTATTGAGGCCGATAATATTGAACTTTTGGCGTTAAGCGAAGGCAGTAAATTTAGCCCCGAGTTCCGGCTTGAAGTCCTACAAAAAATAATAAGCCGGACACACCGGCATCAAGCAAGGTTGGTCGCAATCGACGAATCGAACCTTGCTTCATTTGCTGATAATGATGATGCTGTTGTAGATGAACTATTAGCCGTCTTGCTACTTGACACTACCGTAATAGTAAAGATTGTAGCCTGTCGGACACTTCGTTACCTGTTATTATCCGCATCCCAGGCGGAGCGTTATGCAAACTTGGCTAAAAAAGTGTTAGTCGATATCGACGACCCTGATCTTGGCCGATTACTTCTAGAAGCAATTGCACATTATAAGTTGGGAGATGAGCAGTTTCTAAATCAATTGCTGAAAAATCCATTATTAGATGCATCACATGAGTTTCGGCAGGGGTTGTATCAATATCTGTCGGCTCATAATTTGGTTGATACCCATTATAACTGGATACTTTCAGGCTTCCAGGCCCTTTATGCTCATAATAAGTCTATTTCCCACTTTGGCTCCGAAAGGAAATTACTCGATATCGTTCTAACGACACGTGAGAGTCAGCATATCCGACATTTGCTTAAACAAGTACAGTGTGAGCCATTCCAAAGTTTTTTCCGACATGATAAAGACGTCACAAAAGCGTTTTATAAATCGCTCGCAGGAGTCTGTGCAGAAATATATCATTCAGACCGAACCATTATTTTCCCTGTTGTTGCTTACCTGATCTTTACCGGACGTCATCATTATGACCGAGAACCTAATGAGATGGTTGAATTCCTGGAAATCACGCAAACTCACTCTTTAGGACTACGTATCGCAATGCTGTCG
This sequence comes from Arcticibacter pallidicorallinus, assembly GCF_003002875.1. Taxonomy (GTDB): domain Bacteria; phylum Bacteroidota; class Bacteroidia; order Sphingobacteriales; family Sphingobacteriaceae; genus Arcticibacter; species Arcticibacter pallidicorallinus. The sequence continues at coordinate 214,337 of NZ_PVTH01000005.1, forward strand.
GAAAAAACCGATCTGCAAAAGTATTCCTTCAGCGGTGCGCTTCGGCCGGTTTGTTTTCCGGACATTCTTTATGCGATTGAAGAAAGAGTTCTGGATCGCGAAGGCTTCAACATTTGCTGTAATGGCTTTTTTTATAGTCAGCAGCGTGATGCTTATGAGCAACTCGAAAAGTTAGGTGAAACAGTTTTCGGATTTGTAAATGAACCCAATCCTACAAATATTAGGTATCGCAAAACGCAGGAACGGAAAAGAAAGAACGACTTATTATATATGGGCTCAAGAGAGGCATTCCGAAATGGCATCATTCAACTTTTTCAGATTGCGGGTAGTGAAACTATCAATACACCAGAACTCTACGAACGTTTTGATGAGGATAATCCGCGGTTAAACGTAAATTCTGTTTTGCTAACTTCATTCATCAGAGAACAATCTTCCGAAAAGGAGGCATCTTTGTATGACTGTTTAAACGCTATTGATAATCTGGAATATTTCAAAATATGGCGGGCTGACCAATTAAGGCGGAACCATATCATAGAATATTATCCGGATCTGGTAATACAACATATTGAGAAGTATTATAGCGAAGAGATAACATTTTTTCCATTCGATACATTGAGTGTAAACAGCTCTTACAACGAACGGTATCAATCCACACAATTGCTAAAAATATGGCGGGATTATCTTTTTCCAACAGATGAGGATATCCTCCTGAAGTTTATCCGCGTAAATACAGAGGGTTATGGTGGAATGCGATTTGCGTCGGACAATAAAAGAAAATCTGTGACCAATGCATTGTTAAACCATTTTGATGAACGTAAATATCTCCTGAAACAACGTGTGCTAAGCAATCTCCAAACGGGTTTGACCGATATAGCTATCATAGGAACGCATCTAGAGTTTTGCCGTGAACTAAGTATCAAAGAAGCGCTGCCCTATATTTTAGGCTTTATTCTAAATGAACAAGCTGAGCTCAATGACATAGATGATTATATGAAATTGTATGTTTCGCTTGGCGGCCCGCATTCAGATCTTTTGCCGGTTTTCAATAAAGTAACGGACTTAAATGGCTACCTACTAATGTTTATGGTCAAACTGCTCCAAGAAACCCATCCGTTAGCTGTGATTGAAAAGCTACTGATATCACTCCATTCCGATGAAACTTCACCGGAACGAAAAATTGAAGCAGCAAGGCATTTGTCTCAACTTGGAAATCAGGAAGGGTTTAGCTTTCTGATCAGCAAATTTGAAATTGGAAAGATCGCGCCCTTTGAGATACAGGGTAACGTTAAGATTTGGGGAGTAGAAACCGAGTGGGCATTGCGACAGTTGAAACCGCTTATGTCTATTTTGCTAGATGCAAAAACAGATAATATCAGGTTTCATCATTCACCAAAGGACTTACTGCTTGAAATATTTAATGGCTTTGCAGCTAAAAGCGAGAAAGATCTTCAGTTAGTTACAGGTCTGATGTATCAGTGTGCCAAAGAACTGGCTACAAGCTACCCAAAGAACTCCGGTCACCTAGGTTGGCATGCAGAGCAAATGACGGAGAGATATCGAGAAATCAATGTCGTTCCGTTATCGACTAAGGAGATAAAAAAATTATTTGAGCAGATTAGCAATTGAGTTTCTAAAGAGCTACAAGAGCCCTTCATCTGCAAATGAATAATAACTTTCGGAGGTAATAATCACATGGTCAAGCACCTCAATATCAAGTAACCTTCCTCCATCTTTTATCTTTCTTGTTAGATTAATGTCAGCCTGGCTAGGTTTTAAATTGCCTGAAGGATGATTGTGGCTAAGTATAATTGAACTTGCGCAGCCTTTTAATGCGGTTGAAAAGATAAGCTTGGGATCGGCAACGGTTCCGGCCATGCCACCAGTAGATACTTCAAATATTCCTAATACTTTGTTTGCCCTATTCAGCAAAAGCACTTTAAATTGTTCGAGTAGCTCTAGTTTATTGGTATCCCAGTTTTGGTACAGGATATTATAAACGTCTTTAGAACTGGAGATTGCCGGCCTTTCGGAAGCTTTGAACTTCGGTTTGTAAGTCACGTTGATTTCGGCTACCTGGAACAATGAAATTTGAGATTGAAGCTTTTCCATAATTAGATGATTTGAGGTTAATGAATTAATTATAGCGCTTCAGCAGGCTGAGGGCAATCAAGGGCAAAAGGAAAAGGAATAAATGGGCAAGAGCCAAGACAAGCGGGTTTATGCCGGAAGCTTTTGCCCGCCACAGCAGCCCTTGGCCTAACTTGGTGCTGATGATTAATGAATTTTTCGACGATCGTCTTCTATACTGGTACTCGTTAAATGGTCTTTATAAAATCCGACTTCGGAGGATTTTTGATATAGGCAAGATTAGTTTGTGCCACAAACGTACATCTTGCTGAAGCCGGAAATCCAGGCTTCTACCCGGAGGGCGAGATGCGTTTGTCCGACAAACGTACATCTTGCTGACCATTCAAAAGAGATGGTCTAAATCAATCATCTCATTCTTTGAGAAGCGAAGGTCTCACGTTTATTTCACCCGTCAAGAGCTTTCACGGCATAAATTCCCCTTCCTTCGTCAGTCCGATTTATTCCATGTTCTCTTGACAGGTTCATGCACTTAGGAGAAGAGCGGCTTAACAAAGGAATGGAATGGGTGTATGAGTTTTTTGAACAGGTATGTACTATATCTCTTGGGCAGCAGTTCGTACGATTATAATTATATCAACATCAACCAGTTTATCATCTTACTATGAGATAGATATACCATAAATTTGCATGAATTTTAAATAAAAATATTTACATGTTGTAAAATATTAGCACTATTTTTGTGTTAAGGAAAGTATGAACAGGCTTGAGGAATTAAAAAAGCAACTTAAAAGAGGCCGGGTGTATCGGAGGTATGATTTAGTCAAATGGTCTAAATCTGTTGATCGGCACCTTGATGCTTTGGTTGAGGAAGATACACTTCAAAAACTTTCTCAAGGCCTATACTATTATCCGAAACTAAGTGCCTTTGGTAAAACTCCACCGGAGGAAGATGTTTTGATACGAAGCTTTCTTAAAGACGATAGATTTTTGCTTACTTCAGCAAGTTCTTATAACAGTTTAGGGGTTGGTACGCAGTTATATAACGAAAGGACGGTATACAATCATAAAAGGCACGGTGAATTTAAACTAGGGAACAGAAAGTTCTCATTCCGGATGAAGCCACACTTTCCGAGTAAAGTAACCAAAGAATTTTTGTTGGTTGATCTGGTTAATAACCTTGAAACCCTTGCCGAAGATCCAACAGAAGTATTAAAAAAAATAGCTTTAAAGGTTCGTACTATGGACACCAAAAAGTTAAAACGTTATGTGTCTCAGTACGGAAATGCAAAGGCAAAAAAGATATTAACTCCATTATTGGAGTTCCCAGCTAAACAAGACGTCTCTTAGCATCTTCATGACCGAAAAAAGATTTCCCTAAGCTATTGAGAATACAGCGCTTGGAACTCTTGATAGTTCATGCACTCGGAAGGAGAGCATCTTAACAGGATGGGATGATGAATGAGTTTTATAGCATGCGCTATCTTGAATACGACAGCTTATTGATGCGTTTTTGTAAAACATGCAACCTATGCATCAACTCGCTAAAAGAAAGCGATTCACCATAAAACATACTTTCACGCATGGCTTTATAATCATTTTCCCAATCTTTTAACGTTTCCCCTGACGGCAGAAAACGGATAGTAGCAGGTTGGTGCCCGCTATAATCTAAACCCCGCAATGCGTTGAATTTCTCCCGATGAGCAATAATACTGTGATACAACTCTTTATCGCTGAGAGCTTGTTCTGCATAGTCGGTACGCATTATGCGTTCAATATCATATAAATGACGAGACATCCTCTCGCTTCTAACTTTTTCTTCTGCTTTGCTGAACTCCTCATGTAACAAGAAAATCTTTTCCAAAAAGGTGCGCGGTGGTGTCACGGTCAAAATGCTAAACGGTGAACCTGCGACCTCGTTGTTTTTTAACGTCTGTCCAATCAATGAGCCAACTTCTCGTTGTTCGGAAGGTTCTCGTAATGAGCGGGCTCCAATTTCAATTAGTACAGCCTCACGTAAATATGGATCTTTATCGAGAACTGAGGCATAGTTCAACACGAGCACCTGAGGATCACGGTCATGTTCAGTTGTTTCTTTGACCGTTAATGAAAATAGTTCAGTTGGTATCCCAATAGCAAGAAACTGCTCTTCAAGATTTTTGCGAAATTCTCCCGATATAAAGGCGCAGGAATCACGGCGTAACGTTTTAATCTTTGTCTTACTCAAATCTCCGGGGTATCCGAGTACTGCACGATCCAGCACCAAATCTATATCTTCTGAAAAACGATCTATCAAGCCCCACGACTTGCTGAGCGATGTGCCACCTTTAAACACCATGGCATCTGACCAAGGTGTCTGGAATATCGCTTTTAATGCCAGTGTCACCCACCAGTCCTTTTCTATGGCGCCTGCTGGTAAGCCACTGCGGCTACTGGTTAAACCTAATAATTCTCGTTGACGTTCCGCTGTATTTTGTAGCCAAGCGATCATAACTTGATGTTTTTTTTAGCCTCCTTTAAAATATCTGCAATCCATGCGGGTGCGAGTTTTGCGTCATGTTCAAGGTTCTTTTCAGTCTCACTCTGCAAGATCTGAAGAATCCTCGTTCGAAGTTCGCCGCCCATTTTTGATTTGCCGATTTCCTGGGAAGCCTGGATTACCAAACTGCTGATAGGGCCTTGTACCGCTAATTTTTTTGGAGTAGTAGGTTTGAAGGTAATACTTTGTTTGCCAATACGAATTTTTCGTGGAGCACCATCTGTGAAGTAAACCAAATTCATTGGAACCTGCGTCGATAAACCGAGCTTTTGAAGCGCAGCCGCGCCGGTTGGTATAATACGAGCATGGTCACGTTTGGCGATATACTCTGCGATTTCTTCTGTAGATGGATATAAATTTCCAAATACCGGATCTTTTTTGGGATATAAATAAATTCCCTGTGCAATTCTTTCTATTATCTTCTCTTTTTCTAACCGGGATAGGGCCGTATTAATCGCCAACACACTTCCAATATCATAAAAATCGGATGGAGAAAATAGCAATCCGCGCTTATGCTTTACTATCTTATTATACACCTGACTATGAACTGATTGTGAAGGCATTTTCTATTCTAAATCTGTAATAAATTTATTAGATATTTATTACAAAAATAAACAATTATATTATATAAATGATATATGTATTACCCCGGGGGGGGGAACCTATACCACGGGCTACCCTTAAGGGTAGCCCGTGCTTGGGATGGATTTTCACTCTCTTAGTACGTTTGATATCAACGAAGTTGATATCAAACGTACTAACTCGCCTTACGGATGCCTTTATCTTCAACGTAGTTGAAGATAAAGGCATCCGTGTCTATTATATAAACATAGCTTCGCTAATAAAAGCGGTTCGACTTTTTTAAGGAATGGCCAGATTTTCTTTAAAGATGAGCTAATATAGGAAAATACTTTTGACTTTAATGATAGTACAGTTGAGCTTGTTTTATTAAGATTTCGCTAACTAATCATCGTCTTTAAACTACCTCCTTTAGCTTCTTCCTCAAAGCCGCCATATCTTCACTTATCTTCTTCTCCAACACCTTAGCATATATTTGAGTCGTTGCAATCTTAGTATGCGCCAGCATCTTACTCACTGTCTCAATTGGAACTCCGTTAGACAGCGTAACCGTGGTAGCAAACGTATGTCTCGCTAAATGAAAAGTGATATTCTTCTTAATACCACAGACCTCGGCAATCTCTTTCAGATAAGCATTTACCTTCTGATTAGAAACTACCGGAAAAATGGTATTAGTTAGTAAGGCTCTTTGATTGTCTTTATATTTCTTCAGGATTTCTACCGCTTTAGGTAACAGTGGGGTATTAACCGGAATATCCGTCTTCTGTCTGCAAGTTCTCACCCACATTTCTCCGTCAGCAGCTTCTACGATATTATCGTGCTTCAGATTGATCACATCCACATAAGTAAGGCCGGTATAGCAGCAGAAAACAAAGAGATCGCGAATCATATCAATCCGGTCGATATCAAAAACTTTGTTCTCCATGGTCTTTAGTTCTTTTTCAGAAAGATGCTCCCGGTTGACTTTCTGAATTTTGAGCTTGTAGTTAGCAAACGGGTTCTTAGAAATCCATTCAAGCTGGATAGCGAGGTGAACCATCTTCTTAACGCGAATAATATGCTTCATTACTCCATTATTGTTTAAGGGCTTCTGGTGGTCTACAGGCTTATGATTACGAAGGAACGTTTCAAAGTCGTAGATGAACTTGTAATCGAGTTCGTGAAGATACAGGTCTGCTGATTTGAACTGCTTTTGAATAAACTTTACGAGATAGCGCTGAGTAACATAGTAATGCTTAAGTGTACTCCATTTGAGCGTACTGGCGGCCGTTTCGTTATGGTATTCAAACAAGCTGCTTAACGTGTGGACTTCTTTGGCTGTTCCCAGGAATGCATCCTTGATGGCTTCAGCGCTAATCATCTTTCCTTTAAGATTTAGCTGTTGGTAGCAGGTTCCGATTGCCATCCTAACTTCCTGCAAATAATTGTTGATGCTTTTAAATTCTTCCCGGTTTCCTTTTAATGCTCCTTTGGCATTATCCCAGCTCTTTACCTCCACTAATTGTTTTAAGGCGATATAGCTACGCAACCTGCTAACCGTTACGCAAGCGTAAACTGGTACTTTCCCCTCTCTTACCTTATCAGTTCTGATAGTGAAGTGAATTCCGAATGACTGTGATGATCTCATAAAATTTGTTTTTTAGTTTTAAATTCATTCAATACATCCTATTTCTTGCCTTTATTTCAGGTAACACAGAGGTAACACAAACAGCCTGAAAACAAGGCGATTTTAGTCAACTTTTTTGGTCGTAATCAACTAACAAGCAGAGACTTACAGCACTTTGTATTACCTCAAAGGTAAAAACAAAAAACAGGTAGTCGATTGGTAACGAGCAGATTGATTCTCTTTGAACTTACTTGAATTGAAATTTTACAAAAAACCCCGTAAATGGATGTATTTACAGGGTTTTTCGATTTGTTACACTTGTTTGTACCTGTTTGGAAGGTACTTCGTGCGCCCACCTGGGCTCGAACCAGGGACCAAAAGATTATGAGTCCTTTGGATAGCTCCTTTTGCTTCGAGAAAAATCGCGCTTTCCAGCTTACAGAGGCCAATTTACGGCTTTTTCTTGGGAAGGTCAAAAATCGCTTTGTCGATTTTATGACGTTTTAACTCACAATCTGGTCTGCCTACGAGAAGGACTTGCAGACTTTGGCGATTTCCTTTCAAAAATCCTGCAATTAGATGTTTTCTTATAAGCGCATTAAGAAAGCTATCTCTCTATTTGCATTTAACAAATGAAACACGTCAACTCACAAGCTTGTTTCTCCTAAATTAATCTCCTACGTAACATGGTATGGAGTAATAACTTGCTAATCGCCCGCATGCTATTGGAGCAGATCATACATTAATGTAATAACATTTTTAAAGTATTCAACCTACTTCGCTAAAAAATAGGTATAATACTTAAAAATTAGCATTGAAGATTACAAACTAAGGTCCAAATGGATAAGTCTATTGCAAGGCAATTAACTAGGGGCCAGCAGTTTTGCATGTGGAAGCCGGAGTTTTCTGAGGTAAAAACATAATCGGGTTTTCTTCTCAAATATGATTACTTCTCGTAACCAGGAGTTAAATCATAATTTGGAAATTTACAAGAGCTCGCTTGCTATGAATTTATCCTTTTGCGATAGTCAACTCAGTAAAATATCTGGGCAATACAAAATTCAGTGAGAGGTTGCTGAACAGGAATATCAGATTCCGGTTCTATTTTAACCCGTTAGTAACTCTCTTATTTTTAGACGGCTAACAGGTGATTCCAACATGTCGTAAAACATTTGTAAAACATTTTTTCTAAAATTTTTTTTCGCAAGCTAGCTGGTATGATAAGTAGATCATCACCAGTCAAAAAATACGTCTTCTACTAATTCACCTTCATCATTTTCTTTTTCAATGCTGAAAGAAAATTCCAAGGCCTGTGAGCAATACAAGTGGACGTTTAAAACGCGCCTAGTGTGCAGATTCGTTAATTCATTTACTAATTTTTGTACGCTAGATGCTTTTCAGTATCGATTATCAAGGAACTTTTGGTTAATCTAACTTACGAATCTGCACACTAGCATACTCATCCAATGAAAGCACGGCACGATCACCAGCGACCCTATATTTAGATCATCCTCGGCCCACTTGGTTGTTATCAACCTAGATAGTGCATTTATGTTCGCAGGGCCCGTACCTAGTTCAAATGAGGGTTGTTGTTGCATAACGTAAATATGACCAAAAAATTTGTATCCCGTAAGGCGAATTGCGGATCCTTAAAGGAAGTTTCTAACGGCAACCTGTAAAAGTTGATACCCTTATTTACAATATTATATATCTTTATGACCGGCCCAAAGCCTCGATACCTTATTAATATGCTTGAAAATACGATCGAAACGCCTGCTATGCTACGCGCAGCCGTGGGCGAGGTTTTTGACGAACATCGCGACCGCAGCGAAGAATCCTTAGAGTCCGCACGGAAAGTCCAAGCGCTATTCGCAGCCTCGTACAAATCGCGTTTCTTTTTAGAATTACTACAAAATGCACGCGATGCCATTATTGCAGGCAGGGTAAAAAATGGGAGTATAAAAGCATGGTTGGAAAACGATTGTCTTTATTTTGCCAATAACGGTATTCCTTTTGACCGCAAGGGGGTACGCAGTCTTTGTTTTCCAGCTATATCAACCAAGGATTCAAGGGACTTCATCGGCCATAAAGGGATCGGTTTCAGTGCCGTGCTTGAAATAACGGATTCGCCGGAGGTGATCACAAACTACGGAACGATCGTCTTCAATACAGCTGCCGCTGCAATAGAGTTGGGTAACAAGCATTTACCGTCCGAATTGCCGCTTTTCCAGTACCCGATGTACCGGGAGGAAAACATAACGGCTGCATACCCCGTACTTGCAACACAGGGCTTTACCACGATCTTTCGGTTCCCATTAAAGGATGCCTTCAAAGGAAAGACAAGCCTAGTTGCGGCTAACCTGCTTGCGCCAGAAGACCTCGTATTTTTAAAAGCTATTCAGTTTCTACAGATCGGCGATTCCGATTTAACCTTGAATGATGAGCATAACCCGGTTACAGTTTCGACTGGCGGCTCAAAAAGAAACTTTAAGTCTTACGATACAATTCTCGAATTACCCCCGGCAGATATTGCACGGTTTTCACCCGAAGAGTTAGAATCTTTCGGGGATGCGACCAGCGCTGAATGCCGCTATTTGCTAGAAATCGGCGAAGACGGGAAATTTAAACCTACCCCGAGAGCTCGCTTGCACCTTTTTTACGGGATGGATTTCGGCACAGGCCTTTCATTTAGTATACACAGCCTATTTGCCGTCACCCTCGACCGTAAGCGACTGGCGACCGACAGCTATTTAAACCAAACGCTATTCAAGCAAATCGCGGCTTTTTACTCGGGGACGTTCCTTGAAAAGATCAAAGCGGAGTTCGCAAGGCAAGAATTAGAGATCTTGGCCTTTACGCGTGAAAGCAACAACCAATTGGATAAGTTCTATGATCATTTGCGGGCTGGATTGCGTACGTCGTCTTTTATATACCATGAACCCAGCAATGCCTATAAAAGTCCATCCGAGATCTACTTAGTATCCCAAGCAGAATACGAAGTTTTCCGTGATGGGTTCTTGGGGGAAAAGTGTTTATTTAAAGCGCCAAGCGAGAGGATCAAATCGTGGTTGCAAAAGGAATGCGGCGTGGTTGACCTGCCTGATTCTTCTATCAAGCATCATATCGAGGCGAAGTGCCTACAATTCGTTGATGACCCGGCGTTTTTTACCAGTTTATACGAGCTATTAAATAGCCGGAAACTAACGGTCACCGATAAGCAGGTATTACTCACGCAAAATAATACCCTAGTTAAGTCGAACGAAACAGAAATCTACTACCAAAGGCGTTCTAATTTAAAGTCGCCGGCGATACTAGACGCGTCGGTATCTTTTTTAAATAACGAGATCAAGATAGACAGGATCAGGGAAGAGGCACGGAAATACCTTGGGGTGCGGGAATTCAACGAGCAGAACTTGATCAATACCGCGATCAAGGTTTTAAAGGTGCAGAATCCTATTATAGCTGAAGATCAAAAGATCATCGTGGAATTGCTCTATTTCCTAAAGCAATTTGAAAGCATCGATGATACGGCTTGCCAATCGATAACAGAATCTATTCACTTACCAACCCAGAATAGAAAAACGGAGAATTTGTCTTGGCGGTCGCCACTCTATTCACCGGTTTACTTTGACGACTTTCTTTATGGTTCTTTTTACAACCAAGATTTCGATGCAATTGATTGGACCGCGCTTGGTATCACCAATGATGTAGAAAGCTGGCGATCATTTTTAGCCCGCTTAGGCGTTTGGACCATCCCGGCTATTTATATAGTAGAAGGAGAAACTACTTTCGAGGATAATGATAGCCACACGATCATTACGAACGACAGGGCCTTACATCAACCATATTACTTATCAGCAGAGTTTGCAATAGCGTGGTGCAATGCTTGGCCGACCTACCGGCTTTTTATAATTACCAATAGATATAACGCAAAAATGGCTGTCGATGGGCAGTCCTATGACGACAAGAAAAAGACCCGGTCTTCGGCTGCCTACCGGCTATTGCAACAATTAGCTTGGATCCCCGCAAAGCAAGCTGGTCAACCGGAGACCCTTCACCGCGCAAAGGAAGTTATTTACCTTACCCAAGATGAAAAGATCAAAACCGCCAACCAAGTTATAAGTGCTTATTACCCCGTGGGCGAACTGGATAACGTATTGCATGCACAATTTATAGAAGATTTTGATCTAAAACACCTTAATATAAAATCTGCGCAAAACTTTTACAACTTACTGGACCATGTTGCGGCGACGGATCTAAACAGCATTAGCGACCTGCGTAACTATGAGAAATGCTATCACCGGTTCTTAGCATACCTGTCCGATTTTTACAATGCCCACCGCCAGCATGTTTCTTTGCCCGAATTGAAAAAGAGGAAATATCTTTGCCGAAGCCTTATTGATCAAAGCTATGATTGGGAATTAGGCGAAAATTGCATTCATATCGATGAAAAGGCATTACTTGATAAACTCTCGGCAAATGGGTTACTTCGATATATTGATAACCCGTTCTCATTTACTAAGAGGGACAAAAACGAATGGGGTAAACATGCGAAGGATATTGGGCGGCCGATAAGTTCAATTTTCGCGCTTAGCCTAGGCAGTACGGGCAACGTTCAAAGTTTAATTTCAACGGTCAAAAATCTTGAGCTCGTCATCGCGTTTGTCGAAGCCGACCTCGACAACAATTTTACGGATGTTGATATCCAGTATTTTAAAACCGCCGAATTATACATTCACCAGCAATTACTAGTCAATTATCATTACGTCGCAGGCGATAAAACGATAGAATTAAGGCAGTTGTTTTACACTACCGGGGATAAAGATAAAGCAAGGCTTAACATCGAAACTAATGTGCAATACCGTTCACGCCAATTGAGCGAAGCGCTTTTGGATTATTTTGAACATTATACAGGTAGGGAACTTAAACGGTTAAATTTAGTATTTGAACAACTTTTAGACCCGGTAAGAAAAGGCGAAAGTAAAAGAAGATACGCGGCTGATCTTGATATTGATCTTGTAAGGGTGGAGCAAATTCAAAATTTACTCACCGAAGATTATTATGTTGACAAACCTCGTGATGAAGGAGGCACCATAATTGTTGTTCCGGTCCCAACTAACCCCAACCTTCACCCAGCATTTAAACCTGTAAGTAAAGTTGTGCATCAAGAGGTCGAGCAGATCGAACTGGAAACAGAGTTCACTTTAGCAGAGTCGCTGGAGTACCTTGACCAATTCACATCTTTACCAAGCGAATTGTTCACCCCAGCAGTGGATACAGCCACTTCACCAGTCTTTACAGCCCCCGTGACCCGTAGACCGGCTACAAACCATACGATGCCTATTCCAAGAGCGGAGCTATCAGAGGATGCACGTAAGGATATTGGTTTAATGGCTGAGTATTATGTGTACAAAAAGCTTATTGAAGCTGAACCCAGCTTATTGGAACTATTAGGCCTGGATGCCAGCGTGGCGAAATCGGTCTGTTGGTTCAATCTCCCGAGAATAGCCGACCAGTCCATCGATGACCAAAGTGTTGGCATCGGGCATGACCTTTATTTAGACTCGCATGACCTCGCTATAGAGGTAAAAGGTATGGTCGACAACACACCATATGTCCACATTACAGGTCCAGAATTTGATAGTATGCGACGTCGTGGTGATAAATACTTTTTGATCATTATTAAGAAAGTGATCAAAGGAGATCAGATAAAAACATTGGTCATACGAGATCCTTATAGAGAAATCGTTGATCGTAACCTGAAATTTATTGAAGCTAAGGTTAGCGGAACGGTGTAGACAACACCTTTTTATCGAAAATGGGCTTCCTGCTTCATCAATTATTTCAGTAACTAATTTCATGGAACAAAAAATTGTTATTAAGGCTCATTTTGAAAATATTGAACCAGTGGTGGTCAAATTGATCAGCGAGGCCAAAATATCTGTATTGATAGTTATGGCGTGGCTAACGAGTAACGTTATTAAACGTGCTTTATACCGGGCCAAGCTTCGGAACTCACTGTTGCAAGTAGAACTGGTGGTTGATGATAACGAGATCAATGACCAGTATTTTTTAGACGTTGCTAACGATTTCCAAGCCATAGGGATATTGATCAAAAAGAAGATCGATGGGCGCTTTTTACACCGCAAGTTTATGATCATAGACGAGGATCTGACCTTGCTCGGGTCTTACAATTATAGCGGCAAGGCCAAAAGAAACGCGGAAAATGTGGCGTTGATTAGGGATGATAGATTTAACTCTATTCACAAACGTGTTTTCTGGGCCATCACCGAGGAGACCTACGTTGATGAAAACGTCCAATTATTATTTGATCACCCGGAGTTTGCCCAGCGTTTACTTTGTACCTACTATCCATTTACTCGTGAGCAATATAAATTGTACAAAGACCGCATTATAAATGGCTATTGCTTTACCCACGAAAATGGGCTTTATGATGAAATAAAATATGATCCAGGCTTCATATTCAACCAAAGGTGTTGGATGGATCGTAAACTAATAGCAGGTGAATTCAAGTTACCGATCAATAAAGAACTTATCAAAAATTGGATAGGAAGCCGTAATGAAAACCTTCTGATCGATGGTTACCGCGACGACCCTGAATATTGGGACGAACTTGGTGAACAAATAGAGCGGAATTGGGATGCCGTAGATATTTTTTTTCGAACGCTGTTCGACACCACGTGGACGTATGATGTTCTCAAATCCATGATCAATAACCAAGTGGATATTATCATCGAGGATAGGTTATGGCCAGATAATTTTGCTCTCTTTCTAAACCAAAAGCTGGTGAACAAACTTTTTGCATCCTTTCCTAAAATAGAAAATGATTACTCCAATCATGAAATGCAATTGGCAATTAATAGACTCGGAAAAAAGCTCAAAAAGAATAAAAAACAATCTCCTCTTTAACATTTGATATTAAAGCAATCAGTTCTATTTTCCTTTTCTATCTTTTGTTAAAGGGGCTATTTAGGTTGCTCAAAATCGAAATCCATAAGTTCTTTCGGGTGTGGGTATTTCGGAGGGATAGTGCCAGTTATTTCGGTCAAACCGTGCCACTTTAAAGATCGTACAATTATATAAAAAAGGCGGTACTATTCTTGTTTCAATATTCCTTTTCTCAGGGACTCCCCTTTGAGGTCTATACGGTGGGATGAGTTAACTATACGATCAAGGATTGCATCGGCAATAGTGCCTTCACCACCGATAATTTCGTACCATGCGGAAACGGGTATCTGGGAGGATATCATGGTTGACTTTTTTCCGTGGCGATCGTCGATGATATCCATCAGCGTTTCCCTGTCTTGATTGTCGAAAGCCTGCAGGCCAAAGTCATCAAGAATAAGCAGTTCCATTTTCGTCAACTTTTCCAGTTCTTTGAGGTAAGTTCCATCCACTTTGCTCAATTTTAGTTTCTTAAAGAGCCTGGCTGTAATCGTATACAGTGTTTTTATGCCCGATAGACAGGCCTGGTGTCCCAGTGCTTGACAGAGGTAACTTTTACCTGTGCCGGAAGCGCCGCAGATAATGATATTTTCTTTTCGGGATACAAAATCAAGTGTACCAAGCCGGGCGAACATATTTCTGTCCAGATTCCTCTCTGCTGAGTAGTTGATGTCAGCGAGGTTGGCATTCTGTCTGAAGGAGGCTTGTTTCAATAGGCGCTCAGTCTTATTGTTTTCCCGATCCTCCCATTGATGATCGGTCAGCAGGGCCAGATATTCATCGCATGTCATTCCCTCAAGCCTGTTTTGCTCCACGTGCTGAAGATGTAACCTGGCCATGGCACCCAGGCGCATACTCCGTAATTTGTCAATTGTCTGATTGTTCATTGTTCTGTCTTTTTGTTGTTATTGGTATGCGGAGGCTCCGCGTATATTACTATGAAAAGGGATATGGGGCTGTGCCTGCTCCGGCTGTCCGTCAGCCAGGGGCACTTTGTCCATATTATTTTTAAGGATATTTTTTATGCAGCTGTACGAGCAGGCATCCGTATCCAGAGCTCTTTTGCAGGCATCGTTGAGCCTCTGAGAGCCATAGGCCCGGTATAGCTGGATCACACCCAAGGCTCGCTTGTAGCCAATCTCAGGGTAATCCTGCGATGTCACTATCTTTTCTACACACTTTAGTACATGCTCCCCGTGTAAGGCTGCTTTTTTACTGAAGAACTCCGGGCTCCAATCAGAGTAAAACCGATGCGTGCTACTCAGGTGATCTTTGTTGGTGTTATAGCTTCCTCTGGTCAGGTTACGCTGGTGCAAGGCAATCCTTTCTTGGTTATAGAATACTTCGATCCGGCTTTGGGTGTAATGGATCGAGGTCTCCTTTCCAATATACCGGTGGGGAACGCTATAGTAGCTGTTGTCGGGCGAGAAGTAAACATATCCCATTTTCTGGACTTTAGCTCTTTTATAGTCCTTTAACTCATATGACTGAGCTGGTAACTCTTTGAGATACTGCCTTTCAATACTCTGGAAGAGTTCGATGCGGCTGGATTCCTTTCGCTTGAACAGAAGATTGTTATAACTCTTCAGCAGTATGCTGATCTCTTTGTTGAGATCTTCCAGCGAGAAGAAGGTCATCTCGCGCAATGGATAATAGATTCGTTGATAGACCAGGTGCACAGCATTCTCGACCAAAGCTTTGTCCTGAGGCGAGTACCCACGCGTAGGATTGATCACACAGTTATAGTGACGGGCAAAGTCTTTGAAGCTCCGATTGATATCCGCCTCATACTTGCTGGCACGATTGACCGCTGACCGTAGGTTGTCTGATATGATGGCCTTGGGTGCTCCGCCATAGAAACGCAGGGTCTCTGTACAGCACGAAATCAGGTCACTCCTTTTTTGGCTCATACATGCCCGTACGTAGGTGTACTGACTGCAGGGGAGAATGGCAACGAATACTTCTACGGCAATAAGCTCCCCGGTTCCCTTATTGATTATATGTAGCTTCTTTCCCGCAAAGTCGACAAACATCTCCTCACCGGCCAGGTGATCAAGTTTCATGGAGCCCTTCTCCTTAGGGTATTTACGACGGTAATGCTCAAGGAATTGGGTGTAACTGTATGGTTCCTGGGCCTGCTCTACGTATTGCTGGTAGTGGTGCAAAAAAGTGAACCCAGGATGATTCCGCGCTTGGTTGACCCCTTCGAAATATAGCATAAGCTCGTTATGCCGTTCTGTGTCAACAGTAGTATGGGAGGAAAACAACTCAGATAAGTCAGCATTCTCAAAGACTAAGAGTTCTTCCAATGAAATTCCGCTTGCTGCAAACAGCTGCATATAGGTGTTAACCGTATTCCGGGAGATCCCTAGTATTGAGCCTATCCTGCGGTTGCTGGTACCATCAAGATGTAATGTAATTATTTGTTTCAAGTCCATCGGATCAAGTATGTTGGCCATGTCGCTGTATATGTAAAGCGGCAAGGTAGTTTCCTTGATCTATAAAGTGGCACAAAACGAACCGTAATCGTTACGCTCAATAGCTTTCCGTTAGTAGATTCCCGTCCGATAGTGGCACCATTTGAACCATAATGGAAATGGTCACATCAAACTAAGTTGGCACCATTTGAACCGAAAGAACTGGCATTATCTGACCGAATTGGCTGGCACCTTTCGAACCGTAATATCCACCAGTTTCTGAGAATACTCAGGGGAATTAACAAATTGAAGTGTCTTCAATACAATTTGAGGATCTGATGTGTCGGCATCGAATCTGTCTTTTAGGTCATTTAAAAAGTAAGTTCTGGGTCCGGCATGTCACTCCCAAGTGTAACAAAATTAAGATAGTCCACAGTATATAAAAATTAATAGTCTCAATAGAAGGAGTAGATACTACGCTATTACAGATTGACAATTGGTTGACACCGATATTACTTGCTTACTTAAGACCAGGAATTCTGAAATTGCGAAGTAGTGAATTCTTAAGCAATAATTGGAATTATAATTTGAAAATGAAAGAAGATTATGAATTTTAGAAATATTTGTCTAATACATTAGTCATTTTGTGACGTCCTCCAGGTAGCAAGACCATTTAAAACAAAGTTTCCGGCCAGACAAGCTTGATGAATGGGTCGAGAGTTCGGGCATCTCCCAGGTATGTCAGTCAGACTTGTCAACCCCAAGCAGATCAAGCACCTTGCTAGAATAATGATGGCAGGCAACAAGACGGATGATGTTGATGTCAGACTGATAGTTTATAATATTCCTATTTACAAAAACTGAACTTTTCGGCGATGATCGCCGAAAAGTATCATACATACAAACTAATTGTATTGTTTGAATTGTTTGGCGCCGAATTTTTAAAAGTTAAAAACAATTGTTCTTTCTATATAATATCTACCTAAGCTGTTGAACTTAGGCTTCAAAAGTTATTTTATCACCCGCTCATTAGTAAACCGCGAAGGTTGCTTTCAATTCAGAAGAAGAACATGTGTATACCGTAGTTTAAGAGCGTCACAAATACGTCAGAACCCTATTTGCATTAATCCAAAAAATCCTTAAATTAGCCTCCAGTAAATCAGAAACGCGGTTTTTTTCAAATAAAAACATTCGAAGTCGTTGACTCTTAATCAGTGGGTCGAGAGTTCGAGCCTCTCCCAGGTCACTTGTAGAAAAAGCCCTTTTTGATATCAAGAAGGGCTTTTCTTTTGCCCCCTTTTTTATCTTTGAACACCAAAGACTCTTGTAGCAGCTCGAAAAGTTACTCGTACAAGTTTCTGAAAGTCCGTTTTAACATCCTACATGAGTTCGACTAAAAAAGCCCTCTGATCAGGTATTCCTGATCAGAGGGCTGAACCAAATTTGACTATTCTCTAAAGGCTATTTTAAACCCGTATTGCTGATTCTGAAATAATCAAACGACACGTTAAATGGAGTACCTGGCTTGGTGGTGCTCTTATCGAAATAAAAGGTGCTGGTCATGCTTTGCGTCACCACTCCATCAGCAGCAATCAATCCGGCCTTAATATCCTTCAACATGATATCGGCAGTAGCCAGCTGGTTAAATTTAACACCATCTAAAGAATAATAAGCGGTATAGACACTGCCCTTTTTCTCCAACCTGAGACTTAAATCTTTATTGCCCGTGATCTCTTCCTTCAGATCGACCCACTTCATCGATTTAGCGATCCCGTTTTCCTCAATCAACAGATCTATTGATCCTGGCTGCACACCCGTTTGCCTGGTCGTTTTGATAACTGCCCGGAACATCAATTTCAGGAAATTATCGTCATCCTGGTAAACCAGCAGTCCCGCATTTTCCGGCTGGGCAGGCGTTCTTGAAGCTACAAGCTTTGTTTCTATCATCCAATCGTTATTGGCACTTTGTAACAGGATGTTTTTGGCGTTATTACTTGCTTCAGAAACGTCTCCCGGTTCTGTAGTGATGGTCAGTGCTCCGGGCTTGGCTGACAAGTTGCGAGTAGCGGGATTCTCTCTTAACCATTGCCATTGTTTCCCTACCGAAGAAGCGTTAAACTCGTCGCTCACCGACGCCACATCAAAATTAATATAGTAAGAGTTTTTCTCGAAAGTAAGGTGATCGATGAAATTGACTACCGCGGTTCCCGGTATCCCCTTCGCCTGCTCTATATCTACGGAAATGTTCTTATCGGCAGCCGTAGCTTTAATTACCGGGATAGCAGACTTTTTACTCATCAAATAGCTGTATGCACGCACATCGGCACTAAATCCGGGAATTGCCTTTCCGTTTACCGTAACAGATCCGGGCTTGAGGTTCGGCATTACCTTGACAGGATAACTGCCCGACAATTTTTTGCCATCATAACTTACTTCTGCAAAAATGGTGGCAACCCCCGGACGCACTGCACTTACCTTCCCGGTTGCGTCAACTGAAACCACCGCTGGATTGTTACTTTTATAAGTAATTTTTGCCCGGCTGAGATCTAAAAAGCTATCGTCAGACAAGCTTGCAGTAAGGCGGGAAAGAGCAGTGTTTCCAGGCGTCAAAACGATCTTATCCGAGCTTGCTACCACGGTCTTCAATACTGCCTTGTAGGTACCGGTCATGGTGGCCGCAACCTCCCCCCGTATATCTTTGGATGATGCCCCTATTTCGAATACATACTTACCCTGGTCAAAGGTGATTTTATCGTTCTCTGCATCCCAGAACCAAAGGTCGGAAGCATCTACCTCAATGTGCACCGTTTTGGTCTGCCCTGCTGGGATGGTAACCCGTTTAAAACCTTTCAACCTCTTAATGGGGCGTTGTAGGGCCGCCGGACTTTCAGGTGTTTTCACATACAGTTGCACAATTTCATCCCCGTCTACCTTGCCTGAATTTTTAACATCGACCGAAACGGTTACTTTTTCCTTAGGCGTCATCGTATTTTTATTGATCTTAAAATTGCTGTAATCAAAGGTTGTATACGAAAGTCCGTAACCAAATTCATACGAAACATCTTTGTTGAAATACAAATAGGTACGGCCATTTTTGCCTGCTCCACCCCTCAGTGTATAGTCATTGAAATCAGGAAGATCGTTAACCGATTTATACCAGGTTAGCGTTGACTTTCCGCCGGGGTTAACTTCGCCAAACAGGATTTTCGCCATTGCGGCACCCTGCGCCTGACCGTTATACCCCGTAAAAATGACCCCTGGGATATTCGCGTTGTTTTTAATAGCTTCCACTTCTACCATCCCCATGGTTTGCATAACGACAATGGTATTCCGATTTGCAGCCGATATAGCCTTAATAAGCGCCATCTGGTTCCCTGGTAAGGCCAGAGAAAAACGGTCTGACTCTTCACGTCCGGTGCTCTGATCTGTACCCACAAAAATAATCGCCACATCGGCAGAGGCCGCCAGTTGAAGGGTCTGCTTATCCGTAGCAGGTGCCTCGGGCTCTTTAAAAACCAAATACACCTCTTGTGGACCATTTATGCCCAGGGTATTTACTTTTGCAGCCACCGTAATGTTCCTGCCGCCGAAAGGACTTCCACCGCCCGCCGGCGCTTTAGCCGCTACTGTTTGTGAGGCGATAATATTACCTGTTGGCGATCCTACCCTTGCTTCAATAACGCCGCCATCGTAGGCCACACTTAAGTTAAATCTCATGGAATCCAGTTCGCCTACGTTGATGTTGCCGTAAGATGTCCAATCGCCATTTTTAATACCTCTTACAGACACGCGTCCGAACCTCGGCTCCGTGATGAGCCCTTTGGCCGCATTATCAAATTTAGTGGCGTCGTAGTCTTTTACTGTGCCACTTTTGGTGACCGTGGAAAAGCTATTTAGAGTAAAAAAATCATTTCTTCTTTCTGTATTTCCCCCTTCAGCGTGCATCACCTCGATATTGAGGCCCTTTTCCTTAACATAGTTCCGGATTCCTGCCAATGGTGTACTTTGCAAAGCGGGTTCTACCGGACCGGAGTAATCCCCCAGTTCGATCTTATTAGCCATTGGACCGAATACTGCGATTTTCCTGATGTTCGCCGGCTTAAGGGGCAAAGCTTTTTGCCCTGTCTTGGCAAGCTGATTGTTCTTCAACAGCACAGGAGTTTTAGTAGCAATTTCCAGTGCCAGGTCATTGTGAGAAGGATCATTGATAATATCGGGCCGGATACCGGCGAAGGGAACTATATTCTGAGGATCAAACTCCCCCAACCTCATGCGAATAGTAAACATATTGACAAGTGCCCTGTCGATATGAGCCTCATCGATCAGCCCTCTTTTTAAAGCCTCAATCGCGCTTACCTGGTACACATCACCACAGTCACTATCCACACCCACAGTAAGACCCATAGCGGTGGCCTCCGCGCCATCTTTTGCATACTTGTGCCCTCCTATCATATCGGATATCGCACCACAATCGCCTGTTATATAGCCGTCCATCCCGTAGGTGCGGCGGATGACAGAATCCACCAGAAACTCATGTGCCGACATAGGTGTGCCATTTACGGCTCCGTAGGCAGTCATCACAGAAGGCAGCTTATCTTTTTCAATCAACGCCTTGTAAGGTGGCAGATAGAACTCCCGCAAGTCCCGGTCGTCCATATCAGACGAGCCCGTATGGCGGTTATATTCGGTATTGTTGGCCACAAAGTGCTTACCGCAAGGAACCGTTTTGAGGTATATTGGATCGTCCCCCATTAATCCTTGAATGAAGCCTCTGGAAATTTCCGATACCAGGAAGGGGTCCTCTCCAAAGGTTTCTGCGGTACGACCCCAACGAGGATCGCGGGCTGGTTCGATCACCGGCGACCAATATGTTAACGTAAAAATTCGTTCGTGATTAAAGCCGCGTGCCTCGTCGGCGATGACTTTAGTTTCACGTTTAATCAACTCCGGGTCCCAGGTACAGCCGACAGCCACACTGTTCGGAAAAGATGTAGCCGTCATCCCACTATTATTATTCCGCCCCATCACGCCATGAAGTGCCTCGCCCCAGACGTCATATTTATTGACACCGAGACGCGGAATAGCCGGCATGGTATTGCCCAGCTGACTCATTTTTTCTTCCAGCGTCATTCTGGATACCAGGTCTGCCGCCCTTTCCTTGAAACTGTAAGCGGTATTGAGGTAAATTGGCTTTTCGGAACGCTGCTCATATGGAATAAAAGCCATAATGGCCGTTAGACAAAGCATTACAGCGAGGATCTTGGCAAAAAAAATTTTCATTGCGTGATGGTTTAGTTTATAAAAGGCGTTTAGACTACAAATAGGAAATAAATAACTTATCACTTTTCCCTGACCAGGCGGACATAATAAACCGCTCCCGCTGTACTGTTGGGAAGAGCCTGGAATTTAACCCGGACGTTTTCCTTCCCTTGAAGCATAGCATTGGGGATGGAATATTCAACGTCCTGAAACTGCGACTGGTTCCATCGGTCAGTATTGTTTTCTGTTATTAACTTCTTATCGTCAATATAGATGTCAAACTTCCTTGTTCCCCATTCAGCACCCCAATACCGTACGTATAGTTTCAAATCTGTTTCAGAGTTAGTTACCAAATCATAACTAAAATAACCCTCGTTGCCAGCCTCGCGATACATTTCATCGAAATTATTGCCGGTCCGCGAGTTTTTACTTTGCATCTTATGGTCGGTTTCCGGCTGTTGTTCACCAGTGTTCACCTTATCAACGGTGCGTCTGTCGAGCGCCAATCTTTTTTCTTCAGTCTTTGAAAGAGAATCACTGTATCGCTCATACCTTCTCTCGTTTAGGGCCAGCCAGTAGATCATATACCGTGAATCGTGTATCTGATGAAAAGGTTCCAGTACCATGTTCTCCAGAGGGTTTTTCGTAGCCACATTTAACTTAAAATGCAAGGGCTTTCCTTCTACTGGCACCAGTTTGTCGCCGATATTTTCAATATTGTCGTCAATAATGATCGGGGCTTTGTCTATGGGTAGCATTTTACCTCCGGTATATTGATCGAAGCGTCCCTCTCCGGCAACCAGGCTTCCCATATCTTCTGTCCCTGCTTTAGCACCAAGCAATATCGGACCGTGCATGATCGCGACATAGTCCGGCACGTCAGGCATACGTTCGATGGTATTTCTCATGGGCAAGACAAGCTCAACCCTGTCTCCCTTTTTCCACTCTCTGTTAATACTCACATAAGAAGAGGGTTGGGCAGAATAGTTAAAGGCTTTCCCGTTAATCAATATTTTAAGCGCACCTTCTTTTACCCATCCGGGATACCTGACCAGCAGATTGAATTTTGCTTTACCTTTTGTAACCGTCAGCTTGGTTTGCTCTTCTAATGGAAAAGCAGTTTCCTGCTTAATCTCCACACCTTTTTCTTTCCAGCTAAGCTGTGAAGCCATAAAAAGGTTTAAGAAGAGCTTGTCGCCTGAATGCGAAAAAACCATCTGGTTGTACTTCCCATGATTCTCCATTCCGGTACCTACGCAGCACCACATGGCCTTATTCGGTGCCGAGTATTTGCGGTGCTGACGTGGCCGGGCAGACGTGAAATAAACATAGCCGCCATGCTCCGGATGTTGAGTGGAACGGATGTGATTGAACGTAGCCCGCTCATAATAATCCATGTATTTCGCCTCCGGTTGCTCGCGGAACAAGTCTTCCGTTAACTTCAGCATGTTATAGGTATTGCAGGTCTCCGGTCCATCGGTAACCAGCAGATAGTCGAAAGCCGATGTTTCACTGGGGAAATGTTCCCTGCGGCTGTTTCCACCAAATGCAAGCGAACGGTTTTGTGTAATGGTCTCCCATGAAAAGCTCGCCGCCTTCGCATACTGTTCGTCACCGCTTAGTTCACCTACCCGGCCAAAACCAATAAATTTAGGAATCTGCGTGTTGGCGTGTCTATTGTCCAGATTATCAACTCCCTTCGACAAGGGGTCAAGGAATTGCCTGTGCGAATATCTTTTTGCAGCCATCAGATATTTGTTGTCCTTTGTCATCTGATAAGCATCGGCAAACATTTCATTCATTCCGCCATGCTCCATGTTCAGCATCCTTTCCATCTGCTCATCAGACAGGCCCGCGGTAATGTCGATACCCCAGTCGCAAAACTTAAGGAACATATCTTTCGCTTCCTTATTATCAGCGTATAACCAGGCATCTCGCAAACCGGCATACATCTTATGTAAATTATAGAAAGGAGCCCATGCGGAATTATAGATACTTAAGTCGCCCTTCTTAAAGGCCGACCATAACCTGGCACTGTTCGGGAAACCGCCAACATAACCCCGCCCCCATTGTGTATTGTTTTTCGCATTAGCTTCCTGACATTCCCTGAGCTCCTTGATCATATACTCCATGCGCCTTTTACACTCGGCATTTCCGGTAGCGGCATAATTCATCGCCAGGGCCGACAGATAATGACCTCCGACGTGACCATCCAGACCATCCCAATTGGGATACGTTTCAGCTTTTTTGGGTAAACCAGCCTCTTTGCGGTAAGGTGCCAATAAACGGTCTACATCGTATTGCAATAACACTTTCAGGTTCAGGTCTCTGGCCCGTTTAAACGGGCCATCCAGAAGGCTTATATCACGTAAAGGGAACTGATCCTGGTATAGCTTCTCTTGAGAATTGCCTGTAAATGGAATCAGGCCTCCCATTAATACCGTTAGTATTAAACTCCTAAGGTTTATCGTCTTCATAATTGGTCTTATGCAGTTTGACCGTAAACATACAAATTCAGGTTTGAAATTTACTACTGAATACTGCGATCAACTAGAAAGGTTAGTCCTTCATTGTCGGTCCATAAACCACCAGCTTCCCATCTTTACGTACCTCCATTTTATCGATAAATACAAGTCTCTCATGTCCGGTAGCCTTTGTTCTTCCGTGATACACACATAACATGTCCTTTCCGTCAGGCGACATCGTAATGCTGTTATGGCCGGTGCCCGTAACCCTTCCGTTCTTCTGCAGTACCGGATTATTGGCAGCTTTAACGAAGGGACCCAGCGGCGACTTCGACGTCGCATAACCCACCGCATAATTCTGTCCGTCAAAGTTATTGGCCGAGTACATCATATAATAGGTATCCTCCTTTTTGAAAATGAATGATCCCTCCGTCCAGCGGCGGTTCACCTCCCTGGAGGTGACAGATCTGCTCTCCCACTCCGCGATATCCATTTTCACCGGTGGGCGCAACAGCAATACGGGCTCGCCGATAACACCGCTGAAATCATTCTTCATCTCCACCCCGTAAACCCAGCTCTCTTCGATTTCTTTATACCATCCTTTTTTTCGCGCCCATTCCGAAACTTCGCTCTTTACCGGATGCTTGTAACAGCATCTCGAATAGTATAGATACGTCTTCCCGTTCTCAAACCAAACGTTCGCATCAATGATCGGATAGCCGGGATCAAATATGGGTTTATCCTGCATGTCGACAAAAGGCCCTGTCGGCTTGTCGGCCACAGCTACACCAATCTTGAAGTTCTCTTCTTCCTTGGTGGGATTATGACGCCACTGCGCACTATAGAACATGTAATACTTACCATTCCGCTTGTAAACCTCGGGCGCCCAATAGGCCCCGGTTCCCCAGCCGTTTTTGTTATTACCAAAGTATACCTGACCTTCGTCCTTCCAGCTCTTGAGATCCGGAGAAGAGTACACCGAGAAACCGTCCTTTGCTCCGCCGCCCGTACCGTACATAAAATACATGTCCCCGTCTTTCAAAACAAAGGGGTCACCAAAGGCAATGGAAAGAGGATTTGAGTAGGTCGACCCCGCTCCGACAGCAGCGCCCTGTTGTGCCCTGGCAGTATTCGCTGTCATACATGATACAACGAGCAGGGTCATTAAAATTTTTTTCATAACAGGCAATTTGGGTTAGTGCAACACAAAGTTAAGATTCGGAACGTCAACAGGCTAACAAGAATGTGTCAGATGATATAACTTTTGTTGCACGGAAACTTGCCTTCAAGTTAAATGGGCTTACCACAAACTGCACAATAACCTAACAGAAGCAGTACAACAGAGAGCATTACGTGATTAAGGGGCTATTTTCAGTCTTGGTTTTCTTAATTTGAAGACATGAAAATACCCAGACTCGAAACACTCGACGTGCTCAGAGGATTTGCGCTTTTGGGAATTTTTATAACCCATCTGTTCTCAGTCGTACTATATGAACATGAAGGTTACCCGCCAAAGGTCAACGCCATGATCAACATCACCTATCTGAATCTGCTGTCCAACAAGTTCTTTACCATCTTTTCATTCTTGTTCGGGCTCAGCTTTCATATACAATTTCAAAATTCCCTGGGGCGGAGATCCAACTTTGTCCAACCCTACATCTGGCGCCTCGCAATCTTATTTGTTATCGGTAGCCTCCATTTTCTTTTCTACGTAGGCGATATCCTGCAGGCATATGCTTTACTGGGTCTACTGCTACTCAGCAGCAGGAATCTAAAAGAAAAAACCCTTCTCCTTTTAAGCTTGCTTTTCTTTTTGCTCAGTATCGTTATTCCGGCACTCGGTATTACCCGAGACTTCGATATAGAAACGAGCATCCTTACCAGGATCTTCAATGCAAAGATCGTCGATAAATACAACTGGTATTTGTTTACCGACGGACGACTCTACGTCATTGCAACTTTCTTCTATCTCGGGTTTTATGTCGGGAAGATAAACTACTTCCTGGACGTGAAGCTCAGAGACCTGAAGAGACTGCTTCTCATCAGTATCACATTGGCCACGATCAGCACCGGTGTTCTGGCTACTATTTATCTTACGGGTGCAAGAAGAAATCCTGAACTGAGTAACATCGATCTTTTTATTACGATTGCAACCCGGTTTCAGCAGATCTCCCTCACATTTACTTATATCGCGATTATCGTGATGCTACATAAATTCAGTTCACAGCGGTTCCTGAACTTCCTTATTCCCATCGGGAAAATGGGACTTACCTTCTACATATTGCAATCGCTCTACATCTATATGATCCACGATTGGCTGGCCGCAAATGGATTATTGTGGGCACTTACCGTCGGCATCGGCAGCTTCATACTCCTGAGCCCAATATGCGCTATCTGGATGTCGAAGTTTAAATCCGGTCCTTTAGAATGGATCTGGAAAAAATCCACAGACGTCGCTGTTAAGGTTACCGCAATTAAACAAGAAAGCGGCCCACAAAAAGTGGAACCGCTCTCCTAATCAAAAACATTGCTAAACCCTGGCTTAAATGTACTTTTATAGTTTAGCCACTCCCTTTAGTTGTGCCTTGTTCGCTTCCTCTAAACTGATCGCGTATCCACCCCCCGCAGCAACAAACTGCGAAAGCTTAGACTTACTGTCCACCACAACTTTGCGAATCGTATAGGCCTGAGGGTTTGTTTTGTAATGCGCATCTTTTGCATCTGTATAAAGCGTAGCGATATACTTTTTACCCGGCTCCAAAAATCCAAAGCCTATTTTCGACGTTCTCGGCTCGTTTCCGCCAACACTTCCAACAAACCACTTTCCTGTCTTCTTCGCCTTCCGTGCTACGGTGATATACGCTCCGGGCTCTGCTTCCAGATATTTGCTGTCATCCCAGTCAACCGCTACATCCTTGATAAACTGAAACGCGTCGGGGAATTTCATATAGTTTTCCGGAAGATCAGCCGCCATCTGCAGCGGACTGTACATCGTCAGATAAAGCGCCAGCTGATTGGCAATTGTGCTGTTCACATGCGAATTATTGTCCGGATTCAACTTACTGACGTCCATTTCAAAGATCCCCGGAGTGTAATCCATCGGACCGCCCAGCTGTCTGGTAAAAGGAAGTAGCGTTACATGGTTGGGCTTCGAGCCTCCAAACGCCTGATACTCCGTACCGCGGGCTGATTCGTTTCCTATCAGGTTCGGATAAGTTCTCGCGATTCCTGTAGGGCGCACAGCCTCATGCGCGTTGATCATAATTTTATATTCAGCCGCCTTTTCCAGCGCATACTGATAATGGTTCACGATCCACTGGCTATAATGATTTTCTCCTCTTGGCAAAATATTCCCCACATAACCGCTCTTCACGGCATCGTAACCATTATCCTTCATAAACTGATACGCCTTATCCATCTGACGCTCGTAGTTACGTACGGAGCTGGATGTCTCATGATGCATCATCATCTTCACATTCTTCGATTTCGCGTAATCCCTGATCTCTGCAACATTAAAATCCGGATAGGGCGTTACAAAGTCGAATACATAATCTTTAGAATTACCGAACCAATCTTCCCATCCCTGATTCCAGCCTTCTACCAGTACGGCATCAAAGCCATGCTCGGCGGCGAAGTCAATATGCTTCTTCACATTCTCGGTCGTAGCACCATGCTTACCATTCGGCTTAGCCTTGGTATAGTCGGTAACACCCAGTTGAACGGAAGGATACTCATCCGTATAAGCCCATGAGCTCTTGCCGGTGATCATCTCCCACCATACCCCTACATATTTCGTCGGCTTGATCCATGAGGTATCCTCGATCTTGGAAGGCTCATTCAGGTTATATGTCATCTTTGAAGCCAGGATATCTCGTGCATCGTCGCTAACGATTACCGTTCTCCATGGCGTATTAAAGGGCGCCTGAATGTATCCCTTATCACCCTTTACATCGGGAGTTAACCATGATTCAAACACCATATTCTTGTCATCCAGGTTAAGATGCATACAAGCATAGTCGATCAGGGCAGCCTCATGCAAATTGATATAGATACCCTGGTCTGTCTTCATCATCAATGAGGTCTGCACCCCGGTGGGCGAAAACGACGCCTGAGAGACGTTAGCCGTGATGGCTTTTGGCATTAATCCCCTGATCTCAGATAGCCTGGAAGTAGTGAAATCGTATTCCTGTGTATCGTAATCTCCAGGAATCCAGAATGCTGTATGATCACCCGTCATCGCAAACTGCGTTTTTTCTTCCTTGATTACAAAATAAGTCAGATCTTTCTGATGCGGGAACTCATAGCGAAAGCCAAGACCCTCATCGAACAGCCTGAAACGGATCAGCATCTGCCGGTTGGTGCCTTTCTGACTCAGCGTCACCGCCATCTCGTTGTAGTGGTTGCGGATCGTTTTTACCTCTCCCCAAACGGGCGTCCAGGTCTCGTCAAACGTCGAAGTCTTTGTGTCCACCAGCGTAAAATTATCATGCAGCGAAGATTCATCGTTAGCAACCTTCTGGTTCATATCACCACCTGAAGCAGCATCCTTTTTCAGTCGTTTCAGCTCAAAACCAAGCTTACTTGGCTTAATCACCTCCTTGCCTTTATACTGCAGGTTGTACACAGGGGTGCCGTCGCTTTGCAGTGAAAATCTGAGCGAAAATTTGCCGTTAGGAGACTTCATATCCTGTGCTTGAGTACTGTGAGACATAGCCAAGCATAAGCAAACTAAAAAGAGAAATGTTCTCATACTTTATAGATTATAATAAATAGCAGTTTTTTACGGTAACGTTCCCGAAACGCTAAAATAGCTCTAATCAACCAATATTCAATGCATTTTTGAAATATTACTTTATCTCAAGCATCTTTCAATCATCAACATTCTGTAGCCACATTATTGTAAATTTGCTTCTCCAGCAAATGAATAACCGAACATGAAGCTTAGGTCGAACGAACTCTTACGCAGAAAAATATACATGGTCGTGTTCCGGTCAGACACACCTGCCGGAAAGCTTTTCGACCTGGTACTCCTCTGGCTTATCTTGTTCAGCATACTATCGGTCTTTCTGGAAAGCGTCGCCAGTATCAGGCAGAATTACCTTTCCTATATCCGTGCGGCCGAATGGTTCTTCACCATTATATTTACCATCGAGTATATCCTGCGGATCTATAGCTCGCGCAAGCCTCTGAAATACATTTTCAGCTTTTTAGGCTTAATCGATCTCATCGCTTTTCTTCCCGGTTACCTGAGTTTGTTTCTTACAGGCGGACAATATCTTGTGGTAGTGCGCGCCTTCCGCCTGCTGCGGGTCTTTAGGATTCTTAAACTCAGCCGATTTCTCTATGAAGGCAATATCCTGAGCACGGCGCTGAAGTCCAGTATGCACAAAATCATCGTTTTCATCCTGAGTGTGATCACACTGGTAACGATCATCGGCACGCTGATGTACATTATCGAAGGGGATAAAAGCGGTTTCACGAGCATACCTGTTTCCATATATTGGGCAATTGTGACTATAACAACGGTGGGATACGGAGATATATCGCCCCAAACTCCGATGGGACAACTTCTGGCGAGCATATTAATGATTATCGGCTATGGGATTATAGCAGTACCAACAGGCATTGTATCGGTCGAAATGGCCAGAGCTACTGAAGAAGCGAAGGAGAAATGCGAGTATTGCCAGGCTCCTATTTACCCGAGAACTGCGAAATTTTGCTCTAACTGTGGTAAAGAGCGCCCCGGGGAAAAACAAGTATTCTCATAATTCAGAAATGCGCCGAAACAAAAAAACCCGACTCTCCATGAGAATCAGGCTTTTGATAAGATTGGTGTATAGGTATCGTTTAAACCGCTATTGATAGCTGGTGTGCCAATTGCTCGTTGTATTGTTCCAACAGGCTGATATATTTATCTTTCCAATGCTGAGCCTCGTCTTCTGTCGAATCTTCGATACTCATGGAGAAAGATGCTTTTTTAAATCCTCTTTCGAAGTCTTCTGAAGTAAATAAATGAGGCAGTTCAATTGAAAAGTCGTGATTGATGACACAACCTACTCTGAAGATGATGTCAGCCTTCAGCTGTTGCTGATTAAACCAGTTATAAACGGAACGTCTGTTGACATTTGTCAACCTGGCGACATCACTGATTGAATGACCGTTTCTTCGTACAACTTTTTCAAGGATTTGACCGTAATGAATTTCCATAGTTTTTGAGAGTTTGTTAATTTAAAAATCGATAAGGTTTGTTTGTTAACGCGTTGAAATATCTAAGACAAGTACTGTACCGATCTCACAATAAAATTTCCTATGAGATGGTATTTCAACACATTTTCATAAGATACTGAACGATTTAAGGTTCAGTATGAGTAACAATACTTCACTTTTTAAAATATGTTTCAATCATTAACAACCTGCAAATATGGCCATTAGAACTACTATATTAAATATAACATACAACCACACATGAATAATAATCAGATAATCAAGCAACTGTAAATAAGTTGTATCTTTTCTCTCACCCAGTTATTGTTCAGCCGACTATAAAATGGCTAAACCGTTATTCCACCAGGAAATAAATATCAGTCCGGCGGTAAAATCGGCAGTTCAGATGGAGCGGCTGAAAAACGAAGCAAGCAATCGTCTGAACATGGGCAGTCGACACCCCGAACTGGGGACATATCTCAGACTACATTGGGGAATTAAGCCCCAATTCGATATCTGTGGATACCGCGCCACGAAACGTAACTTGCTTTAACTAAAGCTAATTATCTCCGCCACACCTGCAAGCCGCTCATTGAGTTCAGTGAACGACCTCTTGGTAGCCGTCACCTGCCACAGGACGCTAAGACTCCCGTTATCCTTGCTCAACTCCAGTCGCTCGATATTCAGTTCGGCATTATTGAACGATCGCTCCAGTGCCTGAATCCGGTTGAGATCGGAGTGATTAAAGGTTACGCTCACAATCTTCTGTTTCTGCAGCGCTCCAATGAGCTTTTCCACCTTAGATACCATTAATAATATAATAAGGGTAATAATAGTAAAGAGAAATGCCAGCGCGTGATATCCAATCCCTGTTGTCATTCCTATAGCTGCCGAGGTCCAGATCACTGCTGCTGTAGTCAGCCCTCTTATCGAAACCTGATCCTTAAAGATCACACCCGCACCGATAAAGCCAATTCCCGTAATGATATTTGCTGAAATACGATCGTCCGAGCCTGCTCCATATCCGGATACTATAGTAAATATTGTGGAACCCAGGGAAATCAGGACGATCGTTCGAAAACCTGCAGACTTACTTTTATATTCTCGTTCGAACCCGATTATGCCTCCGCAAAGAACAGACATACACATACTCACGATGTCAGATATACTAATATTAAACTCCATTCAGATTAAACAAAACCTCCTCGCCATGGTTTGAATCCACTTGCCGATTAACACATGAGCGTCATGTGACAAAATATAATTTTCGATACTGCCTAATAATCAATAAATTATTGTACATTTGGATAATTAATTAAAATACAATGCAACAAGGAACAGTAAAATTTTTCAACGAGACAAAAGGTTTTGGATTTATCGTACCAGCGAATGGTGACAGCGAAATCTTCGTTCATTCTTCAGGTTTGTTAGATAACATTCGTGAGAATGATTCAGTAACTTACGACGTTGAACAAGGCAGAAAAGGCCTAAACGCTATTAATGTTAAGATCGGTTAATTAAAACTCATTTTATATATTGATAAAAAGCATCCTCTCACAGGATGCTTTTTTTGTTTAACAGGATTTTTTTGTCGCTCACGCAAAACCTGAAGCACTTTCTCCGGTTCATCTTCCGAAGAAAGACATTATCCTATGCATCTTATTGAACTATTCCTACCCCTTTACGATTCCCAGGGGAACAGATTTCCTGAAAAAATATTCGCAGATCTTAAGAATGAGCTGACCGAAAAGTTTGGCGGGCTAACTATTCACAGCAAGGCCCCCGCTACCGGACTGTGGAAACCGGCGAACGATAAGCCCGTTAAAGATACCATCGTCATCTATGAAATCATGACGGACAATATTGACGAGGATGACTGGCAACGCTGGAAGAAGCAGCTTCAGAACGATCTCGAACAGGATGAAATTATGATCCGCTCGACCCAGATCAGGCTGCTATAATCTCTTCCCTCGTTCTGGTAACTCCTTTATATGAAGCCCTATTAAACCGGTGTTGAGGGCGTGTTAAGTCCGACTTTAGCTAGCAGAAGTCGGACTTAACACGCCCTCAACACGGAAAAAACGGGGGTACATAGCAAAGGACATGGATCCGAAACAGAAGCCGTATAAAGCCGATACTTCAGGAAACTTTCGCTATAATCTTGGTGAATCAGGATTTATTTCGTCCCGGGAATCAAGCTCGACGAATGTCGCAACGGCCACTAGGAACCAAACAGCATAAAGGCAATCACAAGGGTAACCAGGATATTAAACAGCTGCGCGATGAGGAAAGCATAGAGCGGCTTCCTGCTGTCCTTATTAAACAAATCAGCGAAACGTGTTTCGAGCCCGATGCTGGTGAAAGCGAGCGCGAACCAGAGGCCTTGCAGACTTTTCAGGCTGCCTTTAATTTCCGCATTGACTTCCGTTGGAACGAAAAACGAGAAGATCAGGGAGGCACCTATAAAGCCGAGCACAAACTTCGGGAAGCGTTCCCAAATGACACCCAGGGTAGGTTTGGTATCCTCCCTGGTAGCGAGCGGATTGTTGGTATAAGTCCAGTAAATGGAGATAGCAAAAGCTGCGACACCCAGCAATACGTTCTGTGAGAATTTAACGATCGTACTGATTTCCAGCGCCCTATCGCCTACCAGGCTTCCGGAAGCAACTACAGCACCTGTAGTGTCTATACTGCCGCCCAGCCAGGCACCTGTAACTTCGTCGGGAAAATTGAAGTAACTGGCGATATAAGGCATGATGATCATCATGGGGATCGCCGTGATCAGCACCATCGAAATCACGTAAGAGAGTTTCTTTGAATCTCCCTTAATGGCACCCGAGGTAGCGATGGCAGCCGACACTCCACAGATGGAGACCGCACTGGAAATCATCATGGTCAGCTCGTTGTCGATTTTTAACTTCCGGCAAAGCCAGAAAGCGAAGTACCATACGGAGAGGACGACTACCAGTGCCTGTATCAGTCCCAGCGAACCGGCCTTCAGAATGTCCCCGAAAATAATTGTAGTACCCAGCAGAACGAGGCCTATTTTCACATAAAGTTCCGTGGATAGTGTGTCTTTGAACCATTGCGGCAGACGAAAAAAGTTACTGATGATCAGACCTATGGACAAACTAAAGATCACCGCTTCCAGATTCAGGTTCTTAACCTGCTGATTGCCTGCCAGAATAAGAGCTATCAGGGTGAGGAAATAGACGGAGGGAAAGGTGATCAACAGATTTTTGAGAGGCTTGGAGGTTAAGAAAGCTCCCATTATAGCAACTATCAAAACGGCAAGAAATTGCAGCGCTATGGATTGTAGATTCGAGGACGACAAGACCGCGTTGCTGAGCTCTGCGGAATTGCTCCAGCTGAAGGCTGGCGCTGGAACAACGATTCCAAGTATTGCCAAAATGATGATCAGAATTCCAAGTACGACCACGGTCCAGTCCTCGTGAAGAGAAAAGCGGGTATTAATCGATGACATAAAGCAGGTTTTATAAAGTGAAGTGTTTTAAATAGTTGGAGCTTCGAGGTTAAACATGTCTTTCAAGGCTTTTTTGGCGGCGTGGTAGCCGCACATACCGTGTACGCCACCACCAGGAGGCGTCGATGAAGAGCAGATATAGATACCCCTGGCCGAGGTGGTATAGGGCGATCGCCGAAGGACCGGCCGCGTAAACAGCTGCCTCACATCCTGGATACCGCCGTTAATGTCCCCGCCAATATAGTTGGGATTATAGGCTTCCATTTCCGAAGCATTCATGGTGTGTTTTGCCAGGATGCGATCTTTGAAGCCTGGAGCAAAACGCTCCACCTGATTCTCGATCGCGGCAGTCATATCGACGTTGGAACCATGCGGTACGTGGCAATACGCCCAGACCGTATGCTTGCCTTCGGGTGCCCTGCTGGGGTCGAAAAGACTTTGCTGGGCCATCAGTACGAAGGGTTTGTCTACAATTTTACCTTCATGGCTTCGCTTCTCTCCTGCCGCTATCTCTTCGATGGTATTGCCAAGATGAATCGTTCCGGCACGACGGCATTCCTCCGCTGTGAAAGGAACCGGACCATCCAGGGCCCAGTCGATCTTAAATACGCCCATGCCATAGCGATAGCGCTCCATCTGCCATTTGTAAATGGAGGAGAATTTGTGACCGGCGATCTTCAAAAGCTGCCTGGGGGTAACATCAAAGAGAACCGTACGGGCGCTGGGGAGTTGTTCCAGCGAGCTTACCTGAAAATCGGTCTGGATCTCTCCACCCAGCGAAAGGTAGTAGGAAGTCATGGCATTTGCGATGGCAACAGAACCACCCACAGGAATAGGCCACCCGCCGAGATGCCCGTTAGCCATCAGAACCAGTCCGATCGCGGAAGTGCTGAGGTTTGTAAGAGGCTGGATACTGTGTGCCGCCATGCCGCCCCAAAGTCCCCGCGCCTCCTTTTGCGAGAACATCTTCGCCAGGCTCCATGCAGAGGGCAGTGCCTTGATCCCAAAGCCGGCCATGGTAAAAGGCCTGGAGGGG
Source organism: Arcticibacter pallidicorallinus (assembly GCF_003002875.1). Classification (GTDB taxonomy): domain Bacteria; phylum Bacteroidota; class Bacteroidia; order Sphingobacteriales; family Sphingobacteriaceae; genus Arcticibacter; species Arcticibacter pallidicorallinus. The sequence continues at coordinate 248,977 of NZ_PVTH01000005.1, forward strand.
AAATGAAGCGGACCCAGCGCGTCTTTGGCAATCAGCGGCCAGGCTTCGCAGACCGAGTTCATCAATCGGGTATAGGCCGGTCCGTCTTTTCCCAGGGTAGCGGCGGTCTTTTCAATAGACGTGTGAAGCGCTGCCGCGTGTCCCTCATCAAAGGGATGAGCCGCCGCCACTTCGGGAGTAACGAAGCTAAGCCCGTGATCAGCCAGCGGGATCGACCTGAAGAAGGGAGAACGGGCAGCCATCGGATGAACGGCAGAGCAGATATCGTGTAAGAATCCGGGTAAGGTGAGTTCAGCGGAGCGCATCCCTCCTCCTATCTCTGATTTCCCTTCAATTAAAAGGACAGATAAGCCCGATTGCCTGAGTGTAATCGCTGCTGCCAGGCCATTGGGACCGGCGCCTACCACTACTGCATCATAATCCCGGCTACTCGCTTTTTCTGTCATACTTTTGAATAAATTCGAGCTTCATCTCGTTTGCTAAATTATTGATTTTGTGCTAATATTTACCTGCTTCGAGTTTGCCTTCCGATAAGGCGTATTTGCGGTCGATCCGGTTCAGAACCATGTGGATTTTATTTTTGTTCTCATCAGCTCCTTCGAGGATAACCTTAGCGCCGTCGGTAGTAGAATAGCGTAGGATCATCCGGTTTCTTTTGGGATCCTTAGCTTTTTCGGCTGGAATTCCGCGGGTTCGTCTGCTTGTCAACGCCAGTGGCTCAATCTTCAGGTTTTCGTCGCCTATATTAGCGAGTGCCTCCTTCGGGATCCAGTTATCCACTTGTTTCGGCTTCTTAGCTTCGGAAGCAGCGGCAGGTTCCTGCCGCACCCTGGGAACATTCTTATCCTGCAGATAAAGTACCTTGTTTTCTGTGTCGGCTTCGTAATAGAAGACCCGCCTGCCCCCTGCTACACCGGTCAGTTCGAAAGTCCGGTTGATATCCCGCATCGGGGAACCGCCGCCATTGGAAAGGTCCAGCTTCACGGGTTTGTTAACGTTGTAGGTTAAGGTCGACCACTTTTCAAAAGTCACCTGCTGCCATCTTAAAGAATCATTCGGCGACTCTGGAATAAGCCTGTCATTGATCCTGAACTCTGCCACATGGTAAAGACCACGAAGCTCCTTCAGCCCGCTCATGGCCGGTTGCTTGTAGGGATCGTAGAGGAAGTTGAGCGTTTGCACATAGAACAGCAAGCCCAGGAAGACAGCAATAACCAGCGTCTTCAGTCCGATGCGCAGATACTTCTGCCAGGGCTGTGCGAAATAAGGATAGTAGTTTCGCGGAATAGTAAGGCGCTCGAGGATCAGCAGATTGTAAAGCTTCGGTATATCGTGGATGATCAGGAAGGCGCCGTAAAGCGCAAAGTACGAACTGTAGACATGCACGCCGCCATCATAGGCGAAGTTCACGTAGACGATATCGCCCAGGGCGCCGAAAAGCAGAATAGCACCCAGCAGGGTGGTCTTCCGAAAGAACAGCATCATTCCGGCGGCGACTTCAACGACGCCGGCGAACACTTGATACCAGGGAACAATACCGATGGAAAGCCAATAGATTTTTTGCAGGGTCAGGTCGCTGAAATCGGTATTGAGCAATCCGACCGAAGGGTAAGGCATCTGCACAGGAAGCAGCTTGGTAAAACCAAAGCCGATGATCCCGATGCCTGCCCGATACCTCACGATCACTCTTAACCAGTAATTTAACTTGGTGTATTCTTTACGTTGTTTATCAAACAGATACCAAATAACGGAACCGATAATAGAAACACCCAGGATAACCAACCATTCCCCATATCCATAGAGGATTCTTCCCGCTCCACGCAGAAAAGCAGGCTGAAAGCGGGCGATATCGTAGAGGTCGCGGTAATGCACACTCGTCCAGTCGATGCCGAAAAAGCCTTTGTACCAGCTGGCTGATCCGGGGATGGACATGATGATAAAAAAGATAAAGGCTACCCGGAAGAGAAAGATCTGATACGGCTTCCAGGCCTTCTCAGTTGCAAGAACCGGCTTTCGCTGTTCCGGTGTGCTGATGTCTGTGTTTGTTTGCATCTTCTTGTTGATTTGGACCTATAATTCGAGTGCTTTACCTCTACCCTGCTTGGCAGCCTCTTCAAAGAGGTACTTCTTGTCTTTCTTATTCAGGACTACATAAATCGCTTCCGTCCGGCTGTTGCGACCAGAAAGAATAATCTGGCGATCATTGGGGCGGGTAAAATTCATCTCGATTTTGTCGTCGGGGTAATTTTTATTTTTGTTTTGCAGGCGAAGGACGTTGCGGACAGCGTCAATCTCGTACGAATAGTAATGCCTTCCTGCGGCTCCGGAAATCTCATAAAGCCGTTCGTTGTCGGCTACACGGATCGTCTCTATGTTTGTCGAGTCGAGGATTACGGGACGGTTGGAACGAATGCTGAGGGTAGCCCATTTTTCAAAGACCACGTCTTTCCATCGGAGGCTATCGACAGCCGAATAAGGAATCACGCTGTCATTGAGCCGAAACTCCGCAACTTCATAGATCCCACTTGCATCAGGCAACCCAGCCGTCTTGGGGTATTGATAGGGATCTGTCCGGAATCCCCTTTGAGTAGCGAAACCATAAATCAACAGAAAAATCAACACGAACGCAGATTTCAATGCCAGGCGGATGCTCTTCTGATTTCCTTGAAAACGAGGCTTGAATACATTTGGAGCAGTTGGTCTTTCGAGCCCAAACAAGGTGTAAAGTCTGAGCGCATCATAAGCAAGGATAAAAAGCGCGATAGCAATCAGGTAAAACGCGTACACGTACTCGCCCCCTTCGTACGCCAGGTTTGCCAGGAATACATTCCCGGTATAAACAATCACCAGGAATGCACCGATGGTGGCCGTCTGCCTGTATAACAGCAGCAGTCCCGCGAGGATTTCCACCCAGCCCAGGAAGGATTCGTAGCCCGGTACGATCCCCAGGGTCATGGAGAAGATTTTCCAGGCACTCAGGTCGCCGTAGTTGGTATTGAGATTGCTGAGCGATGGGAAAGGTGACTGCATCGGGTAGACCTTGATAAAGCCGTAACCGATTACCGCAAGAGCAAGCCGGTAGCGCAGGATCACCCGCAGCCAGTAATACAGGGCGTGGTATTCCTTGCGGCTCTTGTCCAGCGCGCTCCATATTGCCGTCCCCGACAGCGCTATCACCGCAATAACTGCCCAGTTCAAAAACGATTCTTGCCCGGTGTAAAAGTGCGGTGCGTAGCGTGAGATGTTGAAGATATATCCATAGAGCGGATAATCGTCTTCAGCGTTTAACAGCTCAGCATAGAACCCCGGATCGAGAGGCAGGACCTGTAGGAGGAAGTAAATGAAAAAGAAACGAAAGAGTACTTTTTCGTAAGACTTCCAGGGCGATAGCGCTTCGGCGGATTTTAGAGTCGTCATCTCTTTAAGATTTATTTGCTTACCAGGGTGTTTGTTTTTGTCTCGGTGGCGATTACCTTGCGGTTTTTCAGGTCGTACTTTTGTCCCCGGCCCAGAAAAATGAAGGGTGCGGGACTATCCAGTTTACTGCGTTCATAAACAGCGGCGTAAGACGTTCCGAGCACTTCGAAGCTATCTTTCTGCACCATAATTGCGGTGCTTTCGTCTATACCGATCCCCAAAAGTTCAGGTTTGCTGCGGATGACTTCAATCAGGTCAAACTGGCGGTTCCTTTTAAGGATATGCTGGTCGATGGCCACATTATGAATGAAATCCAGGCCTTGCAGATGATCACCTACCAGGATGGAGTTCCCCTTCGTGTCGCCACGCAACAGGAAGGAACCCTGAATGGTGGCCCCGGCAGAAGTTCCGGCGATAACGCCACCGCGGTTCAATAAGTTCTTCAGCTCGCGGTGTGTACGGGTGTTGAGTATCGCGTCTGCGATCTTCCACTGACGGCCGCCGACAAACCAGATGCCGGTTGCCTTTTTGATCGGCGCGGCGAATTGCTCCGTTTCAGCCACTTTTGGATCCCGGGTATGAAGGATGGATACGGTCTGGACGCCCAGCGACTCCAGCAGTTCCTTCTCTTTGAAGATGCCCCGGTTGATGGTGGAATCGTCGCCCGCCGTGGGGATAATAATGATATTGGCAGACTCGCCCCCGGCCAGCTCAATGAACCTGGACCAGATCTCCGGTCCGACTTTTCCACCACCGACGATCAGGAGAGCGCCCTTTTCCGGGCCGACTGTCTGTACAGCCGGGGTCTTCTGACTAAAGCCCGTTTGGGCAGCAAGCAACAGGAGCGTTGCGAGCAATAATCTTTTCGTAGTCTTCATTGTCGTTATTTCTTATTAGTAGTCGTTGTTTTGAATAATGGCGTTGTTTGCTACAATCTCCGCGGTAGGAATTGGAAAGAGATACTTGTTCGGATTGGTAATTCCGAGAACCTCGCCAGCCTTGCCGGTCCGCACCAGGTCAAACCAGCGGTCCGCCTCAAATGCGAACTCCAGCCGCCTTTCCTGTGCCAGAGCATTCAGAATCGCCGTTTTATCTGTTGTGATGAGAGCAGCCAGACCAGCGCGGTCGCGCACCGCATTGAGGTCGCTCAGCGCAGCACCGAGGTTATTCTGCTGCGCCCGTGCTTCCGCACGGATCAGGTAGAGCTCCGCAGTACGGATAAGGTATGCAGGATCGGTGCCCGTTGGAGAACGGTAGTAGAGCTTGCCGTACCAGAGGTTGCCGGGGGCAGCAGTTTGTCCGAGGAGTTCCTTACGTCCACCACCCGTTTCCGCACTCGTTAAGAGCGTTACCAGCTGAGGAGTAGGCGACCATTCCCTCCGGCCACCAAGAGCAGGAGGCAGCCACCAGTTACTGTGGTTATTCGTAGCAGAAATTGTATAAGAAAGCTCAAAAACAGATTCCGAAGTACCAACCGCATTGCTGGCAAAGAAGGCAGCATAGGGTTTCAAAAGCGAATAGTTAGCCTTATCATTGATCACTTTGGTGGCATACGATTCCGCCTGCTCCCACTCCGAGCGGTACAGGTGATAGCGCGAGCGCAGCGCCCAAACGGTTTTGCGGGTGGCCCTCTGGCGATTGGTCGTCTCCGGCAGCAGGCTTTCCGCCAGCTCCAGGTCTTTTAGTACCTGAGCATAAGTCTCCGCCAGGGTACTCTTTTCGACGTTCGCGTTCTCGCTCGACTCACGAGTAGGCGTCAGGATGATGGGCACTCCGCCCCAGCCGCGCGCCAGATCGAAATACGCCAAAGAACGAATAAAGTAGGCCTGCCCCAGGACCTCATTCCTCTGCGTCTCGGTAAACAGAGGGTCCACAACCTGGGGCACTGCCTGGATGATGTAATTTGCAGAGAGGATCGTCTGATAGATGGCCGTCCAGGCTGAACCTACATAGCCGTTATCCGCAGTAAGGCGATGAAGGACGACCTCCTGAGGAGCCGACTGGGAGCCCGACCACTGAACATCTCCGCCGGAAAGGTAAGAGAGCGCAGGAAAGTTAGAACCATAATAGCTGTTCGCACTCAGGCGGTTATAAAGACCGTTAAGCGCCGTAGTAGCAGAGGAGGCGTTGGTGATCGCCTTGGACTCATCGACCTGCAGTTGCGGGTCGACTTCCAGAAAATTCTCGCAGGACGTAAACAGAAGCAAGAAAGGAAATATATAGGCTAAGCGTTTCATTGTAGCTATTAATTTAAAGTGTGACATTAAGACCCAGTTGAACAGTACGCGGAACAGGCGGGGTACCGAGATCATAACCCTGAACCAGCGGGTTGGAAGTCACATTGATCTCCGGATCCGGACCGCTATACTTCGTCCACAGTGCCAGATTCGTTCCCGTTACATAGACACGGATGGTGGATGCCTTAACCTTGCGGCTTAAATCCTTTGGCAAGGTATAACCCAGATTGACAATACTCAGGCGCAGGAAAGATCCATCCTCTACAAAGCGGCTGCTCGGACTTAGCGTGTAGTTTGTTCCCTGGGTTGTTAGGCGGGGCACGTCTGTAATATCGCCCGGCTTCTGCCAGCGGTTGAGCTGGTTCTTATTAATGGCGCGGCGGTCGTCGCGGGTACCACCCGATTCCAGGAAGAAGCGGTTGTTGTTATAGATCTTATTTCCGTAGGAGAAGTTGAAAAAGACAGACAAATCAATGCCCTTAAAGGAGAAAGCGTTATTCAACCCTCCAAACAATTTAGGAGAGGCATTACCAATCACCTGCTTATCCGCAACGGTAAGCTGACCATCCTGGTTCAGGTCTTCATATACCGCATCACCCGTCTGAGGATCGACATACAGTTGCTTGTAGACAAAGAACGAATACAGGGGATAGCCTTCGATCATGCGGATGGTGTTGTACGATGCATCGATAGGGGTTGGCAGCTTTTCAATCTTATTGACATTTCGGCCCAGATTCAGGTTGGTTTGCCATTTGAAATGCTCAGCAGCGATGTTGGTGCTGTTGATGCTCAACTCAATTCCCTTGTTGCTGATCTCACCGGTATTTTTAGTGATGGAAGAAAATCCGGTACTCGGTGCCAGGGGATCGTTCAGGAGAAGGTCTTCCGTGTACTTGTGGTAAACGTTGAATTCGATACCCAGTCGGTCTTTAAAGAGACCCAGGTCGATACCCAGGTTCGTCTGACGGGTAGACTCCCAACCCAGGTTGGCATTAGCCAGCTGAACCGGGATAGATCCCGGATTGTCGAGGTAGTTATACCCACCCTGCCAAAGACCAAGGGCAGCATAATTATCGATACCGTTCTGGTTACCGGTCAAGCCTATACTGGCGCGGATCTTCAGATCGCTGATGGTCTGAGAGTTGAGCAGGAAAGACTCCTCCTTTACACGCCAGGACAGACCTGCGGAAGGGAAATATCCCCATTTCTTATCCGCACCGAAGCGGGATGAGCCGTCGGCACGAAGGCTCGCCTCCAGGAAGTATTTCCCTGCATAGTTGTAGTCTATTCTAGAAAAAAATGAGGAAAGCTTGTTTTCCGCCAGGTTAGAGGAAGAGGTGGTAGTCGCAGCTGAGGCAATCTGCTTCAGATCGTCAGACGGGAAGTTGGTACCCTGCGCAAAAGTCTGCCTGGCCGTATTTCCCTGAATAGAATTTCCGAGTAGTACACCAATGGTATGATTCTCGTTGAAGGTATTGCGATAGGTCAAAGTCTGCTCACTGCTCCAGATCAGGTTCTGGCTAATGCTGGAGGCAGCCAGACCCTTGTTGGCGCTACCTCGGTTGGTGAGGGAATTCCAGTATTCAAACTCATCGTAGTTATTGTAATCGAGACTCCAGCTGCTGCGTAATTTCAGGCCTTTTGCAATCTCTGCCTCTCCGTATATATTACCCATATAACGGCTGCTGACCGACTGCATATCCGTGTTATCAATCAGGACATCGAGGTTATCAAAACCAGCCCATTTCGCATACGTGCCATCGGCATTAAACTTAGGGAGGTAAGTGGGCGTATGAAGACCCGCCTGAAGGATTCCCCCCTGAGGGCCATCCCCTACACGGGCATTTGCGCGTTGAGATCTGGCCAGGGTATTGCTGGTTCCGACCTTCAGAAAAGAATTGATGGTCTGGTCCAGGTTGATCTTAAAACTGGCACGACTGTAGTCGTTGGTCTTGAGCGTCGCGTCCTGGGAGGCATATCCCCCACCGATATAATAGCGGGTTTTATCATTACCACCCGATACGGAAAGATCATAGTTCTGCAGGCGACCTGTGCGGAAGACATCATTCAGGCGATCGTAGGTCTGCTGCTCCTCCGGAAGACCGCGTCCCCCTTCAGAAACCGGACGAAAGGGACGGGTAGCGAAAGGCTTTCCGTCATTTGTCCAGGTTTCGTTGATAATGGTCGCATGTTCCGGACCAGTCAGCAGATCCCAAAGTTCAGGCGCCCATGAGGCACCCTGGTATGTGTTCAGGGAGATCTTCGGCCTTGAATTATAAGTACCCCTCTTTGTTGTGATGAGTACCACACCATTCGCTGCCCTGGCTCCGTAGATCGCAGTCGCTTCTGCATCCTTCAGGATCGAAATCGATTCGATATCAGCAGGATTGATATCCGCGAGAGGATTGTTAGCCTGTCCCTGGGTCGTGATCTTTTGAAGCGACTGGTTATTGATAAACACCCCGTCTATGATATAGAGCGGGTCGCTGCTCGCGTTGATAGACGTCGTTCCGCGGATTCGGAAGAACAGTCCGTCGCCCGGAACACCGGTATTAGAGCCGACCTGCACACCCGCCGCCCTGCCCTGGATCTGCTGATCAAAGCTCGCAGAAGGCTGGTTAGCGATTTCAGAAGTCTTGATAGTAGATACAGCACCGATAACAGAACGCTTGCTCTGCGTGCCGTAGCCGACTACGACCACTTCGTTGAGGGTTTTGATATCCTCCTTCAGGAGCACTTCGATGGGGCTGCCGTTAGCGGTGATCTCCCTCTTCTCGTATCCGATATAGCTGACGATGATATTATAGGGAAATTTCTGTCCCGTTATAAACTGAAAGCGCCCTTTTGAATCAGTGTACGACGAGTGGGTCGTACCTTTTAACTGAATGGACACCCCGATAAGCGGTTCCCTGGTCTTCGCGTCCAGTATGGTACCTTCCAGGGTCGAGTTGATGAGGGGTTTTGGGTTATCCTGAGATTTTAGCAGTACGGGTGTGGACAGGGCGAGTAACAATGCGCATAGAAACCTGACCGAATAGGGACTTCGGGTATTAAATTTCATACCTTTGAATGTTTTTATTAATGAGAAATCGATTGATAAGAACAGGATAAAATCAGTGGCAATTGGCGTTACTTTCTGGTTTTATCTGCATGAAGCCGGGAGATCTACTCTCCTGGCTTTATTTATTTCCTACCCTCAACAACACATTCGCGCATTCCCTGCATGGCGTACATTTTGATTTTTCGTGGTCTGATGAGACTGAGAATTCTGCGTCTTCATTTTCTTTTCAGTAGTTTGAGTTGAGAAGTGTTTGATTTTTGTTACGACAAATATAGGGGAAAATATATAAGTACATAATTAATCTATAGATTTAGTAGACTTATTTTTTAACGGGAAATGTTAATTTGACATTAATTGCATCCGCAGCAGTAAAATCTCTTATCTTTCGCTCCTATTTAACCAATAACAGATTTATCGAAAAAACCTATACATGAACAGGTATTCCAAGCAAGCCCGTCTCCTTATCGCTATTGACTGCATTATATTTGGATTCGACGGAGAGAATCTGAAACTGCTGCTGATCCACCGCGCCTTTGAGCCAGAGATGGGAAAATGGAGCGTAGTGGGAGGATTTCTTCAGCCGGACGAGAGTCCGGAAAACGCCGCAGCCCGCATCCTGAAGCAGCTGACCGGACTGGAAGGCGTCTACATGGAGCAGCTGGAAGCATTTGGGAACCCCTCCAGGGATCCTATCGAGCGGGTCATCAGCCTCACCTACTTCGCCCTTATTGACATCAATAAATATACCGAGCAGCTAAGCGAAGAATACCGCCCCGAGTGGTTTTTATTAAAAGAGCGGCCGGAGCTGATCTTCGACCATAATGAAATGGTAGAAGCGGCGCTGAAGAAACTGCGTTATAAAGCCGCGCTGCATCCTGTGCTGTTTGAGTTGCTGCCGGAGAAATTCACATTACCGCAATTGCAGGCGCTCTACACGGCTGTTTACGATGCCCAGTTCGACAAGCGGAATTTCAGCAGGAAAGTCTTATCCGCAGAGCTTTTAGTAAAACAGACGGAAAAAGACAAAGAAGGCTCGAAGAAGGGCGCCTTTTATTATATGCTCGATAAAACGCAGTACAAGGACAAACTGCAGACCTTTGTAAACTTTGTACCGACACCCGATAATTTTCTTTTATAAAAGTCGTACTTATTGAAGAGTAATTTCTATTTTTGATGCTATTAAGTGTTAATTAGACACGAATACCAATTATGTCTTCAGAAAAATTTGTTATTGGAGTAGATTACGGGACGGACTCGGTACGCTCAGTAATCGTAAACGCGAACAGCGGAGAGGAATTAGCTGCCTCAGTATTTTATTATCCTCAATGGAAAAAAGGTGCATTCTGCGATCCTGAGAAGAATCAGTTCCGCCAGCATCCCGAAGATTACGTTGCAGGTTTGGAAAGCACGATCAAGGAATGTCTGGAGAAGGCAGGTCCAGAAGTTGCTGCGCAAGTGAAAGCCATCTCTGTGGACACAACAGGATCAACACCCGTTGCAGTAAACAAAGAAGGAACTCCCTTAGCCCTGTTGCCTGAATTCAAGGACAACCCGAACGCGATGTTCGTGCTTTGGAAAGACCACACGGCTGTAAAAGAAGCTGCGGAGATCAATGAGCATGCGACGAAGTTTGATATCAACTACCTGAAATATGTAGGTGGAATCTATTCGTCAGAGTGGTTCTGGTCGAAGTTGCTGCGCATCCTTCGTGCGGATGAAACCGTCCGTGAAGCTTGCTATACCTGGGTTGAGCATTGCGACTGGATTCCGTTCCTGTTAACAGGCGGAAACAATGTCGATGAGATCAAGCGCAGCGTATGTTCAGCAGGACATAAATCACTGTGGAATGCAGAGTTCGGTGGATTCCCGCCGGAAGAGTTCTTCGTTTCCCTTGATCCATTATTAAAAGGATTCCCTTCCAGACTCTCCAGCAAAACATATACATCAGCAGAGAAGGCCGGTGTTATCAGTGCCGAATGGGCAGAGCGCCTTGGACTGAATAACGACGTTGTAATCGGGATCGGTGCGTTTGACGCGCATATGGGTGCGGTAGGCGGACAGATTGAGCCCTACTACCTGAGCAAGGTAATGGGAACATCAACCTGTGATATGCTCGTTGCCCCTGCTAACGAAGTAGAAGGCATTCTGGTAGACGGAATATGCGGACAAGTAGACGGATCTATCATCCCGGGAATGATCGGTATGGAAGCCGGACAATCTGCTTTCGGAGATGCTTACGCATGGTTTAAGAACGTACTTATTGGTCCGTTTAAACAACTGGCAGCTCAGTCTTCTGTCATTGACGCAGAAACTGCAGCACGCCTTGTAGAAGAAGTTGAAGGAAAGATTATCCCTGAACTTAGCAAGCAGGCAGCATTGCTACCAGTAGAAGAATTCGGCGAGTATGCTATCGAGTGGTTAAACGGCAGACGTACCCCAGACGCGAACCAGGCTTTAAAAGGTGCGTTCCTTGGACTTGACCTGGGAAGTGACGCCGTGAAGATGTTCCGTTCCCTGGTAGAGTCGACCTGTTTCGGTGCCAAGAAGATCGTAGACCGTTTCAATGAGCAGGGCGTCCCAGTAAAAGGACTTATCGGTTTAGGCGGCGTTGCAAAGAAATCACCATTTATCATGCAGATGATGGCCGACGTGATGAACATGCCTATCCGTATCCATAAGTCAGAGCAAACCTGCGCAATAGGTGCAGCCATGTTCGCCGCTACGGCAGCAGGCATCTACCCACGTGTGGAAGACGCCATGGCAGCAATGGGTCAGGGTTTCGACGCGGAATACCATCCGAACCCGGAGCGGGTAGCTATCTACGCGAAACGCTACGCACATTATTCAGAAGCCGGACACGCGATTGAAGGTTTATTATCCGAAGAAGTACACGCTTAAACCTGTTTTAGCACAGATATACAAGATGAGTAAATACGATCACATCAAACAAGCTGCATACGAAGCCAATATGCAGTTACCCAAACTGGGACTGGTACTCTTTACCTTCGGGAATGTAAGTGCCGTAGACAGGGAATTAGGCGTATTCGCCATTAAACCCAGCGGCGTTCCTTACGAAGATCTGACACCAGAAAAAATGGTCATCGTTGACCTGGACGGTAATACAGTAGAAGGCGACCTTCGCCCCTCTTCTGATACGCTGACCCACGCGGTGTTATACAAGCACTGGACGGAAATAGGCGGAATCGTACATACCCATTCCACTTACGGAACCGCCTGGGCACAGAGCCAGCGCGACATCCCGATTTTCGGAACCACGCATGCAGATCATAATACCGTAGATATCCCTTGCGCACCACCGATGGAAGATGCGATGATTGAAGGAAACTACGAGTATGAGACCGGTTTCCAGATCATGAACTGCTTTAAAGACAAGGGACTTGACTACAAAGAAGTAGAAATGGTATTGGTGGGTAACCATGCCCCTTTCACCTGGGGAAAAGACGCTGCAAAAGCCGTTTACAACAGTGCGGTTCTGGAAACAGTAGCACAGATGGCTTATTTAACAGAGCAGATCAGTCCCGTTGCCCCCCGACTGAAAGATTCCATCATTAAGAAGCATTACGACCGCAAGCACGGAGCAAACGCCTATTACGGACAATAACAATATCCCGATAAAACATTATGTTAGATTTAAAAAAATTCGAAGTCTGGTTTGTAACCGGCAGCCAGGATCTCTACGGAGAAGATACCCTAAAGCAAGTAGCGGCACACTCTGAAGAGATTGCCAAATCATTGAACGGCGCTTCACAGATTCCTGTGCAGGTGGTATTCAAACCTACTGTAAAAAGTACAGACGAGATCTATCAGATCTGTCAGCAGGCCAACGTAGCAGAGAACTGTATTGGTATCATCACCTGGATGCATACCTTCTCCCCTGCCAAGATGTGGATCAACGGATTGAAGATCCTTCGCAAGCCATTATTGCACCTGCACACCCAGTTCAACCGTGACATTCCATGGAGCACCATCGACATGGATTTCATGAACCTGAACCAGAGTGCACACGGAGACCGTGAGTTTGGATTCATCGTGTCCCGTTTACGCATGGAGCGCAAAGTGGTTGTAGGCCATTGGAAAGACGAAGAAGTACTGGATCAGATCAATGCGTGGAGCCGTGCGGCTGCAGGTTGGTACGACTGGCAAGGTGCGAAGTTCTGCCGTTTCGGTGATAACATGCGTTTTGTAGCGGTAACCGACGGAGATAAAGTTGAAGCAGAGTTAAAATTTGGTTTCTCTGTGAACACCTATGGTATCGGTGACTTAGTTGCCGTGATCAACCAGGTGAGCGACGGAGAAGTAGATAAATTAACTGCAGAATACGCAGAGCGTTATGCCGTGGTAGAAGCTTTGAGAAAAGGCGGAGCACAGCATTCATCACTGCGTGATGCAGCGAAGATCGAGATCGGTATGCGTCAGTTCCTTACAGACGGAGGTTTCAAAGGATTCTCTGATACATTCGAAGATCTTCATGGAATGAAACAACTTCCAGGAATCGCTTCACAGCGTCTGATGGCTGACGGATTTGGATTCGCAGGAGAAGGCGACTGGAAGACAGCAGCTTTGGTACGTGCGATGAAGGTTATGGGTAGCGGACTGAAAGGCGGAAACGCGTTCATGGAAGACTATACTTACCACTTTGATCCGTCTAATCCATTGGTATTGGGTTCACACATGCTGGAGATCTGCGAGTCTATCGCTGACGGCAAGCCATCTTGTGAGATCCACCCATTAGGAATTGGTGGTAAAGAAGACCCGGTTCGTTTGGTATTCAACGTTGCAGCAGGACCAGCTCTTAATGCATCTATCGTTGATATGGGTAACCGTTTCCGTATGTTGGTGAACGAAGTAGAGGCAGTAGCTCCAGAGCATGACCTTCCGAAGCTTCCGGTAGCACGAGTATTGTGGAAGCCATATCCGGACATGAAGACAGGCCTAGCGGCATGGATCCTTGCAGGTGGTGCACACCATACCGGATACAGCCAGAACTTAACTTCTGAGCACATGCAGGATTTCGCTGAAATGGCGGATATCGAGTTTGTGAAGATTGGTAAGGAGACTAACTTGTACCAGTTCAAGAACGAACTGCGTTGGAGTGAGGTTGCTTACAAATAGGCTGATATTTAGCTTAGTTTAATAAAGAAAGGGCTTTATTGTGATTCGGTGTGAACCAATCATGATAAAGCCCTTTTCTATTTTCCTTGATTTGCTTACAAGCTTCAGGGGTTTGCATACATGCTCGCGCTCTGGCTTACCGACCTTTGGAATATGGAAATAAAACAAATCGCATTGGGCAGTCAAGGTTTGATTGTGCCGGTAATTGGTCTGGGCTGTATGGGCATGACCGGTTTTGAAGAAGGACATATGTATGGTCCGGCGGATGAGCAGGAAGCCATCGCGACGATTCAGCGCTCGCTCGAGCTAGGTGGTAACTTTCTAGACACAGCCGATCTGTACGGACCGCTGAAGAACGAGCAATTGATCGCTAAAGCCATCAAAGGTAAACGCGATCAGTATATTTTAGCGACCAAGTTTGGTTGGGAGATCAATGATCAGAATAAGGTTACCTGGGCCATTAATGGGAAGAAAGATTATGTAAAAAAATCTTTAGAGCGTTCACTCAAAAATTTGAATACCGATTACATTGATCTCTATTACCTGCATCGCCTGGATAAAAACACGCCGATAGACGAAACCGTTGAGGCAATGGCTGAGCTGGTTCAAGAAGGCAAAGTGGGTTATATCGGTTTGTCGGAAGTTTCGTCTGAAACGGTTAAACGAGCACATGCTGTGCACCCGATCACAGCTGTGCAAAGCGAATATTCGTTATTCGAGCGGACAGTGGAAGAACGTGGGGTTCTAGCCACCTTAAAAGAATTAGGTATTGGCTTCGTTGCCTACTCACCGTTAGGGCGTGGATTTCTTTCCGGACAGATTAAAAGCATTGATGATCTGCCTGAGAACGATTTCCGCCGAGGAATACCGCGTTTCCAAGGAGAACAGTTCGAGAAGAATATGGAACTGGTAAAAGCTATAGAAGCTATGGCTGAAGCGAAGCAAGTCACCTCATCGCAGCTGGCTTTGGCATGGATAATAAGCAAAGGCATTCTGCCGATCCCGGGAACGAAGCGCCGGAAGTATCTGGAGCAAAACATTGCGGCTACCACTATTGTACTCACAGAGAGGGATCTATCACAACTTGAAAGCATTGTGCCATTAGGTACCGATACGGGCGCGCCTTATGATGAATTTAGTATGGGCTTAATTGATTAAATTAGCTCTATGAACGCCATTAACTCCATATCGGAATTTCACCGTCTGCTGTCTTTAGCCGAACCGCGCCACCCGCTGGTGAGTGTGATCAATCTGGCAGAAAGTGTTTTTTTAGAAGATGAGATCTGGAAAGGTTTCGTTAACCGTTTCTATTGCGTGGCGCTAAAACGCGATGCCAAGGGCAAGATCAAGTACGGACAGCAGCATTATGATTATGATAAAGGAGTCTTGAGTTTTACCGCCCCTAATCAAGTGCAACAACTGGATCTGCAGAATATGGAATGCGGATCGGGCTATCTCCTGATTTTCCACCCGGACTTCCTTTTGCAGCATAATCTGGCGAACAGCATTCACCAATACGGCTTCTTCGACTACGCCGTTAACGAAGCATTACACCTATCTGCCGAAGAAGAAGAAGACCTGATCACGATTCTCCATAGAGTTGACAAGGAGTGCCAGCATATCGACAAGCATACCCAAGAGATCATTCTCACGCAAATAGAAAGCCTGCTCAAATACTCCAACCGATTTTATGAGCGCCAGTTTTTGACTAGAAAGAACAACAACTCGGCACTGCTAAGCCGGTTCGAGCAGCTGGTGGACGACTATTTCAAAAACGACGTACCAGGTTTACTCACGGTGCAATATCTTGCTGAGAAGATGAACTTGTCTCCAAACTACCTAAGTGACCTGCTTCGCGTGCATACCGGACAAAACACCCAGCAGCATATTCATGAAAAACTAATCGCAAAAGCCAAAGAGAAACTTTCCACGACCAGTCTTTCGGTCAGTGAGATTGCCTATGCCCTGGGCTTCGAGCACACGCAGTCCTTCAGCACACTGTTTAAAAAGAAGACGAATTTATCACCATTGGAGTTTCGTCAGTCTTTTAACTGATAGGAGAAACAGACCTTTAGAGGAGATCAAGGCCGATACCGCCCCTTAAATGAGCGACCGCCTATCAGCCAGCGACGAACGGCCTCTGTTTATATCAGCTCCAGAATGTAGGGGTCGTTAAAGTCTTCGATAAACTTCAGGATGTTGGGTAAGCCTTCAAATTCATGCTCTTCATGCATGGTGGTGATGACGATGGCTTTCATCCCTCCCTTTAGCGCCGCTTCGACACCCTTGGGGTTATCTTCGAAAACGATGCAGTCTTCAGGCTTTACGTTGAGCAGCTGTGCAGCCTTTACGAAGGTTTCCGGATCGGGTTTGCTGTAAACGACATCATCAGCACTGACCGTAACCGGGAAATAGTGACGGAGGTTGAGATTATCCAATACAAAGTCGATATTAAAAGGGATAGCCGCAGAGCCGATGGCCATTTTGATGCCTTGCTGATGGGCTTTTTCCAATAGGTTTCGGAGTCCGTCGATGAGCTTTAAATGAGGCTTGAAGGCAGACTGGTAGCGTCTCTCCTTTTCCCTGGACAGTTCATCCATTCTTTCCTGAGTAAAGTGGCCTTTGCCAAACACCCGCTCTAAGAGTTCGGAGTTTTTACCATACATCTGAAGTTTGGTTTCTTCCATGGAGATCTCCTTGCCCAGGTCCTCCGTGAGGATGCCGTGCCAGGCTCTGTTGTGGAAGTCCATATCATCTATCATCGTACCGTTCAGGTCGAACAAAAATGCTTTCATATTCTTATTTTGTTTTTTGGGAAGCTTTATTGAAGCTCCTTTTGTATCAGTTCGGCGGTTCTCTTCGAAGCGCCGGGCTCTCCCATCTTGTCAGACAGTTCCTGGTAATCCTGCAGCATTTTGCCACGGTAGGTTTTGTCGTGGAGAAGAGCGTTTAACTCTTTCATGATCTTCGTGGGGTGACAATCCTCCTGGATCAGCTCTTTCACCACCTCACGATCCATGATCAGGTTCACCAGAGAGATGAAGCGGATCTTGATGACCAACCTGGCTATGGCGATGGAAATCTTGTTTCCCTTGTAGACCACAATCTGCGGAACATGGAACAAGGCCGTTTCGAGAGTAGCCGTACCGGAGGTAACGATTGCCGCTTCAGCGTTTCTGAGCAGATCATACGTTTGGCCGAATACCACCTTCAGTTTCTGGCTGCCCATCAGGTTGTCGTAATATTCCTGCTTGAAGGTTGGAGCACCGGCGATGACAAACTCGTAATCGGGGAAATGTTCCACCACATCCAGCATATCCCGTAAGATAGAAGAAACCTCCTGGCGGCGGCTTCCCGGTAGCAGGGCAACGATCTTTTTATCGCCAAGTTGGTTGTGACCACGGAAGTTGTCGTTCGGTATGCTGGACGCAATTTCATCCAGGAGTGGATTTCCGACGTAGTCGACCTCCATTCCCCAGGAGCGGAAGAACTCGACTTCGAAGGGCAGGATACAGTAGAGATGATCCACTACCTTTTTGATCTTAAGCACGCGCTTCTGGTTCCATGCCCAGACTTTGGGAGAAATATAGTAGAACACCTTGATGCCGTTCGCTTTGGCGAACTCGGCGATCTTCAGGTTAAAGCCGGGGAAATCGATCAGGATGAGGGCATCCGGTCTGTTCTTTAGCAGATCCTGCTTCACCATTTTGATATTGCGCAGGACGGTCCGCAGGTTCATCACCACTTCAACAAAGCCCATAAAGGCCATGTCGCTGTAATGCTTCACGATATGTCCGCCTTCAGCCAGCATCAGATCACCGCCCAGGAAACGGAAGTTTGCCTGAGGATCGCTCTGTTTGATCGCCTTCATCAGATTAGCTCCGTGCAGGTCGCCCGAGGCCTCTCCTGAAATAAGATAGTAGTTCATTGGAATGCTGTTATTGGCGTACCTTGTACATAAAGAACACAAAGGCACAGATAAATGTTGAAGCAACGATTCCTCTGGCAGTGTTCTCGCTATTGCTTTTGAAGAAGTAGCGGACCAGGAAAAGGTTGATCGCCACACAACCGATGTAGAGCAGGTCATCCTTTTCCAGAATTCTGATGTTCTTTTTCAGCACCTCTACGATTACATAGGCAATGCCGGGGAAAATAAGTCCTACGGCAAGTCCCAGCCAGATGTTGTCTTTCTTAAACATCAAGCTGCCAGTTATTTAAAATAGGGATCGCATGGTGAGCCGTGAAATCGAACTGTACAGGGACTATCGATGCATAATCGTTGTTTAATGCCCAGACATCGGTGTCTTCACCCTTATCGTTTAGCTGGAAGACGCCCGTTAACCAGTAGTAGTTACGTTTATGCGGATCTTTACGTTCATCGAATTCTTCGGCCCATTTCGCGTTCGCCTGACGGCATATCTTCAGACCTTTGATCTTTTCTACTCTCGGGAAGTTGACGTTCAGCAGGGTGCCTAAAGGCAATCCGTGTTCGAGGACTTGCTGTGCGACTACCTTGATAAAGGGAACGCATTTGGAGAAGTCTGCGTCGTAAGAGAAGTCATCATAAGAGAAGCCGACTGAAGGGATGCTTTCGATAGCACCTTCCATGGCTGCTGACATGGTTCCTGAATAGATCACGTTGATGGAGTGATTTAGTCCGTGGTTGATACCGGAAACGCAGAGGTCTGGTTTCTTACCCTGGAAAACTTTGTTTACAGCGAGTTTTACGCAGTCTACGGGAGTTCCGGAGCATTTATACATTTCTACATCAGGATAGATGTGCGTGCGGTCTAAACGAAGGGGTTTTGCTATAGTTATGGCGTGTCCGGTTGCCGACTGAGGGCTATCAGGAGCTACGACCACTACCCTACCGAGTCCTTTCATGGCGTCAATCAGTACTTTTATGCCTGGAGCATCGATACCGTCGTCATTGACCACCAATATGGTTGGAGTTGCTTTCTTTGTCATCCTTGCGAAATTACGAAATGGATTATAAAGTAAAGAGCGGATGTAGTTGTAGATGACTGATTGATGGGTTTACTGGCTTGGCAGTGTGATTTTTTGGGACTGATTTTGAAGAGCTTATACTAAAGTGACGAAAAAAGAGTTGTAAATAGTTGCACTGAAAGGCTTGTAGGCGTATCTTTGCGTCACTTTAACGGAAACGAGGTAGGCAGAAATGCTGAAACGAAGAAGAAAAAGTAAGATTCCGTAGCTCAGCTGGTAGAGCATTACACTTTTAATGTAGTGGTCCTGGGTTCGAATCCCAGCGGGATCACAAAAAGGCGCTCAAAAGGCGCCTTTTTGCGTTTTGTTCGGATCAATCCGTAAAGTTGTGGACTAAGCGTATATTTTGGATCAAGTCAAAAACTTGTGGACTAAGATTCTTTTCAAGCATAAAGTTGTGTAAGGCGGTACAAGAAAAACTCGGTGCATCCTACTCTTCTAAACTGGTTCTGAATGCTTTTATTTTGGCATTGAACGACTCTGCTGAGGCATTGGTAGATCTAGTATTGAAGTAGTTTAGGATTGTTTGTTAGTGGTATTGAATGGATCTTGAGATCATATTGAAGGACTTAAAGCCTGATTGTCTTACAGACTCATGCAATTTGGCAAGCCTTGCCAGACCATAAAGCTTGTCGTGGGTTTTCTCAAAGATGTTGCTCAGGCCAAGACTTAAGCTGTAAGCCTGTTTAAGATTAGGGCATTTTCAAACAAGAGATCTGATTTAAATCAGCTTTGTAAGCTTTTGCTGCCATATTCTCTTGTACTCTTCCTTATAGGGATCCGACAGGAAGGATCTGTCAATCAAATCTTTCACCTTTTCAGTACTAACTGTGTATTTCTGCATTATGCGCTCAAAAACTATCTCGCGTATACCCAACACCTCTGAGAGTTTCTGAAAGTCATCGCGATTGATATTCTTCTTCCTCCCATTCAACAACAAAGCCATATCCTCTTTATCGGCCGGGTTTATCAGATTGCTATTAATGAGATCATATGCAGGGCTAAGTACAATTTGACCGTCTTGATGCAGCACGGCAAAGTTTTTCATATGCATATCGTTATTACCGCTTAAAAATGAAAACACCAGAAGTTCAAAGTAACTCAGGACGTCCAGGCCTTTATTAGTACAGTATTTGAGGATCAGCTTTCCACAGCGCTCATAAGTGCTCATGTATTTCTGCTCCGTCTGGAACTCTCCGAGCTGACAAAGATCTTCCATGTGTATCTTCAGATCACCTTGACGGTCAAAACGTTTTACGAGATATACCAGCTGACCTGCTGTCGTAGGGATGAGACAATGTGCGCTTGTATGTATTTTGAATACTGAAGCCAGATGCATGGTGAGATCTTCCGTTTCAGGCATCTGAGGAATCTCGGCATGCTGGGGCTTTAAGATGTAGGCACCCCATAGGCCTACAATGGTTAAACGTTCGCTTTGCCCCGGAACCCTGTCTAAATTAACCGAAAGTTTGGGCTGCACTCCAGTTATGGAGATACGTTATTGATAGTCTCTTTTGCAAGTTCCTCCAATAACTCCTTATTCAGCTCAAGAACGGGAAGGCTGTCTGTACCAAAGAATTTCTTACAGCAACTTTTGTGATAATGCTGCCCTTGAGGTACCTGTCGATAGCAGAAGTAGCATCTATTCATCTGCATCCTCCCCATCTGGCACAACTGTTACTGCCCCGAGCGTATCCCTGCAAAGGGTGACCAGCAGTTCGAAACGATCTGTTTCTTTGAGATTCAGGTTTTGCCTTGCAATATTCAACAACCATCCTTTTGGTATGAGGCCATCAAAAAAAGGGAACAAGATCCGGCTGGTATAAGAATATTCTAAAAGCGGTAGTGTCAGGCTCACCGGTCTGGCTTCTGCTTCTCGCAGATAAGCTTTCTCATATGAAAACCGGTATCCGGCCTCATATCTCTCCAGATATCCCGCCAGGCGGTTTCGATAAAAGATCTTAGCTTTCTGTGTCATAATTTTGTTCAAGATCAGTTATGCCCACCTGCTTTCCAAAAAGTTCCAGCACCTGGTTTACTTTATCGAGACGCAGGGTTGTTTTGCCCCTTTCGAGCTCCCTAAGGAAACGAAGACCTACACCAGACTTAAATGCGAGCTCTTCCTGAGAGAACTTTAGACTTTTTCTCTTCGCGCGAACATATGCCGCCAACGGATTAATATTTGTACCCATTCGGGTATAAATATAATAAATTTTTGCATTTCATACCCTAACGGGTACAAGACAAAGATGTATCAGGTAAATATACCCGATAGGGTATAGCACTCAACAAGGTACGCTGCTTGCGCTTATGACTCTCCAGTCGCTGTTGAATAGCTTCCAGACTCTGGTAAATTTAACGCGGCTTTCAAATGGTTGGTTCAGATAATTGCCGCTGATCGCTTTGGTGACCACGACCACGCAGGTATCCCCAACTATGTGCAACTGCTGCTCTGAGGTAACTAGTTCGTCATCTTTAAATCACCGCTGATATAAGGGGCCAAATCTTCCTTTTGGAAAGCACCATTCCCGTGTGATTAACAAATATCAGCTCATCGTGAAGCAACTGATCCAGTAGTTTTATATCACTGTTTAAGATGGCTGCAATTAGTTTTGCTTCAAGGTCTAGAATTTGGCTCTCCATAGCTGTTTGTGTCCAGCATTCAATCTTGTAAAGATATAAAAATGAATTCTTAAAACACATACAACAATGACCGGATCTTTGGGCAGCCGATCCTCGTATGAATTGTATCTTCGAACACCAGCTCCAGCGATGAATTGGCAGAACAGGTGAAGGACGTTTCAAACCCTTGGAGGGGTGTTGCAGAAACCGGTTAAAACCACAGGAGCGTTCCTTCGACTGGGCAGCTGCAATAGAATCAGCTTTTTCTGACAGCGACGCAGTTTGTCTCATGCAGAAACTTAATAATACAGCCACAGATAAGGTTAGTATTTTCAAGGCGTAAGGGTTAATTTGAAATTGGAAGTAATATTAATGAAATTCTGGAGATGTCCGTAGCTCAAGAACCGGTCTCTTTGAAGAGTTCCCTGCGAAAGGCTAGATCTAAAGATAATGGAACGTCAATGGGCACAATACAAGCCGAAGCGTCAACCGCGGATACTCATATCTACCGCAGCTCGCCATCAATTCTTGAAGTTTTGGCTATGGAGCTATTATTTTTTCATGACCGCTAAAGTATCCGTATAACAGCGAGAACAGTGTAATCTCTATATTTGATATTTGCAATTGCTATCCTTTATGGCCGACAATTCTCTTTTCATATCGAAGTACACTCCTAATGATTTTCACGCTTACCATTCTTTGGTGATGGATGACGATGTTATGAGATACATTTCCGGAACAGGGCTGTCCGAAGAAGATGCGCAAGCCAAATTCAACTCTATCTTGAGCATCAATGCTCAGCAAGGATCACTTGGATATTTTAAAGTTTATAACCACCAAAATACGTTCATCGGCGACTGTAAATTAGAAAGATCAAAAGACTCCTGTCCTGCTCTTGAAATTGGCTACATTCTTAAAAAGGATTTCTGGGGCCAGGGTTATGGAACGGAAATCTGCACACGCTTACTAGCCCTGGCTCACCAGGTAGCTCCCACCCTGGATGTGGTCGCCATTATTGATCCGGAGAACACGGCTTCAAAGAAGCTACTTAAAAAATGTGGGTTCAGGAGCTTTTTCATTGGAGTAGAGAATGGGTTGGCTACCGAGAAACTTATCCATAGTAAAATTTCGAAGTAGATACATTCTGTTTGTTATATTTGAGATCTAACCTTATAGCCGTATTATGAACTTATTTTGGCTAAACCATCCGGTTTTGCTTATGGGATTACCAGTTCTGGTTCAGATAGTCGCCACATGTTCGCTGTCGGAGCGATGGGCATAGCTGAACTCTATGAGTTCGTCCCGCAGTTTTGTAAAAAAGCGCAAGCTCCGTCTCCGAAGAAATTTCTCTTACCAACGTCAAACCAACAGTTATATGAACAAGAAGCAAAAAAGTAGATTGATTATTTTCATGCTTGTCATTTTGGTTGCTAGCAATTACTCACCTTTTAGAAGTTGGAAGTGGTACTACTATAGCTCTGCAGATGGTAATTTTACTTTTGGAGAGTTCCCTGAGAAAGGGCTAAATCTTAAAATAATGGAACGCGAATGGGCGCAATACAGGCTAGAGCAGCGACCGGCGGATTCCAGTATTTACCGAAGCTTCGCCATCAATCCCTTGAAGTTTTGGCTTTGGAAGGATTATCTTTTCATGACCGCTACAAGTATCCGCACAAAGTTTGGCCAGATAGCCTATTGAATTGATCAGAAAAAATCCTGGCGTGCTATAATTGCTGAAACTTATTCGCGAATATTTTTAGGTGCAACCTCTCTATATGCCGTTGTTAAAGCGTCGGCAAATAAACCTTTATGTACTTTTTCCATTTCTATTATTGTCCATCCCTGCTTTCCCCATTTATTATCTACGGGATAGATGATTGTTCTGTCTGCTGACGCAAAGACGTCCCGGTCTATTTCAGAGAGCTTGATACAGGCTCTCTTGTTCTTTTCATCGTACGTTGCAAATATTTTCTTTTTCACTCTGAAAGAAGTCTTTTCAAAATGAGGTTCTTCCGTAGCTTGAGGGAATGAGAGCGCCAGTTTCCGCATGGTGTCGATAGTGACCATATTTTCAATCTTATTAATTACATGGACATTAGTTAATTCTAGACCGAGATACTAATATACGTTGATCAACGCGACGTTTATTTATTTAATTTTCATGGAACCCCTCACCGGTCTGAGCCTCTTTTGAAGCTTGTCGTAATATGTAACGGTCTATGTAAAATGTGCCAAATGGAATAATACAGGCCACTAAAATCTTGGAAGTCGTCTGCCATCTCCACTGCCTTTCTACTCCAACGCTTAGCGTGCTGAGAATAAACCACAGGAATAACATGCCATGCACCGGCCCAATAGTTTTAACCATGGTTGGATCTGAGGCGAAATACTTAAGTGGAACGGCAATTCCGAGCAGTACGAGAAGGGATATGCCTTCCAGGTAGCTCACCAGCCTTAAGCGCCCCAATGGTGTTGTAAATAGTTGTTTCATTTTATTCATCTGATTATCGAAATGTTTAGCAGGGATTTAAAAATGTCTGAACAATGGCCTGCTTGCGAATGGGGAGAAAGGCCATGGGATAGCGAAAAAAATAATAAGCAATGCCAGGATAAACCATCGTAATATGGTCCGGTATTTGGCCTGATCATCTGCTCGGCGCTTGGCTTTAGCTGATCCGATGGTGATCATCACAACTGCCGAGATCATTAGGGATATATGCACATAACGATAAAAGTTATGCTCAGTCCAGAGTCTACCGTTGGATTCAAACATCTCGAACATAACGATGGGACTCTGGAAATAAAGAGTCATACCAATGAGCAGTTGGATATGCGCAATAGTTGCGGTCCAGTGACGCAAACGATCTGCTATCGGTGTAAAAACGCTCTGTCGTAACAAGCTCCTATAGGAAAAAATGATTGAACAAAGAAGACTGCCTAGTAGTAACCATCTGAATAGCGAATGGAGAGATAGTAAGAATATATACATGACAATTGAGGGTTGTATACATAGTATGTTATTTATTAAAAAAAGTTCAGTTAAGACAGTCTAAATATTTCTTGAACTCTTGAAGAAATGTTTTGTAGGACTATTTCCCCAAGACCTTACCGAGGTAACGAACACCACCATAGTTAGCGATAACATATTGCGAAATCTGCTTGGGATCATGCTCCTTTGCAATTTGCCCTTCGTCCTGAGCCAATGACAGTGCGGACTCGATTTCCGTTTGCCAGGCAACGAGCACACGTCTAAGCAGTTTTTTTAAACGCTTGGTTATGAGCGGACATTTCTTCAATCAAATTTACCAGAGGGCATCCATACTCAACTTTAAAGAAGTCATTTTTGAGCAACAGCGCTTCCAGCATCTTGTATATATTGGTACGCACATCTCCTCCTTTTCTTAAATAAGCTGTTGAAAATTTGCTCATCCTCGGCGACATAATCTCACTTATAACAGCAAGACCCATTTCTTCTTTGTTTTTAAAATGATAGAAGAATGCACCTTTTGTCACTTGCGTAGTTGCAATAATTTCGTCAACGCTGGTGGCCTGATAACCTTTTTGGTAGATCAGGTCAAACGACTTCTGTATTATGGAGCTTCGTGTTGTTTCGGCCTTAGACATAAGATACCAGTTAGTATTTTTCACAAAAAAAAGTAAAATATCCAGCTACGCTAGTTTATTTAGTCATTACAAGGTAAAGCTCGAGTATTTGTAGTAGAACTTATTGAAACAAACTGATCAATATTGTCTTATCAATAAAACTAGATATTATGAAAGTCGGAATTATTGGCTCAGGTAACATTGGAAGCGCACTCGCACTATATCTCGTCAACCTCGGTCATGAGGTAATGATTGCGAACTCACGAGGTCCGGAGACTTTGAGTGAGGTTGCAGCAGAAACGGGCGCCACACCAGCCACAGTCGACGAGGCTGCAGGCGCGAAAGATCTGATCATCATTTCGATTCCGGAGAAAGCGATTGTAGATCTACCGGAAAATCTACTCTCCTCTTCCGAGGCCGTGATTGTTGACACTGGCAACTACTATCCGTCGCGCGACGGTAAGAACGCGGATCTTGATGGTGGCTTAACCGATAGTGAATGGGTAGCGCGAGTGATCGGCCACCCGGTAATAAAGGCTTTTAACAATATCTATTCGGCGAGTCTGGCTTCGAAGGCTGCTCCTGCCGGTAGCCCAAATCGGATTGCTTTGTCCGTCGCCGGCGACGAAGAGCGCGCAAAGCAGATGGTCATGGATCTCATTGATCAGATCGGCTTCGACGCAATCGATGGTGGATCGCTGTCTGAATCATGGAGACAGCAACCGGGTACGCCTGCATATTGTCAGGATTTTGATAGAGATGCCTTGGCTTCAGCTTTGCAAAGAGCGGATCTTAACGAGAGAGCTGCCAATCTTGCACAGGCGGACGAACAAGCCCGGCCGTATTTTTAAAAAGTCGGCGTGCAGAACAAGGTAATAGCGCTTTTGCCGGGTTCTGAGGAGTTATTCAAAACGTACATGAATTAAATATTCTAATATGTTCGGATTCAAAAATATCGCGAAGACGCTCATTACTACTATTTCCTTATTCGGCTTTTTAAATGCATTTTCTCAGGTTAGCCCGGATATCAAACCTACAATTTGCCTACTGGGTGGAACACCGTCCTCTGCAAAGATCGTTGATGAAATACCTGAAGATTTAAAAGCAAAATACAATTTTATATCTTTTAACAGGCCTGGCTTTGGCGATACGCCTAACAAGACCTGGAATGAAGAAGACCTCTTTGACCTCGCGTCCAAAGCTGGTTTAAAGAGTGGAGATTTTGGAGTTATCGGCGTAAGCGGAGGTGGGCCACTAGCGATTCTTATAGCCCAAAGGTTTAAGCTGAAGTATTGTGGAGTGATTTCTGGTATGGTCCCGTCGAAAGATTATTTTCCTTTTGCGGATTCAACATTTACTAAGCCACTAATGATTAGCGTTCTGAGAGGTTTTGATGATTTCAAGAAAACTATTGAAGAATTTCCCAACGTCAATGAAATATTAAAACAAGCAGATAGCCCTGCTCCTATAGCCATTCGAGCATGCTTTGATGATCTTCACTTTATACTTAGGGGCACTACTTTCAGTAATCACACTTATGACCAAATGAAAGTTAACTGGATCCATGGGGAAAATGATAAAAATGTCGCATTAAAAAGTGCGCAATCATTTTTGGCGAAATTTAAGAATTCGAAACTAACAGTGATTCCTGGTGCAGCACATTCCATAGATGCCCGTTTACTAGTGCGGCAGTTGGCTGATCAGTGGGATTAAATCAGCTTCTCCCAGCCCTATAAACGTAACTCCTTATTGCTATATTTATATCCAACTAACAAGACCTAAGCTTTCTATGCAACACTCCAACAACTTAACCACGAGGGTCAAAACATTTATAGCAGGAGCTTCTTTACTTTTATTTTCAGTCCCTGGTTTCGCGCAACACTCGAACAGCAATGTTTCCACAGGTCCAACGGGCATTGAGATTGTACCCAAAGTACAGAAACCGAAGAAGTCATCTGCTTACAACGAAAAGAAGCTAAGCGGCTACCTTCTGGTATATTTTAAAGATCAGGATCAATCGGCTTATCTGGCTATCAGTAAAGATGGATATACTTTTACTGACATCAACAACGGAAAACCTGTTTTTATAGGGTCTCAGCTTGCGGAACAGAAGGGCGTTCGGGATCCGCACATTACCAGGGGGCCTGATGGTGCCTTTTATTTAGCGATGACCGACCTGCATATCGCTGGCAAACGCGCCGGTTTCAGGGATACGGAATGGGAACGTCCGGCCGAAAAGTATGGCTGGGGCAACAACCGTGCTTTGGTATTGATGAAATCGTATGATTTGATACATTGGACGCATTCAAATTTCAGGGTTGATAAAGCTTTTCCGGAGTTGGGCGATATTGATTGCTCCTGGGCTCCCGAAACTATTTATGATGCTGATAGAAAGAAGATGATGGTGTATTTCACGATCCGGTATAATAACAAAGACGCCAATATTTACTATTCGTATGCAAACGACGACTTTACCAAGCTGGAGACAGTACCACAAAAAATCAATAACATCGGTGGAATTGATGCCGATATTACCAAGGTTGGCAACAAGTATCAGATGTTCTATGTCTCCCAAGCACAATTATTTCATGCTGTTTCTGACAAGATAAACCAAGGCTATGTGTCCGGCGACAAGAGGATCGACCCTGAATCAGTCAACACAGAAGCCCCTAATGTGTTTAAACGCCTGGGAACGGGTAAATGGGTACTTATGTATGATGTTTATGGACTACGGCCAAGTAATATGGGTTTTAGCGAAACAACTGATTTTGTTAATTATACAAACCTCGGGCATTTTAACAAGGGTGTTATGAAAACCACTAATTTTACCAGTCCGAAGCATGGTGCAGTTACTTATCTTTCCGAAGATGAGTTAAAAGCAATTATGGCCCACTGGAAAGTCGAAACAGAAGGTGACTAATGGTATCTATTTCTTTTTTGGCTATAATTATATTTACCGCCAGATCATTTGTCCACCTGAAGTTTCAATCTTATTTTTACCTTTCACGAAAACGGGGATTACACCAGGAGTGTTTTGCGCAATCGGATCCACATTATAGTTCTTGCCGTCGTTGGGGATAATTTTCAGCGTCCACATCCAGCCGAATGGTCCAGTCTGTTTGTACTCGGTGCCTACAAGCAAGTATTTTCCATCTGGAGAAAACTCGGGTACAGCTTCTTTAAAATTGCTGGTGGTAACCTGTGTCAGCTTTGATCCATCCATACCCATGGTATACACATGGTTTGCAATACGAACGGCGAGTTGATTGCCAGCTGGATTGACGGCTAAGTCACCCCAGTCTTGATAACTCATTTCTTTAAGCAAACTACCCGAGGTGTAAGGTGGGTCTAAACGTATGATATTGTTGTGATGCACGATCAACAGCGCATTGCCGGGAAGCCATAAGCGTTGATCGTTAAAACCCAGTTCTTGGCCGTTGATATCGTGGATCCTTCCTACAAAATCACCATTTCGCTTTAGAATCGTGATACCGTCTTCCTTTTCGTTCGAAAGCACCAGAATATGACTGCTATCAAACGACAGATAGCCCCTGCAGTAGGCATTCAGTCCCGGACTATTGTACACAAACTCCTCTATTATGCTACCAGTTGCAATGTCACTGAGGGTGAAGCGTATGGGGTACTTTCCCAAAGTTTGCTCATTTACCACAGTAAGTTTGTATTTACCATCACGAGAGATGTCGAAATTATTAAGTTTCGAATTATCGGGAATAAAGGCAGACCCCACACCATCCGGTAAACTTACTTTAAGAATTCCCTCGGATGCCCAGTCGTAATAGATCGCGCCGTGTAACGAGGATGGATATCCGTTTTGACCGCCATCTGGCCCGTTATTTTCTTTTGAACAGGCTGATAATAGCATAAAAAACACCACAATCAGCGATATGTTTGTCTTTTTCATCGTTTTGATTTAGGAGTTTGTCTACATTATTTTCAATCTCTAAAAGATGATCTCACAAACCTAAAGACAAGAAAGTTGGTCTACAATCCACGAAAACAGGGATTTTTTTGTTCTATCCTCTCCAATTTCCACATCCGTAGCAGAATGCGTTGGCAGCGCCGCGGGGCATTTACCTAGCGAAGGTTGTTACATAGGAATTTTAGTCTTATATCCTTAGATGTCATTTAGTTAAGCATCATATCGCTCCTATTATTTTAATAGCTATCAGGCTTACTTATTAGTTTTAAATGGTTTTATCGAACTTGTGAACTGTATGGTTTGGGGAATGGTTTGATATTTGTCGAGCACCCCAATTGCCGTGCATCCTACTCCGGTAGTTTGATAGTCGAAATTGAAGGTTACTCCATCCGATTTGACCAGCTGATAGGTGTATTTCGCCTTTGACAAATTTTCGGTGCTGTAATTGTAGCAATTGAAATTAAATGGTTCGCTTGCCGAAAACTCAATTCCTATTCCTTCCGCATTTGTCAGTCGCACATTGCGGTTGTCCGTGCGCAATCCACAATCCTGAGGTAGCAAATACGGTACAAACATCGCATCAACTGTCGACTGGTAATTCCCTATCCGGTAGCCTGTTTTGCGGTCTGGATAATTCTCCTGTGGCCCACGTCCAAACCATTGTACATTTTGCATTTGCTCGTCGAATACCCATTTTGTTCCTATGCGCGGCAACGAACTGGGCATTTTTCCATTCGGATTTATTGTGTGCTGCAGCCTAATTTCGCCGTCGGGCGAAATGGTATAAATCATCTCATTTTCGAAGCCTGCCCCGCTTGCATTTCCAAAAAGAGCAATCTGACGAATACTGACAATTGTGCTTCCAGCCTTATTTGCGACCTTAAATGATTCAAGCTTTGACTTCATTTTATCCAGACCGATGGAATACCATGAAGTGGCAACCATCCTTCCATAGCCCTCTCCTCTTGGGAATACATTTACGGAAGGATAGGTCCAGTCGTCCTGTTCGTTCGCCAGAGGGGCACGCCAGACATTGAGCTGCGCTCCCTGCTTCAGCAATTCTTTACCCATAAATTTCATGGAGTACAACTGGCCATCGGCTTTATTAAAGGAATAATCGAAATTCACTCCGGATACAATCAAATGTTGCTCACTATCTGTCACTTTTAAAGGACTGGTCTGATGCTGTACCAACTTCTTACCGACTGGTACAATCCATGGTAATTCCAATTGATCCCAACACATTTCAAAACCCTTCGGCACCAGTGCTGTCGCTTCTTTCGAATGAAAACTAACTGTTGCCAAATAGGTTGCACCAGCCTTCATTTGCGGCTTTTGGATAGGAAGAACGTAGATTTTTTTTGCTTCAGGTTCGACATCGATTTCCAATTTTCCTGAAGCTATTGATATCCCGTTTTCTTCCAGATTCCAACGTGCCTCGAAGGCATTTGTATTGGTAAAAAAGTGTCGGTTCTGCACTTCAATTTCCAATTTCTCGGCGTCGATCCACTTTACAGATATGGGTTGAGCCGATTTTTTCATTTGCCACATTTCGGGCTCAGGAACCCGGTCGGGCCAAATACTTCCATAGGTGCGTGCGCCGATTCCATAGCTGAAAAACTCGCCTTTGTTTTCCTCCTGCTCAAAATCAAGCCACAAAGCTGCCCGGTTTTTTAAGTCAGGTTTCGCTGCAAATAAGTCATTAATTTCAATCGCTTTTGGGAAAATGCCCACCTGATCGATAATGGCATCGCACAAATACACCGAGGTATGCTGGCCATGTGTCTCGGCATTCTTGCCCACGTTAAGAGGAAAAGGGAAATTCGTGATGTTCCCGGTGACCGGGGTTTCAGCCACCTTTTTGTTGTCGATATATAATGATATTGACTTCCCGTTATAAATACCTGCCACATGATGCCAGTTTTGTGTCCAGTCTTTGGGTAATTCACCACGTACAACTGTTTTTTTAGAAGTGTAGATATAGAAATCAAGCGAGTCTGCACCAATCTGCTGCAAACCAAATTGATTGTTTCCTTTGGTTAGAAGTGTTCCACCCATTTTCATTAAATCGCGTGGAAAGATCCAGAAGGAAAGGGCTAGTTCATTACCGGAGATTTCAATTTTTCTATCCTGAAAAACTTCCACCCACTGATCGTGACCATTCAGATCAATACCTTTTCCATGGTGTCCGGCAACCAGTTTGCCGCGTCCCATGATATGGGTTGCGATCTTGCTTGGTGAAGAATCAGTTAATTTGCGAACTGGCTCGCGCAACCCCGGACTCACGAAATCCCAGATTGCCCCGCCCATAATGCGTGGATACTGGTAAATCACATCCCAATATTCGTCAAGTCCGCCACCGGCATTTCCAGCCACCGAAAGGTATTCGTCCATGAATGATGGTCGCGGATCAACACTCTCAGGAACCATGCCTACCTGATTTTTAAGATCAAAAGGTGATGGGTATCGCGGGCCGATGATTTCTTCGCAAGAATGCGAAAAAGCATTTCCTCCATACATCCAATATCGGGTAGTATCAAATTTCCGTCCTTCATCAATTACGGCACAAATATTTTTCCCTTCGCCACTTTCGTTCCCAGCACTCCAAAACAGAATGGATGGATGATTTCGGTCGTTCAACACCATCTTGCGCACCCGCTCGCGGTACATGGGTTCCCACTCGGCCTTATCGCTCAAATATTCAGTAGCATGTGCCTCATTTCCGGTTTCATCGATGATGTAAAACCCATATTCGTCTGCCAATTCTAAATAGCGTCTTACAGGTGGATAGTGTGATATGCGTATACAATTGATATTGAATTGCTTCAGTATCTCAAAGTCTTTTCGGATGGTCGCTTCGTCCATCGTATGCCCTAAATCGGGGTGCTGCATGTGTGTATTGATGCCGTTAAGTTTGATGGCTTTTCCATTCAGATAGAAAACCTGATGACGAATTTCAGTCTCTTTAAAGCCAATGCGACCGGCAACTATCTCTTCGGTTTTACCCTCGCTGTTGATTAATTCCAATGTTAACCGGTAAAGATTGGGCGTTTCAGCAGTCCACTTTTTAGGATCAATTACATCTGATGAAATATTAATAATTTGCTTATTATCAGCAGTTATTTGAACTGCATCAGAGGTAAAATTCTTAACCAACACATTGTCTGAATTAAATAGCGAAGCTCGAACCTTGTAATTCTTCTTGTCAGTTTTCGATTGGTTATTTACCGTAATCTGCAGATTCAGTTTTGCGTTCTGATAATTATTGTCCAGATCGGTACTGGCATGCCAGTCGAAGATATGTACATCCGATTTTGCATACAGCCAGACATCATCAAAAATACCTGCCAGGCGCCAATAGTCCTGACTTTCAAGATACACACCATCTGAATATTTAATCACGTTGACGGCAATGGTATTTTTTCCTGGTTTAAGGAACCTGGTAACATCATATTCAGCAGGCTCGTGCGCTCCTTCATTATAGCCAACTTCCTGTCCGTTGATCCAGACGAACGATGCCGAAGCGGTTTTCTCCATGCGTAATAAAATACGCTTGCTTTTCCAATTTGCAGGTAGGTTGAATGTTTTCCGATACGAGCCTGTCGGGTTGTATTCGCGAGGGACAAAAGGCGGATTTGAGCGAAACGGATGTGCAACATTTCGGAAAAAAGGATCGCCAAAACCCTGCATTTCCCAGTTGGACGGAACTTTAATTTCAGACCATTTCTGATCATTAAAATTTGATGTAAAAAAGTTCCTGGGTGTAGCTTCCGGAGTATTAGCAAAATGGAATTTCCAGCTTCCATTCAACGAAAGCACATTTTCTGACTTCCATTTCTGAAGATTTAACGCTTCATCAACCGATTTTATAGGGATACAAACCGTGTGGCCTTCAGTCTGGTTGATCTCAAATACCCCTATATTTTCAATGAAAGGATAAACGTTTGCAAAATTCGATTGCTGTGCTGACACTGTAAAACTTACCAGAGTGATCAATAAACCAACGATTATTTTCATGCTTGATTAGGTTATTATGTGGAGAAGACTAAAATCTATTTTCGAATTTTGACTACGATAGTGCTGTCATCGAGTCATATATCGATCGTAAGTTACTAAATTCCTTAAACTGGTAGTACCCAGTTTAACGACTCCTCTGCAACAAGCCTTTAAATCGTATCTTCGTGCACTAAAAGGAAACAACTTTATGCCATTTAATTCTCTCGGTTTATCCCCTGCTTTGTTAAAAACACTGGAACAGGAAGGTTTCACAGCCCCCACTCCTATTCAGGAGCTTGCCATACCAGCTATTTTAAGCAAAAAAGACGTTTTAGGTATCGCAAAGACAGGCTCCGGAAAAACCGCCAGCTATGTATTGCCCCTGCTAACGAATTTACAAGGATCAACAGGGTTAAAAAACCGACATGCGGATGTATTGGTTTTAGTTCCCACACGTGAATTAGCTGAACAGGTGAAAGATGTTTTCAAAGTCTTTACCGCGGCACTTCCCCAGCCTGTTAAAGTAGTGGCCGTGTATGGCGGTGTGTCCATCAATCCACAAATGATGGCTCTACAAGGCGTTAATGTGCTGGTTGCCACGCCTGGGAGATTATTGGAATTAGCTGGTTCTAATTCGGTGCACTTATCAGGTATTCAAACACTTGTGTTAGATGAGGCTGACAAAATGCTAAATCTAGGGTTCAAAGATGAACTGGATAAGATTATAGCACTTTTGCCGGAGAAACGTCAGAATATACTATTATCAGCTACGCTGAGCGACGATATCGAGCATATCCACCAGATCATGCTTCGTGACCCTGTAGTGGTTAAGATCGCGGCAGAAGAGACTTCATTGGATTTGATCAGACAGGTTGCTTACCTTATTTCGGAAGATAAGAAAGGTCCTTTCTTGCGTTACCTGATCAATCATCACGAAATGAAACAAGTACTGGTTTTCGCGTCTTCCGTGCACCATGTCGACGCCATTGTCAACAAACTCCGGAAGAATAATATCGATGCAAGGGCAATCCATAGCAAAAAAAGTCAGGGAGCCAGAACCGAAGCTTTAGCGCAGTTTAAATCGGGAAAGTTAAGGGTATTAGTAGCAACAGATCTTATGGCCAGGGGAATCGACATTGACTCTCTTCCTTTTGTCATTAACTATGACTTGCCCAGATCGCCGAAAGATTATATCCACCGGATTGGCAGAACGGGCCGTGCAGATGCTGCTGGCGATGCTATCTCCCTGGTGAGTATAAACGAGCTGCATCATTTTGAAGTGATTCAGAAGAAGATGGGAAGACAGGTTGAGTTGATTAGGGATCTCCCTGTTGTATAACACGTTTCAATTCTAAAGAGAGCAAGAGCGTGAGATGAATCATGACGCTCTTGCTCCTAATAAAGTCTATTTGGACCCTACATATTTACTTTCGGTCGGTCCCAGATAACTTGGCTTCAGTCCTCCTGCATCAATCACGAACTTTTGAAACACGATTCCGGGGTCAACCATCCATATCTTCAGCGTATGCTTACCTGGCTTATCGACCTTATGTTTGGTTCTTCGAATCTTTATGTGGTCAGCGACCGATTTGGACCACCATTCAGCATATTCGTAATCCGGTTTAATCTCGCCTTCGTTCATATTTACCAGCTGCGGTTCTTCATTGTCAATCGACATGGCAAACTTCAAACCTCCTGATTTCTTAAAATCTTGAGTAGGTGATAAAAAGGCATGTACGGTCAGATCGCCAGGCTTCACAACAGTAAATTCGTACTCCAGACGAGGCGATTTGGATGTCAATGTTTGCCTTTCAGCTGTGACGGGCTCAACGATTACGGATGAACTTGTCCTGCCAAGGTTAGGCACTACCGTCCAGTAAACATCTTTGTTGTCAATCTTTCTGATAAAGCTCGCCGCTTCAAACGCTACAACGCCGTTATTTTCTATGTAACCTGACGCAGAGGAAATACTCTCGCGAACAGGGACGTTGACAGTATACTCCTTTCCGGCTCCTGAAATGAGGATTTTTCCGGTAGCGCCTTCTTTGGGAGCTTTGCCCCAATCGATGCTTATGTAAACTCTTTCAATATACTGCGTAACACCTTTCGGCTTAGAGACTTTTATCCAATTCTGTTGGGGCGTAATAGAATAGCTTAATTCTTCTTGTCCTCTATTGAGGATATCCACGTAATAATTTTGTTGATTGAGGTTATCAAACGCTGGTAATGACTCACTAAAAGCCCAGTCGGCCTCTACATCCAGCCAACCCCACTGCGGCCTCCTGCCATATTCCAGCAGGTAACCGAGTTCGGCGGGTTTCGGAACTTGTACATATGACACTGCGGGCATCATGTTCAATGGTGGATGGTTCCATGATGTATATCCAATGTGCGTTTGCGACATTATATGGTTCCATTTGCCGTCTTTTAGTTCGTGGAAGGCCTTGGTGAGTTCTTCGTCTTTCTGAAACAGGTGTCTGACCCGATCTGCATAGTAGTTGGCAGCTGCAGCTCCCCGCTCGCCGTAATATTTATTCTTCCCCGCAGCAACATACATTTCGTTCACGTTCGCACTTAATTCAATAGGTGATAAGACTAGCTGAAAGAATGCGGGTTTATATTCGTCCGACAGCTGGTTATAAAGTTTCCGACTCCTCGCTGCCAGTCCATTATATTCTTCGACAATTCTATCAGCTTCCCTGTAATTCTCCACACTATAGGTAGCGGAGGTTAGCATTTCAGGAACGCGCCTGGCATTATATTTCGTGTAAAGCGAAAGGAGCTCGGCGATTTCTCTTGGGTACTGATTGCCAAACTGCTGACCTGCCCAATTCACGTAATATTGTGGCAGATCAGTTGCCTGTATCGAAGCAGGGTCCCAGGCGTAATCCAGGAAAAAATTGATGGGTAACTCCATTGGTTTTATGTCACCAACATTGGCTATCCAGAGATTTTTAACGCCGTGCTCATAGCTGAGCCTCATCTGCTCCCATACTCTTTCAATTTGTGTCACGTTCAGCCACCTGTATGACACCGGCGCGCCTACATAGTCGAAGTGATAGTACATACCGTATCCACCTTTGTGATTAAGATCTGCCTTTTTCGGCAGGTAGCGCAGATTCCCCCAATTATCGTCACTAAACAGAATCGTGATGTCATCATCAACCCGCAAACCTTTATCGTAATAATCCTGAACTTCTTTATAGATAGCCCATACCTGCGGAGTTTTTTCTGCCGGTTTACCGGTCACGTCTGATATGATCTGCCGTTGATCTTTGATAATGGTTTTCAGGAGGCCTACAGACGTCTCCTCTGACATTCCTTCATCGCCATCGCCGCGCATTCCTACTGTAACAACACTTTCGTAGTTACCCATGCGTTCGATACCGCCACGCCAAAAACGTCTGAGTTGTTCTTTATTCTTTTCATAGTCCCATGCCCCTCCATTAAAGACCGACCATTCGTTATGCGCACGCATCATAGGTTCGTGATGACTGGTTGAAACCACGATACCATATTCATCCGCGACCTTCGGATTTAGTGGATCATCGACATTGAACATAGTGGGAAGCCACATGGACGGCCAAAGGAAGTTCGCTTTGTTTCGTAACATCACCTCGAAGATCTTTTCATAGCATTGATGATTTATACCTCCGAACTTTTCGGTTGCCCAGTTTCTGAATGCCGGGGATTCGTCGTTAATAAAGATACCCCGATATTTTACTGCCGGACCTTTAGAAATATAATGACACTTCTCCAGATAGATCTCCTTGTTTTTTTCAATTACAGCATCAGCCCACCAATACCATGGTGATACGCCGATCTTCTCTGAAAGCGTGAAAACGCCATAGGCAGCTCCCCGTCGGTCACTTCCTACTATAACCAGGGCTTTTTTAACACCTGGAAATGGATCGTCTACAGTTTGTATAATAAACCTCTCCCACTGACCTTTCAGGACGTCGACATTGATTTTCTTTTTCGCTACTAACTCAGCTATCAGATCATTGTTCCCCACAGTTGCCACAATGATGGGATACTTCTCTTGTGTCTTTGTTGCCGTAGAGACAGATGGCCGTTTACCGGAGACGCTTTCAATATCCCCGGCGAGAAAGTCGACTGATTTCTTTACCAGGATATTCTCTGAAGAGCTGTACACGATTGTGGCGACGTCGTTTTTCCCAACGATGGGATAGGAACTGTTGTTTTTATTTAGCGTATGTCTGACGCTTATTTGAGAAAATGCTAAGCATGGAAGCAGCAGCAAAAGGATGTGGAGTACCTTCATATTGTAATCTTAGGGCATGGTTAATCGGATCAAAGATCTGATTAAATAAACGTTGGTAATGCTACAACTAGTCGGGATAATGCAACATATGTTTTGTTTGCGGGCTAACTGCGTTCATTCAACGTTTTTCTTGCGTTCGACAGCTTGCCAGCCCTCCGGTGTCGTTACCATTATTCGGTAGCGAGGCCTAAGGTTTGATAGGTATCAAAAAATACATTCGCGCTTGGGTTCGATGCACTCCCGGCTAATGATTCTTGTATTTCGTTATAGGTTTATAGTAAAGCGTTATCGCGCCACTATCGAATATTTTGCTATTTGTTAACTTGAAAATCTTCCGGTCATTTATCTCGCCAAACAAGGGCGAACCGATACCCGCTACAACAGGGTGAATACAAAGCTGGTACTCATCAATCATATTCAATTTCATTAGCTGTATGATCAAACTACGGCTTCCAACTAAAATATCTTTACCTGGCTGTTGTTTGAGAGCTGAAACCACAGCTTCAAGGGCATCGATAGCCAATCTTGCACTGCTCCAATCGACATCTTTCAGCGTTTGAGAAAACACAATCTTCGGAATTGCGTCTATAGCAACAGCAAAATCATTCATGGATTTTTCATCGGAAGGGCTTTCTAACACCGTTCGCCAATATTCCATCAGGTGGTATGTGATCCTTCCATACAAAATGGTGTCTGCGTTATTTAACAGGTCAGTATAATGCTCATGTAATTCATCGTCAGGGATACCTGCTGTATGGTCGCAGATTCCGTCAAGTGTCGTGTTGATTGCCGCTATTACTTTTCTCATTCCGCCTCTTTTTGTCTGAATAAATTGAATTCAAGTTAATGATGAATATTTTATTGCCGATTGTCATATGGCAAGAATCTCCAGTCCATATCTCCTGTAACTAACGATTCCACGACCCTTTTGATCATGATAAGATGTTTCTATATAAAGCTCATATAATTTAGTCAATATGAATCAAAAAGGTCTGTTGAACGCACAAAATTTATTATGAAGACATATCTATATATTTGATGTAGCTTTGTACTAAACCTTATTATCTTGAAGCCTAAGCTAGTTTTCTTACTTCTGCTTTCTGTAGTGATTATTTCCTGCAAAAAAACAACCATCGTTGATGTGGCGCCCTCAAATAGCGGAAAGCTTATCTATAAACTGACCGATGATGCCGGAAAAGGTCTGCCTGGTGTTGCGATTTCCTTATTTGCCTATGAAGGTGTTTATTCCGACTACCAAATCCTTTTGGACAAGCAAGTGACGGATGTCAACGGCCAAATCGACTTCGGGGATCTTAATCCTGACAAGTACCTTATTCGTGCAGACTCTGTGAAGGTTAATGATTTAACTTATGTTGTTCATGAATATGTGGAGGTTTCGGTAGCTGCCACTACACGAAGAGAGGTGAAAGCCACTGACTTTTCAGCCCAATTGACGATAACAGTTCGCTCTTATAACGATGAGAAGCCCATGAAAAGTGTAGGCGTAATGGTAGTCCCCACGAATAAGATTTACAATGAGTATACTACGGCCAGTAATTCAAAGATAGCGGATTATAAGGGTGTTACTAATTCTTCCGGTTTAATCAAAATCAAGATTCCTTGCTACAAACAGTATAAAATATATCTATACGACTTGGTAACTAATTCAGGGTACAGAATTCATGATGTTTTTGATTTTTTCCTTGAGAAAGACGAAAAAGCCAATTCCATTATGAGAATATCACCATAAAAATATGAAAGTTAAATTTATAATACTTCTCGGGCTGTCTACTTTGATGATCTCATGTAAGAAGATTACTCATGTAACACTAGTTGAACCTTCTAAGCCTGGAACGCTGAGTTATCAGCTAATTGACGACTTAGGGAGGGGTCTGTCGGGTGTTAAAATCTCCCTTTATTCTGCGATGATCAAAGGGGGAGATGCCGGAGCTTTTATTACGCCCATTGAGCTTAGCAGGACAGACCGGGAAGGATTTGTAAATTTTGCTAATCTTTTACCCGGGAATTATCGAGTAGTTTCGGATTCTGCTATGGTAAATGGGATAATCTATCCCACCAGCGAATACGTTCAGGTTATTTCAAATCTTGAAAAGAAAAAAACTGTAAAAGCTTCTGACTTCTCAGGAACTTTAAAAATCAAGCTACTTTCAAATAGCGAGCCCAAATACCCTCTAAAAAACATGGTACTCATAGCCTACCCGCATGTGGGTCCCGAATGGAGCAACCCGAGAAGTCTTGTAGAAAGCGCTCGTCTCAAAGGCATAACCGATGAGAATGGACTGGCTGAGATAAAAGTTCCATGTAATTTCCAGTATGGCGTAATAATATATAATCCACAAAATGACGCCGTAGCAGACCGATCTGGAAATTATAGAGTTGACCAAGGCGGTCAAACCAATACCACGGTTTATTATTAGAACCGTTATTGGAGTCGGAAACTGTTCCGTGATGCCAAACCAGTTGATGATGGAATGCCAGGCATAGCTTTCTACCCTTATCCAGAGCGCTCTTCCTGAAAGAAATTTAAACTGCTGTTTTGAGATTTGTTCAGCTCAATCTTTGCCGCTGCATTGAAACCCCGAGACCGAAATCCCTCCCTCCCCGCGCTTGACGCCTAACTTATTTTGACGAGATTTGTAGATTGATCGTTCATATTTAAGACAAGAAGCATGTTTAGAAAATTAGTGGCCATCGAACCATTGAATTTGATTCCCTCGGCCGAAGAAAAGCTGCACGCCTTTGCGCGAGAGGTGATCATGTATCAGGATATCCCTTCCAATGCCGAAGAGATGGCTTTGCGTATTGGGGACGCAGACGCCGTGTTGCTCAGCTATACATCACAACTTCGCAAAGATGCACTTGAAAAATGCCCTGATATCAAATATATCGGGATGTGCTGTTCATTATATTCGCCGGAAAGCGCGAATGTCGATATCGTTTACGCCAATTCCAGGGAAATTGTCGTTACCGGCGTTCGGGATTATGGCGACGAAGGTGTTGTGGAATACGTGATCAGCGAGCTGGTTCGTTGCCTCCACGGTTTCGGCGAGAATAAGGATGGTACTCAGGCGCAGCCCTGGGACGGTGTGCCCAGGGAAATTACCAGACTGAAAACTGGTATTGTGGGCCTGGGAAAATCTGGTGGCATGGTAGCCGACGCGCTTAAGTTTTTTGGCGCGGACATCGCCTATTTCTCACGTAGCGAAAAAGCGGAAGCTAAAGAAAAAGGATACCGCTTTTTACCTTTGGCAGATCTGCTTTCACAGAGTGAAGTAGTCATTACCTGCCTCAATAGAAATACGGTTCTTTTGCATGAGAAAGAGTTCGAACATTTAGGAAACCATAAAATACTGTTCAATACCGGACTTTCTCCTGCCTGGGACGAAGCCCCTTTCGCGAAATGGATAGAGGGCGATAATCGATGTTATTGTGATACCGCGCCTGCGCTGGGCGACGAGCGATTTTTGAATCATCCTAACGTGCGCTGCATGGGCGTTTCTGTAGGCCGCACCCGCCAGGCGTTTGACCGCCTGAGCGAGAAGGTTCTGGCCAATATTACATCATACATCAAAACACAATAGGCGATGTGATATTTCGGAGTGTATTCACCACGCTCCAACCGGCAATTTGTGCCGTCGCACTATACACATCGATCACCGCATGGACCTGGTCACTCTTGACTTCTATGCGGTGTTCATCGCCTGTAAAGCCAGGTGTCGACGTCATGGAAACTTTCATATTCTCGGGTCCTACAGATGCCAGCGACGCTGCAACAGCAACGTTTACCCTGGTTGGAAACAACGCAATCGCCTCCTGAGCGTTCCCCTCAAAGACTTTTCGTTTCTCCGTCTGCAACGATTCTTCATAGACAGCAGTGTTCTTGAGTGAATTCGGCCCTTTTTCTGTATGAAATGTAGCTGTGCAATCACCCATTAGAGACACCGTGCGTAATACATCAAATCCTCCAATAGCACCGGATACAAGGTGTACGCGTGTGTTATTCTCCCTCGCTGTTGCTTTCACCTCCGCATAAAATTCCGTATCGGCAAACGCCCCGATAGACAAGGTAACTATTGACGAGCCATTTCTCAGAGCGGGAAGCGCCAGCGCTTTCATTGAATCAGGCGAAGCGGTTTCGATGATGTAGTCGGGTTTAAGCGCCAGCAGTTCATCAAGGGAATTGCATGTCGCACAAGTATATCCCGACTCTGCGTTTTGCACTTTGTCGGCGATATGTTTAGCTTTTTCAACTGTGCGCGAAAAGGCGCCTATAAGCTGATAGTCTGGCAGAAAACCTTCGATTAACGCATCGGTGATAATGGTGGCAAGTTTACCACAGCCTACGATAGCAAGTGTTTTTATTGTCATGTGCCCAACATAATGCTTTTTTCCACCTTAAGCAAATATAAGCCTGTACTGGACTGCTAAGCCCGCATTCCGCCTAACTACCGATACCCGTCAATATGAGCAGGATGTCATGTTGACGGGCAGCAATAGTTAGACTTAGTCGCCTTTCTGTGCCAGGTTCTTTAACTTTATATTCCGAAACTCTACTGGCTGGCCCTCACTTTGCAAGGCGATATAACCCTCCTTCAATAACTTCCCATCCTGCTTTACAGAAGGATCGTATCGATTGACTACGCCCCCTCCTATTTGCGGTTTGGAATACTGCAGAACAGTGTCTCCATTAATGATGTGTTTGATCAATGAGTCGCCCAAAACGATTAACTCTGCCTTTACCCATTGATCACCATCATAGGTCTTAGATGTGGAATTGATACAGTGATCCTCCGCGAGCTGACCGTTGTAAACCACCTTGGTCCCAGGGGAGCACATGTTACCGGTCGGACGCGGTTTCCCATCACCTAAGCCACCAAGAAATTGCATCTCTATTGAAATAGGCCAGTCCTGCTCTTTAGGCATCGTTCGTGGGTCCTGCGAATGAAACATGACGCCACTGTTGCGGAGGGTATACTCCGGTGCGCCTTTATGCAGCTCGCCAGTAAATCGGTATTCAAGTACCAGATGGTATCGGGAGAACGGCACTTTGTAATAGAGGTGCCCAAACTGTTCATTGAAATCCTGGTACTGGTCATACCGAACCTTAATCACACCGTCTTCTACGCGAAAAGTACTGCCAAAATTCTCACCTACGTCATGATGCTGAATCTTAACGAACCAATCGTCGAGATCTTTACCATTGAACAAGGATATCCATGACTCGTTGTTGTCCGCATTTGGTTTTTTCGCTGTACAGCTGCTGATCACGGTTAGGATAATAAGGGCGTAAATTAAGTGGGGAAGTTTCATATAAGTTGGTTAGGAGTCTTTATTTTTTGATCGCGAGCGTACCTCACTGCTCGGACATTTCTTTGATGATTTGCAGGGCACTAGTGGTTGCAGTATTCATTTCTTCGAAATATTCTTCAGGCATATCTGAGCTTACAAACAAGGTAGTAACATCATCCTTTTCTACAAGTTCGAATTTTTCCCGCATATCTCCGAGGGTTTTACCCGCGTTTCCGGCTTCCAACTCAAAAAGATGGCGAAAGGTTACCTCCTGATTCTTTGTAACGGATTCCACATCGCTTTCCATCCCGTTATTGCTGGGATCGAGGAACTGGATTCTACCACCGGGCTTCAGATCTCCGACATAATGAGAGCCCGGCATAAAAGCTGCCGCCCATTTCTTGTAGCTGTCGTTATTCCACATTACTTGCCAAACTTTCTCAGCGGACGCGTGAATTTCAATCTTTTGGTTAATGGTTTGTTTTTTCATGTTAGTGGTATTTAGTTATTGGTTATCTCTTAAACAATCACTTCATTGTCTAAAAGGTTTCGTTTCTAAGAACTCACCGAGGTAACAAGATAGCAATAAGTTTGCTGGTATTTTTCCTATCTTAGAACCACGCCATATATAAATGATCAAAGCCTTAATCGTCGGATGTTTCTTACTTTTTAATTCACTTGCAAGCTTTTCCCAGGAGAGCAAAATTAATTTCGTGTTAGACGGATATGTAGATATCGATACCGGGAGCGTCAGCTTCGTGCTCGTAAGTGACAGTGGCTATTATCCAGACAAGATGAGAGATTTAAAAGCCAGGGTTTTAGGCGGAAAATTTCATATAGAGGCTTTTATCGAAGAGCCATTAGCGTACGAAATCTCCGTAAGTGACGGCGCCCCCAGTGGTGTTTTTGTAATTGATACAGGCAAACAAACTATACGCATCCACAGCAAGGCCCGAAAAGCTATTCCTCAAGTTACCAACAAAATAATGGTCAGTGACTACGAATCGTATTTAAAAAGCTTTGAAAAGGTGAGGCTTAATAATCAGCTTTTTGATCGTAAGCGGGATAGTCTATCAGTAGTGTATTCGAATAATATTCCTACTGAGATACGCACGCAATTAGATCAGGAATTAAAACTGAATTATAGAGAACATGACGCTGCCTTATTAAAATATGTGAGAGAAAACCCAACGTCGTATTATGCTCTCTGGAAGCTAA
Organism: Arcticibacter pallidicorallinus; assembly: GCF_003002875.1. Taxonomy (GTDB): domain Bacteria; phylum Bacteroidota; class Bacteroidia; order Sphingobacteriales; family Sphingobacteriaceae; genus Arcticibacter; species Arcticibacter pallidicorallinus. The sequence continues at coordinate 292,806 of NZ_PVTH01000005.1, forward strand.
TTGCGCTGACGAAATTCGGTTATGAAGAAATCTTTAGCACGATATACGATCACTTTTCAGATTCTCTGAAGAACAGCAAAATTGGATTGAAGGTAGGAAACCATTTGAGCGAGTTTAACTTAACCGCTTTGAATAGCAAACTGAAAAGTTTTTCGGCGACAGATGTTACAGCAAACAAAAACACTCATATAAATTACAAAGCCAATAAGTACACTTTGTTAGATTTTTGGTACAGCAACTGTGCTCCTTGTATAGCCAAGTTTCCTGACCTGGCCAAAATATATGAAGATTTTCGCCTTAAAGGACTGGAGATTATCGGCATTTCTACTGACAAACTATCGAGGAAGGAGAACTGGCAAAAAGTCATCAGTGATCAAAATCTTCAATGGCCTCAGCTGTTAGATGTCAACGGGGTGGAAAGCTTGAAGTTGGGAATTAGTGTATTTCCGAGTAATTTCCTGATCAACAACAGTGGTGAAATTGTTGGCGTGAACATGCTTCCGTCCGAATTAAGAACGTACCTAGAAAACCATTAAAAGATGTTCCCCCATCCTTTCACAATATGTTTAAACTCAGATTTGAACGTTTCTAAATTAGAATCAGATTGCAGAGGCTGTATGCAATGTCCTACTTTTGAGGCTTACAACAACCTCAAATGGCAAAAACAAAGCTTACAATCAACAATAACGGTTCAGTGAAAATAGAAGGCGATTTTGAAATCTTTGATAAAGATGGCAATGAGTATGGTCTTCAGGGACGTACCGTTTTAAGTCTCTGCAGATGCGGGATGTCTAAAAACAAGCCTTTCTGCGACGGTGCTCACAAAGGTCATTTTGAGCATGAGGCCATAGCATTTGACCTTCCTCCAAAAAAGGCATAACCGCGCTGAATGAATTTTTCATATTGAAGTTCAACTACCGAATTTCCAGAAACGGGCATACCAACCTGAGGCCTTAAGGGTCAGGTTCGTATGCCCAATCTTTTTAGCAGCTTTCCAGGCCGTTATTTCTACCTCCCCTTTCTTGAATACTTGCCATAGGACAAGTGCAACCCGATATATTTTAGCCATCTTTAATCATTCGCATAGCTGAAGTCGAAAGTTTAAATCAATCTTAAACATATGGACAACTTTTCAATGAGCCTTATTTTTCAGGAGAGAGAGGATAAAATTTACGAAGGCCTAACGTCCCAGATCAATGAGTGGTGGACCGAGATGTTCGAGGGTTCTGCGCAGACTGTGGGCCAGACCTTTACTATCCGATTTGGACCACAGATTTTCAAAACGATGGTTGTCGAAGAATTGATCGGGAACAAAAAGGTAGTCTGGCGGGTACAAGACGCGTTTATAGACCTTCCGGAACTCGACAACAAAAAAGAATGGATAAACACCCGGATCGTTTGGGAGCTTTCCATACACCCGGAAGGCACTTTATTGAGGCTAACGCATATAGGGCTAACCCCAAAAGCAGAGTGTTACGACTTATGCTCCAGCGGATGGCAAAGTTTTCTTTACAGCTTAGACAAGTTCATCCATACGGGTGTTGGTACACCATTTACATTAGCAGAGACCGATTGAAAATCAAGACTGTAGATAACATCGTAACAATAGATTCTTTTAAAAAATATTATTAGATTTAGTGGACCTAAAAAATAAACCCATATGAAAAAAAGAGTCTCGATTATTGCGCTTTTTGTAAGCTGCTTTGCTATTTGCCTCGCTGCATCTACTGATCTTAACGGAAAGTGGAAAGGCATTTTGAAATTCGGAGATATGGAGCTCCCCCTAACGTACACCTTCCAGGTTGAAGGAGAAAGCTTAAGCGGTGTCGTGACAAGCGACCAGGGAGATCTGCCAATCGCTGATGGCAAAATAAAAGGGAGCGACTTTACCTTCTCACTAGATATTGGTGGAAATGTGATGCCTCACGCAGGCAAGTTCTATGGTGATTCAACTATTATTACGTCGGAGTTTAACGGCATGAAGACACATCTTAAGTTGACGCGCGCTCAATAATCATTTTACAGTGTCTGAGGCAGCTGTCCAGGCACTGTATTCACCAATTAAACAGCCTGGTAAGGCTTTCAGGACATTCTTGAGCTACCGCTTAAATCAAGCGATTCTTGTGATGAATAACTCCTCAGATATCAACAATCCGACCCTCCCCTTTTACTTTTTAACATTTTAAATACAATAGTCTACTTAATAAATACTGTTGTAACAGATTTATTAAATAATATAGTGATACTTTTGCAGAATAATGTCCGACGACCTTTTATCATCATTCAGGCCTAAAAACATTTATTGCAAACATTTTTACCATCAGAGCTTATATAATATAATCAGCTCGATGTCACACTTTAATTAGAATATGGGTAGATCAACAGAAACATTTAGTAAAAAGGAACGAGAGAAGAAAAAACTCAAAAAGCAACAAGAAAAGAGAGAAAAGTCTGACGACAGGAAATCGAATGCCGTTAAAGGCCAAAGCTTGGACGATATGATGGCGTACGTTGACGCTGACGGCAATATCACGTCTGTACCCCAGGATCCCAAGATGAGAAGAGAAGTACTGGCAGAAAACATACAGATCAATGTTCCTAAGCAAGAGGAGATTGAAATGGAAATTGTCAGAACTGGGACTGTAGCCTTTTTTAATGACCAAAAGGGTTTCGGTTTTATAAGAGACTCGCAGACGCAGGAAAGTATCTTCGTTCACATGAGTGCCGTTACTGAACAGATCCAGGAAAACGATAAAGTTACCTTCGAGGTGGAACAAGGCCCCAAGGGACCGACCGCAACAAAGGTTAAAAAAACAGTTAAGTAATCGCTGACTTGCCGATGCGCAATTCGCTTACTAAAAGCTTCAGACGTAAAAGCACCTCATTTCCCTGGTGCTTTTTACGTTTCGATGAGAAGCACCAATAACAAACCTGCCTTTACTTGTAACTAACCATGTATAAGCATATCCCGATTTTTCTATTGTGCCTCCAAGTTGCCGCCGTCATGGCACAACAAAAAGTTCCTGCTAAACCCAGAATTTTGATCAGCACAGATATCGGAGGGACAGATCCTGACGACAATCAGTCAATGGCACATTTGCTGATGTACAGCGATAAATTTAATATTGAGGGTCTTGTTTCCTCCCCTTCTTATGGAAACGGCAGCAAAGAAGAAATTCTTCGTATGATCGATCTTTACGAGAAAGATCTGCCTCACTTGAAAAAGCATCAAAAAGATTTACTGTCGCCCGAACATCTAAGGTCGGTAACAAAACAAGGCGTTCGTGGTAACGCTCCCTACCGCGGTTACCGCAGCGCAACGGAAGGATCAAACTGGATTATCCAATGTGCAAAAAAAACGAGTGATCAACCCCTTTGGATACTAGGTTGGGGTGGTCTTGAGGACTTGGCTCAGGCACTGCACGATGCACCAGAAATTCAGGATCGCATTCGCATTTACTGGATTGGGGGGCCTAATAAAAAGTGGAGTGCCAATAGTTATGCCTATATAGCCGACAACTTTCCAGACCTCTGGTTCATAGAAGTAAACTCTTCGTATTATGGATTTTTCTCAAAAAAAGAAGCTCTGGATAGTATAAAACCAACTAATTACTATAGTAAACACATTGAGGGTGCCGGATATCTGGGCAAGGACTTTATTAGTTATTATCAGGGAGAAGTTAAGATGGGCGATACTCCATCACTCTTGTATATGATGGATGGAAATCCCGACGATCCTACCCGCGAAAGCTGGGGTGGCAGCTTTGAGAATTTTACGCGCAGCTCGAGGATAGTGTTCAACAGAGTGAGTAATATCACAGACTCGGTTGCTTTTTGTACTCTTGTTGAATTCAATCTGAAAGGACCTAAATTAAATATCCCCACAGACAGCGTTTGTTTTATAATGGAGACAGCTTATGGAAATTCGGTACAAAGATGGCCGGGATATTATCTGGGCGACGGGAAATACGGTCTTAAATATTCTCCCAAACAAGCAGAAACGCTAGCTTACCGATTCACATCGGCAATTCCGGATCTTAACTTTGGCGAAGGTAAACTAGTTGTCACTAACCTTTGGCCGGGGAAAGTCAACTCTACTGATTACATATTGGGTAAAAACTGGTACACAGACAGAGGAGGAGCACACTTGTATGAGGGGAAGATACAGGGCGGAAAAACGGTATCAAAATGGACGCATGAGATTTTAGCCGACTGGGGGAAACGTTGGAACTGGTTAAAAAAATAGTTAAGAAACTTTTATGAATTGGATGAACCTACCAAAATTCTTGTCAGGCACCACGTTTGTTCTGACCTTTACCCTGTTTATTGCCCAGGTCGCCGCACAGGATCTTCAAGCAGACAATATGTTGCTCTTTCAGCGGAAGTCTGGTGGTTGGTCTAAGCAATATCATGGCAAGGCGTTCAGTTATAACGTTCAGTTTTCTGACTCATTAAAGGCGGATATTGCGATCGAAGCTCGTCGCGACGATGCGAATATTGACAACCACTCCACTACAAAAGAGATAGCTCACCTGATAAAAGCATATCATAAATTTAAGAACCCAAAATACCTCGCAGCAGCAGACAACGGAATTCGCTTCCTGTTGAAGGCGCAGTATAGGAACGGAGGATGGCCTCAATATTATCCTGATCACAGCGGATATAGGGGTCAAATTACGTTTAACGACAATGCAATGGCTAACGTAATGAACCTCCTTCAAGACGTCGCTCTACGCAGAAATGGAATGGACGTCACAGATCCTGCCTTGGTGGCACCCAGTAGTGATGCAGTGCAAAGAGGTCTTCAGTGTATTCTTCAAACTCAGATCCGGGTAAACGGACAATTGGCCGGCTGGTGTCAGCAATATGACGAAGTAACGATGCAGCCGGCGAAAGCAAGAGCTTATGAGCTACCTTCGATAAGCGGATCAGAGACCGTTCCTCTCGTTAAATTACTGATGAGCCAGCCCAATCCTAACAAAGAAATAAAAGATGCCATTCATGGAGCCGTTAACTGGTTAAAAAAGAGCAGGATTTCCGGATACAAAGTCACTACTGTTTCTGCACCAGGCACTCCCAAAGGTATTGACAGAAAATTGGTTGCTGACTCCTCAGCGCCCGGTATCTGGGCCAGGTATTACGAGATAGACACCAACAAGCCTTTCTTCTGCGACAGGGATGGCATCAAGAAGTACTCCATAGAAGAGATCGGGTACGAGCGTCGGGTCGGCTACGCATGGTTCGGAAGCTGGGCGGCCAGCCTTTTGGAACGGGATTATCCGGCCTGGGTTAAAGCTGAGGGATAGGAGCTCAATCCATTCAGCGTTACATTGCAAATTAAGAACAAGGAATCGTAACTTTACTCCCGTTACCCGCTTGAATGATTACATCTCACTCCTTTCTGCGCTTAAAGCGTTTTTTCCTTTCTGAGTACTTTACCGACGCCTTCAGAATTACCCTGAGTGTATTAACACCTGTTACCGTTTTGTTCAGTCTCGGCTACCCCGAAGCGGCGATAACAGCTGCCCTGGGCGCACTAAATATCGGTGTTACAGAAGGTGCAGGCACAGCTGCCGACAAGAAAATAAGTCTGCTAATCAGTGTTCCGCTTTTATTCCTCATATCGCTGCTTGTAGCCTCTGTATGGCCCTATCCATTGCTCCTGGCAATCGTTTTTTCTGCTGTCGTCTTTTGTTGCTCTATGCTAACAGTGTATGGACTCAGGTACAGCATACTCGGAATTTCACTAATTGGACAAGCCATTTTCAGTTGGGGTTTGAAGCCCGCCGACGGTTTAGAATTCAGTCTCTGGGTTCTTGCGGGTAGTGTGTGGTACTATTTCATGAGCTATCTGTATATCCGGCTGTGGCCGCTACGATCATTGAAGCATGCCATCGCAGAATGCCTGACCTCTACCTCTGAGTTCCTCAGTGCTAAAGCACTTTTCTATGATACGGATGTGCCTCTCGACCTCTCGTACAAAAAATTATTGTCCCTGCATATCCGTATTAATGACAAACAGGAGCTTGTCCGTAATCTGCTGATACGCGACAGACAGGCTATGAGTCCAGATAACAATGAAGGTCAAAGGCTTATCCGAATTGCCTCCTGGTCGATAGATCTCTACGATCAGATCACCGCCATACACTATGACTATGCCTTCGTACGTGAGCATTTCCAAGTCAGCGGCGTTTTGGAGTTGGTAAACAAGATTATCAAATTGCAGGTAAAAGAGCTTCAGATCATCAGCGGTGCTCTGCAAACAAACAGGCGGCCACGGATAAATAAATATCTTAAAGAAACAAGGTTGCTGGAAGACAGACTTCAGTACATCATCGATCGGGAAAGCGGAAGCAATGCCGTTTTACTTTCCCGACTTAAGCATAACATCAGGCAGATAGATGGCTACATCAAAGCGATCAAGACAGGCGCCGGTACTGGTGATGTCCAAGTGCAATATGCCCATTTTGTATCCGTGCAAGACTTCAGCTTTGCTCCGGTTAAAAGCAATCTGAGTCTAAAATCGCCCGTATTCAGGTTTGCGTTAAGGCTGACCATCGCTTGTATGGTTGGTTTAGGTCTATCTTACGTCTTCAAGCTTGGCACTTACAACTATTGGATAGTACTGACCATCTTGATGGTTATCCGCCCGTCGTTTAACATCACACAAAAGCGAAACAAACAGCGACTTATTGGAAGTCTTACAGGTCTCGTCGGGGGCTTTGCCATTCTGTTACTCTCTCAGGCGGAGGTTCAGATCTCGTTCGCTGTCATATTCCTGGTTGGCTTTCTCGCCTTCTTACGTACCAATTACCTGATTGCCGCCGCCTTCATTACCGCAATGGTTGTTCTGTCTTTCAATGTTTATACCGGTCAGGACACCTCTATTATTTTAGAGCGGATGTATGACACCCTGCTGGGCTGTGTTATCGCATTTGCCGCCGCCTATCTCTTCCCTGTTTGGGAAGGAAAAAGATTAGATTTCCACATCAAACAAGTGCTCGAGTCTAATATCAGATATTTGGAAAGGCTGTACGACGAGGCTACCGGTACACCTTCGGATGTAACGTCTTACAAGCTCTCCCGTAAAAGCGTCTATACCAGCCTGGCGAGTCTTTCCAGCGTATTTGCCAGTATGCAAAGTGAACCACGACGCAGCATCGAAAGAGAAAGCGGCATATATCACTTTCAAGTGCTCAATCTGAGGCTTAGCTCCATGATAACTTCGCTATTTTCGGTGTTCCGATTGAAAGACGATATGCTTCATAATCCCAGGGAAGAAATGTTACAAATAGAGATTACCCTGGCGATGCTCAAAAAAAGCTTACTTAATATGAGTAATCACCCTTCACCAGAAAGTACCGAGCCTTCATCTCCTTCACTGGCAGATATGAGTATACGGACCGAAGCAATTCCGCTGCTGAAATTAGCTAATGAAATTAAAGAATGCTGCAAACTATTCTCATAAGCAGATTCCGACAAATAAAAAACAACGCTCCATCTACATGCATAACTTTGACAATACGATTAAGCTCCTTGAAAACTCACATTTCTTTTATGTCATTATAGCCGGAATAGACGGCGATTACGATTACGTAAATAAGAATTATGCGAATGCGTTCAAGCACATAAGCGATGATATTGTTGGTAAACCCTATTTCATGACCATGCATCGGGACGACGTAAAAGTTTGTCAACAGGTCGCTTCCATGTGCTTCAGGTTTCCCGATCAATCCTTTCCGGCTACCATCCGTAAACACGACGGAAAAGGTGGCTATATAGTAACGCAGTGGGAATATACAGCCATGTTTGATGAAGAGGGGGCGCGTTCCGGAATTTTCTGCATGGGCCATGACATCACTGAAGTTGTGGTTGCGACACAAGAGCTGGAAGTAGTAAAGACCGAAATTGCAGAGAAAAATGATCTTTTAAATCAAATCGTCTGGGAGCAGTCACATGTCCTACGTAGGCCGCTTGCAAATATTATGGGACTGGCCAATATCCTTAATAAAATGGAAACAGATCGCAATCTTAAGAATATCTGTGATATGTTGATCGAAAGTTCTGAACAGCTAGATCAAGCCATTCGTAGTATCGTTAGAAAAGAAGGGCGCAAGTAATTAAAGTCAATAACTTATTGCGGGATTAAATTCCAATATTTCCTTCTATAGAATCATCAAGTGTTTTGCCCATAATGGCTCCAGCTGCCTGTTTAATCATCGACACGGCAGCGCCATGCTTTGTATCCCAGTAATACCCTTTAGAAGGCTGAACCTTAATAGCAGTGATTCTCGGGTCGTCAACTCCCTCTGTAAACCATGTTTTCAATATTGGATTCCAAAGTTCCTTTATTCTTTGTTTATCCAATACTATTTGGGCAGAACCGAACAGCGTTAAAAACTCGGAATACGATGAACCCTGAAACAACAACTGAACAGAAGGATCAACGGAAATCTCTTGATTTTTATTACTATCACTCGCGCTGAGAAACCATAAGTTTCCTTCCTCATCAATATCCTGCACGGACATCGGTCTGGTAACAAAGGCGTCACCTCTTTTAAAATCAGTACAAAAAAAGCATGAGCTATCTTTTGCCATGTCCTTTACGCGGGCTTTCGCTTCGGCACCCTGGAGGTCTTCATGGTTTTTCTCCTCTTGTTGCTTATTAATGCTATCCATGTCTTTCAGATTAGATGGTTTGTTCTGCAGATGTAATACGCTAAGAACACAAAACTGCTCCTACTGTTTTAATCTCTGTCCCACCCTCAACTAATCGTTATAGGCATCAACTGCCTGTTTTAAATGCCGCGTTCGTGATGGACCCATAAGATATCCACCGCCAGCGAGCCCCATACCGACTCCAGACAGTACCAACCCGGGAACTAATCGCGAGAACGAAGAGTTTTTCGAGGAAAAATCCGGACGATTATTCGGCCCCCAGGATTCTTCCTTACCCTCTGACAGCATAAGAGCAAAGCCGGATATAAAAGAAAGACCAGCTGCGACATACATAGCGACCTGAGTTCTTTTTGTCGATCTGTATTTAGCAAGGAAAGCCATACTTTGAGGATTATCCGCCAAGTCGATGCTCAGATTCACGTAATTGGCCTTTCTGAGGGAACCATACCCCTTGTTATAATAATTTTTGCTTTCAACGACAGCTGGCTGGCGATAACCGCCCAAATCATCGTAACTATCCCAATCAATGGTTTTAGCCTCATACAAATTTATTTTCCCCTGTCTGATACGCTCAGAAAAATGAGTGCGGCCAACCAAGTCGAAATCTTTCACATTTGCGAAGAACCCTCGATTGTTGTTAAAAAATTTCACCTGCTCGGGGTGGATACGTTTGGAATCCGCCCACAGGTAGAGAGAGCCTGTAAAATTCCTTTCGAGATCAATATGCTTCGCATAAATAATCGAATCGGAATACAGATAGATAAACTCTCTTGATTCGTCGGGCTGGGCATAGGCAAGGCTACTGCACATCGCGTACGCGACAATGGAGGTTAATAAAGCTTTCATCTAAGTGTGTATTAAGTGTATTACTAACTTAGGAAAAAATCCACGTGCCTGCGCAAACAGGTGAAGAGTCTGTGTAAAGAGGTAGTGACAGTTTTTCTATTTAACCTCTTTTAATTTTCCCGGGCGGTACGCCCAGTAAACAACCGTTGGATATACAAAGAGATTAAAGAGTGTATTTGTAATCAGTCCCCCAATCACCACGACAGCAAGCGGCTTAGATGCTTCAGAACCGATACCTGTAGATAAGGCAGCAGGTAATAAACCTATCGCAGCCATAAGCGCGGTCATCATAACAGGGCGTATCCTGGTTTCCAGTCCATCTCTGATAGCATCTATAAAAGTCCACTCAGGCTTCTGTTTCAAGTCTGCGATATTGGTCTTGAACCTGGTGATGAGTATCACACCATTCTGCACGCAAATACCGAATAGCGCAATAAAACCAATTCCTGCTGATATGTTGAAGTTGATCCCCGTTGCCAGTAAGGCAAGAATCCCTCCTACCATTGCGAAAGGAACGTTGTTAAGTACAAGCAGTGAATCTTTTATATTTCCAAATAGGACAAACAAGATTAAAAAGATAAGCAGGAGGCTGACCGGGACAGCCTGAGCTAATCTGGCGGAAGCCCTTTGCTGATTTTCAAAGTCTCCGGCCCACTCAAGCTTGTAACCATCGTCCAACTTAATATGTTCTTTCACTTTTGCCTGCGCTTCGCCAATAACACTTCCCATATCGCGTCCACGAATGGAGAACTTTATAGCACCGTATCGCTCGTGCTTATCCCTGTAGATCATGCTAGGACCGGTAATCTTAATTATCTCTGAAATCTCGCCCAGCGGCACCTTCCCACCTGAGATCGTAGGAATCATGAGGTTACCAATAGCGTTCTCATCATTTCGGAAATCTTCCGGATAGCGGATGATAAGATCAAATTTCCTTTCTCCTTCATATATCTCCGTAGCCGCCTTTCCCCCAATCGCCATTTCAATTACTGCGTTCGCATCCGCCGTCGTGATCCCATAAAGAGCCATCTTTTTTTGGTTGAGGTTGATCTGCAGCTCCGGCTGACCAAGGTTCCTCAATATACCCAGATCTTCGATACCCTCAATATCTTTAAGGATATCGTAAATCTTCTCCTCTTCTCTCTCAATGATATTGAAGTCACTCCCAAACATCTTAACGACTATAGATCCCTTGACTCCCGAAACAGCCTCTTCAACGTTGTCCGAGATAGGTTGTGAAAAATTAAGGCTTATCCCGGGAAAATCTTTCAAGCTTTCCTGCATACGCGCGATCAGCTGTTCCTTCGTCTGTTTCCGCTTCCATTCCTTTCTTGGGAAGATGTCGACATGAAATTCCATATTATAGAAGCCCGTAGCGTCTGTTCCATCATTTGGCCGTCCGGTCTGTGATAAGACCTGCTTTACTTCGTCAAAGCTCAAAAATACCTTCCTCATTTCATTTGAGAGCTTTTTTGTCTCGTCCAGCGAAATGCTTAACGGACCTGTAGCACGTACGTATATTGAACCCTCATCCAGTGTGGGCAAGAACTCAGTTCCAAGAAGCTTAAAGCTCAGCATCCCCGCCAGCAGGCAAAAAATTGAGAACCCGAAGACAAGCTTTCTCAGCCGGAAACAGCGATCATAGATCCTCAAGGTATGCCGAATGACAAATTCAAGAAATACATTGTGCTTTTCGCGGACGTTCTTCCTTAAGAGCACACTCGCCATAGCAGGTACAAGGGTAAAGGTCAGCAATAACGCACCTAGCAAAGCGAAACTTAAGGTCCATGCGAGGGGCGAGAACATTTTACCTTCTACTTTTTCGAAGGTGAAAATAGGCAGCAATCCGGTTATGATAATCAGCTTGGCAAAGAAAATACCTTTACCGTTCTCTAGACAAGCTTTCTTTATAATACCCAACTTACTCATGGCGTTAAATTTCGGCATACCCACCTGCCGGGCCCTGTGGTCAAGCGCGACAAAAATGCCTTCGACCATAACAACTGCACCATCGATGATGATTCCGAAATCTATAGCACCCATCGACAATAGGTTGGCCGACATCCCCTTCAGCTTCAAACAAATAAACGCGAATAGTAACGCCAGAGGGATTATGATCGATACGATTAGCGTGGTGCGCCAGTCTGCCATAAAGAGAAACACAATAAGTGTTACAAATATGATCCCTTCGAGCATATTCCCCATAACTGTATGGGTGGCGTAGTTCACCAGATCTTCCCGATCGTAAAACGGGTTTATCTGAACATCTCCTGGTAATATAGTTGTATTAATTTCTGAAATCTTATCCTTCAGCCGCTCGATAACCTCACTTGGGTTGCCGCCCTTCCGCATGACAACTATTCCCTCCACAACATCTGGATCATGATCTCGACCTACTTGCCCGAGCCGCGGCAGAGCTGATTCCGCAACATCAGCAACCGTCTTTACATATACAGGCGTTCCGTTGAAGTTATTCACGACAACATTCCTGATCTCATCAATATCATTTAAAATACCGATACCACGTACCACATAGGCCTGCCCGCTTTGAACAATGACATCACCGCCCACGTTTATATTGCTTTTAGACACAGCATCGAACAGCTCGGTGGCGCTTACACCGTACTGAATAGTTTTCTGTGGGTCGACCGTAATCTGGTACGTCTTCACCTCCCCTCCAAAACTGACTACATCCGCAATACCCGGAACGGACAAAAGTTCTCTCTGGATAACCCAGTCCTGTAATGTCTTAAGCTCTCTTACAGACTTCTGATCACTACTCAATGTATACCGAAATATCTCACCTGTCGGTCCGTATGGAGGTTGCACCTCGGGTTGGATACCCTCCGGCAAATCCGCTTCGTCCAGATGATTATTAACCTGAACCCGCGCAAAAGCATAATCAACGTCATCGTCAAACGTCACTTTCACAATAGACAAGCCAAACAAAGAAGACGACCTGATACTCGTCCGTTTCTCCGTCGGATTCATCGCTATTTCCAATGGTCTGCTGACAAATTTCTCTACTTCTTCTGCGCTTCTGCCGGGCCATTGCGTGATGATTGTAATGTTGGTATTCGTCACATCCGGGAATGCTTCAATAGGCGTTTGTCTGAAGCTCAGGTAACCTGCCAGTATCATCATGAACGTGGCAAAAAACACAAAGTACTTGTTTTTCAGTGCGAAGCCAATAATGGCCTTTATGAGTTTATTCATTGTAGTTGATATTGAGAGAGGGCTTAGTCTTTGAGTGTCTCATAAAGAAACACCTGCCTGGAGGCGATAATCCGGTCGCCTGCGATTAAACCCTTGCTGATGTAAGCCTTACCGGTTGCTTTGCGGTTAACTTGCACTTCTTTGATCTCAACCTTATTGGCCGCACTCAAAGTCAGAACGTAGTTTCTGTTCTCATCGAAAATTATCCCTCTTGAATTAACTACAGGGAGGTCGATTCCTGATTTAGCAGAAATACTTACCGTTGCCAACATACCAGGCTTCAGGAGTAATTGAGGGTTATCAATGCTTACCCTGGCATTCATTACTTTGCTTTCACCGTCCAGAACATTGTAGATCTTATCAATTTTACCTGAAAACTCTCTGTCCGGATATGATAAGATACCGATTCTAACCTCGTCCCCCTCGCTGATCCGCGGAATATCGGATTCGTAAATATTAACGATAGCCGACACACGCGACAAGTCAGCAATAGTAAACAAGCTGCTGTTATTATCGGCCCGGAGCTGCATATTTGAGTTTACATCCTTTTCAATGACATACCCAGTCAAAGGCGAAGGAATTGAATAAGTGCCTTTACTGCTGCCTCCATGCAATTTCAATATCGCCCGTGCACTTTTATCTTCAGCTTGCTTTATCAGAAACTCATTCTTCGCTTCCTCCAGCTCCCTTGCTGATGAAAGACCGCTATTAAACAATTCCTGTGCTTGCTGAAGGTTTCGCTCTGCGTTTCTCAGCTCGGCAGAAGATGTAATAACCTGTCTATCAAATTCCGCCATTTCTGCACTGGTTATGGTTGCCAGTACCTGTCCCTTAGAAACCAAATCACCCAGCTTAACAGACACGTTATTTACCCGCCCGCTTACTGTGGGGAAGATTACGGCCATCCGCTCCTCTTCCGCCGTAATTCTTGCTGAGAAAATTAAATCGCTGACTTTATTTGACTGTTGAACCGTGTCAATAAGCAACCGGTTTATCAGGGAATCGGTGATGGCAAACTTTTCCACCACAGGGGCGTCTACTGGCTCCTTGCAGCCGCTCACAGCCGCCGTGGCAAACCATAAAAAGCTAAGTGTTACAATTCGTATGTTCATAGGATTATTTGAAAATTGTCGTGCCTGTGTGATAATTGATTGTTTCTTTGGCGTTCATTAGCTCATATTTCAAGTCATTTAGCTGACTAGCAGTTTCCTTATAAGCATCATAGAAATCCAGAAATTCTACTAGACTTATAGTTCGCGTTTGAAAGCTATTCGTCACTCCAGTCATCAGCTTCTCGAAGCTTTCACTGAAGGTGGTGTCAAGACTGCTATACAGCTTCGCTGTTTTGAGCGCTGTCTGATAACTGTTGTAAAGTTCATTTTCAACAATCTCTTCCTGCCGGGTCAGCCCTAATTTCGATGCCTCAATCCCAACCTTAGCCTTCTTTATTTCTCCCTGATTCCTGTTAAAGAGAGGTATCGGCATACTGATACCTACTCCTGTGTATTTTTCCGGATAGTTTCCTTTAAGGTCATAACTCAATGATATCCCTATGTCAGGTATAGCCATTGCCTTTTGAACGGATAAAAGATTTTCTGCGAGCTTCATCTCCGTACGTGCCAACTGCAAATCTGCCCGGTTAGCTCTAGCTGAATCCAAAAGACCAGGAAACGAGCGCTCCTCAGGCCTGAAAGTATCAGGGTCGACTCCATCACCATTCAGAACCAACTCCCGGCTTGAACCCGAACGGATTAGCAACATTAATTCGCTCTTTAGGCTTTGAAGCTCATTCTGAACAGTCGCGTACTCACCCATCAGACTATACAGGCGCGATTTGATTCTGATAATATCTTTTAAAGCGATATTCCCTGATTCTAATTGACTTTCAGAAGCACTGAGAAGCTTTTGCAGCGATCTAACCTGTTGATCATAAACTGAAACAGACAGCTGAGTGTAGTAAGCTTTGTAAAAGGTACTTCTGAGCTCAAAACGGAGCGTTCGCATAAGGTCTGCGTAAGCACTCTCAGAGAGTTTTACTCCCGTTTTGGCTAACTGGATGTTTTTATTACGTTTACCTGCCAGCCTGATAATCTGCGTTATAGAGGCGTTATACTGTCCGGTTGCCATGGACGTCTCCAAAAATCGTCTCGTCTCATGATTATAAAACAAGTTTTCGTAGTCCAGCTCAGGATTATCGAATAACCTGGCCGTGATTATCTCCGCCTTTGCCTGTTCTGTCTCATACCTTTGAGCGATGAGCTGTGCGTTTTGCTGCAGAAACATCGTTTCCGCTTGCGTCATACTTAAGCTCAAAGTATCCCGGGCAGAAGCGGTATTTGCAACGCTTGTCAGAAGGATGCCGATGATTAATGATCGTATTTTCATTTACGCCAAAGCTATCCTCAGCGCATTAAACGGGAATTAAAGCGAAATTAAAACCGGATTAAAATTTGGGAAACCGGATAATAAAGGTGCTCCCATGGTCATGAGAGGACCGAAAGGTGATTGTACCCTTAAATAACTGAACGATCTTTCGCGCCATAAACAGTCCCATGCCGGTTCCCTCATGTTCCGGCTTGTTTGCTGAACTGTAGAAGGGCTCGAAAATAAGCGCCTGATCCACCTCGTCAATTCCTGGCCCGTCATCATCCACCTCGATGATGACATTGTCGCTGTCCGAAGTTAATGAACATGCGACCTTACCATGATCCGAAAACTTGAATGCGTTCGAGATAATATTATTGATAGCTATCTTCAGTAAAGTCGGATTTGCAGATAGCACCACACCTGATTCCGAAATATTACCAAATACAACGTCTAAGGTCGTTGATGAAGAAGTGTTTTTCCATTCTTCAGCAATGGAGATAAGCATTTCTTTCAAATTTACATCCTGCAGCCTCGACGACCCGTATTCAACATCGGCCTGGGCAAGATTAACTAACTCCTTGATGATACTATCCATTTTTTCGGCATCTTCCATAATGGAGTCAAGAGCTTGTTTATACTCCCCATTGCTTCTTTCCTTCGAAAGCACAATTTCCGCACCTATCATCATACTTGTAACTGGAGTACGTAGCTCATGCGATGCATTTGCAATAAATGTCTTCTGTAGTACAAATGCCTGTTCCAGGTGCTCCATCAGCTTGTTAAAGTTGGATGCAAGGAGGTTAATCTCATCTTTGTTGTTTCCCTCCTGAACTCTGAAATGAAGATTGCTTGATTTAATTTGCTTAACCTCATCTATAAACAGATCAAGGGGTTTTAAAATTCGGTTCGCAATCCACCGGGCAGACAACAATAAACCGATAAAAATGATAACGAAGACGAACATCATAACATCTTTGAGCTTTCCGAGCCGGTAAAAGGTGCTCCTGTCCGTTGCCGAGGCTATAATCACAAAGTCGCCCTGGTTATCCTTATAGAAAATTCCCACAACCTGGTTCTCTCCATCTTTAAACTTAAGCTTTTTCGCCTTACGTACCCTCTCAATGACCTGGGCGCTCCAATATCTTTCGCCATCGCCTATAAATACAGGTCTGTTTTCTGAGTTGTAGATCCGTATTCGTTCACCGTTAAGCGTCTCCAGATACTGACCTCTGGCCTTGGCTAATGCAGTAGATGATATCTCATCAGCCTCAAGATAGAGCTTTGCCGTTACCATGGTGCGATCCGTCAGCCGGTCGAAGAAGTCAGACTCCATAAACTTCAGAAACGTAAAGTAGATGGCAAACAGAACAACTAATAGTGTCAACGTGCTGGTAAGGGTAAAATAAAGTGCTAGCCGGTTTTTGATTTTCATGACTTCACTTTAGGATGTAGCCCATATTAATTCTTGTGTGAATCAGCTTCCTGCTGAACCCTTTCTCTATTTTATTACGAAGAAAATTAACATACACGTCAATGACGTTAGTTCCGGTGTCGAAGTTAATGTCCCACGCATGCTCAGCAATAAACTGCCTTGAAAGTAGCCGATTAGGATTTTTCAGAAACAGCTCTAACAAGGAAAGCTCTTTCGCCGTGAGGTTTATTAATTTTCCGGCTCTGCAAACTTCTTTACTCACCGTATTAAGGCTGAGGTCTTCAAAGCGCAGGACTGACTCATCAGTCACGGGAAAAGCGTAACTCCTTCTTAGAAGCGCCTCAATCCTTACAAGAAGCTCTTTGAAATGAAATGGCTTTAAAAGGTAATCATCTGCACCACCATTAAACCCGGCTAACTTGTCGTCCAGTGCGCCCAATGCTGTCAGCATTAGTATTGGAAGTTCCCGTTGACTTTCCCGCAGATGCCTGCAGACTTCAATGCCATTTAATCCCGGCATCATGACGTCGAGAATTACGAGATCGATTTGCTGAGACTGAAATATCTGCAGCGCGTCTTCTCCATTGGAAACAGCAACCACCGTGTAGCCACTTTCTTCCAAACCTTTTTTTACAAGTCCGGCTATTTTTAAGTCGTCTTCAGCTAATCCAATTACAGCCATAGTTTGTCAAAGGTAGTACTTAGCGATTAATTCACCGAAACCCCGATTAGGGAGATAGTTCATATTTTTTTTATTGCTTGTATTTACTGCTGACAAACTGTTGTCACACCCCCAGTCTACCTTTACATCACAAACTTAAAACAACAAGTCATGAACACGACAGCACAAGAAATCACTCAAGAAACCAAGCAAGTAATCAGCCAGGATGAGCTACTTAATCATTGGCAAGGCCATCGTAACTTAACCCGCCGCGTGATCGAAGCGTTTCCGGAAAAGGAATTTTTTGAATTCTCCATCGGAGGTATGCGGACATTTGCAGAGCTTACAGCTGAACTCCTTGCTATAGGCGCCCCTGGCATCAAAGGCATAGTCACTCAGGAGGTTCAGCCTTATCAGGAAGACAGTACGAAGGCTACTACAAAAGCGGAATATCTGGAGAAGTGGGATAAGGCTACTTCTGTTATTAATGACTACTGGAGTCAGTTAAGAGTAGAAGATTTCAGTAAGACGTTTAATCTGTTCGGGGAATATGAATTTCCGGTCATCCAGAATATCCTTTATTTCATAGACAATGAAGTTCATCATCGTGGGCAGGGTTATGTCTACCTAAGAGCATTAGGCGTCGAACCTCCCTTCTTCTGGGAAAGATAAATATTAACAGACCATCAGGAACTACCTCTGATGGTCTGTTAATATTTTAGTCTGCATCTTTTCCATCAAAGCCAGAACCCTTTCTTTGAGACTTTCAGGTTCAATGATTCTGGCGTGATCTCCAAACGTTAAATACCAACGGGCAAACCCCTCGTCTATATTGCGACAGAGGAAAGTCATCTGAACAAAATCACCTTCCATTCGCTCCTCGACGAATCCATGGTACTTTTTTTCAAAGTCCATATATTTCTTGATCTTCCGGTCTGCTTCAATCCTGACTCTTGTGGTAGGAACCTTCTCTCCATCATGTTTAAGATAGGCTTCCAAAGAGAGATGCTCCTTCGTGAAGGGATCATCTGTCGTCCAAATACTATGGATCCTGTCTGTTCTGAATTGCCTGTAATCGTCCCGAAGATGGCAGAATGCGAAGACATACCAGTTGTCATGATCGTGAAATATCCCCACAGGCTCAATAATTCGCTGGGTGGCAGCCTCCGCCTCAAAGGCCCTGTAAAGAAGCTTCGTCTGCTTCTTCTCTGCAATACTTTTAAAGAGGACTGCGAGTGCATTAGGTGCGTTTTCATTAAAAAGCGCCGCTTTCGGCTGCATCATCACACTCGACTCAATATTCGAGACCCAATCCTTATCGGAACTCCTCAACACCGCCTTAAGCTTGAACGCCGCTGATTCATAGTGCTTCGCCATCTCCTTGTCGCTGAACTTTTGCATCAGCTTCTCCGCTGCAATAAAGCTTGCAGCTTCCTCTCTGGTAAACATAACGGGTGGCAGACGATACCCTTCCATTAGAGAATAA
The DNA here is from genome assembly GCF_003002875.1 of Arcticibacter pallidicorallinus. GTDB lineage: Bacteria > Bacteroidota > Bacteroidia > Sphingobacteriales > Sphingobacteriaceae > Arcticibacter > Arcticibacter pallidicorallinus. The sequence continues at coordinate 311,493 of NZ_PVTH01000005.1, forward strand.
CCCACGCCGGCCTCACTATATATAGGCACCCCGGATGCTTCCAGCGTCCTGATATCACGATAGATCGTACGCAGGCTGACCTCAAAGCGCTCAGCCAGATCCTGCGCTTTTATGATTCTGCGTGATTGGAGCTGAATAAGGATTGCTATGATCCGATCAAAACGTTTCGGCGTCTCATCCATCTTACAATTATTTGATCAAATATATCGATTTGATCTCTTGTAGCGCGTCTGGACGGCACAGATCAGCTACAACACATTATAATTGCTACGGACTAACCGTTTCCACATCACCATGCGCATCATCTCCGGCAGATTGATCTGTATCAGACTGATCATCACTCACTTCCTGCTCCGGGTCCTGACCTGCATCATCTTGCTGCTCGTTCCCTTGCTGTCTATCTTCCTGCTCATCATTAACTTGTTGCTCGCTGTCCTTGCCATCGGTATTATCAGATGCACCAGAGTTTTTATCATCCGGTCCTGATGCTTGATCCTTTTTATCCTGACTTTCATGCTTGTTGGCATCCTCCAGTCCGCCGTTCTCCGTATCTGGAGTTACCGTTTCAATATCCGACTGCACATTATCAGATGGCTCCGGATGTTTGCCAGTAGTATGTTGCGCTTTCGCTTTTTCTTCATTATTTTCCATACACTAATAAAGTCTCAAAAAGCAAGAAAAGTTTTATTTAAGCTACATTCTTCCCGTTCAAACCAACTTGAAACAGTATCACGCGGGCTCGCAATTACGCAACCTAACAGTACATATCACTGAAAGGATACTACATATGTTTCAAACGATATTCATCTGTATGAGATTAGCTTAGATAGACGTACTTTCGTTTAACACAATTAAAAACCACAAAACCGTAGTAACTGCGGTTTCCCACATGCAGGCACTATTCAGAAAGATATGAGAACTACATCATTCGACAAGCGAATCATCCTCTTGCTCTTAGCATCATTTTTCATCCTGTTCCATCTCTCGGCGCAGACGAAGTCCCCTCGAGATAAAATACTTATCAACGATGGCTGGCGATTTTTTAAATATACTACCTTGTCTGAGGCCGACAGTCTTAGATACGACGTCCGTCCTATGGTAAAGGACGAAAGAGACGATAAGCCTGCAGATTCCAGGCCGACAGAAGCGGTAAAACTTGAACGCGCGGGCGGCGTCTTGAAACCCTGGATCATGCCGACCGGAAACCCATTTGTCAAAGACCCTAAAAAACGCCATATCAGACCTCCGGGTAACCCTGGTGCTGACTTTCCTTTTGTTCAAACCAACTTTGATGATAGCAAATGGGAACAGGTCCAGCTCCCTCACGACTGGGCAATAAGAGGCCCCTTTCAGCAAGGCTGGAATAGTGAAGTCGGCGGAGGTATGGGAAGACTACCCAGCCATGGAGTGGCATGGTACAGGAAAGAGCTGGATATACCATCATCAGACGACGGAAAGTCCATTTATCTTGATGTCGACGGTGCTATGTCGTACGCTATGGTATGGATAAACGGAAAACTCGCAGGCGGATGGCCATACGGTTATAATTCTTTTAGAGTAAACCTGACGCCTTACCTTGTCCCGGGAAGCTCAAACCAGCTAGCCATAAGGATCGACAATCCACCTAGCTCATCAAGATGGTATCCTGGAGGCGGATTGTACCGCAATGTCTGGCTAACAAAAACAAGTCCGGTACATGTCTCACATTGGGGAACATTCGTCAAGCCACGAGAAATATCTAAAAATTCAGCTGTAATAGACCTGGATGTTACGCTCGAAAACACTTACCGCTCGGTCGCCGATGTGGAAGTGAATACGAAAATTTACGCTTTAAATCTAAAAGGCGAAAGGGCTCCTCGTCCGGTCGCTAACTACAAACCTCTTAAGTTGAGCCTGGGCAGCGGACGAACACTCACGACGTCGGGATCAGTGACCATTAACAATCCAAAGCTATGGGGACCTTTACCGGAGCAAAACCCAAACCGCTACGCTGCCGTGACTACCGTCTCCATGAACGGCAAAATAATCGACAGCTATGAGACCATTTTCGGCATCAGGGAGCTGCGTTTTGATGCCAAGAAGGGTGTCTTTGTAAACGGTCAGCGCATTGAACTGAAAGGCGTCAACCAGCACCATGACCTTGGTTCCCTGGGTGCTGCTTTTAACAAACGTGCCGCTGAGCGTCAGCTCGAGCTGCTGCGGGAGATGGGATGTAATGCCATTCGGATGGCACACAATCCGCCTGCTCCGGAATTACTGGCGTTAACCGACAGTATGGGATTCCTCGTTGTTAATGAGATCTATGACGGATGGGAGCTGAAAAAAACACCGCTCGACTTTCATCTTATCTTCCCTGACTGGCATGAACAGGATCTTCGTGCTTTTATACGACGCGACCGGAACCACCCTTCCATTATCATGTGGAGTTTTGGCAACGAAGTGGGTGAACAGTACACAGGTGAGCAGGGTGCGGAATTAGCACGAAGGCTCAATACGATAGTGAAGGAAGAAGATATGAGTCGCCCAACCACTCTTTCCATGAATTACGCAAAAGCGCATATGCCGCTACCGGGAGTTGCAGACATAATAAGTTTGAATTATCAGGGCGAAGGCATTCGCAACGGTGCAGCATATGCCGGACTTAAAGGCATTAATACACAACCTGTCTTCCCCGAATTCCACTCTCAATATCCTGACAAGGTGATTGTCAGCAGTGAGAATGCCGCTACGCTCAGCAGTCGCGGGGAGTATATGTTCCCAATATTCAAAGGCAACAGCTCACCTGTTAGGGGAGGTCAGGGTGGCGATTCTTTGAGATTGCAAGTTAGCGCTTATGAAATATATACCGTTGATTTTGGTGCATCACCCGATAAAGTATTCGCAACCATGGACAAACATCCCTTTGTAGCCGGAGGCTTTGTCTGGAGCGGCTGGGATTACCTCGGAGAGCCAAGCCCGTATTACCTGGCCCGAAGTTCCTACTTCGGCATTATTGATCTTGCCGGCTTCAAAAAAGACCGCTTCTACCTCTATCAGTCTCGTTGGAAGCCCGAAATGCCTATGGCTCATATTCTCCCACACTGGAACTGGCCCGACCGTGTTGGGTTAACGACGCCGGTGCACGTATTCACATCCGGTGACGAGGCAGAGCTCTTCCTGAACGGGAAATCGCAAGGCAGAAAGAAGATGGCCCGGTATGAATACCGCTTTCGTTGGGATGAAGTGAGATATGCACCCGGAGAACTCAAGGTGGTTTCATATAAAGACGGCAAAAAATGGGCTGAGGAAACAATAAAAACTACCGGGGGAGCTTCGCAGCTCCAGCTATCTGCAGACAGGCAGAGCATCCTTTGTGATGGCTCAGACCTCTCATTTATCACCCTCCAGGTAACCGATAAAGCAGGCCTGATGGTTCCGACAGCAAATGATAACATCCGGTTCTCCATTCAGGGGCCGGGAGAAATTGTTGCTACTGACAACGGCGACCCCGCAAACTTCGTGTCGTTCCTAAGCCACGAACGCAAAACATTTAACGGTTTGTGCCTCGTTATTGTACGCGGAAAGAAAGGGCAGCCGGGCCTTTTAACGATCACTGCTGAGTCTGATACGCTGAAGGCTCATACGATTACTATCAATTCCAGACAATGATTGACTGCGCTAGGAAAGTCTGTAAAAAAAAAGTTATTTTAGCTGAACTAACCACATGTAAATCAATGAGATTCTTATTCCTTATCGTTCTAACACTTTTGACATTCAACAGCTACTGCCAGAAAAACGTTTACACCTTCAATAACGGCACGTTCTTCTCTAAAGATCAAATAAATGCTTATTTATCTGCCGGAAACAAAGAACTGCCTCCTACGCATGAGCTATTACCGGTCATTTACCATAAAGCAATTATCAAGGACTCAATTGTAAACTACCTCAGCTTTAATGTATCGAATAAAACATCCACCAAGCAGTCTTCATCATCCGAATTCATCTATAAGCAGGACTCGCTGTACTTACTACTGAACCGGCCACTTCCTGCCTTTAAGTTGAATGATTTGAACGGAAAGGAAATATCCTCAGAGGACCTTTTGGGTAAGCCAACTCTTATCAACTTTTGGGCAATTAATTGTGCTCCTTGCATAGAAGAAATGCCGCAGTTAAGCCGACTCAAGGAAAGATATAAGGATAAGATGAACTTTATTTCGATCACACACGATTCCAAAACAAGAAATAATTTGGTAAAGTTCCTTGAAGATAAGGACTTCAACTTTCAAGTCCTGGAGCTTGGCGAATTGTATGAAAAAGAACTTAAGATTGGAGCGATCCCTAAAAATCTCTTTCTTGACCGAAAGGGAGTATTAAGATATATTCAGAGCAACTACCCACTTCAGAGAAAGTCTGAAGTCATTGAAATTATAGACATTGACGATAAAGACAACTACTTTACCAAAATCATTAATGAACTAATTAGGTAATCTGAACAGGATAGAATCATCCACTTCATATTACTGTAAAACCGCACAAACAGATCTGCTGTTCACATTGATCGAACACAGTATGATAAAAATCATAATATTTGTATATGCGTGATATAACCAGCAAGCAAATTACACTCCGGTCCGCAAGGGCAATATCAGTTATATTCTGTTCTGCAGATACGATCAGCCTTATTAAAAATGAGCAGTTACCTAAGGGTAACCTTTTTGATGTAGCCCGGGCAGCTGGATTTATTGGAGCGAAACTAACGCCTCAGTTGCTGCCACATTGCCATCCCGTAGGTATAGACGGTATGGATATACAGTTCAGCTTTCTCTCGGAAGAAACGCACGCTGAGTTTTTTGAAAAGTCGGCATTTGAAAAAAATGGTATCGTCATCCTCGGTGAAGCAAAGTCGATAGGCCGGACAGGCATTGAAATGGAGATGCTTACAGCCGTTTCCGTGGCAGCCCTGGAAATTTACGACATGCTCAAGCCGGTGGACACCATGCTGGAAATAGGCCATATCAAGCTGTTAAAGAAGACCGGTGGCAAGAGTGACCGTAAGAAATATTTCTCCAGCTCACCTACTTGCGCCATACTGGTATGTTCAGATTCGACTGCCGAAGGTAAACGTGAGGATAAAAGCGGCAAGCTCATCCGACAGATGCTGGAAGATATCAGCGCAAGCGTGGTCGATTATAAGATCGTCGCCGATCAGAAAGATCAGATTCAGGAACAGATAAAAAAGTGGGTAGCTGACGACGTACATTTCGTGTTTACGACTGGCGGCACGGGACTCGGTCCGCGCGACAACACCGTCGAAGCTGTTAGCGAGATGCTCGAACGTGATGCCGACGGTATCACGGAAGCGATTCGAAACTACGGACAGATGCGTACTCCCCTGGCAATGATGAGTCGCGCCGTTGCCGGTTCAATCGCACAAACCCTCGTGGTTACCCTCCCTGGCAGCAGTGCAGGAGCGAAAGAATCGATGGAAGCGATCTTGCCTGCCATTTTCCATGCCCGAAAGATGATGAAAGGCGGAGGACATTAGGAATGCAAAGTCTTGACAATGCCCTTAGCCTCATTTCGTCACTGGTAAAAGGTTTCGCCCATGAATTCGTAGCGCTGGAAGAGGCTGACGGCAGAATCCTGTCAAAGGATATCACCGCAGACCGGAATTACCCACCCTTCAACCGGGCAGCAATGGATGGCTACGCCATTATGCAAAGCGACTGGAAGAAAGGCATTCGAAAATATAAAGTTGCAGAAACTATTTTGGCCGGTCAGGCTTCGCAGACTCAGATTAGCTCAGGATATTGTTATAAGATCATGACGGGAGCAGCAACTCCTCCGGTAGCAGACGTCATTATCCGAAGAGAAGACGCAAATGAACTGGACCAGGAAGTTGAGCTGCGAGCAGATGATCTAAGGATCTATCAAAACATTTCGAGAGAAGGCGAAGACACTAAAAAAGGTGATTTACTTGTGAAGGCTCCGGTACGCTGTAGTTCGCAGATAATCAGCCTGCTTGCCGCTACAGGAAACCATCTGGTGTCCGTTTATGCCTTACCCTCTGTCTCCGTAATTACCACAGGTGATGAGGTCGTCCCCCTTCCTGCTGAAGTGACAGCATTTCAGATACGCAACAGCAATCAATTCCTGCTGAAATCCTTACTAAAGAAGTGGCAAATCTCAGCCTGGTTCTCGCGTCATGTCGCCGATGAAATTAATTCTTTGACAGAAGCACTCTCCCAGGCCATCACATCTGATATAACGATTATAAATGGTGGTGTATCTGCGGGAGACGCAGACTATGTGCCGGCAATATTAAAAAGTCTGGGAGTAAGGGAAATCTTTCATAAGGTCGCCATTCGTCCCGGCAAGCCGTTATGGGTAGGACAAACGTCCGAGGGTAAAGTAGTCTTTGCTTTACCGGGAAATCCCCTCTCCTGCCTTACGACCTTCAGCATCTTCGTGGAGTCATTTCTCTTCAAAAGCATGGGTTTTGAAAGCAGGCCGTTGTACAAGCTGCCCATACTTCAGGATCGCTCCAAAAAACACCCGCTAACAGAATTCTTTCCTGTAAGCCTTGATCCTAAAACCGGGGGCCTTCAGATTTTACCGTTTAATGGCTCGGGCGATATTACGGCAGGTCTCTTCGCGGATGGTCTCGCAGTGCAGCCAGATGATTGCCCATCGCTACTCAACGGAGATTTAGTCGCTTTCTATCCTTTTCGAAGCCTTTAATACGCTCAAATTACCATTCGATGTTGTAGATCTATGGTTTTCAACCTTAATCTGGGATAGATACCAGAAAAACATCATTTCCAAACTTTCTTGAATCTAAATTTGGCCGTTGCTGAATTAAGCTCTCCTGCGACGAGAAGTGTTCAGCGTCCTTTATTCAATGCCCTCTCACCTTCGGACCAAAGTCGTACCAACGTCGTACCAGCTTCGATAAAAGCCAATCAAAATGCGAAGCGGATACGGCGCCGTACCGGACTAATCTTGTCTCTTTAGAAAGGTGATATAAAGTGATCAGTCGATTATTTAAGGCAGATTCGATTTTTCACTGATAGAATTACATCGATTTTATCAAATGCAGATTCTGTAGTTTCCAAAAAATAACCGCAAAAAACTAGTAACAACTTCAAAACAATCACTTAATTGCAGGAATGACGCTGCAAAATCTGCGAAAACATTAAATAAATCATATTATTTCATACCATAATTGAAAAAAACTTGGAAAATAGACGAAAAAACAAGGGATAAAATTATATTTCTCATATAAATTCAACTATTTATACTCTATAAACACATTTTTTTATGATAAATAATATATTTACATAACAAACAAGAGAGACACAACAGAAAATGGCACATATATTAAAAAAAACATGATTCGATATGGCAGATAACCTAACACCTCTACAACATCTAAACATCTTCAAGACCCGGGGCGTTCAGATGAGAACTTTTCATATCACCTGGCTCACCTTTTTCTTTTGCTTCTTTGGTTGGTTTGGAGTAGCTCCTTTGATGCCTTTGATTAGAGAGCAATTGCATCTAAGTAAGGACCAGATCGGAAATATTATCATCGCTTCCGTTTCTGCCACGATCGTCGCCAGATTAATTATTGGCAAGTTGTGCGATACCCTCGGCCCCCGCTTATCCTACACGATACTACTTGCGGTTGGCTCCATCCCGGTAATGTGTATTGGCCTGGCCAACAGTTATGAAAGCTTTCTGATATTCAGATTTGTGATTGGGATTATCGGAGCGTCATTCGTCATCACTCAGTTCCACACATCCATGATGTTCGCGCCTAAAATCGTCGGAACGGCAAACGCTGTTACCGGAGGCTGGGGAAATCTTGGAGGCGGTGTTACGAACCTCGTTATGCCACTGATTGCTGCCGGCTTTGCAGGGCTGGGCTTTGTCAGTCAGGCCGACTCCTGGCGACTGGCTATGGTAGTTCCGGGCGTCATCTTATTAATCATGGCTTTTGTCTACTATAAATATACAAAGGATACTCCCGCCGGAAATTTCAAGGACATCGAACGAACGGCCGGAGTTAGCAAAAAAGGAACGTTTTTAATAGCACTGAAAGATTATCGTACATGGGTGCTCGCATTGGCTTACGCAGCGTGTTTCGGCATAGAAATAACAGTAGACAATGTAGCAGCTACGTACTTCACCGACAAGTTCGGCGCCTCCATGATTATGGCCGGGGCAATGGCGGGCATATTCGGTGGCATGAACATCTTTGCGCGCGCGCTTGGCGGCTATGTAAGCGACAAGGTTGGCGAGAGTTATGGCTTAAGAGGAAAAGGTTTGTTACTTGGAGGTCTGCTACTGCTGGAAGGCATCGGAATAAGCCTTTTCGCTCAATCGCAAACGTTGGGAATGGCTATTCTGGCGATGCTGCTTTTTGCATTATTTCTTAAAATGGCAAACGGCAGCACATACGGCATCGTGCCTTTTATAAATAAAGACGCTATCGGCACGGTCAGCGGAATAGTTGGCGCAGGTGGAAATCTTGGGGCAATGCTTGTTGGATTTCTTTTCAAGTCGGAGAGTCTTTCTTACGCAGACGCTTTTCATTATATCGGCATAGGTGTGGCCGTCATCGGATTGCTGGTGTTCGTTACCAGGTTCAGAAACCCGCAAACAACAGCGCACGAAGTACCACATGTGAAGCTTCAGCAGGTTTAACCGTCAAAACAAATATGATGCAAAGTGAAAGAGGCAAAAGTTTTACCAGCACCTGCTGTTATTGCGGCGTGGGTTGCGGAGTAAAAGTTAGGGTTGAAGGAAATAATACCGTTTCTGTGGAAGGAGACAAAGAACATCCCGTCAACAAAGGCATGCTGTGCAGCAAGGGAATGAACCTGCAATACACGGTCAACGACAAGAGTGATCGCCTCCTTCATCCTCAAATGAGGTATAACAAAAATATGCCCCTGCAGAGGGTGAGCTGGGATGCTGCGCTGACCCGAACTGCAGCGGTTTTTAGTACCCTTATTGAAAAATATGGACCTGACTCGGTCGCTTTTTATGCCTCCGGGCAGTGCCTCACAGAAGAATACTACGTCATCAATAAGCTCATAAAGGGATTTATTGGCAGCAATAATATAGACACCAACTCGCGGCTCTGTATGAGCAGTGCTGTGACCGCCTACAAAATGGCGCTTGGTGAAGACAGTGTCCCGATCTGCTACGATGATATCGAGCTATCGGACTGCCTTTTCGTGACGGGCGCTAATCCGGCCTGGTGCCACCCCATATTATGGCGGCGTATTGAAGCGCACAAAGCAGCGAATCCTCATATTAAGATTATCATCGTTGACCCCAGGGCAACTGACAGTTGTTCCATCGCAGATCTGCACCTTCAAATCAATCCGGGAACGGATGTTACGCTTAACTATGCGATTGGAAGGGTCCTGATTGAAAGCGACAATATTGATATGGATTTTATCCGTCAGCATTCCGAAGGTTTTGACAGGTACCGCGAGCTTGTATTTGAAAAAACACTTGCTGAATCGGCTGCAATATGCGGAGTTGCAGAGAGCGATATTCTTCTCACAGCCACGTACATCGCATCGGCGAAGGGCTTCCTAACCATGTGGACGATGGGCTTGAACCAGAGTGCTATTGGGGTAAATAAAAATCTCAGCCTCATTAACCTCAACCTGATTACAGGGCATATTGGCAAACCCGGCTCAGGGCCCTTTTCGCTGACGGGGCAGCCCAATGCCATGGGTGGCCGGGAGGTTGGCGGTCTGGCTAACTTGCTACCCGCACACCGGGATCTCAACAACGGAGGTCACCGCGCCGAAGTGCAGAAATTCTGGGGAGGAACCGCTATATCCGACAAAGCAGGTTTAACAGCGACGGAAATGTTTGAAGCACTGCACGACGGGCGCCTGAAAGCCATCTGGATCATTTGCACCAACCCCTTAACCAGTCTTCCGAACGCGCGATTTGTGGAGCAAGCGCTGAAGAAAGCCAAATATGTGGTTGTTCAGGACATCAGTGATCAGACTGAAAGCCTCGCCTATGCCGACGTCATTCTGCCGGCGGCAGCCTGGACGGAGAAAGAAGGCACGATGACGAACTCCGAAAGAAGAATCAGTCATCTTCAAAAATTAGTGGATCCGCCCGGCGAAGCTTTGCCTGACGCAGAAATCATTTGTCGCTTCGCCAGTAAAATGGGGTTTAAGGGGTTCGACTATGCGTGCATGGAAGACATTTACAAGGAGCATACCCGCCTCACAAAACAAACGAACCTGAACATCGACGGACTCAGCTATTCGCTGATAGACGAACATAAAACGATTCAGTGGCCTTTCAACAAAAAGAGTAATACCGGTACTGCCCGCCTGTTCGGCAATAAGCTCTTCTATACGCCCTCCCGGAAAGCGATTATTCATAGTCCACCTGACCACTTAAGCAGCGAAATGCCCGACACGGAATACCCTTTGATCCTGACTACGGGCAGGGTTCGCGATCACTGGCACACGATGACCAAGACAGGCAAGGTAAGCAAGCTGAAGCAGCACACGAAAGACGCTTACCTGGAAATACATCCTGCGGATGCGCTGGAGCTTGGCATCGAAAACGGACAAGTAAGCGTCGTCAGATCCCGTCGCGGAGAAGTTCAGGTTAAAGCGCGAATATCAACAGCGATGAAGCGGGGTGTGGTATTCCTGCCCATGCACTGGGGTAAAATACTTGGGAATGATCTCAACCGGACGAATAATATCACCAGCACGCTGATAGACCCTATATCTAAGGAACCGGACTTCAAATATTGTGCGGTGCGCGTAGAAAAATGGAGCAAAGCACCTCAACGAATTGTCATCATTGGTGCAGGTGCAGGCGCCTTTGGCTTTGTAAAATCGCATCGCCAGATAAACAAAAACGATCATATTACCGTGTTCAGCAAGGAAGATTCTCCTTTCTATAACCGCGTAATGCTGCCTGACTACATCAGTGGCGAACAGCGCTGGGAACAGCTCGTAAAAATGACAGACGAGGAAGAACCGGAGTACAATATCCGTTTGCTAAGAGGTGTTAGTGTGGAGTATATCAATCGGGAGGCCAAATACGTCACCGATTCCAGAGGAAATAAAACCCCTTACGATGTACTGATTATGGCAACAGGGAGCCGTGCGACTCTGCCCCGGCATGTACCTTCATTGCCAGGCATCTTCAGCATGAGGAACCGAACTGATGCCGATAGCTTTAAGAAATACCTGCCGGCAAAGGCTCATGTGGTCATCGTTGGCGGTGGACTTCTGGGTTTGGAAATGGCAGCGTCCCTGCGTGAAATTGGTGTGGATATTACTATTGTGCAGCGTGTCTCCCGCTTCTTAAACAGACAACTCGATCCTCTGGGTAGTCAGCTTTTACACGAAGAGATTACTGAGCAGGGATGCGATATTTTTTATAATGACGAGGTGCAGGTCTACTATGGGCGGTCAAAACTAACCGGCATTGGATTAAAAAGTGGCAGAAAGATCAATTGCGATGCGATGATTATCGCCATTGGTACCACGCCGAACATCGAGCTGGCGAGAAGCTGCGGTCTGAACTGCAAACGCGGTGTCATTGTAAACGAGCGCCTGCAGACCAGCGATCCGGATATTTTTGCGATTGGCGAGATCGCCGAGTTCAAGGGCATCCTCTACGGCATAACAGCTGCAGCAGAACAGCAGGCAGAAGTGGTATCCGGATATCTGAACGGTGATATAGGCAGCTTTTACAAGGGGAGCATATTCATGAATATTATCAAAATTCATGGTTTCGATCTATGCAGCATCGGTATGCCTGAGTGTCCGGATGACCCCCAATATGAAGAGATTGTATTCATCGACAAAGCGAAACGCTATTATAAAAAATGCATCGTTCATCAGGACCGGCTTGTCGGAACGATTCTGATAGGTGATAAAAGCGAATTCCAGGAATTCAGAGAACTTATCGCCAATCAAACAGAACTCAGTGAAAAACGCCTGACGCTGTTACGGAGCGGCAAAACCTCGGAGCGTGTTCTCGGAAAACTGATATGCAGCTGCAACAACGTAGGCAGCGGTAACATCACCAAACAGATGGACGCGGGTTGCATCGATTTCGGAGAACTTTGCTCCCTTACGGGTGCGGGTATGGGTTGCGGATCCTGCAGACCTGAAGTAAAACGCATTCTTGAACAGCTGAGAACGGAAGAAACCATGGCCTCTTAATATCGTATTTATGAGCAGAGTAAACATCAAGATAAACCTCCCGGGGGGAATTGTATCGACCGGAGACCTTCAAAATATTCTTCGGGGAGCCGAATCGGCTGGCGCCTCGTCTGTATCCTTCGGTAACAGACAACAGTTGTATTTTGAAATCAACAATGAACAGCTGGAAGACCTTGAACATCAATTCTTTGTATCTGATACTATTTACGAGGTTAACGCCAACCATTACCCCAATATCATCAGCTCTTATGTCAGCGAAGATCTATTCGATAACACAGGCTGGCTCCGTGAAGGTGTTTATAAAGACATTCTGGATTCCTTTTCCTTCACACCTACGCTGAAGATCAACCTGGTAGACAGCAGCCAAACCTTCGTTCCTTTTTTTTCCGGCAACCTTAACTTCATTTCATCTGATATCAGTAATTACTGGTACTTGTATGTGCGTTTTCCGAAAACTAATGTCATCTACTGCTGGTCTACTCTTATCTATTCGGAAGACATTTGCGCAATGAGCAAGCGGGTCGAAAGTACAATTCTGGATCACCCCCGAGCTTTTTATGACACAGAGGCTGCAGATGGTCATTTTCTGGAGCACAAAGTTTCTCCACCTGCCGGTTCGATCAGACAGTTACCCTCTTCTTCGTTGCAACTCCCATCCTTCCAAATTCCCTGCTATGAAGGCTTCGGACGGTATGGGGATAAGTATTGGCTGGGCATTTACAGGAGAACTGAACTTTTTTCGATCGCTTTTCTGAAAGATCTCTGCGCGATGTGTATTCAATGCAGAATTGGCCAGATCTACACTACCCCCTGGAGGACTATATTGATAAAAGGTATATCCACTGCAGATATTGAATCATGGAGAATTCTGCTTGTCAAACATGGAATCGGTACAAGGCATGCAGCCACTGAGCTTAACTGGCAAACGGAAGATCTGTGCGAGTCTGGTCTCAGTTTAAAACTCGCTCTGGCAAAACAATTCGACCAGGAAGACCTGTCGACCGGCGATCTCTGTTTCGCCATTAAGATGAATCCGAAAGCCGGGCTTTTTGGTTCGGTCATCATAAGAAAAGTGCAGAATTCTGATCCGGGAGAATCAAGGCAAGGCTTTGACATACTGCATACGGCCGACTTTAATCCAAATTCCAGGAAATTAGTTCGGTACAGCACGGATGTTCCTGAAGATGATTTAGCCACGGTATTGACTGAGCTCTGCCATTATTATGCTGATCAAAGTACTTCAACTATTCATCCAAAAGATATAGACTCAGAAAATCTGATTCATCAGGAGACTTTGGACACCGTCTTGCAATGTAAACTCTGCTTGACGATTTATGACGGGAAGACCGGCTATAAAGCGGAAGGTGTGAAATCAGGTATCTTGTTCGAGGATTTGCCGGAGGATTTTTGTTGTTCGCTTTGTGAGGCCGACATATCGGCCTTTATCGAGATAGAGCGGCATAAGTTGTACGCATAATTACAACACTTTTGCTTTTTAAGCGTTACTTTAGATCGTTTCCTGGCAATCGAGAACAATGACAGAGATCAAGGATAGTTTTAACAGAACCTTCAAGACACTTCGGGTAAGCTTGCTGAACACCTGTAACCTCGCTTGCGTGTACTGCTGTTTCGGTAATGAAGATAGTAAAGAAAATTATCGAAGCGGGAAGAACCAGGCGCTTCAGACTGATGAATTGCTGAAGCTGATTGCAAAATTACATGAGCGCCTTGATTTGAGTGTTGTCCGACTTACAGGTGGAGAGCCACTGTTATATAAAGAGCTTCCTGAGCTCGTCAGAGGCATACGCAATCTGGGCATTAATAACCTGAAGCTGACTACAAACGGACTGCTTCTTGAAAAAATGGCTCCGGCACTGCAGGATGCCGGGATTACTTCCATCAACGTTTCACTGGACGCCATCGACCCGGAAGTTTACCATCTGATGAGTCGCCGGCATGACCTCAGCCGAACGCTGAGAGGCATTGAAGCAGCACAGCGACTGGGGATAGAGGTTAAAATCAACTCGGTTGTCATGAAAGGGTTGAACGATAGCCAGATCCTTCCCTTACTGAAGTACGCCTTCGAGAGAAGTATCAGGATCAGATTCCTGGAAATCATGGCTATGGGCCACCTCCACGATACTGCCGATCAGCACTTTTTTTCGCAGGAAGAAATACTTGCCAGGATTGACACAAATTACCCGGCCTTCCCTCTGCCTCGTAAACGTTCTTCTACTTCAAACTACTGGCAGACCCGGGACGGGAATATTTTCGGCATCGTAGCGAATGAGAGTGAGCCCTTTTGTTCAGATTGCAACCGCTTGCGTCTCGATGCTTATGGCAATATTTACGGCTGTCTGAGCAGCAATAATCCTATCAGTATTCTCGAGACTGAATCCCAGAATCTGGACAGCAGTCTCCGTGAGGCGCTTGCTCAAAAACAATCCATTAAATTTACAGGAAGCACACTTAGCATGCTACACATTGGGGGATAGTAACACATGAAAATAGAAGTCTTTGCCGCCTTGAAAAATTATTTCAGTAAGGAATTTGAAATAACAGAACAACTGGAAACGGTTGCTGATCTGAGGCAACACCTGAAGAACATAAATCCATCATCTTCACAGCTCATTAATATGTGCCGTTTTGTAGTGCAGGAGGACCTGGTCACTGATGCTCACCCCCTGCTGTCCAACGATCATGTGGTTGTATTACCACCAAGCAGCGGAGGTTAGGATGATCTATATAACAGAAGAACAGCTGGACCTGCCAGGATTGCTGGCTGCGTCTCACCATCCTGGCGCAGGAGCGGTAGTTTTGTTCAGCGGCGAAGTGCGCGATAACAACGTAGGGAAGAAAGTGGATTACATCGAGTACGAATCATACGCTCCTATGGCCTCCAAGATGATGAACCAGATTATGGAAGACGCCCGTCAGCGTTGGGACCTTCAGATTGCCGTTGCCCAGCACCGCATTGGTAAGGTGAAAATTTCAGAATCGGCGGTGGTCGTTATTACTGCCTCCGCGCACAGAAGCGAGGCTTATGCCAGCAACCGCTATATCATTGACCGTATAAAACATGAGGTTCCGATCTGGAAATGTGAGTATTTTGCAGATGGCACGAGCGTATGGGGAGGCAACTGCAATTGCCACACGGAAACGGGAGATCTGAACAAGCATATATACGAATCAGAGAACGGATGATGCTGGGTGTAGTGCTCTGCGGAGGTGAAAGCAAGCGAATGGGGAGCGATAAAGGTTTGCTTCCAGCGGATGGTGAGTCTTGGGCGGAACGAGCCGCCTCTAAGTTATCGAAGCTGAACATTCCGGTCGTGCTGTCGGTCAATGCGGCACAACTTGAGTCTTACGGTCCGGTTTTTGCCCCCTCTGAACTGGTTGTTGATACGGTGGATGCAAGGGGACCGCTAAAGGGCTTACTTAGTGTTCACAAAGCTCATCCGGATAAAGATGTTCTGGTTCTTGCCTGCGACATGCTTGATATTGACTTCAGTACGCTGCAAGTGTTGAAACAGGCTTACGAGACAACAGAAGGGGCTTTTGACTACTATGTTTATGAAAAGGATGAGTTTATCGAGCCACTCTGTGCGATCTACCCCGGGCGGACACTCCAGTCGCTGCACACGATACTTGTCTCGGGAGCTCTCCCATCCTTCTCCCTGCAGCGACTAATCCCCGGATCAAATTACAAAAGCATTGCGATACCAGATGATCAGAAATTCGCGAACTACAACGCGAACAATCCATTCGTCTGAGGATTGAAGGCAACTTCCATTATTATCGAAAAACCAACTATATTTGGCATCAAATCTTTACACTTATTTTAATGGCAAAGGCATCTGAAGTAAAAACAGGAAATATCTTACGTTACAACGGCGAACTGGTAACGGTTGAAGAACATGTACACCGTACACCAGGAAAAGGCGGTGCCTTTTATCTCGGAAAATTTCGTAATATCAAAACAGGGAAAATTGTAGAAGCGCGTTTGGGTACTGATGAGCAGGTTGAGATCTGCCGCGTTGAGACAAACGACTACCAATACTTATATGACGAGGGCGACTATTTTGTAGTGATGGACAATGTAAGTTTCGACCAGTTTAATATTCCAAAAGCGTTATTCGGCCCATCTGCGAGATTCTTAAAAGAAGGCATGAACGTGGTTGTTTCCTTCGAAAGTGAAGAACCGATCATGGCGCAGGCTCCAAACTTCGTAGAGCTTGAGATTACGTATGCAGAGCCCGCTGTTAAAGGCGATACATCATCAGGCGCTCAGAAGTATGCAACTACAGAGAACGGCGTTGAAGTAAAAGTTCCATTATTTGTCAACCAGGGCGATAAGATCAAGGTAGACACCCGGACAGGTGACTATGTGGAACGAGTAAAATAATTCATTACCTTCGAAAATTTAAAGCGGCTTATTAATTTAAGCCGCTTTTTTTATGATCTTTTTTAGTTGCTTCCCACTTTTAATTACCAGCATTTTAATGCCTGCATTCGTCTTGTTATTTTTCTTTAGAAAACCTGTAATTTTCTTTAAGTACCTACGACTAACTGTTCAAAATCAATTAAATGAAAGATGAATTTATCGTAATGATAAACGAACATCGGGGAATTCTCTACAAGATTTGCAATTTGTACTGCGATGATGAAGAGGATCGAAAAGATCTTTTTCAGGAAATGGTTCTACAACTCTGGAAATCGTATCCAGGCTTCCGGTCTCAGTCGTCAAAGTCCACATGGATGTACAGGATAGCGTTGAACACCTCGATCACCCGTTTACGAAAAGAAAAAAGGGAACCCAGCCGACGCAGTCTTATGGATGCAGATTTCGAGATCCCGGACTTTAACCCGGGGCCTGATCAGCACGAAGAACTCGCACTACTCAGGAATGCTATAGACCAGCTCAATGAGATTGAGAAAGCCCTCGTTATGCTGTATCTCGAAGAGAAAAGCTACGAAGAAATTTCGGACATCACGGGCATCACAAAAACGAATGTTGGAGTCAAGCTGAACAGAATTAAACTTAAACTGGAAAAAATCATAAATAAGAATTGCCATGTTAGATGAACTTAAAACCGCCTGGAAAACCTACGATAAAAAAATTGAACGCAGCCGTTTGTTAAGCGACCGGTTGATTGTAAGCATGATCAGGGAAAAGTCTCAGTCCCGTCTAACCAGAGTTAAAAGAAACTACCTGATGGGGGTTGGCTATATGCTCTTCTGGTTTGTGCTTGGGTTGATCGTTATCTTCAGCAACCCCTTCGATTTTAAGCGGACCACCGAATACCTGCCTATCGCTGTCTATTGCATTTGTGTGTTTGTACTTGGCGGGGCGATGTTAAAAACTACTTTTCAGCTTCGAAATGTAAAGGTCGCTGACTCCAATCTTCAGGAAGCGCTTTTAAGCATCACTGAAATTCTCAAAAAGTATAACAGGCCAGGCAAATTCCTGGGATTGACGCTAAAGATCTTATTGAGTACTGCTGTTCTGTTTCCTTTATCCTTCTTACAGCGAAAGATTGAAAATGAGGGCTTAACCAGAGGAATACTGGAAACATTGCTGGCTATGAGCATATCAGGCGTTTTGATCATTATCGCTCACAAAGCCGGCGCATTCCGGGAGAAGAACAGTACTAAGTTTGATGAGTATCAACGTGAGTTGCAGGAGCTGAGAACATTGTCAGAAGAATTAAACGAAGAATAGCTATATTGAAAGACAATCCTGAACTATATCAAAAGATGGACAGACCAAGACGACTCTCCCCCGCTCTGCTACTTTTATTGCTGTTATTACCTGCTCTCACGTTCTCTCAACGACTTGAACAGGATCATAAGCTTGAGAAAGCGCTGTCCAGGCTTGTGGATACGTTTAAAGGTTCCGTTGGGATCTACGTTATGAACCTGAGAACCGGAAAGTATGCTTCTCTGAATGGGGACAGCATCTTCCCCACCGCCAGCATCGTTAAGGTACCCATTCTTGTCGGCCTGTTTGATCAGATTGAGCAAGGCAAATTGAGTTATCATCAGCCAATGATCTACCGGGATTCGATAAAATACGGGGGCTCAGGGATCATGCAGCATTTCAAGGACAGCTCGGCCACCGAAGTGAGTGTCCTGGCACATCTGATGATGTCTTACAGTGATAATACGACATCGCTCTGGAATCAGCAGCTTGCCGGAGGGGGCGAGCAGATCAACAAGCTGATGGACAAATACGGATTCCCCAATATCCGGGTAAATTCGAGAACAAAGGGCCGCGAAGAGATCTGGAAAAAGTATGGCTGGGGACAAAGTACGCCCCGTGAAATGGCTTCGTTGCTGGTCAAAATAAGGAACGGAGAAATAGTAAGCAAGGCTGCAAGTGATCGCATGTACAGATTGATGACAAAAGGGTATTATGACGAGGACGCGCTTGCTCAGATACCTCCCTATGTGCAGGCTGCTGCTAAAAGCGGTGCCGTAGATGCGTCACGTTCTGAAGTGGTGCTGGTGAACGCACCCTCGGGTGAGTATGTGTTTTATGTGGGAACGAAAGACAATGCAGATCAAAGCTGGAGCAGGGACAATGAGGGACAGGTACTGATCCGCAAAGTTTCTGCCTGCCTGTGGAATTACTTTGAACCTCACAGCAAATGGAAAGCTCCTTTAAGTAGACCTGCTCATTAAGGGAAGAGCCTCAGTTGTCCGCTTTGCTGCTGTTTTAAGGCCCTGGGGTTTTCAGCTTCGTTGAAGTTTGATATCGAAATTCCGAGCAAACGTACTTTTTCATCTTCGGATATGGCCGATGACAAGAGTTTGCTGGCGACACTAAAGATGGTAGCTTGATCGGCTATTGGTGAAAAAAGTGACTGGCTCCGGGTAATCTGTCTGAAATCGCTGTATTTGACCTTCAACGTAACCGTACGTCCCTTTAAATTCTTGCGCTCAAGCCTGGAGTGAACAATCTCTGCAATCTTGTACAATTCAGCATCCATCTCATCGAGAGTCTTGAGATCCTGAGCAAATGTATCTTCGGCGGCGAGAGATTTTGTTTCTCTGTGTGGCTGAACGGCGCGCTCATCTTTCCCGCGAACGATCTGATAGTAAAAACTACCGGTCTTACCGAAATGGCGGATAAGTTCTTGTTCGGAGAGCTTTTTCAAGTCTGCACCAGTATGGAGCCCTATACTCTTCATTTTGGCTGCGGTAACCTTACCTACGCCGTGAAACTTTTCTACCGGAAGCTTCTCCATAAACACTTCGATGGACGAAGGTCCGATAAACTTCAACCCGTCGGGCTTGTTGATGTCAGACGCAATTTTGGCAACAAACTTATTTATAGAAACGCCTGCAGAGGCTGTGAGCTGCAATTCATCTTTGATGGCCTGCTTGATCTGCTGAGCTATCTCCAGCGCAGAACCAATGTTCAGCTTGTCCTCTGTAACATCCAGATAGGCCTCGTCCAGAGAGAGAGGCTCGATCAGGTCTGTATACCTCCGGAAAATTTCCCGGATTTTTCCGGACACCTCCTTATACACTTCAAACCTCGGCCGTACGAAGATGGCATGGGGACAAAGCTGTATCGCCTGCTTGCTCGACATAGCCGAGCGAACTCCAAACTTTCTGGCCTCATAACTTGCGGTGGCAACGACTCCTCCCCGCCCTTCAGGCGACCCTCCCACGACAAGTGCCTTTCCGCGCAGATCAGGATTGTCCCTTTGCTCTACAGAGGCATAAAAGGCATCCATGTCGATATGGATGATCTTGCGAACGGTAGGTGTCGAAACAGGATGCATTATACAAAAATAGCACAAAGACAAGGTCCTGACTGATGTTACGTCAATAAAATCAGCAGAAAGCGTCTTCTATTATAAAAAAGATGTTACTTATGGTAATATATTGTCACAAACCTGCTCCGGCATTTTGTTGAAATTTGTATTAATATATCTTTGCGCCAGAATGATCATCAAATTATTTCACTTCTTGTCGCTTTTTGCGTACCTGAATATCATTGTTTATGAGGCCGGAGTCAATCCGACTCTCGATAAGCAATATATTTTTGCGGGTGATTCAATAATTGAGTTTATCCTGGATGACGTTATGGACATTCCCATGAAAAGCCATGGAAACGACATCGAAATTCCAAACGAGAAGTATCGGGTCTTTCAGTCGGTTAGCTTTATAGCGCCATTGATCTACTTTTTCAGCCTTATTTTTGTGTTTAGCAGTATCTGCCGAACTATAAAGATCAATCATCCGTTCTATCGAACCAAAAGCTTCTGCTTACCTGGATACTATTCCTATCTATTCAGGTTAAAACCGTTTTAGTCGTAAAATAAACCCTAACTGGTCATGGTACTGGCTCCGCACTATTCAGTGGTGAATGGAGTATTGCGTCATGACTCAGGAAAAGCTGTATCCTCTATCCGGCTTAAGTTATCCACTCTCACACTCAATAAAATTGATAACAGGGCGTATGACGCGCCTTAAAAAAACCCCCTCAAGACATCATGAAAGCAAACGCCTTAGCTTATTGCGCCTCTTTTATTGCCCTGGCATTCGGATCTTGCACCCAGACAAGTAAAAACGAATCGGCCAGCGACATGCCACGTAGTGTGCCGGTGGCCCATGTTACAGTACTCGACACCACTATTTACAACGAATACGTAGCCGATATACAGGCGGTCAAAAATGTTGAAGTACGCGCAAGACTGAGCGGCTTTTTGGAAAAAATATATGTAGAAGAAGGCTCAGAGGTAAAAGCCGGACAGGTACTGTTCAAAATTAACGACGAAGAATATAAGGCTGACCTCAGCAAGGCGGAAGCTGTGCTGAACAACGCAATTGCCGATGCAAAGACTGTAGAGCTGGAAAAACAGCGCACGCAGACACTTGTGAAGAATAACATCGTTTCCAAAACAGATCTCGAACTGGCTGGCGCGAAGCTAAAGGCAGCGCAGTCACGGGTTGCAGAAGCCAGATCAGTACTTCAATTCGCAAAATCCAGACTAGGCTATACCCTTGTAAGAGCACCTTTCAGCGGCCGGATCGACCGTATTCCCCTTAAAGCCGGAAGCTTGCTGGAAGAAGGATCCTTGCTGACCAGTGTATCAGACCTCAGTGCGGTAAACGTCTATTTTTCAATCTCGGAGAAGGAATATCTGGGAATAGCCGCCGACTCAGGTTACAAGCGTAATGGTTTCAAAAAGACGGTTAAGCTAAGTCTTGCCAACGGTCAGGTCTACCCATATCCCGGAGAGGCTGCATTTGCCGAGAGCGAGTTTGCCAGCCAGACCGGTACTATTTCGCTTAAAGCCCGATTCGAAAATCCTAACCGGCTGCTGAAACACGGGGCTTCAGGTAAGATCAGCGTTCCGGTAGAAACCGGCGAGATATTAGCGGTACATCAAAAATCCGTTTTTGAAATCCAGGACCGGACATATGTGTACATGGTAGATTCCAAGAATAGAGTAAAGATGACTCCCTTTTCTGCAGGGCAGCGCGTAGGTCACTATTACACCGTGAACTCGGGGTTAGCGAAAGGCGATAAGATCGTATTTGAAGGAACGCAAAGTCTCCGTGACGGAATACAGATCGATCCGAAGGCAATGGACGCAAAACCGGGTGCCCATCTGGCAAAAAACTAAATCTGAAACAAAGACATGTTTATTGTGCGGGTGCCACAGCCGCCCCGCCTAACTATGCGTAATTATGTTTGAAAACTTCATAAAACGACCGGTGTTATCGCTGGTTATTTCTCTCTTTATAACGTTGCTCGGACTGTTGGCACTCTTCACGTTGCCCGTCACCCAGTTCCCTGACATCGTTCCTCCGTCTGTGGTCGTTACGGCCAACTATACGGGTGCAAATGCCGAAGTAAGTACCAATGCTGTAGCCATTCCACTCGAGAGGGCAATCAATGGCGTAGCGGGGATGACCTACATGAACTCCGTATCCACTAATAATGGTACTACACTCATTCAGGTATTCTTCAAGGTAGGTACTGATCCGGACATTGCGGCGGTGAACGTGCAGAACAGGGTAACCACGGTCCTGGATGAGCTTCCCGAGGAAGTTATTAAGGCCGGGGTAACCACCGAAAAAGAGGTGAACAGTATGCTGATGTACCTGAACATCTATAGTGACGACACCTCTGCAGATGAGCGCTTCATTTATAACTTCACCGATATCAACATCTTAAAGGAGTTGAAGCGAATTGAAGGTGTGGGATTTGTTCAGATTATGGGACTGCGGGATTACGCGATGCGTGTCTGGCTGAAGCCCGACCGGATGGCCGCTTACGAGATATCCAGTGACGATGTTATTACCGCCCTCAGAAAACAAAACGTAGAAGCAGCTCCGGGACAGACGGGCATCGGTTCTGATAAGTCTGTGAATATGCAGCAGTATGTGCTACGTTATCCGGGGAAATTCTCCAGTGACGAAGAGTATAGAAACATCCCTATCCGGGCGAATGCCGACGGATCAATTATCCGTATTCAGGATATTGCCGACGTAGAATTCGGTTCTCTGGATTACGAGATGGTTTCAAAAACAGATGGACGACCTTCGGCCTCGATCATGATGAAACAGCTTCCGGGATCCAATGCCCAGGAAGTAATTGAGAACGTCAAGAACAAGATGGCCGAGCTGAAGGAAG
The DNA here is from genome assembly GCF_003002875.1 of Arcticibacter pallidicorallinus. GTDB lineage: Bacteria > Bacteroidota > Bacteroidia > Sphingobacteriales > Sphingobacteriaceae > Arcticibacter > Arcticibacter pallidicorallinus. Next base: position 334,365 of record NZ_PVTH01000005.1, read on the forward strand.
GCTCTTTCCCTCCGGGCATGAAATACACGATGGGATATGACGTATCGCGATTTCTGGACGCGTCTATTTCCAGTGTACTCGTAACCTTGCTCGAGGCGTTTATCCTCGTGTTCATTGTGGTATTTTTGTTCCTTCAGGATTTCCGTGCCACGCTTGTACCGGCACTCGCCGTTCCTGTATGTTTGATCGGAGCACTGTTCTTTATGCAGATGCTTGGGTTCTCTATTAACTTACTAACCCTGTTTGCATTGGTTCTGGCGATCGGTATCGTTGTCGACAATGCGATAGTCGTCGTCGAGGCCGTCTATTCCAAGATGGAAGAAGAGCATCTTCAACCGATGGAAGCTACTATCGCAGCTATGAAAGAAGTAGGTAAACCGGTTGTGGCGATAACCCTTGTTATGTCGGCTGTATTTATTCCTGTAGCCTTTCTGTCGGGACCTGTCGGCATCTTCTATAGGCAGTTCTCGCTGACGCTGGCCTCTGCGATTATCATTTCGGGTATTAACGCGCTTACGCTGACACCGGCATTATGTGCAATTATCTTGCGCTCTCCGCACGATAAACCCGCTTCAAAAGGATGGTTGGCGCGCTTCTTCACCCGGTTCAACATGGGCTATAACAGAATGTCGGGCGGTTACCACCGGTTACTGACCAGGATCGCAGGACGCAGGGTGTTGACCTTTGGATTGCTGATCGCTTTCTTCGTCGCCACCTGGGGAATGAGCAGCATCCTGCCATCCGGTTTCATCCCTACAGAGGATCAGGGAATGATCTATGTGAACGTAACTACGCCACCGGGAGCTACGGTTGACCGTACGGAAACAGTTCTGAATGAAATCGACGCCATAAGCAGAAAGATGCAGTCTGTCGAGACGGTGTCTACTTTGGCCGGCTATAGTTTGGTGAACGAGGTTTCGGGAGCTTCATACGGTATGGGTATGATCAACCTGGTAGGTTGGGGCGACAGGGAGCAGTCTGTCAATGATGTCATCGCCGAGTTGCGGAAGTCGACCGCACATATTATGGACGCGGAAATAGAGTTCTTCCCTCCTCCTACGGTACCTGGTTTCGGTAACTCTGCCGGGGTTGAGATGCGACTGCTCGACAAGACGGGGAACGACGACCTGAACAAGACGTCAGAAGTACTGGAGAAGTTCATGGATGATCTGAGGGCGACACCAGAAGTCGGAAATGTTTTCAGCTCGTTTGACGTCAGCTTCCCCCAGTACCTTTTGAATGTGGACTACGATATGGCCGCGAAGAAGGGTATTTCTGTAGAGAACGCAATGAACACGCTGCAGACGCTGATGGGAAGTTTCTACGCGACCAACTTTATCCGGTACGGACAGATGTACAAGGTCATGGTTCAGGCCGGACCGAATTACAGGGAAAAGCCGGAAGATGTGCTGAAGCTGTTCATCAAGAATGAACAAGGGGAAATGCTTCCTTTCTCATCATTCATTACGATGGAGCGGGTTTACGGTCCGGAGCAGATTACCCGTTACAATATGTTCTCCTCAGCCATGCTGAATGGAGACGCTGCCGAAGGATATAGCAGCGGCGAGGTTATCGCGGCGGTTGAAAAGGTAGCAGAAACCCTTCCGCAGGGATACGAAATTGAGTGGTCGGGTATGACGCGTGAACAGATTCTTTCGGGGAATCAGGCACTTTACATTTTCGCGCTGTGTTTATTGTTCGTTTATCTCATCCTGGCTGCACAATATGAGAGCTTCCTTCTGCCCTTGCCCGTATTGCTATGCTTGCCATCGGGTGTGTTTGGAGCATTCCTGTTCCTGAGCCTGTTCGGACTGGAGAACAATATTTATGCGCAGGTGGCACTCATCATGCTTATTGGGCTTCTCGGGAAGAATGCGATCCTGATTGTGGAGTATGCGATCATTAAGCAGCAACGCGGAATGAGCTATCTGGAAGCGGCTATCGAAGGATCTGTGGTTCGTCTGCGTCCCATCCTGATGACCTCATTTGCCTTCGCAGCAGGTTTAGTTCCACTTATGATCGCGACGGGGGCCGGCGCCCTCGGAAACAGGTCGATCGGTACTGCTGCAGTTGGGGGAATGGTGATTGGTACCATTGTGGGCGTAATAGTGATCCCTGGTTTGTACGTTCTTTTCTCCTCCTTTCAAAAAAGGAAAAAAGGAAAGAAATCGGTTAAACCGGAAGTTTTGGCGGTTGTGGCACTTGCCCTGTTCATTAGCGGCTGTTCTGCCAAGCGCGAGCTGCCTAAGCAAGAGCACAGGAATGTTCCAGCCAGCTTCGGTCAAAGCACAGACACGACCACTGTTGCCAATACAGAATGGAGAACATTCTTTAATGATAAGCACCTGATAGCGCTGATTGATTCTGCACTGGCTAACAATACAGATATGCAGCAAGCTTTGCACAACATCGAAATGGCGAAGGCAACACTGCGGATGAGAAAGTCGGCTGGTCTTCCGAACGTTGACCTGGCTGTTGAAGCCGGATTAAGACGTTACGGATTTTATACCATGGACGGTATCGGAAACTATGATACTAACTTCTCCGAAAATCTAAAGGAGGACGAGCGTCTGCCCGATCCGCTTCCTGATTATTTCGTGGGAATCAGAACGTCATGGGAAATCGATCTCTGGGGTAAGTTAAAGAACAGGAAGAAGGCGGCATTAAACAGATTCCTAGCTTCTTATGAGGGCCGAAAATTGGTACAGACTGAGTTAATCAGCAATGTGGCCAGCACCTATTATGAGCTGCTTACTTTAAATGAGGGACTCCAAATTCTGAGCAAAAACATTAAGCTGCAACAGAGAGGTCTTCAGATCATTGAGGTACAGAAAGAAGCAGGTATGGCCACAGAGTTAGGCGTGCAGCAGTTTAAGGCTGTACTGGCGAACTCCAGAACTAAAGAGCAGGAAGTACTACAGCAAATCAGCCTGTTGCAGAATCACCTGAACTTTCTGACAGGTCGATTTGATGCACCTTTAAACCTGGAAAAGGGTGGCCTTGATCAGTTTATCTCCCTGGAAGCTTTAAATAGCGGCACTCCTTTGCAAATGATCTCTTTGAGACCCGATATCCGCAGGGCGGGTCTTGAGCTGATTGCTTCCAATAAGGAGATCAAGGCGGCAAATGCCAGCTTCCTCCCGGCATTGGTACTGGCACCTTATGTAGGACTTCATTCGTTCAGTCTGGATAAGTTCTTTCAGGTAGACAAGTCCATTGCTTACGGCTTGCTTGGCGGCATCACCGCTCCGGTCTTTAATCAGCACCGCATCCGTTCCGAATATAATACTTACAAGGCAGCATACGGCGTTGCATTTCAGGATTATGAAAAGACCGTTCTGAAAGCATACAACGAGGTGCAGGATGCTTTGAAAACAAGGGAGTTCATCCATAAGAAGCGAGGATACATTTCTGACGAGGTGAAAGCGCTGTCTGCTTCGGTGTCTGCGGCCAACGACCTCTTCCTTGCAGGGAGGGTGACCTATCTGGACATCATCACTGCTCAAAGAGGAGTTCTGGATGCAGAACTGAACGAAGTCGAAGCGAAGAAACAACAAGCATTGAACCAGATTTCCTTATATAAGGCTTTAGGCGGAGGCTGGAAATAATTTTTGTCTGCCAATATGAGAGGGGCTTCTGAAAGGAAGCTCCTTTTTTTTGACGTATCTCCTGGTTAAAGGTGACCGGTGTCAATATTTACCCACAGCCTTGACCCTATCTTAGCAGAAACAAGATGGTTATGGAAACGAAACAGAATTTTTCAGGGTTGTGTCTACTATACATCCTTTTAGGTATATGTATGATCGGCAATTTCTTCATGCGTCTATTTTCAGGTCAACAACGAACACATAAACATTCATTTGAAGGAATGTAAAGGATGTTTGGCAGAAATTTCAATATGTGGTTCAAACTGGTATGAAATTAGCTTATGCTTGTCCTACATTCATGAGCGGATTTCAAAATGGATCAAAATAGATTACTCACCTTCGTAGGAATTTTACTGGCCTTATTTTTAGGCGCGATTGATCAGACAATCGTTACAACCGCCCTGCCACGAATTGTTCAGGACTTACACGGCCTTGAACGCTACACTTGGGTGGCCTCCTCCTATCTTGTTGCATCGACAGTCCTCGTTCCGGTTTACGGCAAGCTGGCAGACATGTATAGCAGGAAGAAAATAGAGCTTATTTCTATAGGCATTTTTCTGACCGGCTCCTTCTTATGCGGCTTAGCCGGCGAATTCGGATCGCTACCGCTGCTGGGAGATGGGATGAGTCAGCTGATCATTTTCAGGGCGATACAGGGATTCGGTGGCGCCGGCCTCTTTTCTATGGCATTTATCATCATTGCAGATCTTTTCCCTGCCTCTGTTCGCGGAAAATATCAGGGCTATGTAGGCGCTGTGTTTGGCCTGGCCAGTGTTCTGGGCCCCTGGATAGGCGGTCTTCTTACAGATCATGGAGGATCTATCATTCCGGGAATTGCGGGTTGGCGCTGGGTTTTTTACGTGAACATTCCGTTTGGTGCGATAGCATTGTGGTTTATTGTAGCGAAAATGCCGCCACTTCTTCCAAAGGTACAGGTAAAGCAGAAACTCGACTATCTATCAGCCGTATTTTTGCTTCTGGGGTTGGTACCACTCATGATTGGCCTGCAACTTGACAAAACAGTGCATCCGTGGACATCCACTATCAACCTGGCCTTATTTGGCGCAGCGGCTCTTTCACTGATCTTGTTTTACTTCCGTTCTCTCCGATCTGACAATCCGATTTTAAATCTGAAGCTTTTCTCCGACAAAGTGTTTAGTCGTGCCAACGCAGCGACTTTTATGATGGGCGCTTGTTTTATGGGAATCGTTGTATTTCTCCCCCTCTTCATGGTAAATGTTGTGGGTGTTTCGGCTACACGAGCCGGAGTAAGCATGGTCCCCTTATCTATGGGAATGTTCGTTGGTTCCATTGTTTCCGGCCAGCTCGTTAGCAGGTTCGGTAATTACAAAGTATTTCTGCTGGGTGGGATAGCGATCTTACTTGTGGGTCTTTACCTTCTCTCTGGAATGACGACTTCCACTGGTTTTAATCATGTCTTGTTTTATACACTTATATGTGGTCTAGGCTTAGGGCCTACCACGCCGTTGTTTACGCTGGCGATTCAGAATTCTGTGCCGATCCAGAGTTTGGGACAGGCAACCAGTGCAAACCAGTTCTTCAGACAGATGGGAAGCGTCATTGGCATTGCGATAATGGGGTCGTTGATGAGTGCTACTCTTTCGGGAGTCGCACCGACGAGAATCCAGTTTGCAAATGCTATCACACACAACTATTCGCTCATCATATTCATAGCCATCGCTGCATTTGCAATTACCCTGTTTGTTCCTCAGAAGCCTCTTAAAAAAACACATGGTTTTGTGCCGGCTCCTGTGGAACCGGACGCGTCCTGAGATCTAAATACCCTGGTCTGTGCATGAGTTATTGAAAGATTAAGGGCTATGATTACAGGTGGAGCAAGATTGAATAATTTGAATTGTTGAATTAATATTTATGGCGATTATATTTAAGGCATTACAGGCTGTTGAGGCTAACGGTAGATTTGATATGTCTGTCGTTACGAGGAGCACCAATGAATTAGCCGAGGGAGATGTGCTGATCAAAGTCCATTACTCCTCCTTGAATTACAAGGACGCCATGTCGGCGAGCGGAAATAAGTCTATCACTAAGTATTATCCGCATACTCCGGGAATAGATGTGGCGGGAATTATAGAGGAATCATCTGTCGCTGACTGGAAAGTTGGCGACGAAGTTATCGTAACGGGGTTTGATTTGGGAATGAACACCAGCGGTGGATTCGGCGGCTATGTCCGCGTTCCAGCCGCCTGGATAATCCGCCTTCCCGGAGGATTGAGCTTACGCGAAAGCATGATCTACGGCACGGCAGGGTTTACGGCGGCTCTTTCGGTTCAAGCGATCTTGAAACATGGGATAAAACCTGAGGACGGATTGGTCGCTGTTTCGGGTGCTACGGGCGGGGTCGGCTCTGTGGCCGTCAGTATATTAAACCGCCTTGGATACCAGGTTGCCGCAATCAGCAGTAAGGACTCCGCTCATGATTTTCTCTACAATATAGGAGCTTCGGAAATCATCAGCCGGGCGGAGATGGAAGATACTTCAGGACGACCCATGCTAAAGAGTCGCTTCGCAGCCGCTGTGGACACTGTTGGGGGCACGGTTTTAACTACTATTCTGAAGAGCTTATCTTACGGTGGTATTCTTAGTGCATGTGGGTTAGTAAACGGAACAGACCTGCCGCTTACTATCTTCCCTTTTATCATCAAGGGTATTCACCTGGCCGGAATAGATTCTGTCAACCTGCCTATTGAGCATCGACCCCAGGTGTGGGAGTCGCTTGCCAATGATTGGAAACCTGCGGATTTGGCGCAGCTTGTTACTGAAGTCGGTCTACAAGAATTACCGCGGCACATTGAGCAGATCTTGAAGGGGCAAATGACTGGCCGGGTGTTAGTAAACGTATGGCAATGACACTGAGATTTTTTCTCACTAATAATCAAAGCCTTAAATGTAATTAATGAGAAAAGGTTGAATTTTTATCATCTTTTTCTACCTTTGCACTCCCAACCAAGGGAATGATTCCGTAGCTCAGCTGGTAGAGCATTACACTTTTAATGTAGTGGTCCTGGGTTCGAATCCCAGCGGGATCACAAAAAGGCGCTCAAAAGGCGCCTTTTTTGCGTTAAATGCCTGTTCTAAGGTGTTTTAATATCCTAAAACTTCTTTTAAAAAATGATATCCATCAACGTTTGCTTCATTAGCCAGAACCATATGGCCATCATTGGGATATATCTTATACCTTTTTTCAGACCTAATTTTATTAAATGCGGCAAATCCAACATGAGAAGGGCAGTCATCGTCGAAAAGTGCAGATGCTAAGAAAACTTTTGCGGTTATCCATGGTGCCATATTCTTGACATCAACATAGCTAAGCGTACTATCTATCGTTTCCATTTTACATTGATATGCTTCAGAGAAAGAAAATTTTTCCCGTTGCCAAACTTCCCTCACCATGCCATGATGTGCTAAGTCGCTAAGAAAAGGACATAATGTGACGCATGCTTTAATCTTATTGCCGGCAAGTGCCGCCGTTGCCAGTGAAAGACCGCCACCTTGGCTCCCTCCCATCACAGCAACCCGGGAAGAATCGGTTTTCGAAAAAGACCTCAGGATATCCAGAGCCCTCAAGCAGTCCATATATGCACCCCGGTAGATATAAGTACGCGGATCATCAATTTTGTAGGCCGCTAGTCCTACCAGGCCGAATCCGGGATTAATCACTTTATTGCTTGGAGATTGTCCTCTTATCGCAACCGCAAACTCAATAACATCTTCCGTATTACTTCTGAAACTTCCAGATGTGTAAGCCTGTCCATATCCAGGCACATGCAGTATAGCCGGAAATCTTCCTTCTTTTTTAGGAACGAACATAAATCCGGTAATCCTTATATTCTCAAGAGAGGTAAATTCAACCTTATATACATCTTTAGAAGGATTTCCCAAATCGGTCAATTTGGTCATCTCTGTCTGAAAGTCTATAGAGTCCATTTCAAGTTTCGTCTCATCCCACCAGGCCTTTAGATTCGGAGCTCCGTCATCACTGCACGATATTCTCTCTGGCTCAATTGCGATCCACATATCTGCTTGTTCGTAAAAAGGGCCATCAGTATAAACTATTATATGATAAAATCCAGGCTTAAACAATCGCCTTTTTAAGGAAACAGTAAACGACCTGTCTTCCTTTATCAATCCAAAATTACGAGTGGCTACAGTATCATGAAAGTCCGATATTACCGTCATCTTTAATTTATCCGGCATTCGGCCATTAGATTTATAAAGAACAGAAAAATCTAAATTGTCCTTGTCATAATAAGTATTTGCCGGCATTGTAGTTTTTAAACTAATAGAACCTGACGAAGCAAAATTGGGATGTGTCAGCCTGAATGTATTTTTACAGATACCGCCTGTCCATTTGACATTGGTTATTTTAAGCACAATCAAGTTTCTTTTATCAAACAACAATTGATTATCGGGGACGCTGATAACCGTCGGTCGGTTTTGAAACTGTAAGTTTTCAGCAATCTTTTTACCATTCAGATATATTTCAAGAACCTTGCATTGCAGGTTTACCGCTAATTGAAATGGCATCCCCATTTTGTCTCCCCGCGCTTTTGAAACTTCGAAATAAGTTGCCAGTACCAACTCCTTATCAGCGGCAGAAAAATATCCTTGTCTCTCCCAGCTTATTCCTAAATTTATGGACGGCCATTTATGAATGTCGAAGTCGGCCTGAGATAGTTGCAAATTTGGCACCCTTGAAATCTTCCATACATAAGGGATCAGATTCGAACCTTTTAATGCAAATTCTCCATCTGAGGCGAATACATAAGAACTTACCACTACTAATATCAAAGAAAGTAGAGACCGTTTCATAAATGAATTAGGAATTGCTATTGCGTTTTATACACAATAAATATAGGTTAGAATATTAAATTATCTCAGATATTCCTTATCCTATCTTAATGAAGCGGATAAAGACGGTAGAAAAAGCCCTACAGACCTAAATTATTGTTTCATCACAACGTTGTGGGGATAACGCAAAAAAAATAGATGTATTACTTCCGAAAAAATATAGTTAAAAAGCTTCAGTATAGTTCTTTATAGTACATATTTTGGCGAAATGAAAAGCAAAACTAATCTGTCAGACATCCCAGAAATTCCAGACGAAGGCCCCTTTTACCATGGCACCAAAGCAGATTTGCAGATTGGTGATCTACTAACCGCCGGATTTCAATCGAATTACAAACCGGAAATAACAATGAATCATATATACTTTACAGCGCTGGTTAATGGAGCGGGACTTGCAGCCGCCCTCGCCAAAGGTGAGGGCCGCGAACGTGTTTATATCGTTGAGCCAACTGGGAGCTTCGAAAATGACCCGAATGTCACGGACAAAAAATTTCCTGGCAATCCAACATGTTCTTATCGCAGTCGAGCACCCTTGAAAATCGTTGGTGAAGTTTCTGATTGGGTGAGACAAAAACCGGAAGAGCTGGAACTATGGCGTCAAAAGTTGGCAATTCTTAAAGCAGATCCTAAAGCGGAGATTATCAATTAATTTTCACAGGTAGCACTTCGAAGGCTTTTTAATGGCTATTTCAATTACATAATATCTGAACTATTCTTACTAAAAAGGTATATTTATGTAAATGAAATTACTCGAATAAACTAGCTAACACCATCATAATTAAGGAAGACATATCCCGCAAACCCCAATTTAACGAAAAGTACCTTCCATCAACGATCGCTGCGGCAGATGCTCTGAAACTGGTGGCTTCCGAAGATGATACAGTATGTTGCAGGGGCTTCAAGAGACAGTAAGTAACTAAGATGAATTCTAAAAATTGAACGAGCAATGAGAGTAGTAATTGTTCTAGGTACTATGACAGCTGCAATACTTTTGAACTGCAACACCTCTAAATATCAAACTATGACGACTCACACCTCCTTGACAAGCTCAAACGGCTATGCCTTGGTAAACGGACTGAAGATGTATTATGAGATTCATGGAGCGGGTGCTCCTCTTGTGTTAATTCACGGCGGTGGCTCAACCATCGAAACAACTTTCGGGCGAATAATTACTAAGCTCTCAGAGAATCATAAAGTCATTGCTGTCGAGATGCAGGCACATGGACATACATCAGATATTGACAGACCCTTGAGTTTTCAGCAAGATGCGGATGATATTGCAATGCTTTTAAAGACTTTAAACATCAATAAGGCCAATGTTTTTGGCTTCAGTAACGGAGCAAGCACTACACTTCAATTCGCAATCCGGCATCCTCAAATGACCAACAAAATCATTGTGGGCTCTACGTTCTTTAAAAAATCCGGTGCTCCCGACTGGTTTTGGGACATGATGTCAAAACCTAGTTTTGAAGGTATGCCCCAGCCTTACAAAGACGCTTTTTTAAAAGTCAATCCAGACACCAGTGCCCTCTACAGGATGTATGAGAGAGATGTGGCAAGGATGCAGTCATTCCCCGATATTCCGGAACAGCAGATGAAATCGATTACGGCTCCCTCCTTCATAATAATAGGCGACAACGACGTTGTGAGAGTGGAGCATGCTGTTGAGATGCACAATTTAATCCCAAACTCAAGACTGGCCATCATTCCGGGTGGGCACGGTGACTATATAGGTGAGCTCGCAACACAACAAGACAGCGCGATCATTACCGCGACTGTCTCGATGATCAACAAATTCTTAGATGAACCAAAGGAAAATTGACCCTTACTTCTTAACGATCTTATAGATATCTAATCTCCTGTCTTTGAGATTCCTGACCGCACCAAAGCTGTGCAACTCCTTTAACAGATCGACATCCACATCAGCAATTAGTGTAGTTTCTGTGTTAGGAGTCGCCTCCGCCTTGATACCATTGCTTGGAAAAGAAAAGTCGGAGGGGGTAAAGACCGCAGATTGCGCATACTGAATATCCATGTTATGAACCTTCGGCAGGTTCCCCACGCTTCCCGCAATAGCTACGTAACATTCGTTCTCTATAGCACGAGCTTGTGCACAGCACCGTACACGGGTGTAACCGTTCTGCGTATCCGTCATAAAGGGAACAAAAAGGATCTGCATGCCTTCTTCTGCCAGCAGCCGGGGCAACTCGGGGAACTCGACGTCATAACAGATAAGAATACCAATCTTACCGCAGTCCGTATCATAGGTGGTAATCGCATCTCCACCGACCATACCCCATGCACTCTGTTCAGACGGCGTCAAATGGATCTTTCGGTACATTTCATAAGAACCATCGCGGCGACAAAGATATCCCACATTCTGCAGCACGCCGTTTTCCAGGTATGGCATGCTCCCGGTAATGATGTTGATGTTATAGCTGATCGCATACTCCATAAACTTATCCCTCAGCGGAATAGTAAAGTTGGAGATCTCACGCATGGCCTCTGCTCCTGTTAAATGATTATAAGCCGTCATCAAGGGTGCATTGAACAGCTCAGGGAACAAAATAAAATCGCTTTGATAGTCACTGACTACGTCGACAAAAAACTCGATCTGCTCACATAGTGACTCCAGGCTGGGGAACGGTCTCATCTGCCATTGTACCAGGCCTAAGCGGATTATTGATTTTTTGGAATTGATATGCGCAGCCTCCTCGTTATAATAAATGTTATTCCATTCTAAAAGCGATGCATATTCCAGTGACTGCGTATCGCCTGGCAGATAACCTTTCAATATTTTCCTGACGTGAAAATCGTTCGCCAACTGGAATGACAAAGTAGGATCATGAATTTCTTTCCCCTTCACTTTTTCAAGGTAAGCTTTGGGCGTTAATTGGTCTGCATAATCTTTGTATTTCGGAATGCGTCCACCAGCTATTATCGCCCGGAGGTTATGCCTTTCGCATATTTCTTTTCGGGCGTCATAAAGTCTTCTCCCAATACGCATTCCCCGGAACTCGGGATGCACAAAGAAGTCAATTCCATACAACACATCCCCTTTAGGATTATGAGTTGAGAACGAATAATTTCCGGTAATTTGAGTGTACGTATGGTTATCGCCGAATTGTTTATAGTTCACAATCAACGACAACGCACATCCCGCAATGGCTCCATTTACCAGAATGCATATCTGACCCTCAGGAAAGATCTCAACCAGCTTGTTAATGTGCGTTTCACCCCAGAAAGAGGCTCCTTCCCATTCGGCATAGGCTTCCATCATAGATGACTTCAGGCCCAGGTAATCATCTTTTGTAAGTGTACGCAGTTCTATTTTGAGGTCTTCGCTCTTTATTTCTTTATCCATTTGCTTATTATTTCTTCTATCTTAATAACTAACCATTATTAATTAGATTTGTGTAAAGATAGTTTTTATAGGAGGATGCTCGCCAAGGTAAACGATAATGAAATCTTTCTAAACCTTCTTCGGGGCGCTTGACAACGTGATATTAAACCTTTTTCATCAACTAACTAACCGATATGAATAGCAAAATACTTGCCTTAACCTTTACGATGACCTTTTCCCTACTGAACTGTTTTTCTCAGGATACAGCAGTTAAACGTCGACTGGCCAACCAATTTGTCAGGAATTATAACACCGATCAGGCGGACAGTCTGTATACGTTATTTTCTGAAGAGGTAAAAAAGAGCGTTCAGCGCCCAAATGTTCCTGCAATCATTAGCCAGTTGAAGGGTCAATTGGGAAAGTTGGTCAACACTGAATTCTTCAAATCAGATAAAGGTATCACTACCTATATCGGCGTCTTCGAAAAGTCAGGTCCTGTATTGTATCTGAATTTCGATGGCAGTGACCATTTAGTCGGCTTCTTTATCAACGCTGATCAACGTCAGAAGACGACATTAAAAGAGGGGGAACAGGAAGTAAACGTCAAGACAGCCACTTCGGCGCTGAAAGGAACCCTCTCCGTCCCCAGTACGTCGGATAAGATGCCGGTTTTGTTATTAATCGCGGGATCCGGACCGACTGACAGAAACGGAAATTCCGCGTTGATTAACGGTAAACCCGATTATTTTCTGAAGATAAGTGATGAATTAAGATCAAAAAACATTGCTGTATTGCGGTATGACAAGCGGGGAATCGGCCAGAGCACAAATTCAAAGACCGAGGCTGAATCTACTTTTGACGACATGGTTGCTGATGCGGCAGCAATAATCAGGTTCCTGAAGAGCGATGTCCGCTTCTCAAAAATTATTGTTGGTGGTCACAGTGAAGGATCTCTGATAGGCATCCTGGCCAGCCAGCAGGAGAATGTGGATGGCTTCATATCATTGGCAGGAGTAGGTGTTCCGGCCGATGTTGCTATGAAATTGCAGTTTAAAGAGGCGCTATCGCCAAACGACTATCGTATGGCCCTTTCCGTTTTAGACACCATTAAAGCAGGATTACCATTACAGCAAACGCTTAAGACAGGTTTCGAAGGCCTCTTTAGACCATCCGTCCAGCCTTACCTGCGTTCCTGGATGAAGCACGATCCTCGGGCTGAAATTTCAAAGCTTAAGGTTCCTGTACTGATCGTGCAGGGAACTAACGATATTCAGGTAAGTATAGATGATGCAAAGCAATTAGGAAAAGCGCAGCCGAAGGCCAAACTTGTCACTATAGACGGAATGAGTCATATTTTAAAAGAGGCACCTTCCGACAGGCAGCTCAACGCTGCGACCTATAGCAATAATGACTTGGGACTGCACCCTAAGATTATTTCAACATTAACCAGCTTTATTCAAAGCATTTAGTCCAGCATCCACAACCGGCAACCTCCTCTACTTTTCTTCTCTGCAGCCGAGCAGTCTATCTTGGGTTTTTTGAGATCTGTCTTTCAATTTGATGTCTTTCTCGATTTTCACAGCCCCGTAATCACCTAATTTTTAATCAGCAGCTTCCTGAAGGCGATGCTGTCACCGTTAAAAACATTAAAGTCAACGGCATGGTTGATCCCGTTAACCTTACCTCTATCAGAATGCTGCCAGAAATGCCACTCACTTGGCTTTCTCACCCGAAGCTCCTCCTTATGATAATGAGCTAGCCATAATACATGATCGTCGAAATGCCCTTGCAAATAGTCATGGTAGAAACTAAGTCCGGAGTATATTATGGGCTTTACTTTCGTCTTCGCCTGTATATGTTCGATGAAGGTTTTTAGTTCCTTACGCATTACCATCGGATCTTTTCCATCGAGCGTTTCTACATCTACCACAAGGGGCAGATCACCCCGCTCTACTCCAGCCGTCTGAAGGAAGAAACGGGCCTGCTGCTTTCCGCTTTTCTTCGGCCTGAAATAATGGTAAGCGCCGCATACAATTCCAGTCTTTGCGGCTTCACGCCAGTTCCTCTTAAAGTATGGATCTACTGTTAAGGTTCCTTCTGTTGCTTTAATGAAAGCAAAGGTAATGCATACATCCCCGTCCTTCATGTCCCTTACCTGATGCCAGTCTATTTGTCCCTGCGCATAGGAGACATCAATGCCATGTATCGCATAGCTCTTCGGAATCTTTATTCCAAACTTAGAATAATGACGATATAATGGGTCTTCGCCTAGGTCTTTCATCCACTGCCAGGAGGAGGTAAACGTCTTTAAGACATAGCCGTAATAGAAGGGGGAAAGCATAATCAGAACGAGAGCAGCGATGACCAGCTTCACCGCAAGCGGCCATCTGGTTGTTTGTTTCTTTCTTCCTTTGGATCTGCGGCTTCCTTTCCCTTTCTGGACAGGGCGTTTCTTTGGCGATATATTTGATCTCGGTGGCACGTCTGCAAATGTAAAAAAGATGGCGACTACGAATTACCTAAACCAAAAAATAGCTTCCTGCTTTTCTATCACCCTCTTGCATATTTGATTTTATTTATTTTACTTTGAATAACAAAGTACTTTAATGAAAGAAGAAAGCGTCTATTCCGAACTGTCATCCATAAGGTCTCTAATGGAGCGGTCGTCCAAATTCATCTCCTTAAGTGGATTATCAGGTGTAATGGCGGGTGTCTATGCCTTGGCAGGGGCATTCTTCGCTCAAAGTCTTATTCAGCAACAAGAAAAAAGCACCGGTGATGGAGGAGAGTATGCTATACATTCGAGCATTGTCCCCCAGCTTACGCTAATGGCCATAGCCGTTCTTCTGCTCTCGATTACAACGTGTGTTATTCTCTCCCTACGCCAGTCCAGAAAAAAGGGCGAGGCAAGCTGGACTAAGGGCAGCCAAAGATTGCTTACGAGTATTTCCGTACCGCTTGTAACGGGTGGTATCTTCGTGGCAATCTTACTTTTGAGGGCGGAATTCTGGCTTATTATCCCTTCTTGTCTGATATTTTATGGGCTGGCCTTGGTATCGGGCAGTCATTATACGTTCTCAGATGTCAAATGGCTCGGTTTCTTGGAGATCGTGCTTGGCTTGAGCTGCGCCTTGTTCCCTGGATCTGGCTTGCTCTTTTGGGTCATAGGCTTTGGGGTTCTTCATATTCTTTATGGTTTCATTATGCACTTCAAATACAAACAGTGAAGATATCTCTGGAACAATTTGATAAGGCCTTTGAAAACAGGTTAAGACTACAGATAATGAGTGTATTGGTAGCTAATGAAAGTTATGATTTCAATTCACTTAAAGAACTGCTGGGTGCTACCGACGGAAACCTGGCCTCTCATATCAAAGCCCTTGAAAAAGAAGGCTACATAACGGTGATGAAGAGCTTCGTAGGACGTAAGCCAAACACACAGTATGTTGTTTCAAAAAACGGACGAGAAGCTTTTATCAAGCATCTTGAAGCCCTGGAAAATTTAATTAAAAATCAGAAGACCTAATATTTTTTTATAGATACACTTTGAACTACAAAGTACTTTATTCTTATAACCATGGAAAGTAATCACTTAAAACCAAGCGGAATCGTCAACTGGATCGGAGATTCGGTTCTTTTCAAACTCGCCATTATCGGATTTCTCACCCTCCTGCTTCTCATTCCTTCAGAATGGATTCAGAGTCTGATCAGAGAGCGCCAAAATCGCCAGGAAGAAGTCCTTAAAGACATCTCAGATAAATGGTCATCAAGTCAGCTATTGCAGGGGCCTGTTATGATTCTCCCCTACCGTATTACCAGACAGATCACCGATGCATCGGGAAAAATTTCTCGCGAAGACGCAATAACAAACGTCTATATTCTCCCAGACAAGCTCAACATCAGCAGCCACATTGAGCCTGAAATCAGACATCGGGGTATATTCGACGCGGTAGTTTACAACGCAAAGATGAGTGTATCCGGAAACTTCACTCCTCTTGAATTAGAAAAATCGGGTATCAGTCCCGAGAAGATACTATGGGATAAAGCTAAAGTCGTAATCGGTTTAAGCGATCTCAAAGGACTGAAAAACAACCCAACTATTCAGCTCGACAATCGCCAGTACGCTGTTGAACCCGACTTTACTAGTCTTGACTTGTTCACGAATAACCTGATCATTTTACCAGATCTGAGCAAAGAACGAAATACGGCTCTGGCTTTTAGCTTCAACCTCGACTTGCGGGGAAGCACAGAGCTTAATTTCTTACACCTCGGAAAGAGCACCGACGTGACTGTTAAAAGTTCATGGGCTGATCCTAGTTTCACGGGGCGTTACCTGCCTGAGGATCCCAAAATTGATCAGAGAGGCTTCAGCGCCCAGTGGAAAATTCCGTTTTTTAACCGGCCTTATCCTCAACAGTGGATAGCGGACAACACCAGTCTTCATACCAGCACTGAGCCTGAAGCAGTACATCCCCCAACAGAAAATGTTGATCAGGGGCGGAAATTGGAGGAAACCGTCTTCGGAGTTAAGTTTTTACTCCCGATTGATCAGTATCAAAAGACCATGCGAACAGCGAAATACTCATTCTTGATTATTCTCCTAACATTTTTATCATTATTCTTCACTGAACTTCTTTACAAGAAAAAGGTACATATCTTGCAGTATGTTTTAATAGGAGCTGCGATGACGATCTACTATACCTTATTACTGGCTTTCAGTGAAAGGATCGGATTTAATGGTGCTTATCTATTAGCGTCTGTATCGACGGTTCTACTAATAAGCACGTTTATCGCGATGCTCTTAAAAAGCAGAAAGCCGGTCTTGATCTTCGGAACAATCTTAACGACCTTTTACATTTTCATCTTCGTCATCATTCAATTACAAGACTATGCATTGATATTCGGAAGCGTCGGCTTATTCTTAACTGTTGCTGTTATGATGTTCCTATCAGCTAAAATGGACTGGAACCGACAGCCCTTAACAGAAGAACAATAAATCCACCAAAATAGCTAAGGAAGATTTCGAACAACTTCCTTAGCTTCCTGCAAGTCATGAGCTATTAGCAGCTTAAAGACGTTATCTTGACCCGCTTTTAAAAAACTTATGGAATTTCTTCCATGGCGACATCTCTGAACTATGAAGACAAACTTTTACATTATTTTCTTTATAGTGTCTATTTGGTGTCCAAAGGAATTGTATTCCCAAAAAAGTCGGCTATCCGGTCTGGAGCATCCCCTCCCGCTTGAAATCAAACTTGACTCCTTGCATAGGAAACAAGTCAAAGTAATGAAGACAGGAACTATACTTCCAATTTACCCTTCAAAAATGCCCGTATTACGAGTGTCGGGGAACTCGAGAATTCTAATCGCCAAAATCGACTCCGTCTCGGCAAATCATTATAAAATGCCGGTTATGAAGATTGATATGCCAGACTAAGTTTTTGATAGAGAAGCAGGCGGTTTGCCTGCACGCTAATTACATTGTCCGAGTAGCATGTAAATCACTACAAAAATGGCTATAGTTGATAAACATCCGCCACCTAATTTCTTGGCGCCATACCCGGCGATTAATGTTTTGAAGAATCCATTCATGTCTTTCAGTTTTTTAGGTTAACATGAAATCACCTTCAAAGTTTGGTTGCTTGAACATGGAAAGCTAAATTCGTCTGAAAACCTAACGTTCATGAGCATCAACAGAAGAAACTTTCTCAAAGCATCTGCAGTCCTTGGCTCTGCATCTTTTATCGGCTTAGAAGCATCTGCAGAAAATAACTCCAAAGCACCGACCTGGCCCAAAGAAACAAAGGTCCTCTTTCAGGGCGATTCAATCACGGATGGTGGAAGAAGTAGAAACAAAGACTGGAATCATGTTATGGGTCATGGTTACGCCTATATCGTGGCAAGCCGTTTAGGATATGAAAAACCAGACATGAACTATCATTTCTTCAACCGCGGAATTAGCGGAAATACTGTTCCTGACCTCATCACCAGATGGCAAACTGACACTGTGGACCTTTCGCCGGATATTCTGAGCATTCTGGTTGGTGTCAATGATACCAGTGCTGAGATTGAGGGCAAAGCCGGGTTTTCGGCCAGCTCTTATGCTACTGGCTTTAGAAAACTGCTCTCAGAAACGAAAAACAAACTTCCGCAAACCCGACTAATCATAGGGGAACCCTTTATACTCCCTGTTGGAAAGATCAAAGCAAACTGGAATAAATGGAATGAAAAAATCTCCGAACGCCAGGAACTAGCTAAGAACCTTGCGAGGGAATTTGATGCAACTTTTATCCCTTTTCAAGCTCATTTTAATGATGCAGCCAAAAAAGCGCCTTCCGAATATTGGATATGGGATGGTGTCCACCCCATGCCAGCCGGTCACGAACTAATGGCGAGAAAATGGATGGAAGCAGCAATATTATAATCTGACTCTCAGACACTTAGCGCCCACGCCTAAACATTTAACCTCCTATACCAGTTAATACGTTAGTGTTTAACATTTTAAGGTAAAGTATATGAAAACTCGAATATCCATTATAGCGGTACTGGTTATCTCAGTAGCGCTTCAAGGATGCGTAAGCAACAAAAAATATAATAGCTTGCAAAGCAGCTATAATAAGCTTGAAAGTGATACCCGGGAAGTCCGTCAAAAGTATTTGCTCACAGAAAGAAACCTGGCTGTCGCCGGGAATAGAGTAAAAAGCCTGGAGGAGCAATTGGCTTCTGAAAAAGCCAATCTCAGGTCCTTACAAGATGCGCTCAATAAGTGTTTAAATTCCAGCAACCAGGGTAATGTGAACATTTCCAAGCTCGTCGACGAGATTAACAGCTCTAACAAGTACATTCAGCAGCTGGTAAATACCAAAAACAAGAGCGACTCTTTGAATCTGGTGCTAACGAACAATCTGACAAGATCATTAAGTCAGCAAGAGATGAAGGATGTAAATGTACAAGTACTGAAAGGTGTCGTTTATATATCACTATCCGACAATATGTTGTATAAGTCTGGAAGCTATGAGATATCCAGCACCGCTGGTGAAACACTCGGCAAAATTGCGAAGATTATCAAGGATTATAACAACTACGATGTATTGATTGAGGGTAACACCGATAACGTGCCCATCTCTCAGCCTAATATCCGCAACAACTGGGATCTTAGTGCGCTCAGAGCATCATCGGTTGTACAAGCCTTACAAAGAAATTACGGAGTTGACCCGAAACGTCTGACTGCAGGCGGTCGCGGAGAACACAACCCGATCGCTGACAATAATACCAATGAGGGTAAAGCCAAAAACAGACGTACCCAGATTATCATCACTCCTAAGCTGGATCAGTTTATGGAGCTGATAGGAAAAGCACCTGATCAACAGGCTGACTAACAGCTATTCCGGCGGAGACTCAACTCCGCCGGAATAGCTATTCTATCCTGAGAAATTCGCATCCCAAACGGGCACAATACTGCAGGAACGCAATATACCCCCCATTTTATACGATATACCCCCCTCGCTGATAAAGGTTTTGTTGGATATTTGTGTCACACTGTATAAACCAATTAAATCAATGAAATTCCTTTGTCTCTTAGCGCTCTCTGTTTGTATCTCTTGCGTCGCTTCTGCTCAGGTTTCTTTTGGAAAGCCGGAAAAGATTGGCTCCGATTGGAAGTTCAGCCTTAAATCTTCGTCAGACGCGTCAAAGCCTGAATTTGACGACAGCAAATGGCAGTCGGTCAACATTCCTCACGACTGGTCGGTCAAATCACAGCTTAGTCCCACTCTTGCCAGCGCTACCGGCTATTTGCCTGGTGGAATAGGCTGGTATCGGAAGTCCTTGCCTATACCGGCTTCCATGAAAAATCAGAAAGTATATCTGTACTTTGAAGGCGTTTATAACCGAAGCGAAGTCTTCATCAATGGTCAATCCGTAGGTAAGAGACCAAACGGTTATATCTCCTTCATGTACGACGTCACACCCTACATCACCTATGGGAAGGAAAATACGATTGCCGTACGCGTAGACCACAGCCAGTCGGCAGACTCCAGGTGGTATACCGGATCGGGAATTTATCGCGACGTATATCTCGTCTATGCCAACCCTACTCACATCGCTCAGTGGGGAGTTTTTGCTCACCCTGTAGTTAACAAACAGCAATCCTTGCTGAATGTGGAGGTTGAGATTGACAATGAAGATCAGGCCGGTTCGTCTGTCACCGTTATCAATGAATTGTTCTCCCCGGAAGGCAGATCTGTCTCGAAAGAAAGCAACACCTTAAAATTGTCAGCTGTAAGCAAAGGAAAAATCAGCCATTCACTCAAGGTAAGCAACCCCCGCTTATGGAGTATCGATAATCCCAACCTTTACACGTTAAAAACCACTGTCGCCAAAGGAGGAAAGGTTGTCGACCAAAGCACGACCAAAACCGGCTTCCGCACCTTCACTTTTGATCCGGACAAAGGATTTGCCCTGAATGATCAGTGGATGAAAATGAAAGGCGTCTGTTTACATCATGATGCGGGAGCACTCGGTTCTGCTGTACCACGCGAAGTATGGAAGAGAAGACTGGAAACACTAAAAGAACTCGGCGTGAATGCCATCAGAACAAGTCATAATCCACAGGCACCCGATCTTTATCAACTTTGTGACGAGCTGGGACTATTGGTGATGAATGAGGCGTTTGACGAATGGAAATTTCCAAAACGCAAATGGCTTGAAGGCTGGAATGTTGGAACCCCCGGCTATCAGGGAACCTTTGACTTCTTTGAAGAATGGGGAGAAAGAGATTTGGCTGATATGGTAAAGCGCGACCGAAATCACATCTCCATATTCGCCTGGAGTATCGGAAATGAGGTCGACTACCCTAATGACCCCTATTCGCACCCCATACTTGCGGGCACCAAAGCCAGTGGCTTCACCCAGGCCATGTACGGCGGATTTAAAAAGGATGCTCCGGATGCTATGGAACTGGGAGTAATTGCCAAACGCCTTGCGGCGGTTGTAAAACAACATGATCGTTCACGTCCTGTTACAGCAGGTCTGGCAGGTGTAGCCATGTCCAATGAAACAGAATACCCTGGAGCTCTGGATATTGCCGGGTATAACTATACCGAGGATCGCTATGACTCCGATCACAAGAAATACCCTAAGCGCGTGATATATGGCAGCGAAAACCGTCATGATCATGCAGCCTGGAAAGCTGTCAGAGACAAGGAGCATATATTCGGACAATTCTTATGGACAGGAATCGACTACCTGGGAGAATCAGGGTCCTGGCCGTCGCGTGGATTTTACTCCGGACTCCTTGATTTTGGAGGATTTATCAAACCAAGAGGATTTTTCCGTCAGTCTCTATGGTCAGAGAAACCAATGGTCTATGCAGGCACATACCCCGTCCCAACCAGCAAGAGACGTTCAAACGACGAACCCTCCATGGATGCCTGGCCAATCTGGAACTATCAGGATGGTCAGCAAATCCGCGTGGTTTGTTACACCAATGGCGCTAGCGCGAAACTTCTCCTAAACGGGAAAACCATCGGTGAGCAGAAACCATTTAACGATCAATACGGAATTATCTCCTGGGATATTCCGTATACTGCCGGCAAGCTGGAAGCAGTCGCACTCAACAAAAACAATGAGGAAATCGCCCGGTATGCTTTGACAACTTCAAAACAACCCTTTGCGCTTACAATCAAAGCCGGCGAAAAATCCATCAGTAAAGACCAGGGATTGGCTCAGATTTACGTTCAGGTGGTAGATGAAGACGGTGTTCCTGTACTGCTTTCAGATGATGAGGTAACCTGCGAAGTAGAAGGCCCTGCTACCCTTCTGGCCCTGGAAGCAAGTAATAACACAGACATGTCTGACTATACAGATAATGCTCAGCGGGTGTATCACGGAAAGATTCTGAGCTATATTCAGGCTACAGGAAAAGCCGGACAGGTAAAAGTAAAGTTCTCATCACCCTGGCTGAAAGCGGTGGAAACTACCATCGAGGTTAAATAATTAAATGAACAAGGATACACAGGCAACATTCAGGATCAGGAAAGCTGACGCCACAGACAGCCCCGCCATCGCCAATCTCATGATACTGGCGATGGCAGAGGTTGTAACAAGATTTACAGGAGCAGCCGATCCGTATTCAGAACTTCCGTTTCTCGAGCATTTCATAGGTTCGGCAGAGAACCAATACAGCTATCAAAATACGCTGGTACTTGAAGATGCATCCGGAGTCTGCGGCTCCCTTACAGCATATGATGGCGCCAAATTACAGGAACTCCGCCAGCCTATTTTGGATTACCTGAACGCGAGAGGATTGGCCACCGCAGACATCGAAAGTGAAACAGATGCCGGGGAGTTTTATATCGACACCATCGGTGTTTCTCCCGAAAAGCAGGGATATGGAATAGGCACCCGCCTCTTAAAAGCAGGCATCAGAACCGGCGTAGCTCTTGGACATCGACGTATCGGCCTCCTGGTAAGCCCCGATAAACCTCGGGCAAAGGAATTTTACGAACGTATGGGTTTTAAAGAAGCAGGGATACGACAATTCCTGGGCATGGATTATTATCATATGGTCTATGAAACCGATAAGGGAGCTGAAAAACAACAAACTGATTAGCATCCCGTATGTTATTACCCCTCAAGAGATGTTGAACCAACAAGTGTTTCGAAAGCATTCGAATAATAAAATCAACAAGGATGGGGAAAGTCAAGATAAGCAACAACGAGCTTAAGGCTCTGGGAATTGAAGACACGCAATTATTAGCGGATTTCAGTCGCGAAGCTAACAGACTATTGAGACATCGCGCGATGTCGAAGGTACAGATCATCAACGATCTCGCCAAACTTGTCGCTGATCCGGAGCCATTCCTGAGCTCCGACATTGGCAAACTCCGCGAGTTAGCTCAACGGGTTTCTCAAATTAAACACAGTGGAGGCTTCGAAATCAACGAATTCCAAGAGATTCCACTCCAAACAGAGCCTGTCCGTTATCCCATCTTTGGCGCCGAACATATAGAAGCTGGCGCCCTGACTCAAATGGAAACAGCGATGCAATTGCCGGTTTCCCTCGCCGGTGCGCTGATGCCTGATGCGCACCAGGGTTATGGCCTGCCCATCGGAGGGGTCCTCGCTACCAGCCCCAATACCATCATTCCTTTCGCCGTCGGTGTGGATATCGCCTGCAGAATGTGCCTGAGCGTATTCGACCTGCCATCGGCTACTGTCGACAGCGAAAAAGATATGCTGAAGAGCCTCCTTATGAAGCATACCGTTTTTGGAATGGGTGGCACCACGAAAACACATTTCGACAGCTCTCTTTTCGACAAGATCACCTGGAAAGAGACAAAGGTCATCCGCGACCTTAGAGACAAAGCATACAATCAGTTGGGCACCTCGGGTACCGGCAATCACTTTGTAGAGTGGGGAGAACTTCAGGTCAGATCAAACGACGTCCAGGGACTGCCGCCCGGCAATTACCTCGCGCTGCTATCCCACTCCGGATCCAGGGGTTTCGGTGGAAACATCGCAAACTATTATTCAAAAGTGGCAATGGATAAAACGAAGCTTCCTGCTCAGGCAAAGCACCTGGCCTGGCTGGATCTTGAAAAAGAAGAAGGCCAGGAATACTGGATCGCCATGAACCTTGCTGGCGAGTACGCCAGCGCAAACCACCACGAGATCCATAACAAAATATCCAAAGCCCTGAATCACGAACCACTGCTACGCATTGAAAATCATCATAACTTTGCCTGGAAAGAAAAACTCGATGATGGCACCGAGGTCATGGTTCACCGAAAGGGAGCAACACCTGCCGGGAAAGGAGTTTTTGGAATTATTCCGGGCAGCATGAGCACTTCAGGATTTGTGGTTCGTGGCAAAGGCAACGCCAGTTCTATCAACTCCGCGTCCCACGGTGCAGGCCGCCTTATGAGCCGCAACGCGGCCTTCAAAACGCTTGATAGGTCTATAATCGCACGCGAGCTTCATGATAAACGAATAACCCTGATAGGAAGCGATATAGATGAAGCACCTATGGCTTATAAAGACATCCATGCTATTATGGAAGCACAGAGTGATCTGGTAGAAATCATCGCGGAATTTCAGCCACGAATTGTACGGATGGCCGCACCAAAAGAAAGACCAGAAGATTAGACTATACCGGCTCCCGATTAAAACCGAGCCAACGATCGGGGGCCGGTATAGTTCAGCAATACTATAAAGGAGCGACTTCAACGATCTGGTAGTTCCTGATTCCGTCTTCCATCTCCCACTGCACCTGTGATCCGGCAGAATAACCAAGCATCGCTACAGCAATAGGCGACAGAATGGACATCGTGTTGTTTTTTCTTCTCGCCTTCTCAGGTCCAACCAGTTTATACGTTGTTTCAGCACCACTCTCCAGGTCTTTCACAGTAACCCGGGTATCCGCTGTCACAACGTCTGCTGGCAGATCCCGCCTCAATACCTGCGTTGCACTCTTAAGCTCACGCTCCAATTTTGCTTCGTTAAACTTACTTAGCTTTCTTCTGCGGATCTGGTCCTTTAAAAGGTCATAAACGCCAGTAGATAGAATGATACCTTCCGTAGGTTGCATTGTTGTAGTTGTCATATTTTAAATTTTAGGGGTGTAACAAAAGAATACCGTCCCGGAGACGGATAGTTTCAGCAAGGGCTAGTATAGCTGCTTGGGTCTGAAAAAGCTGTCGATTTTCCTGCTTGAAAGGCGGTACTTATACCAACCTTTTATAAATGCAGATAAGATGATAAGCAGCAGAATCCAAAGAGGTTTCGCTACAAAAATAGCCACCAGCAGTATACACAGATCTGTAGCCACCGAGAGGCATATAATAAGCCTGGAAAGCATGTTGATTAAGATTAAATGTTTGAAAAATTTGCTTAGACTGACAGATTCCCCACACCTCAGGAGAGGCTGGGGCTTACTTAATGAAGTCCTTGCTACTTTTCAAAAACGAATCTCCGAGACGATACTGGGAAGAAAGAAAACGGCAAAATATAGCCATTGCAATCTGCAACTGTCTTGCAGATTGATCATTCAATGTCCTATTTAGCCACTTGTTCGTATTCATCTAACCCCAAAGATACCTTTATTAAACCGACACTGCAAACAATCAATGTAACATTCCCGAAAGATGCTCTGGCATGGTTTTAGGTACATATAGTATATATCAGAAAGCATATGAAAACGAAAATTGTATTAACCGCCGCTACCTCCTTAGCTTTAGCCCTCGGCATCAGCGCTTCAGGCAACCACGTACATACAGACTACAGAAACAAAGACTTGATCCTTCAAGATACCGTTGACGATGAAAAAACAGATGCAGACAGCTTGCCCATACCCGCCCCAGGCGTCGCACCGGGAAAAGTTGATTCCACTCCTTTCCCTCAGGATACTCCACGACCCGTTGATCCCACTCCCAGCCCTAGGCCTGCTGACCCACCCGTACCACAACCTGTAAAACCGCAATCCGCTAAAACAACACCGGCACCATAATAGCTGAGGTTTAGCCGAATCTCTGTTTCTGAAGGCGATCGTATTCCCTGACATATTCCGGATGCTCTGTGCCCATTACCCGGTCCCAAAATCTGAAGTATAAGCCATAATTCCCCTTGAACCGGCTATGGTGCATATTATGATGAGTAGATGTATTGATCACTTCAAACAGCCAGGTCCTTCTGAATCCGCGCGGCATAATCTCGTATCCAAGATGACCATATACGTTAATAACAAAGCCGGAAAATACAAACAGCGCGATCGCAAGCGGATGCATGGGTAATACAACAGCAAGCACAACCAATATTGCCCCTTCAGTGAAAGCCTCCAAAACGTGGAATGAGTACGAAGCCCAGGGAGAAGGATTTACTGACTTATGATGTATAAGGTGCGCATAACGAAAGATCTTCGGATGGTGCAAAAAGCGGTGCATCCAGTAGAAGTAAGTATCATGAATAATAAGGCCGAGCGCAACGCTAACCGGGAGATACCAGGATCCAAAGCTCGACAAATCATTGTAAATGAGGGTGTATTGCTTTAAGTCAGTAAACAGCACCAGGAAGGCAACGCCGGACATAATCGCAGTACTTTGCATAGAATGCAAGATCTCCCGCCGGAAATCCTTGTCGCTAGCCTGCCGAGACTGAATCTTCGATCTGCTCAACTTTCGCTCCAGCAATTTATAAACTAGATAGAATGCGATACCCGCCACCAGAAAGTATCGAACTACCGAAACTGCGAATATGCTTATAAATATCTCAATGAAGTTTTCCATAATCTTGTGTAAAACACAAAATTATAGTCCAGAGAGCTGACACCAGTTAACAAACGTTAATAACGCTTCTTCGTTTCCGCGATCCGCTTCCTGATCCGGCTCAAAGAAACAGGAGTAATGCCCAGCCAGGTCGCTAAATGCTTATCATGGCATCGTTGAACAATATCACCTTTCTCCCGGATCAAACTCAGATAGCGCTCCTCAGGAGTCATCAGCACAAACGACTCTACCCGTTCCATCGCTTCAGCCAGCATACTGATCAGGAAAAAGTCTTTCGCTTTTGCAAACCGCGGATGTGTATTCAGATAGTCCATAAACTCGTCATAATTCGCTTCAAGGATGACAGAATCTTCCAAAGCCTGATAGGTAAACCTTGAAGGACGGTTGAAAAAAATGCTGTCATACGAGCTAAAAAACTGATCTTCCCAGCGCAGCAACATCGTAATCTCATCACCGTTCTCTTTCAGATAAACGGTTCTGATCAAACCCTTCTGTATATACGCCAGCTTCCTGGTTTGCGAGCCCTCCTGAATGTAGGCCTCTCCCTCCTTTACGGTTTTTTCCCGTGTTAAACTAAGTAAGCCGAACAGCTCAATGAGGTCTAATTCAAAGAAATCTTTATAATAGTTAATGGTTTTTTCGTCAAGCATACTCCAATTATTCCAGCAACGATCAGCTCGATCAAGCTTGATCTCCGTCAAATTCCATGAATAAATTATTAAGCGATTCAGCATACAGCGGATGCGCAAACATCATGTTCCGGACTGCGCTGTAATCTATCTTTCCGAGCATAGCCATTTGGAGCACCGACATCACTTCCCCTCCTTCTTCCCCTAGGATTGCCACACCCAGTATCTGCTTCGTATCTGCGTCGACCACGGCCTTCATCAATCCCCGCTCATCACCGGTTTCAATTGCCCTGGCTACGCGGGACATCGGTATACAGGCTACTTTAATGTTTAGCCCCTTCGCCCGAGCTTCCGCTTCTGTAAGTCCTACCCTCCCCAATTGAGGATCGATGAACATACAATAAGGCACCAAACGATCAGTAGTTTGCTTCTCAGCATGAAGCAGGTTCCGCAAAAGAATGAGATGATCATTATAAGCCACATGCGTAAACTCCGGTCCCCCTTTTACATCTCCGATCGCGTATATGCCTTCAGCTGAGGTCTCCAGATATTCATTCACGACAAGATATCCCTGTTCGTCAGTAGCGACCCCTGCAGAAGCCAGATTCAGATCCCCGCTATTTGGAACCCTCCCGGCAGCAACAAGCACATGACTACAGGACATACTTCGTTCTTCCTGTCCCACGGTAAACCAAACATTTGTCTCGTTTCCTTCGCGTTCCACAGCTTTCGTATCCGCACCACAGATAATTTTTATTCCTTCCAACTCCAACAGCTTCCTAACTTCATTGCTTATGTCGATATCCTCTTGCTCCAAAATGCGATCTCCAAGATTCAGAATGGTAACCTCAGAGCCGAAGCGCCTGTACATCTGACCGAACTCCAAGGCAATATACCCTCCACCGATGATCAGAAGGTGGCGGGGTATTTCCTTCAACTCCATCAATGTAGTAGAAGTAAGATATCCACTGTTTTCCAGACCCCTGATGTTGGGCAAATCCTGTTTCGTGCCTGTGCTGATAATAACCTTCGAAGCAGTTATAAGGGATGTGCCTCCTGAACGGAGCTTGGTTTCTATAACGTTCCGCTCTCTAAAAGCAGCCTGTCCCCATATTAAGTCCAGATTATCGGTTTCCTCCAGGCCTTCCTGAGCGCTGTTACGGAAAAGCTCCACCACATCCGATTTACGCTTGATGATAGCATGTATATCAATCTCTCTCAATTCCGCTTTTAGTCCCCATTCTTCCGCGCGTCCGATCGTATGAATCGCCTTAGCCGACGCAATCATGGTCTTTGTAGGAGTACAGCCCACATTCACACAAGTACCTCCTGCATAACTCTTTTCCACCAGAGCCGTCTTCCACCCTGCCTTTGCCAGTTTTTTCGCCAGAGGAGTTCCGCCCTGACCAGAACCAATAATAATCGCGTCGTATATCTCCATAAGTCCAAAATAAAGCAGATCCCAATAAAGCGGTCCGCACTAATTAAAACAAATGACTTCCGTTATGTTTGAAATATAGCCGTTACAGTTTTGCAAGCAACAGAGTTCTGAGGAATAAATCTTTAACTTGCTTCCATAAACAACCAATTGATCTCTATGCTTGATTCATTACCGTTGCAAGCCAAACAGCTGTTCACGATATCCCTACTTACCTTATTCAGTTTCCAGAACATTAACGCGCAGACATTTACCGTCTTCTCCGCAACTGAAAGTGCCACAATCGTTTACGACAATAAGGGTCCGGCACTCGACTCCATCAGCGCCTGCCTTCTTCGAGATGACATAGGCAAGGTGTCCGGTATCCCTCCCAAAGTAGTAAGCGACCTTTCCAAAGCAACGGGACAGGTAATTGTTATCGGTAATGCAAGCTCCGATCTTATCAAAAAAATCGTTCCAGGACGCACAGCATGGAAGGATAGCCTATCCGGAAAATGGGAACGATACGGTTATAAGACATTGAAAAATCCTCTCGAAAACATCAAACAAGCCTTCATCATTGCCGGAAGCGACGCGAGAGGTACCGCCTATGGCGTCTTTAGTCTCTCGGAGCGCATCGGCGTATCCCCTTGGAACTGGTGGGCCGACGCTCCAGTGAAAAAACAAAAGGAAATCACGCTGGAAATAGCCGATTATACCTCAGCAAGTCCTTCTGTTAAGTACCGTGGTATCTTTCTAAACGACGAAGACTGGGGGCTTCAGCCATGGGCTGCCAAAACTTTCGAACCCGAGACAGGCGATATTGGTCCCCGTACCTATTCGAAGATATTCGAACTTCTCCTAAGGCTCAAAGCGAACCTGATCTGGCCGGCAATGCATCCGAGTACGAAAGCCTTCTACCATTATCCCGGAAATAAGGAGGTGGCCAAAGACTACTCCATTCTAGTCGGCTCTTCCCATGCTGAACCGATGCTGAGAAACAATGTAGACGAATGGAAAAAGGAAATGGGGGCTTTCAACTATATCACCAACAAAAATACAGTACACCAATATTGGGAAACACGCGTAAAAGAAAGCGCCAATCATGATGCCATCTATACGCTGGGCATGCGCGGTGTACATGACAGTGGTATGCAAGGTGTAGAAAGCATACAAGAAACTATACCCTTGCTTGAGGGAATTATCAAAGATCAACGAAACATGCTGGCCAGACAGGTCAATAAGGACGTCACAAAAATCCCTCAGGCATTCACCGCCTATAAAGAGGTTCTGGAAATTTACGACCATGGGCTTAAACTACCCGAAGATGTAATTGTTGTATGGCCAGATGACAATTACGGGTACATACACCGTTTAAATACCGAGTCTGAGAAAAGCCGACCGGGTGGTTCGGGCGTCTATTACCATACATCCTATTGGGGAAGGCCACATGATTATTTATGGCTAAGCACAACGCATCCTGCGCTGATCCGCGAAGAAATGATGAAAGCTTATGAAAATAAGTCAGACCGCCTCTGGGTTCTCAACGTTGGCGATATAAAACCACAAGAATATGTCATTCAGATGTTTCTGGACATGGCTTATAAAGCTGCCCCTTTCAAACAACGCGACTATGCAAGCTCGCACCACTACCAATGGATGGAAAGCATATTCGGCACTAAACAAGCCAAAGATATTTCCGATATCATGTGGAACTATTATGACCTAGCGTTTGAACGCAAACCAGAGTTCATGGGATGGAGCCGGACAGAGCCAACAACACAAACAGATTATTCGGATTATAACCACTTCTTTTATGGAGATCAGGCGCAAAAGCGCATCGATGCCTATTCTACACTGGAGTTGAAAGCAAGAATTCTGAAAGACAAAATTGACCCGTCAGCCGCAGATGCCTTCTATCAACTGGTATACTACCCGGTTGTTGGAGCTTCTCAAATGAATAAAAAGTTCCTTTTCAGAGACAAAAGCTATTTATACGCAAAGCAAAATAGACTAAGTGCTAAAAGCTATGCTGCAAGATCGCAGGAAGCTTATAACATCATTCAAAAAGAAACAAATTATTTCAACACTCAACTTAGCGGTGGAAAATGGAAATACATGATGTCTATGGAACCCAGAAGCCTGCCGGTATATCTCCAGCCCAAGTTACCGGCCATTTCTATCGACAGTTCTCAGGTTTGGAATCTCGCAGCCGAAGGTTACCAGTTGAACGACACCGCTAAGAGCACTGCAACAACCAACAGACACTCGTTACCTCCGTTCAGCAAACTGAGTAAAAGCAAATATTTCGTTGATCTGTACATTAGTGCCGGAAAGGAGCTTCAGTGGGCAGCTACATCTTATCCAAAATGGATTAAGCTCTCTCAGTCCAAGGGCGTATTAAAACCCGAATCAGGTTTGGAAGAGTTGAGAATTTGGGTAGACATAGATTGGTCTAAACTCCGGAACAAGCGTTCGGCCGAGAGTGAAATCACGTTCAAGGCAGCTGGCAAGACACTCAAAGTGAACGTAGAGGCAGTCGATCATTCAGCCTCCCTGCCAAAAAACTATAAGGGCTTCATCGGAGATAAGGGCTACGTATCCATCCCGGCCAAAAGCTATTCTCGCAAAACCGCAGTGAACGGTGCCTTCTGGGAAGACATACAGGCACCAGGACCTGCGGGTAGCTACCTGATGGCAATGCCTCTGATCAAAAAAGAAATAAGAATGGAAACCATCAGAACAACCTCTCCCGTTCTCGAATACGACTTCTTTACTTTCAGCGGAGCTGCTCCAACAGTCCAGATACACACGCTGCCTACGCATCCACTTAACAACGAATCCCGTATGCGCTATGCCATATCAATCGATGACGGCCCCTTACAAGTGCTCGACCATACCACCACAGGCCGAAGTGAAGAGTGGAAACAAAACGTCTTAAGAAACAGTGCGATAAGAAAACTCAAGTCCCAATTCCTCGAAAAGGGACATCATACATTAAGGATCTATATGATCGATCCTGCAGTCGTCTTACAACATATCAATATTGACATGGGAGGCTTACAAAGGTCATACGGTTGGATACCAGATACCTGAAACAGAATGCGTTGCCAACTGTTCTGATGTAAAACATCACCATGAAAACAACAATAGCAATTATACTAGCGACGCTATACTTGCTAGCTTTTATCGTCGCCATTAACATTCAGGCTTCAGAAAGTCTGGTGTACTTTCTGTTCGCATTCTCTCCCGTCATGTTAATCGGTCTTGCCCTCACGATCTTGAGGGACAGGGGCGAAAATTATCCCGAGATGAAGGAAGGGCAGGAATGGGGATATTTTCATAATTAGTAGTACACGTAATCTCAGCTATAAACGAAGTAAGCCCCACTATCCGAAAACGGTGGGGCTTACAAACCTAATTGATCATATCCGCTTTAGCTGATCGTATCGACGTTATTGCCGAGATTCCGGTAGTTAATCTTCTCCTGAGGATTCGTTCCATTTAAGTATTCTTCCACATTGGTGTAGCCGTCACCGTCGGCATCCATAGCACCGTCGTTCGGATTTTTGGGATCTAGCTTGTACTTTCTTTCCCACTCATCCGGCATGCCGTCTCCGTCTGTGTCTACCGGCACCTGCCCAGGCTTGTATGATAACGTCGGATATCCGCCAACTTCCGATATTTCTTTGATAATACCGGTCTGAGTCATTGTTTTTCCGGTTCGCACCATCTCAACAACACGTTTATCGACAGCATCGCGCTTTGGTAAAGTAGCACCTGCTTTCGCCAGCACAGACTCAAAAGCGACATCCGCTGTCTGATGTGGTGCCACGGGCCATCCTTCAAATGGCGTGTTAACCCGAGCAAGACGCTCAGGTCCGCGCATACCTGCCCAGTTGTTATGAGTTAGCTCTTTGTTATCGTGCATAATATTGCCCGCAACATACCACTTTCCGGGACGATTAGCTGCTTTAGGGTACCAATCACCGTCCTTCCATGCACTTCCCGGAGAATACATACTGCGTTCTTCGATCCGCGCAAAAACCGCACGCATGTTCTCGTTTGTGGCAGGTCCCGGTCTGAAGTAATTATTGATCAGGTTAACCATAGACGTCTCATCTCCACCATCTATGGAACGGTGACGCCAGTTAAAAATAACATTATATCGAAAATCAAACGGGCCAGACATCCCGATCGACGGATTCCTCGCTGTGTTGCTGGCGAAGAGATTATGATGGAATGTCGAAGGATTCCCTCCCCAGGTACCACCAAACGCATGTCCTCTGGCATCCAGCGCTTCGCTGGATATAGTCCACTGAATGGTCACATTTTCTGCGGGATCTTTTATCTGCGTCTTACCGTCCAAAGATGGCCTCATAGTCCGGTACAGTGATATGTTCTCATCCATACCCCAGCTTGTGGAGCAATGATCGATAATGATATGGTGCTGCGGATTTCCTCCTATATTGTCATCACCTTGTCCACCTGTAGGAACGCCTCTGCGTACCCGAACATGGCGAACAATGACATTATGTGTATTGATGTTTAGTGTACCGGCGATACAGATACCGTCGCCTGGAGCAGACTGCCCGGCAATAGTGATGTATGGGTCGTTGATATTCAAGTCCGTAAGCGCTTTCACAGTCCCCGCCACCCGAAATACAACAATACGGGGTCCTTTCGCTTCCAGCGCTGCCCTCAGGCTTCCAGCTCCACTATCATTAAGATTCGTAACAGCGAAAACTTTGCCTCCCCGCCCTCCGGCAGTAAACATTCCACCACCCCATGCTCCGGGAAACGCCGGAATGACGGCTTCTGGTAATCGCGGTGGATGTGGGGGTATTTGCCCTGCTTCCGGTTGTCCGGCGGCATTATCCCTACCCTGGGCATTTGCGTCTGGAGATGACATCACAAAGGCAAGCAAAAGCATGCCACCTGAAATACTCCGATAAAATCTGTGTGCGTTTCGTTTCATTCTTAAGTTCTTATTTATCCTAATCAATCAATTAGCAAATGGTTATCTTTTGAAGATATTGATAAGACTTTAGCTGTGCTATAGAAAACCGCCGAATAGGGTAATAAGCCTTCTGAAAGTGGAAATATTCTAACTGAATGAATAACTTTATTTACATTCAATACGATATCAGCTCACTGTTTCTAAGATCTATTTACGATTGTCTAATCAGAACTTAATATGGAATACAATGTAATTTCAGTGCGACCGTTTATCGGCGCCAGAGATTTTGAACAGTCAAGGAATTTTTACCGTGACCTTGGTTTTACCGAAATAACCCTAACGCCAATGATGTCACTCTTTCAAAATAAAAATGCAGGCTTTTATCTTCAGGACGCCTATGTAAAGGATTGGATAGACAATACGATGGTCTTTTTAGAGGTCGAAAATCTGGATCAGGTTTATCGCGACCTTCTTGGCCTGAATTTAGAAACGAAGTACCCGCAAGTAAGGTTGGTTCCCATCCGCGTTGAAAATTGGGGAAGGGAGTGTTTTTTGCATGACCCCTCCGGGATTCTCTGGCATTTCGGGGAATTTAAGTAACCGTTTTGCGCCACTATTCACATCCTGGATGATATTATCCGTCCGCTTTCTTTCTGCGAATGGCCTTCTTCCGCTCGTTAATAGCTTTGTTAAGCAAATATTCAATCTGACCGTTTATGCTTCTGAATTCGTCGTTTGCCCACTCCTCCAGCTCTTTCATCATGTCGGCGCTCACCCTAAGTACAAATGGTTTCTTTTCAGCCATAATTACGTTGCTGCTACTGCTGCCTGTTGTTTCAAATGGATTTCTAAAGCTAAAAAGGCAAGCAAAAGCAACCAGCGGTTTTGCTTAGCCTGGACGTTAAAAGTAATAACCGGCATCTTAAACGGGCGGCTTTTAATATGTAACAATTCAGTGCCATCTTCAGCTTCCCAGATGGTTTTGCTCCTCCATATAGAAGGCTTAACAAAGGTGGCGACAAAACCGTCATATGCTGTAAAAGTGATTTTTGTGCTCCGGAAGCTCCGGGATGTAACAGCTATTGATTCACCTTCTATGGTTTTAATCTCAGAACCTTTGCCACCTTTTGCATTTACTATCCAGTCTGTGTCGGCAGTTTCGATCTTTACTTTAGGTCGCCATGAT
This sequence comes from Arcticibacter pallidicorallinus, assembly GCF_003002875.1. Taxonomy (GTDB): domain Bacteria; phylum Bacteroidota; class Bacteroidia; order Sphingobacteriales; family Sphingobacteriaceae; genus Arcticibacter; species Arcticibacter pallidicorallinus. The sequence continues at coordinate 368,716 of NZ_PVTH01000005.1, forward strand.
CCTTCATATCGCAGCAACCCGTAACTGTATTGCCCGTCGGTAAGCTCATATGTCGGCCGCCAGAACCCATTTCGTTTTACCGTTAACTCATTTGTTAACAACGATCTTATTGTTGAATAGTTCCCCACGACTAATGATATAAAGTACCCGTATTGACGACCGGAGATACCGCACGTTCGCCACAAAGCACCACTAACAAATTACTCACCATAGCAGCCTTTCGTTCTTCATCAAACTCGACGATATTTTTCTCGGAGAGGCGGGAAAGTGCCATCTCTACCATACCTACAGCACCTTCTACAATTTGCTTCCGTGCAGCTATAATAGCAGACGCCTGCTGTCTCTGTAGCATGGCATTGGCAATCTCAGGCGCATAGGCCAGATGCGATATACGTCCTTCCAGCACCTCTATACCTGCACGATCAAGACGTTCGTTTAGCTCCTGTTCCAATAAATGGCTCACTTGTTCCGCACCACCGCGAAGGGTAATCGCCTCGGTTTCGTCCTCCAGATTGTCGTACGCAAAGCTGTTAGCCAAATGACGCACCGCAGCCTCACTTTGTATATTGACATACTGAACGTAATTTTCCACCGAGAAAACAGCTTTCGCGGTATCTTTCACCTGCCAGACAATGACGGCAGCAATTTCAATCGGATTCCCCAATTTGTCGTTCACTTTTAATTGTTGCCCATTAAGATTATATGCTTTCAATGATATTTTTCTCTTAACCGTAAACGGATTCACCCAGAAAAAGCCGTCTTGTTTTACCGTTCCGGTGTATTTACCAAACAAGGTAAGCACCTTCGATTCATTGGGATTAACAATGATCAATCCCGGCAAAATCAGCGTAACGCCGATTAGCAAAATCAGAACGCAGGCAGCCCCATACTGATTGATGCCCAGATATATAGCTGTAGCCAGAAGTAAAAGAAATAAGGTTAACGCGAGGTAACCTGAGGGAGGACTGGTAATCTTTTCGGTTTCCATACTTTTTGATTTATAATGATATCATAAAGATATCATTATATTTCCCTTAAAGAAAAGACTATGAGATTTTTATATTCCAGATAAGCTAATAAAATAGCAGCAGATGCTAACGACCTTAATACGATAGAGTGTGCACAAAAATTGCCGTATTCCAAACAGACCCGAACGCGTTACCAGAGAAAAGGCCTGTAGATCATTTTTCTTAACTTTGCGGAACACCTTGAATTCAAACCATGCGTCTATTAAAGCTTTCAATACCTTTTCTTTCCCTCCTGATCGCCTGTAACAACAATCAACCGAGCAAAGACACCAGCACAGACAGTCTGAACTCCGCTTCTATAAGCAGTAAAAAATTTGCATTAGCGTATCGGGATGGCGATAATATTGTAGTCAGCAGTATCGACACCATGAAACAAGTATCTTTTGGTGGTGCAACGGATCCGGCAATATCTCCGGATGGTACAAAGCTCGCTTACACCATTAGTGATAGTGCCGGAAACCGCAACATTTGGGTGGCTGACCTCGAACATAAAACCCAGGCACAGTTGCCTGTTGACAATCATAACCATTACCAGGCCATGTGGTCGCCTAGTGGAAACAAGATCGCCTTCAGCATTTTCGACAAAGGAAACCGCTGGAAAGTGGGTGTCATCAATACGGATCACTCCGGTTACCAGATATTAGAGAGCAAGTCAGCCATCGAACTTTACTCGCCCACCTGGAAGAATGAGCAGCAACTGATCGGACATGATTTAACAAATCTCTACACCTTAGATCTTTCCGGTAAGATAATTGACACCCAACTTTTAACAGAGTTAATCGGAAAAGACCTATCCCTTTCCAGCAGCAACCGTTTCTTCTATACCAAAGACGGTAAAAAACTTATTTTTAACGCCGGCAACACGGACATAGTGAAGAATTCAGTAGGTCCTAATGAGGCCATCTACGTATTAGATCTGGCAAGCAAAAAGACCTCCAGGATTTCTCCTGAAGGTTTGAATGTACCGTCCCTGTATGTTACGGCTGATGATCAGATATTCTATAGCGCTTCAAAAACCTCCGACTCTGTTTTTAAAATATATACCGCCGACTTAAACGGCAATATCAAATTGCTGGTTGAAAAAGGGATGAGCCCTACAGGCGCTTCGAAATAATACATTGTGGTCCAACTTGTCAGGACGGTTGATAGCGTGCTTAACAACTATTCAAACCCTGACTTTGCAAATAACAGGAATGGTTTATCATGAGCGCCTCCCTGATATTATGGAAAGTATAGTCGCTCAGAAGTTTCGGAATGCAGAATAAAAACAACGGTCAGCTAAATATTATCCCGGATGGTCAGGGGACATACTTGCTTAAAGGAGTCGGGTTGCCCGATCTTCATGCAAGCAATATATCCCGTCTATATAAAGGGTCTGAATCCGATCTGACCGACCACGTCCTTCCCTATCCGAAATACATCCTCGTTGACGAAGGCAGCTTCTCCTACCACCACGCTCCGGAAATCCATGTGGAGGTTTCACAAAACAAGGAAGGACTCTCCCTCAAATGCTCTTGCATGGCGTCATTGCTGGACTGTTGTTATCACCAGATACAGGCACTGTTAAGTTTGATAGATAGAACGGATTACAGAGTCTTTTTCGACATCGACTTGAGACATATTAAGCTACAAAGATTCGCTGAAGACTTTGGACTGGAGAAAGAGCAGGAACTGGAGCGCTTCTTCCACATGGAATTCAGCAACGGGAAACTTACTATAAAACCAACTTTGCAGAATCTGCTGCCAGTCAGCAGCACTCACCTGCAGACTTATCAGACACTATTCAAGCACTTTACACCTGATATATCCGCAAAGCTAAATGAGTCGGCATCCATACAAAGAATAGCCGTTTTCAAGCGCCATAAATACTACGGGCATCTGCTTGTTGAATTACTCGAAGCCTCACTTACAAAGGAAGGTAAGGTAAAAAACCCCTTAAAACCGCTCAGTCCTCTCGAGATGATCTGGGAAACAAACCAAGCAGACGAAATAAAATTCTATTCTGCATTATCAAAGTTCCAGAACAATATCGACCCGGGAATCAGTCAAACGACCATCCGCTGTTTGAAAGCTATCGTCAAAAACCCGCTGGAACTTCCGTTCTATCTTCATGACAGCGATATCTCTGAGAACGTCGGCAGTAGTTCCCTCTTACCTGTACGCATCAGCAAGCATACGGTAAAGGATATTTCGCTGACTATTCAGCAAAAGAACCAGTTCTATGAGCTCTCCGGCAGTCTTCTCATCGACGGCATTCCAAGAGATATCGTTACACTGACCATCAAACACTCCTGCTTTGTACTTTCAGAGGATGCATTATACCTCATCGAAGATCAAAATACGCTCGACATAATCAATTTTCTCAAGAAGAGAGGTAATAACCCACTGATCCACCGCTCCAGATTCAGCGACTTCAGAAAATCCGTGCTCGAGAAGCAGGAGGAGCGTATCCCTATCGCCTATACCTTCATTCCAGAAGCTTCCGATAGACAGAAAGCAGAAGCCGGTTTCGATACTGAACTGGAAAAAATCATATTCTTGTCTGACTTCGGACAGCACGTTATGGTTATCCCCGTAATCCGGTATGCTGAGGTCGAAATACCTGTACGCTCCCAAAAGCAGATCTTCGGCCAGGACAAAAAAGGAAATCCATTCCTGGTGCAGCGAAACCATGAAGCCGAATTACAGTTTATCTCTTTACTGATTAAACAACATCCCAGTTTAGAAGAGCAACTGGACAACGGCCTCCAGTATTTCGACATTCACAAACGGCACTTTCTAAACGAAGACTGGTTTCTCCCCGTGTTTGAGGAATGGCGAAGGCTGGGTATAACCATCCTCGGCTTCAACGAGATCACCGGCAACACGCTGAACGCCCATACAATAAACGTTTCGGTAAAGGTGTTGAGTGGAATCAACTGGTTTAACTCCTTAATCAAAGTGAGTTTTGGTAAAAAGCAAGCCTCCCTGAAACATATCCACAAGGCCATCCGAAGTAAGACGAAGTATGTCCAGCTGGACGATGAAACACGGGGAATCCTGCCACAAGAATGGATAGAGAAATTCTCAGCTTACTTCAATGCCGGCGAAATCCTGGACCATGAAACTCTTCGCATTGCCAGAACCAATTTCGATACCGTTGCCGAACTCTATGAAGAGCCCTGGTTTAGCACGGATACCAAACGCGAGATCAATTATTTGCAGGAAAGGTTCGCTAACTTTTCCGGTATCTATCCGGTCGAGGTGCCCCAGGATATTAAGACCGACTTACGTGAGTATCAAAAAAACGGTCTTAACTGGCTGAACTTTCTGGATGATCTCAATTTCGGAGGATGCCTGGCAGATGACATGGGCCTTGGTAAGACGATACAAATCATCGCCTTCATTCTGCTGCAGAAAGCTAAGACCGGGCGCAACACTAACCTGTTGGTCGTACCTACATCCGTACTTTTCAACTGGTCTGCGGAGGTGGAAAAGTTCGCGCCTTCACTGAGCTTACTTACGTTCTACGGACCCAACAGAAAAAAGGATTCGCGCGACTTTGACCAGTACGATATTATCTTAACGTCCTATGGCACAATGGTATCCGACATAAGCACTTTAAAGAAGTTTTGCTTTAATTATGTATTCCTTGATGAGTCACAGAACATCAAGAACCCGGGCTCACAGCGACATAAAGCTGCTACACAACTTCAGTCGCGAAACCGGGTGGCTATAACCGGTACACCCATTGAAAACAACACGTTTGATTTATACGGCCAGCTATCCTTCGCTTGTCCGGGTCTTCTCGGAAACAAGCAGTATTTTAAAGACATCTATTCCACCCCTATTGATAAATTCAAAGTCAGCAAGCGCGCCAATGAGCTGCGGGAAAGGATCAAACCATTTATCCTGAGGCGTACAAAAGAACAGGTGGCGGCAGAACTTCCGGAAAAAACGGAGATGGTCGTCTATTGTGAAATGAACGAAGAACAGCGAAAAGTATATGCTGCCTACGAGAAGGAGTTCAGGGAATTTATCTCTGCGCTGGACGAGCAGGAACTCCCCAAAAATTCCGTCCACATTCTGAAAGGGCTCACCATGCTGAGACAGATCTGCAACTCGCCCGAGTTACTGAAAGGTACCCGGGTAAAAGGCGACTCTTCCTGCAAAATCGACGAATTACTGGAACAAATCGAGTCCAAAGCACCCGCACACAAGATTTTGGTATTCTCTCAGTTCGTCGGTATGCTCGACCTGATCAAAAGGGAACTGAATAAGCGCGGAATGAAGCACGCTTACCTGACCGGACAAACACGTAACAGAAGAGCGGAAGTGGAATCGTTTGAAAACGACCCCGAGATCCGCGTATTCCTGATCAGCCTGAAAGCCGGAGGTACGGGCTTAAATTTAACCGCTGCCGACTACGTCTATCTGGTAGATCCCTGGTGGAACCCTGCAGTGGAGAACCAGGCTATTGACCGCTGTCACCGGATAGGTCAGAAAAACAACATCGTCGCTGTCCGCCTAATCTGCAAAGACACGATCGAAGAAAAGATCATGGACTTGCAAGCTTCCAAAAAAGGGCTTGCAAACGACCTCATAAAAGCTGATGGGCCCGGACTGAAATCCCTTAAAAAGACGGATCTGTTATCCTTGTTATGAACCTCTAACGACGCGTTTTTAAATACTTTCGTGCCGCCTGACCCATCGTAGCGATACTGGCTCCCAACATAATCACATCTTTAATAACCAGGCGACCGGCCACACTCAGGTACGGAAAACCATGCTCTGCATCCCCAAGATCCGGCACCCAGGTCTGAGGAGTAGTGATCAGAAAAGAAAGCGTGACCAGAGACATGACAAAAGCCAAAAAACTGCCTACTGCGGAAATACCCGGCCATATTGAGTAAACGGCTATCATTAGCCCAATCAAGCATATCACTGTCCCCAAGCCGTATGAAAACAGATAGGTATTGTTCTCTTCGTGCCACCTGATATTTTCTGCAACATACTCACCTTCCTTATTCATGTGAGTCTTATATTCAGGCGCATCATACTTGTAAAAGAAGCTCATCACCGGACTATGTGCGACAAATGGCACTATTCCAACAGCTTCATAACGGAAAGCTTTAAGGCCGCCGATCCAAAGCAATACGATAACGATTCCCCATCTCGCGATGTGAACGCCAGCTTCCTGCATGTCGGCAGCAATTCTAAATAGCTTGATCATTTCTAAAAAGTTTATAATACTTACCTATAATTTCATGCTATATAAGCGCGTCTTCATCCCTTCGCGGAGGCGCCTCTGCCATTTCGCGGCTGAAACGCAAACCCGGGCTCAACCAATACATGAGCACTACTCTTGAATATCGATAATTAAAGGGCGCAAGAAGAATAGCACCTGAAAAAAGCACGATCAGGTACAGCCATGGATTTTCCAGATTTCCGGTAAGCAGATAGGTACCCACTCCTAATATCACCAGTTCCGCCACATTAAACGCATAACTTACAAACATCGCCACATAGAAATAGCCCGGCTCCCGTTCGTAAACCAGATGGCAGTGCGAACACCTCTTGTGCATCGTCTGACTCTTAAAACCATACATCGGACCGTCAAAAAGTTTCCCTCGCCGACATCTCGGGCATTTACACTGTACCGCAGCCGAAAACTCAGACATGGGCTTATATTGATTATTTGATTCCATTTTGTTCATTCTTTTCCTTTTTTGAATATGTTCTTTCTAAACTCGTCGGGACCTGTACCCTTGTACTTTCTGAAAAACTTAGAGAAGTACGAGTTATCATTGAAATTAAGTTAATCAGCTATCTCAGGTATACTGAGATTCAGATTGACCAATAGATTATCAGAGCAAATCTAAGGACTATAAATTCAATATCCGCAGTACTTTTACTGATTCAATGGTATCATTCTCGGAATTACTTCCGACATACTACCAAACCACATGAGCCGTTATATCAACTAAGTTGAGAACGAAGCTGCGAGAATTGAGAACACACATTATTTACAAAATCATATTTACTTTTTTTGCCGGAATTTTATTGTGCGTGTTCGATAGCTCCGCACAAATCGTACTGGGAAATATACCTCCCGGAGTAAAGCCGACAGAATTTTATATTTCCCAGGTGCATGATAAGCGGACAAATAAGGAACCTATAGCTAAACTATTGGTTACCTCCCATACAAATAAAATGATATCGCAGCAGACTGACCTGCAAGGTGGTCCTGCAACAGCAATCAATCGTTACCTGAACAGGAATTTACCCAAAAACCAGTCGCTGACAGCAGTCACAATGGGTATCGAAGATCTCCATGTCAGGGAAACTGCACTTTCCAATGGCAACATAAGCGGGAAGGTAACGCTCAAAGCCTCTTTCGGTCTCCCAAAGAATTACGGAGTAGCGCCCCTGGTTACCACTCAGTACGCGGTTAACTACGTAAGATCCCCAACACTCAGCCCCCAGATAGAAGGCTACCTGAGAACGCTCCTCAAGTCCAGCCTCACATATTTCAATAACTGGATGAATGAAAATGCTGACACAGATCCCCGGCTTGCTAAAAGCGTGAAGTTTACCCTTTCTGATTACTCCGAAAAAACAGAAGGCGATACGATCTACTATTCTCCGAAACGAAAACTCCGATGGGATGACTTCCAGTCGCGTAACATCTCTTCAAACAAGTACCAGGCCCTGGTTATGCCAGGCATAGGCTATATCCAGGATGCCAAAATTATAAACGGCGTAGTGCATGTGCACATAGCCGTGAAGGCATATCTCCCCAAGAGTGCGGCATGGTCAAGATCAACAGGCAGAGACGCCTATACACTGAACCACGAACAACGGCACTTCGACATCGTCAAAATCATCGCCGAACAGTTCAAGGAAAAGGTAAAGAATGCGGATCTGCAGCCCGATACCTACGATGCCTTCCTGAATATGCAGTACCTCGACACGATGCGGGATGCCCATGCCATGCAGAAAGCCTACGATAAAGAGACGTCCCACGGACTGAACAGGGTCGCTCAAGCCTCCTGGGACGAGAAAATAGACAAACTTCTTGGGTTGACGCGCTGAGTAGCTATTTACCTTTTTTAGCGAGCAGCTCAAAGAGCAACTCCGGCTCATTGGTAGTAATATAGTCCGCTTTGTTCTCCAACATCCATTGCAGGTCTTCTTCTTTGTTAACCGTCCAGCCGTTGATGGTCAAACCAAGACGATGAGCTTCTTCAAACCATCCCGGGTTTGCCTTATAAACCGAATAATGGTAATCTGCTCCCGCAAACTTATCTTCTTTGAGCTTCTCTGCCGAAACAGCACTGCCTACGGATGCCAGAAAAGCAACAGTAGCCTTCGGATCAAGTTCCAGTATGCGCTTTAAAGAGCCATAGTGGAAGCTGATATATTCAATCCATGCGGTGGCCTTCATATCATGAACCATTTTGACCGCTGCATCCGTTAGCTTCATCATCTCTTCCTCGGTCTTTGCTGGCTTTAACTCCAGTATCAGCTTCGTTTTTTTCTGCTTCATCCCCTCTTTCAGGAAAGCCTCCAACGTAGGTATACTTTCTCCATTGGGAAGTTTCTTAGCCAACAACTCTTTGTACGTGGAGCTTGAAATATCGATCCCATAAAAGTCGGCATCATGATTCACTACCATTATCCCATCCCGGGTCATATGCACATCAAATTCGGACCCATAACACTTCAGTCTGATGGATTCCTTTAAAGACGCGATAGAATTTTCCGGATACTGGTTCTTTTTGAATGCTCCACGATGGGCAATCACAGGATTCTGGTTCCATTTCATGGTTTGTGCCTGACTGGCATAACAAATGATCATTGAAAAAAATAAGGCGAAATATGCTTTCATAAACTTATGCTTTACCTGGTTTAACCGCTCTGTATGAGTCCGGCTGCAGCCGGCAATATTACAAGACCGGTATTGACTAAATATAAAGTTTATGTTAAAATTAAACTAAGATCTGAAGATTAAAACCTTTTTTACAGATTTGTATTGCACTGTAAGAAGATAATTAAATATGAAATGGACACCCTCAGATAACCGCTACGAACAAATGGTTTATAACCGTTGTGGTAAGAGCGGCCTAAAATTACCCGCTTTGTCTTTAGGCCTCTGGCACAATTTCGGAGAAGATGCAAAGCACGCCAATAAAAGAGCGATATGCAGAACAGCTTTCGATCTCGGCATCACCCATTTTGATCTCGCGAACAATTACGGTCCGCCTCCAGGAAGTGCAGAAATAGCCTTCGGCCAGATCCTGAAGGATGACTTCGCAGGTTATCGCGATGAGCTGGTTATCTCCACCAAAGCCGGTTACAATATGTGGCCCGGCCCTTACGGCGAATGGGGCAGCCGAAAATATCTGATCTCCAGCTGCGATCAAAGCCTGAAACGTATGGGGCTTGATTATGTAGACATCTTTTACTCCCACCGTTTTGACCCGGAGACTCCTCTGGAAGAGACGATGATGGCGCTCGATCATATTGTCCGCTCCGGCCGCGCTTTATACGTAGGCCTGTCATCTTATAATTCCAAACGGACCCGAGAGGCTGTAAGCATCCTTAAAGAACTTGGCACACCTTGTCTGATACACCAGCCAAGCTATTCCATGCTCAACAGATGGATTGAAGAAGACGGACTGATCGACACTTTGGAAGACCTGAATATTGGATCTATTGTGTTCTCTCCTCTTGCACAGGGAATGCTCACAGACAAATACCTGAACGAAATCCCGGAAGGCAGTCGTGCTGACCAGCATAAATCTCTAAATCCTGACTTCTTAAACGAAAAAACACGCAACAATATCCGGGCGTTAAATGAGATCGCTCAGGGCCGCGGACAAACGCTGGCGCAGATGGCTATCGCGTGGGTGCTCAGAGGTGGCAGGATTACTTCCGCATTGATCGGTGCGAGTCGCCCTGAACAAGTTGAGGATTGCGTAAAGGCTTTGACAAAGCCCGATTTCAGCGAAGCAGAACTTGCGGAGATCGACAAATACGCGACCGATTCTTCTATAAATATCTGGGCGAAGTCTGCAGAGCGGGCCTAGTACATATCTCTATCCTGCCGTCAGTTTACAGGCGCGTGTCCTTTTTACCCTTTTGAGCATTTAAAGGACACGCGCTTGCCGGTCGGATCTGCCGACTGTTTGTTATCCGCTACGATCTTCGGAATCGACCTGGGTTTAGTCCGGGAGATCTCCTTCGGAACGTCCTCCTTATCCTTGCTCCTGACCTTCCCTGCCAG
>NZ_PVTH01000006.1 GCF_003002875.1 Arcticibacter pallidicorallinus
GGGATAAGTCCCACTTACAGATACTGCAGTCGGACTTATCTCAGTAGGACGTCCCGTTCTTGTCCCCATCATTCCAAGCACGATTAAGGCAGGGAGGATCTATTTTTGTTGGAAGCCTCTGACACTTTTAATTGGTTTCTAACGTCTTATGTAACACACGTAACAATTGAAAATAAGGGGGCAGCAGAGTAAACCTTTTCTCATTTGCCCCCTCTAATCATTAAAACACACACTTTATGAAAGATCTTAAACGGGTTTTAATGCTGTTAATATTGGGGACAATGTTCAGCAGCTTGAGCAGCACAGCAAGCACCCTATCACAGCCAGGAGCCAGTGTATCTTTCCAGACTTTCTATGACGAGCTTTCACCATACGGACAGTGGATCAACTATCAGGATCACGGCCGTGTTTGGATTCCGAATGTAGAGGAAGGATTTCAGCCTTATGGTACGCGGGGACACTGGGTAGTTACTGACTACGGCAACACGTGGGTTTCCGACTATGACTGGGGTTGGGCGCCTTTCCACTACGGACGCTGGTTATTTGACGATTATTACGGATGGATTTGGGTGCCGGGATCTGAATGGGGTCCAGCCTGGGTGAATTGGAGATCAGGAGGCGGCTACTACGGATGGGCGCCGCTTGGTCCGGGTCTCGACATCAATATCAACATCAACATCCCACTGGCCAGATGGATCTTTGTACCACAGCGATATATTACACACCGCTCTGTATACAATTATCACGTACCCAGAAACAGGTATTCCAATTTTTACGGACATACTACTGTGATCAATAACATCTATGTACGTGATAACAGAAGGTACTTCGCAGGGCCGCAACGACGCGAAATGGAACGCTACACCCGTGGCAGAATTCCTGTTCATCAGGTGCATGCTTCCAACAGACCGGGCAGAACCGTCGCAGAGCGGGGTGCAGTTCGGGTTTATCGTCCGGACTTGAACGGCAGAAACGATCGTGACAGAGGTAATGCTGTAGACCGTCCGGCAAGAGGTAATGCGGAACGTTACGGAAACAATAACAACAATCGCCCTACGAATGACAATCGCAACAGGGATAATACCAGACCGTCGACCACTCGTCCTGGACAGGATAATAACTCCAGACCAAATTCCGGAGAGATAAGAAACCGGGAGAATCCGGCTGTCAACCGCGGGAATCGGGATACCTGGACAAACAGACCAGGCAGAAGCCAGCAGGCTGAAACCCGTCCTTCGGGAACACTGCCTGAAAGCAGACCAAGCGGCCGGAATACCGAAAGCTCGGAGAGACGTTCTGCAGGAGCAGGAAGAATTGAGAGGAGGCCGGAGAGAAATATACCAGGCGGCCAAACAGAGCGAAGCGCCGAGGCTCAGGCCTCGCAAAGAGCGACAAGAAGCAACCAGGCTGAGGCTCGCCAAAGGGCCCAGGCTCCGCAAAGAGCTACTCCCCAAATGGAGAGGGCACCTCGCGAGCGATCACAATCTTCTGATAATTCACGTAGTAACCGCGGTTCTTCTTCGGGAGAAAGACCTTCGAGAGGATCCGGCAGGTTAACAAGAGGCTAAGATCCTAAAAGAAACCACTGATAACAGAGCGACCTCTGTCTAAGCTGAACCCTGAAAGTTTCACCATAACTTTTGGGGTTCATCGTGTTATGGAGTGAGCTTCCTGTTTTGTTCGTGTTCTTCCAGGCTTCTGAAGCTTTCGAATGACACGCAACAGCCCTGCTTTTGAACCGTACTTCAACAAGCCAACCTCCCCTATTTAGAATAATTACAAAAAGAGAGCCTTTTTATTTGGATTGATTATAAACAAATACTAAGTTTGTAGTACACATCAAGTCAATGCAAATTAAAGCGAATACTCACCTTATAGAAGTTTTTAGGACAGAAGCCGGGGCTGTTTACCAATGTGAAGCATCGAATAACTTTATTCTTGAGTTTGCAGATCGCAGTACCGCTTTTAAACCCGGAAACTTCATCGACTTTAGCAAAAGGCTGTTTGCCATAAATTTGGCAGAAATGTTATGCAGTCCGGCTAAACATGCAGACCTGGCCATCATCATGCCTCCCTATTGCGAGACCTGCTTCCTTCTGACCATTACAGAGGTGATTTCACTGCAGCGTATCCTCGGCGGCGCCAAGACAATCCTTCATTTGAATAGTATCCTCAGAACGAGCCAGCTACAATTTGCCTAGTGCGATGATTTAGATTGAATACGTATTAGAAATATTCTCCTGTTTTCAAAACATTTTGATGTTTATTTGTATCTAATAATAAACTCAGAATACTATGAAAGACCTTCTCAGATTAAGAACCTCTCTGTCAGAGGAAATAGAGACTCTTCTAAACGAACAAATAAAAGTTGAAGCATATTCATCTTCCCTATATTTAGCGATGTCTTCCTGGTGTAACCGCAATGGTTACGACAACAGTGCCGGATATCTGGAACGCCAGTCGGGTGAAGAGCGTGAACATATGCTGAAACTGTTCAGATACATCAACGATCTTGGAGGAAAAGCTATCTCTCCGGAAGTAACCAACATCCCCCAGGAATTCGATTCTTTTAAAGGAATATTTGAGCTTGCTTTACAGCAGGAGATTCAGGTAACTTCAAACTTCAACCGCATATCAGACAGATGCCAGAAAGCGAATGACTATGTGACTCTTCAGTTCCTGCAGTGGTTCCTGAAAGAACAGATTGAGGAAGAATATGTAGCGAGACGTATTCTGGAGCTTTTCGATATCATCGGAGAAGAGGGAACAGGACGCTGGCAGATTGACAAACAGATCCCTAAAGTTAGCTACGGCGACGAGGGAGGCGAAGATTAATCGACTTCAGCTTTAGAGCTATTATGCTCTGCTTATCATATAAAGAGGGTCTATGACCCTTTTTTTTATGCCTATATTTATCCAGAAGAACCTTTACTATCCGGGCTCCAAAATGATCGTTTCGCTTACCATTGTTCGCTACCCTAAGAGACTTATTCCTGTTGCTTTCCTTTCGATGGCCGTACACAGGCTACCGCTGATGCTTACGGGCGGCTGCACATTCTATAAACTCATGGGCTCTGGAAGGAACGGGACATTTGATCTGACGCCTGATCTCCAGCAATGGGCTCTTCTTGCAGTGTGGAAAACGCAGAAAGATTTTGACGAGTTCAAGGAACACTCCTTCGTTAGCCGTTGGTGGAAACGCTTTGCAAAGGAACAATGGACGGCCTTGCTGGAGCCTGTTAGCAGTCATGGAACCTGGGATGGACAACAGCCCTTTGGAACGCGTTTTGAGAAGAATGCTGTTGAGGGACCGATTGCCGTGTTGACGCGAGCCACCATTCGCCTGAATAAGCTAAAGGGATTTTGGTCGCACGTCGACAGAGTTGCCCAACTCATGTCTCGCGCACCCGGGTTCATCACCTCATTCGGTATCGGGGAAGCACCGTTCTTTAGGCAGGCAACATTTTCGGTCTGGACATCTGCGGAGGATATGAAAAACTTTGCATACAAATCTCTTGACCATGCTGAAGTGATCAAGAAGACCAGGGAAGAGAAATGGTATAGTGAGGAATTGTTCGCCAGGTTTAAGATCCTCGGATCCGAAGGCTCATTAAATGGGTCAGATCCTTTGGCGGAAAAGACTGGAATTTTGTAATACATTTGCTAAAAAAACACATGCGAGTAGTTGCCGAGTTACCGAGACCAGACTGTAAGATCACCATCTTTTCCATGAATGGAAAGTATATCATCAAGTTCGAGAAGGGGAGTTTTGAACAGACCTATAAGCTTGCTGAGATGGATTTGCTAGACGGATTGGATGGCGTTTTTCAACTCCTGGACGAAGAGTTCATTCAGAAGGTAGTGGCAAGATTTGATAAAATGCTGTCTGACTTCTCCCTGGCCTGGAAGAGATATGAGGCCTAGATAATCACTTAAGATTTACTTTAGGTTTAGGCTTCATCTATTTAGATAATAGGCACTTAGAAGCAAATAAACGGGCGTACAGAATTTAATTTGGCGGATTTTAGCGGTCATCACACATGATTCCCTACGTATATCAGGAATACATTTACATAAATGTTATACCAATTTGAAAAAGAATAGGTTATAACCCTAACAGAATTTAATTTCGAGTACTATAAAGCCGGGTTTTCGTTTCAAATGGCTCGTTTGACCATCATTGTCAAACAACACCTCAAAAATGTAAGATCAATAAATTATCTTTGCGCTACGAATGAAGAATATCCGTAACTTTTGCATCATTGCACACATCGATCACGGAAAGAGTACTTTAGCAGATCGACTTTTAGAATATACAAACACCATCAGTCAGCGCGACGCGCAGGCCCAGTTACTTGATAACATGGACCTCGAGCGTGAGCGGGGAATTACCATAAAGAGCCATGCGATACAGATGAACTATAGCCTCAATGGAGAGGACTATATCTTCAACCTGATCGACACGCCGGGACACGTTGACTTTTCATATGAGGTGTCCAGGTCAATCGCCGCGTGTGAGGGAGCACTTCTTATTGTAGATGCCTCTCAGGGTATCCAGGCTCAGACGATATCCAACCTCTATCTTGCTTTGGAACATGATCTGGAAATCATTCCAATTTTGAACAAGATGGATCTCCCGGGTGCGATGCCTGAGGAGGTAAAAGATCAGATCATCGAACTGATCGGCTGCAAGCGCGAAGAGATTATTCCTGCATCCGGAAAAACCGGCTTAGGTGTTCATGATATTCTCGAAGCCATCGTTTCGCGGGTACCCTCCCCTGTCGGACAGGAAGACGGCGAACTGCAGGCATTGATCTTCGACTCCGTATTTAATCCCTTCCGTGGCATCATCGCCTACTTTAAGGTGGTCCACGGACAGATCAAAAAGAACGATAAGGTAAAATTCATCGCAACAGGCAAGGAATATATCGCGGATGAAGTTGGTATATTGAAACTAAACCCCGAGCCTCGCGGCATTGTTAAGACGGGAGACGTAGGATATATTATCTCCGGTATTAAGGAAGCCAGAGAAGTAAAGGTAGGTGACACGATTACGCACGTTGACAAGCCTTCCAGAGAAGCTATTCAAGGTTTTGAAGAAGTAAAGCCAATGGTATTTGCAGGGATTTACCCTGTCGATACGGATGAGTTTGAGGAACTTCGCGAAGCAATGCACAAACTTCAGTTAAATGATGCTTCCATTGTTTTCGAACCAGAGTCTTCTGCCGCCCTTGGATTTGGATTCCGATGCGGATTCCTGGGAATGCTTCACATGGAGATCATTCAGGAACGTCTGGAACGCGAGTTCGACATGACCGTCATCACGACGGTACCTAACGTATCGTACGTGGCTCATACCACTAAAGGCGATGTAATACAGGTCCACAACCCTTCTGACCTTCCGGATCCGAGCAAGATGGATTCTGTGGAAGAACCTTTTATAAAGGCGAACATCATCACTAAATCAGAATTTGTTGGTCCGATCATGTCTCTTTGTATTCAAAAGAGGGGGATCATCATCAACCAGTCGTATCTGACCTCTGATCGTGTGGAGCTTGTATTTGAGCTTCCGATGGGAGAAATTGTGTTTGACTTCTACGACCGTCTTAAAACGATATCAAAGGGATATGCTTCTTTCGATTATCACCAGATAGGCTACCGTAAGTCAGATCTTGTAAGACTGGATATCCGCTTAAACGGTGAGCCGGTTGACGCATTGTCGTCTCTTATCCACCGGTCGAACTCTTATGATTTCGGAAAACGTATCTGTGAGAAGCTGCGTGAGTTGATCCCTAGGCAGCAGTTTGAAATCATCATCCAGGCTTCTATTGGTGCTAAAGTAATCGCAAGAGAAACGGTTCGCGCCCTGAGAAAGGACGTTACCGCCAAATGTTATGGTGGTGATATTTCCCGTAAGCGTAAACTCCTGGAAAAACAGAAGAAGGGTAAGAAGAGAATGCGCCAGGTTGGTAACGTGGAAATCCCACAATCGGCATTTATGGCGGTACTGAAACTCGATTAAAGACAAATAAGAACCATACTCTACGATAGCAACATGCAGTTATTAGACGGAAAATTCGTATCAGAAAAACTCAAGCAGGAGATTGCTGCTGAGGCCGCAGGCGTACTGGCAACCAAAGGCCGAAAACCTCATTTGGTGGCAATTCTGGTGGGCAATGACGGAGGAAGCGAAACTTACGTAGCGAGCAAGATGAAGAATTGCGAGAAGGTTGGCTTCAAGTCTTCCCTTCATCGTTATGACAACTCGGTAACCGAGGAGGAGCTTCTAGCGAAGATTGAAGAGATTAATCGGGACGAAGATGTAGATGGACTTATTGTTCAGCTTCCTCTCCCTAAACATATTGACCCGGAGAAAGTTACAGAGAAGATTGACTACAAAAAAGACGTAGACGGATTCCATCCCGTGAACTTGGGTCGCATGATGCGGAACCTTCCCTGCTTTATTCCGGCTACACCTTACGGCATCATGATGATGCTGGAAGAATACAAAATTGAAACATCGGGAAAGCATTGTGTGGTGGTAGGTCGCAGTAATATCGTGGGCAGTCCGATGAGCATCCTCATGGCCAGAAATGCGTATCCGGGCAATTGTACAGTGACCTTAACGCATAGCAGAACAAAGGACTTGAAAAACGTGGTTGCCTCTGCAGATATTATTGTAGCGGCCATCGGTAAAAAGAACTTTGTCACTGCCGACATGGTTAAGCCTGGTGCAGTAATCATAGACGTAGGGATTAACAGAGAGGTTTCAGAAACCACGAAGTCGGGATATAAGCTATATGGTGACGTCGACTTCGACAACGTGTCGGAGAAAGCTTCCTGGATTACGCCAGTTCCCGGTGGCGTAGGATTAATGACGATTGTAGGTTTGTTGAAAAACACGCTTGCATCCGCTAAAAAAGAAATTTACGGCTAGCCACAGCGGGCTTTGCTAAAATGACATTGCCCTGCTGATATCCCTTCAACTATTGGGTATATTTGCAGCCTTATAAGAAAAATGAGTTTACAAGTACCAGAAGACGGAACCCTGCTCCCATTAATGGAGGAGTTTTATACGATCCAGGGCGAGGGTTACCATAGTGGAAAAGCCGCTTATTTCATCAGACTTGGCGGATGTGATGTAGGTTGTCATTGGTGCGATGTGAAAGAGAGCTGGGATGCGAGCCTGCATCCGCTTACTCACGCTGATCAGATCGTGGCTAACGCAGAACAATACCCCGGAAAGGCTGTGGTCATCACCGGAGGGGAACCGCTGATCTATAATCTGGATTACCTCACCTCTGAATTACAGAAGCGCGGAATAAAAACTTTTATTGAAACTTCGGGTGCTTATCCTTTATCAGGACAATGGGACTGGATCTGTCTCTCTCCAAAGAAATTCAAGTCGCCAGTACCGTCCATCGGTCAGCATGCCGGAGAATTAAAGGTCATCGTTTTTAACAAGAGTGACTTCGCCTGGGCTGAATCACATGCTCAGCTGGTATCACCTGGTTGTAAACTTTACCTTCAGCCTGAATGGTCTAAGTCGCAGGAGATGATTCCATTGATCATTGACTATGTTAAAGAAAACCCTAAATGGGAGATCTCTCTTCAGACACATAAATTCCTGAATATTCCCTAAGGCCAAAAGGAGGAGAAACCTATGAAATCCTTCGCCTGTACTTTGATCGTTTGTATTTTATGCCTGATCAGTGAGGCGTTGTTTTCGCAAAACCTGCCCGGTCGGAATGAGCGGGCATCTACTAAAGCCTATCAGAATGCGAGCAAGTACCTGCAGCAGAAAGACTACGCGTCGGCAATACCGCAGTTGCGGGAGACCGTTAGACTGAATCCCTCTTTCATAAAGGCGCATCAGCAATTAGGTGACTGTTTGAGACTAACGGGAGCATACGAAGAAGCGGGGAAATCTTATAGAAAAGTATTGGAGCTCGACCCGGGATATAGCAGCCTGACGATATTCGGGCTAGCCGTAAGCGATTTTTATTGCGGCTTGTATGAATCAGCACTCCCGGGATTTCGAAAATACTTAGAAACCCCATCCCTGTCTGCGAGCAGCAAGGCACTTGTCGAAAAACACATTAAAGATTGCATCTTCAGCATTCAGGCGATTAAAAACCCTAAAGCGTTTGTGCCGGTTAATCTGGGACCAGAGATCAATTCCCCTGAACAAGAGTACTTCCCAGTCGTAACGGCCGGTAATAAGCGTTTGGTTTTCACCAGACGGACCGCCAACAATGAAGATCTGTACGAGAGCGTTCGGGCCCCGGGATCATGGTCTGCATCGGTTGAGCTTGACGGGAGGATCAATACTCCGGATTTCAATGAAGGCTCTCAGAGCATCTCCCCCGACGGCAATTACCTTTTTTACTCGGGCTGTAACAAACCCGACGGTCAGGGGCGTTGTGATATCTATATCAGCCGGAGAACACCCTCGGGCTGGTCGGAGCCTTATAATCCCGGCGCGCCGCTCAATACAGGGGCCTGGGAGTCTCAAGCCTCAGTTAGTTCCAATGGACGCAGGATATACTTTGTAAGCGACAGAAAAGGCGGTTATGGAGCAAATGACATCTGGTATGCGGATCTGCAAGCCGACGGCAGCTGGGCGGCCCCTTTGAACGCGGGACCAAACATCAACACTCCCTATAATGAGCATTCCCCTTTCATATACCCAGATAACCAGACGCTCTATTTTTCGTCGGACGGCTGGCCGGGCTTTGGCAGACAGGACCTCTTTGTAAGCAAGTGTGATGCAAGTGGCTTCTGGCAAAAGGCGGAGAACCTGGGTTATCCTGTGAATACTGCCGGAGAGCAGAGCGGTTTAACGATCAGTACAGATGGTATTACCGCATATTTCGCTTCCGAGCGGCCTGAGGGCCTGGGAGGAATGGACATCTATTCGTTCGTGCTTGCGCCTGAAGATCGCCCCCGCAGGGTGTTTGTCATTGAACGAAGTCTGCGGGATGCTGCGACGGGTGAGAAAGCCGAAGGCAAGATCACAATAGAGGATTACGAATCGGGGGAGCTGCTGTTTGAACACGACGCTTTAAGCGGGCCGGAAATGCTGGCTGTTCTGCCGGCCGGGAAGCAGTACACACTACGCATTTTGAAAGAAGGATACATGCCTTATGCGGAGAATATCAGCGTTCCTGAGATGGTTCCGTCTGAATCGCATAGCCAATCTGTTGAGCTTAGAAAAATCAAGGTACAGGAACAAGCCGTACTCAAAAACATTTTCTTTAAAACAGACCAATATACCCTACTCACTGCTTCGAGAACAGAGTTAAACTTCCTGGTTCGTTTCCTCACAGACAATCCTTCAGTCAGGATTGAAATAGGTGGACATACCGATAGTGAGGGGACAGAAGAATGGAATCTCAAGCTTTCAGAGAACCGGGCAAAGGAAGTTTATAAATACCTCTTGAATAAGAAGATAGATCCCGTAAGATTGAGCTTTAAAGGATATGGAAGAAGACTGCCGATTGCGAATAATCAAACCGATGAGGGCAGACAACAGAACCGTCGTACCTCTTTCACCATTCAGCCCTGAGCCAGCCGCTTAAGGATCTTTCCGAAGCTTGACAGCCTATTTCGCCTTTTCCTTCTTATCTTCAGGTAAGGACCGAAAAATAACATCCCAAAAGACAGAACTCACACCGAAGCCTCTCTCCGGATATTTGTAATGATGAAGGTGGTGATTTCTCCACAGGGCTTTCAGCGGCTTTGGTGGGGCGAACGCATGGATCGCATAGTGCATGGATACATAAGCCAGATATCCGATCATAAAGCCGGGAAAGAACATATATGCATAGTCCCCGATACCCGTGAATAATAGAGAAAGGAGGTACATAAGGCTAAAGACTACCGCCGCCAGAATTATGCTGGGAACCGGAGGCATAAAAAGGCGCATGCGATCACGCGGATATTCATGGTGATTGCCGTGGAAGATATAGACGATTCTGGTGGCCCATTCGCTGCTCGGTTCATAGTGGAAAAGGTAGCGGTGGGCGAAGTATTCGAATAGGGTCCAGAAGGCCAGAGCACCAAAGAACATCAAAGCAATGAAAGAATAGTCGTATCCGAGGTTTTCGTGGCTAAAGTAGATGAGGTAAGTGCAGAGTGGTATGTAGATGCTATATATAATCCAGGGCCTCGTTTTGGTTAAACTCTCTAAAAAGTCACTTTTGAACAGACGAGCCTGACCTGTATTTTTTATCTTATCAAAATGCATATTTCAAGCTTTTAATTTTACCCCCATAACGGATAACTTCCAAAAAAGTTTAGGGATTTTTAAAGATATTCAGGAGGTCAGATCACAGCAGTTTGACCTCCTGAAAGTTAGAATTTTATCGGGCCTGGATTGCGAGTTCCCTTGCTTTAGCCAGAGCTACATCGAGTCCGGAACTATCTTTCCCTCCTGCTGTAGCGTAGAAAGGCTGTCCGCCCCCTCCACCCTGGATGTTCTTAGCAAGTTCACGAACGATATTGCCAGCGTTCAGAGATCTTTTATCGACTAGATCCTCGGAGATCATAACAGTTAATCCTGGTTTGCCATCGGATTCAGATGCAAGAACCAGGAACAGATCAGATACGATCTCTTTTAATGAAAAAGCCAGATTCTTGATTGCATCCGCATTCGCGAAATCAATGCGCGCGGCTATAAAGTTCATTCCGTTTATGGATTCTGCTTTAGTGGCCAGTTCATTTTTGATGTTAGCTGCCTTCTCGAAAACGCTCTTCTCTATCTCTTTCTTCAGGCGGCTGTTTTCTTCCAGGAGCGACTCAAGTGATTTAGCCAGATCCTTTGGATTTTTAAGCAAGCCTTTAAGTTGATTAAGAAGACCAGCCTGGTTATTGAAGTATTCTTCAGCGGTTACTCCGGTAATGGCTTCTATCCTTCTCACGCCCGCAGCTACGGCACTTTCGGACACAATCTTGAAATAGCCGATCTGTCCGGTAGCCTGAACATGGATTCCTCCGCAGAGCTCTCTGGAGTAAGCATCGTCGAAAGTGATAATCCGGACGAACTCACCGTATTTCTCCCCGAATAAAGCAGTGACGCCACGATTTACCGCTTCCTGGAAAGGAACATTTCGCTCTTCTTTGAGGGCAATATTCTGGCGGATCTTTTGGTTGACAATAGCTTCCACCCTGGCCAGCTCTTCATCTGTAGCTTTTGCAAAGTGTGAAAAGTCGAAGCGAAGATAGTCTGCATTAACGAGAGATCCTTTCTGCTGAACATGAGTACCAAGAACTTCTCTAAGAGCAGCCTGCAGCAGGTGTGTCGCCGAGTGATTGCTCTGAATGAGTGTCCTTCTGTCTGCATCCACCGTCGCGATTACCTGAGCTTCCAGGTCAAATCCTTCGGGAATCTCATCGGTAAAGTGAATATTCAGGGCGTTCTCCTTCTTGGTATCTGTGATACGAATCTGAAGACCGTCTTCAGCTGTCAGGAAGCCAGTATCGCCAACCTGGCCACCACTCTCTGCATAAAAAGGAGTTCTGTCGAGTACAATCTGGAACTGAACCTTGCCTTTAGCAGTAACTTTCCTGTATTTTAGAATCAGCGCTGGAGTTTCGGTCAGATCATAGCCTGCAAACTCGTTAGAGTCGCCAGGATTAACGATAACCCAGTCAGTGGTATCAACCGCCGTTGCAGCTCTTGAACGTGCCTTCTGAGCTTCGAGAGCCTGACTGAAGCCTTCCATGTCGACGGTCATCCCACGTTCTCGAGCCATAAGGTCGGTTAAGTCAATCGGGAAACCGAAAGTATCGTAGAGTTCGAACGCAAAGTTCCCATCTACCAATTTATTATCTGAGGTATATTTTTCAAAGCGCTGAATGCCCGTAGCAAGCGTTCTGAGGAAAGAAATCTCTTCTTCGAGGATAACCTTCTGTACGAAGTCCTGTTGTGCCTTTAGCTCGGGGAACACACCGTCAAACTGATCTGCAAGAACAGGAACCAGCTTGTTAAAGAAAGGCTCTTTGATGCCGAGGAAGCTGTATGCATAACGTACCGCCCTTCTGAGGATGCGTCGGATAACGTACCCTGCCTTCACGTTGGATGGAAGCTGACCGTCGGCTATTGCAAAAGCAATGGCACGGATGTGGTCTGCCATAACCCGCATGGCTATGTCTGTTTTAGCCAGACTTTCTCCCTGGCTATAAGGAATACCGCTTTCGGCGGCGATAAAGGAAATAAGTGGCTGAAAAACGTCTGTATCGTAGTTAGATGATTTTCCCTGGAGAATGCGTACCAGTCTTTCCAGTCCCATTCCAGTATCTACATGCTGTGCAGG
Source organism: Arcticibacter pallidicorallinus (assembly GCF_003002875.1). Taxonomy (GTDB): domain Bacteria; phylum Bacteroidota; class Bacteroidia; order Sphingobacteriales; family Sphingobacteriaceae; genus Arcticibacter; species Arcticibacter pallidicorallinus. The sequence goes on from NZ_PVTH01000006.1 coordinate 12,318, forward strand.
TAAAGGCTGTAATGACCCGTCTTTCAATCGGTTGAACTGCATAAATACATTATTCCAGATCTCAATAACCTGAGGATGGTCGGCATTTACCAGAGTCTTTCCATCTACCAGCTGACGCTCTTCCGCAGAGCGGCAATCGACATGGATCTCCGAACAAGGTCCGCAGGGACCTGTGTCACCCATTTCCCAGAAGTTGTCTTTCTTATTTCCCAGGAGGATGCGGTCTTCGGAAATCCATTGCTTCCAGAAGTCATACGCTTCCTGATCTTTAGGCAAGCCTTCTTTCTCATCGCCTTCAAAGACGGTGACATAAAGCTTATCCTCTTCAATGCCGTAAACCTTGGTGAGGAGCTCCCAGCTCCAGGCAATTGCATCTTGTTTAAAATAGTCGCCGAAACTCCAGTTTCCCAACATCTCGAACATGGTATGGTGGTAGGTATCAATACCCACCTCTTCCAGATCATTATGCTTACCGGATACACGCAGACAGCGTTGCGTATCGGCAACCCTTGAATACTTGACGGGTGCCTCTCCCAGAAAAATATCTTTAAACTGGTTCATTCCTGCATTAGTAAACATCAGTGTAGGGTCGTTCTTTACCACAATTGGCGCAGAAGGAACTACCTGATGGCCCTTACCTGCAAAAAAATCTAAAAATCCTTTTCTGATTTCCTTCGTTGTCATCCTTTAAATATTTGGTTGCAAAGTTAATATCAGATTTGGATTTTGGAATATCAGCGGCCATAATTCGGCATTCTCTTATCGATTGTTGGGAAATCGTACTACATTTGTAGTATGCCATATAAAGAAAGAGACATCAACAAACTCTACTACACAATGGGAGAAGTAACTGAAATGTTTCAGGTTAACGCTTCCCAGATACGGTTTTATGAGCGTGAGTTTGAAATTCTGCAACCCAAGAAAAACAAAAAAGGCAACAGGCTGTTCTCACCGGAAGACGTTGAAAATCTTAAAATTATCTTTCATTTGGTTAAAGACAAGGGTTACACATTGGCGGGAGCTAAGGAGCACCTGAAAACGAACAAGACGGAAATAAAAGAGAACCAGAAAGTAATTGACTCCCTAGAAAAACTTAAAAAGTTTTTACTTGAAGTGAAAGACCAGCTGTAAATTCAACGCTCTCCAGGTTTATCATAAATGAAGTGAGAGTATTATTTATAATCAATACCCGGTCTGGGAATCAGACCGACGGAAGCCTGAAGGCTTTGATTCAGAACTCTTCTGAGGAGCTGAATTATGAATATTCCATATTTGAGCTGACGAAAGGCTTTTCCGAAGATCAGATATTAAACGCCATAGAAGAATATCAGCCGGAAACGCTCGGAGTAGCGGGCGGCGACGGCACAGTCAACCTCATCGCTAAACTGATCCATAACAGTTCCCTCCCCATGCTTATTATCCCAACCGGTTCAGCCAACGGAATGGCGAGCGAGCTTGGCATAGGCGGCCGTCTGGAGAACGCTTTGAGCCTGATCAGACATGGTGTAAAGCAACATATAGACGTGCTGAAGATCAATGGAAAGATTTGTATCCATCTGGCAGATGTAGGGCTGAATGCGAGAATTGTCAAGCGATTTGAGGAAGACCCCGGAAGGGGATTGATAACTTACGCAAAATATCTGTTTCGGGAGATCTTCCTGATCAAACAATACAGGTTTCAGATCAAAATTGACGGTAAACTGCTTAAGAGAAAAGCGGTATCGTTAACTTTTGCAAATGCTTCCAAATATGGCACAGGCGCGGTCATCAACCCGGTAGGACTTATTGATGATGGAAAGTTTGAGCTCGTTATCGTCAGGCCTTTCCCCCACATAAAGCTGCTTTCTATCGCCTGGAAAATGTTTACGAATAAGCTGCAGACTTCCGAATATGTAGAAGTCCATAGCTGCAGTAAATTACAGATCCGTTCATCCAAAAAGACGACTCTGCAGGTCGACGGAGAGATCTGCGGCCGGGTGAACGAGATCCGTGCCGAGATCATTCCTTCTTGTTTAACGATGATTGTGCCTGCGGAGCACTCGAAAGACTAATTGGATTCTTTTGCTTCCAGTATCTGCATCTGCGCCATGATATCTTCTTCGGAGATGGGATAAGGTACATCATCGCGTATCGCCTCATAAACAGCGGCGAATAAACGATTGTAATTACCTTTCAGAGCGGTGATGTGCTCGGTAGAGCGCTCACCTGATTCGTTGATAGTGACGAGGATCCCTTCATTTCCGTCCGGTTCTATGCCATATTCCGGACTATCGGGCGTCACCCCTGCCTGCAACTGGTCCTCCTGAACGTCGGCACGAGACTTGATAAATGAACCCTTCGTGCCATGAACTACGAAGGAAGGCAAAGGTGAAGCGGTAAGCAGGTTCGCTGTAACAAACACGTTCAAGCCTTGTTCGTAGCGGAGGTGCACGTGCATATAGTCATCCACTTTGGATTCGGGACGAAATATACCGGTGGTTTTAACGAAAGAAGCGGGCTTTCCCCAGATGCTGATGACCTGATCTAGAAGATGAGGACCGAGATCAAAGGTCAGACCACTCGCCGGAAGAGGAAGTTCTTTGAAGGCCTTTTTGCTTATTTCGCTACGGTATCGGTCAAAACGAAAGTGCACTTCGATAGGCTCACCCAGCTTTCCGCTATCCAGAGCAGCCTTCAGAGAAAGAAAGTCAGAATCCCAACGGCGGTTTTGATAGACGAGCACCTTCAAATTCCTTTCCCTGCCTAAGGTAAAGAGCTCCTGAGCTTCTGAACTGGAGGCGGCAAAGGGTTTTTCTACCAAAACGTGTTTTCCGGCCAGGAGAGCCTTCCTGGCGTATTCGTAATGCGTATTGTTTGGCGTATTCACGATCACCAGCTCAATTTGAGTATCTTGGAGAAGCTCGTCGATGCTGTCGTAGCTGACTACCCCCGGATAGCGTTCGTGTATCACTTTAGTGGATCTCTCCGTCACTGCCTTGAGTTCGAAGTCGCTGCTTGTGTGGATAAATGGAGCATGGAATACTCTGCCGGACATTCCGTAAGATAGTATCCCTGTGATGATAGGTTTCTTCATTTCAGTATTTTATTTACAGGCCGGCTGACTCCTTTACGCCCGCCAGAATAGTTTTCCAAATTAACGTAAAAAAGGATTTATCAGGGGGCCGTTGATAATAGGCATCTATTGCCTGCGCCTTTTCGCCCTTCTTCGGACTTTGTTCGTTTATTTTGAAGTTGTTGGCTATAAAGGTAATTAATCCCCGCTTTTTTAACGTCCCATCATTTCCTTTTTTAAGAACGTCGACCTTCAAATCGTGGTATGTGAGCAGCACCTTTCCTCTGGCATCTTTGTAATTTCCGTTGATATCTACCCTGAGCTTGGAAATCTGCGCTTTCTTTATTTCAACTGCTGCCAAAGGCCTCGTCGCACGGTTTAGCGTCAAGCCAGACATAGGTCCAAGATCTGCGTATACCGAGAACACTCCCTCCTTCTGTCGCCTCAGATTAAATCTGAAACCTGCCTTCAACCGCCCTTCATTCATAAAACGGGTATTGGCATCGATTTTTAATATTCCGTTCCTGGCTACCCATGCGGGGATGTTGGTAACGTTTGAAATGGAGGCACTTGTATTGACAAAAGTTATCTCGCCCCGTTGCATGGTTTCGGGGCTTCTTTCCATAAACGTTATGTCCAGATTTTTCACGCTGACGTCTTTGATTCCAATGGCCATGTCCGACTCAAATAATTGTTGGTGCGGATAGCGAACTTTCTTGCTCTTACCGAGGGGAATGGTACGGTCACTGTATATTTCGAGACTACCTCCGTTTATACTGGCTTTTCCGGCATAAAACCCGTCTCCGGCCAGAAGTGTCCACCAGGCTATATCTTCGAGAACGACGTCTTTCATATTTACATCGTAGCGGTCCTGTCTTGCCTTCATTACCTTCGCATAGTTGGCTTTTGATATTCTGGGCTGAACCTTTACCGAGTGGACACGAAGCTCGCTACGAGCGGCAAAGACTGTGATGCTGTCGAGAATAAATGTATAGAGGCTGTCTGCAGTCTTGTGGGTGAAATTCTTCAGACTCATCGTGGCGTCCTTCGCATAGAGAAATCTGGATGTATCCTGCTCTGTGTCCTGATTGATCAGGATATCCTTCAGACTAACATTCAATTTTTTCAGGCTCGTCTGTATTTTAGAACCTCCGTTATGGTAAACAAAATCGACATCTTTAAGGGTAAGGACGTTCAACCCAAAGCTACCAATCTCTTTCTCGATAAGGGATGAGACGCTTGTGGCCTTTTTTGGACGCTCGTAATCAAGGTGGTGGTGATAGACATGTACTGAAGGCTGCTCGATCATCAGGATATTGAGACGGATATCCCGTTTTTTTATCAGATCAGCAGGTGTGAGCCCGTCTATGGCAAGGGAGCTCAGACTAATATCAAAGACATCCGCGGGAGCTTGCTTCGCTTCCCTCATCTGCTTATAAACGACAGAATCATAGGATATTCGTACTTTAGAGAGGATAATCCGGGAGTTGACGACATCAGCGTTGATTTTTTCTACGTCTAATTTATACAATCCTCCGGATGCATCATGAACGACCTTTTGTAATTTAGCCTTGATCAGTGGTTCAAAATCGTCAAGTTTTCTAAATTTGAAATAGAACAGAGCACCCGCAGTCAGAACAGTCATTGCGATTACAGCAATCAGTATGTTTTTTCTCATCAACACATGAACAACGAAGCTGCATTAAAGTTTATCCTTCAGCTAAAGGTAAGAGAGTGGGCGGGCATTCAGCTGAGTGTAGGAATGGGGTACAAAATTATCCTCCGCAGACTCACAGGTTACCGAAATGGCGTCAAACTGTACATCGCCGAAGATGCTGGCGATGGCGGTATCGGCCGCGTCTCTTCCTGTTGCGATCTTAACCAGCCCATTGAGGGGAGCCAGCCTGGTGGGATCGAATATAATCCATCTGCCTCCGAGGTAGGCTTCAAAACAGGCATGAAAGTCCGGGGGACTAAGTTTATAAGAGTACCCCGTAAAATATCTCGCCGGAATAGTCAAAGCCCTGCATAAAGCGATTCCGAGGTGAGCGAAATCTCTGCAGACACCCGCCTGTTCCGTAACGGTATCATAGGCTGAGGTTTGTGAGTTTGTTGAGCCACTCAGATATTCCACATTGTTATAAATCCACTCTGTCAAAGCCAGAACCTTTTCGAAGGCATTCTCGATGTGGCCAAACATATTGTTAGCCAGCCGATAAAGTTTATCAGACTGACAATACCTGCTTGGATTGAGATACGATAGCACGAGGGCATCCATATCCCTCAAGGGTACTTCATAAAGATCGGAGGGATCCAGTAGTGTATAAGAATTGTCGACGGTTGCTTTATACCGCAGTTTCAAGGGAGATGGTTCAGTAACATTAATCCGCACGAAGCGATTATCTGCACTTAGCGAGAGGAGTTCTTCGTAGAAAAAATAGGGTTCCACCAGGAAGAACTCTTCGAGTATCTGTTGGGATGAGGTTTTTAGCGCGTGAATATTGAGGATAAGCGTTCCCGGGGAACGGAATTGATAGGCCAGTTCGGACGATACGTTGAATCTCATAGATCAATCTTCCTGCAATCGTCATTTAATACACGTAACTTTTCAAAGGCCGGCTCCATCCAGTCTTCGGGAATATTTAACAAAGCTGTTTTCAACTCATTCGCCCATTGAGCTGATATGTGCTCCAGGTCTTGCTTTTCAAACCGGTATTCGCTCATTGCAAAGCTATCCTTGTTATAAAGAATGACGTCAATTGGAAAATCGACGTCATTAGTACTTGTACGTGTAGAATCAAAGGATAAGAAGCCCGTTTTCAGCGCCAGCTTCATAGAAGAATCTTCCTTGAGCGTACGGTTGAGAATAGGTTTTCCAGGACCAGAGTTGCCGATGATTACAAAGGGTGAACCCTGGTCGAGCTCTACCCAGTTACCTTCAGGGTAAAGAAGAAAGAGTTTGTGCTCATCATCGTCTGATAGCTGCCCCCCTATTATGGTGTTCAGATTAAATTTGAATCCGGATTTTTCAAGAGGCCCTCTATCCTCCTCAGCAACCCGGCGAACCTGCTGTCCGAACGCATTGACTGCCTTATAGAGTTTATTGTATTCAGCGCCGCCGTCAATAAGCTCACGGAAGTAGATGATTGCTTTATCCCTTACAGATCTCAAGCCACTGGTCATGATAAAAAGGGAGTGTTGATTTTTCTGATCAACAAACACCTTTTTTTTAACGGTGGTATCCGTTCCCGAAGTAATACGGGTGTCGGCAATTGCCACAAGACCTTCTTTAACCTTAATCGCCAGACAATAAGTCATCCTTTTAATTTATGCAAGATTTCTACCCGCGTTTACGATACCATACACTGTGCGGATTACCAGCTTGTTAAATATTTTCACCTTCTCCTCGTCGTCTTTATGCTTATCCAATTGCTGCAGCGCGTAGTGCTGAATGATTACCAGAGGCAGAACAATGCGTTCTCTCAAGGCAATAGAGCGGCGTTCTACAGGATAAAGCTCCATAAGCACGGTAGTTCCTGTAAGCTCCAGCATTAGCGACTTCGTCAGGTCGTATTCGGTTTTAAGCTTCGTCCAGAATTCGCCATATACCTTATCGTTGGCAAGGAAAGATGTAATGTTGAAGTTTACTTTAGACATCGACATGATACAATTGTCGATCATTGTTTTAAACTGTCCGGAAGTTTCATACATACTTTTCACGTCATCCCAAACACCGTCTTCCTTAGCCTTCTTTAATGCAGAACCTACGCCGTAGAAGCCAGGGACATTCTGCTTGAGCTGGCTCCAGGAAGTAACAAAGCTAATGGCACGGAGGTCTTCCAGCTTAAGCTCGGCTCCGGAGTCACGTTTAACCGGACGGCTGCTGATATTTATATGAGCAAGAAGTTTAAGCGGACTTAGCTGCTCCAGGTACCGCAGGAATAGCGGGTCCTCCCTCAATGCTACGAAAGCACGATGGCTTGTATCGGCCATGCCGTCGATTATCGACTTCTGAGTGGGAGTAAAAGTATTTTTATCACTGGTATCCAAAGCAGAAACGATCCCTGCATTTACCATCTGTTCAATATTGAAGTAGGCCGTATCAAAAGAGCCATACTGGCTGCTGATGGTTTGGCCCTGAATGGTGAGCTGTATATGGTCATTGGCAATTTCGCTTCCCATGGAAGCATAGAAGCGGTGCGTTTTACCACCTCCGCGAGCAGGAGGACCACCACGACCATCAAAGAAAGCTAGTTGAATACCGTTCTTTCTGGCGAGTGTTGTCAGTACGACTTTCGCTTTATAGATAGACCAGTTTGCCATCAGGTAACCGCCATCTTTGGTACTGTCGGAGAAGCCAAGCATGATAATTTGCTTGTTACCTCTCTTGGCAAGATGCTCTTTATAGAACGGATGTGTATACAGCGTTTCCATAACAGGTCCTGCCAGAGCGAGATCCTGTACGGTTTCAAACAAAGGAACGAAGTCTACGCTCAGTTCGTCTTTCTTCCAGCCGCTCCAAAGGAACAGGTTGATCAACTGCAAAATATCAGAAGCTTTCTGGCAGTTACTGATGATGAAGCGATGTGAGGCTTTTTCTCCGCCCGCAAACTGCATTTTCTTCATCAGTCTGATCGTTTGAAACGTATCATCACTTAGCGGTTCAAATCCCGAGGCCGGAGCATCCGCCTCATCGAAGCGAATGGACTGAAGTTTCTCTTCTTCGTTTAACTCATCATAGCCTTCGGGGAAAGCATGCGATATGGCGCCCCTCAATTCAGCATGCGCTTTTCTGAGAACCCTGCTATCCTGTCTGATATCGAGAGATGCGAAGTAACAACCAAATAATTTAACCTTATGAATAAGGTCCTCAACGGCATCTACAAACAGGCCGTCATGAGCACGGACAAGAACGTCTTTGACAGAGTTCAGGTTTGCTAATATCTCGTCGCGTAAATCAGTTGGCTCCTCAGTTTTGATGAAACTATTCTGATAAAAAAGGTGCTGTAAACGCTCCATATACTCTTCCACCCCTCTGAACGTGATTCGACGTTTGAGAACCCTGAAGTCCCGGTAGTAGCAACGGAAGAGCAGTTCCCTGAGCAACTCAGAAACTGTCTTTGTACTTTCGCATGTTACATTAGGATTTCCGTCACGGTCGCCTCCCGGCCAGAATCCAAGTTCTATCAGCTGATGGGTGTTGAAGATCGGTGTTTCGAACTCATTCTCGACCTGCTTCTGTATGCTCGAAACGACGTTATAAAACACGTTCTCCAGAAACCAGGCTAGGCTTACAGCCTCATTTACCGGTGTGGGTTTAGTTTTATTGAAGAAAGGGGTTTTGCCCAGTTGCTGCAACAGCAAGTGAACGCTATTGATATCGTTGGTCTTCAACGCCTCTGTGAGATCGGTGATAATGGCCAGGACCCTACCCGGGTAGAACTGGGTGGGGTGAGCCGTAAGAACGAGTCTCAATGAGAAGTCTTCCAGCATCTTGCGTATATCTGCCTTCATAGAAGGATTAGAGGATGCGTGCTGAAGCAATACAGCTAGCGAACCTACTTCGTCGGCGGAATGCGTTTTGTTGAAAGCTGAGTCTTCTATCGCATCAAACAGCACAACTTGTCTCTCGATATATTGTATGAAACGAAACAGCAAGTCAAAGCGATCAGAAGCCTGAACGTATTGTTCGTACTGACCAAAGAAACTCTCAATTATATCAGATGGAGCAATGTTCTGTTTGACACTTTCTTCGCAATGAGAGGTAAAGAATGGCAACAGGGTGCCTGTATGTTTTACACGGTAAAAAGGAAGGGTCAGGAATAAGCTATTATATAACTCAAATCGTGTTACCACCTCACTAGCAAAGACTGCTTCTTTCTGGCTAAGTTTCATTTATTAAGTGTACTTGTTTTAAACAAAATTAAAAGGATAAAGCATTTCACAAAATTTTTTATTGCCGTTAAAACGGTATAGTCTATAAAACTTAGAGGATTAAGCGTTTGAACACCTTGTGAAAGCGATCATAAGGTCATACATAACAAGCCTTTATCCTCTTCATTTAAAATGCTTCGAAAATATTTATTAAGCTAGGGATAAATTCTGAATAAAAGTGCCATATTTTTATAATTTACGCAATTTGGTTATCATTGTCATATGTTGTTTGATGACACCTATAGAACTATAGGCCGGCCGGGCGAAGGCATTTTCAGGGATAAAGGCAGCAAGTTTATCGGCTACGCGTTTGCCACGCGCACTGAAGATGAGCTAAAAGATCGCCTTGCTGCTATTCGGGCGGAACATCCGAAGGCAAGACATTACTGCTGGGCGGCGCGCTTCACTACTGATCGCTCAGTTTTCAAGCTTAACGATGATGGGGAGCCATCTGGTAGCGCAGGACGACCCATCCTCAATACACTTCTCTCGCAAGATCTTACCAATGTTGCGGTTATCGTAGTTCGCTATTTTGGAGGTACTTTGCTTGGAATCCCGGGTCTGATTAATGCTTATAAAGCAGCGTCGATAGAAGCTTTGAAGGCGAGCGAGATTGTTGAGCTTAACTTGACAGACGTTTATAGTATTCATTTTGACTATCTGCAAATGAACGCTGTCATGAGGATCTTAAAGGATAATGACTTGCGCATTATTGAGCAGGTCTTTGACAATGATTGTACTATTACGATTGAGATCAGAAAAAGTATACTAAATCAAGTATTAGCAAAGATGGATAATACGACATCCTTGTCCTACAAATACTTATACTCAAATTAAAAGGGCGATACTTTAGTGGTATCGCCCTTTTAAAGAACATATTTGTTCACCTGCCTCATTTCTGAGGTTATACCAACAATTAATTTTTAATTTTCTGATTAATGCTTTTTATAATTTCATTAAACAGATAAGCAGGCATATTTCCTTTAACCAGACTCCATGAATGATCGCTGTTTCGTGCGAGCGTGCCCAGGAATGTATTGTCTTCCAGGTTCACACTATAACCATCCTGGTTCTGAGTAACTACAATTTCGTTGAACTCACCATTGTCAAATAAGTTAACAAAGAAATTGTAGCAGGTTGAAGCATGCTGTTCCAAGTTGCTCATATCAGTTCCCATAGATGGATAACCTTCGATGGAAGGAATTTGTTCTTATGTTTTTACAGTTTTTTTAACATTCGTTGAAAGCTATCGACAATCAATGCAAGTCTCTAAGAGAATTTATTCTTTAACGCCGCCAGCTTATCCTTGAAGTCTTCTTTTGGCCCAGCACTCTTCCCGTGTCCGCTATTTTTAACCGATGATGCCTTCCTTTCTGTACCCGCTTCGCCCTTAGACGAACTCTTCGCCCCCTCCATCTTCATGGAGAGCGCAATCCGCTTACGTGCTTCGTCTACTTCTGTAACCCTGACCGTCACTTTCTGGTGTACTTTTACCACCTCATTAGGGTCTTTTATGAACCTGTCGGCCAACTGACTTAAATGCACAAGGCCGTCCTGGTGTACGCCGAGATCCACGAACGCTCCAAAACTGGTTATATTTGTCACAATTCCCGGAAGGACCATTCCCACTTTTAGGTCGCTGATTGCATTGACTCCGTCTGTAAAGCTAAAAGCCTCGAATTGCTCCCTGGGATCCCTCCCCGGCTTAGCGAGCTGCTCAAGAATATCCGTTATAGTTGGTAAGCCAATGGAATCACTGATATATTTTTCGGAACGTATTCTTTTTCGAAGGGCCTCATCTTTCATCAAGTCATGTATCGTACAACCAAGGTCTGCTGCCATTTGCTCTACGACAGCATATCTTTCCGGATGTATAGCACTCCTGTCGAGTGGATTAACCGCATTATGAATCCTCAGGAAGCCCGCAGCCTGTTCAAAAGCTTTCTCTCCCAGCCTGGGGATTTTCTTTAACTCAGACCTCTTTTTAAAGGCGCCGTTTGTTTCTCTATACTCTACAATATTCTTAGCCAACTGAGGACCGAGCCCCGAGATATATGACAAAATTTGTTTCGAAGCCGTATTCAGTTCAACGCCCACAGCGTTTACGCAGCTGATTACCGTGTCATCGAGAGACGATTGCAACTTATTTTGGTCGACATCATGCTGGTACTGCCCTACGCCTATCGACTTGGGATCTATCTTGACAAGCTCCGCTAAGGGATCCATCAGTCGCCGCCCAATCGAAACAGCTCCCCTAACCGTTATGTCTTTATCGGGAAATTCTTCTCTGGCGGCGTCTGAGGCAGAGTAAATGGAAGCTCCGCTCTCGTTCACCATCATGATTTTCACATCTGATAGTTTGAGGTTTTTAACAAAAACCTCCGTCTCGCGCCCGGCGGTTCCATTACCGATGGCGATCGTATCAATCGAATATTCACCTGCTAATTGTTTAATCACCTTGTTTGCTTCCGCCAAGCCTCCGGCTCCACTATGTGGATATATAGTAGTATTAATCAAAAGCTTACCTTGTTCATTAAGACAAACCACTTTACATCCGGTTCGGAATCCCGGATCGATAGCAAGAATATTTCTTTGTCCTAATGGCGGGGACATCAGCAGTTGTTTTGCATTGTCTGCAAACACCCTTATTGCCTCTTCATCAGCCCGCTTTTTAGTATGCAACCGAATTTCGGTTTCCATAGAAGGCTTTAGCAGCCGCTTGTAACAGTCCGCGATAGCAAGTCGTACCTGACTGGACGCCTCTGAATTACTTTTCACAAATTGACGATCAAGCAGAGCGAGGGCCTCCTCCTCTGGCGGCATGATATCGAGCGTAAGGATAAGTTCTTTCTCACCCCTCCTCATCGCCAGAATACGGTGCGAGGGTGCGTCTTTAACCGAGTCTGTCCAGTTAAAATAGTCTTTGTATTTCTGTCCGGCCTCTTCTTTGCCTTCAATGACTTTCGACACAAACTGACCTTTCTCAAGAAACAGCTGCCTGATCTTAGCACGAGCCTCTGCATCTTCATTGATGAGCTCTGCGAGGATGTCCCGCGCACCTGCCAGCGCTTCGACATCTGAACTCACGCCCTTAGCGTCATCTACATATTTAGAGGCTACCTCCAGAACGTTAAAAGCCCCCTGTTCCATTAACTTATCCGCCAAAGGCTGCAGGTTCCTTTCTCTTGCAATGCTCGCCCTGGTCTTTCTTTTCGGTCTGTAGGGAAGATAGATATCCTCCAGTTCAACCATTGTCAGCGCATCCATGATCTTCTTTTCAAGGGTGGCATCCAATTTTCCCAGCTCAGTGAGTGATTTAAGGATCGCTTGTCTTCTTTTATCCAGTTCGCGAAGCTGTTCAGCCCGGTCGCGGATGGCAGCTACCTGCACTTCGTCCAGGCTGCCCGTCATCTCTTTTCTATATCGCGAAATAAATGGAACGGTTGCTCCCTCGTCAAGCAGAGTCAACGTAGTGGTCACCTGCTTTTCAGCGATATTCAGCTCTTCCGCAATCTTTCTTACATGTGTAATCATTTGTAAAACAATATTTTTTTATGATGTCTGCCTGGGTGGTGTATCAGATCGATAACGGCAGAAAGGTTTTAATAATTAATCCCGCGACCAGGGCAAATGTGATACTAATTAATGTGCCGATCAAAACATACTCGCTTCTCTCCTGAGCATTTTTACTCTCTGAAAAGCGCAAGATCGACTTAGCAGCGGTTAGCAAGGCTATTGCTGCATACTGATTAAAGACAACCAGCACAAATATGATCAGCCGTTCGAGTATCCCAATCCACTTGCCCGCATCTGCCAGACTGTTTGATGTATCGGCGAGTTGTTCTCGCCACCTGCGGGTCAGCATTCCTATAATGATACCTGATGGTTGAGCCAGGAACACCAGAGCAAGCGTTACAGCCCAATAATTCTCATTGTTAAATATGGACTTAAAAGAAGTTGCGATTGCGGGATCGGGTGCGTATAGCAGCAATCCAGTTACCAGGATAATCAAAAGATGCAGGGCTTGATCCAGCACAAAATACTGTATCCTTTGCGGTTTGTACGACTTCCAGAGATCTATAAAAAAATGTGACAGTCCAATAACGACGGGCACTATCCAGTTGGTAAAACCATCAAATAAACAAGCTATTAGCACTGTTATAGCAATGTGATAGTAGATATGCCTGGATTTATAATGATGCGCATTTCTACCCTCCACCCAGGAATTTGGCTGCAGAGCAAAATCCGTAAGTAGATGTGCAGCAAACATTTTCAGATACCAGAGTAAAAGCATATCAATCCAGAATATAGTTTGCAAGTTTACGATATATTTGTGAAGCTTTTTCCAGCTGCGACCACTTCCCTGCCTGGGCAAGTTTATTTATAGTGGATTGACTCTTTTTTAATTTCAAAGCTACTTCCATCTGAGTATAGCCCATCAGTAATTCGCTTACTACTTCTGCCTGCTTTATTGAAAGCTCTTTTAATATCATATCAGCCAGGAGAGCGAGAGCCTCCATACCCGCTCCAATTTTGTCGTCAGAACAGCGGATAGACAGACGTACTGATGACTTGCTGATGGCATCCAGCTCCCGGCCTGATAACAGAAACGCTTCCCCTTTTCCTAAAGCCATGCTTTTTATTCCATCCTGCACTTTGCCTAATCCAATGGCGATTCTTATGTCCGCATTCTCTCCCGTACCCGCATTAGGAATCTGACGCGCCAAAACCCGTAATGATAAAGCCATTTTGAAAGCATCCTTTACATCAGTTAAAAGATGAAAACTGTCGCCTCTGTAAAACTCGGACGCAACCTTCGCTTTTTTGAATTCCGAGCGAATCATTACGATAAGGTCGTTGAGGTCCTTTCCCTCCATTAAGGATGAATTAACAATATCAGCTGTGAGCACCGCTTTATTTGATTCCATACACGAATATAGCCATATATAGCGATTATACAATAATATCGCCTTAAAATACGATAAATTGATAAAATCGCTATATATGGCGATTAAATAGCCTAATTACGGGTAAATAGCTATCTTTACGCCATGATCAGAAAATTCACCAAGGAAATAGAAGGCACAGAATTCGAATTTAACCCAATGAACATCCTGAAATTACAACTGTTCCAAGTGTACGTAAATCAAGGCGAGACAAGGCATCGGTTTCATATGGAAGTCAATCCGGATGGGGTGTTCAAAATCGCAGACCCTGTAAATTGCCCTGCCGGGTTTCTCCCTCTTGAAGCGGCATTAGGCGAGGCTATATTGAACGAGGGAGAAGAGTAAACCCTTGGTTCTTTATTGCCCTGAGATTGCCGTACATTTAATATTATATAAGGGTTGAACACTAGACATCTCCCCTCTTGGCGATGATGCCTTTCAGTATAACGAAAAATGAAAGAGATTTTAGAACTACAGCTTAAAACGAAAGAAGACCAACTTGCACTTATTGAAAAAAGAATCCGGATCGCTCAAGGGATTGAAAACAAAAATATGGGTGCAAGCTGGGAGGAAATGCAGGAGTTTCTCGGTCATTCCTACGAGCATATTGAAGACTTAGGCGACAGGGAAGAGCAGCTGATAGACCCAGCTCTGTTTGCTGAGATGAGTAATAGCCTCGTTGTCACCGCGAAACGCATAAACAAAGATATCGAGAAGATTAAAAGTTCGTTGGCTAAATTAAAGAAGGGCTAACACCTAAACCTGACGACAAAAAATAAAAAACCCTCTTTAAACGCATTTAAAGAGGGTTTTTGCATTATTGAGCAGTCCTGCTAGGGCTCGAACCTAGATCTTCAGAACCAGAATCTGACGTGGTAGCCATTACACTACAGAACTGCGTCAAAAATACGATAAAATTCATTTACTGGAAATTGAAAATCACTTTTTATTGCGAAAATGAAGAAAAACAGGAAACGCATTAACCGGAAGGTTAAGCATCCTGAAATCTAATCCTATAATCTCTTGGAAGGCTGAACCTTGTCACGAAAGATGACAACAATTCCTTAATCTCTCTTCTCTGCCGTGAAATTAATCAACGTTTCAAAATCTGAGTGATCGTATTCAAACGTACCTTTATCAATATTCCAGTATTTGGACTTTATGAAATTAAGCTCAATCTCAATAACGGTCATTTTGGGTCCACCTGACTTCAGCTGTACAATGTCTCCGATTAGGAAGTCCTCCGGTTTTAATACTTTCATAAGACTTAGATTGATATACTAACATATAAATACAAAATCAGGGTAAATGTTTGATTGTCAACTGAATTATCACAATCATTCACCTACTTTTGTTCAAGCTATACAAAGAGAACTGTATTTAGTTATCATCTTTCAGGCCTGTGTAAAACCTGACCGTCCTTTTTGACATACCAGGCTGTTATTGGATTCAGATGATATCCGCCCATACTTTCGCCCCTTGCCGCAATCAACTGATGCATAGTGGGCTGCAGATATCCGGTTTCATCTGTAGCGCGACTCAATATCTCGGTTTCCTGCCCCTTCCAATGCCACAATAATTTAAACTGGGTATGAGCTTTATCCAGAACTGGTCCGGTCAAACCTGCAGCATCCCAGCTTTTACCTGCATCGGTGCTAACTTCAACTTTTACAATTCTACCTCTCCCACTCCATGCAATTCCTCTAATCTCTACCCACCCCCTCTCGATCTGTTGCGGGAAGGCGGGAAAGGTGATAATGGATCGCGCATCCATGTCAAAACTAAATTGCCGAATTTTGCCATCTTTGACTTCCTCTGTATACTTAGACGTCTCCTCACGGGTCATATAGGGCTGATCACCTACTTCGATTCTTCTGATCCACTTGATCGAAGTATTACCTTCCCAGCCTGGCAAAAACAAACGGGCAGGATAACCTTGTTCCGGCCTAATGGCTTCCCCATTTTGCGCGTAGACGATCATTGCATCATCGAGTGCTTTCCTCATTGGAATACTTCTTGTCATAACCGCAGCATCTGATCCTTCTGCCAGTAGCCAGCTAGCACCGGATTGCAGACCGGCTTCCCGCAGCAAGGTTGACAACATCACACCTGTCCATTCACTCTGACTAGTAAGCCCACAGATATCCTGCGGAGACATCTCGACCTTACCGGTTCGAAAATTTCCAGAGCACTCCAGAAAGGCTATCCGGGTGACCGAGGGAAATCGCTTCAAATCATTAAGCGAAAAGACCATTGCCTTATCCACCATACCGTGAATCAGCAATTCGTACTTCTCCGGATCCATTACCGGAACACCTGCATGATGCCTCTCAAAATGAAGATCTGAAGGTGTTATAGTTCCGTATAAAGACTGCAGCGGCGTTCGTGAGGATGTAAGAGTAGCTTTCTTAGCCAGGGACTCAAATTCCGATCGTGTGCCAATTTCTCCGGGAAAAGGCCCCGGTACTTTTGTAGGGTCAGCTAACAGTAGCGACGATTCCGGGAGCGAGGTCTGAACCATCTTCCCAAAAGTCGATTTTACCAGAACAACTGCCGCAGTGGCTGCCCCACCAAGCAGTAATTTTCTGCGACTCATCCTGCCGCCACTGCCCGGATTTTCCATATTTATTTTTCCCATTAGTATTTATTCCACCTCTGCTCCACCCTTGCGAGTATCATTTACAAACCTCTTTTGAGCCGGCATTTTTACGCGGGGAAGCGACATAGCAGTTAACACTGTATTCTCATCGATGATACTGTTTTCATATAACAGATATGCTGTGAGACTGTAAACTTCATTCGGACGAAGAGAGCCAGGAGCATTGAAAGGCATCGCCCGATTGATGTAATCGTAGAGTGTAGTGGCGTAAGGCCAATAGTTTCCAATAGTTTTATTACGCTTGTTCCCCTTAAGCGAATCTGGATGTACTCTCGATTGATCATACGAGAACAGCCGATCATAAATACCGCTGGAAGTTTTACTACCATGACAGGAAACACACTTTGTCAGATACAAAGATCTACCATAGGCAACAGTTCCTGATCCGGACGGAAGGCCCTTTCCGTCGGGTCTGACATCAATATCCATAGATGATATCCTGGCAACGCTTGCCTCCTTTCCCAAACCAAAGCTCTTCGGCCAATTGTCCGGGGTCTCCTCACTGAAGTTTGCTTGCTCTGTCTGTAACTCCTGATAGCGAACGGTATCAGCCGAACATGCGTGTAGAAATGACAATAGGAATAAAGCCGATATTTTTTGCATCATAATGAGTTTTCAAGACGCCGTATGCTTCTTGTCACCCGGCAATCAGGGCGACAGCTGCCCGTCTAACACCTCAAATATAGAAGCTTATCTTTAATCTACCAACTCAATAGACTATTATTTTAATTCCAAAACCTTACATATGTATCAAGAAAGTTCAGACATAAAAAAAGCCATTCCGATAACTCGAAATGGCTTAAGAATATGCTATTAAACAATTAGTGACCTGAATGGCCGTCAGCGCCATGAGCGTGACCATGAGAAAGCTCCTCTTCAGTAGCCTCACGTACATTCAAGATCTGACCTTTGAAATGTAGATCCTGACCTGCCATCGGGTGATTCAAATCAACCTGCACGCCTGTTTCAGATACACTCGTAACGCGAGCGCGGAACTGATTGCCCTGATTATCTTGTAAAGGAAGAACCGAACCGACTTCAGGGACATCCATTCCCTGGAACATATCAGAAGGCAGCTCAGTAACGGCGTTATCATCTTTCAAACCATATGCATCAGCAGCGGTTAAATGGAAGTCATACGCGTCTCCGGTTCCAAGTCCTGTTAAGTTTTCTTCGAATTTTGGAAGCATCATCCCTACACCATAAAGAAAAACCAGAGGCTGTTCTTCTGTTGCCTTTTCTACAAACACTTCTTCTCCATCTTGAGTGGTATACAGATCGTATGTAAGCGCCACCACGCTGTTTGGTTGAATTTTCATATTATATAAATTCGGTCTGCTTCTATTCAAAAAGAAACACAGACCCCTAAAAAATTAAGTAAGTTGCCCTAGTGCTTCGGATACAGTTGTAACAGGCAAGCGGCAAGTTCTGTTTTTACAAACAAATATTTTGGTCTCCCCAACAAATTTATCCTGCAGCAAAGGTAATGTTCCTGTGCTTCCTCCCAAGAGAATTTTATTCGGAATGAAATTATTTTCCAGTTCTGCCCTTAATCGCTCGTTTTCTGATCCTGTAATCGCTATTTCATAAACACCAAAAACGATGTTCATCAGTAAAATGCCCCAATTGGAGTAGGCGGAGCCATACGATTTTATTGAAGGGAATACTGTTCTCAGCATTTCAGCAGACTGCGAAAGATACATTTCCTCCTGAAACAGATGTCCAAGTTTGAAAAGATTGATGGCCATCGACGAGTTCGAAGACGGAATAACGTTATCCATAATCTCATGCTTTCTCGCAATAAGCTCCTTATCTGTCTGCGAAGTATAGAAAAAGAGTCCCGTGCCTGCGTCAAAAAAGTTTTTGATCACATACTCAGAAAGCTGCCGTGCTTCATTCAACCAACGTTCGTCGAATGTAGCCTCGTATAAGGCGATAAAAGCATCAATTACGAAGGAATAGTCGTCGAGGAAAGCGGACAAAGGAACACTTCCGGCAATCTCCTTTTTATAGATCCTGCGCAATGCACCATTTTGATCGACCATATTGTCTAGAATGAAGTTCGCGTTCCGGATGGCAACCTGAAGGAATCTTTCATCATGAAAGGCCTTGTATGCATCTACATATCCCCTCAACATCATGCCGTTCCAACCGGCTATTATCTTGTCATCAAGCCCGGGTCTGACGCGCTTACTCCTATAAGCAAACACTTTCGATCTCGCCGCGGCTAATAGAGCCTCAGCTGCATCGGCAGACATGGTCAATTTTTCAGCAAGCCCATGAATGTCGACAGATCGCTTCAAAATATTGGTGTGTTCTTCCTCCCAGTTTCCATCTGGCGTTACCGAGTAGAAGGAGTTAAATACCGTACTTTCCTCCGGATCCAGTATTGCCTCTAGTTCAGCAAGCGTAAAGGTGTAAAACTTACCTTCAACACCTTCGCTATCAGCATCAAGTGCAGAATAAAAACCACCTTGGTCCGATAGCATTTCCCTTTCCACCCAGTCAAGAGTTTCGTAAATCACTTGCCTATAAAGCACCTGGGGTTCTGACTGATAAGCTTCTGCATACAGACTAACCAGCTGGGCGTTGTCATACAGCATCTTTTCAAAATGCGGAACATGCCACTCTCCGTCAACAGAATAACGGGCAAAGCCCCCGCCCAACTGGTCATAAATACCACCATACGCGAGCTTACTCAGCGTAAAATGGGTAATTTCTTTAGCCGAGGGGTCGTTCATAAAATGCCCGTAGCGAAGCATAAACTGCCAGTTGTTTGGTAGGGGGAATTTAGGAGCGCGCTTATAACCGCCCTCCTCAAAATCGAAAGTTCTTTTCCATGGTCTGTAAATGTCTACCAGATCCTGCTGGGAATATTCGATCTCGTCTGTGGAGAGATTGAGCTTCTCAACCTGCTGTACCCCTTCTGTCAGTCTCTCCGCATATCCAATCGCCTCTTCAGGCTTTTCCTGCCAAAATTCTGCCAACTGAGACAGCACATTTTTCCAATCATCCTTTCGGAAGTACGTGCCTCCATATATTGGCCGCTGATCAGGAAGGCAGATACAATTTAATGGCCATCCTCCCTGTCCTGTCATAAGCTGCACCGCATGCATATAGATCTGATCCACATCCGGACGCTCTTCCCGGTCCACTTTTATACAAACGTAATTCTCGTTCATAATTGCGGCTACTGAGTCATCCTCAAAAGATTCATGCTCCATAACATGGCACCAGTGACAAGCTGAATAACCGATGCTAACAAGTATCAGCTTATTCTCAAGGCGGGCTTTTTCAAGCGCTTCTTCGCCCCACGGATACCAATCCACGGGGTTGTAAGCATGCTGCTGAAGGTATGGAGAAGTTTCATTGATTAATTTGTTCGACATAGGTAGTGTTTTTCTTGTTAACCTCTTATTTTCCCTCCTCTGCTGTAAAAATAGGTAAACACCATTACTGACATCAGCACAATTCCTCCGAATTGATGTAATATACTGTACGTTAACATCATGTCATTCATACTATTTACGAGAGAGAGGACCCCTAGCAACACCTGAAGCAAAACAACAGCCAGTGGAATAAATCTTACCCGGTATAACATACTATCTACAGGTAATTTCGTCGATTTAAACGTCCAGATAACTATTAGTGCGGTGATCA
The DNA here is from genome assembly GCF_003002875.1 of Arcticibacter pallidicorallinus. Lineage (GTDB taxonomy): Bacteria > Bacteroidota > Bacteroidia > Sphingobacteriales > Sphingobacteriaceae > Arcticibacter > Arcticibacter pallidicorallinus. Next base: position 32,569 of record NZ_PVTH01000006.1, read on the forward strand.
GATAAGCCAGAGTCCGATGTATAAACTGTATACTGATAAGATTGTGTGTAATGTCAGCAATAAAACTTCCCTGATTCAGCATTTGCTGAGAAGGCACCCAATGTCCGTTTATATCCGGCCAGGTCGGCGCCGCTAATGCTGCGTGCGTTCCTGCCATAAATGCACCGTATACCAGCTGGATCGTAATTGCGACCAGCAACCAGAAATTCAATCGCTTCAATGGCCTGCTATCTGTAAGTCTTCCGCTCGGTACCGTGATCTTCAATGCAAACCAAATCACATAAGCAAGCAGTACCAGGGCAGCAATAAAGTGAACAGCGAGGCGAATATGGCTGACGTACACCAGATCCGTACCAATTCCACTCTTTACCATGATCCACCCTATCACACCCTGCAGGCCGCCCAGCAGAAATAAAATGATCATTGGGCCAATCATCGACTTCCCGATTTTCTTCTTTACAACGAAATATATAAACGGAAAAAGGAACACAAAACCCAGAAGACGCCCCCAGTCTCTGTGCAGCCATTCCCAAAAGTAAATAGCTTTAAAATCTTCGAGATCAAAATGGTTATTGATGTATTTAAACTGGGCTATTTGCTGGTACTTATGAAAAGCCTGCTGCCAGGCCTCTTCGTTCATAGGTGGCAAAGCGCCAAGAATGGGCTGCCACTCTGTAATAGATAGCCCTGAGCCTGTTAGACGGGTTATTCCTCCAAGCAAGATCTGTACAACGATCATAATTGCCCCGATGTATAACCAGATTGCTACGGGGCGGTTTCTGCGTAACGAATGTGCTTCCATAAAGACGCAAATGTAGGCAATTATACCACCCAAAAAAAACACCCACCTGTTTAAGATGAGTGTTACAAACGCTAACTAATAATAATGTGACTAAAGCTCTTCACCATGCTGAGTTGCGTCGAGACCTAGAATCTCATCTTCTTCCGAAACTCTCAGCGGGCTGATAGCATTTGTAACCAACAATAAAACATAGGACCCAACAAATGCGAAAATCGAAACAACAATCAGGGTAACCAGGTGGGTGAAAAACAAGTGAGTCTCACCAAAATACAAACCGTTTCCAGTGGTATTTCCGGCATTTACATTCTGGTTAGCAAACACGCCTGTCAATAACATACCCACCATTCCACCTACGCCATGGCAGGGAAACACATCCAGTGTATCATCGATCTTGGTCCTGCCTCTCCAGATCACAACGAGGTTGCTTACAACAGCTGCTACAGTACCAATCACCAATGAATGAGGCACTGATACAAAGCCTGCGGCGGGAGTAATCGCTACCAAACCAACAACCGCACCTATGCATGCTCCAATGGCTGTTGGTCGTTTTCCTCTAAACATATCGAAAAATACCCAGGCCATTGCCGCTGCTGCGGAGGCAGTCGTGGTTGTCGCCAGAGCGGTTGCTGCGAGCGGTCCGGCTCCTCCTGCAGATCCAGCATTGAAACCAAACCAGCCAAACCAAAGAAGTCCGGTTCCCAGCATCACATAACTAATTCGTGCAGGGGCGTGTTCTGGAGAGGTCCTACCCTTCAGGAATATTGCAGACGCAAGTGCTGCCCAGCCCGCAGACATATGCACTACGGTACCCCCGGCGAAATCAAGAACGCCTTTTTGGAAGAGTATCCCCTCCGGATGCCATGTTGCATGTGCCAAGGGAACATATATTACGATCATGAAAAGACAAAGGAAAATCAGGTAGGAATTAAAGCGAATTCTCTCAGCGAATGCACCAGTGATGAGTGCGGGCGTAATTACCGCAAATTTCAGCTGAAACATGGCAAATAATACTAAGGGAACCGTAGGCATCATCGGCCAGGAAGAATCGCCCAGCATACCTTTCATCATGAAAAAGGTAGAAGGATCTCCGATAATCCCTCCTATATCGTCACCAAACGCGAGGCTGAAACCAAAAACCACCCATAAGACAGTGATCAAACCCATACACACAAAGCTCTGTAACATGGTAGAAATCACGTTCTTTTTTCTCACCATACCTCCATAAAAAAAAGCAAGGCCGGGGGTCATCAATAACACCAGTGCTGTAGAAACCAGCAACCAGGCAGTGTCCCCCGAATCAAGTGTGCTTTCTTTTGCCATCGTCGGCTCAACCGACGGAAAGATCAATCCCAGTACAACTGCGGCGATCAGTAGTAGAAACGGTAATACTTTTTTCATTTATCCAAGATTTAAGTAACTTTTTAATGAATTTAGCTAATTAAATTATTAAACAAACGGAAAAAGTAATTTTTTCGAGATAAAATCTCAAAAAACTGTTCACAAAATACGCAACATCAACAAATATCAGAACAAAAAGGCCCATGATTCAGCAAATAACACCATCAGAACAAAATAACTATCAGATAAAATCAACAATAAACATCTCTTGTTCATGAAAAACCAGATATTATCTTCTGAAAAGAAATTAGTAAGCGATGATTGGTTCTAACAGCAATTCTTAAAAACCATAGAAGAAGCGGAACGCCTGATACACTTTCTTATCAGGAGTCCATGATAACCCATAGTCGATCCGAAATACAAGTCGCTGAAGCCCTATATATGCTTCCTGATAGTTCGTCACAGGCTGAGCTAACACAGCTCCCCCAACAATCTCCTCCAATTTTAACTTTCTGATAAGCGGAACTTTACTGAGAAACTTCCCTGCAAAATTATGCTCATAATGCGCCTCAATATACCTGTCGTTCGTAGTATAAGCGTAGAAATCAAGAAAGTGAAAATTAGGAAACAATGGATTATAAATAGCGGTCTGGTTACCCGTAAAATGTCTCATATCCGGATAAAACAGTGATTTTGAGTTAAGAAACTTACCGGCAGAAATATAAAAAGAGCTATACCCCCATAAGCCTGCGGAAATCTTGTCCTGAAAAAGGTCTATAGCGAAGAAATCGTAATTTACAGCGGAATTAAAAGCGCCTGGTATGCCCTTTCGGTAGTTAACCATCAGGGTAGGATATCTCGCCGGCTCATAAATTTTTCCATCGGGCCGCGTGGTATATTTCTGGCCATAAGTATAGGAAAGCTTCGCCTCGATACTGAAGGCGTTGTTTATAGGAAACACATCTTCTTCAGTCGCTGGATCGAGTGGATTATTGGAGGTGATCATCTTTGCCGTACGGTCAAATATCGAACTGAATGACGAGTTTCGCATCGGAATCCTCCTCGAAACCTCTGTTCCGACATTCAGCATCAATCCGTCGAGAATTTCTCTCTGAGCACTAAACGCGGCGAAATTGGACCGATATAATTTCAGATAGTTCTTCCCCTCAAAAAGCGTAGTCAGCGTATTATAGAAAAGATTGACCGTACCGCGGCTGTTCAGATCGAGAAAGTCACTTCCTCCTCTAAAAGAAAAACTGGCGTGATGTAAAGTGTCAACACGGTAGGTCACTTCAACATTCGCGTTTGTTGTTTTACTGGAAGTACCATAGCGCAGATTAGGCTCAATCTCGAGAGAACGCTTAAAACCATAGCGTTTTACATGGCGAGCCCGCAGCCTGGCGCCCCATCCTTCCACTGTGTTATAGAATACCGTGTTATGCAACGGATAAATAAACCAATAGCTGTTGTTCTCTATATTTTCGATTCGCTGTCCAACCAGCGCATACCTTACAGGCTTAAACTTGTTTGCTTCCCTCTGCAGCGAATCCCGGTATGCTTTAGATTCCGTCCTCTTCAAAACATCCTTTTTATCAGAGTAATTCTGTTCCTCTTCCTTTGTCAGCGGAACGGGCCGGCTTTCATCCCACCAGCCGTCATCAAAAGTATTTACACTGGGCTCAATGCGCAATATCTCGTCTCTGAAAAAATTCTCTGGAAATACCGGATTTGGCCGATAGTTGCTGTATAGCCCCGTATAGTAACCGGCAAACTCGAATCCAAGCACCTTCCCTTTAAACCGTATGGTTATGTCAGACGGGAGCCAGTGTGTTTTTTGCACTTCCCGGTAATGCTGGGAAATATGCATAGTGTCCACGAAATTAATCCGTGATTCGTCAGTGAGGTAGAGATCCACACTATACAGTCGCCCATCGCCCTTAATCACATAGATAAAACCGCTGAACGTAGGCGCATATTTTTTCAAGGGGCTAACCTTAATCTTTTCTATTTCAAGGCCATTTTCAATGATGGTGCCCATCAGTTGATACGAATAATATTGAAATGCATTGTCGGCTACTGGCGAAACGAACTGCAGATTTCCAAATGCTGCCCATTTTATGGTATTATCATAAAAGTTTATCTGAAGATCAAGTGCGCGGTTGAAGCTGAAGCCCTGGTTGTCGCCCGCCACTTTAGATGCCAGCATAATCTCCTTCCGCTCAGGGTATCGAAAGAAAAGCTTCGACTGTGTTTCCGACTGATATAAAATCCCTCTTCTGTTCGAGTCTAGTTTTAGGGTCTTACCAACGTTCTCGCCCAAGATGCGCTTCGGAGCGTCCATCAACTTCTGTACGCCTTTTGTATAAACATCACATTCATAAGACGGCGTAGACCGTAAATATTTCCTTTTAGAAATAATATTACGAATGACCGCGTTAGCCGGATCCTCTTTCTTCTCTGTTATATGAACTTCGTCGAGGGTGTAACTGTCCTTTGACAATATCACGTCTTCACGCGTCGACTCAATAAGCTCAATCTGACGCTCAACGCTCTTATAACCTACAAATCTGAAAACAAGGGTATAGGTCCCCGGCTTGATGCTCAACTTGAAGTAACCGTTCTCATTAGCCATCGTGCTGACATTCATATCCTTCACAAAGACCGACGCAAAAGAAACAGGTGTATTGGTATCGTCCGTAACAGACCCATAAATGTCTTTCACGTCCTGGCAGAAAGCATTCGAAGCGCAAACAAACACGAGTACAAGTACAAAGAATCTAAGCATGAACTGAGTTAGTCATAAAGCCAGCAAAATCACCCGAGTCTTTGTGCGATAACACAAAGAATTTATGCGAGAGATCATATTATTACGATCTGATGATCATATTATAAATACGTATAAATACCCACATTTGTTACGTGGCAAGGAATTAAAACCACGTAGTTATGGCACTCATCATCAGCATTGGAATAATACTAGGATTTTTAAAATATGTTTTGAGCCACGCAGCGACTTTCGACGAGAGCGACGAAACGTTTTAAGCGATTGCATTCAGATATCCCAAAAACTCATTTGAAAGCTTATTAAAGTATCTTTTCCCATTAAAACCCATTATCCATTGGATACCCGTGGTTGCATTGGTTACAAAGACCTCGTCTGCTTCGTTCAATATGTCCGGATTTATCTGAGCCTCGATTACCTCGATACCGTTGTCTTCTGCCAGGCGAATCACAACCGAACGCATCACCCCGGCAATACAGCCCTCTTCCAGCGATGGAGTATAAAGATGCTGTTGATAAAGAACAAACAGGTTCGTGCTCATCCCTTCACACAAAAAGCCTTTCTGATTCAGAATAAACACCTCATCCAGCGAATTCTTCTTTCGAAAAATTCCCGCCATTACGTATAACAACGAATTGCACGTTTTCAAATTGGAAAGCATGTTGATCGGCTTCGTCATATCTTCATACACCTGTGCGATCAAGCCTTTATAGTTAGCAGTGTAGTCCTGCTGGTCGGTGCGCGACATCTCTATTACGTATCCTATATCGTTGCTCACCGGACTATACAGACCATCTCCATCGCGAAATACAGTTAACCTCACCCGGGCATTATCTCTAATATTATTACGGATAGCCAATTGCCGTACTTTTTCTTCGAGAAATTCCTGCGTGATAATGGCCGCACCATCTATATGAAGAACATCCATCCCCTCTCTCAACCGCTGTGCATGAAGGTCTGCAAACATAAGCTTTCCCCTCATCATGCGCATGGACTCGAATAAACCATCTCCATATTTAAACGCCCTGTTCCCTACACTGATATTGGCCTGACCCGACGCTAAAATTTCTCCGTTTATATTTATAAAGCTCATTTTTACAATTCTACTCTTAACACTAATCCTCCTTGCGATGCTCGAGATAATTTCTCCATTTTTCTAAAACTCCCTGAAAATCTTCAGGAAGCTCCGACTCGAAGAGCACAGACTTCTTCGTTTTCGGATGAACGAACCCAAGTGAACGCGCATGAAGCGCCTGCCTCGGCATGATCTGGAAGCAGTTATCTACAAACTGCCTGTACTTGTTGAAGATAGTCCCCTTTAAAATCTTGTCGCCACCATAGATAGCATCGTTGAAAAGCGGATGACCTATATGCTTCATATGCGCACGAATCTGATGCGTCCTGCCTGTTTCCAGCTGACACTCTATAAGCGTTACATAACCCAAACGCTCTACGATCCTGTAGTGGGTTACAGACCATCTACCTCGCGTTTCGTCATCATAATTGTCCATTACTCTGCGATCTTTCAAACTCCTCCCTATATAGCCCGTCACCGTGCCATCCTCGGTCAGATCACCCCATACCAGTGCCAAATACTTCCGTTCAATAGAGTGGTCAAAGAACTGCTTCGCCAGGTAAGCCATGGAATATTCATTCTTGCTAATCACCAGCAAGCCCGATGTATCTTTATCAATACGATGAACCAACCCGGGTCTTCCGTCATTGCCCGGCATTTGCGGCAGCTGCTGAAAATGGTACACCAATGCGTTTACAAGCGTACCCGAGTAATTGTTATAACCGGGGTGAACAACCATACCCGGCACCTTATTAATGATCAACAGATCATCATCTTCATGAACAATGTTGATTGGAAGATCTTCCGGATACACTTCTGTATCTCTTGGCGGATGGGCCAGAACGATGGAAATTACATCCAGGGGTTTAACCTTATAACTGGGTTTTACCACCTTCTCATTCACCAGAACGCTTCCTGCATCAATAGCGTTCTGAATCCTGTTTCTGGACGCATTCTCGATTCTGTTCATCAGAAATTTATCTATACGCAAAAGAGACTGTCCCTTATCAACGACTATACTAAAGTGTTCATACAAGTCCTGTTCTTCCTGCTCAACGCTATCTTGTTCTTCCAACATGGCACAAAAGTAAGATTTTACTTTATTTTTGACCCTTATCATCGAATATGAACGAATTTCAGATATACAGCCCCGAGGAACAATTTCATGATCCACTCTTCACCGATAAGGGCATACGGGTATTTCTTAAACGCGATGATATGATACATCCCTTTATATCAGGGAATAAGTGGCGAAAACTAAAATTGAATATCCAGGAGGCAAAGAATAAAAACCAGGATCATTTGGTAACTTTCGGTGGTGTTTGGTCCAATCATCTTTTGGCCACCGCATGCGCTGCAGCTAAATATGGATTAAAAAGCACGGCTTTCGTTCGCGGCGAAGACGTCAATTCAGACGTGCTTGTTCTCTGCAGAGTGTTTGGGATGGAACTTATTTTTACTGACCGGACTGCTTACCGCGATAAAAAAACTCTCTTCGATGAAAAGTTTTCTCAAGATCCCAAGGCGATATTCATAGACGAGGGGGGTGCCGGATATCATGCCATGCAGGGATGTGCGGACATCGTTGCAGAGCTGAAGCGGCCCTACGATCACCTATTTTGTGCCGCTGGCACAGGCACTACATTCGCGGGGCTTGTTAAAGGAATGCAAGACGCTCACCTATACACTCACTGCCACTGCATACCGGTACTAAAAGGTGCGGATTTTTTAAAAGAAGAAATCAATGCATATTTTGACTCACCACCATCCTATAGCTTTCATAACGACTATAACTTTGGTGGCTATGCCAGAACAACAACCGAACTACTTGAGTTCATAGGTTATTTTACCTCAAAGACGGGAATCCTTCTGGACCCTGTCTACACCGGAAAAATGATGTTTGCCCTTTATGACCTGATCCGAAAGGACCACTTTCCGAAAGGGTCAACTATCCTGGCGATCCATACGGGCGGACTGTTTGGGTTGTTGGGTATGAAGGAACAAATCGCCGATGCCCTCAAAGGAAGCCAGCGCGCTACCTGAGATCAAACAAACTTTCCACTCCAAGTAGCTTGGATGATGTAAAGCCCTCTGCAAACCTTACCCCTATGCTTTTGCCATAATCACGCGCCCGGGCCTCTATCGATCTCACGAAATCCGGATTAGAAATGTAAGTTTGGTTCTCCTCATCATAATCCGGAGAATAGAACTGGGTTTTATACGCATGGATAGATTCCATTTTCTTGTCCCAAAACTCCGTCACATCGATAACTACATCCGGTTTGATATAAGTATCCTGAATAAAGTGAAGCAAAAGATCAGGGCGCCATTGCTGCTGAGGAAGGCCATCCATCTCTGTCTGGATCTTAACCAGCCCCGATAAAAACACGGCATCGTTGATCAGTTTAGATGCCCTCCCATGATCAGGATGCCTGTCTGTTAATGCATTTCCGATTACAATGTGTGGCTGGTACTGGCGGATTTTCCGGATCACTTCCAAAAGATGCTCCTCATCATTCTTAAAAAAGCCGTCCCTCATAGCCAGGTTTTCGCGAATGTCCAGGTCCAGGATCGAAGCCGCGTCCCTGGCCTCTGCATCACGGATCTCGGCGGAGCCCCTGCTTCCGAGCTCTCCCCGGGTAAGATCTATAATTCCCACCTTTTTTCCGGCGGCTTTATGTTTCAATAAGGTTCCCGAACATCCAAGTTCAGCATCGTCCGGGTGGACCGCAAAGACGAGTATATCTAGTTTCATGTAAGGCCAAAAATAAGACTTTACAAAAAAACAAAAGTCATCCGATCGTTAGTTAAAGCTATAGCTGCCGTAATAACCTGAACGTTGAATGATATTTTCGATGTCACGTTCCTGAGCAGGGTCATATTTCTGCTTTAGGTTATGACCAAACACCTTAGCTACCGACTGATAACAAAAGGCCCTGAAACCACCTTTAAGCTCTTTCACCAACTCATAACTACTGTTCCCGGTTTCCCTGTCAATCAGTTTAATCAGAATCTCTCCTTGAGTAATGGTCATATTCTTGATCTCCTTATTGAACATGTCTTTGATTTCCTTTTCGCAGGCCTTTACCAGCTTTCTTTGCTCCTTTTTATTCTCGGTCAGCTCAAGCTCCTCATGCAATCTGCTGTAGCGGCTGCGTGCAAACTTCGCATAAGGAAGCACCTTAAGAACGTTATATCTCAACCTGTTGAATTTTTGCCTGGCCTCTGGAGATTTGAAAATGCGTGTGTTCGTAATCCAAACATCTGAGAGTGGTATCCAGGGAATCATATAGCCCATGTCATCCCGAGTAATAGCTACGCGGATGGTATCGTTAATTCCTTTCACGGGAATGTCATTATTGCTCTGACCGTATGCAAAACCGGTCAATAACATCACCGTAATGAAGAAAAAAGTAATTTTTTTCATATCTTAGTTAATAGAAACATACACCCTTAATCGTATATATATTTATTTCGGCAATACGTAAATGTAACCCAAATAGTTGTAAATAAGTATAAAGAATACGAAATCCTGAGCAATTGAAGATGAACGAATTGGTGATAGATATTGAAGCGGAGAAGAACGAAATTCTTAAGCGTTACAGAGCCCTATTAAAAGCTTGCAAGCCTACCATGCAAAAGGGCGATAAAAGGCTGATAAGACAGGCTTTTGATCTTGCCTTGGATAGTCACAAAGATATGCGGAGGAAATCGGGTGAGCCTTATATCTACCACCCCATTGCGGTTGCCCAGATCGCCGCACAGGAGATTGGCCTCGGCACAACCTCTATCGTGTGTGCGCTTTTACATGATGTTGTCGAAGATACAGCCATTACCCTCGAAGATATTGAACGCGAGTTCGGAAAAAAGGTAGCCAAGATCATTGACGGGCTCACTAAAATTTCCGGAGTATTCGATTATAACAGCTCCTTACAGGCGGAAAATTTTCGCAAAATGTTGCTCACTCTGGCCGACGACGTCAGGGTGATCCTCATAAAACTAGCGGACCGTCTGCACAATATGCGCACGATGGACCACATGCCGCGCGACAAGCAGCTGAAGATCTCATCTGAAACGATCTATCTGTATGCACCCCTGGCACACCGCCTCGGTCTGTACGCCATGAAATCCGAACTGGAAGACCTTTCCATGAAGTACACGGAGAGAGAAACGTACAAGTTCGTTGCCAGAAAATTGAACGAGAAAAAAGCGGAACGGGAATCTTACATAAAAGAATTCGCCGGACCGATCAAAGATATACTTGCTGCGCAGGGTCTGAATGCCGACGTATACGGAAGACCCAAATCCATCCACTCCATCTGGAACAAAATGCGTAAAAAGGGAGTTCCCTTTGAAGAAGTCTATGACCTTTTCGCGATCCGGATTATTCTCGACAGCAAACCCGAAACTGAAAAGGCAGATGCATGGAAAGCTTATTCCATCGTTACTGACCTTTACAGACCCAACCCCGACCGGCTGCGCGACTGGGTTTCTTCGCCCAAGGCCAACGGTTATGAATCATTGCACACCACTGTAATGGGCCCCAAAGGTCAATGGGTAGAAGTACAGATCAGAACACAACGAATGAACGAGATTGCGGAGAAAGGATTCGCCGCACATTGGAAGTACAAAGAATCATCAGCCGACAGCGGACTGGATCTTTGGATCCAAAAAGTGCGCGAGCTTCTGAAAAATCCGGAGTCAAACGCCCTCGACTTTCTGGACGACTTCAAGATGAACCTGTTTTCGGACGAGATTTTCATCTTTACCCCAAAGGGTGCGTTAATGCAGCTACCGTTGGATGCTACAGCACTTGACTTTGCGTTTGAGATTCATTCCGATATCGGTATCAGATGTATTGGTGCCAAGGTTAACCATAAGCTGGTACCGCTATCTCACAAGCTTCAGAACGGAGATCAGGTTGAAATTATCACCTCAAGTAAGCAATCGCCCAAAGAAGACTGGCTGAATTTCGTGGTTACAGCGAAGGCTAAGTCCAAGATCAAATCTTCGCTTAAGGAAGAGAAGCGCCGCGTTGCGGAAGAAGGGAAAGAAATTCTTGAGAGAAAGCTAAAGTCTCTGAAGATCACCTACAACACCGAAAACATCCATAAAATAGCGTTCTACTTCAAGTTTAACAATACGCTTGACCTATTCTATACGATCGCAAAAGGCGGTATCGACCTGAAAAACCTGAAAGAGTTCCAGGCGTCTGAAAAGGTAGTGGAGAGCCGTACTCCTGAAAGGATTGCTGCCACCCAGCTGGAGGGCATTATGAACAAGGTAAAAGCCAAGGAGAGTGATACCTTACTCATTGGTGAAGACCTGCAAAAGATTGATTACAAGCTATCAAACTGCTGCAATCCTATCCCGGGAGACGACGTGTTTGGATTTATAACCGTTAATGACGGCATCAAAATTCACCGCACAAACTGTCCGAATGCAACCAAGCTAATGGCAAATTATGGCTACCGTGTTGTAAAGGCCAAATGGACTTCCCAAAAAGAACTTGCGTTCCTGACCGGCCTAAGAATCACCGGCATAGATGAAGTTGGCCTGATCAACAAATTAACCACGGTTATCTCAAACGACTTTAAAGTCAACATGAGATCGATTACCGTAGATAGCAACGAAGGCATTTTTGAAGGCTCCATTATGGTATATGTCAACGACACCCACCATCTCGAAAACCTGATCCGAAAACTGAAACAGGTTAAAGGCGTCACCGCAGTAACACGATTTGACTCTGAACCGCGTAACATTACTAAGGCATCGTAAAGAAATTTAAGTTTTGTTAATATTTTGGATAAATTTGAACGCTGAGTCTAAAAAGAATATGCCTTTACAAGAAACTATAGCAATGGTTAAAAAGATTTTTGAGGCTTACCTTGAAAATAAAAGTCTAAGGAGAACCCCTGAGCGTTTTGCCATTCTTGAAGAAATCTATTCACGTAACGACCATTTCGATGTCGAGTCGTTATACATCCATATGAAAAACAAGAAGTACAGGGTCAGCCGCGCGACGGTGTACAATACCCTGGAACTCCTCGTATCATGCGACCTGGTTACCAAACACCAGTTTGGCAAGAACATGGCTCAGTTTGAGAAATCTTACGGTTACAAGCAACATGATCATATCATTTGCATAGACTGCGGAAAAGTAGTCGAATTCTGTGATCCACGTATCGGACAAATTCAAAGTATGATGGGAGACCTTCTGAAATTTGAAATCAAGCATCATTCACTTAATCTTTACGGTAACTGTTCCAAACTAAAGGAAGGATACTGTGATTCATATTCTAAAAATTAATATTACCACAATCACTCATGGCAGTTGATGTACTTTTAGGCCTCCAATGGGGCGACGAAGGCAAAGGAAAAATCGTTGATGTCCTTAGTCAAAATTACGATCTGATCGCAAGATTTCAGGGCGGACCGAACGCAGGGCACACCCTGGAGTTCGACAATCAAAAATATGTATTGAACACTATTCCTTCCGGCATCTTCAACGCAAAGACGATGAATCTGATCGGAAATGGTGTGGTCATAGATCCTATAATTTTAAAGCGTGAACTGGACAATCTTAAAACAAGTGGGTTCGACCCTGTAGCCGCTAAAAAGCTGGTTATTGCGCGTAAAGCTCATTTGATCCTGCCTACACATCAGCTTCTTGACGCAGCGTCTGAAAGCAAAATGGGCGAAGACAAAATTGGTTCTACACTGAAAGGAATTGGCCCTACTTACATGGACAAAACAGGCCGTAACGGACTCCGTGTAGGTGATGCCCAACTACCTGACTTTAAGGAACGCTATGACAAACTCGTCGCTAAGCATAAATCCATTCTTTCCCATTATGGAGAGATCCCTGACTTTTCCGAAAAAGAAAAGACTTTCTTTGATGCGATAGAGTACCTGAAATCTATTCCAATGGTCGATAGCGAGCATTTCGTGAACCAATACCTGCAGGAAGGCAAGACTGTTCTTGCTGAAGGAGCTCAGGGCGCGATGTTGGATGTTGATTTCGGTTCTTATCCCTTTGTTACTTCTTCAAACACGACAGCTGCCGGAGCTTGCACAGGCTTGGGTATTGCTCCGCAAAAGATCGGTTCAGTAATCGGGATATTTAAAGCATATTGTACCCGGGTCGGCAGTGGCCCCTTCCCTACCGAATTATTCGATGAGACAGGCGAACAGCTTCGTCAGATCGGACATGAATTTGGTGCAACTACCGGAAGACCGAGAAGATGTGGATGGATTGATATTCCTGCTCTTAGATACGCAGTCATGCTGAACGGAGTGACAGAGCTGGTTATGACCAAAGCAGACGTACTGAGTGGCTTTGATAAGATCTACGCTTGTACACATTACGATTACAATGGCGAAACGATCGATTATATGCCTTATGATATCTGCAGTGTTCCTGCGAAGCCGATCCTCGAAGAAATCCCAGGATGGAATGAGGATCTGACAGGTATCAAGACCATAGAGGAGATTCCTGAGAGACTTTCTGCTTACGTCAAGTATATAGAGCAGCATGTCGGAGTACCGGTAAAGTACCTTTCTGTCGGTCCCGACCGTGTTCAGACTCTGGTTTTAAACTAAAGTATTCTGATTATGCAATCTGTGGATTGTATTCTTGATAGTATATCCGAATTTAAGCGTAAAGCTTTGCAATGGGCCACTTCATTCGAAGTGGCTTGTTTTTTTGATTCCAATGAGTACAAAGACCGTTACTCGAGTTATACTGCTATTATTGCTGCAGGCGTAAAAAAAGAGTTTGTACCCACAAGTGACGACACTTTCAGCGGATTGAGTGATTTCCTGAACGAGAACGCGGCCTTTACCCCCGGATTCATTTGCTATGACGTAAAAAATGAGCTTGAAGACCTGAACTCGTCTAATCCCGACAGGCTCCATTTTCCGGATATGTACTTTTTCGTGCCCCAGCATCTCTTATTGATAAAAGACAATACGGTCGAGATCCTTTCAGACACTCCCTCTTTGTTTGAGAAGATCAACGCGGTCAAACCAATAACGCGAAAGTTAAACTTTGATGGCAAAATGCAATCCAGCATTTCAAGGGAATCATATATCCAAAAAGTAAATAGAATCAGGGAGCACATTCGGAGAGGCGATATTTACGAGATGAACTTCTGTCAGCAGTTCTTTTCTGAGGACGCAGATATCGATCCACTTACGGCTTTTATCCAACTAAATCGACTGTCGCCCGCACCCTTTTCCTCCTTCTTTAAGCTGCGCGACAAGTACATCATGTCCTCATCCCCCGAGCGCTTCATGAAAAAAATCGGAGCGAAAGTGATATCACAGCCCATCAAAGGAACGGCTGCGCGCGGAGCGGATCAGAAAGAGGATGAAGAGCTTAAGCGCACGTTACTGGAAAATGATAAGGAACTTGCCGAAAATATCATGATTGTAGATCTCGTCAGAAATGACCTGACCAAATCGGCAATACCTGGGACCGTAAAGGTTGAAGAACTTTGCAAAATTTATTCATTCCAACAAGTACATCAGATGATATCGACGGTAACATCTAAAGTGTCCGACGACACCAGCGTCGTTTCTATCATCAAAGATGCATTCCCTATGGGATCAATGACCGGTGCCCCGAAGGTTCGCTCCATGGAGCTTATTGAGCAATTTGAAGAGACTAAAAGAGGCATCTATTCAGGCGCTGTAGGCTATTTTACTGTGGAAAAAGACTTCGATTTTAATGTGGTGATCAGAAGCCTGATTTACAACCAGACCAATCAGTATCTTTCATTTCAGGTAGGTAGTGCAATAACCTTTGCTTCAGATGCAGAACTTGAATACAAGGAATGCATGCTTAAAGCAAAGGCTATGTTAGATGTTTTAGGCCAATAGTGATTATTTGCCTGTATAATACTTCATCGCTTCAGGTAAGCGCTTTTGAATATCGTTGATACGCGTGGCGTCGCTAGGGTGCGTACTCAGGAATTCCGGAGTTGCCCCGTTGTTCTGCTTAGCCGAAGCCATGCGTTGCCAGAAAGATACTGCGTTGCTTGGGTTATATCCGGCCATCGCCATAAATATAAGTCCCAAACGATCGGCTTCCGACTCCTGACTTCTGCCGTATTTTAGAAGCGCCAGCTGACCGCCCAGACCATAAAGTTGCGAAATACCTTCAGAACCAGTTGCTGCACCTACAACTCCTCCCAGAGCCTGAGCACCCAAGGTTTGAGAATAACGCTCCTCAGAGTGTCTGGCTATAGCATGCGCAATTTCATGCCCCATAACGGTTGCTAAACCTGCCTCGGTTTGAGTTACTGGTAAAATTCCGGTGTAAACCGCTACCTTACCACCCGGCATGCACCAGGCATTAATATCATTGCTCTTTACCAGGTTGAACTCCCAGGTAAAATTATATTGGTTCGCGTACCCGTTCTCACGCAGATATCGGTCGATTGCAGCGGCAATCTTACTACCTACCTGTTTTACACGCTGTGCATCCGCACCTGACGTCACGACTACATTTTTCGGATCCTTAAGAAACTCACGATAGGCTTGCACCGATTGTGTCTGAATTTCCTGTGAATTCGCCAGATTTAGTTGTCTTCTTCCGGTCAATGGAACAGTAGAGCATGCCGCTAATACGGCTATAAGTATAAAAGTAAATGGGGTTTTTATTCTTTTCATAACCTTGTGTGTGATTTCTCAATGCAACAAAAAAACTATACGGCGGTTTTCTTTTTGAACATATTTATCTTGGATTCCTTCCCTTTTAGCAGTCTTTCGATGTTTTTCTGATGTGTTATCAGAATCAGCACGCAGATGCACATTCCATACAAAACGATAGACCGGAGCGGCGAATGAAAAATAAATATAATGCTTAACGGAAACGAGAATCCCGCAATGATCGAGCTCAGGGACACATACCTGGTTAGCATCAGCACGGTTAAAAACACCGAAACACAGACTACAGAAGCCTGAAAATGTACTGCTAACACCATCCCAAACAAGGTAGCGATTCCCTTACCGCCTCTGAATCCGGCAAAAATAGGAAACAAGTGTCCCATCACTGCTGTGATACCGAGGGCGAGCTGATAATTTACAAATTGCACCGAGTTATGAGGTCCTGTAATGGAAAGCCCTATGAAGTAAGCCAGATTCGTGGCGGTGAATCCTTTTAAAATGTCCAGAACCATCACCGTAATGCCGGCCTTAGTTCCCAGTACCCTAAACGTATTTGTGGCGCCTGCATTTCCGCTTCCGTACTCACGAACGTCGATCCCGTAAAAAGCTTGTCCGATCCAGACCGCACTGGGAACCGATCCAAAAAGATAAGCAGCGAAAATAGCTGCAATAGAATATATGGATATCATTCAGTATGCAATAATACTAATTATCAAGAATTAATTGGCTCTATTGTTTTAGTTCGACAGCTAACTAATAGCTTTCAAACTCATATCCAAACTCTTAACAGAATGAGTAAGTGCACCCATTGAAATAAAATCGACGCCGCATGCTGCATAATGTGCTATTTCCTCTTCCACAATACCGCCCGAAGCTTCCGTAGCGTACTTACCACCGATCATTTTGACAGCCTTCTTGAGATCGTCATATTTAAAATTATCTAGAAGAATTCTGTCTGCCCCTCCCGCTTCCATCACTTCTTCCAGCTCCACTAGATTTCTTACTTCAATTTCGACCTCTAGTGACAACGAGTTTTTCTTTAAATACTCACGGGTGGCCGTTAAAGCATTCTTTATGCCACCTGCGTAGTCAACATGATTATCCTTAATCAGGATCATGTCGTACAACCCAAAGCGATGATTCACTCCTCCTCCAATTTCAACAGCCTTTTTTTCCAAAAATCTCAAATTAGGAGTCGTCTTTCTGGTGTCAAGTACGCGCGTACCGGTACCTTCCAGTCTTGACACGATCCTCGAGGTTGTAGAGGCTATACCACTCATTCTCTGCATGGTATTTAAAACCAGGCGCTCTGCGGTAAGAATAGAATACACATTTCCCTTTACCGTGAGGGCGATATCCCCATAAGAGACTTTTGCCCCGTCTTCGATATGAACCGTAACTGCTAATTTTGGATCAACACGCTGAAAGATTGCCAGCGCCACTTCAACCCCGGCCAAAACCCCCTCCTCTTTAATTATTAAGCGGGCTGCTCCCTGCTTTTCTCCCGGAATTGTAGCGAGCGATGTATGGTCGCCCGATCCAATATCTTCTAAAAGGGCGTTTGTGATGAATTGGTCAAGTAAATCTTCGTATTCTTTCATAAAGTCCGCTAAATTAACAAATACATTAAAATTATCGTTTTGTTATCCTACAAAACATAATAATATGATTCAGCTCACTTTGCATACTAATTATTCAAGCCTATATTTGTTCTGTGGAAAATAAAAAAGTAGCACTTATAATTCTTGATGGTTGGGGCTATGGCAAGGCTGATGCTTCCAACGCGATCATAGCAGCAAAAACACCCTTCTTCGATCACCTTATAGAAACGTATCCAAATTCTAAGCTCGAAGCTTCAGGCGTCGCTGTTGGTTTACCCGCAGGGCAAATGGGGAATTCAGAAGTTGGACACATGAACCTCGGCGCAGGTCGCGTGGTGTATCAGGAACTTGGAAGAATTCATAAAGCCGTTGACGATCTGGAGTTCAACACGAACCCGGTTATTCAGGACGCTTTTAAATACGCTATCGCGGAAAATAAGAATGTACATCTGATCGGACTTGTATCTGACGGTGGTGTTCATTCACATATTAAACATATTAAAGGATTATGCGATGCCGCAAAGGCCGCTGCAGTCCCGGGTGTATTCCTGCACGCCTTCACTGACGGACGTGACACAGACCCTAACGGAGGAAGAGCATATATTAAGGACCTGCTTGATTACACAGCAGATTCACAGGTACAGATCGCTTCTCTTATCGGCCGGTACTACGCAATGGATCGCGACAACAGATGGGAACGTGTGAAGCAAGCTTATGATCTTCTTGTTCACGGAACCGGCTCACATACGCAGGATCTAATTGCTTCCCTGGAGGAGTCTTATGCAGAAGGCATTACAGACGAGTTTATCAAACCCACAATTAAGGTTGATGAGTTCGGTGCGCCTATTACCCGCATCAAAGAGGGCGATGTCGTCATATGCTTCAACTTCAGAACAGACAGAGGCCGTGAAATCACTGTAGCGCTGACTCAAAAAGCATTCCCTGATTATGACATGGTACCTCTAAATCTTCGGTATGTTACCATGACCACTTACGATGATACATTCAAAGGTGTTCAAACGATATTCACAAAGGACGACCTTTCGGAAACTTTAGGTGAGGTGCTGGAGAATAATAACAAAACTCAGGTAAGAATTGCCGAGACGGAAAAATATCCACACGTGACATTTTTCTTCTCCGGAGGTAAAGAAACACCCTTCGTTGGTGAAAAACGCTTATTAGTTCCTTCGCCGAAAGTGGCAACTTATGACCTGCAACCAGAGATGAGTGCTCTGGGCATCAGAGACGCCATTTGCGAAGAAATCCCCGAAGGAAAGCCAGACTTCATATGCCTCAACTTCGCGAATCCGGATATGGTAGGCCATACAGGTGTCTTCTCGGCAGTAGTTAAGGCTGTTGAAACGGTTGATAGCTGTCTCAAAGACGTCGTAGAGTGTGGTTTGAAGAATGGATACTCATTCATCATTATCGCAGACCATGGTAACGCTGATTACATGGTCAACGAAGACGGATCTGTTAACACTGCTCATACCACGAACCTGGTTCCTTGCATTCTTATCGATAAAGATTGCACGAAAGTGGCTGATGGAAAACTGGGAGATATTGCGCCTACCGTCCTGCGTCTTCTGGGGGTCCCTATTCCTGAAAAAATGACTGGTAATGTCCTTATATAGACAAGTTTTTACAACATTCATTCTTCTGTACGCGACATCGTGTACAGGAGATAAAAAAGCTCCGGATAATCAGAATACTTTTTTTGATATCGGGGGCTTTTTTACTACTGAGGCAGAACGTTTGAACCGCAAGGATCAGGGCGTGTTAAAGCAGGTAGATCACAATGGAAAGATTGAGGAGCAAGAAGTCAAAATTACCGACTGGAAAAAGGAGCTGGACCTATTCATTTCCTCCGATATCAACAAGCCGTCCTGGAAAAACAGTTATGCCGTAAAAAAAGAAAAAAACGTAACGAGCTACACCGCACTTGATACCAGCCTCAAGGTGAGAAAGATTAGCATAGAGCGATCCGGAAGAAAGATTTCCGCCATTGAAATCAACAGCCGGGTCAATAACGAAATCTATACGTCTTCCGAGACGCTCAAGTACTACCCAGACTCCCTCTACTCTATTAAAAAGGAACAGGACGTCAGAGGACTCGGAAACAATACCTACAAAATAAACGGCAAAATAAAACCCTGAACTCGTCTGAGCCCAGGGTTTTATTTTTTAGAAGAATATCTTGATGTGGATTTATCTGTCTAAATTAGCCATATAAACCTTCGCCTTCTTCATCTCATCTGTTATATCCTTTCTACCAGGATTCGCATCCAATACCTTCTGAAGATCCCCGATACATGATTTGAAAGAGTTGGAAGCCGCAGCTTTATCATAGAACTTAGGAATCTTCTGTCCCTTTAAAATACCATAATCACGATAAGCAATCGCACGGTTCTGATATAACTTCTGATCCTCAGCATTGAGCTCGATGGCTTTGCTGTAATCTCTTATAGAGGCCAAAAGAAGCTTTTCTTTTTCAGTAGCGGATAATGTGGAATTCATTTGCGTTCCCAGCACGTTTCTTGCCTTACCGCGGTAATAGTATGCTGAAACGTTATTCGGCTTAAGACCAACCACCTGGCCAAAAGTGCTTATTGCTTTGCTGTAGTTACCAGAGTGGTAATATGAGTATCCTAACATATAAAGCACGTCAGGATTGGAACCTTCGGCCGGGATAGCCTTTTCGAGATGAACAACTGCCTGCTTAAAATCACCGTCCATGAGGGCCTTCTGTCCTTGTTTAACATTGTTATTCTTAATTTCCTGACTCTGTTGTGCACTTGCTACTGAGCCTAATAAAAACACAAAAGAAAAAACTGATGCAATTAATTTCATTTTAAAAAACTTAAGTTCTGATCGTCTTATAACGAATGAGGTGTAATATTATTTCTATTTTTACTATTTACAAAATATAAATACTCAAAGTCATCGAGTATATATATGTCCATTAAAAGCGTAATCCGCAAAAATTTGTTTTAAAAAAGATCTCCCGTGTATGATTTCTGATAGTTAAATACTTTTGGCATACGGCTTGTACCTATAGTATCTTATTTAAAAATACCAGTTCAATTAATAATTCACTGTCAGAATGACGTTAAAAAGGGATATAAATGAATAACCTCCTTGATTTTAATCACTCATTACCTATTATAAATGAAGATACCGAGTTCTTTCCGCTTATGTCTCAGGAAGATGAGGAGGAAATGAACAATGAAGATACTCCGGAAATGCTGTCAATATTGCCGTTAAGGAACACAGTGTTATTTCCGGGGGTCGTTATTCCTATAACTGTTGGAAGGGACAAATCCATCAAACTCATTAAGGATGCTTACAAAGGAGACCGTACGATCGGAGTGGTATCACAGAGAGATGTTGCGGTTGAGGATCCAACGTTTGACCAACTGAACAAGGTGGGTACCGTTGCTTTGATTATCAAAATGCTTCAGATGCCTGACGGCAGCACCACGGTCATCATCCAGGGCAAACAACGTTTCAAGCTGAATGAAGAAGTTCAGGTGGAACCGTATATGAAGGCTACGATTGTCAAGTTTGAAGAAATTCGCCCGAAATCAGACAAGCAGTTCAAAGCTATGGTCGGCTCCATCAAAGATCTGGCCATGCAGATCATCCAGCTTTCTCCGCACCTTCCAAGCGAAGCGGGCATCGCCATAAAGAATATCGAAAGTCCTTCTTTCCTGATCAACTTCATATCGTCGAATATGAATGCGGACGTTACTGTCAAGCAAAAAATGCTTGAAGTCGCCAATCTGCACGAAAGAGCTACATTGGTTCTGGAACACCTCACCGTTGACCTTCAGATGCTGGAGCTCAAAAACCAGATACAGTCGAAAGTCCGTACCGATTTGGACAAACAACAGAGAGACTATTTTCTTAACCAGCAGCTAAAAACCATTCAGGAAGAACTGGGTGGCAACAGTCCCGATCTTGAACTCGAAAATCTGCGCGAGCGCGCTGCAAAAAAGAAGTGGCCCGCCGATATCGGTCAGCATTTCGGCAAGGAACTGGAAAAGCTGGGGAGAATGAACCCCGCTGCTGCGGATTATTCCGTCCAGGTAAACTATCTGGAACTCATACTCGACCTTCCCTGGAACGAATTTTCAAAAGATAACTTTGACCTCAAACGGGCCGAGAAAATCCTCGATAAGGATCATTACGGCCTGGAGAAAGTAAAGCGACGGATCATCGAGTATCTGGCGGTGCTGAAGCTGAAGCAAAACATGAAGGCTCCCATCCTATGCCTGGCCGGCCCTCCTGGAGTCGGAAAGACGTCATTGGGTAAATCTATTGCCCGTGCACTGGGAAGAAAATATGTTCGTATTGCGCTTGGAGGTGTTCATGACGAAGCTGAAATCAGGGGTCACAGAAAAACTTATATCGGCGCAATGCCTGGCCGAATTATCCAGTCGCTTAAGAAGGCAGGAACATCCAATCCGGTTTTTGTGCTTGACGAAATAGACAAGGTCGGTAACGACTTCCGGGGTGACCCTTCTTCTGCACTCCTTGAAGTGCTGGATCCTGAGCAGAATAACGCTTTCTATGATCATTATGTAGAACTTGACTATGATCTGTCGAACGTCATGTTTATTGCAACAGCAAACTCGCTAAGCTCTATTCATCCCGCCTTACTTGACCGTATGGAAATCATAGAGGTGAACGGCTATACGATCGAAGAGAAAATTGAGATCGCCAAACAACACCTTTTGCAGAAGCAGATCGATCAGCACGGATTGAACAAGAAGGATGTAACCCTTAAACCGGCCGTTATCGAGAAGATCATTGAAGACTATACCCGGGAGTCCGGCGTTCGTGGTTTGGAAAAGAAAATTGGCTCACTGGTAAGGGGTATCGCGACAAAGATCGCTATGGAAACAGAGTATACCTCTGCCCTTAATAAGAATGATGTCGAAACTATTCTTGGCCCACCTATTTTTGATAAGGATCTATATGAAGGCAATGACGTTGCTGGAGTGGTGACCGGACTTGCATGGACACAGGTTGGTGGTGACATTTTATTCATTGAAGCGAGCCTGAGCCCAGGCAAGGGCAAGATGTCGCTGACAGGGAATCTTGGCGATGTAATGAAGGAGTCGGCTACCATAGCCATGGCCTATTTGCGGGCACATGCTGGCAAGTTCGGCATCGACAATCGCTTGTTTGATCTATGGGATATTCACATTCACGTTCCTGCAGGTGCGACTCCAAAAGACGGCCCTTCAGCGGGCATCACGATGCTTACTGCACTTACGTCAGCTTTTACTCAACGCCAGGTAAAACAGCATTTGGCGATGACTGGTGAAATCACTCTTAGAGGTAAGGTACTTCCCGTAGGTGGTATAAAAGAAAAGATCCTTGCTGCAAAGCGTGCAAATATTAAGGACATCATCCTTTCGAAGTCCAATGAGAAAGACATCCGGGAGATCAAAGAAAGCTATATTAAAGATCTGAGGTTTCATTACGTTACAGAAATGAAACAGGTAATTGACCTTGCTCTTTCAGAAGACAGAGTTAAAGATCCAATCGATCTTACTATAAAAGAAGCGTAGGAATTCATACCTCGCGGAAAAAGGGGCTGCATCATCAAAGAGATGATCAGCCCCTTTTTTGTTGAAGAAAGTTCTAAATCTGCATTAATCATAGCAGATGCCCGAGCTTAACGCTCTTTTATATGAAGGGGCATTCAAGGGGATATAAAGCCGGGATGAGTCCGACTTTTCGTTATTAAAGTCGGACTCATCCCGGCAGAAAGTAAGCCTAATATCGCCCGCATATAAAGGTCGCCTTAAGAGATCTTAAGAAAGTCCCCTATCATTATCATCAATATGGCCATGGTCCTTTCATTTAAACATCCCTTCAGTAAGAATATAAAACAGGCCGGTGCTACTTACCAGAAATATTCAAGTAAGGCTGGGCTGACCCTGAATTTATTTACATATTTGCCTTTTATCCAATATGACCAGACTCAATCAAATAGCCGTGGCGCTCATGCTGCTCATGGCATCGTCGATTTCAGCACAGACAAATAACTACAAGAACAGCTTCGGTTTTCGTACAGAAAACGATGCCTATCTCGGATTTGGTTCAGACAGATACTATACAAACGGACTCTTTATAAACTACAGTCGCGCGATACGACAAACCGATACAAGCGGGAAGTTTATCAAACGTACCTGGGAAGCGGAACTAGGACAATCTATTTATAACGCGCAGACCGGAGCCGTACCCGACATCAGCTATGTTGACCGACCCTTTGCCGGTTTCCTATATGGTTCTGCAAAAATGAACTGGTTCACCAGAGAAGGAGAACATCTTAGTGCAGGTATAAATATTGGCAGCATCGGCCCAACTTCGCTTGCGCAGGATGCGCAGGAACTACTGCATGATGTAGTAGGATTCTATGAAATCAACGGCTGGCAATATCAGGTAAAAAATGAGTTGGGTGTTAACGCCCTGTTTGAATACAAACGTCCGCTGGCGCGTACAGGAGCGACTACCGACTTCAGCCTGAGTACCCAGGCTTCGCTCGGTACAACCTTCACTGGCGCCGCGGCCGGAATCCTGTTCAGAGCCGGTGATATCAACGAACTTTTTCAGTCTGTTAGTTCAGGCAGCCGAATCTCTAACCAACAAGGATCGGTAGTTCCCCACAAGGAGTTCTTCTTTTATACCCAACCGACACTTCAAGTGGTGGTTTACGACGCAACCATTCAGGGCGGACTCTTCCGGGATGATAAAGGACCCGTTACATATAAGCCTAACAGATTGGTCTACAGTCAGGAAGTGGGTGTCAAATATGCACAGGCCCGCTGGATGCTGAGCTTTGCAGCGATTTTCAAAACCAAGGAGCTCCGGTCACAGGTAAAGTCGCACCAGTATGGCTCCGCAAGTCTTCATTACAGTTTCGGCAAATAGCGGGATGATTTCTCTGGCAGTTATGTTAGAATCGTTGAATTATTTTAGCTGTTTCCCTTTAAATAATAACTTTGCATAGATGACAAATAACATTGTAATTGCCATAGACGGTTATTCCTCCTGTGGTAAAAGCACCCTCGCAAAAGCCCTGGCCAAAAAGCTACACTATATATATATTGATACAGGGGCGATGTATCGGGCGGTTACCCTTTATTTTCAGCGCAACCGTATCGACCTGAATAATGAAGAGCAGATCAAGGAAGCGTTGAAAAATATCCATCTTAACTTCCACTCAAGAGACTATCAGACGCATATCACATTGAATAATGAGGAGGTGTCTGAAGAAATCAGAAGAATGGACGTATCACAACTGGTAAGCGAAGTCAGTACGATCAAGTCTGTACGTAAGGAGCTGGTAAAACAGCAGCAACGTATGGGAAGATCAAAGAACGTAGTGATGGATGGGCGGGATATCGGAACGATTGTCTTTCCTGATGCGGCGGTGAAAATCTTCATGACTGCTGACCCGAAGATCAGAGCAGAACGCAGGTACAAGGAACTTTTGGCTAAGGGAGAGAGTACCTCTATGGAAGAGGTCTTTGAAAATATCGCTCATAGAGATTACATTGACACGACCAGAAAAGAGAGTCCGCTGGTTAGAGCGCATGACGCGATTATTTTAGACAATACCGAGCTCAATGAGCAAGAACAACTTCAGTTCGTTCTTGACCGGGTGAATACGCACAACGTCTGAGTAAATTATAACATACAGGAAATGCTTGATTAAGCCTTCGCGAAGGTTCAATCAAGCATTTCTTTTTAGAAGCAAACGGCTCTATTTCGACCTGTCTTTGAGATTCGTCTCACCTGCATCGTCATGCTGTTGCTCCTCACTGGGTTGTTCCCAACCCAGACGGTGCTCACGATCTGAAGTCTTAAACGCGTCATCTTCATTTTTTTTGGTGATCTTCTGATCATCATTATTGCCCGAAGGCTTGTTTTCTCTTATCGGATTTTCTTTATTTTGGTTTTCCATATTCTATAGATATTACGTTCTAGAACTAACAGTTTAGAAAGACCATTGTTTCAGCCTGAGTCCTGCTTAGAAAATACCTAAAAATCAGTAAAATAAATTTTAAATATCAAAATACCTTGCCTACCTTTGCGATTCCGATTTAAATCGGGAAAAGGAGATAAATTAATTAATGGCCAAAAAACAAGAAGCAGAAAAGGAGCTACAAGCTAAATCAGCGGAACTCCATGACAACGAAACCAACACGGTTAAAGAAAACATTGAATCAGAAGCTGATTCTTTGTCAATTGAAGACATTAAGTCTAAAACCCTAATTACGCCAGCCGGCGATTTTGACTGGGATGCAGATGAAAAAGGATTTGGTAACTACAGCGATGAAGAGCGTGCCAAACTTGAACAACTGTATGCCGGAACATTTAATTCGATCAGCAAAGGTGAGATCATCTCAGGTATTGTTGTATCGATTAACAACAAAGACGTAGTATTGAACATCGGATTTAAGTCTGATGGTATGGTTTCACTATCTGAATTCCGCGATACTCCGGATTTGAAAGTTGGCGATTCAGTTGACGTATTTGTAGAATCACAGGAAGACGCTAATGGTCAATTGGTTCTTTCACGTAAACGTGCTAAGACTCAGCGGTCATGGGAGCTCATCAACGAAGCTTTGGAAAATGACACGATCATTAACGGTTTCGTTAAAAGCCGTACTAAAGGTGGTCTTATCGTGGATATCATGGGAGTTGAAGCATTCCTTCCAGGATCTCAGATCGACATCAAGCCGATCCGCGATTACGATATCTATGTAGGTAAAACTATGGAGTTCAAGGTTGTGAAAATTAATCACGAGTTTAAAAACGTGGTTGTATCTCACAAAGTTCTTATTGAGGACGATCTTGAGAACCAAAAAACAGAGATCGTTGCTAAACTTGAAAAAGGTCAGGTTCTTGAAGGAACTGTTAAAAACATCACTGATTTCGGTGTGTTTATCGACCTTGGTGGCGTTGACGGACTATTGCACATTACAGATATTTCATGGGGTCGTATCGAGCATCCGAAGGAAGTATTGGCACTTGATCAGAAGATCAACGTGGTTGTACTTGACTTTGATGATGAGAAAAAACGTATCGCCCTTGGTTTAAAACAACTTACTTCTCACCCATGGGCTTCTCTTGATACTACAATCGAGATCGGTTCTAAGGTTAAAGGTAAAATTGTTACTGTTGCTGATTACGGCGCTTTCCTTGAAATCACTCCAGGTGTAGAAGGACTGATCCACGTATCAGAAATGTCATGGTCTCAGAACTTGCGTAATCCTCAGGAATTCCTGAAGGTTGGTGATGAGATCGAAGCTCAGGTATTAACATTAGATCGCGACGAGCGTAAGATGAGCCTGGGTATTAAACAATTGACTCCAGATCCTTGGCAGAACATCGCTGAGAGATATCCAATCGGAAGCAAGCACACAGCTGTTGTTAAGAACATGACTAACTTCGGTGTATTTGTTGAGATCGAAGAAGGTATCGACGGACTAATCCACATTTCAGATCTTTCATGGTCTAAGAAGGTTAACCACCCGAACGAATTTACTAAGGTAGGTGAAGTTCTTAACGTGGTTGTTCTTGAACTTGATGAGGATAACCGTAAACTGAGCCTGGGTCACAAGCAATTAGAAGAAAATCCTTGGGATACTTTTGAAACAATCTTCACTATGGATTCAATCCACGAAGGAACTGTTTTGAAGGTTACTGAAAAAGGAGCTATCGTTGCTTTACCTTACGGAGTAGAAGGTTTCTCTCCAAGCAAGCATTCTATCAAAGAAGATGGAAAAGCGCTTAAGGCTGAAGAAACTGCAGAATTTAAAATCATTGAATTCAGCAAGGATGCTAAACGTATCGTAGTTTCTCATTCACGTATCTGGGAAGATGCACGTTCTGACGCTAGATCTGCTGAGGTTTCTCAGAAGAAAAATGATCAGAAAGCTACTTCAAGTGCAGTGAAGAAGGTTAAAGATTCAGTTGAAAAATCTACATTAGGAGATCTTAGTGTATTGGCTCAATTGAAGCAACAGATGGAAGGTGCTGAAAGTCAGGCACGCCAGTCTAAGCCTTCAGACGAAGAAGCTGAATAATAACAGTCATTCTAATAAAAAAGCCCTGCCGTAAATACGGCGGGGCTTTTTTTATGAGTATAGTTTATTTTTTTTATTTTTGCCCAAATCAAAACATGCAAAATCTAACTCTGCTTGACGGCCAAAAGTTCCAGATTACGATTAAGCGGCTGTGTCATCAGCTGATTGAAAATCATGACGACTTTTCAGATTCGGTGATTCTTGGGATTCAGCCCAGGGGTATTTATCTGGCGAACAGGATTGCTTACGAATTGCAGCAGATCTTACCACAGGCAAATATTCTGAACGGCAACCTGGATATCACATTTTTCCGGGATGACTTCCGCAGACGAGAAGCTCCGCTCCTGCCTAATGCCACCAGCATTGATTTTATTATTGAAGGAAAGAAGGTTATTCTGGTAGATGACGTACTCTGGACGGGGCGTACCATACGCTCGGCTATGGATGCCATGCTGGCATTTGGCCGGCCTAAAAAGGTGGAACTCCTGGTACTGGTTGATAGACGGTTTTCGCGTGATCTGCCTATAGAACCGGATTATATCGGAATACGGGTAGACTCAATAAACTCCCAACGTGTGATTGTTTCATGGAAAGAGACAGATCAGGAAGACACGATCATCCTCCTGTCTGATAAAGACTAATGATTTTTTAAGGTTAAATTCAGATAAAAACACACCATATCCATGGCAGATAATTATAAGGGCTTAAGTACAAAACATCTTCTTGGCATCAAAGATCTGAACGAGCGCGATATCCAGCTGATCTTTGAAACCGCTGATACCTTTAAAGATGTTTTAAACAGGCCTATAAAAAAGGTGCCCTCACTCAGGGATGTCACTATAGCCAATGTTTTTTTTGAAAACTCCACTCGTACGCGACTTTCTTTTGAGCTCGCACAGAAAAGACTATCTGCCGATACCATCAACTTTGCGGCATCATCATCTTCGGTAAGCAAAGGTGAGACACTTATTGACACCGTAAATAACATCCTGGCGATGAAGGTCGATATGATCGTCATGCGTCACCCCTACCCTGGAGCAGGCATCTTTTTGAGTAAAAAGGTGAACGCTCAGATCGTAAACGCCGGGGATGGTGCACATGAGCACCCTACCCAGGCCCTGCTGGATGCTTTCTCCATTCGCGAGAAGTTTGGTGATGTTGCAGGCAAGAAAGTTGCCATTATTGGTGATATTCTTCATTCCCGTGTTGCCTTGTCTAATATTCTATGCCTGCAGATGCTTGGCGCTGAGGTGATGGTTTGTGGACCGACGACACTGATTCCGAAATACATAAAAAGTCTGGGCGTAAAGGTTGAATTTGACTTGATGAAGGCCCTGAACTGGTGTGACGTAGCCAATATGCTTCGTATACAAATGGAGAGGCAGGACATCAAATATTTCCCTTCATTAAGGGAATACTCCATGATGTATGGGGTCAATAAGCAGATCCTGGATTCTCTGGACAAAGAAATCGTAATTATGCACCCGGGACCGATCAACAGGGGTGTCGAAATAACGAGTGATGTTGCTGATAGCAAACAGTCTATTATACTCGATCAGGTAGAAAACGGCGTAGCTATTCGCATGGCAGTATTATACCTCCTGGCAGGACAAAAGCCTTAGGATGACCCGGTTATTATAGATCACCCATTTCGGGGAAAATACTTTTCGTAAATATATACTACTATTCGCTGCTTAAACGTTAATTTTGGCAGATTTCCACATTTGTTAACATCTATTGTGTGCAAAGTGGTTTATAACTTGTTATTTAGCGATTTTAAAATTTGATATGCTTAGAAAATATATACTTGCTACGTCATTTGTATGCTTTTTTCATTTAGCAGAAGCCCAGCAATCAGAATGGTTCAACATTAACCAGGCTTACAAAAGTGGATTAGAGCTTTTCGAGAAAAAGAAATATGTGGCTGCAAGTGAACAGTTCAGCCGCGTGGAGCAATCCCGCCTTTCTCCTTCTTCACAGGCTCTTCCTGAAAATGAGCAAATTTCGCTTCTAAAAGAAAACGCCCAGTTCTATCAGGCTGTTTGTGCTCTTGAACTTGGGAACGATAATGCTGAAAGTCTGTTTTTAAACTTTATCAAAGAGAATCCAGCCAGCGCCAATACGAAGTCGGCATACTTCCAGATCGGAAAGTCATACTTCGACCGTAAGAACTACGAAAAGGCAGTGGAATGGTTCAGCAAGACAGAAGCCGGAAACCTGGCTGGCAGAGAGGCTGATGAGTATCGCTTTAAGCTTGGTTATTCCTACTTTGTTGCTAAAAATTATAATGGTGCAGAGCCCCTGTTTGCAGAGCTGAAAGACGGCAAGAGCGAATACGCTGAATCGTCTATTTATTACTTCGCATATCTGAATTACCTGAGTGCGGATTATCAAACAGCTTTGACCGAGTTTGAGCGTCTGAAGAATTCTACACGCTATCAGGCAAGCTATCCTTATTATATATCGGCGTTGTATTTCCTTGACAAGCGTTATGACGATGTCCTCGCTTATACTATTCCTGCTATCGAGACAATCGATCAGCAATATAAAGCAGAGATGTACCGGATTGTGGCAGCGACCTATTTCGCGAAGTCAGACTTCAAGTCTTCACTGAGCTATTATTTAAAATTCCAGGATCTGGACAAAGGAAAGACACAGAACAACCAAGATAACTACCAGCTTGGCTATATCTATGTTCAGCAAAAGGAATATCAAAAAGCGATCACTGAACTGGAAAAAATGAGCACTCCGGACATTCATTATCAAAATGGTATGATTGTTCTGGGTAATGCGCTGATTAAAACAAACAACAAGCAAAGTGCGCGTAACGCTTTCTTTAGAGCGTCGCGTCTGGACTTTGATCCAAACCTGAAAGAAGAAGGGTTGCTGAATTATGCAAAGCTTTCACAGGAGCTGGAATTCCATACTGTAGCATTGGATGCCGTTCAGGAATTCATAAAGACATATCCGCGTTCTCCGCGGATTAATGAGGCGAAAACTCTGCTTGGGGAGGTCCTTCTTTCTACCAGGAATTTTAAAGAAGCGGTAAATATTCTTGAAACGATTCAGAACAAGAATGAAGAGTCTCAGATGGTCTATCAACGGGTGACCTATTTCCGGGGACTGGAGTTTTATAACGAGCGTGCTTTTGAGAACAGTATTTCGATGTTCATGCGTTCTCAGAACAACCCTATCGATCCTGAGATCACTGCACTGGCGACCTACTGGCTCGCAGAGGCGATGTTTGAAGTTCGTAAGTATGGAGAGTCTGTCGCTCAGTTTGAAAAATTCCTGGCGATGTCGGCTGCAAGGAAAACTGACGTCTATAACTACGCGAACTATGCATTGGGCTACTCAGCTTTCCAGAATGAGAGCTATAGCAAGGCTTCGAATTACTTTCAGCGCTTCCTGAGTGGAAACGACAAAGATCAGAAC
This sequence comes from Arcticibacter pallidicorallinus, assembly GCF_003002875.1. Taxonomy (GTDB): domain Bacteria; phylum Bacteroidota; class Bacteroidia; order Sphingobacteriales; family Sphingobacteriaceae; genus Arcticibacter; species Arcticibacter pallidicorallinus. The sequence continues at coordinate 63,383 of NZ_PVTH01000006.1, forward strand.
ACGATAGTGGACGCTACCCTGAGACTTGCGGATTCTTACTTTGTGATGAAAAGCTATGATGCGGCGATGGCACAGTACAACAAAATCATCGCCTGGAACAGTCCAGGTGAAGACTATGCACTATTTCAGAAAGGGATGATTCAGGGACTGCAGGGTCAGAACGACGTGAAAATAGCTACTCATGAGTCGCTGCTTCGTAAATTCCCGAATTCGAATTACTCTGATGATGCCGGATTCGAGATCGCCTATACCTACTTCGTAAAGGGTGATAACGAGAAATCCAAAACTGATCTTCTGTCACTGATTGAAAAATATCCGCGAAGCAGCTATGTACCCAGAGCATTGGTTACAATCGGCCTGGTTCAGTATAACAATGATGAGAACGACGCGGCTCTGACCACCTTCCAACGAGTTGTGCAGGACTATTCAACAACGGATGAGGCGAAACTTGCTTTGGAATCCATTAAAAACATCTATTTGGATAAGGCTGACGCGAATGGTTTCCTTGCTTACGCAAACACAACGAGCATCGGTAATCTGTCGACGTCCGAACAAGATAACATCACCTTCCAGGCTGCTAACAACCTTTTTTTAAAGGGAGATTCTCAGGGTGCCTTCGATGCGATCAATGCATACTTCGACAAGTTTCCAAAGCCGATCTATGAAAAACATGCGAAGTTTATCCGTGCGGAAAGTCTTGTTAAACTAGGGCGTCCGGATGAGGCTATTCCAGACTATACGTTCATTTTGAATGATTGGACCAGTGATTACACGGAGCGCGCGCTGATCAGCATATCGAAGCTCTATCTTAACCAGAAGAAATACAACGAAGCTGTTGTTTACTTGAAGAAGCTGGAAACCACATCAGAATATAAAGCGAACTACAGCTTCGCGGTGAACAACCTCATGCAGGCGTACAGTAGCATGAACATGCCTGATGATGTCCTTAAATATGTGAAGCTCGTCAGGTTATTTGACCGTTCATCCGAAGATGACAAAAACAGAGCTGGCTTATACGGCGGAAAAGCTTATCTGATGAAAGGCGATACAACCACAGCGGTGAAGGAGCTGTCTGCAGTAGCTGCTCAAACCACCACAGCTATCGGCGCTGAAGCTCTTTACACTGTCGCTAACGTTCAATACCTGAAAAAGGATTATAAGACATCACAAAAAAACATCCTTGATCTGGTAAAGAGAATGGAGTCTCAGGACTACTGGGTCGCCAAAGCGTATATATTACTGGCAGACAATTACGTTGCTCTTAAAGACAACTTCCAGGCAAAAGCGACTTTACAAAGCGTACTGGACAATTATGAAGGTAAAGATGACGTACTTCCAACAGCGAAGTCGAAGCTTGAACAACTGAATACTAAGAACAAATAGGCTAGAATGAAACTGAATCATATTCCATATACTACAGCGATCTGCGCACTCTTGATCTCATCGGTTTCTTATGCACAAACACCAGAGGATCCGAAGAAAGCTGAACCAGCAAGAAGCTCATTAACAGAAGAGATTGTTGTTGAACGACCTTATAAACCTGTTTTGGCGGATGCCGCAAAGATTAGAAGAAGTCCGGACCTGAACAGCAACAGCGTTTACAGACGTCCGCTAACCTACTCCATATTTGATAAAAAACTGGAAATCAACACGGATATAAGGCAATTGCAGGCACAGGAGGTCGTTCAGGGAGACCGTCCGCCATTTAAAAACAATTATGCCAAGTTTGGACTGGGCAACTTCAGTACGGGTTTAGCAGAGCTTTATCTGAATACAGGAAGTGATGAGGCGCTTCAAGCGGGCTTCTTTTTGAAACATCTCAATCAGAAAGGCGATTATGAAGGGCAGAAATTTACCCGTCAGAGCGCCGGAATATTTGGCAAAAGTATCCAGGAAAAGGTATCCTTATTCGGAGAACTGGGATTTGATAAATTCGGTACTTCTTTCTACGGCATTGATCCGCTTACAGAACAGCAGTTCAGCGCTGATCCGGAAAAACAGCGGTATAACACATTCACGCTGAGAGGTGAAATGCTAAAGAACTATCGCGAGGAAGATGAGGTCGATTACGCACTGAAAGCTGATGCTTATTTCTTATCAGACAAGTTTAATGCGAAAGAGAACGCCTTTGTGTTGAGCGGATTTGTCAATAAAGTTTGGGATAAGTTTAACGTTGGCGTAAACACCTCTCTTGATTTCACCCAGACCAAAGATTCTGTATCTCTGGGTAACCATATTTTCAGAGCTAACCCGTATATCAAGCTACAAGGAGCTAATTTCAAGCTGACGCTGGGTGCAAACCTGGTACAGGAGTTCGGCAGCAATTCCGGCTTCAACCTCTACCCTGCTATCACGGCGGAAATGCCTATCGTTCCGGAGTTCGCAACCATCTTTGCAGGATTTACGGGTGATGTCAACAAGTCTACACTCAGAGACTTTTCTATTGAAAACCCTTATTTAAACCGAAACATTAACATTCTTAATGTGAACGAAAGCGCTAATTTCTACGGTGGTATAAAAGGAAATGCGGGCTCAGGATTTGGCTATAAAGCTACCCTATCGTATAAGAAGCTTGAGAACATGCCGTTGTTCATCAATAATCCGGTTAACCCTGAGCGTTTTGACGTAATTTATGATGACGCAAATGTTACGGGACTTGAGGGAGAAATCAATGTGAAGGTTTCTGAAGCGTTTAGCTGGCTGGGACGCGTATCCATCAATAACTATAATATGGATGTGCAGGAAAAGGCCTGGTTCAAACCAGATTTCAAATTGTTCACCAATGCGCGTGTAAAAATCACTAAAGAGCTTACGCTTGATGGAGAGTTGGTATTCAATGATGCTACATCGGCATTCTTATCTACTCCTACCCCAAGTATTGTAAAGGTTAAGAGTTATGCTGACGTTAGTGCCGGTGCGGAATATCTCTACCAGGAGAAAGTGGGTATCTTCTTGCGAGTTAACAACATCATTGGTAACAAATATCAAAGGTTTTTATACTATCCTCAACTGGGCATGAATGTGCTTGGAGGCATCAACTATTCATTCTGATATCTTTGCTTGATTGACTTTTTAGTTTAATTTTACGGGAATGAATATTTCGCTATATATATCGGAATTGCTAAGAGATTATGATGAGGTATGTCTTTCCGATATAGGCACATTCTATAAGGAACGTACTCCTGCGTCTTTTAACGAAGCTTCAGGCGTGTTTAACGCGCCTTTCGATAGGGTGCGCTTTAGACCAAAGGCAGATGGTGATGATGTTCTTGTTAATTACATCAGTGAGGTAAAAAAGATTTCAGTTGCTTCCTCGAGGTATTTCATCAATAAATTTACAAACAGTATACAACAGAGTCTAACGTCTGACAATCAGGTGGAGTTACAACCCATTGGTGTTCTTAAGAAAGGGCCATCAGGGCTTCAACTTATTGGCAACCATGAATCTCCCGCATATTTCGGATTACAGGCTATTCAAGATCCAAGCTATTCATCGCGTGTGAGGCCAATGAATGTCGCAGTCGTAAATGAAGCGGTAAACACCGGGATAGAAAATGAGTCTTCCGGCTCTGCGAGCGGCGGAAAAATAGCGACGATCGTTCTCATCGTTCTCCTCATTACGGCCGGTATCTTATACATATTCAACCCTTCCCTTTTCAATTTATCTGCGGATAAGCCAATCACGGAAAGGAATAAAGCAAAAGTCGATTCCCCGGCAGCAAAAACTACTTCAGAACCAGCTGTTGTTCAAACCGCTAAGGATAGCGCTGCACCTTCGATTTCGGCCGTTGCTCAGGATACGGTCAAGAAAATAGCCCCCGCGGTTTCTTCTGAATCCCCCGTTCTTGCACCATCTTTTGAGGTGATTGGTGCATCGTTCGCTCTGCCCTCGGAAGCGGATACTTATGTCAATTTGATGAAAAGTCGTGGCATTAAAGCCAAGGTGATAGAAGACAAGAGAAAACCAAAATATAAAATCAGTCTGGGCTCATTCACTACTTATGAAGCAGCCAACGTTGAGAAACGGCGCGTGCAAAGTACATTTAATAAAGAAGCCTGGATCTTAACCTTAAACGATAAAGCTAAAAAATAACACACATGTTTTTATTACAAATCGACTCCTTTAACACCATTACACCGGATACCGTTGCTACTGCTGCGACTCAGACTGCCCAGGAAATGCAGGACATTAGTTTCTTCGACTTGCTATTGAAAGGCGGTTGGGTGATGCTTCCGTTGGCGCTTTTATTCTTTCTGGCACTAGTTATTTTTATTGAAAGATACATCACCATCAGAAAAGCTTCAAGAAATGAAGCTAATCTCATGTCGCAAGTAAAGCAAAGCGTACTGACAGGACATCTTGATTCTGCGATTGCATTGTGCAGAAATAGTAACTCTCCTCTGGGCCGTATGTTGCAAAAAGGACTTCTTCGTATCGGTCGTCCAATCAAAGACATTGAGGGAGCAATTGAAAACCTGGGTAAGCTGGAAGTTTCCAAGCTGGAGAAAAACATCAGTATCCTCGGTATTGTAGCGGGTATCGCCCCCATGCTTGGATTCGTAGGAACGATCTTAGGTGTAATCAAGATTTTTTACAATATCTCGTTACAGGATAACATTAGCATTGGTGCCATATCTGGTGGTCTGTATGAGAAGATGATCACATCAGCAACAGGTCTTGCCATTGGTATCCTGGCCTATGTGGGTTATCATATCCTGAACATCATGGTTGACAGAGTAATATTAAGAATGGAGACAGACGCTATCGAATTTGTAGATCTGTTAGACGAACCGGGGAGATAAACAGGCATGAATTTAAGAAAAAGAAATAGGCCCGCCGCTGAAGTGAACACTTCGGCGATGAACGACATCATGTTCTTTTTGATGCTGTTCTTCCTGATCGCTTCTACAGTAACCAATCCGAATGTCATCAAGCTTTTGCTTCCAAAATCAGACACCGGACAATCTGTATCGAAGAAAACCGTTACCATTTCAGTAACTAAGGACCTCGAATACTTTTTAGACAAACAGCAGGTACCTGTTACCGAACTTGAAGCAAGACTTCAGGGTTTGAAACAACAAACTGATGAGTTGACGATTGTATTGTATGTGGACCGCACCGTAGCCATCCAGGACGTTGTTCAGATCATGGATATCGCTAACAGAATGGCTATCAAACTTGTTTTAGCAACAGAACCAAAGTAAAGGTATGCAGTACCAGGAAGAAAATAATTATCCAAAAGCGTTTATGATTGCAGGAGCTTTAATGACTGCATTCTTAGTGCTGTGTTATATTCTGCGCTTTGGAATGAACACGCCGGATGAAGTCGGTACCGGTGGAATCGTTGTGAACTACGGAACTGTTGAGGAAGGAATGGGAGATGATTATATGAGCATCGAAGAACCTTCAATGGACCCCAATGCAAATAACACCCCTCCCGACAAAGTGATTGAGGAAACGCAGCCTGAAACTGCGCCTGCAGCGGAGACCAGCGACAAGACGGTCGTTACTCAGGAAAATGAGGATGCACCGGTGGTTAAAGCGTCTCCTAAGAAGACGGCAGCGGCTACTCCTTCTACGGCTACCGAAACTAAACCAACCAAGCCGGCGGTAAACCAGAATGCACTGTACAAGGGCAAGAAGAGTAAAGGCTCTGGTTTGGGCGATGGTACTGGCAGCACGCCAGGTAACCAGGGTGACGTGGATGGCGATCCTCTGGCTCCTAATTATGGCAGCGGCGGATCTGGGTTCGGGAATGTTAAGTTGGATCTCGCCAGCAGAAGGTTCATGAACCTTCCGAAAATAACCGATGAAGGGCAACTTTCGGGCCGTATTCATGTGGAAATCCGTGTAGATAAACGCGGAAAAGTGGTTTTCGCCAGAGCTGGTGTAAAAGGTACTACTCTATCCGACCAGTCTCTCTGGAGGAAATGTGAAGCGGCTGTTATGGGTGCAAGTTTAAATCAGCTGGAGTCAGCTCCGGATGTTCAGGTAGGTGTTGTAGTGTTTAACTTCAAAGTGAAGTAAAACATATCGGCGATAACCCTCGAAAAAAAATGGACTATTTTCAGACAGTTGAATACTTGTATTCACGCTTGCCCATGTTTTCAAGACAAGGCGCATCGGCCATTAAAAAAGACCTGCACAACACCATACTGCTGTGCGAGAGTCTCGGCAACCCACATCACAAGTTCAAAACGATTCATGTTGCGGGCACCAATGGTAAGGGATCTGTATCTCACATGCTCGCTGCGGTACTTCAGGTAGCCGGGTATAAGACAGGTTTATATACCTCTCCTCATCTGCGTGATTTCCGTGAGCGAATTCGAATAAATGGTGAAATGATTCCGAAGGAAATGGTTGTATCATTCGTCCAGGAACAACAGGAACTTATCGAAAAAATCGACCCGTCGTTTTTTGAAGTTACCGTGGGAATGGCTTTTGATTACTTCGCCAGGGAGAATGTCGACATCGCAATTATTGAAACAGGTCTTGGCGGACGCCTTGACTCTACAAATATTATCAGGCCGATCCTGTCTGTCATTACCAATATTGGGTTTGATCACGTCGCTATCTTAGGTGATACACTGCCACAGATTGCTCGCGAAAAGGCCGGTATCATAAAGGCTGGTATTCCCGTTGTGATTGGTGAAGCGACTGGCGAGGTTAGACAGGTCTTTCTTGAAAAGGCCGCATTGGAAGGGTCACCGATATACTTTTCGGCTGAAGAGTGGGACGTCGATACTCAGGAGGAGATGAATGAAGAATTGCTTCATCTTCAAGTTACCAGGGTTATCGATTCAGGCCCAACCTACGAACCAAAATTCAAGCTCTCCCTTGACCTCACTGGCTTCTACCAGATGAAGAATATCAAAACGGTATTGTCAGCGATTGGTCAGATACGAGAATTAGGCTTCTCTATCAATGATCAGCAGCTCTATTCGTCGCTCAAAAAGGTTACAACACTCACGGGCTTGATGGGAAGATGGCAGACCATCGGATATCAACCCAGGACGATATGTGATACAGGCCATAATGAAGACGGCGTTAGGGAAGTGTTAAGCAACCTGAAGCGACTTCATTATGAAACGCTTCACTTCGTGATCGGTATGGTAAAGGATAAGGACATTCAAAAGGTTCTTAATATGCTGCCTGCACAGGCTGAATATTACTTCTGCGCACCGGACATTGAACGTGCCAAGCCTGCTATTTCTTTAAAGGAAGAAGCGTCAGCTTTGGGACTGCACGGTGAAGCTTACAACAGCGTCGCTGAGGCATTAATGGCGGCGCGAGAGAGCGCTTCGCCTGAAGATCTGATCTTGGTAGGTGGCAGTACTTTCGTAGTGGCAGAAGTCATTTAAATGCCTTAGCCTCAAAATCCCTCTTACAGGTATGAAAGCTTGCCGAAAGTGTAGGCAAAACCGATCGTTAATGAACTGAACATGTCATTCTTCGATCCTGGTATGGCAACGCCGTCTATTTTATCACCTAATACAAAATTTGCCTGGTAATTCAGGTTGAGTAGCAAGCGTGAATCCTGCCTGAGATAGAGATCAATTCCGGCCATCGCAGGAAGGTAGAGTTCCTTATTGTTGTAAGTTGCTTCGGAGTGAACCCTGCTCCTGATCAAGATTATGCCCCCGCCCGTGCCGAGGTAGAAGCCTTTCAGAGCCCGGCTGACGAAAGAATGACGCACCAGTTTATATCGACGTGGGTGTGCGGCAAATTCACCGGCATGCACTTTGCCGCGAACTTGCAGCGTCACCAGCTCGCCATTGAAACCTTCCGTTGCCCCCGTCTGGGAATTCTTGCTATATCCGGAGATAGTACCTGCCTGAAGCTCCAGCCCCGCATTTAAATACGGCGTGAAATAATAGTCCAATGTTCCCAGTCCTATGTATCCGCCATCTGACTGGCTTCGATCCGTATAAGAATCTGCTAGTCCTCCTCCGATGCCTATACTAAACCTCCTGAAGGTTTGCTGAGCAATAGCTGACTGTGTGAGAGCGCATGAGATCAGCACTATTATTGCTGATCTTTGTATAAAATCCATTGAATGCATTCGTTAATACTCTACATGCTAACCGTGCCAATAATATCTTTCAGCTTCGCTGCTGATTGCTCAAGCAATCCCTTTTCTTCATCATTAATCTCCAGGGTAAGCACTTCTCTGATTCCGTCTCTGTCGACAATACAAGGCACTCCGAGGAAAACATCTGATACGCCATGATAATCTTGCAGCAGTGTAGAAACATTTAGGACTGAAGCTTCATTATGAAGAATTGCTGTGCAGATTCGATCCAGTGCCAACGCTATGGCATAAAAAGTTGCTCCTTTTGCTTTGATTATCTGATAAGCCGCGTTTTTGGTATTGGAAAAGATTTCCTCTTTATCCTCATCAGAGAGTGATAAACCCGAACCTGCAACATTCGCAAGGCTCCAAATGGGTAGCTCTGAATCTCCATGCTCACCGATTATATGGGCATGTACGCTTCTGGAGTCAATATTCAGCTTCTCACCTATCAGGTATCGAAAACGTGCACTATCGAGCAATGTTCCAGATCCGATGATCCTGTTGGTGGGCCATCCTGACTTTTTCCAGGTAAAGTAGCTCATTACGTCGACAGGATTTGACGCGATAAGTAGAATTCCGTCCGTATTATACTTCAGAACTTCGGTCGTAATGCTCTCAAATATGGCTACGTTGCGTTTCAACAGATCTATACGCGATTCTCCATCGCGCTGTGCTGCACCGGCAGTGATGATGATTATATCTGCGCCTTTGCAATCTTCGTAAGTACCCGCCCAGACCTTGGATTGTCCAAGAAAAGGTAAACCGTGACTCATATCCAAAGCATCGCCGATAGCCTTTTCCTGGTTCGCATCAATAAGGACCAATTCATCCATACGCTCTCTCAAGAGTAGTGTATAAGCGGTAGTAGATCCTACGGCTCCCGCTCCTATTATAACAATCCGGCTTTTTTTATTTGTTAACGACATTTGATCTGTTTATAATTTACTTTGACAAGATACTTAAAAGATGACAACACTAAACGGCAAAAATCGGTTCAAAAAAAAGGCCGCATACTTACGTGCGGCCTTGCAATAGTATCAAGAAAGAAACTTATTCCTTATTTTTTGAAAAAATCTATAATCAGACTGGCTAACTCGACTCCTATACGCTCTTGAGCTTCGTTTGTCGCAGCTCCAATATGAGGTGTAAGCGAAACTTTGGAATGAGTCAGGATCTCCTGACGAGGTGTTGGCTCGTTGTCAAAAACATCCAGTCCGGCAAAACCTACTGTACCATTATCCAGTGCCTCAAGAAGGGCTTGCTCGTCTATTGTGCCTCCGCGCGAACAGTTCACGATGCCCACCCCGGACTTCATTCTTTCGAATTCATGTTTTCCAAGGATAGGTTTATCAAGAAACGGAATATGAAGACTGATGAAATCACTTTCTGTGATCAGTTCGTTGAACTCAACTTTCGTTACAGGAACGTCCACGTTAACTCCGCCAGCCAGATTTAACTGCAAAGTAGCTGGAACGTCATATAAGTCGTATGCCAGAACTTCCATTCCTAAGCCCAGAGCGATCTTAGCGGTTTCCCGGCCGATACGACCGAATCCGATAATACCGATCTTTTTACCTTTTAACTCAATACCGCTTCCGTATGCCTTTTTAAGTGCATTGAACTTAGTACCGCCCTCAACAGGCATTTTACGATTCGAATCATGCAGGAAACGGATTCCGGTAAAAAGATGAGCAAATACTAATTCTGCAACAGAAGGCGAAGACGCAGCAGGAGTATTCACCACCGCCAGACCTTTTTCACGTGCATAATCAACATCAATATTATCCATTCCTACTCCACCGCGACCGATAAGGCGCAGATTAGGGCAGGCGTCGATCAGCTCTTTTCTAACTTTAGTAGCGCTGCGGACAGTGATAGCATCAAAGTTTTTCAAAGCTTCAGGAAGCTGCTCCTGAGGAATGTTTTGAGTTTCGACGGTGAAGCCAGCCTCTTCGAGTAATCTCTTACCGACAGCGTCTATACCATCATTTGCAAGTATTTTTATCATTACGTTGTATTTGTTTAAACTAACCGTTATTTTCTGCAAACTCCTTCATCGTGTCGATGAGTGCCTGAACGGAAGAAAGAGGAAGAGCATTGTAAATAGAAGCTCTGAAACCTCCAACACTGCGATGCCCCTTGATTCCTACCATCCCGCGCTCCTGAGCGAATTTAAGGAAAGGTTTTTCAAGCTCGGGATTTTCCATCACGAAACAAACATTCATCCGAGATCTATCCTCTACGTTACAAGGTCCTTTGAACAATGGATTACGATCAATCTCCGCGTAAAGAGCATTTGATTTCTCGATATTTTCTTTTTCAATAGCTGCTACACCACCCTTAGCCTTCAGCCATCTGAGGTTCAGCAATGATGCGTAGATAGAGAAAACTGCAGGCGTGTTGTACAGCGACTTGTTGTCTGCATGCACTTTATAATCGAGCATCGAAGGAAGCTTACGACCAGATTTACCCATAAGCTCGTCTTTAACGATTACCAGAGTAAGACCGGCAGGTCCCATATTTTTCTGAGCACCAGCGTAGATAATTCCAAAATCAGCTACATTGATCTCACGGCTTAAGATGTCTGAAGACATGTCAGAAACGATTGGAACGGATGTTTTTGGGAAGTTAAAAAGCTCTGTTCCGAATATCGTATTATTGGACGTGCAGTGGAAATACGCTGCATCGGCAGGAATTTCAAAATCTTTGGGAACGAACGTGTAGTTAGCGTCTTTGGATGATGCTACAACGTTGACATTACCGAAAAGCTTTGCTTCCTTAATCGCCTTACTTGACCAGGCTCCAGAATCCAGATAGGCTGCGGTTTGACCTTCACCTAAAAGGTTCATCGGAACCATAGTGAACTGCAAACTTGCACCTCCCTGAAGCAAGAGTACCGAGTAGCCTTCCGGAACGTTCAGCAACTCTTTTATCAACGATAATGTTTCATCTACGACAGCTTCAAATTCTGGAGCTCGGTGAGAAATCTCAAGAATGGAAAGTCCGGTATTGTTAAAATTTAATACTGCCTCTGATGCTTGTTTAAAAACTTCCTGTGGCAAAATACAGGGTCCAGCGCCGAAATTATATTTCATGGTATAGCTCGTGTTAGTAAAGCGCCAAATTTATAAGTTTTATTAAGTAATTGTAAGAGAAAATGAAATAACAGTGTAATATTTGAAGAATTCAACCATATCGCGCCGGTTGGGACGCATACTATTGATACAGGGGCTATTTCCACATATTGTGACCCTGCCCTTGCCGGATTATTATATCGGCATTCATTCCAGGTTAAACATTCGGTCACATCTTGTCGACCAGTATAAAAAGGATCATCATCAATTTCTAAGGATTTTCTTTTCTTTGCAAAGATGGACGTATTTGGTAAGGCATTAAGGGATTATTTTGACGACAAGCCGGTGTCGACGCTATGGTTATATAACACCTATGGCGAGCCGGAAGAGATGCCTGTTGATATTTTTTTCAGAGACATTGACGACATGCCGGAACTGGAGCGGCTCGCACTGAAGTACTGCAAAGGAAAAATCCTGGATGTTGGAGCTGGAGTAGGTTCACATGCTTTGTTTTTACAAAACAGGTCCGTGGATGTAACAGCTTTAGAAATCTCTAAAGCGGCCTGTGATATCATGAGTGAGCGAGGTGTGAAAAATGTCGTGAACGCGGATTTCTTCACGTTCAACACCGGAAAGTTCGATACAATCCTTCTTTTGATGAATGGTATCGGACTTTGTTCCAGTCTTTCTAACCTGAATACGTTCTTAAAACATGCACGCCAGTTGCTGGAACCAAATGGCTGTCTGATTTTCGATTCCTCTGATCTCAGCTATCTTTACCAGACACAGCCGTTCCCCAAAGACCATTACTACGGTGAGATAGGGTATCAATATAAATATAAAGATCAGCTGGGGGAATGGTTTCAATGGCTATACGTCGATCAATATACACTTCAAGAGGTTGCCGAAGAAGAGGGCTGGAACTTCGAGCTTCTGCTGATGGAAGCTACAGACCAGTATCTCGTGAAGCTTATTCCAGCCTAGCAGAGCATCCTGCTTACAGCAGGATACTTCGCGTGATCTCTTTGTTTATTGTAATATAACCGGGGAACTTGATCGCTTTATTTCCTAATCCTATCGTCGGTCGTATTTTGATAGTTAGAACACTTTTCTTGCTGCTGGAATTGCTATCCAGAAAATCGAGAATAGCGCGCTGCGTTCCGCTATCAGACAAAAAACCATAAATATTTGAACTGATTTTTATAGGTACAACCGTCTGACCTCCGTTAGGTGGCACATTAATCGTCTGATCGACGAATCCATTCGCAATTTCCTGATCTTTTATTAACAGCTTGTACTCAAACTGACGTATCGCTGCAAGGTCTGGAGTAGGATTCTTTATTTCCAGATTGATATTTCCTTCCAAAGGCACGTTCTTCCGCAGCAATGCAAGGACGAGTCTTGGAGACTTAACAATATCAAAGTTCCCCGATTTGAAAGTTTCGAGCACGTTAACATTGGCAAGGTACAGACTATCTGCAGATCTGATTTCATATTTGCATTTCTCGAATGCTTTAGTTTGTTTAAACTGTTTGTTCACACCACAGCTGGAAACAAAGAAAGCCAGCAGAAACAGATAAATTACATTTTTCATACGCCAATTCTAACGTATATAATAGCCATAATGTTATTAATGATCTGGAGATCCGGTGCTTTATCCCACATTTCGTTGTAGCATCCCGCAACAAATTGATCAGGAAAAACTTTTCTTTCGCCCATATACAGCAGATATACAGCAAAATACAGAATCGACAATTGATTGGCAAAGTATTTTCAAGGTAGTCGACATAACAATTAAGCATATGAAAAAAGTAATTTTATCAGCTGCCTTCGCAGCCCTAATAGCTCTAACGAACGCTCAGGCACAGACTGCCGATTCAACACAGGCGAATGCTACTGCTCAACCAACACAAGCTGCGCCGACTGGTGACGTAACCCAAGCTATCGGAGCTTCCGGCTACAACGCTAGTCTGGCTACCGCTATAAAAACTGCGGGTCTTGAGACCACGCTTAAAGGTGCAGGTCCTTTTACTGTCTTTGCCCCTTCCGACCAAGCTTTTGCCTCGGTACCTGCAGGCGACAGCCTGCTCACGCAACAGCCGAAATTAGCGGCAGCACTGAAAAATCATATCATCAGCGGAAAGTATTCCAAAGATGATATCATCAAAGCATTAACTGCCGGTAAGGGGGTTGCAACCTTAAATACCATAGAAGGAGGAACAGTAACGCTGAAGGTTAACGAAAATAAAAATTTAGAACTTTCTGACGCATTCGGAAACAAAGCGCTTGTCACCGTTTTCGACGTTGAAGGCACAAACGGAACAGTACATGTCATCAACAACGTGCTGATTCCAAAGCAATAATGAAACCCGACATAAAAAAGGCCCTGACTGAAACAGCCAGGGCCTTTTTTATGTTTCGAATTTGTTTAAATTGAGGGTAAACAACAGCATAAAATATCTGCCCAGTTTATTACTTCTGTTATCGAATATCGAATTGTTAAGTACCATACGCTGGACGTTTGCATTCTGATCAAAAAGATCAAAACCGGTAAACCTCAAAGCTCCCTTCTTGGCCTTCAAGAACTGAAGTTCCAGGTAGGTGTTTAGAATTAACGGATTAGTCTTCACAGAGCCTGCTAATCCGTTGTAAAAGTTCTTATCGAACGCTGATCCCAAAATAAAAGAAGGTGTTATGTTCCAGCGGCCGGAGGCACTAAGCGCCCAGGAAGAAAGATTATTCTTTTCATATTCATCAATTGAATAAGCCGTTTTATTAAACGTATACGTAACCGAAGGGTTAAGTTCAAACTTACCACCCGGATTCACCTGCATCCGGAAATTTTGCGATGCAACAAAGTTCTTTCCACTAATACGGGTATAGTTGCTAAGAGAGACGTTATTGTTATAATTAACACTACCGTTTATGTCCAGTATTAATTTACGTCCAACCAGCGGAAGTGAAGCATTGTAGATCCCTCCCAGTTGAAAGCCTCCGTTCACGTTCTCGAAAAACGTTTCCTGGGTAACGATGTTGCCTTCCTGATAAACAAGCACAGTGTTAGAAACAACCTGATCCTGTACCAAAGATGCATTCAAATTGGTAAACAGCGTGTTACCTGTGTCGAAGTCAAAACTATTATACGAAAAATCGACGGTATGCCACAGCTCTGATTTCAAGGTCGGGTTACCTGTAACCGGATATTGAGGGTTAGTCACATCTCTAACGGGCTGTAGTTGCAAATAGGAAGGTGGATTACTGGTGGCGGCATAATTAAATGCGAAAGATTTCTCTGAAGAAAACGTATAGGTATAGTTCAGTTCAGGAACGATATTCAATCCGTTTCTATTCACATAAATGTTCCTGTTGATAGATTCGCCCGATAGCTGTGTGGGCTGCACACTAACACCAAGAGCGTAAGAGTGCTTCTGCCCATTATGCCTGAAAGATAGGCTCACGGTATTGGTCATGAAAGAATATTCATATTTATCACTAAGTGAGTCTATCCGCCTTCTCTGATCAGCACGCGTCGTTTCACGGTCATTCAAAAAACCCGAATAATCGTACGTATAGCCAAGCTCAACGCGCGATCCATTGCCTACAGGTTCTATGTAAGAGACCCGGCCTGACGCGGAAAAGTTTTCGTTTGCATTTCGATGAAATGTTCTCTGAATGGAGTCAACACTGAGATTTCCTCTTCTGTCGAAATAATTCAAACGAGCGTTCAAGCTTTGGCGGGAGGTATTCTGGCCATTCTTGACATTCACTTCCGCATAAATATTGCGCCCCGGCTTTGCAAATCTGTGATTGGCCACGACTTTGAGGCCCAAAAGCGGACTACTATTAAATATCTCCTCATCTGTAACCTGCCGCAAACTATCAGCAAGAAACGAGTTGAGCAATTTATTCTGACTCAGGTCAACCTCTCTTCCCGTTTTCTTTCTATTATAAGAGATGGAGGGAGTGATCTGAATATAATCCACTTTATTCCTGTCATACTCAATATTCCACTGAAAGAGATGGTCGTAAGCATTGCTTTCCACGCTGCTGGTATCATTGTTCGTGATTTTGGTATTATCAGGATAAATGTTCTGCCTAAAAGTCTCTGACAGCAGCTCGTTCTGAGCATTGGAAAAGTTATAACTACCGAAAGAAGTTAAGTTCTTGTTGTGTTTTTCTCGATGGTTGAGTCCGAAAGCATTGAGCGTCGTCAGTCCATTCTCACCGCCATTCTTCAACGTATAGCCCGAGCCGCTCAGGTTAGAGTTATTATTGTTGAGATTGCCGTAGACTCCCGTTTCCCGGTTATTATTGAAATAGTTAGCCAGCGCAGAAACCTGATATCGGCCTTCTGTCCCTATTCCTGCGTTCGCATTTCCAAAATACCCTTTGCGCAGATTTGCCCATGTCTTGATATTAATAATTTTTTGTGCCCTCCCGTCACCGGTTCCTGTCAGCCGGCCCTTGTCGCCATAGTCATTGATCACCTGAATTTTCTCTATCAGATTGGCTGGAATATTTTTTATCACGGTCTCTATATCACCGCCAAAAAAATCTCTTCCATTTACCGTGATTTTAGAGATCTGCCTACCCTGCGCTATGATGTTACCATCACGACCAAGGATAATTCCCGGCAACAACCTCATAAGGTCCTCGGTGTATGCATTTTCACGCAATTTATAGTTTCGGGAGTGATACTCTATCGTATCTTTTTTAATAACCAGAAGCTGTTTTCCGGTTATCAGGATTTGGTTGAGTTCATAAGACTGGGCCTGCAATTGCAAAGGTTCAAGCTCAATGTAGAAATTATCCGGATCCAGTACGTATTCTTTTTCCAGCGACTGATACCCAAGATTAGACAATGAAAGTTTAAATGCTGATGAAGCTACCTCCTGAAACGAGTAAAAACCCCTTTCATTTGTCCGCACACTAATGGAATCAGCATCTGAGGTAAGAAGCACTGTCGCACCCGAGATTCCGGTACCTGTTGTATCCTGCAATGTCCCTCTTACAAAATACTTTATACTTTGAGCAGTCAAAGACGGAGAAGACAGTAAAAGTGCAAACAGGATTACAAATACTTTCATCTATATGCAATTATAAAGAATATGCCTCGAGTAAAGCAAACTAATTAATCGTTTAGAGTCGTTAAATTAGAGTAACCGGCATGAACTTTAAACGGGAGTTGCGCCTTTATCATATCAAGACAATTTCTTTTAAGGAAATCGCAAAAGACAAATTGATGGATGCGAAATATACTATTGAAGGAGGGCTACCCTTGACATTATGAGAATATAAGATAGTCCTAAAATAGCAAAAGGGCCGTAAAACAGCCCTTTTCTATATTTTATCGGTTGTAACCGCCTCTGCTGCCACCACCACGGCTGAAGCCGCGACTTTGACCGTCATTTGGTTTATCTTCAGCTACCTTCACGGTGATCTTACTTCCATTGTAATCTCCACCATTCATGTTCTTGATAGCTTCTTTAGCCTCATCATCATTCGGCATTTCGACAAAACCAAAGCCTCTGCTCTTGCCTGTCTCACGATCTTTAATAATTCTTAGTGATTTAACTACGCCGAAATCACCGAAGACCGCTCTTAATTCTGCTTCCTCTACTTCGAAAGGAAGACCTGCAATAAATATCTTCATTAAAACTTTAAAATTTATTCAAATGTACGGCTTTTTAATTTAAGAAACTGTAATTCTAATGACACATAACTTGTTTTTCACTATGTTATCTGCATTTCCGAACGCTCTGGGTTCAGGTAAATCATCAATCGCTTTCTGGAAGGCTGCCCGAGCGCCACCAGGGGCGCCCGGACCGCACAGTCCTTACGAACGTAACAATAACGTTCTTATGCTATAGTAGCTTCGATTATCTTGCTTTCTAAAGGATACTGTATCAGATCTACATAATCTCCCAGTGTGCCATCATTCAAACAAGTTTCGATTATTTTTCTTCCCAGTGGATGCAGATCGGGTACCAGGTACGTCTGCAATTCCCTTTTGAAGAAGTCAGTCAGAATAGCCGCACCTGCGTCATATCCTTCTGTACCATTATCTTTCTGCAATTCTACCTGCAGGAAGTGTTTCGGAATCACCTGACCATCTATCTTCAATGATTCAAGCGCGTAGCCGAGTAAGGGCGTCCTTGAAGGAACCAGAGGCTCTTTCTTGAAGCTCACGTTTCCTCTGCGAGAAAGATATTCCCGAGCGATCCACTGGCCCATAAAACCAACTTCATAAGCACCAATATGTTGATTAGGAATGAGGATGTACCGTGTTAAAGGCGTATTTAGGACCTGCTCAAGCAGAAGATTTGCCTGATCGACGCGTCTTCCTGTCGCAAATGGCCAGTAAGACCCAACGCCCTCGCTGCTCATCCCCTCTGTGCTCATAATGCTCGGATTTGCATGTCCTCTTGGAGCCACCAACCTCCACAACCACGCTAATGCTGGCGGAAGGATATGGAAGATGCCGATTATCCCGTAATTAGGATTCTCCCTGGTGCTTGGAGGAGTTCTTATTCCAAAACTTCTGATGTCGATCTCTACAGGTACATCAACCGTGTTACGCACGAATCTTCTCGGCAAAATTACCCTTGGGTTGGTACAAGGTTTTCCAGGGCTATCCATGGTATGCTCCCAGATCAGACAAGTGGCATCAGGCTTGCCATCTATACTCAAAAACACCAAAGGTTCCTGAGGATGAATAGTAGCTCTTTCTATATCGGGATCGGTACCATATTGGTCGATATGATTGATTCTTAAGAACCATCCGTATTCTGCATCCTTTATGACAAGTTTCTTGCCATTCTGAAAGCTTGGCAACGCCAGCGCCATATCATCTGTTACCGGCTGAAGCTCTGAAGAATCTTTTATATCCAGATAGTACTTCTCTTTACTTTTCAGATTAGTACCCAGAAGCAAACGTCCGTCTGCCTCTCTTTGAAGAGCGCCTGTCATCTCACTTTTCCCGCCACCGCTTGCACCTTCATGCATGATGGTAAATTCGTTCTCGTATGGTGTCGTAATTTTAACCGCTGATGCGTGCAGACATGTCCATCCCTCCTCTTCACCAATATCCAGCAACACCGCGTAGATACCTTTTTTGGCACTTGGACCAGGATACAGATTATAGGCAAACATCTCGTGCATTTTGTTCAGGCGGTTATGAACAACCACTTGCTTCCCTCCGAAATGCGTATGTCTGAACGGCGGTGCCAGATAAATCACAGCCCTCGGTTTAAAATCATGTGGTATCTTACTTCTTGGAATGAAGCCCTGCAGATCCGCAAGGGCTGCCGCGAAAAATCCGGCATTCGCAGGGGCAACTAGCAACGAAGGATATCCCGTATCGTCACCACCCGCCATAAAAGGAACAAGTATCAGCTCTTCCTGCTCCTTCAGCCATTCGAACGTGGCTGTCCGCAAATCGGTAAAATCTGTTCCATATTTATCAGCAAACTTGGGCTTATCTGTTGGGTTACTGTCTGCAATCACCATACAATCTGGATCTCGCCTTCTAAGGTATGGATCTGTGTAATTTACCGATACCCCGTTTTTACACCTGACTACCGTTGCCTCGACGACTTTTCCAAGTCCGGGAGTTTCATAAGATACTTCGTAAGTATGACCCTGAATTCGGCCCAGAGCTAAATCGCTAAGATCTTCCCTGCTCTCCGCAAGGATTATTTCTTTCGTTTCGATTATCCCTTCCAGTTCCAGAGGAAGAACAAACTTTTTAAATAAGGATTTTTCCATAATGCTAATCTGAGATTGCGACCCCAATGATATACAATGCAATGGTAAACATACTCCGCTAATCCTGAAATGACGACCGTCATAGTTTAGCGTAACTTGAAGTTAATTTTGAAAGAAATCACTATTTTGTATCAAATATTTGCAATAGTTCTGCGCTGTTAGTATGAAACTTTCGCTTGCTCTTCATATTTAAGGTAGTCCGGCTTTTGTGATGAAATTTTGTAGATTTAGCCGATTAAATTGGGAACAACAGTAGCATATGGCTCTAAATTACATCTGGATTGCCTTTTTTTTAATATCGTTTATAGTAGCTCTCATAAAGTTGGTCTTCTTCGGAGACACTTTGGTCTTCACTGCGGTGATGAACGGAATGTTCGACAGTGCGAAGACCGGGGCTGAAATTTCTTTAGGGCTAATCGGAATAATGACCTTCTGGCTCGGTATCCTCAAGGTCGGCGAGAATGCCGGCATGATTGCTATGTTTGCGAGGGCCGTCAACCCATTCTTTAGTAAGCTATTTCCGGGCATTCCAAAAGGTCACCCGGCGTCAGGCTCTGTCATCATGAACTTCTCGGCTAATATGCTCGGACTCGACAATGCTGCTACTCCTATGGGGCTTAAGGCGATGAAAGATCTGCAGGATCTGAATCCTGTAAAAGACACCGCCAGCGACTCGCAGATTATGTTTCTCGTGCTCAACACTGCAGGTTTGACAATAATTCCCACCTCTGTCATCGCCCTGCGAATGGCAAATGGAGCCGCCAATCCGGCAGATATTTTCATACCATCCCTTATAGGCACATTTATATCCTTTGTTTCCGGCATGATCGCTGTGGCGCTCTACCAAAAGATTAACCTGTTTAAGCTTCCCATACTGGTATTTATCGGAGCCTTCATGGCATTGATGTTCGGCCTATATTCCTGGCTCGGCGGACTACCTCCCGACCAAATCGAAATATATACCAGTCTGCTGGGTGGTATTATCATTTTCTCCATAATAACCGTGTTTATAGGATACGGCGCCATTAAAAAGATCAACGTTTACGAGGCGTTCATCGACGGTGCTAAGGAGGGATTCAAAACTTCAGTGATGATCATTCCCTTCCTGATTGCCATCCTTGTTGCGATCAGCGCCTTCCGTGCAACGGGCTGCATGGACTACCTGGTAAACGGCATAGGATATCTTGTAGCCGTCTGTGGACTCGACACTTCGTTTGTTCCTGCCCTGCCCGTAGGCATAATGAAAACCCTCAGCGGAAGCGGCGCGCGAGGATTGATGGTTGATGTAATGACCACATATGGCCCCGACTCGTTCCAGGGACGGCTTGCCAGCATTATCCAGGGTTCTACCGAAACAACATTCTACGTACTGGCGGTTTATTTCGGATCAGTAAACATAAAACGACCTCGGTATGCTTTAACTTGTGGATTAATAGCCGATTTCGTAGGCTTAGTTGCAGCTATATTTATTGCTTATATATTTTTTAAATAAAAATCATGGTACAGAAAACAATTGCCCTCATCGCTCATGATGGAAAAAAAGATGAAATGGTAGCTTTCGTCAAAACATATCACGACATTTTGGCGCCTATGAATTTGATTGCGACCGGAACAACGGGATCAAAAATTCAGGAAACAGGTTTAGCGGTTACCCGAAAGCTAAGCGGACCGGCCGGTGGTGATGCTCAGATAGCAGCAATGGCAGCAGAAGGCAGCCTTAGCGCTATCATTTTTTTCAGAGATCCCCTGGGTAAGCATCCACACGAGCCCGATGTTCAGATGCTGCTCCGCGTTTGCGATGTCCATAACGTTCCTTTGGCTACCAACATGGCTTCAGCAAAGTACCTTCTGCTTGGACTAATAGAAGAAAAAGAGGGAAATTACTAAACGTAAATAATGAGAAGAATACTTGGAACGGGGCTTATCATGGCTGTCACTGCTGTTAACGCACAAGAAACGATGACCCCTGAACTATTATGGCAGCTGGGCAGGGTAAGTGGTGAGGTGGTTACTGCCGATGGAAAAAACACCATTTATGGAGTAACGACCTACGATGTTAAAGAGAACAAGAGCACAAGAAACCTTTATTCTGTCCCCCTAAAGGGAGGTGAAGCATCCCGGCTGACATCCGAAGAAGGCGGAAAGAGCGTTCTCTCTACCGACGCCAAATCAGGCAAAATCACCTATTTGCAAAGCGGACAAATATGGACGATGGATAAGGATGGTGGAAACAAACAACAAATCAGCCGTTTCAGTACGCCCTTAAGCAATGTCCGCGTTTCGCCTGACGGAAAACGAATCCTCTTCTCCAGGGAGGTGCAGATCTTGAAAGTGCATAGCAAAGACCGATATCCGGAATTAGATAAGTCAGATGCCTACGTTTACGACGATCTTAACTATCGCCATTGGGATACATGGGAGGATGGTAAGTTCCAGCACGTCTTCGTAGCCGATTATATTGACGGAAATATTAGCAATGAGGTGGATCTGATGCCCGGCGAGCCGTTCGACTGTCCGCAGATGCCCTTTGGCGGTTCGGAAGACGCAATATGGAGTCCCGATAGCAAATCTATCGTCTATGTAACCAAAAAGAAGTTCGGAAAAGAATATGCAGTGAGCACCAACACTGACTTGTTTGTCTATTCCCTGGACTCTAAAAAAACCCTCAATCTAACCGAAAAACTCAAGGGCTATGACACCAGTCCGGAGTTTAACAAGTCAGGAAGCAAAATCGCCTGGCTGAGCATGGCCGAAGATGGTTATGAATCAGATAAGAACGATCTGCTGATATACGATTTTAAATCAGGAGCTGTTACCAACCTAACCAAAGAGTGGGATGGCACCGTCGCCTCATTCAAATGGGATCAAGATGATGCAAAGATCTATTTCCTGGCAGCAGTCAAAGGAACGGAGCAGCTTTTTGAGATCAGCAAGGTAAACGAAAAATCCCTTAAGAAACCCATCAGACAGGTCACAAACGGACAGCATGATATCAACGCCATCGTAGGGCAGTCCGGCGCCGAGCTTATCGTTAAGAAGGAAGATATGAACCACGCTGCCGAGCTTTACAAAGTAGCCCTGAGCACGGGCAAACTTACAGCTCTAACGCAGGTAAACACAGCAACTTTTAGCAAACTTTCCCTTGGAAAAGTATCTGAAAGGCAAATACGTACAACAGACAATCAGGATATGCTCGCATGGGTGATCTATCCTCCTGATTTTGATCCCACTAAGAAATATCCAACATTGTTATACTGCCAGGGGGGCCCACAGTCAGCACTCAGCCAGTTTTACTCCTTCCGTTGGAACTTTCAGTTGATGGCTGCTAACGGTTATATCATTATCGCACCCAATAGACGGGGCATGCCCGGACACGGTGTAAAATGGAATCAGGCGATCAGCGGAGACTGGGGCGGACAGCCCATCCAGGACTACTTGTCTGCTATAGACGATATTGCAAAAGAGCCCTATGTAGATAAAGACAGATTAGGAGCAATCGGCGCAAGCTACGGTGGATATTCGGTATTCATGCTCGCCGGGATACATCAGAACAGGTTCAAAACATTTATCGCACACGATGGCTTGTTTGACCTCCGCAGCTGGTACGGCACCACCGAAGAACTATGGTTCGCAAATAAAGACGTTGGCGGTCCATATTGGGGAAGCAATCCACCTGCCGGCTACAAAAAGTTTAGTCCGATCGAACTTGTCGACCAATGGAACACCCCGGTCCTGATCATTCAGGGTGGAACAGACTATAGGGTGCCTATTGAGCAAGGTCTCGAAGCATTCCAAGCCGCACAGCTAAAAGGAATAAAAAGCCGTCTGCTGTATCTCCCCAATGAAAATCACTGGGTAATAGGTGCTCAGAACGCACAAGTCTGGCAGCGCGAATTTTTTAAGTGGCTAAAGGAAACTTTATAAGCATTTACTTATGAAAGCAATTACGATTTCCAGGCCCGGCGGGCCTGAAGTTCTTCAACTCGCAGAAAGGGCAATTCCTTTCTGCGGACCTGATGAAGTCCTTATCAAAGTTGCAGCGGCGGGCGTTAACCGTCCCGACGTATTTCAAAGAAAAGGCCATTACCCTGCCCCTCCGGGTGCGTCGGAAGACATTCCCGGCCTCGAAGTATCCGGAATTGTCGGAACTTGCGGCGAAGCGGTTACCCGGTGGCAGCCGGGCGACGCAGTATGCGTCCTGATCGCTGGCGGAGGCTATTCCGAATACGTTACCGCGCATGCCGATATATGCCTGCCTGTTCCAACAGGATTAAGCTTCATAGAAGCCGCAGCCCTCCCAGAGACCATATTTACCGTTTGGCACAACGTCTTTCAGAGAGGGAGATTAAAAAAAGGGGAATCCCTGCTCGTCCACGGTGGTAGCAGCGGTATAGGAACCACTGCTATCCAACTAGCCACCGCTCTGGGATCTGCAGTCTATGCAACAGCGGGAACCGACGAAAAATGCAAAGCCGCCGGGGATCTTGGTGCCCTAAGGTGTGTCAACTATAAAAAAGCGGACTTCTACACCGAGCTCCGATCCGTTGGAATGGACGTTATTCTTGACATGATTGCCGGCGACTATACCGATAGAAATATCAAGCTCCTGAAAGAAGAAGGAAGGCTGGTCCACATCAATGCGATGAAGGGCAGCAAGGTACAAATCGATATCTCCGACATCATGCGAAGACGACTGACGATAACCGGTAGCACCTTGAGAGCCAGAGAGAATCAATTCAAATCTGCACTGGCACATGAGATTCTGGAAAATGTTTGGCCACTTATTGAGGCCGGCAGGCTAAAGCCCCCTATCTATAAAACCTTCCCGCTCGCTGATGCAGCTTCAGCTCATGCCCTCATGGAAGAAAGCACCCATATTGGAAAAATTGTACTTTCCGTAGATGATACCCTCGCAATTAGGTAATAACCGCTTCATCTTGCATTAATGTGTGCGCCCTAGCTTTGCAGAAACTGGCACACATTATGCATTATGTTAATCCACCATACCTGAATTATTCTATATGAATTTGCAAGATCACACTACAGAGCGGTTTTTGAATCAGCATAAGACGATTAAATCGTATATCGACGATCTTCCTCCGGAAGCAATCTACAGCAGACTGTCAGCTGATAAGTTTTCCATCCATGAAACAATAGCCTACTTAACCCGGTACCATCACGTATTTATTTACCGCTTAAAATCCATCATAAAAGAAGTAAATCCCTTTTTTGAGATTTACAAGCCTGATTACGACCCTGAGTTTGGATTCAGTTGCGCCAAATCAACCGGTTCATTATTACATGAAATGTACCGCCTCAGGGAGGAGATCTGCGCACTATTGGAAAAGGCTGACGAAGAATGCGCTTCCAGGGTTGGAACACATGCAGTGTTGGGGAGAATGACGATCAGTCAATGGACAGAGTTCTTCCTCCTCCATGAATCAACACAACTTTTTAAGATCTTCAAGCTGGCCGGAAGCTTCTGGTCAATGAAAACCGAGCAGCACAGTAACGTAATCCATCTTCCGAGGTTAACAAATTACCTTGACGAACTCGCCGTGTAAGACCAGCCTTACCGGCATTAATGTATACAAACGTTGTATGATAATAGCTACATGTAGGAATTACCATACAACACCCCCTGGGTTTACCTTTACAAACTCCTCCGGGCTTTGATCATTCTGTCTTGCCCGGAAATATCTTTTCTCAGTTCACCCTTAAAGTCATATCTGTCCAGCAGCGCAAGCATTTGATTTCCCATCTGTGAATTGATCTCAAAATATACGCTTCCTCCCGGTACAAGACAGTGTTGAGCGAGCTCAAGTATAACACGATAAAACAACAATGGATCTTCATCGGGCACGAACAGCGCTAGTTCTGGTTCGTTATTTAAAACATTAGCATGCATTCCCTCCATTTCGGAGCCGGTGATATACGGAGGATTGCTTACAATAATATCGACGGAACCTGCAGCAAAATTCGTCAAACCGGCCAGCACGTCGCCTTTAATAAGCTTCACGTCGACTTCGTGGAGCAGCACGTTTGCCGAGGCTATCCCGAGCGCATCTTCTGACACATCAACCGAAATAATCTCCACCTCTGGCAGCTTTTTTTTCAGCGCAATGGGTATACAGCCGCTACCCGTTCCGATATCAACGATCAGATGTGGACGTTCTTTGGTCCAATCTTTTGCTACATCCTTCAGTATCCAGTCAACCAGTTCCTCTGTTTCAGGTCGTGGTATGAGTACTCCCGGAGCAACCTTAAATTTCAAGCCAAAGAAATCAGCCACTCCCATCAGATATTGTAGAGGAACTTCTTTTTTAAGTCCATCAAGGATCTCCGAGAGAAGCAGCTCCTGCTCCGGCGACAAATCCCTACTTCTGTTTTGAAAAGATCTACCATAGCTAAGATCACAAACATCCCCGATTGCCAGATTTGCAAGGCTTACCGCTTCGCCCTCACCATACTGCCCGGTAAGCTCCGCTACAAATCGCTGTTCCATCTCTCCTATCGTCATATTCGGGCAAATTAAAAATTATTCTACAAATGATTAACTAAATTTGCTGCCTTGATTATGACGCGGAACAATCTGGAAGAACCTGAAGCAAAATATATGACCCGCTGTTTCGAACTGGCGGAACTGGGTATGGGATCGGTGAGCCCAAATCCTTTGGTCGGTTCCGTGGTGGTCCACAATGGGAAAGTTGTGGGAGAAGGATACCACCGGCAGTATGGAAAAGCTCATGCAGAGGTGAATGCCATTAATGACGTCATCCAACGCTATCCTAATAACTTTGCAGAAATCCTGCGCCAATCAACCATTTACGTAAATCTGGAGCCATGCTCACATTTTGGCAAGACTCCACCCTGCTCAGACCTCATCATTAAACATGAGATTCCGCATGTGGTCATCGGATCTCCGGATCCTTTCGATCCCGTCAACGGGAAGGGTGTGTTGAAGCTAAGGAATGCCGGAATAAAAGTAACAGAGAATTTTTGCGTAGAACAGTCAAACTTTATAAACCGTCGTTTCTTCACGAGAATTACCAAACAACGGCCTTACTTCATTTTAAAATGGGCGCAGACTGCCGACGGATATTTTGCTCCTGCTGATCGCTCTCAGAAATGGATCAGCGGACCCGAAGCAAAGGTGCTAACTCATAAATGGCGAACGGAAGAAGATGCGATTTTGGTAGGAAAGACGACAGCAGTATCTGATAACCCCCAATTAAATGTCCGGGAATGGCACGGCCGCCCACCCCTCCGCATCGTTATAGACAAAAATCTTGAACTATCGCTTTCGTCCAATTTGCTGGATCAGTCACAGCCTACCATTATTTTCAACGCTCTCAAAACGGAGTATAACGGACAGGTAAAATATCTGGAGATCGAAAACTTTGATCATTATCTTCCTCAAATGATCGCTTATCAACTTTATATCCTGGATATTCAGTCGGTTATAATCGAAGGTGGGGCTGCTACCCTAGACCTTTTTATTAAAGCCGACTTGTGGGACGAAGCCAGAATCTTCATAAGTGACCAGCACTGGGGACAGGGACTCAAGGGCCCAACCCTTCCGGCGGAAAACGAAAAAGTGCTTGCTGTGGGAAAAGACAGCCTTCATATCTTATTCAATGTCAAGCCTTAACACCTCCTTTGTGTAGAATACTTAATTCAGAAGAAATATTAGGGAACTTTTTCAAAATCTTTTGTAAATAATTCTACTTTTGGCGGCGTCATTTACACGCCCTTATCAATCATGAACAAAAGGTTCGAGCATTTTTACACTAGCGTTTACAAGCTATTCTGTGTCTACCTGTTTCAACTCCTGCTTTTTACCTGTTTCCGCATCTCGTTTATCGTTAGGCTCCACAACTCCGACATTTTCTGCATGCCGGCCGACACAGCCAGGGCATTCGTAAGAGGATTCCAGTTCGATACCATGGTGATCAGCTATGGCCTTATTGTACCCTTCATCCTGTATCTTACATTGCTGATCAGCTCCTCTGACAGATACCGGATATTTCTGGAAAAGTTTGTCTGGGCATTTTGCGGACTGGTGATCAGTCTGTTTCTCTTGATCCTGTTTATAGACCAGTACTTTTATAATTACTTCCAGTCTCATATCAACATCTTGATCTTTGGCCTTATTGACGACGATACCAAGGCCGTTATGACCTCGGTATGGTCAGACTATCCGATTTTGAAGATCTTCCTTCTGTGGGGCGCTGTTCTCTCATTATACGCCATCTTCGTTAACAAACTATTCAAAAGAGGTCGCTTCCGGCTAAAAGTACCAGTATGGGTGAGCATAACCGGTTCAGTGGCCATGCTGATTATCTTTGTTCTTGCCATCAGGCAATCGGTAAGCACCTTCCCCCTGCAGCCTCATGACACGGCTGTTTCTCCCAGTCAGGCTATTAATTTCCTCACAACAAATGGAGTATATGCGCTCAAAACAGCTTTTTCAGAGCGAGGTAAAGCTGAAAACCTTGAGCACGCTGCGTTAGATGTAGTGAAAGAGCTGGGTTATAACAATGCGGCAGAAGCGGCGAGAGATTATTTCCAAGGGGGTGATATACCGGCTAGGCTTTCCGACGAGGCTGCCCTCGGGAAGCTTTTTTCCATTACTCCGGTAAGTGCCTTCTTAGAGCAGAATCCACCGAACATAGTCTTTGTATTCATGGAGAGCATGAGCAACTACAACATGACCTTTGACTCTGATAAGGCAGACCTCATGGGAAGACTTAAACCACATTTCCGCTCTGATATCGTATTTAGAAACTTTGTTTCCAGCGGAAACACCACCGTTCAGAGCCTGGAATTCCTCATTACCAACAGCCCGGTTAGTTTAACGCAGTCCCGCTACAGATTTAAGCCCCTGCCCACCGGCACCGCATTGCCTTTCAAGAAATCCGGCTATGAAACGACGTTTATTACCGGTGGAGAAACTAATTGGCGAAATATCCACGAGCTTGCACCAAATCAGGGATTTGACAAGCTATTGGGCAAACACGACATCTACAGTGAAATGGCAAACGCTCAGGGAAATCATTGGGGAGCTTATGATGAACATCTATTCGAATATGCATTCAAGAGATTGTCGGCGACGAATAAGGCCCCGCAGTTTATGTTCATTCAGACCACCACCAATCATACTCCGTTTGACCTTCCGGCAAGCTATAAACCTGGCAAAATCGAACTGAGCGCTGATATTAAAAACCGTCTGCTGGTGGATGAAAGTCTTGCCATCAAGAACTTAAATGCTCTCCAGTATTCAAATAATTGCCTGGGAGCATTTCTCGACAAGATCAAGCATTCATCACTCGCCAAAAACACGATCGTCGTGGCTACCGGAGACCATAACAACTTAATGCTGTTCGACTTTGACGAGTCAAGCCAGGCAGATCAGAGAGGTGTGCCGCTGTACGTGTATGTTCCTGAACGTTATCAGCCGGATGGTAGCATGGATACTAGCCGGTTCGGCTCGCATAAGGACATATTTCCTACATTATATCATCTGGCCCTGTCTGATGCAAAATACTTCAGCATAGGGAACAACCTGCTGGAGAAAGGCAACCAAAAACTTTTTTTTGGCATGAACCTCGGGTCATTCACCGCGTTTTCTGCTGAGGCAGCTGCTGGTTACGGCTCCGGCGGTACCTTATACAAAACGGAAAACAAGCGATTGAAAAAGGACGATAACTGCAGTGCGGCCCGTCAGCTAATGAAGCAGGCCCGCGCAAATTACGCTTTGTCCGTATTCGCGATCATCAACTCCCTCAAAGAACCGGGGGAAAAACCACACATCAAAAAGCGCAATAAGAAAACCTTGAAGACCGTCCGCACAGATCGGCGAAAAGGCCTTCAAAACCAAACATCCCGACCAGGCTAAGTCATCTATTTAGTCCCTTCTGTAATAAAGCTTTCAATAGCCAGCTTATAACTATTCAAGCCAAATCCTGCAATGACGCCGACGCAGTTTTTGGCGAGAAAAGAATGATGTCGGAAGGCCTCCCTGGCGTGGACGTTTGAAATATGCACTTCTACAACCGGCGTGGTAACTGCGGCAATGGCATCTCCAATAGCCAAAGACGTATGGGTATATGCGCCTGCATTGATGATTATGCCATCAAATTCGTATCCTGTAGCATGGATTTTATCAATTATCGCTCCCTCCCAATTACTCTGAAAATATTCCAGCTGAAGCTGCGGGTATTGTTGCTGCAAGCTGCTGAAAAATGGCTCAAAGCTGGTATCTCCGTAAATTGATTTCTCTCGTTTCCCAAGCAGATTAAGGTTGGGCCCATTAATGATCTGTAATTTCATCTACAATGTATTTCCGGTTAATTGTGATCGTTTTAATTGAATTAAGCATCTTTGATGCTTTCAGGTGTATCCTGAGAGTATTCAAACATACTAGTTTAATTGAAGATGTCATATAGTAAAATATGAACTGGAGTACTTCGATAAAAGGTTTTAAGTCTTACCTCATGCTGGAAAGGGCAATGGCCCAAAACACCATTGAGGCATATATGAGGGATATAGGCAAACTCCGGGAGTTCTGCAGGAGCTCCGGAGGGCAGGACCCGCAATCGGTTAGTACAGACGATCTGCGCGTATTCCTGGGCTGGTTGAATGAGTTGGGCATGCTTCCCTCCTCGCAGGCAAGGGTATTATCGGCCATAAAAACCTTTTACCATTATCTGGTTCTGGAAGCGGGTCTCGAAAATAATCCCGCTGCCCTGATGGAAGGCCCTCGCCTTAGCAGGAACCTGCCAGACACGCTAAATATCCTGGAGATACAGGAGCTTATCAACGCTATCGACCTTTCTAAACCTGAAGGTATGCGCAATAAGGCTATGATCGAGGTCTTGTATGGATGCGGACTTCGTGTTTCAGAGCTGATAAACCTCAAGCGTTCTGATCTCTTTTTAGATGTGGAATACATCAAGGTAATCGGCAAAGGCGACAAACAGCGTCTGGTGCCCATCGGTGGAGAGGCCATTAAGTACTTGAACATCTATCTTAAGGAATCCAGAGTTCATCAGCCTGTTAAGCCGGGCTTCGAAGATTATGTCTTTTTAAACAGACGCGGCGCTGCACTGAGCCGTGTGATGGTCTTCTTGATTATCAAAAATCTTGCGCAAAAGATCAATTTGAAAAAAGATATCAGTCCGCATACCTTCAGACATTCCTTCGCCACCCACCTGATTGAAGGCGGCGCAGACTTACGAGCAGTGCAAGACATGCTCGGACATGAAAGCATTACAACAACAGAGATTTACACGCATCTGGACAAATCTTATCTGAAAGATATGATCCGTCAATATCATCCAAGGAGCTAAATCAGACCGTTTTTACGTCTTTTTTATCGTAGCTCTCGATGTCGGTGATGTAGTTGTTTAGGATAAGAAAATCGTAAAGCGGCTTCGCCTGATAACTTACGGGCATATTTTGCGTGGTAATAATTTCGTTCGTTACCTTGTTCAGGTAAGGATACGCATACAGCTTCACGTTCTTGCTAAACAAGTCGCTGACATAGCTCAAAAGTTCGTCGGTGTAGTTCTCGCCATACTCGGCGGAGTTGAAGATTCGTCTAAGATTCGCGATATTCGTGGATATCCCTACGCTGCTCGGTCTGCATTTAGCCAGGTACTGAGCAAGCTTATGGTTCCGCGAAAAGTGAGAAACAATGACGTGGTTGCCCGTAGCACATAGCTCCTCGGCGCGCTTTGCAAACTCTTCCAGATCCTCCTTATTGATCTCATTCTTTTCATCGAACATGTTCGACATCAACACTTCAATAAGCACGATCAGGTTAGAATCATCGATACCCTGAGTGCGCTTAAACTGCTCAACAGCACGGTTGAAGAGATCAAAGTTAGGCGTCGACTTCTGCCTGTACTTGGTTCTCAGGATCATGATATTTTTCTTGTAAAGCAGGTCTTTAGACTGCTGAACCTCAGCTTCTTTATCAAAAATCGCTGCACTCGAGAAACCCTTGGCAATCAGGTAAAGGTTCACCAGACGATCATTGGCATGCTGGAAAACTGGTCCTCTCAGATTAATGAGGTCAATCTCAACAGATCCTATGGAGAGATTATCAACCAGCGATTCAATCATGGTCTGTACATCACCGTTCAGGAAAAACGCAGCGTAAACAAGGTTCACGCCGATTATACCCAATACATTTTGCTGTAAACTGGCATCGCTGTCTAACAGACGTATATGCAGTATAATTTCGTTCGCTTTGCCATGTGGTTCAGACTGAAAACGTATTCCAACCCAGCCATGCGGCTCATTGGTTTTGTTGTAGTTTAAAGTCGTAACTGTATTGGCAAAGGAGAAAAAGCACCTGTTATCATAAGCCAGACCTTCAAGCCTTTCGGTTAACAGATCAAACTCATGGGTCAACATCTTGATCAGTCTCGATTTGCTCACATATCGTCCTGATTCTTCAGCTCCATAAATTTCGTTGCTAAAGACCATATCATAGGCAGACATCGTTTTCGCTATCGTCCCCGAAGCAGCACCTGCTGTAAAGAAGTTACGTGCAACTTCCTGACCTGCACCAATCTCCGCAAACGTACCGTAAATATTAGGGTTTAAGTTAATTTTTAGCGCCTTCCTCTTGGTTTCGGGTATTTCTCTGACCATGCACAAAACTAGCCTTTTGATTCAGTAGAAGCAAAAAAACGACTCGCTTTTATCCCTCCGCATGTCGGTCCAAACAAAAAGCTTCCAAATATAGTTTATGAAAATACATCTGCAGAACCAACCAGCCTGCATCAAAAACCCCGTTAAATGAACATTGATTCTTACAATTTTAAAACGTATATCCCTATTCGCTTCGGCGATCTGAACGCCTATGGAGTGGTCAACAATGACGTCTTTCTTTCCTATTTCGAAATCGCCCATTCAGGCTATTGGAAGCAAATCGTGAACTGGAAGAGTAACACCAGAGGAATCATTATAGGCAAAGCGGAGGTGAGTTATAAAAAGCCTGTGCGTTTCAACGACGAGTTGTATGCCTACGTTAAAATATCGAAGATTGAAAATTGCAGCTTTACCGTGGAGTACATCCTGACCATCAAAACGCATGGTGGTGAGGATATTTGCACTACGGGCAAAACGGTATGCATATTCTACAATTACGAAAAGAACCGGCCCGAAAGGATCCCGGAAATACAACGCCAGAAGTTAATCGATTTTGAAGCCTTGGTATGCTAATGCGGGGCTAGCGCACGTAAGCAAGCTCTACCTTGGAATTCCTGATCTCTCCCTTAATTGGAAGGGAGAGTTTGGTTATACTAACCGTTATTTTACTTACTGCAGGGAATTCGTCTTTGATTCTGTTAAGAATACTGTAGGCTACCTTTTCAAGTAACTTGCGGGTTATCTTCATCTCTTCGGATACGATCTCAAATAGACGTCCATAATCCACTGTCAGCTCCAGCTTATCAGAGTCGTCATCGGTACTTTCCATTTCTGTAGAAACATCAACGGAAAAAGGTGTTCCGACAATCTGCTCTTCCGGGAAATAACCGTGATAAGCGAAGATCTTTACCCCTTCCAGACTTATCCTTTTAACAATTCCAGCCATGTAACAAATATAGACTATCAGCGAAATAAGGATGATATAAACAGCAGTTTTAAATCAATTTCTTGTATTCCAGTTGAGTAAGAGCTAGATTTGCCGCTATGAATCTTCGTCTGATAATCCCGGTATCCTGTTTTCTGTTTTTATCCTGCAACCAAAAGTCTGAAAAGCTGCCTATACTTGGCAACAGGGAAGCTGTGACCCGTACGGTTGACGGGAAAACCGTTACCGACACGATCTATCAAACTATCCCTTCATTCAGTTTTGTAAATCAGGACAATAAGGTTGTAACCGAGAAAGATTTTAGAAACAAGATTTACGTAGCCGACTTTTTTTTCACTTCCTGCCCTTCTATCTGTCCGGTCATGCACCGTAATATGCTCAAGGTCTATGACAAATTCAAGGACAACGAGGACGTCAAAATAGCATCTCATACCATTGACTATAAATATGACACCCCCGAAAAACTGAAGGAGTATGCTACGAAGCTGGGGATTGAAGGAAACCAATGGGAGTTCTTGAGAGGATCTCGTGACTCTGTATATACACTGGCCGAGCGTAACTATCTCGTCGCCGTAAATGAAGACGCCAATGCTCCGGGAGGATATATTCATCAGGGCTGGTTCATTCTGGTTGATAAGCAAGGACGGCTTAGAGGCGCATACGACGGCACCAAGGAAGACCAGGTTTCGAAGCTCATGGGCGATATGGAAACGTTGCTAAAAGAAACCGATGAGTAAGCGGAGGATCGCAGGCTTTCTTTTCTGTATAACAGCTGTATGCTCGGTCATCTATTCTTGCCAGTCGGAGAACGACTTAAACTACGCCCGGTATTACACCAACGGGAAAAAGTTATACGACCTGCACTGTCAGAATTGTCACGGGTCCGACGGTCAGGGCTTAGGTAAATTGATTCCACCCCTTACCGATACCACTTTCCTCAAAAAGCACAAGTCAGAGATCGCCTGCTGGATCAAGCATGGAGTAAGCGACAGTATGCTAGTTAACAATGTGCTTTATGCTTCGGAGATGCCCGCTAACCCGACGCTCCCGGATATCGACATTGCTGCGCTGGTAACGTATATAACCAATACATTTGGAAACAACCGGGGCTTATACGATGTAAATAACGCAGCCACTGATCTTAAGCCATGCATTATCAGTAAATAAATTTAACTTTGTAACGGTTGTTCCATCGCCGGGTATTTATATCAGGAGGAAAGTCCGGGCAACACAGAGCGTCTTGCTTCCTAACGGGAAGGGCACATCTTTGATGTGTACGGAAAGTGCCACAGAAAACAAACTACCCGGATTGCTTGCGGTTCGGGAAAAGGTGAAAACGTGAGGTAAGAGCTCACGGCTTTGTATGGCAACATGCATCGCGGTAAACCCCAGGAGTTGAAAGACCAAATATGCTGGCGACTGAAGGCTGCTCGTCTTAGTTTTGCTTCGCAAATGCGCCAGCGGGTAGGTCGTTTGATCATGTCAGCGATGACATGGCTAGATAAATGATGGAAGCCCTCTTTGGGTGACAGAACCCGGCTTACAGACCTTATAAAAGAGGGTGTATCATTAATCATGGTCACCCTCTTTTTCGTTTCATTCAAGTTGTGAATATCCCGAATACCATGCGGCGGTTTACCTCAGCACTACCGGTGATCTACCTTAGGTCGGCTGCTAGTCTGCTTTAGGTCAGCCTCTGGTTTGCCGGTAGGTGTAGCTACCATGCAGCCACAGTGGAGCCACAGTGAGGCCACGTTTTTCCCGGTAAAAGGTGGCCTCACTGTGGCCTCACTGCGGCATCACCCTGGCCTCACCCACCGGCTGGCCACACGCGGATCACTCGCTAGCCCTCAGCAGGCTAACCGTTGACCGTCAGCGTCTAGAAGGCTGATCACCGGTGGTCACGTTGAACGTGGGTTTCATGACTCAGTCTATTGGTATTTCACGTATGATACCACTTGTTGCGTTTTTCTAACCAACCTAATCAAAACTGTATATAATTGTATACATTAGCAAAAACAAAAACTTCTTTTGTGCGTTCAAAAAATAGAACACTATGGCTAAAATTCTAATTGTTGACGACGAGCGGGCTATTCGTAATACATTACGTGAGATACTCGAATATGAAGATTATGAAGTGGAAGATGTCGATAACGGCATTGACGGCTTAGCTCTTATACAAAAGCAAAATTTTGATCTCGTTCTCTGCGATATCAAAATGAACAAAATGGACGGAATGGAGGTCCTTTCTGAAGGACTTGCTATCAAACCAGACCTTCCTTTTATTATGATCTCCGGTCATGGCACTATCGAAACGGCCGTAGAAGCCAGCAAGAAGGGTGCATACGACTTCATTTCCAAACCACCCGATCTGAACCGCTTGCTGATTACCGTCCGCAATGCTCTCGAAAGAGGAAATCTCGTAACAGAGACGAAAGTTCTAAAACGAAGAGTCAGCAAAGTAAGGGAGATACTCGGAAATTCACCCGCTATCTCCAAGATTAAAGACACCATTGACCGGGTCGCACCTACTGAAGCGCGCGTTTTGATAACGGGTGCCAATGGAAGCGGAAAAGAGCTTGTAGCAAGATGGCTACATGAGAAATCGAGCCGCGCCAACGGACCGATAATCGAGGTAAATTGTGCAGCCATCCCTTCAGAGCTTATAGAAAGTGAGCTTTTCGGTCACGAAAAAGGATCTTTTACGTCGGCTGTTAAACAGCGTATAGGCAAGTTTGAGCAAGCCAACGGAGGCACTTTGTTCCTTGATGAAATTGGGGATATGAGTCATTCTGCGCAAGCTAAGGTTCTTCGTGCATTGCAGGAGAATAAGATCACACGCGTGGGTGGAGAGAAAGAAATTGAAGTGAACGTTAGGGTCGTCGCTGCGACGAACAAAGATCTGCAGAAGGAGATCGAAATGAACAACTTCAGAATGGACCTTTACCACAGGCTGAGCGTAATCCTGATACATGTACCGCCGCTATCTGATCGTAAAGACGACATTCCTATACTTGCCGAGAGCTTCTGCAATGAGATTTGTTCAGAATACGGTATGCCGGTTAAAAAATTCAGCGATGGTGCTATTGATGCACTCAAGGCGCTTCCCTGGACGGGGAATATACGCGAATTGCGGAATATGATCGAGAGGCTCATCATTCTGAGCGAAAAAACGATCACTGAGAATGATGTCCGCACTTTTGCGAACCCTTCCGGAGCCGAGCAGCCGGCAACCGCTACAGCAGCTGCTTGGCAAAACACCCAGGTTAACTTTGACCAGTTTGCAAGTTTTCAGGAGTACAAGGATCAATCGGAGAAGGATTATATCAAGTACAAACTCCAGAAAAACAATTGGAACGTTTCCAAAACGGCGGATGATATCGACATCCAGAGAAGTCATTTGTATAGCAAAATAGAGAAGTATGGTCTGAAAAGATCAGAGTAGCCTTCCATCTCACTCACTATGCCGCTTCTTCCAACAGCAACAAGTGGCATAGTGGGTAAGATCGTTCGTTAGTGATAATCCTTGCCCTCCACCGTTTCAGGCCTGCAGTGCCGGGTACTGGAACCACTAAAAAAACATAAAGCTTTCTGCTTTCAGTTTTTCCTTTTAACTTTGGTATTATGACAAAAATGGTACTCTCCTCCAGATTTCTGGTGCTAACCGGTTTAATCTTATTGGCTGCCTGCACAAGGGCTCTTCCTCTTTATATTCCGCATATCTGGAACTTTACAGCAGTCGGCGCTCTGGCTATTTTCGCAGGTGCGCAGTTTCAGAATAAGACATTGGCTTTTTTAGTTCCATTGATGGCTATGGCAGTGTCTGATATATTCCTCGGAAACGGTTTCAATATGGCTGTTTACATTGGTTTTATCGTGATGGTAGCATGTGGTATCGCTATCCGCGGTAAGGTGAGCCCTACATCAATAGCCCTTTCTTCAATTGCTGGAGCTATTTTCTTTTTCCTTATTACAAATTTCGCTTTTCTATAC
The DNA here is from genome assembly GCF_003002875.1 of Arcticibacter pallidicorallinus. Taxonomy (GTDB): domain Bacteria; phylum Bacteroidota; class Bacteroidia; order Sphingobacteriales; family Sphingobacteriaceae; genus Arcticibacter; species Arcticibacter pallidicorallinus. The sequence goes on from NZ_PVTH01000006.1 coordinate 99,901, forward strand.
CCATGGTATCCTCACAATATGGGAGGAGTGATTCAGTCATATGTAATGGGACTTCCCTTCCTGAGAAACATGATCATCGCAGATGCAATCTACGGAACAATATTATTCGGCGGCTTTTATCTACTTGAAAAAGGTTTCCCGAAGCTGGCATTGGTGAGAGCTTAAGCTCTCACCTGTCCATTTCCTTTCACTATCCATTTGTAGCTAGTTAATTCCTCAAGACCCATCGGTCCGCGGGCATGTAGCTTCTGCGTGCTTATTCCTATCTCAGCACCCAATCCAAATTGTCCACCGTCCGTAAAGCCTGTTGATGCATTCGCATAAACAGCCGCTGCATCAACCTGAGTAAGAAAAGCGTCAATATTCGCTTCATCTTCAGAAAGTATGGCTTCACTGTGCTTTGAACTATAGGTGGCAATATGATCTAAAGCCTCGCCGAGATCAGACACTGTCTTGATAGCCAGCTTATAATCTAGAAACTCGATTCCGAAATGCTCATCACTGGCAGGGAGGAGAAGATGATCGGGATAATTTCCTTTCAGTTGCTTAAAGGCTTCTTCGTCCGCATAGATAACCACATTTGAACTGCGCAGATCTTCTACCAGAAAAGCGAGGTTATTGATAGTCTGTTTGTGTACCAGCAAACAGTCGAGCGAATTACAGACGCTAACTCTTCTGGTCTTTGCATTGAGGATGATCGCTTTACTTTTCTCCAGATCGGCCGACGCATCTACGAAGGTATGCACGATGCCTGCACCCGTTTCTATCACCGGCACTTTGGCGTTGTCTCTTACATAAGTGATTAAATGCTGACTCCCGCGAGGGATAATCACATCTATATAGTTCACTGCGTTTAGCAAGGCCTCGGTAGCACTTCGGTCCGGAGGTAACAAAACCACCACATTCTTATCGATATTATTCGCCTCAAGCACTCCATGAATGATAGAAATCAGTGCTTCGTTAGAGAAAGAAGCATCACTTCCCCCTTTGAGAACAGCTACATTTCCGGTTTTAAAGCAAAGAGAGAAAACGTCTATAGTGACATTCGGCCGTGCCTCATAGATCACCCCGACAACCCCTAAGGGTACGCGCACCCTCTTTAACTGAAGTCCGTTTGGAAGCTCCCTTTCACTTAAGACACCACCAACGGGGCTATTCAGTTGTGAGACACTTCTAAGGTCAGACGCGATATCTTCCAGTCGGGAGGCAGACAACTTCAGCCTGTCGTATTTTGGATCGTCTACATTCATCCTGCCCAGGTCCTTCTGGTTCTCCGTAATCATGAACTCCTGGTTAACCAAAAGTTCATGAGCGAGCTCATTTAAAACGCTGGACACTTTCTCGGCAGTAATTAAGCCTAAAGACCTGGCAGCAGATCTTGCTCCCTCAAAAACGCTATTCAGACTCATATTGTTAATTTTGTGGATTTAAGAAAAGATAATCGTAGTGTATCAGGGCCTTCTGGTTCTTAACCCCCAGACGCTCCCGAGCCTTTTCAGAACCGTATTCGGCAATGCCAAGACCAATATTCAGACCGGCCTCATCAATGAGTCGGATAATTTCGCCCTTTTTGAAATCTTTCTCTACAGCGACCAGTCCTACAGGAAGAAGGCTGCTGGCCTTAGCGGATGTCAATGCTACTTTCGCACCGTCATTGATTCTGACAAGCCCTGTGGCGTAATTCTCAGAGTGAGCAATCCACTTCTTTTTCCCCGAAGCGGTTTTCTGGGGTACAAAATAAGTGCTTAAAACCTCCCTCTTCAGTAAGCGTGGAAGGACATCGGGGGTTGTACCATTTGCGATATGCACTGCAATACCTAAACGGGCGACTTTCTGTGCCATAGTGGACTTCGTCATCATTCCTCCCCTTCCAAATTCGGACTTTTTAGCTGATATAATGCCCGAAAAACCTTTGAAATCCTGGTCGATCTGTTCAATTACTTTAGAACCGGCTTCTTTAGGATCGCCGTCAAAAATGCCGTCAACATTGGTGAGAATAATTAATGCATCGGCATTTAGCTGGGAGGCAATTAATCCGGCCAGTTCATCGTTGTCGGTAAACATCAGTTCAGTCACCGATATCACGTCATTTTCATTGACGACAGGTATTACATTGTGTTTCAAAAGAATATGGAAACAGTTCTTCATATTCAGGTAATGAAGCCTGTCTCTGAAATCTTCTTTAGTAACAAGCACCTGAGCACATACCAGTCCCTTTTTCTCAAATAGCTCGGAATATTTATTGATTAATTTAACCTGCCCGATAGAAGCGAATAGCTGCCGGGTAGCAACCGCATCGAATTTATCAGACGCAGACAGAAGGCTTTTTCCTGAGGCGACAGCTCCTGAAGATACAAGAATAACTTCTGTATTTTGCGTTTTTATTCGTGAGATCTGATCAACCAGGTGTTCGATCCTCTCAAGATCCGGTAGCCCGTTTGCTTTTGTTAGGACGTTTGATCCAACTTTGATTACAATACGTTTGTAGTTTAAGCTCATAAGACAGCATAAAACTACTAAATTTTAAGACAAAAATGACTTCATTACATCGTCATAGGCCTCTGAAGTGAAATATATAATAGGCTCCTCAGCCTCATGAGACGCGTCCATGATTATTTTTGAACCTCCATTACCGGAAGGTTCTATCTCTATTATCCTACCTTTTTCAAATCGGGTAGGCACGCCATCAATCAATACCATGAAAAAGCTTTGCGACATAATTATAAAGTTTAAATCGAAATACGAGACGATACTTCGCCTTCTGTCTATAAGCAATCAGAATAGCGAAATGTTCATCCGCAGATCAAAACTCTTCTGATCTCACTATACATTCATAAAAAAACCCGGAAGCTGACGCTCCCGGGTTTCTCTCCTTTAGTTTAGTTAATTTAGTCTACAACCACTACTTCAAGTTTGAGCTCTTCAGTTGGTGCCTTCGGTTTTCCTTCAAAGGCATTAATATATAATTGCTTCATTTCGCTTATCAGCGGATATCTCGGGTTAGCACCTGTACACTGATCGTCAAAAGCTTGCTCAGACATGGCATCTAACGTAGGGTAGAAAGCTTTCTCTGATATACCGAATTCTTTAATTGATGCAGGTATGCCGACTTTGGCTTTCAGATCATCAATAGCAGCGATAAGCAGTTCGATCTTCTCTGTATCAGTTTCGCCACCCAGGTTCAGGTAATCTGCTACTCTGGCGTATCTCCATTTTGCGTTAGGGTATTTGTACTGAGGGAAGGCAGCCTGCTTGCGTGGATTGTCGACAGCATTGAACCGGATCACTTCAGTGATCAGCATTCCATTGGCAACTCCATGCGGTACGTGGTGAGTAGCGCCCAGTTTGTGGGCAAGCGAGTGGCATATACCTAAGAAAGCATTGGCGAAGGCCATACCTGCTACGGTTGCAGCATGCGCCATTTTTTCACGTGCCTTAACATTGGTTTCTCCTTCGTTGTATGCATCCGGTAGATACTTGAATATTAAGCGGATGGCTTCCAGCGCAAGTCCGTTGGTATACTCAGAAGCAAGGACAGAAACATAGGCTTCGAGAGCATGCGTCAGCGCATCGATCCCCGAAGCGGATGTAAGCCCTTTAGGCATTTTCATCATCAGCTCAGCATCTATGATAGCGATATCTGGCGTCAGCTCATAATCTGCAAGGGGGTATTTCAAACCTGATACCTCATCGGTGATAACAGCGAAAGGAGTTACCTCAGATCCTGTTCCGGCAGAAGTTGGAATAGCCACCATCATTGCCTTCTCGCCCATTGCAGGGAAACGGTAAACGCGTTTCCGGATATCCATAAAGCGCATGGCCAGATCTTCAAAGCGCACTTCAGGATGTTCATACAACACCCACATAATTTTAGCTGCGTCCATTGGGGAACCACCGCCCAGTGCGATAATCGTATCCGGCTGGAAGCTGATCATCTCAGCGGCTCCGCGTCTTGCAGTATCCAGTGTTGGATCTGGCTCCACATCGAAGTATACAGTATGTTCAATTCCTAACTCTTCCAATACCTTAACTACCGGATCAATGAACCCTAACTTGTATAATACTTTGTCGGTTACGATGAAAGCCCTTTTGCGGCCGAGATCCTTTAGCTCACGCAATGCTACAGGCATGCAACCGTATTTGAAATAAACCTTTTCAGGAACCCGGAACCACAGCATATTTTCTCTTCTGCTTGCCACACTCTTAATATTTAATAAATGTTTAACACCTACGTTTTCAGAAACAGAGTTTCCTCCCCAGCTACCACATCCCAGAGTCAATGAAGGAGATAATTTGAAGTTAAAGATATCGCCTATCGCGCCTTGAGAAGATGGCATGTTAACAATCGTACGGCCTGTCTTCATCTTAGTGCCGAACAATTCAATCCTGTCATGCGACTTAACCTCATCGGTATACAAAACTGAAGTATGTCCGAAGCCTCCTAACTTAACCAGGCGGACAGATTTCTCTAAAGCTTCGTCAAACGTACCTGCCTTATACATGGCCAGGAGCGGAGAAAGTTTCTCGTGGGAAAAGGCTTCTTCCCTTTCAACAGATTCAACCTCTCCGATAAGGATTTTGGTATACTCAGGCACTTGAAAACCTGCCAATTGGGCAATTTTGTAAGCTGACTGACCTACGATTCCGGCATTTAAAACGCCATTTACGAGAATCACTTTCCTTACTTTTTCCGTTTCTTCTTCGTTCAGGATATAAGCGCCCCTGTCTTCGAATTCTTGCTTAATCTCCTCATAAATGCTGTCAATTACAATAACAGACTGCTCAGAGGCGCATATCATTCCGTTATCGAAAGTCTTAGACAACAGAATGGAATTTACTGCCATCTTAAGATGGGCCGTTTCATCTATAATTGCGGGTGTATTACCTGCTCCAACGCCAATTGCGGGCTTTCCGGAGGAATAGGCAGATTTAACCATTCCTGGTCCACCTGTGGCCAGCGTAAGGTCGCACTCTGACATGACAATTTGAGATAATTCTACTGATGGCTCATCGATCCAGCCAATGATGTCTTTAGGTGCCCCTGCAGCAACAGCAGCGTCCAGAACAATCTTAGCAGCAGCAATAGTTGATTTCTTGGCTCGTGGATGCGGTGAGAAGATGATACCATTTCTGGTTTTAAGCGCTATGAGTGCTTTAAAAATCGCTGTGGAAGTGGGGTTAGTAGTGGGTACAACAGCGGCGATTACACCGATCGGCTCAGCGATCTTTGTAATACCAAAGGCCTCGTCAGTCTCGATAACCCCACATGTTTTGGAATCTTTGTATTGGTTGTATATATATTCGGAAGCGAAATGGTTTTTAATGACCTTGTCTTCTACCAGACCCATTCCTGTTTCTTCAACTGCAAGCTTAGCCAGTAAAATCCTGGCATTGTTTGCAGCCATAGCCGATTGACGAAAAATTTCATCAACCTGTTCCTGACTATATGTTGAGTACAATCTCTGAGCTTCACGAACTCTTTCAATTTTTTGGATAAGCTTTTCTGCGTTAGTAGGTTTCATTTGATTACGTTTAATCTATGTGATTTGATGGTATAAAGATACCTACCTACCATGTTGAAGCGTATGACAGCTGTCAACAACCTCAATGACAGTTGTCATTTAAAATCAGATGTTTAACCAAACAAATTACTGGTGTACTCACGTCTTAGTCTGGATTGAAATGACTCGATGGTCCTGAAAATCTCCTTAAGTGTTACCTGCTCAATCTTTGTGAGACTATTTGGATCGATATAATTCTCAGGAACTGCCTTATCATGTATAATCTGGCTGGCTTGCTTCTTTAATCGCATCGCCATCAGATAATAGTAAGATTGGTTTAATTCATGAAATTCTGATTCAGAAAACACCTTAATATCCTTCAAAGCTTTGAGACGCTCGCCCGTGTTGGTCTTGAAAATCCTGTTCTTTAGACAGTACAGGCGAACAAGGTCGACGATAGGAGTCATGGCCTTTTTTATATCGAACACTTCCTGCTCTCCTACGGTAATCGTTCGTATATTTTTGAAGAACGTCAGCGGAGGCTGATATTGAACGGCATTATTCGCCATGTGGAAAAACAGCTTTTCCATCGGTTCATGAAGCTTTGCGTCGAGAAAGCTATGCAATTCGGAAATAATGGTTTTATCGCCGTAGATGTATCTGCAGTCGAAAAAGGTTGAAAACTTTATAACGGTCTCAGGAAGTGACTCCTCCATCCAGCTTTCATAATTGCGTTTCCAATGGGAAAGTGAATGAGTCCAGTTGGGATTGCTGGCCATAAACCCACCGGTGCAATAACTGAAGCCGATATAATTAAGCTTCTCGGAGACGATCTTCGCAAAGTTCAAAAAATAGTCCCTCACTAACTCACGTTGCTCATTAGCCTTGTCTTCGTAGATGATCGCGTTATCCTGATCTGTTTTAAGGGTCTGCTCCTTTCGTCCTTCACTCCCCAATACCATAAAAACAAATTTCGCTGGTGGCTCGCCAACGCGCTTAATAACTTCTTCAATAACTTTTTGAGCTATCGTGTCGGCAATTGTAGAAATGATCTGATTAATGATCTCCGCATTTACACCACGGCCCAGCAGCTGCGTAATCATTTGTGGCACCTGCTGCCACTTAGACCGGAGCTCTTCAACGGATACCGCAAGCTTAACCGACTGCACGTATACCAGTGGTGATTGCGCCTGTTCGCTTAATAAGCGGTTACGGCTGATGATACCTTTATAAACGCCGTTTTCTTCTACGAGCAGATATTTCGTCTTTGTGGAAAACATCATCAGCACCGCTTCATAAACAAAAGCCTGGCTGCTGATTGTCACCACTGGATTGTCAACCACCTCGATAACGGGCGCATTAACATCTCCCCTTGCAGCAATCACCTTATCTCTCAGGGTGATATCGGTGACAAAACCTTCCACCACACCTTCAGGACTCCGGACGATCATGCAGCTTGTTTTATTCTCTGCCATAATCCCCGCAGCCTTAAATATGGGTGTATCCGGATAGCAATATACAATATCCCGATAACCGATACTTTCTATCCGCCGTGAGTAAAGTTGTTCAGAGGCAAGATAACTTTCTTCAAATGAAGTGGGCTTTTTGGCGAAGTGGGCGAACTCTTCGTTCAGCATCCTGCGACCGAAGTCGGCAGTGAAATGATGAAAGAACTCATCATAAGCATTACATAGAGCCCTGAAATCTTTTCTCGGCAGAAAATACACCACTGTGCCTTTTTTTGCGATCACGGTCCTTAATGAGCGCTTCCTGTTCAGGAGAACCGAGACTCCACCATAACAGAAGCCGGCCTCATGATGCTCTTCGAGGCGCCTGGCGTGCGAACTGTCATAAAAAAACGATTCATATTTTCCCTCAACAATGATGTCGATTCCCTTCATCTTAGTCACTTCCTGCTGATAGATGACGGTATCCTTAACATATCTTACTTCATGAAAGAGATCAGCAACACCCAGGAGCACTTTTTCAGGCAGGACATTGAACGGGACGACATTTTTTAGAAATTCAGCACGTGTCATAGTTGTTTAGAAAAGAAATGTGATAAGTATCGTAAGTAAGCAAAGGAACAGCACAGGAAGCACAGACGAGAACTTCTTCGATGTAAACTTCACTTTATTTAAAGGCCCCTGCTGGGAGGCAACGATCTCGCCGGTTATCAGGCCCCTGTGTTCGAGTTCAAAGAAGCACCTGGCAGTCGCAATGGAATCATCTAACGCATTATGAGGATTTCGCAGATTTTCATTAAACAGCAGCTCATACAGCTGTCCCAGTTTCAGAAAACTGGCACTCGGGTTCCTGACCAGCTTTACTGTCGCCATCATGGTACAGAAAGCCGGACAACATAGAGCCATGTTTGGAAGCCGGGCACGGTAATAGTCTGCTCCGATCATATGCAGATCCAGTTCTGTAAAGTGTCCCACAATGATCGGTTTGTATTTCGAAAGATCTGCAGATAAGTCTTTCATTATCTCGAGCCGTGACTTCCCGTGTTCCTTTCGGTATTCATCCGAAAACCCGTGTATCTTGAACGAACCTGGAGACACCACAAAGTCTTCGTCGTTAATGAAGTGGTCTTTCTGAAGAAGCTCCTCCCCCTTCCTGGAGTACACCACCCAGGATATCTGGACAATATGTGGCCAGTTCCCTTCCTTAGAGTAAGGCCTGTCCCAGCGTTTGGGCAGGCCTGAAGTTTCAGTATCTATAAATAAATAGTAATCATTCACCTTTAATTCATTGGTTAGTTTAATGTCCTTTCAATAAACTACGAAGACCTCTTAAATGGTCCTTTGCCTTACTGCCTCATAAAGTATCACTCCCGCAGAAACGGAAACGTTAAGCGAACCGATCGTACCACTCATCGGAATCTTGGACAAGTGGTCTGCCACGCGGATAATTTCAGAAGAAATCCCATCCTCTTCTGAACCCATCACGATAGCTGTAGGGCCTTTGAAATCAACCTTGTACAAATAATCATTCGTCTTCTCCGTACAGGCAACAATTTGTATACCAGACTCCTGCAGGTATCGAACAACCTTGCTCAGACTCTCATGACGGCAAACCGGAATGTTAAATAGCGCGCCCGCTGATGTCTTTATGGTATCCGGATTAATCTGCGCAGAGCCTTTCACAGGAACGATGATGGCATGCACCCCCGAACACTCAGCGGTTCTAGCTATCGCACCCATATTCCTCACGTCGGTGATGCCATCCAATATCAACAGCAAGGGAACCTCACCCTTTTCGTAAACGAGAGGAACAATATCTTCAATTTTTTGGTATGTTATCGGTGACACCATTCCGATTACGCCCTGGTGGTTTTTCTGCGTTATGCGGTTCAACTTCTCCACGGGCACTTGCTGATAGGTTATTTCAGCTTCCTTTAGTAACACTCTTAACTCATTGAACAAAGCACCCGTAAGGCCCCGCTGTACATACACTGCTTCAATATCCTGTCCGCTTTTAATCGCTTCAATCAACGCTCTGATACCAAAGATCATTTGATTATGCTCCCTGCGGACTCTGTCGGAATTAGTATTCATTCATAAAAATTTATCTGACAAATTACTGTTTTTTTGCGCATATTATACTTAATAAATTCCCCGCAGCTTTCGTTTTTAACATCATGGAAACTTTTCAACACTATCTAGCGACTATTAACACCCTGATAAAGCGCCTCCACTAACATGTTATCCACATAGCAATGTTAATATCTAAAAACAGTCTTGTTGTAAAAATCGGGATCCTTTCATTAGTTGTGCAGAACTAGACAAACCGATTGTGTATTTTTGCATAATGAGTTTAGAAATGGAAAACGGGGGATTCAACCCCGACAGAAAATCCACGGGGACAGACAGGAGAACTCGTCTTACAAATATGGTGAGTGGACTAGGAAAGCTTCCTCCTCAGGCAATCGATTTGGAAGAGGCCGTATTAGGTGCACTCATGCTGGAAAAAGATGCCCTGTCTGCAGTTATCGACATTCTGAAACCAGAGCTCTTTTATAAAGAAACACATCAAAAGATATTCGCTTCTATAGCAACGCTTTTCCAGAAGTCGTCTCCGATCGACATCCTGACGGTTACATCCCAGCTCAGGCAGCAAGGAGACCTGGAAATGGTAGGAGGTGCATATTATATCACCGAGCTTACAAATCGTGTAGTATCAGCTGCAAACATCGAATATCATGCCCGTATCATCTCTCAGAAGTTCATTCAGAGAGAACTGATCCGAATATCTACAGAGATCATCCAGAACGCGTACGAAGACACTACCGATATATTCGACCTTCTGGATCATGCCGAAAAGAACCTTTTCGACATTGCGCAGAACAATCTTCGCCGCGATTCCCGGAAAATGGATGACATCATCCGTGAATCATTAGACTCGCTTGAAAAATTGCGCGATCGTGTGGACGGGCTCACAGGAGTACCATCAGGCTTTACCGCTTTAGACAGGATGACATCTGGATGGCAGCCTTCGGATCTGGTCATCATTGCGGCACGTCCTGCAATGGGTAAAACTGCTTTCGTGCTTAGCTGTGCAAGAAATGCCGCAGTTCAATTCAACAAACCTGTAGTGGTCTTCTCTTTGGAGATGTCCTCTGTTCAGCTCGTCAACAGGTTAATTTCCGGAGAAACGGAAATAGAGCAAGAGAAGATTCGTAAAGGGAATTTAGCTGAGTGGGAATGGCAGCAGCTTCACTCCAAGATAGGGACCTTGACCGAAGCACCTCTTTTTATAGATGATACTCCGGCTTTGAACATTTTTGAGTTCAGGGCTAAGTGTAGACGTCTGAAAGCGCAGTACGATATTCAGATGATCATCATTGACTACTTGCAGCTCATGCATGGAAAAGGTGAAGGAAAAGGTGGTAACCGTGAGCAGGAAATCGGTAGTATATCCCGGGCTCTTAAATCCGTAGCTAAGGAACTCAACGTACCGGTTATTGCCCTGTCGCAGTTAAGCCGTGCCGTAGAAAGTCGCCCGGGAGGAAATAAGAAGCCAATGCTTTCCGATTTACGTGAATCTGGATCTATTGAGCAGGATGCCGACATGGTACTCTTCCTTTACCGGCCTGAATACTATGGTCTTACCGAGGACGAAGAAGGCCGGTCAACAGTAGGTATCGGCGAGGTAATCATTGCCAAGCACCGTAATGGTGAAACAGGAACAATTCCGCTCCGCTTCATCGGCAAGTATGTAAAGTTTGCCGACCTGGAAGACGATTTCAATGTCAGCTCAGCACCTGTAAACACTGACCCTTTCGCAGGAATGGCCCCTTCAACCGACTTTGACAAGCCTAACAGTTTCATCACCCGACCATCGCGTATGGACGACATGGACGATGAGGCACCATTTTAGAACAATAGACCCAGCAGGACCCCGGTTAGAATCAACCATGGGGTTCTGATCCTGGTAAAGCATAAAAGGCAGATCGTCGCGGCGATAATTCCCAACTCGAAGAGAGACGACCCTTCACTCTTCAAAAGCATCGGTTGTAGAAGAAAGAGAAAAGCGGCAATTACAAAGCCAACAGCCACGGCATTTATTCCCGACAGCGAATTCCTGATTCTTCCTATTTTCTTGAGATCATCCCAAAAAGGAACGAAGAAAAGGACCAATATAACTCCCGGCAGATTGATACCTAAAGTCGCTACAAGACTTCCCGCTATCTGGCCAGGAATACCGTTTCCGGCATTTTTCATGGCCATTGTACCGACAAAAGAAGTGAAAGAAAACGTAGGCCCGGGTAGGATTTGCTGGAACGCATAGCCGCTCAGGAACTCGTCGGATGTTAAATAGCCTTTCATTTCCACAAACTCCGTGAACATCAGCGGAACAAGAACCTGCCCTCCGCCAAAGATGATGATACCGTTTCGATAAAAGTTTTCAAACAGGCGAATGGGGAGACTGAAGGGTGAAGTTTGATTGATGACGGCACCCAGCGATGCAAAAAACAATAAAATCCCGATAAAGTATAGAACCTTCTTTTGATTTATATTCCGGAAAATGCTCGGATGCAAGCCTCGCTCCCTTGAAGAGCTATCCAAAGCAGCGGAAATGATTCCACCGATCAGAATCAGAATCGGAAATACGAATGCGTTCTTCAGAATCAGCGTAACAATTACAGCTCCGAATGCAAGCCACAACGACAGTCTCGTCTTCAGCTGACTGCGGGAGAGTTTAATAGACGCGTAACCGACAATACCAACGGCAATCGGCTGAATATAAGCCATCACATGATGAAACCCCGATTTTTCACCCAATAGGGAATAGATAATCCCGATGAAGCACAGAAACGCTGCCGAAGGAAATATCCAGATGAGAAATGTGATGAGAGATAAATAAATGCCGCCGACCTTGTATGCGATTCCCACTAGAGTTTGCGTAGAAGACGGCCCGGGAAGAACCATAGTCATCGCGTTTAGCTCCAGGAGCTCCTCCTCACTAATGTACCTTCTCTTGAGGACAAAGTCCTTCAGCATCATTGCGAGATGCGCCTGCGCACCGCCAAAAGCCGTTAAAGTAAAGATCACTACATCTTTGAGGAATAACAGCTTTTTAGCGTTCAGCCTAATCATCTTCGTAATCCTGACCTGTCGCAGACAGATATACCGTTTGCAATTCTGAAAAAGCATGCATATTGCGCACCGCCTTGGCAACTGACATGCCTTTTTGATAAGTTTTGATAGCCTCCTCCTGCCTTCCAAGCTTTTCATACAGTTTGCCTGCATGATAATAGGTTCCTACATAATCCTCATTATTGGCCATCAAGTCTTCAAAGTAAGATAACGCTTCTTGAAGCTGCTGTCTTTTCGTATATTCAGTTGCCAGAGCATATTTAATGAATGGATCGGAGGGGTCGTTCTCTAAAAAAGCGAAAAGCTTTTGCAATCGGTCGTCGTTCATTATAAAAAACTGCTTTTTTAATCTATTTTTGCAAAATAAAACAAAACAGGCGATTAAGGGTAAACGGAATGAAAAAAATCAAATTGGAAATTGTAGGGTTGTCATATAGTCAGACGCAATCCGGCGCTTATGCCCTTGTGCTCGGCGAAGTGAACGGAAGACGCCGATTGCCTATCATCATCGGTGGTTCAGAGGCTCAGGCCATTGCCGTCGAAATTGAGAAAATGACACCAACCCGTCCCCTTACTCACGACTTATTCAAATCATTCGCAGTCGCCTTCCAGATCAACATTCAGGAGGTAATTATCTACAACCTTGTAGACGGAATATTTTTCGCGAAATTAATATGCAGTGACGGAAACCAGGTACAGGAGATCGACGCAAGAACATCAGACGCAGTTGCTTTGGCCGTACGCTTTGGCTGTCCGATTCACACATATGAATTTATACTCGCTTCCGCAGGCATAATGATAGAGGGAAATGATTTTGTGTTTCTTGAAAACATCGATGCAGCTGCCGGTGAAGAAAAGCCAGAAGCGACGTCAGGCTATTCCTCTTTTAGCGACGACGAGCTTAAAGAGAAACTACAGCAGGCTTTAGCAGAAGAAGCTTATGAAAAGGCTGTAAAAATTCGCGATGAACTCTCCAAAAGAAAGTCTTCATAAGCCACAAAAAGCAAAACACAATTACAGCAACATATAAATGGAAAGATTCACCGGCATAATTGGTATCGTACTAATTTTCGCCATTGCTTTTTTGATGTCTAACAACCGTAAGGCAATCAACTACCGTCTCGTTTTCTCAGGTTTAGCCATCCAACTCGTTCTAGCCGTATTCATCTTAAAAGTTCCAGCCGGCAAAGCCATATTCGCCTGGCTAGGCGCAGGAGTCACCAAGGTTTTAGACTTTTCTCATGCCGGCGCTAACTTTGTATTCGGTCCTCTGGCCAACAAAGTCGCCCTCAACACCGCTTTCGGCGTCGACACCATCTTCTTTTTCAACATCGTTCCCACCATCATCTTCGTAGCCGTACTGGTTAGCGTAGCCTACTATCTCGGCATCATGCAGCGGATCGTAAAAGTCTTCGCATACGCAGTTTATAAACTTATGGGAGTCTCAGGAGCCGAAGCGCTTTCTAACATTGCAAGTGCATTTGTTGGGCAGGTCGAAGCTCAGATCATGATCAAGCCTTACCTTAAGGGTATGACCATGTCTGAACTGCTGGCCTCTATGACAGGCAGCATGGCTTGTATAGCCGGCGGGGTAATGGCCATATACATTTCGTTTGGCGTTCCCGCTGAGTACCTGCTGGCGGCCAGTATTATGGCAGCACCGGCCGCACTGGTTATTTCAAAAATTGTCTGGCCTGAGACCCAGGTCTCTGAAACTAAGGGCGAAGTATCCCTTGAAGTCCAGAAAACAAGCGCAAACCTGGTAGATTCAATCTCCCATGGAGCAAGCGACGGCTTAAAGGTGGGACTGAACGTTGTGGCTATGCTAATAGGTTTTATTGCCATTATTGCTTTGGTGGATTACGTACTTGGAGGAATTGGCTCCGTGCTTGGAGGATGGGGTCTTTCCCTGGCATTTGTTGGCATAGACATTCACCATTTAAGTCTTAATCAAATTTTAGGTTCCCTGTTTTCCCTGTTTGCATGGGCTATGGGAGTTCCTTTCAAAGACATTCAGGCCGCAGGCTCGCTGATGGGCACCAAGATGGTGATCAACGAATTCGTTGCCTACCTTGACCTGGCTAAAGTTAAAGATACCATTGATCCAAAGACCCTCGTGATCACCAGCTTCGCGCTGTGCGGTTTCGCCAATTTCAGTTCAATAGCCATACAGGTTGGCGGAATTGGTGAGCTGGCTCCGGAAAGAAGATCGGACCTTGCAAAATTAGGCGTAAAGGCCTTGATCTGCGGAACCTTAGCATCTTATCTTTCCGCAACAATAGCAGGAATTCTGATATAAAAGAAGAAAGATTAACCCATAAAAAAAGGTATCCGGAAATTCCGGATACCTTTTTTTATGGGTTAATCTACAGAAACGGCTAATTAACCTCTGTCATTTATGTCAACGTACTGCTTGTCAACTCCGCCAACATATACCTGTCTTGGTCTGCCTATTGGCTCTTTGTTTTCTCTCATCTCTTTCCATTGAGCAATCCATCCTGGTAAACGTCCCAGTGCGAACAGAACCGTAAACATGTCTGTAGGGAAGCCAAGAGCTCTGTAGATAATTCCTGAATAGAAATCGACGTTCGGATATAGCTTCCGCTCAACGAAGTATGGATCATTCAATGCAGCATCTTCCAATTTCTTGGCGATCTCCAGAATTGGATCGTTAATTCCTAATTTATCAAGGATCTTATCACACGCTGATTTGATGATATTTGCTCTCGGATCGAAGTTTTTATAGACACGGTGACCAAATCCCATTAAACGGAAGTTATCATCCTTATCCTTAGCCTTGTTGATCCACTTCTCTGTATCACCCCCATCATTTTTGATGAGTTCAAGCATTTCAATAACAGCCTGATTCGCTCCGCCATGCAACGGACCCCAAAGTGCAGAAATACCTGCAGAAATAGACGCAGGTAAGTTACATCCCGATGAGCCTACGATACGAACGGTTGACGTAGAACAATTTTGCTCATGGTCGGCATGAAGAATCAACAATTTATCCAGCGCATCAACAACAACTGGGTCAATCTCAACTTCTTCTGTAACCTGACCGAAAGTCATATTCATAAAATTCGCCACATAGCTCAAGCTGTGTTTTGGATAGATGAAAGGCTCACCCAATGACCCTTTATAGATCCAGGAAACGATTGTTGGCATTTTAGCAAAAAGCTTGATAATGCTCAAATTGATATCTTCAGCAGATGGATTAGCGTTAAGACTTTCAGGGGAGAATGCGGATAAAGAGCTTACAAGGGAACACAATTGCCCCATCGGATGTGCCTTTGGAGGAAATCCATCATAAAATTTCTTCATATCCTCATGCAAAAGCATGTGCTTGCTGATTTGATGCTTGAAATTATCGATCTCCGCGTGAGTAGGTAAATTCCCGTAAATCAATAGGTATGCAACTTCAATGAAACTGGATTTTTCTGCAAGATCTTCGATCTTGTATCCACGGTACTTGAGTATTCCATGTTCACCATCTAAATAAGTGATAGCACTTTTAGTACTTCCCGTGTTTTTAAACCCACTATCTAACGTGATGTAACCGGTTTGATCTCTAAGCTTTGAAATATCTATGGCATTCTCATTCTCTGTACCGCTGGTAACTGGTAACTCGTACGTTTTATCTCCTAGGTTTAAAATAGCTTTTTCTGACATATATTTGGATGTTGCAACGCAAAATTAATTAAATATGTAAATCCTGAAAGTTAATTATGGAATAGCATTGTAATTTTTTTGTAAGCTCAAATAATGAATTTACGCTTTTAAATCACATCACACTCAAATTTCAACCACAATATACCATTTATGTGTATATTTATGTAATCATTTCAAACCTTTTCACATTCCAAGCGTAGAACGTGTACATTTATGCGAAAGGTTGATACACTCATTCTATGAAAAAAGAGATACTGATAGTTGATGACGAAGTAAGCATATTGAAACTTCTCAATTTTGTACTTTCAAAAGACTATAACCTCGTCATCAAGAATAGCGGTGTTGAAGCGATTAGCTGGTTGGAAGAAGGTAATGACCCCGCTCTGATCATATCAGACCTGCATATGCCCTATTTTGACGGTTCTTCTTTCATTCATAATCTTAAGGTAAGTGGCTATTACAGGGATATTCCCGTAATTCTATTATCGGGGAATGACGACCTGACCAGCGTAGCCAATAACATGACCCGGAAGGCGGAAGCCTACATACACAAGCCTTTCAATCCGGAGGCCCTTAAAGCTGAGATCACTAAGCTGCTCTCCCAATCTCATCAACACTCAAAATAGACGCTAAGATGTTACTCGAATCAACCTTAAGCACTTTTAACCGTTCAGGCGTCAATGCACGTATCGTTTATGCAGGAAGTGAACTAAAGGATTACCTGTTGAAAGATCTTAACTCCGCCTATGAGGTCCATCACACAGAACTGTCCATTCATAATATCGAGACTTTTCTCAATGACCAGTCTTTACTTACCCTACCCGATATCCTGTTGATTGAAGCTGACTTTAAAGGAGAGTGGATTCAGATAGTATCGAATATAAAGAAGAATCCCCTTCTTGGTGGGATGATCATCGTCGTGCTATCTGCCTTCGTCAATAAACAGTGGAAGAAGAAAGCGATCTCCCTCAAAGTACATGATTTCTACAATTATCCCTTCCCTACTGAGGATCTTTGCGAACGATTATCTTTCCTGGTAAAGTTTAAATTAATTAAACCGACGCTTACCGAGTTATCGGGGAAGGTAGACGTTCGGTATAGGCTCCCTGCATACAAACGAACGTTTGATATCATTGCCTCCGGTCTTGCACTTGTTGTATTATCCCCTCTTTTTCTCATTGTGGGTGCGTGCATAGCACTAGAGTCGAAAGGACCAGTAATTTACAAGAGCAAAAGGGTGGGTACGGGTTATAAGGTATTCGACTTTTATAAATTCAGATCAATGCGGATGAATGCCGATAAAGAAATCGGACTCCTCTCCTCCCTCAATCAGTACACTGATGCGGAGAAGGGAAAATCGGCCTTTATCAAAATCAAAGGTGATCCAAGAATCACGAGAATTGGCAAATTCATCCGGATGACCAGTATCGATGAACTTCCTCAGTTATTAAACGTTTTAATGGGAGATATGTCTATGGTCGGTAACCGCCCGCTTCCTTTATATGAGGCCGAAATGCTTACTTCCAACGAATGGACAACAAGATTTCTCGGGCCTGCCGGCTTAACCGGATTATGGCAGATCAGCCGGCGAGGGAAAGAAGATATGTCTGAAAGGGAACGTAAAAAGCTTGATAATTTTTACGCTTCCAACTACTCATTCTGGCTTGACCTTAAGATACTAATGAAAACATTCCCCGCACTGTTGCAAAAGGAAAAGGTTTAGTACTTTTCCTTTTGTTATAATTCTTCGCAGTTCAGCTGACTGAGGTTCACTCCCTGCAAAATAACATCAAACTCCGTTCTGCGGTTCAGCTGCTGATCGGCCTCCGAGCAGATTACGCCGTCGTAACAACGATTCAACAGTCGTGTTTTGCCATAATACTCCACCTTGATCCTACTACCGTTAATGCCTCTGGCTACCAGGTAATTTTTAGCGGCATTCCCTCTTCTGAGCGAAAGGTTGCGGTTGTAATCTTCAGAAGCGCGACTATCGCAATGACTTGAAGTGATCACGCTCATTTCCGGATGTCGTCTCATCAGCGAAGCCAGATGGTCAAGAGCCCGCCTTGCGTCGGGACGAATCTCGTCACGGTCCAGATCGTAAAAAATATTCTCAACCGCGAAAACGCGTTTCAAAGAATCACAGTTAGAAATTACATACTGTTGCAGACTCTCAGTTTTGAATAACTGCATATCTGTTCTAACAACCGAATCTCTATCAATGCCGATAGAAGTTTTGAAAACAAGCTGACTAACATAACCTAATTTCTGCGCCGTAATTTCGTAATCAGTTTCCTTTCTCATATCTAGCCTGAACTCCCCTCTGCCGTTAGTCATAACCGTATCCACACAGTCAAGGGTCCTCAGTAATATCCTACTGCCACCCAATGGGATGCGGGTTCGCCCGTCGGTTACCTGACCCGCAAAAATCACTCGATACGAAGCCTGCTCGAATTTATATATATCATCATTCCCTGCACGGTTCGATGAAAAAAAGCCACTTTTCCCGTCTTCCGCTCTTATGAAACCAAAATCATCTCTCGACGAATTAATAGGTGCGCCCAGATTAACAGGCGCGCGCGCAGCTCGCATATTAGTAAGCGGCACCTCAAATACATCGAGACCTCCCAGGCCCGGATGTCCTGTTGACGAAAAAAACAAAGAACCGTCGGCTGACAAGGACGGAAACTGCTCATTACCCTCGGTGTTGATCTGTTTCCCCATATTGATCGGGCGAGTCCATTGTACTCCTGACCTCACCGAATAATAAAGATCAGTCCCCCCAAAGCCGCCCGGCATATCCGAAGCGAAAACCAGAATATTACCGTCGGCCGTCAATGCCGGATGTCCCACAGAGTATTCATCATTGTTATAAGGAAACTCAGATATAACCGAAAGGCTGTTACCTGTAGCGAGATACAACTTCAACTTATTCACACCGCGCTCACTAACACCTGACTTACCTTTGAAATAATTGTTACGGGTAAAAATAATCGAGCCGTCTGGAAAAGCTGCTGCCGGCCCTTCATGATATTTGGAATTTACGTTACCGTGAAGCAATTGAACGCCCCTATTTAAAATCTGGCCCAGACCGCTTGAATCACCCGTGACCGAGGGATCATATTGACCCAGCGTCTTGGTATCATTTGCTGTAGGAGCCGTGTCATCATCATTAGACCTGGCAATTGAATTTCGACCACGAATCGCCGACCCGATGGGGTGATCATTTGCGTTCTTGATATCCCCAAGCTTCCGGATATAATACAAACTTGTAAAAGGAGTCCTATCCCAGGGAAAGACACGCTTGACCGGACGATCAGTCATCCGGTTACTCGCGAACAGTAACCCGCCTTTATAAAAAGCCGGAGAATACTCAGAAGCCGAAGTATTTAAATCGGTCAATGATACTTTCCAAAAGCTGGCGTCTTTCGAGAACGCACCCGGATTTGCTCGCGAGAACGCCGACGCCCGACGGTCGGAAGGCATCATCCTCATATAGGTCCTGTACCAGCTTTCCGACTTCTCATACTGCTGGTCCACAGCCAGTGCTTCCGCATAGTAAAGTGCCCATTCTGCTTTTAAAGGTTGATGCTTGCTCAACTTCTCATACCAATGCAAAGCCTGATCGTATTTTTTAGTTTGGCGGTAGCTATAAGCGAGCATTTCAACAGCTGCGATGTCTCCCGAGTCAGCTGCCAGGACCTTGTTAAGGTGCGAAATCGCATCAATATATTTATACGACAGGAAGGCAGACTCCCCCGCCTTAAATGCTTTAGAGCGGGAAGGTGACTGAGCATATACGTCAGCTCCGAAGCACACGAATATCAGGCAGCAGATAAATGACGATTTTTGTAAAAAGTATTTCATAAACTTAGAAGTATCTCGGCGATAAAATTTTACCACTCTCGAATCCAAACTCGTAACGAAGCATAATCTCATGACTTCCCGAGTTAAAGTTGCGTAAAGGTGTAACACTGTAATCGTAGCTATATCCTATGCGGATCTGTGGAGTAGCCTGAATTTCAAGAATTCCCGCCACATCAGCACTGGTACGATACTGTGCTCCCACGGCTATAACATCGTTGACCCACAACATCGCGTTAATATCTGCCTCTACCGGCGCCCCTTTGACACCCTTAACGAGAACAGAAGGTTTTAGCTTGAACGTCTCGTCCAGCGCAAATACATATCCCGTCGCGAAGAACAAATGAAGATTCTTAAAACTTCCACCTGTAGAATCACTAGGCGCCTCGTACTCTGTGATTCTTGTGTTCAAAAGATCCTGGGCCGACAAACCGATGTAAAACTTGTCTGAATTGTAATAAACCCCGGTTCCGAAGTTAAACAGCATCTTATTCACATTTTCAGAAAATGCCGGGTCATAGGCACCACCATTTCCTAAATCAACACCCGTATAATCTGCCCGGTACTGCACAGCGCTTCCCTGCACGCCAAAGGCCAATGAACCCTTGTCCATTCTGATCCGGTAGGCGTAACTCAACACCGCCCCTGTAGTTTTTGAGATACCGAGCTGGTCATTGATCAGTTGAAGACCCAGACCTACCCGCTTGTTCCGGAAAGGCGCGTCAATTGTCAGTGTTGTAGTCTTTGGCGCTCCATCCATTCCCGACCATTGGTTCCGGTGCAGTGCCGTTGCTGACACTACATTTCGACTGCCCGCATAAGCCGGGTTAATAGCCATAGTATTGAACATGTATTGTGAGTACATCGGATTCTGCTGCGCATTAACGCCAGAGGCGCTGACCAGCAAGAGCATGACTGCTATAACCTTTATTTCGAATTTCATTATCTGTTGATTGTGATATAGCCCGACATTTTATCCTTACCGTCCAATATAATTACGTAGTAATAAGTACCCACCGGGACGTCGTCCCCAATATGAATTCCCTCAGTACACCTTCCGTTCCAGTCATTCTGATAGTCTGCAGCCCTGTAAATCCTGTTCCCCCAACGATTATAAATCTCAAGATGGATTTTACGGCCCAGACTGTTCTGAATGATCAGAACATCATTAATCCCATCGTTATTAGGAGAAAACCCACCTGGAATAAACAGGTTCTGCCTTACCAGGGATACCGGAGTAGGATCTGCCGGACTTGGATCTCCTGAGATCCTGGAGTCAGGAGCCAACCCATTCGTTGACTGGTCGGTTACCAGGGCCCCGTTCCGAACAGAAATACCACTGACAAGAGCAGTATTCAGATAAGTGGCGCTTTCAGCATCCGCATATATGACCAGGTCAAGGTAGACCGCCTCCTTGTACTCCGCCCTTATCGAACTGGCCGGAAGCAACAGTCCAACGTCAGATGTTCCATTATAAGCCGGATTTACGAGTAATTCGCCGGTGGCAGACAGTCCGCTTACTGTAAATCTGGAGTTCGGAAATGCAGCAACCAGGTCGTCGGTTAAATTCAACTGATCGATCCTGGCATTACCAAAATTCACAATTGTAAATGTGAACCTCAAATTATAGCTGCCATCCAGATTCTTAACAATGGAGCTGAGGGCCTTAGCCAGTCCAATTTTTACTGGCGGGTTTACAATTACAGTCACCACCCCAGGCGTCGATTGGTTGCCATCTCCGTCAGTTATAACATATTCAAAATCGTCAGGACCGGAATAACCGGGATTAGGTACGTAAATAACCTGACCAGTCACCGGATCGATAGTGATTGTGCCGTTAGCCGGCGGCCTGGTAATTACAATCGATCCACCCTCAGGAACCGGAACATTGATGACGATCCGCTCGTCGACGGTTCCGTCAACATTGATATCGGGCGCATCAAATAGCAAAGAATTGACAGTGACTACCACATCGTCGAAGGTTACACAACCACCTGTGGATGTTATCGTCCATCGAAATATATAAGTCCCGGCAACCAGATTATTAACAACCACACTTGGCGAAGAAGATCCTGTAATTCCAGCCGCTGTCGGTCCGGTCAATTGAGTCCATAAACCAGTACCAGGCCCTGGCGAATTTCCCCGTAGGTTGTAACTGCGGGGTTGAGCTCCAACGTTAATAGTTGTATCTCTTCCTGCATCGGCCTGAACAGGAGCTGGAGTGATCGTAAACCGGATGGAGGCTGAAGCCGACTGTGCTCCATAGGTGTCTCTTACCGTATAAGTAGTTGAAGATGTCCCGGTGAAGCCGGCTATTGGCGTAAATGAAACTACCCCTCCAGTGTTAACGGCAAAAGTACCCTCTCCGGGGATAGTAAAGGAAGACTGAATACCCGGCTGCGCCGGATTAAGATCAACGGATCCTCTATTGATTGCTCCTCCAAAGTTATTTGAACGGTCATTTTGGGTGACGTTGATAAAAATGGATTGACCAACGCAGCCAGTGATTTCGTCATCCGCAGCCGTCGGTGGAGCCAGCTCGGCTGAATTAATCACATCAATCTCAACGTTACGAATTTCATGAAAATTGGTTTTATCACCCGTGGACGAAGCTATACCGTAGCTAAGATTAGCGGGAGCAATATCGGGATAATAATATTTGTCAATTACCGTGGTAGAAATCGGAGATGGTCCTCCACGCGTAATTCTAACGGTGATATTGTATCCTCCACGCGGATCAGGAACCAACTCCATATACACTCTCCTATAGCCCGGAGATGCAGGATCCGAGAATCTGGCAGAGCCTCCTTGTGTTAATGGAAAACCCAGATCCTGAGTTCTTACCGACGTTAAAAATCGGTAATTATCCGGTACTAACGCAGCTCCGTCTCCCTTACCGCGTAAGGTTACTGATCCAGCCCTGATACCTGAAATGCCACCTTGTCTACCCTCTGTCGGATTAGAAAAGTTCCCGAATTCATCCAAGCCTATGGCGAGGTATCCTTTGGACACGCCAGGCGAGACTGGAGTGGTTGTAGTGATTTGAGCATAACCCAAAGAACCGCCAAACCCTCCGATAACAAAGGGGTTCGCTGTAGCGTCAAACAAAAACAAGCTGATTCCGTCCGCACCAGTTCCGCCGTAAATGTAGTATTCGAAGTCAACAGAAAGCCCCTGCGAAGAAGGAAAACTACTGGTACTATAAACAAATCCTTTTTGGTTCCTCGTGTTATTGGTTAAACGAAGATAACCGCTTCCGACCGGATCTATGCTCGTTCCATTCACACCAGTTCCGGGCGCTGCGGTCAGGAAAGCTGAGGGAGCTCCCCCAAAAACTACTCCTTCTGCAGTTGCGTTTCTAAAACTTTCATTATAGGGAAATTGCGCCTGGGAAATATTCGGAAACAGCATAACCAACAAAAGAAATGTGGTTAAGTGTAAAGATTTGATCATACTTAATTGAATAGATGCGTGATAAATGTAGCTACAAACATAATATAACAGTTATACTTCTAGATAATCAGGCAGATATTTACAATAAACAAAAACAAAGCCACGAACAACTATACTGCAATTCTAGCAATTTTCGAGTGCAATAAACTGATAATGAATGGATTTTTATTAAAATGGCATCTTTTTATTTGAGCTAATTTCTTTCGTAGCCGATCCATAGTGAGCCGATGTACACCAGATGTGAAGTTTTTTCCCCAGCTGTGAAATTCTTGATCAATATTAAAAAAACATCCTTAATTTTATTAACTCGTGCAAAACCACATTTATGGTGGAAGTTGTTTAATTTTAGCCCCTTTACAGCTGTCAATGTTTACAAAAAAATCGTGTATCCTGTTTCTGTTCCAGCTTGTACTGATCTTTCAGCATGCGAGCGCACAGGAATCAATCTTGTCTGAATACTCCCCACTATATGTTCAAAAGCTGATTGCAGTTGCCAAAGAGAACTATCCAAAATCTAAAGCATACGAACACCAGGTAAAAATCGCCAAGTACAATTTGTCCGGTGAAAAAACATCCTGGTTAGACCCTTTTTCATTTTCCTACCTGTTGAGATCTAACAATAATACGGTAGACATTGTAAACCCGCAGTTGCTTACCGGTTATCAGTTTGGTGTATCAGTCAACCCCGGCTCGCTTCTAAAGAAACCTTTCAATATTAAGGCGGCGAAGGAGGAAGTGAAGATAGCGCAGCTGGAACAAAACGAATATGCCCTTCAGCTGGAAAGCGAGGTCACAAGGAGATATATGTTTTACTTACAGAGTCTGAACCTGTTAAAGTTGCAAAACAAGATCACGGTTGATGCAGAAAGTTCCTTTGCAGACCTTAAACTCAAATATCAACGAAGCGAGATCACGTTTCAGGAATACAATTCGGCATCAACTAACCTTTCTAATGCTCAGATGGCTCGTGTGCAGGCCGAAGCAAACATGATTACGGCCAAAGCCTCAATTGAGGAACTGCTGGTTAGAAAACTGGAAGAAATCAAATAAATGGAAGACGTCTACAAGTTTCTTAGGCTATTAAAAAAGCACCGCCTCACACTGATCATCATACCGGCTCTAACGGTAATAATCACTTTCTTTTTAGTCAGGAATTTACCGGATTCTTATGTTTCCCAATCGCAGATAGCAACGGGGATTGTCGACAATACTCAGCAAGCAGTTTTAACCGGAGGTAATTCATCAAAGGGCTGGGCCGAGGTAAATCAGGAGTTCAGTAACCTGATTGAGATGATGAAGCTTAAAAAGATCCTAGATCAGGTGTCTTACAAACTAATCATCCACGATCTCAGTTCCGAAAATCCTTTTCGGGACACGCAATCTGTTCGAAAAGAATCCAGTCAGGCTGAGATTAAGCAAATGCTGACTATCTTTCAACAAAAATACGACAGATCAGAGGGCCTAAATCTTTGGGATAAACAGCAAAGTAAACTGCATAGTGTACTGCAGTCTTTCGACTACGACAGCGAAGCCCTCAAAGGGAAATTACGTATCGGAAGAGCAGGCGATAGCGACTTCATTAACGCCGAATTTGACTCTGAAAATCCTCAGCTTTCAGCATTTGTGATCAATACACTGATCGAAGAGTTTATCAAGCACTATACCTTTGTCGTTAAAACAAATCAAAGACGAGCAAACGTATTTCTAGATAGTCTCCTTTCCGAAAAAAGAGTTGAGATGAATTCCCGGATCGCCGCTTTAAGAAACTATAAGATTCAAAACCGCGTGCTGAACCTGGAAGAACAATCAAGCCAGCTCTACGCGCAAATACTGGAATACAATAATAAGAAACAGGCGATCCTAAAGGACGTTTCTGCGAATGCAGGTGCTGTAAGCGAAATAGAAGCAAAGTTTGGACCCGGAGAACGCGGCTATCTGGAGTCAACGCTTACCAAGATAAATCAGAACCTCGTTTCCACTAAAGAAGAGCTAAAATCACTGTACGACCTGTATATACAAAACGAATTTGATCCAGCATATAAGGCCTCTATCGACTCTCTTCAACGCATCCTTAATTACCAGATTAATATCTCCTCAGACCAGTATGTGAACAGTCCGCTGGCCACCAAACAAGCCCTTATACAACAGAAGATATTGCTTGAGGTACAACTTGATCTCTCCAGGTATAGCATGAACACTATTGATAGGGAAGTCAGGAACCTGAACAGCCAATTCGATCAGATGGTACCTCATGAAGCTGAAGTTCAATCCCTTGAACGGGAAGTCGAGATCTCCAGCACCGAATATCTAGATGCCTTGAATAAATTCAACCAAAGTAATATGGAATCTGGGTTTTCCATAAAACTCAATCAGGTACAAAAGGCAATGCCAGGACTCCCCCAGCCGTCAAAAAAAATGCTGCTCGTCATACTGAGTGGGATCATCACATTCGTGTTTTGCCTGGTAGTCTTGTTTATCCTATTCTTCATCGATCATTCCATTACGACAGCAAAGGGACTGGCAAACAAAACGAACGCACCTGTTTTGGGAAACCTCAATAAAATCCGTGGATCAATGGTTGACCTGAGTGCAATATGGTCAGGTTCGGCTTCCCCAAGCCTGGATGCCTTCAAAGACCAGTTACGTTCCATCCGATTTGAAATTGACCGCGAGCTTAACTCGGGGATCATTGCAATAACCAGTATGAATCAGTCAGAAGGCAAGACCCTTCTTGCGCTCAGCCTCGCTCATGCCTGGAAGATGACTGATAAAAAAGTATTGCTGATTGACGGAAACTTTGACAATGCAGACATCAGCAAGTCTCTAGACAGCAACCTTTATATTGAAGACTACCTCACAGGCACTCTAGATATCAACCTTTCATATCCCCCTTCCGCGGTCACCATTCTTGCCAATAAAGGCCAGGATAAGTCTCCTCTGGAAATTGCAGATGTAGAGACGATCAAAAAAAAGCTAAACGCGCTATTAGAACAATTTGATGTCATCATCATCGAAACACCTCCTCTTTCCAGGATGAATCAAAGTAAAGAATGGATTCTTTTTGCAGGGAATGTCATAGCCGTTTTCGAAGCAGGACAGACAATAACCGACGAAAAAAAGAACTATATACAGTATCTTAAATCGCTCGAAAGCGAATTCAGCGGTTGGGTGTTGAATAAGTATGAACCGCTACATGTCGACGGCAAAGCGAAGAAAAACAATGTATGATTCTAGTAGAGATTATTTGGACGATCTTTCAGATTCTGATAGGATTTTATCTGGTGTGGCCCCTCATCCTGTATCTTATTTGGAAAGGAAGGCGAAAAACCAACCCTAAGTTGCTGGGAGATCAACTTAAAGAGCCGGATTATGCTGTTATCGTCACCGCCTATGAACAAACGCATACCCTGCCTGCTGTAATCGCCTCCATCCAGAAACTCAACTACAGCAATTACCATATTTATGTGGTGGCCGACAAATGTGATATTTCAGACCTTGGCTTCGATAGCTCAAAAGTTTGCCTGCTTAAGCCCGAAGTTACGCTCGCTAGTAACACGAAGTCGCATTTCTATGCTATTCACCGCTTTATAAGACCCCATACCTATCTGACCATTATTGATAGCGACAACCTGGTTCATCCCGAATTTTTAAACGAGTTAGACAAAGAATTCAATCGGGGATTTTCTGCCGTGCAAGGACTTCGTGAAGCAAAGAATCTGGACACTACTTACGCATGCCTTGACGCTGCACGGGATATCTATTACCACCATTACGATGGCAAGCTCCTTTTTGAAGCAGGATCTTCGGCAACATTATCTGGCTCAGGAATGGCTTTCTCGGTCGAATTGTATAGAGACTGCCTGGAATACAGGAACGTCGAAGGAGCAGGATTTGACAAAGTACTCCAATCCGCTATTGTTTCCAAGAACCATAGAATCGCTTTTACCGGCAGCGCTATTGTTTACGACGAAAAAACTTCAAGATCCGAGCAGCTCGTTCAGCAAAGATCCCGCTGGATTAACACTTGGTTCAAATATTTTACGCTGGGCTTTTCTCTCATCCGTGAAAGCATAAAGAACTCAAGTTTGAACCAGCTGTTATTCGGAATAACCCTGCTAAGACCTCCCCTATTCATCTTCATCCTTTTGTCGGGCGCGTGTCTTTTAGTCAACCTTTGGATCAGCCCCCAAGCCAGCCTGTTATGGTTAACGGCGTTCGCGCTTTTTGTCTGGAGCTTTTATCTCGCTCTTTCCCGATCGGCGACGGATCCGCGTATTTACAAATCGCTGAAAAACATTCCATTTTTCATGTTTTATCAGATACAATCGCTGTTGAAGAGCAGAAAAGCCAATCAGCACTCTGTAGCTACAAAACATTATCATGCAGAATCCATTGATAAGTTAGACAAAAAATGAGGGTAGATCCGATAAAGAGAGACGAACAAAAGCTCCGCAAGCTCGAATCAAAGATGCAGGAGTACAAGCGTAAGGCTGCAATTGCCCTCGTCTGCCTGGTGGTTTATTTCTTCTTTGTTAAGCTGTTATTTTTATAATGAAGGATATTATACTCACCTTGAATAAAAAAACGGCGCTCAGCGATCAAAGTTGGACGTCGTACTTCAGGCGGATATTTCTCGTTGAAAAACTGAGAAACACCGAAGGGCTGATCTTTTTATCGCTTTTCGCTATTTTGTCTTCCTTTCTAGTTTACAGCAAAGGATTTACGGGTGGTATATTAATGCTGGTAGCGATGCTGGGGTTGCCTGCAGTTTTCGCTATTGTGCGGTTTCCCAAATTCGGGATACTTATCACACTGATAGGCGCTTACTTACTCATGTGGATTTATGGAATGGTCGCTTCTTTCCCTCTGGGTACCGTGATGGATGGTATACAAGCCCTTCTTATCCTCGGCTTTTTCATAAGTCAGAAGCAGAAGCCCGACTGGAGCCTCTTCAAGCAACCTATCGGCATTATCATCCTTATCTGGGTAGGATACAACGTATTACAATTTGGGAACCCCATCGCAGAGTCACGCATGGCTTGGTTATATACAATAAGGGCAGTCGCTATAGTTACCTTAATGTACTTCATCTTCAGTTATAATATCAGGACGGTCAGCTTCATGAAAACAATTTTGAAGATTTGGCTGGTGCTCGCTTTCTTCGGCGCCCTTTACGCATTTAAACAAGAATACATTGGTTTTTCCGCAAATGAATTGAGATCACTTGAAGATCCCCGGGTTAGAGCGCTCTACTTTATAAATGGTCATTGGCGAAAGTTTTCCATATTTTCTGACCCCGTTGCTTTTTCTTACAATATGGTTGCGGCGGCATTGTTCTGTATCACTATGCTTTTCAGCCACCTCAAAAAATCAAAAAAAGTTATACTGGGAGTCATGGCGGTGGTCTTCTTACAGGCGATGCTATTATCGGGAACAAGAGGCGCATATGTTCTTGTCCCGGCAGGCCTTCTTCTGTTAGTTATTCTCAAGTTAAACAAGAATATGCTGATCTTTAGTTTAGCCGCGGGAGTATTCATGGCCTTACTAATCTTCACGCCATCATCCAGCCCCTCAATAAGACGATTTCAGTCTGCTTTTCGTCCTTCAGAAGACGCCTCCTTTAATGTGCGAAAACATAACCAAAAAAGGATTCAACCTTATATACAAACGCATCCATTTGGTGGAGGTTTGGGTGCAACGGGGGTATGGGGAACCAGATTCTCGCCACATTCCTTTCTTGCCAATTTTCCGCCCGACAGCGGCTATGTTCGTGTAGCTGTTGAGACGGGATTCGTTGGTCTTCTTCTAATTTGTACGTTAATGGTGGTGATGCTAATCACAGGCATCAACAGCTTCTTCTCTATCAAAGATCCCGAATTGAGGTCTTATTGCTTGGCTATGTCTGTAATTATTTTCGCATATGCTATTGGAAACTATCCTCAGGAAGCGATAGTCCAGTTCCCCTCAAACATATATTTCTATCTTTTCGCAGCACTGATCACTGTTACAAAGCGATTAGATTTAGAGAAACAAAGTCAACCGAAACTTCAGCATTCATAATTACATCTATGAAAATACCACAATGGATAAACGACGTCAACTTACCCTATAAGACTTACGACGAAATCCCGCAAAACATCGTTGATGAGATCAATACCAATCTGGACAAGGTGACTAGCAGCCATCCCATAATCACGATCCTCATTGCCGCTTATAACGAAGAAGTGAATATACTTCGCTGTATTTACTCCCTTTCTAAAATGAAGACGGATATCCCCTTTGAGATTCTCGTGGTAAATAATAATTCTACAGACAATACACAGAATACGCTGGATCGTCTACATATCAGGAAAGTTTTCCAGCCCATTCAAGGTTGTGGTCCCGCAAGGCAATTAGGCCAGGAAAATGCCCGGGGGAAATACGTACTTCTTGCCGACGCTGATTGTTTGTATCCGCAGGTCTGGGTTGAAGAAATGATGAAGGTCTTACAACAGCCAGGTGTTGTCTGTGTTTATGGCAGATACTCTTTTCTTCCAGAAAAGGGATACCCCCGATGGCAGCTCTTTATGCTGGAAAAGATGAAGGACGTTATCGCTTCCTACAGGCAAATTAAGCGTCCCTATCTGAATACCTATGGAATCAGCATGGGATATGTAAAAGAATTTGGTTTAAAAGCAGGATACGTGATGGCTAACATCAGAGGAGAAGACGGCAGGCTCGCATTCGATATGATGAAGTTTGGGAAGATTATGCCGGTAAAGGCAAACTCCGCAAGGCCATGGACCGGCCTACGAACATTAGATAGAGACGGAAGCTTTGCGAAGGCGCTTAGCAATAGGATTATCCGGGAGATCAAGAGATCGGTCAAAATGCTGCGATCGGAGAAAACTCACGACACGAAGACTTCGACCAATGATGACTAAAGAACTACTATTCTATCATCTGCGACCTTCTTAATATTCGCCAAAAGGATTTCCGAAACAGATTTCCAACTATATCGCTTCGCAAAAATGATCCTCGAAGCCCGTTTTTCTTCATCGTCCTCAGCAAGTGCGCTTTCAATCGCAGCGATGTAACCTTCAGCATCGACCGCCAGATAAGTAACTTCGCTGAATACTTCCTTCATCGTGTTTGTTTCTGTCGCCACGACCGGCTTGCCCATTGCTAAATACTCAATTATTTTGAGAGGAAAGTTGCCAATCGTAATTTCATTGATCAACTGTGGATTGATGCATACATCGAAGTGCTTCACGTAAGCAGGAACCTCATTCGTATGCTTCTTCTCTATAAACGAAACATTTGCTATCTCATGCAGTACACTGCTCCTGAACGTGTCGTCCTCGCCCCCTATAAATACAAAATCCCAGTCGCCCCTCTTTACTGCCATAGCTGCAATAAGCTCAATATCGATACGCATGGAGTTGAGTGCGCCCACGTAGCCTATCAAAGGACGTTTATATGCGTTTAATTCCTGAGGCTTTTCCCAGACTTTAGAATCATCAAAAACCTCCAGATCAGCACCGTTACCGATGTAAAAACTGTTTTTATTGTATTTTAACGCCCGCCTTGTGAAGTCCATTGAATTACAAACGACAAGGTCACTCTTAGTCATAAGTTTGGGCTCAAGACTCGTTCCATGCCTTTTCCAATAATCAAATCCCAAGGTGTAGTCCCTGTCAAGATAGACAGCAAGCGATGGTTTCAACATCTCTTTCAGGTAAAAACTGCGAAACATATCTTTGTCGTTAATCAGCACAAAAGATTCAAATTCGAGTTTATCTATCGCCCTTTGAATACACGACGCAAATTTTCTATTGTTCGATCGATTGAAAAGAGAAAACAATAAAGTTGATGGAATCCAGTTTATTGACTCTATAACCTTATCAGGACTTAAAACAGTCAGGTTCTCTGTTACCTTAACAAGACCATCTTTTCCATCTTTAATATTCTGTATGTGTTGTTGCGTATATCCATCTTTTTCCGAGGAAAGCAATGTACGTCTGTCTATCGGCGGGTTCACATAAAGCACCCGATGCTCCTTAGACAGTTCTTTGGCTAAGCTGGTAGATGTAGACTCTCTGTCGGTGTTGATTCGTTGTAAGCTGACAAAAACGAAGTTCATAGGAGGGCTCTTGAATCGTGCTATTAATACTTGGTAAAGAAGAGATCGTAATTATACCGGATTTGGCGGTAACCGTATCTAACAAGCGATATTATGGGATTCTTGCTGGTCGTCCAGCTTTTTCGCTTCATAGTACTTGGCTCATCCTCCGAATTCTCTTGTGTGAATAAACTCTTGAAATCATTATAAAACAACCCTTTACCCTTATTTTGAATAAACGAAACGCACATACGATATTCCGTTCGGTCACCCTTGATTCCCTCAGCATAACGGCCAAATTTCTCGAGAAAATCACTTCTGCGAAGGTGTGGATGATCACTATAGTAATAGATCTTACCATAGTTGGTGTACCATGGTTTGATTAACATCTCTGAATATCCCTTCGTGTAAGGCTTAAGGTAAGGATACGGCGAGTAGGCATAAAACCGAATGATATCCAGATCTTTGCGATCCTCCATGATCGTTAAGGCATCTTGAAAATGTTCAGGAAACAACGCTGAAGGAACAAAGTCCTCTTGCACATACAAGGTGTAAGGGGTATCCACAGCATCCTGCCCCTTGTTAATATTATTCCCCAAACCTTTGTTTAGGGGAGTAGTAATCAATTTGAAACCGTATCTCTTTTGTAACTCGATCAGGCTGTTCAGTTGATCCGCAGAACTCCCGTCATCTGAAACTACTATACAATCAAAATTACAGTCGAGACGCTCGAAGCTGGTCAACAACCTTTCTAATGAACTGCTTCTGTTATAGTGAGTAACTAATAGTGTTACTCCGGAAAATTCAATGCC
This sequence comes from Arcticibacter pallidicorallinus, assembly GCF_003002875.1. Classification (GTDB taxonomy): domain Bacteria; phylum Bacteroidota; class Bacteroidia; order Sphingobacteriales; family Sphingobacteriaceae; genus Arcticibacter; species Arcticibacter pallidicorallinus. The sequence continues at coordinate 131,906 of NZ_PVTH01000006.1, forward strand.
CATCCGTTAATGTTTTGGGTTATGGTTAAGCATCGAAGTTAACCTTTTTGCTCTATTTCAATCCGGTATTTTGCATGAAAAAAATGCGAACCAAATGCAAAGAGCAATGGATTACTTTTTAACTGTAAATGATTCGGTTTATTAACGTAAAAATATTATCATTACGCAATATTATATGCCTTATTATGTCAGAACCTAATACTATTATATTGGCGGTCGCCTGCAACAATCACTACGTCATCATGTTGGCTGCTCTCCTCAAATCAATTGAAATAAACCACACATCGGGTGAGTTAATTGAAGTGTGGATCATCGACGACAACATCTCCCGGAGAAACAAGGCGAGACTAGAAGCCTCAGTTGATTGCAAGATGATTAAACTTCTGTGGATAAGAAATAAAGAAGCGATTCCTCATGACATGAAGTTACCATTAGACAGAAATACCTATCCTCTCAATATCTTCATGAGGATCTTCATACCCTATTTTATTCCAGCGAATCGACCGAAAGTATTGTATATGGACGTTGACATGATTGTTACCTTTGACATAAGTAAATTATGGCAGACTGATGTTAGTAATTATGTTTTGGCTGCTGTAACTGACTCATCAGCTGTCTATATCAAAAATAACATAAAGAATTATAAAGAACTAGGCTTGCCCGGCGACTCAAAATACTTTAACTCCGGACTTTTACTTATGAATGTCTCCAGATGGCGAGATGAAGATGTCACAAGAAAAGTTATACATTCCGTAAATGATAACAGAAAGTTTACTGAATTTAGCGATCAATATGGTTTAAACGTAAACCTTGTAGGCAAGTGGCTGGAACTCGATCCCCTCTGGAATTATTATGCGGACGGAACGCACCTGGCTCCGTACAATATACATTTCTTTCATAGAAAGCCTTTTTATAAATCCTACTTTAATAACAAGGCATACCAAGAACTCTTTTATAAATACTTAAATCAAACTGAGTGGAGAAACAGCAAACCGGTCGGAGAGATCAAGCGATATATAATTAAGGCAAGAAATGTTCTGGAAAAATTACCACTCTATCTAAAGCAGCGACCTCCAGCAAGAAAGCTTGCCTTAAAAAGATAGGCCCTTCCATCTCTTAACAATCCTATTATACAACTTCTTCATCAGTCTGAAGTTGTTACTGATCGGTTTAAATCCACTCCAGGGAGTTAAACTGAGATAATGAAAAAATCTGTTCTTAAAACCGCTGTTCAAATCGTAAGATATGTAAATGGGCTTAACACCAATAAAATGAATAACATAAGGGTCAGAATCATCCGATGTAGCGTAGCTGTTCCACCGCCTATCTAGTTCAAGCCATTGATCTGCCAGCACAACATTTAATCCATACTGATCCGGAAATCCGGCATACTGGCTGTTTTCGTTAACGCAACTAAGGATACGATTCGTCAAGTCTTCTTCACGCCACTTAATCGGATCAATCAATAACAGACCACTATTGAAATACTTTGTTTCTGGCCGAAGTCCCAGTTCCTCGTAATTCGTTATTCCGCCCCACTTGCTACTTACCGTCTCCGATCTGTCTACTACACCAGCGATCACCTTGCCCTGCATATCAACCTCCCATAACTTCGCAATATCCGTTTCTACGATCATGTCTACGTCGAGATACAGCACCCGTTCTAATGACTCAGGAACAAAATGCGGAATAAACAAGCGGATATAAACATTTAAAGGAAATGTGGAATTGTCTAAGGGCAATCTCGACTTGTCGGAAATAACATCATCCAGACTAAGCCAGGTTAACTTAAAAACATTTCCGCTAACCGAATCCGAAATTTTCCTCTTGCTATTTGCTTTAAGCCCATCGTCTACGATATAAAGAAAGATTTGCTCCGCACCTACACGGTTTACCTCAATGGATTTCAGCAACGCTGCCAACATAACGGCGTAGTGATTATCACATACCGTAACAATATTTATCGCATTGTTCATATCTTCCATATATTAGCTAACCGAATAAACATCGCCCAAGTTAAGCAATTTTAACACTTTTCACTTTCAGTAAGAGGACAGGGATGATAATATAAATGGGTTAAAATTTTCTGATGAGCTTTAAGAAAACTTTCTTCAAAAATGTTTTAGTGACAGGCGGCTACAATTACTTATCCCAGCTCATCGTCTTTCTATCCTCTTTTATCACTGCACGCCTCCTTCTCCCCGAAAATTATGGTCTGGTTGGTTTAATTACTGTCTTCACGAATTTCATATCCGTATTTGCTGACAGTGGGATATCGCTGGCCGTGATTAAAAGCGACTACCGCCATTCTTACCACAAAGGTATGGACGGGCTCGCCCTGTATATAGGGCTGGTACTGTTTGTTCTCACCAGCCTGCTGGCCTGGCCTATAGCTTCATTTTACGATAATCATGCATTAATCTTACCGGCTATAGTCCTGTCACTAACATTTGTCACCCGGAGCATATCGATCGTCAGAGGAGCGCTACTATCCAAGTCTCTAAATTTCAATGACATAGGAAAAATCACACTAATTAACACAATTGTCAGTATCCTCCTCACCATACTGCTCGCTTACCTGGGAGCAGAACATTGGGCGATAATCATCCCACAGATTATTACTTCGATTATCAGCATCATCTACTACGAGCATAAGACCAATCTTGGCTACCACTTATATCCTTTCAAATATATAAAAATCGCCTTCAGGCACACCCGTAATAGCATCCAGAATCTACTGGGATTCAACCTCGTAAACTACTGGTCCAGAAACACAGACAACCTAATCGTGGGTAAAATTTACGGAGTAAACGAGCTGGGCATTTACAATAGAGCCTACAGTTTACTTACTCTTCCCCTATCGCTGGTCACAGGTCTGATGGGTACGGTTTTATACCCAAGTCTTAAGAAACTCAACTCTGAGGGAGGCGATATAAATAAAGAGTACACCTTTGTACTCAAAGTCATTTCAATTATAGTCTATCCTATCGCTTTCATATTTATCATGTTCCCCACTGAGTTGGTTTCTGTTCTGTGGGGAAAGAACTGGCTCGAGGTAGGTACACTCCTTCCCTATTTCGGTTTGCTGATATTCGGCCAATCACTTCTTTCTACAACAGGAAACGTGCTCGTTCTGATGAATAAAGAAAGAAACTTGATGGTCAGCGGCTGGTTCGGCGCATTCTTTACCATAGCCGGTATCGCCATTGGTGCTTACTATTCCTTGCAGGGGATAGCACAGTTTTATTCCTTGTTTTTCATACTGTTTGTGCTCCCTTTCAACATGGTATATATATTTCACAATGCGATGAAATTCAAACTCAAGCCTCTATTGCTTTTCTGGCTTCCGATCATCTTGCTATCTCTGGGAATATGGTTGTCATGCTATTTTGAACATAGTGGTGCTAAACTCATTCTCCTTCTTATGATGCTCGTCAACCTGATTGTCAGCTCAAAAAATGAGATTAAGAGTATCATGTCCATTTTCATGTCCAAAATATCGTCTAACAGATCTTCTAGCTATTAAATAAATGTATATGAATACCGACCAGAATCCAGTAGTATTTGTGATTATCGTTACATACAATGGAGCCGTATGGGTCGATAAATGCTTCGGCAGCTTGAGGCAATCAAATTTCCCCGTAAAAACAATTGTTGTGGACAATCAGTCTACAGACGATTGTGTTTCAAAAATCCGTGAGGGATATCCTGAAGTGGATGTTGTTATTAGTTCCGAGAACCTTGGCTTCGGGAAGGCGAACAACATCGCCATACTAAAAGCTCTTGAACAAGGTGCCGATTATGTGTTCCTCTTAAACCAGGATGCGTGGATCATGCCTGATACAATTGAAACTCTGGTTGCTGCTCACCAGGCTAATCCGCAATATTATGTTCTCAGTCCCATACATCTTGATGGAACCGAAGAAAGTCTCGACTTCGGATTCTCGCTCTACATCTCGCCCTACCATTGCAAAAACATGGTTTCAGACCTGATCCTAAGGAATGGTACAGAACGGGCTGTATATACGACAACCTTTGTTAATGCAGCTTTCTGGCTTATCTCACGCGAAGGTATTGAGAAGGTTGGGCTGTTTGATCCAATTTTTCCCCATTATGGAGAGGACGACGACTACATGCATCGTGTTATGTATCATGGAGGACACACTGGTATTTGTCCAGCAGCATTTGGATGCCATGACAGGATGCAGCAACTAGCTGATGTGAAGAAATTCCCCTACGAGAAAAGGTATAAGCGGCAAATTGTGGGTTGCCTGATTACGTTGATGAATATCAACCGGAGCTTCTATCACTGCCTGATGGTCTTCCTGAGATCACGAATCGAATTCTTTTTTTCCGCTTTTCTTAAACTTCGCTTCAAAGAGTCGTTCCTCGAAATGAAAGTTTTCTTTGTGATTCTGTCTCAGATGACGAAAATTGTCAGACACAGAAATAGTAACAAAAAGCGCGGAAGCTGGCTCCAAAATTAGAATCTGCGATTGCTTGCCATCATAGCAATACGATCCTTTGTATAGGAATAAATCATGGAATGCATTGGAATACTTCTCAGTGCATTCCATGCATATTTAAAGCCTTTTATGATGTTGTTCCGTTTGAAAGCTCCAATTGCTATCATGGACGATCGATCCAGTATCACCAATTTGTTTACATTAACGGTAAACGCCTTAACGCAGGCTAACTTCTCAACCAGTTTCATTTTAAGAAATTCCCCATCAAGTAAACTATTGATTCTCGGATCAACATGATGCTTGCTTTGGTGGTAATGATTAACGAAGGCTGAGCTTTCTGCGATTTGAGTCTTTTGTTGTAATAGCAGGCCAAACGCAAGTTGTTCGCTAATGAACCATTTCGATTCTTTATAAAACTCATCATTGAGTGATAATACAGAGTCCAGATAAGGTAAAAATTGGTTCTTTAAACCGAGTACCCCCGAATTCCAGACATGCTGGTCGATGCTGAACGATAATTCCTCATTCTTAACAGCGAATGTCCGGCTTTCGATTTGCCTGATAAATGCCAGGGGATAACCCGCTGCATTTTCAAGCTTCTCACTCATATATTTCCTATAAATCTCCGGAGCTTCTTCTATTCTATACTCACGTTCGTGCATCATGGCGTAACCTGATTCCAGCTTTTTCATAAAGCCGTGAGCATGGGATATAAAAAACGTGTCAGAATCAAGAAAAATGAGGTCATCTTCGGGATAGCGCAGATACACGTCCTGTAGAATACAAATCTTACGTCGATGGATATAAGTAGTGCCGCCCAGCATGTGGTTCATTCTGGATGGACTAAGATAAATATACTCCACCTTGACATCTGACAGATACTTGTTCAGGTAAGCAGGATTATCGGTAAAGCAAACGATTCTAAAATCTGTCGAAGCCTTTCTATTCCATGCAAGGAAACTAAGTATGGATACGATTGCGCGATTGTATTCTATTTCCTTCCCATAACAAAGAAGCACGATATTTTTCATCTTAATAAGTATGGCGAGCGCATCCGTACAGAATGCCTCCAACCTTAGTACTCCAAACACGTACCAAAACTATTTACCGCGCTAATGCGCGTTAGAACACCATTCTTGAAAACCAAGCATTCGGTAATGTGTAAACAATTCCCCGACGCTAACCCTAACCTTAAAGATCCGCGTCTCTATGCTGCCCTATATAACGCGCCTCTCTTCCCTGATATGTCCGACTTAGGGTGTCATAGTCGGACATATCGCGGCTTAGATATTGTCGAAAAAGAGGCTTATACAAGATCGAATATCCCCCAGTCTCCCGGCTTTCAGACGGCATATGAGATACGTTTTTTTAAAAATAGCATAAAATTTTGTCGATTTTCAGGAAAAAATCGTCATCAGGCCCTTGCTGATCTACCTTGCCTTTCTAAATCAAAATAACATTATGGCTAGCATTGACAACAAAGGAAGAATACGCGGAAAGGCAGGTTCCGTCATTTACCGCATGTACCGCGGCAAGAACATCATGCAGGGGAAGCCCCGCAAATTTGAACAGACTGAAGGAAGCATCCGGGCATCCACCGAATTCGGCTTGAGCAGCTCGGCTGCGGCAGTGATCCGCCGGGCTTTTGAGCCGGCTTATATCCACCGGGACGGTGAAGCGGTGAGCCGCACCACCCAGCAGGTGTACCGCAGTCTGCGTAACAGCCTGAGCGGCAGCATCGGTCAGCGTGACCTTCACGATGCCAATTTGCAGGATCTGCTGGGGATGGATTTCAACGGTGCCAGTCCGCTTGCAGAAGTCCTGCAAATCAGCCACAGTGTATTCCGGAATGCAGAGGGTAATATCGAAGTAAGCCTGGGCAGGTTCAAACCCAAAGAAGATGTGAAAAAGGCTGCAGGATATCCCGATAGCGCATCCCGTTACCGGATACGGCTGATGGTGGTGGCATTGGACTTCCGGCAGATGTACCTGGAGTATCTGGACATCAAGGATCTGGATGTGCGTAAGACAGCGGTTATGGAGCCGCAGACCATTACCCTGAAGGCAAAAGCAGGTCCCGGCTGCATCGTGATGCTGAGCATGTCGCTGCTGATGTATGGCCAAGTAGCGCACACGGGGGAGTATGTCCTGCTGAACACCAAAGGTTTCAGTCCTTGCGCCATTATCGGGGCATTTCCGGCTGAACAGGCGGCGCCGATGGCGGCCAAACCCTTCCGCCTCAGCAAAGAGGCTTACCCGGATCGTCACGAGAAGATTCAAGAGATGGGGTATGATGGCAACAGACTTTTGAAAGAGCTGGAAAAGCGGGTTGGAAAAATAGTCGACGAGCAGCCCAGCCCTTCCAGCTTCAAGCAGGAGCCGCCGAAAATTAAATTACGACAGAAGATTTCATTTTAAGGCTTAACTGACCGGGACAGTACTTCGTTCAGCTACTAAGTCCGCAATTAGCAAGATTTCGCTAAAAAAACATTACAACGACTGAGCAGAATACTGTTCTTTCGTGATGTACTTTTTTAATTAAACATAACGCAATGATGAACAGCTCCTTTATATGCAAAGTGTTATTCCTCAGCATATTTTGCTTTGCAGGGATATCATTTGCCAAAGAAAAGAATAATCAGAAGTTCTATCCAGCCTCCAGCCAGGCTTTTCTGTTCACAGGTCGGGTGGATTTTACAAATCCCTCCCTGCCCCGATTCTATTCGCCGGGCGTATATGTGCAGGGAAGATTTAAGGGGTCAAGCTGTGAGATTGAGGTTAATGACGAAGTTTTGTACGGAACCAGCCATAACTTTATTACGGTGGTTATTGATGATGGGGCACCGACGCGTATAAAACTGTCGGGCAAAACGAATAAAATCCGGATAGCTGAAAACCTGTCGGATAAGACACATACATTTCTTCTCTGCAAAAGCACGGAATCGGGTATTGGATATATCGAGTTTGTAGGGGTACGCTGCGATACGTTGTTACCTCCCCCGGAATCAAAAAGCAGGAAGGTCGAATTTATCGGCAATTCTATTACCTGCGGGATGGGTGCAGACGTGTCGTTTCCCTGTAACGGCACTGGAGCGTGGTATGACCAGCATAACGCGTATATGAGCTACGGTCCGCTAACTGCCCGCTCGTTACACGCTGACTGGGTATTGAGTGCTGTTTCAGGAATCGGTCTGATCCACAGTTGCTGCGACATGGATATTAAAATGCCACAAGTATTCGATAAAATGAATATGCGGGAAAATACCGGTACATGGGATTTTTCGCAATACCAGCCCGATGTTGTTACGGTTTGTCTGGGGCAGAACGACGGAATTCAAGACTCCACCGCATTTTGTGATGCCTACATAGCATTCTTGAAGCAACTGAGGACTCACTACCCCCGGGCGACTATTCTATGCCTGACGAGCCCAATGGCGAGTCGCGATCTTCTTGCGTTCTTGAAAACAAATCTCGGTGCCGTGATCAACGAGATGAAGACAACGGGCGATGATAACGTATACAGTTACGCCTTCAGTAAACGATTTTACAAAGGCTGCGGTGAGCATCCGGACTTATCAGAACATGAAGAAATAGCCGGCGAGCTCAGCAAAGTGATAAAACGAATCAAAAGGTGGTAGATTATTTTCCATCTTTGCAGGAAATTAAAACTGCATGAATTGGATCATTCTCATTATAGCCGGACTATTTGAAGTTGGCTTTGCTTCTTGCCTTGGAAAGATGAAGGAGACGAGCGGTAACACCGCCATACTTTGGGGGACGGGCTTTGTTGTCTGCTTAACGATCAGTATGTTGCTGCTCATCAAAGCGACTCAAACACTGCCGATAGGTACGGCTTATGCTGTATGGACGGGAATTGGCGCGGTCGGGACCGTTCTGGTAGGTATCATCGTGTTTAAAGAACCTGCAACGTTGGGCAGAATCTTCTTTCTAACTACGTTGATTGCTTCGATCGCCGGACTGAAATATGTTTCTTCCTAAAGAAGAAAGCCTGTCCGATGATATAAATTCATCAGGAAAGGCTTTCTTTTATTCTCCGAGATAAGCACTTATCTGCTGGCCGATCAGGCGAACCTCCTCGTCTTCCGAAAAGAGAGGAAGATCGGTTTCACTATCAAGCTTCAGCCAGAGCTTCTCAGTATCTTTTTGTATTTTAAGATATTCAACACCATCTTTAAAGATGGTATAAGTATCGTCTTCTTCAGGGAATACGGCATACTCTACCTCTCCTACTTCTATGTCAAACGGCTCTTGCATCATTTATTAACTATGTTTTCTTTTTCTGTCTAACTTGGCTTTCTTACCGGCGCCTATGTTATAATCTTTGCTGTTCTTTTCCTTTTTTTCATGGAAAGCTTCGCCCCTTGCAGGTTCTTCTTCCGTTTTTCGCTTCGCCTTGGCCTTCGGTTTGCTTTCTGCATCCACAACCACACCTTCGGGCAATGACACTATTGGAAACTTGTAACCAAGGGCCTGTTCTACCTTTTTTATATCCGCGAGTTCGATGTCTGTTGAGAAAACAACAGATACGGCATCTATCTCTTCATCCTGGTCTTTGATAACTCTGGAGATAAAAGTTTCTTTCTCCACGGGCGGCTCGAGGTGAATAATGCGGTCTATTCCACGAAGATTGACGGGAGCGGTAAGCTCATTGGCCACGATGAGGGTCTCCAATTCTTCCGAATCGTAAAAGTCATCAATTGAACCTACTCCTCTAGACTCAAAAAACACGGGATTCAGAATGGCTGACTTAGACTTAACTTTCGAAAAAAGACTGTTATACACTTTCTCAGCGGTAAGACGCGTGTTGACAAAAACTACGGTCTTCGGTAATTCAGAGTCGCGAAGAAGAACGTTAAGAAGGTTCAACTTTGTTCTGAAATTCGGAACGTTATAGAGCTCCTGGGGATAAATCTCCGCAACGGGCTCCACTTCCTCTTCCACTTCTACAAAGCTGGGATCGCGCATAAACGGCTCAATCATCTGCTCAATCCGGGAGTGCATGACTTCAGCGAAGACCAGTCGCTGACATTTGATAATGCTGTTGGCGAGCTCATTTACCGGCAGCTGCAGCCCCTGTTTCACGATAAGCTCAGCATCATCAACTACAAACATCTGTATCTTATTCAGGTCGAGTGCGAGCTTCAGGTAGATGGCTCTTGCGCGATCCGGAGTTGCTACTATAATATCGGCTCCATCAGCCAGTTCGTCGAGCTCTGCTTCCATACCGGAACCGGGAGTCAGACTTACGATGCGAAGCGACTTATTCTTGTTCAACAGGTTAATTTGTTCTACAACAGCCTCTACACGTTCCTTATCAGGGACGAGGATGAGGGCACGGGGTGCAATCTCTGGCGTTTGTTTAAGTCGCATCAAAACACCGAGTATATAGGTGGTCGTTTTGCCACAGCCTTCGGGGCCCACAGCGATAATATCCTGTCCACCGATAATTCGGGACATCGTACGGAGCTGAATTTCTTTAGGCACCAGGTACCCGGCTTCCGTTACCGACCTTACCAGCTGTTTACTAAGCTTAATCTTTTCTAACCACACAATACTTAAATTTTTAAAGGAGAAACGACAAATTTACAACTTTATCCCTTGTGGAACATCATAGGAACTAATATCCCACGACATTAAGTCCATAACGCGTTTAAATTCGGCTTGGAGGGGCGCCTCGATAACAACCTCCTGTGAATTCATAGGGTGACTGAACGATAGACTAGAGGCGTGCAGCAACATGGTGGTCATCTCCCAGGTCTCCTTAAAGAGCTTATTTTGCTTATTGCAGCCATGTTTTCTATCGCCGATTATGGGATGAAAGACGTGACTGAAATGTTTGCGGAGCTGATGCATTCGACCGGTTTGCGGAGTAGCTTCGACGAGCGAATATCTGGAGGTCGGATGTGCACCAAAGGCGACATCAATTTCAGCCCTTTCCAGCGTTCTATATAAGGTCAATGCTTCCTGTATCGCACCGTTTTCCTTCTTAAGAGGATAATCTATCTCGTCCTGATCAGGGGTATGCCCCCTAACGATGGCGAGGTATTTCTTTTTTACCTTACTTTCCTGAAACTGTTTGTGCATGGCGATCTCCGCCTCTTTGCTGAGTGCAAACAATAGCACTCCCCCTGTTTTTCTGTCCAGGCGATGCACAGGATTCACATAGTGATTGATTTGGTCACGAAGGATCTGAAGGGCAAACTCCTGTACATCCATTGCTATGGGAGACCTGTGTACGAGAAGCCCATGGGGTTTATTGACGGCGATGAGGTACTCATCCCTGTATAAAATATCCAGCATTAAAGTAATTGAAAGGACAAACTTAAGTTTTTCCTATCGTATTACAGAATAAGGTCTATTTCCACGTCAAGCAATAGTGTCCTTACTCATGGTTAAATTCCCACATAAAATAGATTATGCACATGGAAAATATAAAAAACTCGATCATGATGCCTCCTCTTTCTTTCAAATGTAAGCATCGGAAGATCAATAATCAAGTGATACAGGTCATTATCAGCACTTTATGACAGAATTAACATTATCATATAAAAATCTACGTATAAATTCGACAACAGCAAAAGATGGAAGTGATAGATGCTGAAAATTCATTCACACGCATATGAGGAAAAATATTCTGGTTGGCCTCTGAACAAATAGGTTGCTAAAAAAGGAAAAGTGCAGTCATATTTTTCGTAATTTTGGAATAATGAAAAGGGTGCTGGTAATATTTTTACTAACCGTTTATATGATTTCAACTACCGAACTTTCGCAGTTGTTGAAATTTCCTGTATTGATAGAGCACTATTTCCAACATAAAGACAAAAGTCCCCAACTTTCTGTAATCGATTTTTTGGTACTTCATTACGACAATCATTTAATGGGGCATCCTCACGATGAGGATTACGCTCAGTCTCAAAGACTCCCCTTCATTTCCAACACCGTTCTCCTGTTTTTTTGTTTCGTTATAACACCTTCTTATTTTTTTGAAGCGACAGAAATACGCGATTCATGGCATCTTCAGAAAGTGCTGCCACATGATGATTTCTTCGTTCAGAAGCACTTCCTTTCTTCTATCTGGCAACCGCCAAAATACTGTTAATTATTTCTTAGAAACTGATTTTACCGGACTTGCTGTTCCCTCAGCGGATGTTATGGCTATAGACCTACATGGCGCCCGGCCGACACACGTTTAGCTTGTTCCGTTTAATCATGTTTCTCTTCGGGTTTTAGCCTATAGTCATGCATTACCCGCAATCTGCAATTCCATCAACTATCAACGGTATTAATTAATCATGTTACATAAAATCATTGAGCTTTCCATCCGGAATAAGCTCATCACTGGGCTTTTTGTCATAGTCCTGATCATCTTCGGTATATACGAAGCCACGAAACTTCCTATAGACGCACAGCCGGATATTACCAATAATCAGGTTCAGGTTATTACAACAGCTCCATCACTTGGTGCTACAGATATTGAACGTTTGATCACCTTCCCTGTTGAACAAGCTAACAGTAATATTAGCGGCATCACCGAGATAAGGAGTTTCTCCCGCTTTGGTCTGTCATTGGTTACCATTGTTTTTGACGATGACACCGACGTGTATTGGGCACGGCAACAGGTAGCAGAACGTTTGCAATCTGTGCAAAACGAAATACCGGATGGTATAGGCGCTCCTGAACTGGGACCTATATCGACAGGACTCGGTGAAATTTACCAATATGTGGTTCATACTGAGAAAGGATTCGAAGGTCGTTATGATGTTACCGAATTACGAACTATTCAAGACTGGATTGTACGCAGGCAGCTATTGGGCGTGAAGGGTGTTGCAGAGGTCAGCAGCTTCGGCGGAAAACTAAAAACCTATGAGATTGCCGTCAATGCCAATAAGCTTCACTCGCAGAATCTGAGCATCCAAGACATTTTCTCTGCGTTAGAAAATAACAATCAAAATACGGGTGGCGCTTATATTGAAAAAGGGCCTACCGTGCTGTATATCCGAAGTGAAGGTCTGATTAGCAGCGATGAGGATATTGGCAATATTTCCGTGAGCAATACAAAAGACGGGGTACCTATACTAATACGCGATATTGCAGATGTGAAAATAGGATTCGCGACCCGATATGGCGCGATGACGTATAATGATCAGGGCGAAGTTTCCGGAGGAGTCGTTATGATGCTTAAGGGAGCAAATAGCAACGAAGTCATCAGAAACGTAAAGGAGCGCATCGCCGCTATCCAAAAATCATTACCCGAAGGAGTTGTCATTGAACCCTTTCTGGACCGAACAAAAATGGTCAACAGCGCAATAGCGACAATTGAAAAGAACCTGGCGGAAGGGGCTTTGATTGTTGTATTTGTTCTGGTATTGTTTCTTGGAAATTTCCGTGCGGGAATTCTGGTGGCATCCGTCATTCCGCTTTCTATGCTTTTTGCCATTATTATGATGAACCTCTTTGGGGTAAGTGGCAATTTGATGAGCCTTGGTGCACTGGATTTCGGGCTGATTGTGGATGGTGCCGTTATCATAGTCGAAGCGGTGCTCCACCAATTTCATGAGGGTAAGAAGTATGCGGTGGTAAATAAGATCACTCAGTCAGAAATGGACAAGCAGGTAGGGTCTTCAGCTACTAGAATGGTAAACAGTGCGGTCTTCGGGCAAATTATCATTCTAATCGTTTACCTGCCCATTTTCACCTTACAAGGTATTGAGGGGAAAATGTTCAGGCCGATGGCACAAACCGTCATCTTCGCTTTGATCGGTGCCTTCATTCTATCCTTGACTTATATCCCCATGATGAGTTCACTTTTTTTGAGCAAAAAAATTCACCACAAAGCGACCTTATCTGACAGGATGATGGGAAAGTTGGAAAACTTGCACCACTCCGTACTGCGAAGAGTAGTGCATTTCCCCAAAACGGTTATCAGTACCGTCGTTGCTCTGTTTATCTTCGCGATTTTCATCCTGTCAAGATTAGGTGGCGAGTTTATTCCAGCGTTGGAAGAAGGTGACTTTGCAGTAGATACCCGGGTTCTGACAGGGAGTAATCTGCAAACGACCATCGACTACACCCAAAAAGCCGCCCATATCCTTAAGACAGAATATCCTGAGGTCGATATGGTTGTGACTAAAATAGGAAGCGGCGAAGTTCCGACTGATCCTATGCCTATGGAAGCCAGTGATATGATGGTTATTCTCAAGGATAAAAAAGAATGGACGTCTGCCAAAACATTCCCGGAAATGGCTGCAAAGATGAGCAAATCACTGGAGGCCGTTCCCGGTATCAGCACCGGATTCCAATTTCCCGTGCAAATGCGTTTCAATGAGCTGATGACCGGAGCAAGACAAGATGTAGTGTGTAAGATATTTGGTGAAGATCTGGACAGTTTGGCTGCCTATGCGAATCGGTTTGGGGAGATAGTCAAAACAGTACAAGGTGCTCAGGATATTTATATTGAGCCTATTACGGGTCTCCCTCAAGTCATTGTGAGATATAAACGGGCAAGCATGGCTCAGTCCGGACTGAATATATCAGATGTAAACAGAATTGTGAACACTGCTTTCGCAGGTCAGAGCGCGGGAAAGGTTTATGAAGGCGAAAAACGATTTGATGTGGTACTTCGACTCGATGAAAAACAAAGAGAGAATGTAGAAGATATAAGAAACCTGCTTATTCCGACTCCGAAAGGCAATCCAATTCCCTTGTATATGTTGGCTGATGTAAACATAGAAGATGGCCCTGCGCAAATACAACGAGAAGACGCTAAGCGACGAACTGTGATTGGCTTTAATGTTAGGTCTCGTGACGTACAAAGTATTGTCAACGAGCTCCAGGAAAAAGCGGATAAGCAACTCAGATTTTCGCCGGGATATTATGTCACCTATGGTGGGGCCTTTGAAAATCTTAACCAGGCGAAAAACAGATTGATGATCGCCGTTCCTGTTTCATTGGCATTAATATTCATCCTTTTATTTTTTGCTTTTCGCTCGGTTAAGGAAAGCCTGTTAATCTATTCAGCTATCCCCTTATCTGCTATAGGAGGAATATTTTTGCTGGCATTACGTGGGATGCCATTCAGTATCAGTGCCGGCATCGGATTTATTGCCTTATTTGGCGTGGCGGTTTTGAACGGGATTGTGCTTATAGCAGAATTTAACCGACTGAAAAAAAATGGTGAAAAAGATCTGGTCCATATCGCATTGGTTGGTTCGAAGACGAGGCTACGTCCGGTATTGATGACTGCATTAGTAGCTTCACTCGGGTTTTTACCTATGGCGCTCAGTAATGGAGCCGGAGCGGAGGTGCAACGCCCTCTTGCTTCGGTGGTGATAGGCGGATTACTGTTTGCTACTTTCTTGACCTTGTTTGTGCTTCCCACTCTTTTTATTCACGTTGAGAAAATGAAATTTCCAAAACTAAGATTTCGTAAAGGCAACACAGCTTTACTAGCGCTGTTGCTCATGCAGCTACCGGCAGTCGGACAGACGATAAGGCTCGATCAAGCCGTAGACACCGCAACTACAAATAACCTGTCCAAAAAAAGCAAGGCCCTACTTGCTGAGTATTATCAGAAACTAACGTTAACAGGGGCAGATTTGCCTCAAACAACTATCACAACGGAGTATGGCCAGATCAACAGTAAGGTAGCAGACAATAAGTTGGGAGTTTCGCAGTCTTTCCAGTTCCCAACCGTGTACACTAATCAGAAAAAACTATTGAATGAAGAGTGGGCCTCAACGGTAATTGCTGTTGATCTCAATAAAATAGAAATCAGGAAAACCGTTACAGAACTGTTTTACCACATCTTGGTTCTGCGCGATAAAGAAAAGATGCTGAAAGAATCGGACGATATGTATACCGGTTTTCTCGAAAAGGCTGCCTTACGCTTCGAACAAGGCGAAAGCAATCTACTGGAAAAAACAGCAGCCGAAGTTCAACGAGAGCATATCGCCATTCAATTGAAGGTTTTAGCAAATGAAATTGAACTGGCGAGAATACAGTTACAACTGATTCTCAATGCTAAATTGCGTTATGAACCGATTGGAAGCAGTATTATCGCTGAAAACATTCTCCCGGATACCGTAACCGATTTATACCAACATCCGGATATCCGGATATCAGCCCAAGAAATTGAAAAGGCTAAAGCATCTGTACGCTTGGAAAAGTCGAAACTGCTGCCTGGCCTATCCCTGGGATATTTCAACCAGAGCTTTAAGGACTTGAATAGAAGTCGGTATAACTCTGTTGAAGTGGCTTTGAGTATACCTGTTTTTTCGAAGTCGCAAAAATCGCACATCAAAGCTGAACAGCAGAGAATTCTATATACCGAGAACGAGTTGGCCGTTCATAAGGCGCAATGGAAGGCCAAATATGATGCTGCTATACAACGCCACCAGGCTCAGCTAACAATTATTGAAACCTATAATCGAAGACTACTTCCTGCTGCTAAAAAAATCTTCAGCACGGCAAACAAACAGTTTGACGGCGGAGAAATCAATTACCTGGACTGGGTAGTACTGAACAATCAGGCTATGCAAATCCAGAGCGACTACTTCGATGCTGTGTTACAATTCAATCAGGGAATTATCGACATTCAATATCTTATTTCACGATAAAATAACAATGAAAAATATAGTCATAATCATTGTTTCTGTCTTATTTTTAAGCTGCGGGAACAACAAAAATACAAGTCAGAAAACAGTGTCGGAGGGAACGGAAGACGTCTTGCAACTTTCTACGGAGCAATCAAAATTATCGGAACTTTCCTTTGTTAATCTGCAGGAACACTCCATTTCGCAAACCTTAAAGCTAAACGGAGTAATCGCTGTTCCTCCGCAGAATCTCGTCTCGGTAGGCAGTGCGCTTGGAGGCCATGTGAAATCTGTCAGGCTGCTACCCGGCATGCACTTCAGAAAGGGGGATGTAGTTGCCGTACTGGAAGATAACCAGTATATCCAATTGCAGCAAGACTATCTGACAGCAAAAGCCCAACTGCAAAAAGCATCCGCAGAATACGAGCGTCAGGAAGAGCTTAACCGGAGCAAAGCGAGCAGTGACAAAGTATATCAACAGGCAAAGGCAGAGTACGAAACGCTCCGCATTTCCAAACAGTCATTAGAGGAAAAGCTCAGGTTAGTCAACTTCAACCCGGCAAATGTTTCGGTAGATAATATTCGTCGAACTGCCCGGATTTTTGCTCCGTTTGATGGATATGTTTCTCGGATCTTTGTTAATACCGGCAAATATGTTTCCCCTGCCGATATACTTTTTGAACTAGTGAATTTGAAAGACATGCACTTGAACCTTAAAGTTTTCGAAAAGGATTGGGATAAAATAGCTACAGGTCAGTCCATTGCTGCCTACACCAACAATAATCCAGACAAAAAATACAAGGGGGAAATTATGCTGACGGGAAAAAACATTTCAGAAGAACGAACAGTGGATTTATATGTCCGCTTCCATAATGCTGACGCATACTTAATTCCGGGACTTTATATGAATGCTGAGATAGAAATTCCGAATAATAAAAGGTATGCACTACCCCAAGAAAGTATCTTAACTTTTGAAGGCAAAAACTATGTATTCAAAGTTCTGGATAGCGTTAGGTATGAGTTCGTAGCTGTAAAAACAGGTATCAGCGGAAACGGGTTGACGGAAATCATTGAGCCGCAGAAATTGAAAGATGCAAGAATTGTTCAAAAAGGAGCCTATACCCTATTGATGGCGTTAAAAAACAAAGCGGAGGAAGATTAAAAAGATGCTAAAAAAATGCCCCTCGCGAGATCGTGAGGGGCATCAAAAGAGATAAAATTTAGAGAATATTATTTCTTGAAGATCAACTCCTGGTTAAGGTAGTCTGAAGAAGTCTTTTTATACCACTCAGTCTCCACTTTTCCACCAGATCTGGCCCAGTCTGCAAATTTCCGGTAAGCAAGGGTTATATCGGCTTTCTCAATAGGATAGGCGAAGTTTGAAATAGGAATCTCGAGTGCCCACGTCATACCTGATTTGCTGTAGTACGGCTTGCCGGCAGTTGTATTATCATCACCTAATCCAAATAAGGCACGGTCTGCAAGTTTTGTTGGCTGATGACCCGGTAGATGGGTTTCGTATCCCCTACCAAAGCCCCCTGTATTATTCCAGATAAACAGGTTATAGTTACCTACTCCAAATTTCTCGATCGTTGGACCATTTTTAATTCTAAACGCTACGGTGTATTCTTTGCTATCCGCAATGGTAGTGGCGGAAGTATTCCAGTTGGACTGCTCATCGCGGCTATTATTGAAGAGGATAATAACAAGACTGTCCTGATTTGCTTCAGCGGCAGCACCAGTAATACTTACCAGATTGTCCTTTGGAATGTTGAATTGGATACCTGCACCGTTTTTGTATTCCCCGCCAGTTGCAATTAGCTTAAAATTAGCGTCTACAGAGACGACTTGATTGGCTGCACTAGTTCCGATTTCGTAACGATAGCTAATTACAACGTCATTCATGTCATAATCTCCCTGGTACGGCCATTTATCTTCAAATGCTATGGTAGAACCGCCGTTGTTATAGTTAATCTGACGATTTTTATAAGCCCTTGTAGGGTCTGTAGGATAGTCATCTTCAACATCTATAACGCCGTCTTTGTCTGTATCGGGCAACGAAGGGTTAGGATCAACGCCATAGCCTTCGCTACACTCAGTTGCTGGGATATAAACGTCACAGCCACTTTTGGCAGAGTTGCTAAAATGTCTTGCGTCTAATGTTCTTTTGCTGTCGCAATAGAGCACGCGTCCGGTAAATATGCCTCCTGCGTCATTAACTGCGTCTGCTGATGTACCGGTCACTCTGAACAGAGCCCATTCGGTACCATCGGCAGGACCACTTACCGTGTTAGTAGTACCAAGTAAGTTATTTGTTTTGAACATGGCCTGTGCAGTGAGGGTCATGTTGGAAGTCATATTTGTGTTGCCCTTCACGTCTATGAAAGATTCGTTCTTCATTGTTGCTCCATTCAATGAAAAGTCTGTCAACACAGTAAGCTTGCAACGGTTAGTAAATGTTCCGCTTTGAGCAGTAAGGCTCTTCACCTTTACTTCGCCTGTGTTATTTGTAAAATCTCCCGCAAACTCCAGGTGGGAGCTCTCTGCAGTGAAAGTCCCAGAATTCTTGATGACAGCATCAGAATTCATAACGATGTTACCGGTTGAACTAGTGAAAGTCCCATAGTTCTCAAACGTGGATGGCCTCGCGCCGATTGTAAACACGCCAGCTATCTTAAAGATGCTGTGGTTGAAAACACGACCTCCATTCTCTGCATTAAATGTTCCCAAAGAGTTAACAGTCCCATGATTAGTGAAACTGCTTTGAACATCGACCCAGATCCCTTTATTTGAAGTAATCGTACCATAATTAGTCCCTACGCCATTCTTAATTGTAAAGTACTCTGCGGTTAGCGTACCGACATTATAAAGCGTTCCGACAATTTGAGTGTTCCATTGGCCGCCTTTCATTGTAAGCGTCCCGAAGTTTTTAATAGATGCTGCGGTGTTCCATTGCGTACCTTCGATGGTAGCACTTCCTGCATCGGTAATAATAACATTTAATCCATTCAGCGTGCCACCGGACAGTTTAACATTTTTACCGCAGATATAGAGCGTCCCATTATGCGGCCCCCAACCGATTTTTAAAGTTACGTCACTTGCTGTTACAGAGTAAGTCCCGTTGTTTTGAGCATTAAAATCTGAACTAAAGGATGTGATAGTAGTCACTCCCGCGCCAGACGCACAGGCCGGACTAGTCTCAGGTACAGCAGCAGTTTGGAAGCCAGTAGCAGAAAGAGTCCTCATAGACGCAGCTACCGAAGTAGCTCCAAGTGCTAGTGATACTTCCGAAGAAGTAATCGTAGCCTTATTGATCACTTTAGAACCATCAGGGGCTGTCTTAACGATATAGACTTCTGAAAGCGCCGTAGGTAGATAAATCTTCGTATTGAAAGAACTTGTCAAAGTAGCGCTTCCTTTAGAGAGCAATTCGCCACCCGCTTCAGGGTTGCCTGCGTAAATGGATACTACATGAATTTTATTTGCAAAACGGGAGTCTGTGATGGAAATGCTGAAACTTACATCCCTCGATGTTCCCCAATTAAATGAAGCAGGTACAGTAATTTCGCCGGTAGATCCTGAGTCTCCCTCCGTGACACTGTCCTTCTTACACGAAACAGCTGTCAAGGTGAGAACGGAAACAGCTAATAAAAAAAATCTCTTCATAAACATATAAGTGAATACACAACTAAAGGCAACATATGTGCCAACATATTTCACAGCTTACACAACCGTGAAATTGCATTTCTCAACGGGTTAAAGGTAGTAATTGCAAATTTATAAGGGAAAATATTCCCCAGTGGGAAACAAAGAATTCTCACTTCTTATACGCGCATCCAAACCATTGCTTCTGCCTGTTGTTCAGCTCAATAAAAATAATCATTATGAAATGGATGGGCAGGCGCCAAAGTGGTAATATAGAAGACAGGAGAAGCGGCGGCGGTGGACTCGCGGTAGGTGGCGGACTTGCTGCAGTAATTGCAGTGGTTTTCGCACTGCTTACGGGACAAAACCCTCTCGAATTTATTGGGATGACGCAACAGGGAGCTTCACCGACACAAGGGACAGGGCTTAGCACAGATCCTAAGCAAGACGAGAATGCTCATTTTGTTGCGGTTGTTCTTGCGGAAACGGAGGACGTCTGGGATAGTGTTTTCACCGCACAGAATCTTAGATATGAAAAACCTGTGCTTACTCTTTTCAGTAATCAGGTCAGATCAGGTTGTGGGGCGGCTAGTTCTTCTACCGGACCCTTTTACTGTCCGGCTGACAGCAAGGTGTACATTGATCTGAGTTTCTATGATGAGCTGCAGAATCGCTTCGGTGCACCTGGCGACTTTGCGATGGCCTATGTAATAGCCCATGAGGTGGGGCATCATATCCAGCATTTGTTGGGCACCACTGATAAGATAGACCGGATGAGAGGTAAGGTTAGCGAGGAAGAATTGAACGCCCTCTCGGTGCGGCTTGAATTACAGGCCGACTTCCTTGCAGGAGTATGGGCACATCACACGCAGAGGAAAGATCTGCTCGACGCGGGTGATATTGAAGAAGCTTTGAAGGCGGCAAACGCCATTGGCGATGATCGCCTTCAGATGCAGGCTCAAGGATATGTTGTTCCCGATGCTTTCACTCATGGAACTTCTGAGCAGCGGATGCGATGGTTTAAGCGCGGCTTTGAGACGGGGGACATTCGTTCCGGAGATACTTTTGCTACCAGCTCACTCTGATCTGTATCTTATTTAATACAGAAATGACCAGCAAACAAAACAGATTTATTTGCTTCAAATCTTCCTTGTGTTAACTAAAACGCTCATTATTAACTAATTTTTAATTTTTTAGTTATACAGGCGTGGGATTTGCCTTTATCCCACCACATACTTAAAAATTAAAAAGTAGAAAACATGAAAAAAATAGCTTTACTAGCAGCTGGATTCCTAGTGGGAAGTGCTGCATTCGCACAGTCTTTACCGCCGGTAAAATACGGTTTGAAAGTGGGTGTTAACTTGCCTAAATTGCATGTTAATAATTCGAATGGTGAAGACTTCGAGTCAGAGTCAGCAACTAATTTCAGTATTACAGGGTATGCTGATGTTCCGGTAGCAAACGGTTTATCCGTACAGCCAGGGATCTCTTTACAAGGTAAGGGTGGAAAGCAAACCTGGGGCGGATCAAACGTTAATGGCGAACGAAAAGACAATACTATGTATGCCGAAATCCCTGTAAACCTTGTTGGTAAAATTCCTCTGGGAACCACAGGCACAAACTTTTACCTGGGTGCAGGACCTTATGCAGCATTTGCAATTTCTGGTGAGAGAAAACAATCAGGAAGCTTCTTCGGTGCTGAAGGCGAAACAAAAAGAGACCTTGAATTTGGTTCCGACAATGGAGACGACTACAAAGGAACAGACTTTGGTGTTAACTTCCTGGCAGGTTTTCAACTAAACAGCGGTTTTAACATTGGTGCAGGTTACGGATTAGGTCTTTCAGATCTGCGTCCAAACGGAGATGGTGATAACGGAAAAACAACAAACCGTGTGCTTTCTTTCTCTGTAGGTTACGCTTTCTAAGCCCAGAGTATCGAATCTTTTTAACTTAATGATTAATTATTCCCGGAGCCCTCGACTTTATGTTCGAGGGCTTCACTTGTTTATGAGCGCCGAAGTTTATATTTGCGCCGGCTTATCTTGCAGCAAATGATGACTACATTTAGAAGACTACTTTCCATACTATTCGTTTTAACGGGCTTTAACAGCATGGCCCAGTCAGGAACCGACTCCATAACGAACTTCATCGTTAAAGAGAATCTTCTTAAAAATGATAAGCTGGCTATCATCGCTGCTGACGAGAACGAGGTACCAAAAGAAACGATAAACGGAACTTTCGTTTTCACAATTAATGGCTTTAAGCAGGAACTTAAATTCAATGAGGGTGTTGCCATTGCGCCCCAGCAGATCGAGAAATCCACCTTTGTATACCTGAAGCACAAGAATGAAGCTGCGACCCCTGCTAAGCTTTATTATGTATTAAAGAAGGAGTCGGGAATTAACCCGATTAAAATTAACTGGATGATGCTGATTATCATCCCTCTGGCCCTTGTAGTCATCGCGGGGATATTCAGAAAATTTATTGTCTTCGCCGTAATTATTTTGATCTTGCTTCTGTTGTTTAATTCCAACCAGGGTTTGGGGATACCGACGATCTTCGAAACGATATTTGACGGGCTGAAAAATGCACTTTTGTAGTCAGAAAACCAACGCACGGAGTTAGAATGGCATACCAATACCGAAGTTATATTGTAAAAAACGATAACGATCCGGCGAATTAGTTTTAATGTACTCTTCTTTAAACTCTTTTCTAGCTTCGCTGCTAAACAAGTGCTTGATTACCCAGTTGTCTGATCCGCTGAACTGTGGATCTTTGATTTTAGCTCCTACGTCAAACCGGAACACGAAATACTGAAGATCAAAACGTAAGCCGGCACCGGCACCCAGAGCTAGCTGGTCAAAAAATTTATCGAGCTGAAGCTTTCCCCCTGGAACCTTTTCATTTTCGTCCAGTAGCCATACATTTCCGAAGTCAAAAAACGTGGCTCCCCTCAGTTTCGAGCCAAAAAAGTTTTCCATAATCTTAAATCGATATTCAAGATTTCCCTCCACCTTAACCTCACCATACTGATCAAGATAGGTTAGGTTCTTTCTCGTTTCTTCCGATTCAATTACGCTTCTGTTGTATGTTCCAGGGCCTAAGGTTCTCGCCTGCCATGCCCTTACTCCACTTGATCCACCTGCGTAAAAGTTTCGTTCAAAAGGTAAGGATCGAGAGTTTCCGTAAGGCACGGCCACACCCGGATTTATACGAGCGACAAACTGTCGTTCGCCGGCAAAGGAACGATACCATCTTAAGTCTATTTCCGTTTTGCCATATTGTAGGTACGGGAGCCCCATGAAAGTCCTCTCGCCATCACTATTTTTATGAAGGCTGAACAGTTTTGCTGCAAGTCCTAAAGAGTTTCCTCCGATATCGAAAAAAGCTCTTAAATAAGTAAAATTTGTATAGCTAGATAATTTTGAAGCATTCAGAGTGAAGTTATACTGCGAACCTATGTTAATAAACCTCCTGTCATTTGTGCGGATATATAAAAGATTTCCCGCAGTGTCAAGGCGATATCTAAAGTCCGGATCCAGTCTTCCATCTCTATACTCTATATTGATAGGTGTAAAGCTGTGCAGTCGATTCTTACTCTGCGTCCAGTCATAACTTATGGAATTAATAAACAACCTGTTCCTGAACGCCCCGGGCTGATCAAAGATCTGCATGCTGCTGGAAATGGTGGTATGAGGGAGCCCGGCTCGGTAATTTTCTCTCACGTGGAAGGGTGCGACAATCCGGGGAATAATCAGATTGGCACCAACCTGTATGTCGCGGTTAAAAATACTGCTAAAAAGCTTCTTATCTCTTGAATCAAAGAGGATACCGTAGCGGAATTTAATGTCCAGTCGTTCCGCGCCGCCAAACAGGTTACGGTTTGTATACGTATTTCCGATATTAAAGCCGTTCCTACCTGAGTTAAATGTATATTCCCCTTCTACTCTATTACTATTTCTTTTCAGAGGAGTGATCTCCATCCGGGCGTTTAAATGGATACTGTCGGGATCTTTCTCGTATTCTATCTTGATATTGCGGAAAACGTTCAACTCATATAAACGATCATATGTCAGGTTTTCATTCTCTACACTATATTTTTTACCCTTATTCAGGAAGATATACCGGGTCAGCTTATCGAATTTGAAGCGATGGGAATAATCCCTGAAAAAATATTGGGAATCGACTATAGCACTGTCGGGCGGTCTTCTGCCGAAGCGGATATTGCTGTTTCTGATGTCGATATTCGTATTCTTCAAATAATAGACCTTATGGGCCATTTTTCCGAGAGGATTATAAACGTTTAGTTTCAGATCAAC
This sequence comes from Arcticibacter pallidicorallinus, assembly GCF_003002875.1. Taxonomy (GTDB): domain Bacteria; phylum Bacteroidota; class Bacteroidia; order Sphingobacteriales; family Sphingobacteriaceae; genus Arcticibacter; species Arcticibacter pallidicorallinus. The sequence goes on from NZ_PVTH01000006.1 coordinate 155,948, forward strand.
CTGACTAGATAGAAGCGTACTATCTGCATCAACGTGGATGTAAGGCTTAAGGAAGTCGTAATATCCGTTAGATTTCATCAAAGTGAAGATACTGTTGATCTCATACATGATGGAATCGACGTCATAACGATTACCTGAGTGAAGCTTCGTGAAGTTCTCCCGGTTTTTGACATACAAATCGCGAACTGCACTGTCTGATATAGCGTGATTGATGTTACGAACTTTGAATGAAGGTCCGGGTTCTGCTATGAAAGTGATATAAGCCTTTTTGTTCTTCACCCTGATCTCGCTGGTTACCGCCGCATTAAAGAAGCTCTTATAGGCAAGAAATTTCTGGATTTCCCGACTCGAGATATCGACAAGCGAGCTGTCGAGAAGTCGGGGTGCTTCTCCGATGTTCTTGATACGGTCGGACCTGTATTTACCGTCTCTGGTATTGAACATATTATACAGCGCGAGGTTTATCCTCGAGTTGGGTCTAATGTCTTGCTGTACATATTGGTATGCGTCTTCGGAAAAATCCTTACTGATACCCTTTAGCTTTACATCCTTGATGAGTGCCTGATCATCGTTCAGATACCTCGTGGCGGAACATCCTGATAAAATAACTGTTAAAAACAGTATACTTGCACGTAATAATAAAACAACGTAATCTTTATATGCTTTCAAAATCTCAAATCAGTTTTGTAAATGCATTACATTTAAAAAAAAACAGAAGAGACCGAGGTCTATTTCTGGTAGAAGGCACTAAATCGATTTCTGAATTCATCAATTCGAACTATCAGGTAGATTCAATTTATTGCACAGGCTCATCCCTTGAAAAGTTTAACGACTTGTCCCCCAGTATTAAACTACACGAAATCAGCGAACCGGAGCTAAAAAAAATCAGCACGCTCAATACGCCTCAGGATGCTCTTGCAATTATAAGGATTCCTGAGAAAACCCCGTTAAGATCAGAAAGTTTTCTCGATAAATACACTTTGGTACTTGACGGAATTCAGGACCCGGGCAATCTTGGAACGATAATACGTACTGCAGATTGGTTTGGCTTCTCTCAGATGGTCTGCTCTGACGATACCGTAGATGCGTTTAATCCTAAAGTGGTACAGGCCTCTATGGGATCGCTTTCGAGGCTCGCCGTGCACTATGTAAATCTTTCTTCGTTTATTAAGGAGATGCAACTACCCGTGTATGGCGCCTTCCTGGAGGGAGACTCTGTTTACGAGACTGGATTTGACAGGCCTGGATTAATTGTTTTGGGGAACGAGGGTAAGGGGATTTCTGACAGTGTGATAGAATTGATTGCAGACAAGATCACCATTCCAAGGTTTGGGGATGCCGAATCTCTGAACGTGGCGGTTTCAGCCTCGATTATATGTTCCGAAATAAAACGGCGAGGTTTATAAATTCTTTGCAAATAATTGTTGCGGGGTACCAATAAATTATTATTTTTGCACTCCCTACAAAAGGGTCGGATGGCCGAGTGGCTAGGCAGAGGTCTGCAAAACCTTCTACAGCGGTTCGAATCCGCTTCCGACCTCACAGGAATTAAAAAAATTAAAAAAAAGACAATGGGAGTTACACGTTTAAAGAGAAAAGATAGAAAAAACAAAACGGTTTCACGCCTTGAAGTTCAATTTCTAAAGATTGGCCGTAATATCGAAGTAGGAAGCCGCTCTCAGGAATCTGCTTCTAGCCAGGTTGCTAAGAACAATGCTGTTCTTGCTCAGATCGAAGCTCAGGCTAAGTAAGATACTTATCTGTTTTACAGATAGCAAAAAGGCGGATAAATATTTTATCCGCCTTTTCTTTTTGACCTTATTTTGCAGCTACGACGTTAGTTCAGACTGCGAAGTCTGGTAAATATTCCTCAGCTCAAGCAAACAAGAAGCACAGAGGCAGCCCTCATGACCCTCGCCAATAAACTCGATTTCGTCCGGAGTTAACTGTACAGTATTGCACTGACATCTTGTATAAGCATTCGACCTGCATTCAATCCGGGCAGAGCAACGCTCACAACTTATGATCTCATGCTTGGTCATTCAGTCCTAAATATCAAATTTGTATCCGACACCTTTAACAGTAGATATATAATTGTCACCTAGCTTCTCACGCACCTTTCGGATATGAACATCTATTGTGCGATTCGTCACCACCACAGAGTCTTCCCATATATTTTTCAGGATCACCTCTCTGGTGTAGACTTTTCCTGGCTTTGAAGCTAGTAGATAAAGCAACTCAAACTCCTTTTTGGCGAGAGATATCCGTTCTCCGCGCTGATAAACGAGGTATGTTTCCCGGTCTATAACAAGATCACCTATTTCAATCTTGTTTTCTACAACATCTTCTGTTTGGTTGTTCCTTCTCAGGATTGCGTTAATGCGACTAACCAGCGCACGTGATTTAATCGGCTTGGCGATGTAATCGTCTGCACCTACATTAAACCCTGCTATTTCCGAATACTCCTCGCTGCGGGCGGTAAGAAAGACCATGAACGTAGATTTAAAGTCGTTCATCGACCGCATAATCCGGCAAGCTTCGATACCATCCATCTTGGGCATCATCACGTCGAGAATGATGAGATCCGGATGAACCCGCTTTGCCTCGTTTATACCCTCCTGACCGTTACTGGCTGTATAAACCAGATAACCTTCCTTTTTGAGATTGTATTCAATTAGCTCCCGGATGTCTGGTTCGTCATCAACGATTAGAATTTTTTGTTTTGCTGAACTCATGATTTTCGATTACAGTGCTAATGTAGCAGGAATAGGATACCTCAAAGTTACTACAATATTAAGTTATTGTTAACAAGGTGGATATCTTAACAAGTTCTTGAGATCAATTTAATGTCTTCTTGAGGAATTCTTCAAGTGCCTCTCCGCGCAGGTTTTTAGCAATGATTTTGCCTGTAGGATCGATCAGAAACGAGGCAGGTATTGCTGATACCTGATATTGTCTGGCCGCCTCGCTGTTCCACTGGTTAAGCTCAGAAACATGAGGCCAGTCGAGTTTATCATCTTTAATAGCTTTTATCCAATCTTCCCTGTCACCATCCAGCGAAACGCCCAACACTGCGAAATTTTTGTCTTTGAAGGCATGGTACTGCTTAACGATATTTGGATTCTCTTGTCTGCATGGTCCGCACCATGACGCCCAGAAGTCAAGCAGAACATATTTTCCCCTGAAGTCAGACAGTTTCACAATATGGCCATTAGGTGCTGTACCCTGGAAGTCGATCGCCTGTTGACCTTTCGCAATTGGTTTGACCTTATTCATCTTGGCGATGAAGTCCTGTACCGGCTTGTTTGTTGGAAACTTACCTTTCAAAGTTTCTGCGTATGATAGCAGAGGTTCTTCGTATTCTATCGGATCGAGCATGCTCATAGCATAGAAACCTGCAAGATTATCTTTATTCCCCTCGGCGAAGGACAGAACCTCGATCCCGAAGGCTTTCATATTCTCATCAAATTTTGGGCTGAGTTCCTGCATAATCGCGTCGCGAGCGGCGGGATTAGCCGATGAGCGCCGGTCCAACTCCGTCTTCAGATCAATGAATACCTTCCCGTATTTTCCGTTGATCTTGTTAAGTTCTTTAAGCTTTTCCGCATCCGCAGAGCCCTCGACTTCGTAATCGCCAACCGAACTAGCATAATCGGCACTAAACTTAAGCTTGTCGCCGTTCTGCGCCAACAACAGATAATTCTTCGCATCAGCAACGATATAGAAGAAATCAGGTTCGGGAGAAGGAATCCTGAACCGAAACTCCCCCTTTTCATTTACAACGGCTGAGTCAACCAAATCATTTCCCTTGTAAATACGCACCTTGTTCAGATTTCCGGCATTCTTCAGGGTGCCATCAATTGTAAAGGAAGTTGTGTTCTGGCATCCCGACAGAGCTATCGTCAAGGCAATAAGGAGTACTATTATTCTATTCACTTTAAAGATTCTAATTTTTCTACAAGAAGTTTATTGGCGGTTTTAGGATCTATTTTCCCCTTGGAGATCTTCATAACCTCACCCATAAATAATCCTAAAACGCCTTTTTTACCTTTATGGTATTCAGACACCTTAGCGGGATACTTCTCAACTGCCTCTCCAATGAAGCCCAGGAGTTCGCTGTCGTCCGTGTCGATAATCAGATTAAGCTCCTGAACGAGTTGGTCTACCGACTTACCATCTCCTGAAACAAGCGCCGGGAACAATTGCTGGACGGCGGCAGTATTATTAATTTTTGACGACTCTACAAGCGCTATTATTTCCGCGATTTGTGCTGCATACGCGTCCAGCACAGAAAAGCCCTTACCTGTCTCATTAACATACGACTGCAGAGGCCCATTCACCCAGTTGGCTGCCGCTTTATAGTGAGGTGTATGCGTCACAAGTTGCTCGAAAAAGTCGGCTATCGCCTTATCTGATGTGAGCAACGACGCATCGTAACGCGATAATGAAAACTCTTCTGAATATCTTTTTATCCTTTGCTCGGGTAGCTCTGGAAGTTCGCTTTTAAGCTGCTGGATCCAGTCCTCAGATAACTCAAGAGGTGGAAGGTCTGGCTCAGGGAAATACCGGTAGTCGTTTGCCATTTCCTTGGAACGTAAAACGGACGTAATTCCCGTTGCTGCATCGAAATTCAGCGTATTCTGATCAATATGCTCTCCTTGTTCAACCAGCTTAACCTGCCTTTTAAACTCGTAATTAATGGCTCTTTGCAGATTACGAATGGAATTAAGGTTTTTTACCTCGCATCGTGCTCCGTACTCTTCGGTACCTTTGAGCCGTACGGATATATTGGCGTCGCAACGTAAGCTACCTTCTTCCATATTACCATCGCACACGCCCAGGTATCTGACGATCTTGCGGATTTCAGACATATAGGCCGCTGCTTCTTCTGCAGAACGCAAGTCGGGTTCTGAAACAATTTCTATCAGAGGGACGCCAGCTCTGTTCAAATCGATAAGCGAATAGCTACTGTCTTTGTCGTGCATGCTCTTACCGGCGTCCTCTTCCATATGAATTCGGTTGATCCTGATATCTTTTTCCGCACCATCCTTTAAACGGATGGTTATGTATCCTCGCTGACAGATGGGGATCTCGTCCTGTGTAATCTGATATCCCTTTGGAAGATCTGCATAGAAATAGTTTTTGCGGTCAAAACGATTGTATTTATTGATGGTGCAGTTGGTTGCCCATCCCATTTTTACCGCATACGCCACCACCTTCTCGTTGATCTTTGGCAATGTTCCGGGTAAGCCAACCGAAATGATGCTAGTATGCTCATTCGGTCCGGCGCCAAAAGACGCAGGGTCCGATGAAAATATCTTGCTGTTCGTTAAGAGCTGCGCATGGATTTCAAGTCCGATAACCAGATCATATTTTGCCAGAATTTCCTCTGTCATATGTAAATGTACTTTATTAAGGTTAAAGCTGATGTCGAATATTATATCATTTGCGGGATGAGTGGCTTACAGCGCCTGCCTGATCCGTACAAGTTTCTCAAGGAGTTGTTCCAAAGATTCCAGATGGAGCATATTGGCACCATCTGACTTTGCATGCAAAGGGTCAGGGTGAGTTTCTATAAACAGCCCGTCTGCGCCAACTGCAATAGCTGCCTTAGCGATGGTTTCGATCAGTCCCGGCTTACCCCCAGTAACCCCGTTGGGCTGGTTGGGTTGCTGGAGGGAATGTGTACAATCCATCACCACAGGCACGCCAAACGAGCGCATTTCAGGAATTCCCCTAAAATCAACGATAAGATCCTGATACCCGAATGTATTACCTCTGTCTGTAAGAATCACTTGCGAATTTCCCGAATCCCTCACTTTGTCTACTGCAAAAGACATCGAACCCGCGGAAAGAAACTGCCCTTTTTTGATATTGATAAACTTCCCTGTTTTCGCAGCAGCGACGAGCAGATCGGTCTGCCGACATAAAAATGCCGGGATCTGTAAAACATCTACATAGCAGGCGGCCATTGCTGCCTCATTGCTTTCGTGAATGTCTGTAACGGTTGGAATACCGAACTCATGGCCTACCTTTGCCAGTATCTTAAGAGCTTTCTCATCACCTATTCCGGTGAAGGAATCAACCCTTGACCGGTTTGCTTTCCGGTATGAGCCTTTGAAAATAAAGGGGATGCCCAACCTGTCGGTTATATTAATTATCCGCTCAGCTATCTTCAGCGCCATGTCCTCCCCTTCAATAGCGCAGGGGCCAGCCATCAGGAAGAAGTTATTGGTATCGGTATGTTTAATACCTGGAATTTGATTGATCATTAGTTTCCTAATTCTGATAAAAATTTAATTCGCATGAGCTGCAGCTCCTCACGAGTGTAGTCGTCGGATCCAAGTTCTTTCAAAGCGATATCTATAGAATCAACTTCAGACGACCTGAAATAATCGAAAGCCTCATCTTGTCTGTCTTCATCTATCATCTCATCGATGTAGTAGTTCAGATTGAGCTTAGTGCCTGAATTGACGATTGACTCAACCTCCCGTAAGATATCTTCGTAGGATATCCCTTTTGAGGAAGCGATATCCTCAAGTGCGATATGACGATCTATATTCTGGATAATTGAAACCTTTAATGCCGACTTATTTGCAGCACTTTTTATGATCAGGTCGAGTGGTCTGTCAATTTCTTTCTCTTCTACATATTTGCTGATCAGTTTCACGAATGGTGCGCCAAACTTAAGCGCCTTTCCAGCACCCACACCTTGAATCTGCTTCAATTCCTCAATGGAAATCGGGTAATGTATACACATTTCCTCCAAAGAAGGATCTGAAAATATGACATACGCCGGCAGGTTCTTTTCAACGCCCATTCGTTTACAAAGATCCTTAAGCATCTTGAAAAGTTCGGTGTCCAGTGCTCCGGCGGGTTGCTGATCAGGGTCATCAAAGTCGTCATCCATCGATCCCAATTCGCGGTTCATGACGAACTTCAGAAAATGAGGATTATCGATAAAACCGCTGCCTGACTTCGTTAAGCGCAGCAAGCCATAATTGTCTATATCCTTTGATAAATAATTATTCAGGAGAGCCTGGCGTAATAACGATTTCCAGAAAAGTAAGCCATCGGCCTTACCGCTCCCAAAATAAGGCAACTTGTTATGCTGATAAGCGCTGACCTGGGAAGTATCGACCCCCATAAGGATGTTCAGGAGATGAAGATCATCGAATTTCTCTCCCAGTTCGCGTATCATGATGAGTGTCGTCTTGAGTTTCTCTGCTGCATCAAAGTGACTGCGCTCTGCTCTGCAGTTGTCGCACATTGACCCACAACCAGCCTCGTCAAAGTTTTCCCCGAAATAGTGCAGAATTTGCTTTCTTCGGCAGACAGCCGACTCCGCGTAATCTATCACCTCTTTCAATATCTGCGTCCCAATTTCCCGTTCAGAGACAGGTTTGTCTTTCATGAACTTAGCCAGCTTATCGATGTCTTTTTCCGAATAGAACGCAACACAGACACCTTCTCCACCATCTCTACCGGCCCTGCCAGTCTCCTGATAGTAACCCTCCATGCTTTTGGGTATGTCGTGATGGATAACGTAACGAACGTCCGGCTTATCTATGCCCATTCCAAATGCGATAGTAGCGACGATCACATCGACATCTTCCATCAGGAATTTGTCCTGCGTATCCGCCCTTGTTTTCGGATCCAGTCCGGCGTGATATGGAAGTGCCTTAATACCGTTAAGTTTTAAGGCTTCCGAGATCTCTTCAACCTTCTTACGGCTAAGACAGTACACGATACCCGATTTCCCGGAATGCGATTTTATGAACCTGATGATTTCTTTAACGACGTTTCGCTTCGGCCTCACCTCATAATAAAGATTATGGCGATTAAAGGATGACTTAAACAACGTCGAGTCAGTCATCTGAAGGTTCTTGATGATATCCTGCTGTACTTTCGGAGTAGCAGTCGCTGTTAGCGCAATAATGGGAATCTGGTCACCAATATTACTGATAACTTGTCTTATTTTCCGGTACTCGGGCCTGAAATCATGCCCCCATTCAGAAATACAATGGGCTTCGTCAACAGCCACAAAAGATATGGTGATTAGCCGGAGAAAATCAATATTCTCCTGTTTCGACAACGACTCGGGTGCAACGTAAAGTAGCTTCGTTTCCCCGCTAAGAACATCGTGTTTAACTTTTGCTATCTCAGATTTATTTAATGAAGAGTTTAAGAAGTGTGCGATACTTTCCGTCCCCCCAAACCCTCTCAACTGGTCTACCTGATTCTTCATCAGGGCGATAAGCGGCGATATAACTATAGCCGTTCCCTCACTCATCAACGCGGGCAATTGGTAACATATCGATTTACCGCCCCCCGTAGGCATTATTACAAATGTGTCTTTTTTCTGTATTATGTTGGTGATTATCGCTTCTTGCTCGCCCTTGAAATTATCAAAGCCGAAAAAATTCTGTAAATTATCAAATAATGATTTCTTGATCTCCATCGTCCACTTCGGAAAAATTTAGAAAACCTAAACTTAACCCCAAAATAACATATTTTTGCGGTTAAAATGTATCTATTTCTAAAATAAATCTCCTTGGAAGCCCCACTAAACGTGCTTGAGACAGCAAAAAAAACATTACAGATTGAGCTTGACGGAGTTTCCGGATTGCTCTCCAAACTGAATAATGACTTTGTGGTGATAATTGAAACCATACTTCAATTGAGAGGTCGTGTTATTGTTACGGGAGTTGGAAAAAGTGCTATTATCGCACAAAAAATCGTCGCTACTTTCAACTCTACCGGAACTCCTTCGGTATTCATGCATGCAGCCGATGCGATTCATGGGGATCTTGGGATCATTCAGGATGAGGATCTTGTAATCTGCATCTCCAAAAGCGGTAACACCCCGGAGATCAAGGTTCTCGTTCCGCTTTTAAGACTTGCCGGAAGCAAACTCATCGGCATGGTTGGCGACGTTGATTCTTACCTGGCACGCAACGCTGACCTCGTTCTCGACACTACAGTCGAAAGGGAAGCCTGTCCGCTAAACCTCGCTCCCACATCGAGCACAACTGCACAGGTAGTAATGGGCGACATTATGGCTGTATGCCTTCTCGAATCCAGAGGGTTCAGCAGTTCAGATTTTGCCCGCTATCATCCTGGAGGTACCCTGGGAAAACGACTCTACCTTAAGGTGAGTGATCTTTATATCAACAACGAAAAACCGAAGGTGCGCCCCGACGCTTCCATTAGAGAAGTCATAATAGAAATCACTAAAAACCGTTTAGGTGCTGTAACGGTCTTGCTTGAAGATCAAATATGCGGCATAATTACGGATGGTGATATTCGCAGAATGATGGAAAAGTATGAAACGACGGCTCGCTTGCAGGCAAAAGATATTATGTATAATGCGCCGCGAACAATTGAAAGCGACGAACTGGCAGTGAATGCCCTTGCTATGATGCGGGCAAATAATATTACACAATTAATCGTTTTAGAAGCTGGAATATACAAAGGTATTATACATTTGCACGATTTATTAAGAGAAGGAATTATTTAACCAATTGAGCTAAAATGAAGAACTTTTATGCCATTATAATGGCAGGAGGTATCGGCAGCAGGTTCTGGCCCATAAGCCGGTCTGCCCATCCTAAACAATTTCTGGATATCCTTGGTACCGGAAAGACACTTATTCAACAGACGTACGAACGCTTTTTAAAAATAATTCCGGCTGAAAACATTTACATAGCCACAAACGAAAGTTACATTCCCCTTGTCAAAGAACAGTTGTCCGGTATTTCAGAGGAGCAGATCCTTGGCGAGCCCATCATGAAAAACACGGCCCCCTGCATCGCTTATGCAAGCCACAAGATCAGCTTGCTGAACCCTGACGCAGCAATAGTGGTTTCGCCATCCGACCATTTGATCCTGGATCAGGAAGCTTTTCGCAAGGACATCCTTTTATCACTTGAAGCGGCTTCAGGAAACAATTGCCTGATCACTCTCGGTATCAAGCCTTCACGGCCCGACACCGGTTACGGCTACATCCAGTACACCACTCAAACGATAGAAAACTCCTTCCATAAGGTTAAAACCTTTACCGAAAAGCCGAACTATGAACTAGCGCAGACGTTTATTCAAAGCGGCGATTTCCTTTGGAACGCAGGTATCTTTGTATGGTCGGCCAAATCAATTCTGAGCGCACTACACGAGCATTTGCCCGATATGAATGACATCTTCAGGGAAGGCGCCAGTAAACTCAACACAGAGGCGGAAAGTGGCTTTATTCACCATGCTTACTTTCAATGCACCAATATCTCCATTGATTACGGAATCATGGAGAAAGCGTCGAATGTTTATGTGCTGCCAACTGACTTCGGATGGTCTGACCTGGGAACCTGGTCATCGGTCTATGAACTGGCGCAAAAAGACTATCTCGGAAATGCGGTTATTCCTTCTGAGAATGTCATGATGTATGATTCATCAAACTGTATGGTGAAGGTTCCGAAAGACAAGCTGGTAATCATGCAGGGTCTGGATGACTATATTGTGGTAGAATCGAACAATACTCTTATGATATGTCAGAAATCCCATGAGCAACAGGTGAAGCAGATCGTAGCGGATGTAAAGTCGAAATTCGGGACTTTATATAATTAAAAAACTTTTGGTGTTTCAGATATCAACCAGGCATGCGGTTCAGTAGTATTTTAACCGCATGCTCTGTTTAGCCCAGCTACCAAAATTAGCCTTTGTGCTTATGATGGCGACCGCCAATGAATTTACTTATGCCAAATCCCAGTACCCAAGTGTCATAAGACTTCCACTTAACGTCATAGGTAAGCTCACCGACGACTTCCCAGCCCCCATGGATATGAACGCCATAGTCCACTCCTACTGTAGATAAAAACAGGTTTTCCTCCTTCGTAATTTCATCACCTACCCCCAACATCAGACCCAGATGGGATCCCGGCTTGTAAGTTCCCACAACTTTCGTGGCGAAAGGTCTTGAGCGTTCCAGAACGGTATGTCTTTCATTATTGAGATGCTCCTCCACTGTAAAGTTTTCCAGGATTAAGTCATTGTGTAAACCGAATGCCCAGTGCTTATTGATTACATAGTCGGCATTGAAAGCCCATGACGGCATCATTAACCACTTTTCGTTACCATCCTCAATCCCTTCGTGGATGTGCGCATGCCCCAGGGCAAGCGTAATTTTGTAACCCTTTTCTTCGGCCTCCACTGCCCTGTGGACCTGAGATTGTGCAAGCGATGGATTGCTTAAAGACAGAAATGAAACGCAGCCGACGACGAATGCGGCTGCCTTAGAATAATAAACTCTCATTGTATTGAATTTTTTACAAAAAGAGCAATTTTATGGGGGAATAAAAGTGATGAGAATTATATTTCACAACTGACGTCCCAATTTTCAAGATAATCAGCCACCCTTTTTATAAACATACCACCCAATGCGCCATCTACTACGCGGTGATCATAGGACATCGAGATGAACATTTTATGACGGATGGCAATCACATCACCATACTCAGTCTCCAGCACTGCCGGCTTTTTCTGAATTGCACCCACCGCCATTATGGCTACCTGAGGCTGATTAATGATAGGAACGCCCATGACGTTTCCAAACGAACCAATATTGGTAAGCGTAAAGGTACCATCCTGTACTTCGTCGGGCAATAACTTATTGGCTCGTGCACGTGCTGCCAGATCATTGACAGCTCGAGTCAAACCAATCAGATTTAGCTGATCTGCATTCCGGATAACCGGCACGATCAGATTACCGCTGGGTAGGGCTGCCGCCATTCCGATATTGATGTTTTTCTTTTTTATAATCTTATTCCCCTCGACAGAGATATTGATCATGGGCATATCTTTTATAGCCTTCGCCACGGCCTGAATAAAGACCGGAGTGAAAGTGATTTTCTGCCCCTCCCGCTTCTCAAAGGAAGACTTAATCTTTTCCCGCCACTTCACAATATTAGTAACGTCGGCCTCAATGAACGAGGTAACGTGTGGTGCTACCTGCTTGCTCATGACCATATGATCTGCAATAAGTCTGCGCATACGGTCCATTTCAATAATTTCATCTCCTCCACTGACAACAGTGGCTTGATGCTGAACCGAGGGGGCGATATAAGAACCATTATTCTTCAAAGGCTCCGGTGCAACTGTCTGAGTAGGTTTTTTCTTATGGCCTTTGATATAATCCAGAATATCCTGCTTGGTTACACGCCCATCAGATCCCGTTCCGGTAATATGATCAAGTTCTTCGAGAGAGATTCCTTCTTCCGCAGCGATGCTCTTAACCAGGGGGGAATAAAAGCGGGATGAGTTCTCATAACTGGATGTAGCCTCCGGAGGAGTGGACAACAAATCAATACCAGGAGCCTTATGCGCTGCTACTGCAACGGGCGGTTCTGGTTCCTGAACCTTTTCACGCTCGTTCAGCTTAACATCTTCTGTTTCTATTACAGCGATTACAGAACCGACATTGACTACATCGTCAACTTTTACGGTTTGTGACAGTAACTTTCCGGAAACCGGTGAGGGAACTTCTGAGTCGACTTTATCAGTTGCTATTTCGACTATAATTTCGTCTTCATGAACAGTGTCTCCGGGATTCTTCAACCATTTAATAATGGTAGCTTCGGCAACACTCTCACCCATTTTCGGAAGAACTAATTCAAATTGAGCCATACGAGTCGTAATTGGGTATAGCTGCAAAATTACACCTTTTTAGCACTTAGTTGTGCTCTTCCTTAACTAATTTAAGCAGTAATACGATTGAATTTATCGCCGCGCGCTCAATATTTTGCGTCCTGCGCCCCGAAAATGAGTACTTATGAGTAATGGTCTTGGTCTTTCCCGAAACGGCAACCCACACAGTACCAACAGGCTTAGCTTCAGTTCCACCACCTGGCCCGGCCACTCCGCTGATGGCGATGGCGTAGTCAGAATTAAAGTTCCGGCACGCTCCATTTGCCATCTCTACAACCGTCTCTTCGCTAACCGCACCAAAGCTCTGCAGAGTTGAATGCTGTACATTCAGCAACCTTTCTTTCAGTTCATTCGAATAAGTAACGGCGCCGCCCAGAAAAACGCTGCTTGCGCCACTGTGCTGAGTAAACAAATGAGACAGGAACCCTCCCGTGCAACTTTCGGCAACCGTGAGCGTCAGATTCTTTTCTTCCAGAAGGTTCATTGCAGCCACTTCAAGCGGTATATCCTCGCTAACGATAACATATTCAGGAATCCGGGCGATAATTTCCGCTACATGCTTTTGGATCTCCGTGGATAAAGTATCCCCCTCTAGTCCATATGCACTCAGGCGAAGCCTTACTTGCCCAAGCTTAGGTAGATAAGCCAGATGAATATACGCGGGCAGGCTGTCCTCAATATCCGCAATAGCCTCAGCCAGAAAGGACTCCCCCAGGCCTGCTGTCAAAATAGTATGATGAACGATAGCCGACAGTTTGAAATGACTCTTCACTCTTGGCAATACCTCTTCCTCGATCAGATATTTCATTTCAAACGGAACACCCGGAAGTGAAACATATACCTGCTTCCCTGCCTCAAACCACATACCCGGAGCGGTACCGTTCTGGTTCTGCAATACAACAGCATTCTGCGGAACGTCAGCTTGTTGCTCGTTAATGGCTAACACGGGTCGGTTAGACCGGGTAAAAATGCGCTTTACGTTCTCCAAAGCTTCTTCGTCTCTTCGGAAGCCAACACCGAAGTACTCTGCCATCGTTTTTTTGGTAATATCATCCTTGGTAGGTCCCAGCCCGCCGGTAATGATGATCAGTTCCGCACGTTGCGAAGCCGCTTCAAGAGCCTCCAGAATATGGTCTTTGCTATCAGATACTGATGTAATCTGTTTGACACGGATCCCATGATCGTTCAGTGTCGTAGCAATCCATGCAGAATTGGTATCAACGATCTGACCGATCAGAATTTCATCCCCGATGGTTATTATTTCTGCTAACATGGATTAATAATTTAGAGGTAAAGCACTTCTTCTTCTGAGTTTGAGATCCTGAAGAATGGATGCTCTGACGCGTATGTCGAAGCTATAGCTTTTGTACATTCCGAAAGGCGTCCAGCCGAAGGACATATCCCAGCAATGCAAGTCACGGTTTATGCTAAACCGGGTTAAACTGATTTCTTTTGCCCGAAAGTCATAGCCCGAATTGAACACTACTTTCCATTTTGGCGTAACACTTAAATCGCCATTGAAGTTAAGCGTGTTTGTGATAGTAGACCGTAATCCATCGTTTGAATAATTAAAGCTGTAGGCAGCGCTGAAGTTCCATGGAACGGTAAAATCGACATAGTAGTTGGGATTGTTCAGGATATTGCGAATGTCCTGTTGCTGGGATGGCGTAATGTTGGGATCATCCTGACGCTTCCGCAGTTCTTCATTTCGTTCTCTCAGTGCGGAGGAATTGAAGCTAAAGTCGGTTGAAAGCGATAGAGATGACAATCTTGCGAGCTTCCCATCTTTAATCAGATATCTGTTGATCCTAACGGCCCTGCCGTTTTCATTCATAATCTGATAAGGGTCGAAACTACCGGAGAAGTTGATACCTATCTTTTGCTTAAAGAACGCTGTCCTTCCACCAAAAGTAATAGTCGACAGTTTCATAGAGTCGGCCGCAAAATTGTAATTTCCCGAGAACGTCAAACCTTGTATAATAGGTATTTTCTCGAACGCATTACTGGTGTCGCTTTTGGATTTAACTTTTGCTTCGATATTATTATCTATCGAGAAGCCAATAGCAGCACTCCTGCCTCGTCCGGCACTGCCATACATCGTCCCTTCAAAGCGGGAATAGCGGCTGACTCTCCTTACCGAATCATTCACCGCAAAGCCATTTGTAGCAATATCCCGATAAAAACCAAAGCGCGGATCACTAAAATCAGGCGTATAATTGAAGTTGACAGATGGCGTCATGACATGACGCAATGCTACCAAATTGCCTTTTTTGAACGTCTTCATACCGTATATCTTCGTAGAGAAGCCGCCATTAAGACTGTAGTTATAATTTCGTGCAAAGCCCGGAATGGTATCTGTTCTTACTGTAGAGTCGGCCACCAGGCCTTTCCTAACCGTTTGGAATGACCAGCGTTCAGAATAATTCACCCCGGTATTGAATTGCAAGAACTTAAGTACGTTCAGCGATAAACTGACCGGTATATTGTGCTGCATTCCGTTCTGGAACTTTTGCAAATTCTCTTTTTTGAACAGTCCTTCTTCCGGGCCGTTAAAAGTATTGGAACCCTCCAGCGTATAACCTACTGCAATTCGTTGAAACCATTTCTGCTCCCCAACCCGGTCTTTCTTATCGAACGGGTTAATCGTGGTCATGCTCAGGTTGAAAGAAGGAAGTGTCAGATTCACCGTTTTCGCACTTATATCCTGAGAATGCCTCAGTGCCGATGTAAAGTTAAAAAGACCGTCGAAGAAGGTACGACCGTATGCAACGCTGGAGGACATACTATTTCTGACGATCGAATTATAATCATAGGTCCCCGAGGCAGCGGTCCTTTGAAAATATGAGCTCGTTCCAAAGTTTACATTCGCACTCAGAGTAGTTCCCGGATTCGCCGATTGATCCTGTGAATGCGACCATTGAACATTGAATTGCTTTGTGGCGGTATTGCCAGCGGTTCCCTCAATGGCATTTGGGCTCTTAATCGATGAATAGCCAAAATTCATGCTTCCGCTGTACTTATAATTCACCTTGTATCTTGCAGCGGTATTGATATCATAGGATCCTTTGCTATATATCGTTCCCAGTATATCGGCATCCCAATAATCATTAATCCCCAGGTACCAGCCTATACCCTGCATATAGAAACCCCGGTTAGCATCTTCCCCAAAACTGGGAAAACGAAAGCCCGATGCACGTTTGTTCATCTTAGGAAAGAATCCGAAGGGCAGCCCTAAAGGAATGGGGATATGCTCAATTTCCAGATAAGCGGGTCCGCTGATCACTTGTTTGTCGGTTACGAGCCCTTTAGTAATGTGGATACCGAAGTGTGTATGTGGCTCGGGCAGGTTACAGGTACTGTAAATACCATGCTTCAACGACACCTCATTGTACTCGTTCTTTTTTGACTTCCGTGCCTGTATAAATCCGCCGTCCATCGAAGTGGCCGTACCAAACAGCGTCCCCTTTTTTGTTTCAAAGTTAAAGAACAGTGAGTCCGTTGTTACCGGATTATCTGCCCCCTGCTTAAATATCGGTCTTCCCCGGTACACGTTGTATTTGTCGTTTCTACCCCTTGCGAATAAGAGCTTATTCTTCTGATCGATACGGATATAATCAGCATCAAGCTCCAAATCTTCATAAGCTATACGTCCGTTCCCATATAAATAAATGATATTTCCGTCTATACTGAAGTTAATTGAATCCACCGCTGTGTATTGAATTTCCGAATTAAGACCTGTAGCAGACTTTTTAACAACAGAATCCGTTCTAACAGAGTCAGGTCTGACCGAATCAGTTAATGCTGAACGTGTTCCTGCTGTATCAGTTCTATTTGCTGGCGGACGATTTAATGCTGGTTGAGCGCTTAGTTTGAAACTAAACAGCAATAAAAAGAGAATGTGTATGTTTCTCACAAAAAGGCTTCTGACGAATTTTAAATCTGACAATGAATTGTACTTTTGCAAATATATTCTTACAACTCCAAAATTAATGAAAATATTACCATTGAAGAGATCGATTTACGCTGTACTCCTTTTGTTACTGGCATTTCCCCTTGTTTCATTCGACTATAACTCTAAAAATGCTTCTTATCGCATAAAGACAATAGTAATTGATGCAGGTCACGGTGGCAGAGACGGAGCCACAAGAGGCTTGTTCGCTAAAGAAAAAGACGTTGCCCTGCAGGTGGCCCTGCGACTGGGAAAAGCGATCTCCGAAAGCAACAGCGACATTAAGGTTGTATACACCCGGGAAGAGGATGTCTTTATTCCGCTGTACGAACGCATTGGTCTGGCGAACCGCATCAAAGCGGATATATTTATATCCATACATTGTAACTCAATGCCTTTTAATATGAAAAACCGTACGGCAACTAAAGGTGTGGAAACATTCGTATCGGGATTCAACCGATTAGGCGAACAGAATACGGCCATCCGGGAGAACGCCTCCATCCTACTCGAAAAAGACTATAAAGACAACTACGACGGCTACGATCCAAACGATCCTGAAAGTTTCATTATCTTTTCGCTGCTGAAAAACGCCTACCGCGAGCAAAGCATCCGCTTGGCTACATTGGTTCAGGACGAGTATAAAGCCACAGGGCGCGTAAACCGCGGCGTAAAGGAACAAAGCCTTGCGGTGCTTGCCAAAGCGGGTATGCCCGCCATATTAACGGAAATTGGTTTTATAAGTAATCCACAGGAAGAAGAGTACATGACCTCCGAAAATGGTCAAAACGAAATTGTATCTTGTTTGTTAAAAGCAATTCAGGCCTACAAGAAGCAGGTGGAACTTAATTAAACAGATATTACCGTATATTTATGAAGATTACTAACGAAACGAAGGTTGGAATCCTTGCGACAGTTGCTATAGCTGTCCTCGTCATTGGTTACAGCTTTCTGAAAGGGAACGACGTCTTTTCCAGCGAACAAGAGTTTTATGCTTCCTATGACAATGTTGAAGGTCTTGTCGTATCTAACCCGGTCTTCGTAAATGGATACCAAATCGGTCGTGTATCCAAGCTGTCGCTGGTAGAGTCAGGAAAAATCGTCGCGCAGCTAAAGATCAATCCCGACTATCAAATCCCTATCAATACCATAGCACGATTGGAGAGCACAAGTCTTCTTGGGGGAAAGGCGATCGTCTTTGACATTGGAAACAGCAAGCAGTATGCTCAAAATGGAGACACGCTCCAAGCAAACGTTCAGCAAAACCTGATGCAACAGGTAAAGCCGGTTCAGGAAAAAGCCGAAGCAATGGTTGGAAGACTTGATTCCATTCTCACATCTCTGAATAACACCATTAATCCGGAGTTTCAGCAAAACTTCAACAGGAGCTTTGCCAGTATTGCCAATATTCTGCGGACTCTGGAGGCTACAACTCAAAAAGTTGATGGCATGGTAGGCACCCAAAGCAACCGTCTGACGAGTATATTCGCTAATCTGGAATCTATCTCCGCCAACTTCAAGAACAACAATGCTAAGGTGACGGGAATAATGACGAACCTCGAAAGCATTACCGATCAGGTTGCCAGATCGAACTTTGAACAAACCATCAAAAATGCAGACAAGGCCGTTGCAGATCTGCAGCTTGCAATCAACAAGGTAAATAACGGCCAGGGCTCCATCGGCAAGCTGGTAAATGACGACAGCCTCTATAACAATCTGAATAATGCAGCCAAGAATCTCGATAATCTGATGATCGACCTGAAAGCACATCCCAAAAGATATGTCAGCTTCTCCGTATTCGGAGGTAAAAAGGATTAATGAAATAAAGAAGGTTACACTGCAAAGGTGTGACCTTCTAACGCTAATTTAGCATTAGCAAAAACGGTACGAGCCTCTTCCTGAAGAGGTTCTAGCTCACGGTAACGCGCGGAGAAATGCCCGAGTAATAACTGTTCCGCCCCTGCCTTCGCGGCAATCTGAGCCGCCTCAAGCGAAGTGGTATGAAAAGTCTCCGCCGCCCTTGTGGACATGTCATGCATAAAAGTTGCTTCATGATAAAGCGTGCTAACACCCTGAATCTGATCGATATACTTCCAGTTGCAAATGGTATCCGAGCAATAGGCATACGACCTCGGCGGATCGGCCTCCTGGGTCAACTCAGCAGCAGCATGAACTACCCCCTTTTTATCCGTAAAATCAATACCTCTCTTGATTAAGGGAATCATTTCTATAGGAATGCCCAACTCCTCAACTTTCTCTTTTATGATTTTAGGTAGTCGTTTCTTCTGATTAAATCGAAAGCCTGTACACGGAATACGGTGTTCGAGAGGGAAAGTCTCAATTCTGATGTCAGGGTTCTCGTAAATCAGCTCGTTCTTTTCCGCCTGCGTAGCATAAAACTCAAGGGGGTATCGGAGCTCCGTCTGTGAGTATTTAAACTGGATATCCAATATCTCCTTCAACTCTGGCGGACCAAAAACGTACATCGGTCGCGTACGTCCGTAAAGGTGCAGTGAAGACAAAAGGCCAACCAGACCGAGATAATGGTCGCCATGAAGATGGCTGATAAATATATGGTTCAACCGCTGTGCTTTGATGCCGTTCTTCAAAAGCTGTTGCTGCGTACCCTCACCACAGTCAATAAGAAACAGACGCTCATTTACGTTTAGCACCTGAGCACTCGGATTTCTATTAAATATGGGAGTGGCAGAGCTACTTCCCAGGATCGTTACCTCAAACTTCATTAGATTTTTACTCCTCGGATCTGTTTAAATCTCTCTCAATCTCTTCCATGAATAACAAATCGATGGCCTCTTCTACTGACTGTGTTATGCTTAGAACGTCCTGGAGCTGCGAAATTTGGATCAATCGCTCTACACTTTCACTCAATCCGGAAATGATAAAACTGCCGGCCGAATTTTTGCATAACCTGTGTCCGACAAGTAAACTACTTAGTCCGGAAGAATCTGAATACAGCACATGAGATAAATCCAGGATGATGTTTCTTATTCCCTCTGTATTGATCAGAATCATCTCCGATTTCAGCTTCGGCGAAATAAGAGAGTTCAGCTTCTTTTCTTCCAGTATAATAAGTACGTATTTCTCGTGCCTGTCTAATGTATATTTCATTACTTTATTGGTTAGAAATAGTGTGCTATCTGTATTAACTTAATCGCTTGAGGCTTTCCTCCACGTTGGTTCTGATCCGGTCATTTATTTCTGAAGATGCTGATTTGCGGAACGACTCGCCCGTGATGTGCTCGTACAGTTCAATGTAACGCTCCGAAATGGATTTGACAAGTTCAGGCGACATATAGGGAACCTCTTGCCCCTCTTTGCCCTGAAAGCCGTTCTCGATCAGCCACTGTCTTAAAAACTCTTTAGACAATTGCCTTTGCGGTTTCGACTCCCTTTGCAGCTGGGTATATGAATCCTCATAGAAATACCTGGACGAATCCGGGGTGTGTATCTCGTCTATCAAATAAATTTTCCCGTCTGCGGCTTTGCCGAACTCATACTTAGTATCCACAAGGATAAGACCCCTATCGGCGGCGATATCTGTTCCACGTTGAAAAAGCTCGCGTGTGTACTGTTCTAATTGCAGATAATCTTCCTCTGAAACAATTCCCTGATCAAGTATATCCTCACGGGAGATGTCTTCATCATGACCGACGGCCGCCTTCGTTGTTGGTGTTATAATTGGAGCTGGTAACTTATCATTCTCTTTTAAGCCCTCCGGAAGCGATACTCCGCAAACTGAGCGTCTGCCTGCTTGATATTCCCGCCAGGCATGACCTGCCAGATAACCCCGGATGACCATCTCCACCTTAAAAGGCTCACAAATTTTCCCTATCGTTACATTTGGATCCGGAATATCAACAACCCAGTTTGGTACAATATCCTGCGTGGCACTTAGAAACTTAGCTGCGATCTGATTCAACACTTGTCCTTTATAGGGTATCGCTTCGGGCAAAATCACATCGAAGGCAGAGATCCTGTCACTCACGATCATCACCAGATAATGGTCGCCGATGGTATAAACATCGCGAACCTTACCCTTGTAAAATTTGGTCTGCCCCGGAAAATTAAAGTGAGTTTCTTTGATAGCTGTCATCTAAATAATGGATCAAGTTAATCTTAATAATAGTCCAAAATTATCAAATAATGTCAGAAAAACCACTTTCTACGGAGATTATTGAATATCCCCGTATGCTTCCAAAATCCGTCTTACCAGTTTATGCCGTACCACATCTTCACCGGTTAGATAAATAATTTCAATGCCTTTTATATCCGTCAGGATCCGCAATGCGGTGTATAAGCCGGATTGTTGCTTCTTGGGAAGGTCTACCTGGGTAACATCTCCTGTTACGATAAATTTAGCGGTCGGCCCCATACGTGTAAGAAACATCTTAAGCTGCATATCTGTAGCATTTTGCGCTTCGTCCAGTATAACGAAACAGTTATCCAGCGTCCGCCCTCTCATAAAAGCCAGCGGGGCTATCTCGATGGTGCGGTTTTCCAGATAATGCTTAAGCTTTTCAGGCGGAATCATGTCGTCGAGCGCATCGTATAAAGGACGCAGATAGGGATCAATCTTCTCCTTCATATCTCCTGGCAGAAAACCCAGATTCTCTCCTGCCTCAACAGCAGGTCGGGTGAGGATAATGCGTTTAATCTCCTTGTTCTTCAGGGCACGTACGGCGAGCGCTACGGCAGTGTAAGTCTTTCCGGTACCTGCAGGGCCGATTGCAAAAAGAATATCATTCTTACTGATACTCTCCACCATGCGCCGCTGATTGGCAGTACGCGCCTTAACAACGATGCCGTTGGGACCGAAAACAATGGGTTCGGATCCGTTTCCAGACTTATCCGATTGAGACGATGAGGCCTCCGCATTTGACGTTAATTTAGCACCCAGCAGACCCTCCAAATCATTCGGACTTAGGTTATCGAATTTTTCTACATGATCGTATACTTTTTGAAAGCGTGCTTGAAATGAAACAAGTTCAGCTTCGTCGCCGAGCACTTTCAATTCTGAACCCCGCGCAACCATCTTGACCTTAGGAAATTGCTTCTTTATAAGTTCTAAATAGTCATTGTTAGGGCCCCAAAGTACCAATGGGTTTATATTCTCGAGATCTATCTTTAATTCGTTCAAGTTGTCCTTTTTTTAAGTTTCTGGTATGTATGTGCGATTAAAATTCAATATTTGCACACTTGCGTAGTATCACAAGAATAACAATAAATATTTACATTTTTAAATGGCTGTAATTACTTTAACAACCGACCTCGGCGACAAAGATTTTTACCAGGCTGCTCTGAAAGGAAGCATCCTCAGTCTCCTGCCAAATGTAAATATCGTTGACATTACTCACAGTATTGCAGCATTTAACATTCCGCAGGCGGCTTTCGTTTTAAAAAACTCATTTCATTATTTCCCGAAAGGCACCGTACATCTGGTAGGTATAGACTGCGTGTACAGTCGGGATACGCATTACCTCGCTATCAAGTACCGCGACCATTATTTCGTAGGTTCAGATAACGGGATTTTTTCCCTGATGTTCGAAGAAGACCCTACCGAAATTGTCGAGATCAATATCATCCAGGACCTTAAATTCCTGCACTTTCCGCTGACCGACATATTTGCCAAGGCCTGTTGCATGATTGCTTCCGGAGTACCACTGAATGAGATTGGTGTGCCGGTGGAGCAACTACGGCAAAAGGTAAATCTAAGTCCGGTTATCGACAAAGACATCATCCGTGGAAGCGTCATCTATATCGACTCATTTCAGAATGTCATTACCAACATCTCGAAAGATCTTTTCACTAAAATCCAGGGGAACAGAAACTTCAGCCTGAACTTCAAGAGGGGCGAGACGATCAGCCACCTCAGCTGGCACTACAACGAAGTGCCCGAAGGAGAAAAGCTTTGCCTGTTTGGCATAAGCAACCACCTCGAGATTGCCATAAACAAAGGAAACGCCAGCAAATTGCTGGGCCTCTACCTTAATGACATCGTCACTGTAGCGTTCCACCCCTAGCCGGAGCAGGCTTATAGCGGGTAATATGACGTCTAAGTGATCCTT
Source organism: Arcticibacter pallidicorallinus (assembly GCF_003002875.1). Taxonomy (GTDB): domain Bacteria; phylum Bacteroidota; class Bacteroidia; order Sphingobacteriales; family Sphingobacteriaceae; genus Arcticibacter; species Arcticibacter pallidicorallinus. Next base: position 178,673 of record NZ_PVTH01000006.1, read on the forward strand.
TTGTAGGTCATTTTTTTAATAATAGTGTATTTTTGCATGCTTTTTTGGCATTATAACTAAATTCAATGGCTCGAAATAGATTTAATAGTGGCACAAGCCCTGAACAGGAACTGAATAAAGCCAAGATTAATAAACAAACCATTAAAACAGCTTCCGGCCTGCTCTCTTACTTAAGACCATACCGTTGGAAATTCGTATTAGGATTGGTATTTCTCCTTTTATCCAGCCTAACGGGTCTTGCATTTCCGGCCTTACTTGGAGCGATGATCGATGTCGCTAAAGGTGAATCTCCCAGATGGTTCATCCCTGACAGCATAAATGCGATAGGGGTCGTTTCTTTTGTCATATTATTCTTTCAATCATTTGTGTCGTTCTTCAGGATTCGCCTGTTTGTGGAAGTTGCAGAAAAGACAATCGCGGATATACGACGAAACACCTACTTCAAGCTCATCACTTTGCCGATGGACTTCTTTGCAAGCAGAAGGGTCGGAGAATTGAACAGCCGATTGTCTGCCGACCTATCACAAATACAAGACACCATTACTACTACCCTTGCCGAGATGGTACGTCAGATCATCTTGCTGGTTGGCGGGATCACCTTCCTGATCATCGTGTCTCCGAAACTGACCTTATTCAATCTCGCCATCCTGCCGGTCCTGGTACTTTCGGCAGTGCTCTTCGGTAAAAAGATTAGAAAAATATCCAGACAAGCCCAGGACCGCCTGGCAGACAGCAATATCGTCGTTGAAGAAACGCTCCACGGAATAAGCTCCGTAAAAGCATTTGCGAATGAGGCCTATGAAGCAAACCGCTACGACAAGAGCCTGAGAGAAGTGGTTAAGATCGCACTTAAGGGAGCCACTTTAAGAGGCGGATTTGCCTCTTTCATTATCTTTTGTTTATTTGGGGCTATCGTTGCCGTGATATGGTTTGGTTCCCTGCTGGTTGCTGATGGGAGCATTACCATCGGAAGCCTCACGACCTATATCATCTACTCCATGTTTGTGGGTGCTGCCATGGGTACTTTCCCTGAATTGTACGCCAACGTACAGAAAGCCTTGGGAGCAACGGAACGAATCATTGAAATCTTAAACGAAAACAACGAGCCGGTATCCATCAACGCTGCGGATAACGTGAGCAAGTCCCTGCTGAAGGGAAATCTGACCTTTAAAAAGGTGCGCTTCTCCTACACATCCCGAAAAGAAATAACGGTTTTACACGACGTTTCATTTGAAGCGAAGGCCGGACAACGTATTGCACTTGTTGGACCAAGCGGCGCCGGAAAATCTACCATAGCATCCTTGATTCTTCGTTTTTACGAACCTACCGAAGGAGAGATCCTTTTTGATGGAAAGCCTTCGAACCTGTACCCACTTACTGATATCCGTAACCAGATTGCGATCGTGCCGCAGGACGTTCTGCTCTTTGGAGGATCTATCCGCGAAAACATCGCCTATGGAAAGCTAACGGCTTCTCAGGACGAGATCATCGCGGCAGCTAAGCAGGCCAATGCTCATAATTTCATTATGGCGCTGCCCGAAGGCTATGAGACATTGGTTGGCGAACGTGGAATCAAATTGTCGGGCGGACAGAGGCAACGAATTGCCATCGCGCGGGCGCTGCTTAAAGACCCGGCTATCCTAATTCTGGACGAAGCTACCTCTTCCCTCGATTCTGAATCTGAACGCCTTGTTCAGGAAGCGCTGGAAGTGCTGATGAAGAACCGTACTTCCATCATCATCGCACACCGCTTATCAACGGTACGAGAAGCAGATTCCATACTGGTGCTGGAAAAAGGAAGCGTTGTAGAAAGCGGTTCTCATACGGAGTTGTTAAAAAATGAAAACGGCCTTTACAAATACCTGAGCAACCTTCAGTTTGAAGCTTAGCATCATTCTCTTTTTATTTTTACCATAACCGGCACAGCCGGTACCATATAACCTACGATGAAATTAACAATTTGGGGTGCTGCTAAACAGGTTACCGGAAGCATGCATTTGCTGGAGGTTGGCCAATACAAAATACTCATAGATTGTGGCCTCGATTATGAAAAGACTACCCGGCAGGAGGAAAACGAAATTTTTCCGTTTAAGCCTGCAGAGATCGATGTGGTAGTCTTGACGCATGCCCATATTGACCATTCGGGAAATCTGCCCACTTTATTACGCATGGGCTTTGAGGGGCAAATTTTATGCACTGCCCCGACAGCCGACCTGGCCGAGTTACTGCTCCTTGATTCGGTAAACCTCTTCATGGGAAAAATGCGAAAGAAGGGTCGTCGCTCACGGGCGGGTTCAGGCCCACGCCCGCTTTACCTCCAAAAGCACGTCATGGAGACAGCCGGGCAGTTCGTCACGATCAACTTCAATAAGCCTTTCAGGTTAAACGGTGACATCGAGCTCCAACTTGTTCCGGCCGGACATTTACTGGGCGCTGCATCCGCCGTGTTTAAAATCAATGAAAACGGAGTGATTAAGACCATCGCTTTTTCGGGCGATATCGGCAGAAAAGATTACCCCGTCATCGTGAATCCTCAGCCGCTTCCGCAAGTCGACTACCTCGTCTGTGAATCGACCTACGGCGGCCGCTATCACAGCAGAGAGGAGACCATCGAAGCGACGCTGATCCGGACGATTGAAGAAACGTGTATCAAGACGCCAGGAAGACTGATCATTCCTGCGTTTAGCATTGGCCGTACACAAGCTCTGGTCTACTCCCTCAATAAGATCTTTTCTACCGGCAAGCTGCCGCCTGTCAAGATCTTTGTTGACAGCCCGCTGGCAAACTATGCTACAGAAGTTTATCGCAAGCACCACGCCTATCTCAACGAAGAAGCAAAGTCTTTCTATAACCATAACGGCGACGAATTCGAGTTTGACAACCTGCATTATGTGCAGAACATGAAAGAAAGCAAATCGCTGTCAAACTACCTGGAGCCTTGCATCATCGTCTCTTCGGCGGGCATGCTTGAGGGTGGCAGGATCCAGGACCACCTGTACCACAATTTACAAAACTATTATTGCACCATACTGTTCGTTGGATACAGTGCGAAAGGCACTTTAGGCCACCGATTATTGAGAGGTGACCAGTTTGTACATCTCCGCGACCGCGAGTTGGCCGTCTATGCCAAAATTACCCGGACGGATACGCTTAGCGGACATGCGGACCATGACGATCTGGTCAGTTTGGTAACTTCACAGGACAAGAGGCAATTGAAGTCGGTCTTCCTTGTACATGGGGAACCAGAGAGCATGCGCACTTTGGAAGCAGACTTGACAACCAAGGGGTATTCTGTAACGGTCCCGGAAAAGGGCGAGACATTCATACTATAATTTAAATCAAGACTATATGAAGTTTGACAGCATAATTTTTGACATGGACGGAACCCTATGGGATCCAACGGAACTTTACCTGCAAGCGTGGAACAGCGGACTAAAGACATCTGGCGTCGATAAGGTTTTAACCGCTGAAGACCTCAAACCCATGATGGGCGTTAACGGAAAAACCGTACTTGAAACACTTCTTCCCGAGCAGAACGCCGAGGGCCGGCAGCGGATTGCAGACGCGGTTAACGCACGCAGGCGGGAGCTCATCACATCGGGTGGAGGAACGATGTACCCGGGTGTAAAAGAAGGAATCAAAAAGCTTTCTGAAAAATACAAGCTTTTCATTGTCAGCAACTGTCCCAAAGGCATCATCACCTTGTTCATGAACCGCGCCGGAATCACAGATTATATTGTCGATGAGATGGCTTACGGATTCAACCTGAAGCCCAAAAACCACAACATCAAATTGCTCATCAAGAAGCATCATCTGCAAAGCCCGATTTATGTCGGCGACACCGATATTGACCGGGTTGAAAGCGAGCAGGCAGGCGTCCCATTCGCCTTTGTCTCTTACGGATTTGCCGTTGCAGAAAAATACGATCTCAGCTTCGATAATTTCGACAGTCTTGTGAGGCACTTTTCCTAAAAAATCGGAAAAACTCTATATCTTCGGCGCGCTAAACATAGCTTAACCTAGTCCATTATGAACTCTATTAAAATTCCAAGGCGTTCTTTCCTTAAGGGTACTGCAATCGCCGGTGTGGCTGCTTTGACCCTCCCTGAGATAGCGTTGGCCTCCGCCCCTAACGTGAAGCAAAAGAAGACCCTGTTGAAGAACAATTCTGTTATCCTTTTCCAGGGCGATTCGATAACCGACGCAGGAAGAAATAAGAACGAAACCAAACCTAATCATGCCGGAGCAATGGGATCTGGATATGCATTTCTAGCGTCAGCAAACTTAATGGCATCTTACCCCGAAAAATCTTTGAAGATCTACAACAGAGGTATCAGCGGAAACAAGGTCTACCAGCTTGCCGATAGATGGGAACGCGACACAATCGAAATCCAGCCCGATGTGCTCAGTATCCTAATTGGTGTAAACGACTTCTGGCACATGATGAATGGAACTTACAAAGGCACGCTGGAAACCTACAGGAATGACTACAGAAATTTGCTGACTCTCACAAAAGAAAAACTACCGAATGTGCAGCTCATCATCGGCGAACCTTTTGCACTCAAGGGGACTTCTGTTAAGCCAGATTGGTTTCCTTTGTTTCATGACTACCGGGCCGCAGCAAGGGAAATCGCTAACGAATTTAACGCGACCTTCATCCCTTTTCAACAAATATTCGATAAAGCCCTTGAGCTTGCTCCCGTGTCATACTGGGCGCCGGACGGGGTGCATCCATCCATAGCAGGGGCACAGTTGATGGCCGGCAGCGTCTTGCAGGCATTTCGCAAGTAGCTTATTGATCAAGGCTCGTATCGTTGTAAATACTTTTATTCGCGTCATCGACCGTTATAAAAGTATACGTATCCAGAATATTTTCAAATTCATCGTCATCATCCCATAATGGGATGATGGGCTTTTGATGATTGATCGTTATAAAGGCATTCATTGCCGCAATCCGTTCTTTCTCGATACAAGGTATGCCCGCATTACTAATACCTGCCTGAACGGCCGTTTCTGTTTCGTGGCATATAAAGAATAGTTGTTTCATAGCTCTTTCAGCATCTTATAACCACTAAGCCAAAAATTAGTTTGTCATGAAAAGTGGATTGATGACTGACGATTTGCTTTCCTAAATTACGGTCTCCGCAAACAATAGCAAAGGTTTAGCGTTATGTCTAGTATGATTAATGACAACATTTATACCACTTACTTATTTAAAGACCGCAATACTAACCAGTTAATTCAACAATTGGTTGTTAGAAACACGGTGAAGAGATATGAAAGTGTTCTTCGTACGATACAACAGCTCACTGAAAAATATTCTTTATCCGCTCAGGATATTGTTGTAGAAAATTAACATTACTAAAAAGGGGCGGCGATCATGGAATAAATGATCAGCCTCTTATCCCTATCTGAAAACCGACATTGCCCACCTCTTCCATCGGTCGTTATTTCTTGCCTTTATAGCCGTCTTGTTTCTCACCTTCGTTTTCAGAACCAGGTATCAACCTGTTAACTTCATAGTAAATATTAAGCTTAAACTTCTTTTATATCAAAGCGTGTTTAGGGTGATATAAAGCCGTGATAAGTCCGACTTTCAGCAGTTAAAGTCGGACTTATCACGGCAGAAAGTGCGCTTGTTATCGGCTGCATAAAAGCGATGTCTCTACCCGGCCAAGGGAAATACCCCTCATCATCAGGAAGAATAGTTAATTTATCCGGCATAAAAAAAGAGGGTGACCACCGTTAAACGGTCCACCCTCTTCCATCAGTTTCGGTATAAATTGAGCCTAACTTTTTCCGCAGAATGCTCTCAGCATCCAGGTGTTTTTTTCCTTGAACTGCATAAAGCGATTTATCATATCGTTGGTTCCGTCATCTCCGCTGGCAGCCGTAGCTTCCATCAGTTTACGCTCCATTTCAATCAGCGCACTAAAGTCTTCCAGAATAGCTTCTACCAACTTAAGGTCTTCCATACCTATGGTATTGATTTCCTTGATTGTAGCGATGTCTATATAATCCTGATAAGTGCTTAAGGGAGCTTTTCCCAGCGTTAAGATTCTTTCAGCAAGTTCGTCAATAGTTGCAACTGCATTGGTGTACAACTCTTCAAACTTAACATGGAGAGTAAAGAAACTTTTTCCTTTCACATTCCAGTGGGCTCCTCTTAATTTCTGGTAATGGATGTGGTAGTTGGCAAGATAATCATTTAACTCGTCAACTATTGGTCGTACGTCAGTGTCTTTCAATCCGATTTGTTCAGCTTTCATAAATGCATTGTTTTTTGTTAAAACCAATGTCAACAGTATAAGGTTTCTGCTAAATCATCTTTCTTACAAATACATTATAATTTTCGTGCTTTTCAACATATACAGGTGTGCCTTTTTCCAGGTATCCATCGAGAGCAACAGCATCATACCAAACGCCGTCGATCTCAATCTTTCCGGAAGGACGCATGTCCGTCTTGGCAAAGCCTTCTTTTCCGAGAATCCCGGCTGACTGAATTCCACTGACATATCCCTGGTCAGAACGCTGTTCGTCCTCGAGAACCAGTCTTCTGAAAACGGGAGTCTTCATGATCGACTTCCCAAGTAAAACAGATATCACAATCGAAGCAACCATTGCGAACAGCACGATAATTACCGCAGTGGTAAGCTGTTCAGAACCTGTTACATTGAAGTCGAAAAAATCATTTAAAACCATACTTAAAGCCAAGCCTCCTACTATAAAGATGATACCTAATATCCCTGCTACCCCAAAGCCCGGAATAACGAAGACTTCCAGCAGCAGCAAAACAATTCCGATTAAAAATAAGCCAATTTCCCAATGAGCAGCCAGTCCTTCCAAATATAAAGGTGCAAAAAACAATGCAGCTGCTACCACTGAAACCAGCAGGGCAAATCCGATTCCGGGTGTTTGCATCTCGAAATAAATACCCCCTATTATGAGAAGAATTAAAAATCCACTGACCGCCGGGGATATTAGAAACGCGATGATACGGTCGATTGTGGTGACCTGATGGTCCACACGACTTTTGAGGTCCAGGCCTTCGGCTGCAAATATTTGCTCAACATTGCCGACCTCCGCTTCGCAATAGCCAATTTTGATCGCCTCCTTACTGGTTAACGTAAGGACTTTCCCCTTAGGATTGACATCTTTTATTTCGACATCAGGATCAACAAACGCCTCTGCGATGATCGGGTCCCGACCCTTTGCCTCCGCAGTTGCACGCATAAGTCCGCGCATGTACGACTGGTATTTCTCCGGCAATACAGTACCCTTAGTATCGACCACGCTGGCTGCGCCAATACTGGCACCGGGCTTCATATAGATCTTATCACAAGCGATTGATATCAAAGCTCCTGCAGACGCTGCATTGTTATCGATAAAGACAATCGTTTTCATACGCGAGTTGAGGATTGTAGACCTAATGGAGTCAGCGTACTCCACCATACCGCCAAAAGTGTTCATCCGGATGATTACGGTCGAAGCACCTATCAGACGGGCCTGGTCAAATGCCTTTTTTGTTTGTCTCCAGGACGGGGGGCCGATTTCATCATGCAGATCGAATACATAGACTTTTGATGACTGGCTCCAGAGACAAACCGGGAAAAATAATGTGAAAGTCAATAATATAATTCCAAGGACAGCAGATCGATTCATATTCGGTAATTTTGTAAATGTCTTCGACCACTAAATATACGCTAAAACCCTCCCTTGAGGCAAACTTTGAAGGAATAATTTGGAAGGTTGAAACAGATCCCATCAATGGGATCATTGCCGTTGAAACGCGAAATCCTGAAGACCGTACAGCCGGCTTTTCCGCTTTTAACTTCAAAACCGGAGTTACACTGTTTAGGGATGTAAGCGTTCAGGACAGCTGGCATTGGGGACTTGACAAGGTTTGCCACAATTTTGTCTATCTGCACAGCTATGTCAATGAAAAGACTCCTGAACACAAATCCATAATTGCGCTGAACACCGCCGGATCTATCGCCTGGCAGATTTTCAACCGCACGCTGGATACAGCAACCGCTGAGGGCCTCGTGGTGTATAATCCGTCAGTGCAACAGAAACAATATGAGTTGCTCAATCCGGCCTCCGGGGTAACGGAGAGTTTCAGAATCAGCAACTTTGTGCCACTTGAAAGAAATATTTACTTTCCGGAAATCATATCGCCAATGGACCTCCTACCCGCTATCGAGGAATTAAAAACATTAGTGGGACCTGTGTCATATCTCGCTCACAACGGTAAAAAATGCATTTCATTTCATGCCGCGCCCGATTCTGTTCTTTCGCAATACTTACTTATAATAAGTGATGGCAATATCATGCACAAAGAAATCCTCGAACATAACATACAAAAAATCAACCCCGAACCGTTCTATATCGAGCAAGGTCACTTATTCTGCGTCAGGAATAACAAAGCGGAAATTGTATCATATTTAGTATAATTGTAACCTTTAATTTAAACATACAGTAGAAAATAAATGCGTTTTATTTTAGCAAGTGTTTGCATATTTGTTTCAAGCGGGGTATTTGCAAGCAGCCGACTCGACTCAGTAGGCAGTGAAAACAACAATGGAAAGTTAGTTATTATCCATTCCGTAAAATCAAAAGAATCATATTACTCTATAGGTCGCTTATACCAGGTAGCGGCGAAGGACATTCAATCTTTTAACAAGGCTCAGATTCTACAACCTGGCACCCTGTTAAAGGTTCCGACTCAGCGTCCGTTCGCAAGCACACGTCCGGTAGCGAACAAGGTAAATACCGCTCAACAGCAGGAAGATGGTCTCGTCGATTATAAGGTTGGCCCTAAAGAGACACTGTTTGCGATAGCCAGGCGGTTTAACACACACGTGGAGTCTATCAAGCAACTGAATAATTTGAAAAACAATAGTCTGGCCGTTGGACAGGTAATAAAGGTAAGACCGGGAGCAGGAGCTCCTTTGCCGCCGGTTGAATCGGTGATTGAAACTGCAAAACCTGATTCTGACAGGGTTATTCCAAAAATGCCGACGAACCGATACGGATTAACAGAAAAAACAGAGAAGGGTATTGCTACCTGGATTTCCGATGAAAATCTCGATTCTTCGAAGATGCTCGCGCTTCATAAAACTGCACCCGTAGGTACCGTCATCCGCATTACCAACCCCATGACGAGCAAGACGACATTTGCTAAGGTGGTAGGTAAGTATACGGAAAATGCGACAACCAAAGACGTGATCATTGTCATCACACAGGCTACTGCCGATCTTCTGGGTGTACTTGACAAACGTTTCTTAGTGACTATAGATTACGGTGTTCCCAATGAATAAACCTTTCGTAATTGGAATTGCCGGCGGCAGCGGATCGGGCAAAACATTTTTTCTTAATTGTTTTCTGCATCATTTCACAACCAATCAGGTTAGTTTAATATCTCAGGATGACTATTACAAGACCATAGAAGTTCAACCGCGTGATGAGAACGGCTGGGTCAACTTTGATCTTCCTGAATGCATAGAAGATGATAAATTATTACGTGATCTTTCCATCTTACTTAGCGGTCAGCCCATCCAGAAAAAAGAATATACATTCAACGTCGATAAGGAAAAAGCAAGGATGCTGACCATTAATCCGGCTCCTATTATTATTGTGGAGGGGCTGTTTGTATTTCATTATGCCGAGCTTGCTTCCTTGTTCGACATGAAGATCTTTATGGATGCGGACGAGGAAATCACATTAAACAGACGACTTAGACGTGACAAAAAAGAACGGGGGTACGATCACGACATGATTATGTATCAATGGATCAATCATGTGCTACCGGCCTATAACTCCTATTTGTTGCCATACAAAGGTAGTGCTGACAAAGTAATCACCAATAATTCTCACGTTGCAGACGATATTATTGAGGTAACAAAACAGCTCGCTGCTGAATTGAAAGGCTCGGTTCTGGTTGATTATTAGCATCTTTGCATAAATACATCTGCACATGGAGAATTTGATTAGTGAGAAAAGCGACATTCCAACAGATCCTGAATTGTTCAAAGGTATAGGAAGATGTCTCTCCTGCTGCATAGGCAAGAAATGCTGCAAGAAATATAAAAAAGGGAAAAGGTGTAAAGATTGTCCGGGCAAAAAAAAGTAGCACTGGCTTTTTTATGTCAGATTGTCATTTATTTATAATTGGAACAGGCCTTGATCTAACGTCTTCGAAACATTAATATATTTCAAAGACTATGCAAGAGAAAGGAACTATTTCTATCCACACCGAGAACATCTTCCCTATTATTAAGAAGTTCTTATATTCTGACAATGAAATTTTCTTACGCGAGCTTGTATCCAACGCCGTAGATGCGACCCAGAAGATCAAGCGCTTATCATCCCTCGGCCAGTTCACAGGCGAACTGGGCAATTTACAAGTCGAAGTTGCCTTCGACGCAGAAAAGAAAACCCTTACTATCTCTGACCCTGGTATCGGGATGACTGCCGAAGAGATCAAGAAATATATCAATCAGATTGCATTTTCCGGAGCCACAGAATTTGTGGAAAAATTTAAGGATGCAAAAGATGCAAATGAACTGATCGGAAAGTTCGGCTTAGGCTTCTATTCAGCCTTTATGGTAGCTGACAATGTTGAAATCCAAACGCTTTCTTATCAGGAAGGTGCGCAACCAGCACGATGGATATGCGATGGCAGCACCGAGTTTGAGATAACTGAAGGATCGCGCACTACCAGAGGAACTGACATTATCCTCCATATTAACTCTGAATCAGAAGAGTTCCTGGATAAGGCAAAGCTTCAGCAGATCCTGGATAAATACTGCCGTTTCTTACCGGTACCTATCAAGTTCGGAACAACCACAGAGACTGAGCCTGATGGGGAAGACGAAGAAGGCAAACCAAAGTATACCACGGTAGAAGTTGATAATATCATCAACAATCCTAACCCGATCTGGACAAAAGCTCCTGCTGATCTTAAGGATGAAGATTATCTGGCGTTCTATAAAGAACTTTACCCTTTCTCTGAAGATCCGCTTTTCTGGATCCATCTTAATGTAGATTATCCTTTCAACCTTACCGGAGTTTTATATTTCCCTAAGGTGAAGAACGACTTTGATATTCAGCGTAATAAGATCAAGCTATTTTCCCGCCAGGTTTTCATTACTGACGAGGTAAAAGATATCGTGCCTGAGTTCCTGATGTTACTGCACGGAGTTATCGACTCCCCGGACATTCCGCTTAACGTTTCAAGAAGCTTCTTGCAGGCAGACAGCAACGTAAAGAAAATCAACAACTACATCACCCGTAAGGTAGCTGACAAATTGGGTGACCTTTACAAAAAAGACCGTAAAGCTTATGAAGAGAAATGGCAGGATATTGGCCTCTTTATCAAGTACGGAATGGTGAGTGAAGAAAAGTTTTATGAGAAGGCAAAAGATTTTGCTCTGCTTGTGAACACTAAGGATGAGTATTATACAATGGAAGAGTACAAAACTAAAGTTCAGACTCTTCAGACAGATAAGGACGGCAATCTGGTATACCTCTATACAAATGATGCTTCCAAACAGGATTCGTATATCCAGTCTGCCAACAGAAAGGACTATGATGTCCTGGTGATGAACTCTCCTATCGACAACCACTTTATTAACCAGCTTGAGCAGAAACTGGAAAAAACTTCACTTAAGCGTGTTGACGCAGATGTTGCAGATAAACTGATCGCTAAAGACGATAGTCCGGCACATATCCTAACTGAAGATCAAGTGAAGATCGTGAAAGACATCTTCGATAAAGCTATACAGAAGCCAACATACAAGGTGGAAGTAGAAAGCATCAGTCCGGAAGAGCTACCGGTCCACGTTTCAATGGATGAGTTTATGAGACGTATGAAGGACATGGCTCAGATGGGCGGAGGAATGGGCTTTTACGGTTCCTTCCCAGACAGCTATAAAGTTGCGGTAAATGGTAACCACCCTCTTATCGGACGTATAATTGCGAGTGAGAGTGAAGAAGAGAAAATAAATCTTGCTAAACAGGCTGTTGATCTGGCTATGCTATCTCAAGGCTTGCTTACGGGAGCAGACCTTACCGAATTTGTTAAGAGAAGCGTTCGTTTAATATAAAGCGACATACCGTTTAATAAGCCCCCGACCTTTTGGTTCAGGGGGCTTTTTTATTAGAAACGTACCTGCATCTGTGCTACAGCAATGTTGTATTTCTTTTTCGGAATGGAAGCCGTTTGGTGATTGAACATTTCCATCGTGTAACCCAGCTGGAGCCTCGCGAAATAATCGTCAGTAAATTCAAGGCTGAGCATGGGTGTAAGTGTTTGCCTTTGATTTCTGTTAATGTGGTAATCTTCGTCAAGAAATTCGTAACGTGATGAAATTTCGACTGAGCGGAGGCGGGGGTGCTTATATTCATATCTCAAATTTGGGAAGAAATAAAAACCGCGGTTTTGATACTGGCCCAGGGGATTTCTTGCGGAGATATCGGCATTCTTGAATGCTGTTATATCAGCACCCTGTTTATACTCTGCAGATAGATCAAGTTTAAGACGATCTGCTACAGGAACCAGCACTGCGGCATCAACTCCCCAGGCAGAAGCACTTTCTCCCTCAAGCGCAGCTACAGCCCCATTTACGCCCACAGTAAAGTGCCTGAAGCACTCTGCTTCCAACCTCGCGTAAAAATTCTTTCCGTTATCGTTGTCCATAGCCTGATTTCTGTTGTTACCATTGTAAACGCCTACATAGTAACGAAGAGGAACTTTGGCTGGCTTAAGCTGGCCAAAAACTGTAATTCCCAATTGAAATCCCTGCCATCCGCTTGAACTGAACAAGTAATACTGATTGGAGTAATCAAGAGATTTGATGACGTCTACAGGATATATATCTTCGGCTCCGAAGAATGGACGAAACTGTCCCATCTGCACATTGAAGGCTGGACTGAAGCGGTAGCGGATAAATGCATTTTCCAGAACTTTGGCTTGAGGATTACCGGAGAAGTCTGCCAGATTGACCATGACGTTCGCATCTAAACGGTCATTAATATCCGTTCGAAGCATAACTCTCACGCGTTTAAGTGAGAAGCTGTTGCTTACTCCTTTATCTAAACAGGGATTCCCCCCCACATCGACGCTGTCTGTCATGGAATACGTGTATCTGAACTGCACCAGGCCCGAGAAGTTTGTGCTACGCCTGAAATTTGAGAAATTAATTGCTGATGAATCTTCCTGAGCTTTGCTTTGATAGGGAATCGCGGCGAGAATAAAAGAAAAGATCGTAAAGTAAATACGCATAGTTAACCGGTGTGAACTTTGCAATATTACTTCTTAAAGGGGAATATAAATATGCGCCAAATCACTCCCGGAGGTGAGAACCACCAAGCGGCAACGATATTAGCCTGTATAAACCACACCGGATGTGGGAGTTTCGCTAATCTCTATTTTGGAAAGTAAGGGCATTAGTGGCTTTATTTTGATCCAGAACCATTCGGCAAGACGCTCACTCGTTGGATTCTCAAGACCGGGAATTTCATTTAGCAAGCGGTGATCCAAACTTTTGACCAAAGGATCTACCGCTTCTTTCAAGTCGGTAAAGTCAACCAGCCAACCGGTAGCCGGGTCAACGTCGCCTTCCAGGAATACCGTCAAAGTGTACGTGTGTCCGTGCATTCTCCCGCATTTATGGTTTTCACTTACGAAGGGAAGGTAATGTGCGGAATCAAAAGAGAACTGTTTGTAAATAACCATGTAGGGTAACGAATAGGGTCAAAGATAAGACAAAACTTACATTTGACCCTAATATTCTTGCTAATGGAGCAGTCTGCGGGCGTCTTCGTAAGCTAACGCATGGGAGTCTGCTACCGCTTTATAGGTAACAAATCCGCCTAATGTATTAAGTCCCTTAAGCAGGGCTTCATTCTCCAGACAAGCTCTCTTATATCCTTTATTAGCAATCTGTATTGCATACGGGACGGTGACATTTGTCAAGGCAAGCGTCGATGTATGAGGTACGGCGCCAGGCATATTTGCGACAGAATAATGTACGATCCCATGTTTCAAGAATACCGGATTGTCATGAGTGGTAATTCGATCTGTTGTTTCGAAGCTTCCTCCCTGGTCCACTGCAATATCAACCAGCACAGAGCCGGCTTCCATCGACATGACCATTTCTTCGGATACGAGGGTTGGCGCCTTAGCACCCGGAATCAACACAGCGCCTATGACAAGGTCAGACTCTTTCACGGCTTCCGCGATGTTGTGGGGGTTTGACATAATCGTGTTGATATTACTGCCAAAGATATCATCCAGCTGACGCAGGCGATCGGGATTCAGGTCGATGATAGTTACATCCGCACCCAGACCCACAGCAATTTTTGCTGCATTGGTTCCTGCCACTCCTCCTCCTATTATCGTTACCCTGGCACGTCTTACCCCCGGTACGCCGCCTAAAAGCACTCCTTTTCCACCTTCCGGTTTTTCGAGAAATCTTGCACCAACCTGGGCCGCCATTCTACCGGCCACTTCACTCATGGGGGTTAATAAAGGCAAAGATCCGTTGTCTAGCTGAACCGTTTCGTATGCTATGCCAACCACCTCGTTGTCAATCAGCGCTTTTGTAAGCTCGGGCTCCGCTGCAAGATGGAGATATGTAAATAAGATAAGACCGGGTCGGAAGTACCTGTACTCTGAAGGGATAGGTTCTTTAACCTTCATGATCATATCCATGGCCCAAATTTCCGATGGACTATCTAAGATCAAAGCCCCTGCATCCTGATATTGCTTATCAGAAAAACCTGAACCCAGTCCGGCACCTCTTTCGATGAAAACCTCATGACCAAAACGGACTAAATAAACAACTCCGGCCGGGGTCATAGCCACCCTGCTTTCATTATTTTTAATTTCTGCAGGAACTGCAATACGCATAGATTAAAGTTTTAATATTTTAAAACAAAGAAGCCTTATGTAAAGAATAAGACAGGAAAAGCATAACAAATATACGAAAATGACAAATTAGATAATAAAAAACGACATTATTTTAAATATAATGTCATGCGAGCGATACCGATATATCGAAATGGTTCGATCCGTCGACTTCCTTAAAAAGATAACGTACCGAATCTGATGATTTAAGTAAAATCAATAAGCCATAATGCTCTTCCATATCCATAATCTGGTCAAGAGAGTGTATTGGATACTCGACGACCTCGAACGAAAGCGAATTAGTAGATTCTACAATAGCATAAATACAATACAGCTCATCTTTATGTATTTCGATCTGCTCGCCCACAAAAGAAGCATGTAAAGGAAAATTGCCGTATTCCTTCAAGTAAAAAGGTCTCCCGTTATCCGTTTTTCTTATATTAATTACCTTGTCTCCGATATCAATACTCAGTATGCTGTTTTCTACACCAGAATGTTTGACCGCATTCGTTAGCAGTTCCACCAGAACATGGCGGCAATTGTTCACCTTAACTGCGTACCGGTCCGGCGAGACGTTCTCCCTGATAAAGTTCAGGACTTCATGCATCAGGGGTTGAATACTCTGTACTTTATTATCAAAAATAAACTGCTTGTTCAAAAACATATAGTCTTACGCTATCCGGCAATCCAACCGTCTTCATACGAAGCGGGTACCGTTTTAAACACCTTAAATACCTTATCCATTCTGATCATCTCAAACAAATTAAGGATGTTTTCATTAAGACCATAGACTGCCAGGTCACCTCCGATGGTCAAAGCATATTTAAGCGAAGCGACCAACGCACCAAGAAATGAACTATCTATATACTGAACATTTTCAAATGAAATAAGAATTTGCTTTTTCCCCGAATCCATCTCTGTAATAAGTTCGTGCTTGAAAACATCAGCCTGCTCCATATTGGCTTCAGCAATCATAATGGTTGCTATGTGATAATTACTAAATCCTGTTATCTCAATCATAACTAATGTTATCTATTATATTTTTTCAATTATAACTATACTTCTGTCGTCAACTACACTTTCGTCCTCAGTAGCGGAGAACATCTGATCTTTAATCTCCTTGTAAGTATCGCTTTGGCCGAGAATCCGCTCGAGCTTTCGCACAAATAACGTATAATCCGACGTCTTTCCGGTCTCAGTCATAAAATCAATCATTCCATCCGTTATTGCTATCAGCTGGTCGCCCGTATGCATTTCAAGAACATCTTCCTGATATAGTCCGTTTTCCATTATCCCTAGCAAAAGGCCCGCAGATTGTACACAGGCAATGTTTCCGTCTGCTTTGCTGAAGTGTATGACGGGCAAATCGCCGGCTCCGGCATAGTAGACCTTAGAGGCGGACTGATCAATCATCATGAGAGAAAGTGTGGAAAGCACGTCTCCCAGGACCGGATCCAGACAAACTATACGATTAATCTTATTGAGGATGCTGGCGGGCGAGGAAATTCCGTCGAAAACACAGAGACGGATTGCTGATCGTATGTAACTGAGAAAATTGAAGGAAAAAAACCAAGCGCCCCACTTCTTCCCCATTACATCGCCAAGGATTACGAAGACGGTATTCTCATCTGTCTTAATGAAGTCAATAAAGTCGCCACCGGGATAATGATTATAGGTCTGATAAAGGAATTGCAGTTTAAATCCCTCGATCGTCGGGGCCGCGAGCGGCACAGAACGTAAATTAAGTGCTTCTGCAGCAGCACCTATCTCGAACAGCGATTTCTCATGCTGTTTTCGTATCGTGTCTAGTATATTGTTCAGTTTTGAGACTACCAGGTGAACCGGTGTATTCTTGTCAATATAGTCTACAGCCTGCATTTCAAGTCCCTTTTGCATCGTGTCTTCATCAGCAAAAGAGGTGTAAAAGACAAAAGGGATATTTTTATACCGCTTGTCTCTCAACAGCACTTTTCTGAACTCAAAACCGTCTATCTCCGGCATCGAATAGTCAGATAAAACGATGTCGGGAATCTCATCATACAAGAGACCAAGCGCTTCGTGAACCGACTTAGCGGTCCTGCAGCTGAACCCCTTAGCGCCCAAGGCACGACATATCAACTGGAGTATAAAACGGTCGTCGTCTACCAACAATATTTTCTTAGCCATTCTGACGGGTTCTTTTCAGGTTATTCAGTGAGTTAAAAAACAAATATACGCCAGTGAAAATAATTACCAACGCTATAAGATCCATCAACGTTACCCCATCATTCTGACTGAAGTAAAAAATGGTAAACATTTCGAAATAGGGCGGTGCGGGCATAATAACCATCGCGAACCCGAGCAAGATCAGCAGCACAGCGAGGATCATGAGCGATATTCCTGATCCTTTATCGGTGGCTATTATTTTGGTAGAATCGTTACTATCGAGCTTATACTTAGACAGCAGCTTCTCGAGATCGTCTGCTTTTTCGAGCCGCGACAAAGAATTATCATCCAGCTTTTTAAACTCATCAAGATCCTTTAGAGACACAGATTTGCGTTCCATAGCCGCGTTAAACTTAATATGGAGCTTCTCAATACTGTCACTGTCGAGCATACTGTTATCAAGCAGGTGGATCAGCTCATCGAGCTTTCTCTCGGCAGAAACCTGCGCCTCGTCAAGCTCCTGGAATTTCTTTATCTCTCTTTTTATACTCTTCTCGCTTCCCAATGTTCCGATATTATCCTATTTTTACCTTGATCCCTTGATGAACGGGAATACTTCCAATAGTAGAAATAATTGTCCGAATGAAAAAAGTTTCCGTCATCACCGTCAATTACAATCAGCCTCAAGTTACAGAAACACTTTTAAAATCCATAGCCGAGCATAACAAATATCAGGCGCTTCAAATCATCGTGGTGGATAATGGCAGTCGCGAAGATCCCATTCCTTACTGGCGCAAGAAGTATCCGGATCACACTTTTTTGCGTTCAGAAATAAATCTGGGATTTGCCGGCGGAAACAACTTAGGTGTCTCGCTAGCCGATGGCGACTACCTTTTCTTCGTCAACAACGACACAGAATTTACAGTAGGTCTTGTTGAGTCTCTCGTCGCCTTGATGGATCAGCATTCGCAAATAGGAATGATTTCGCCCAAGATCAGATATTTCGACCAGCCGCAAGTTATTCAATACGTTGGGTTTACGCCGATGGACTATTATACAGCTAGGAACAAATGCATCGGAGAATATGAAACCGACGAGGGTCAATATGATGAGACTACAGGAAAAACCGGATTCATTCATGGTGCTGCTATGATGGTCAGAAAAGAGGCAATCGAAAGAGCCGGGCTGATGTTTGAAAGCTTCTTTCTATATTATGAGGAGATGGATTGGTGTGAACGGATCAGAAAATGCGGCTTCGAGATATGGGTAGAACCGAGAGCCGTTATCTATCACAAAGAGTCGGTTTCTGTGGGAAAGAAAAGTGCTCTGAAGGAGTATTTCATGAACAGAAACAGAATTCTTTTTATACGCAGGAACGGGCCTCCCTCGAGCAAATATATCTTTTATGCGTATTTTGCGGCCGTGGTATTCCCCAGAAACATGCTTAGATACATTCTCGAAAAAAGATCCGACCTGTGCAGGCAGCTTATTCTCGCAGTGAAATGGAACCTCACGCACAATCAGAACAGCACAGAACTTGGCTATCCAGTGCATAAAATCAAGTAACATATGGAAATTGCATTCTGGGTCTCCGTTTTTATCGTATTGTATACTTTCATCGGATATGGAGTCCTCCTATATATTCTGGTCAGGTTGAAACGGCTGGTCGGAGGAAATAAACCGGAGAAGCCGCTGGATACTTCCTTACTCCCCAGTTGTACGC
This sequence comes from Arcticibacter pallidicorallinus, assembly GCF_003002875.1. Lineage (GTDB taxonomy): Bacteria > Bacteroidota > Bacteroidia > Sphingobacteriales > Sphingobacteriaceae > Arcticibacter > Arcticibacter pallidicorallinus. The sequence continues at coordinate 197,452 of NZ_PVTH01000006.1, forward strand.
TAATCATCGCCGCTTACAATGAACAGGAATATATGCACGATAAAATCAGGAACACCCTTGATTTGAAATACCCCGACCATAAGCTGGAGATCATATTTGTAACCGATGGCTCTACAGACCAAACTCCCGACATCGTAGCGCAGTACCCTCAAATTACACACCTCTATTCGCCGTCCAGACATGGAAAGATTCATGCGGTTCATCGGGCAATTGAGCAGGTTAGCTCGGATGTAATTGTTTTCACAGATGCGAATACGTTCTTGAACGAAGATGCGCTTCAGATCATTTGCCGGCATTATGAAGATCAAAGTGTGGGCGCTGTTGCCGGTGAAAAACGTGTTTTTTCAGGAGAGGAAGCCGACGCCAGTTCCGCAGGTGAAGGTTTTTACTGGAAATACGAATCCGCGCTAAAAAAATGGGATTCTGAACTTCACTCTGTTGTTGGCGCGGCGGGGGAACTGTTCAGTATCAGGCGTAGTCTTTATGAACCGGTAGGTAGTGATATCATCCTCGATGATTTCATGATTTCTATGCTAATAGCCATGCGGAACTACCGGATCGTGTATGAGCCGGATGCTTATGCAATCGAAAATGCCTCAGCCGATGTGAAAGAAGAGCTCAAAAGAAAGATTCGGATTGCAGCGGGAGGCATTCAGTCGATCATCAAATTGCTTCCCTTGCTGAATATTTTCAGATACGGGGTGCTAAGTTTTCAGTATATCAGCCATCGTGTGCTCCGGTGGACCATTACCCCCTTCCTGCTTATATTGATCTTTGTACTAAACCTGCTTCTTGTTTCTTCGGATAATCAACCTCTGTATACGATCTTACTTATACTTCAGCTTGTTTTCTATGTTTCAGCTGTTGCTGGATTTTTACTCGAAAAAAAGCAAATAAAAGTTAAAGTACTTTTTGTTCCTTACTATTTTTGCGTGATGAATTACGCTGTCTTTCGGGGAATAATCAGATATTGCAGCAAAAAACAGAGCGCGAAGTGGGAAAAATCAAAACGAAAAGATAGTAAAACAAATTAAAACACTTAGTCGCCTTAAAGTGTTACCTATGGTTATCTGTAACCAAAGACAGAAGACGACTAAGCCTGACTTTTTACATACCGGCATGCCGTCAAGCAAGCCTTTAACGTATTATACTCTATAATGATTTTAATAGTTGATGACAAACCAGAAAATATATTCTCATTAAAAAAAATTTTAGAGATAAATAACTTTGAAGTGGATACGGCCCTTTCGGGCGAAGAAGCTTTAAAAAAAATACTAAAACACAGCTATGCACTGATCATCCTCGATGTTCAAATGCCTGGAATGGACGGTTTTGAAGTTGCCGAAAATATTTCAGGCTACAGTAAGTCCAAAGATATTCCAATCATATTTCTTTCTGCTGTTAACACAGATAAGCGTTTCATCACAAAAGGATATGCTTCTGGCGGCGTTGATTACATAACAAAGCCTGTAGATCCCGACATTCTAATTCTAAAGGTGAAGACGCTTTACCGTCTTTACGAGCAAACAAGGGATCTAAACGAAGCTCATCTTGCATTAAGGGCCGAAATAGAATTCCGCAAACAGGCTCAGGCAGAACTGAGGGAACGTGTACAGGAGCTCCGTTCGACACTGGAGAGTATTCCACAGATTGCATTCACTGCCAAAAGCAATGGAACTATTGAATTCGTAAATCAGCAGTGGTATAGTTACAGCAGCAGGCAAGAGGAGTTCCCTGAGACGCACCCCGATGACCCTGAAATTAAGGAACAATGGGAAGCTTCAATCAGAGAAAACAGGCCGCTAGAAATGGAAGTCCGCATTAAAGCCCTGGCGGAAGGAAGCTATCAATGTCATCTGTTAAGGACTACCCCGATCAAAGAAGGAGACAACATCATTAAGTGGGTTGGCACTTTTACCGATATAGAAGACCAAAAGCAGACCGAAAAGCGAAAAGACGAATTTTTAAGTATCGCCAGTCACGAACTTAAAACCCCACTGACTAGCATAAAAGCCTATATGCAGCTTTTGGAACGTGCTTTCTCAACAGAACTTGCGGCAGCTGCAGATAGTGGGAACTACCTTAAACGTGCGCAGTTTCAGGTAGACAAACTTCATAGTCTGATCGCGGACTTGCTGGATATATCAAAGATTGAAAGCGGCAGAATGAAGTTCAACAAGAAGGTATTTAGATTTGATGACCTCCTGACAAGCTCTATTGATATCATCACGCAGACCAATCATGACGTTCGCATAATACGTAAGGGCAAAGTCGAGGAACTTATTTATGGTGATGAAATACGCATTGAGCAGGTCATATTAAATTATCTTACCAACGCCATTAAATACTCGCCGGATACAAAAGATGTTGTGGTGGAAAATTCGATTACTCCGGAGGGACATATTCTGGTAAAAGTTGTCGACTTCGGTGTAGGAATTCCGGCGGACAAACAGTCTCAGATATTCAACAAGTATTATAGGGTTGAGGAAACCTCTCACCGCTTCCAGGGCCTCGGTATAGGACTGTACATCTGCTCGGAAATAATCAAGCGACATAGCGGCACCTTCGGAGTAGAAAGCAATGCAAACAATGGTTCGTGTTTCTATTTCACCATTCCGAAGTATACAGGACAACCAATTTAATTCAAGCTACAAATAACTGAATATTAATGAATAATAAGGTTACTACAAATTTAAGGATCGGATACGGATTTTCAGTTCTTTTACTACTGATCAGTTCTGCCGCCTCGTACTTTGCCATCCAGAACCTGGTAAGAAGCTCAGCTCTGGTAAACCATACAAATAATGTGATACTCGAACTGGAAAGTACCATTTCCATTTTGAAAGACGCCGAAACCGGTCAGAGAGGATATTTGCTGACGGGAATGCCCGAATTTTTGACTCCCTTTAATAACGCCCAGGAAAGGATCAAAGCTCATATCGAACAGGTTAGAGTACTCACGCAAGACAACCCTGTACAATTACGAAACAGTGAAAGGTTAAAAAAAGCACTCGACAGCAGGCTGGAACGACTATCGACTGTTATCGAGCTTCGAAAGAAAACCGGGATGATATCCCCGGAGGATATGTTATCCGGCCGCCGCTTCATGAATGAGGCCAGAGAGATCGTCGTGACTATGGAGCAAGTTGAACGCAGCCTCCTGGCGAAACGCACGGAAAGCCTCGACACCTACTCTACGTATACCCCTATCCTGATTGTTATCGCAGCCTTGCTTTCTCTCGTTATTGCACTGGTATCTTATATGCGGGCGAAAAAAGACCTGGACAATAGGGCCGCTCTGTATGCTGAGCTTAAAGAGAAAGACGAACATATTGCACGCAGACTGGTCATTATTGACGAAATTGCAAGAAGGATATCTGCAGGCGACTATTCAACTCGCGTAAAGGACGAAACGGATGCAGACAGTCTGGGCGGACTAGCGCTTTCCCTGAACAAAATGGCGGAATCCCTGGACTACTCATTCCAGTCACTGTCTGAGCGTGAATGGCTGCAGGCGGGCGTTGCTTCTTTGAATGATCGCATGATTGGAGAGACTGAAGTTCAACCACTCACCCAGGGTATCCTCGACCATGTTATCAAATACACAAACAGCACCATGGGAGCGTTTTATCTGATGCAGGATGAAGAAAATCTTGAATTGATAAGCAGTTATGCCCTTACAGCTGACTCCAGGCGTGAAGTCGTTAAAGTTGGCGAAGGTATTGTGGGCCAGTGCGCCGCCAACAAAAAGGCTATATCTCTAACAGACATTAGCGAGAATGACATGGTTATTGCTTTTACAAGTGGTAGCGTCCGCCCGAAAGCGATCATCGCCTTTCCGATCATTTTCGAAAATAAGATCAAAGGAATTATTGAGATAGCCTCGACTGAAAACTTTAGTAAAGTAACCGTTGAATATTTCCATTCGATATCACACAGTGCCGGAGTAGTGCTTAACACCGCGCAGAACCGGGTGAAGCTACAGGAATTACTGGAAGAAACGCAAGCGCAGTCAGAAGAACTGCAGGCGCAGCACAGCGAACTCGAAAATCTCAACACAGAACTTGAGGCGCAGGCGCAGAAGCTTCAGGCCTCGGAAGAAGAACTTAAGGTTCAGCAAGAAGAACTATTACAGGCCAATCAGGAGCTGGAAGAGCGAAGCAAAATACTCGAAGAGAAAAATCAGCTTATTGTTGAGCGTAATCTGGACATCCAGAAAAAGGCAGAGGAGCTCGAACTCAGTACCAAGTATAAATCTGAATTTCTCGCGAACATGTCTCACGAGTTACGAACGCCGCTTAATTCCATATTGCTGCTGTCGAGGCTTTTGTCTGAAAATTCCGACAAAAACCTCAATGAGGATCAGATAGAATATGGACGAGTGATCCACAGTTCCGGAAATGGCCTGCTGACGCTCATAGATGAGATTCTTGATTTATCCAAGATCGAGGCGGGCAAGATGGAACTCGAATATCAGGACACAGCGATAAAGGAGATCGTTACGGATATGCATTCGCTTTTTAATCCCCTTGCCAAAGAAAAATCCCTATCATTTACCACCAATATTAATGAAGGCGTTCCTAAAAGGATAGCCGTTGACAAAATGAGGTTTGAACAGATTCTTAAGAACCTCTTGTCTAATGCCCTTAAGTTCACTAAAAAAGGCTTCGTTACGCTTGATATAGCTCCGTCTGATCAGGAAGGGTTTATCAACTTCTCGGTGAAGGATTCGGGTATCGGTATTCCTAGAGATAAGCAGGATCATATCTTTGAAGCATTTCAACAAGCAGACGGTTCTACCAGACGCAAATACGGCGGTACAGGGTTAGGATTGTCGATCAGCCGTGAACTCGCAAAGCTTCAGGGTGGTGAACTTATTTTGGAGAGCGAGCCTGATAAAGGAAGCACCTTTACAATCAGTATCCCCGTCGATCCTCAGTTTATTCAAAAATTACCGGACGCCGAGAGACCGCTACCGGACCTTGAGATCCCTCCGGCTCCACCTAAAATTTCTATAAATCAAACGGAAGAAGGGCTTGAGCAGATAAAGAAACGTTATGTAACCAATGTCATTCCTCCTGAGCTTGCCGATGATCGGGATAACCTCATGCCAGAAGACAAGCTTTTACTTATCATCGAAGATGATACAAACTTCGCAAAGGCATTGCTGAGCTACACCCGCCAGAACGATTACAAGGGCATTGTGGCCGTTCGGGGAGACCAGGGCATAGAGATGGCTCGCCAATACAAACCGCTCGCCATCCTCCTGGATATTCAGTTGCCGGTGAAAGACGGTTGGGAAGTTATGGAAGAACTGAAAAGCAACCCGCAGACGCGGCATATCCCGGTTCACATCATGTCATCGATGGAGGTCAAAAAAGAAAGTCTTATCAAAGGTGCTGTTGACTTCATTAATAAACCTGTTGCGGTAGAACAGATGCAGCACATGTTTTCCAGTATTGAAAACGCTCTTAACAAAGAACCGAAAAAGGTGCTCATTATTGAGGAAAATCCTAAACACGCACGTGCGCTGGCCTATTTCCTTGACACCTACAACGTCAACGCTGAGATTAAGGGATCTGTAGCTGACGGGGTTGATGCACTAAAGAAGAAGGAAATAGATTGCGTAATCCTGGATATGGGAATCCCGGACATGAACGCATACCTGACGCTGGAGACTGTGAAGAAGAGCCCGGGACTCGAGAACCTGCCTATTATTATTTTTACTGGCAAGAACTTGTCTAAAGCAGAAGAGAGTAGAATTAAACAGTACGCCGATAGCATCGTTATGAAAACGGCCCATTCCTATCAGCGTATCCTTGATGAAGTTGCGCTATTTCTGCACCTCGTTGAAGCTAAACATCCGGTCTCCGGAAATGCAGCGGCAATGCGTAACGCAGTCGCTCTTAACGAGGTATTGCAGAATAAGACGGTGCTGATAGCTGACGACGACGTAAGGAATATATTCTCGCTGACTAAAGCACTCGAGCAGTTGAAAATGAAGGTAATATCGGCCACGGACGGCAAAGAGGCTTTGAGAATTCTTGAGGAAAACCCGCAAACTGATGTCGTGCTGATGGACATAATGATGCCTGAAATGGATGGCTATCAGTCGATCATGGAAATTCGCCAAAGGCCTAAACATAAGAATCTGCCTATTCTCGCAGTAACAGCGAAAGCCATGGTTGGCGATAGGGAGAAGTGCATTGCAGCAGGTGCTTCCGATTATATATCCAAACCCGTGGATATTGACCAGTTGATTTCCTTGCTGAGAGTATGGCTTTATGATAGATATTTATAAGATGGATACGATACTGATCATTGATGACGACCCCAGGAATATTTTTGCGCTGGTTGCAGTATTAAAAACAAAGAAATTTGTTTGCCTGACGGCTTCTTCTGCAGAAGAAGGGATTAAAACACTCTTAAGGCAACCCGATATTGGCATCATTCTTATGGATATGATGATGCCTGATATGGATGGCTATGAGGCAATAGCCGAGATCAGGAAGAATGAATTGGTCAATAAGGTTCCGATAATTGCAGTTACGGCTCAGGCAATGGTCGGCGACCGTGAAAAGTGTATCGCCGCCGGTGCCAACGACTATATATCGAAACCTATTGACATCGATATTCTTGTTGAATTACTGGGTCAATATTTAAACACATAAATGTTAGATTTAAACGTTATCCAAGACGACGAAGTAGAAATAATATTGAATGATCTGCTTGAGATTTATGGTTACGATTTTACGGAATACTCCAAAGCATCTATCAAGCGAAGGATAAACCGTTTGTTTACAATAGATCGGTTTATGAGCTTTGCGGAGTTCAGGTACAGAATAAAGAACGATCCGGGGTATATTCCTCATTTTATCGAACAGATCACGGTAACCGTGACTGAGATGTTTCGGGATCCTATGTTTTACAAGGCACTTCGGGAGCAGGTCCTTCCCACCCTCGGCACCTATCCTTTTATCAGGATATGGCATGCCGGCTGCTCTACAGGTGAAGAGGTTTACTCCATGGCGATACTGCTGAAAGAAGCAAACTTGTTCCATAAATCCCTCCTGTATGCCACTGACCTGAACCCCCAGGTACTCGAGAAAGCTCGTAAAGGTATCTTCCCGCTCAGTCAGATGAAACAATATTCCGAAAATTACATTCAGTCTGGGGGAACTAACGAATTTTCCAAGTACTACACCGCTAACTATGATAAGGCGAAGTTCGATGAAGGCTTGCGGGAAAAGATGATATTTTCTACTCATAACCTTGTATCCGACCATTCGTTCAATGAGTTTCAGCTCATTCTTTGTCGCAATGTTCTTATCTATTTTGACAAAGATCTACAGGCAAAAGTTTTCGACCTTTTCGAGCAGAGCCTTGATAATTTGGGCTACCTGGCTTTAGGATCAAAGGAAACACTTCGTTTTTCGTCAATAATTTCCAGATTCAAGAAAATTGATAGGGAGAAAATATGGAGAAAGATAGCTTAAACCGTTCTGTTGAGATCTTGGTAATAGCCGGGTCTGCAGGGAGCCTAGATGTAATACTGAAGATGCTTCCCCGCCTTGACGTTGAAGTGAACTTTCCAATCATCGTTGTGCTGCATAGAAAAGCTTCTTACGACTCATCGTTGGCAGATTTGCTGGCAACCAGAACGACGATACCTGTTGTCGAGGCAGAAGAAAAAGATCAACTGCGGAAAGGTGTAGTCTATCTGGCACCGGCAGACTACCATCTCCTTATAGAATCGGATCGTTCTCTGTCGCTCGACTACTCTGAGAAAATTCAATATTCCAGACCATGTATTGATGTGACGCTCGAAAACGTAGCAGAAGTATACAAGGACAGGGCGGCAGCCATACTTCTCTCGGGAGCAAATTCAGACGGCGCAAAAGGATTAAAGAGGATCAAACAGGCGGGTGGCATCACAGCGGTACAGAACCCGGCAACGGCGGAAGTTTCCTTCATGCCTAACCAAGCCCTGCAAACCGCAAAAATAGATTATGTGTTAGAAGTTGATGAGATAGCTTATTTCATCAATAAGCTATCTGCTATGACTTTCTGAGATAAAAAGGCTCTGACTGCTCTCTCAAATTGTAACGAGAGGACATAACATCACCGTAGGCGCCTGCCGTGCGTATAGCAATCAGATCGCCCCGGAACGATTCTCCAAGCTGAACTTCTTTTCCAAAGCAGTCTGTAGATTCACATATGGGCCCTACAATATCATACTTTTGATCATGCTCCTTAATGTCTCCTCGGGTTAGGTTTTCTATCTTATGGTAAGCCTGATATAGCGCCGGACGCATTAGCTCGGTCATCCCTGCATCAAGAACCAGAAAATGCTTTTTGATACCGTTCTTGACATAGAGCACTCTACTGATGAGGCTTCCACAATGAGCAACCAGTGCCCTTCCCAGCTCGAAATGAACCTCCTGGCCCAGCTTCCTGTCAAGAAACTGGTTAAATATTTCAAAATATCCACTGAAGTTGGCAATGTTATTTTGATCAGGCTCCATGTAGTCAACACCCAAGCCTCCACCCACATTTAGCACCCGGAGATTAAAGCCTCGCTCTTCAAACCATGTCTTTATCTCATTCACCCGTATACACAAACTCTTGAAAACAGTCAGGTTGGTTATTTGAGAACCAATATGAAAGTGGATTCCCTCAAGCCAGAGATGTTCAGCCGTATTCAGGTATTCTGCACAGGCAGGTAGTTCCCATTGGTTAATTCCGAATTTATTCTCCTCAAGACCAGTGGTGATATTATGATGCGTATATGCATCTACATTGGGATTGATCCGCAGAGCGACCCTCGCCGTTTTCCCAACCTTGCCAGCCAGCTCGTTTATCACGCAGAGCTCTTGAACTGACTCTACATTGAAGCAGAAAATATCGAATTGCAACGCTGCAATAATCTCATCGTCCGATTTTCCAACTCCGGCAAACACCACTTTATCAGCAGGAAAACCGACTTCGATGGCTTTCTTAACTTCATTACCACTGACGCAATCTGCTCCAAATCCCTGGGCTTGGATAGCTTTGAGAACCTCATGATTGAAATTTGCTTTCATCGCATAATGCACATGAAAACCGTATTGATCAGCCGCCTTCTTGCACGCGGATAATGTGTCGTCCAGCAGTGCTAAATCATAAAAATAGAAAGGTGTTTTGCGCGCTCCAAATGCGGCTATCGTTTCTTTTGAAAACATAATGTATATCTAAGCTTCAAATAAGATATAGGAAGCAAATAATTAAAACAGGCGATTATGAAGGCTACGCAGCGCTTCTGTCTTGTCTGAAGTATCAACGACAAGCGAAATATTGCAGTTACTGGCTCCGTATGATATCATGCGGATAGACAAGTGCTTCAATGCCTCAAAAACTCTCGATGAAAATCCATGCGACTGATAAGAAAAATCTCCTACAACGCAAATAATGGATTGATCAGATATGGAATCTACTGTACCAAACACTTCCAGCTCCTTCAGTATTTCCGTCAGATAACGTCTATCATCGATTGTTACGGATACGGCCACCTCAGATGTTGTGATCATGTCGATTGGCGTTTTATACCGCTCAAACACTTCAAACACCTTCCGCAGAAAGCCATAGGCCAGAAGCATCCTGCTAGATTGTATTTTTATTGAAGTTATTCCATCTTTAGCCGCTATAGACTTGATCTTGCCCCGCTCACTGGTATTCGAAATGAGAGTTCCCGGAGCAGACGGGTCCATTGTATTCAGTAACCTGACGGGAATCTTATACTTTTGCGCCGGGAATACGCTCTGTGGATGCAAAATCTTCGCACCGAAATAAGCTAACTCGGCGGCCTCATCAAATGATAACTGGGCAATCGGGGTGGTTCCTTTCACGATCCTCGGATCATTGTTATGCATTCCGTCTATATCAGTCCAGATCTGAACCTCCTCAGCCTCTACAGCGGCACCAATAAGAGAAGCCGTGTAATCGCTCCCGCCCCTTCGCAAATTGTCGGTTTCTCCGAAGAAATTACGGCATATATATCCTTGAGTAATAAACAAGCTATGATCCGGCTTACCATCCAGCAGCGGCTTCAGATGCGTGGCAAGATATTCAACCATGGGCTCGTTATCATCGTCGATCTTCATAAAGTCGAGCGCCGGAAGCAAAACAGATCTCACCCCTTGTTCCGTAAGGTAAAAGTGATAAAGCGTGGTGGACAACAATTCTCCCTGTGCAAGAATAACCTTTTCTTCAACGGGAGTAAACAGGTCAGTACTGAACGATCCAATGATGCTGAAATGGTAGTTGATTAAATCCGTACCATTCTTCCTGCCCTCTTCTGTAGAAAACAGTTCATCAACAAAGCGTTGATAAGTTTCGAATAATGTATCGGTAAGCTGCTTAGCTAAACGCTTATCACCAGCAAGATACGCCTGAGATATCTCAACCAGGCTATTTGTAGTACCGGCTACTGCAGATAAAACGACTATTTGTTTTTCCCCTGTCTGGATTATCCTGAGAAGGTTCTTCATCTTTTCGGGACTTCCGACTGATGTACCTCCGAATTTCTTAATTTTCATTATGTAGAGCTATTCCTAAGTTGTTCTTCAGGTGATAAAAATAATTAAAACCATGGGATTATTCGTGCTGAATGCACTTTTATGAGGTTTGAAAAAAATAAATATTTAAAACAAAATGATCGCCGGCCCATTTTATTAAAAACATCAGTTATGACCAGGGCAAATATCAGGTACAGCGAAAAAATGCTTATTAGTATACACATCGAAGAAGATCTCAACTACTGGGCTAATAAATGGGGCGTAAGCAGAGAAAGTATTAAGTCCGCGGTGAAAGCTTCCCGCTCAAACAGCATTTCATCCGTGCAAGAATATCTTCTGAAGAATAAGCAAATATCAGAGCTTGCCGACTAAGTTCCGAGTAAGTCGGTACTGTCTATCACGAAGCCACCTTGCTTGAGAACGTCTGCGACAACTGCAGGAAACTTCTCCGGATATACTGACCTGACGGCGTCTTCTATAATATAAGTTACAAAGCCTTCACTTATCGCATCCTTGGCAGAATAGTAAACACAAAAATCACCTGCAAGTCCGGCAATATATAAACGTTTTACACCCCGCCCTCTCAGAAAGTCTGCAAGACCTGTTGACTTCAACCGCTCATTATCATAAAACGCACTATAGCTATCAATCTCCGGATTAGTGCCTTTTCTAAATACAGCCTCGATTCTATGCTGACTCAATTTTCCTGAAAGTGATGCACCGTCCGACGCCTGAACACAATGGTCAGGCCATAATATCTGACTCTTTCCCCTAACTTCAATAACATCGTAAACTGATTTCCCCGGGTGGTTAGATACAAAACTTTTATGAGATATCGGATGCCAGTCCTGAGTAGCTATCACGAGCTGGAAATGTTCCTGGAGTTTGTTAATTACGGGAATCACCTCATCTCCTCCCACTACGGCGAGAGATCCCCCCCCAAGAAAATCATTTTGAACATCTATTAACAATAGCGCTTCCATATTGAACGTAAACTATACACTGCAAACGTCGGCCGATGTTATTTTGTTTCTGTCCGCTTTACAGCTTCGTCCATAGTTTTGTTGATCGTTTCAATCAGTAACCTCACGGCGTCCTTTAAGCGCGGATTTCCATTGTAATCGAGATCAAAATAGACCTCTTTAGTCTTACGCTGGTACTGGAATTTAATGTGATAACGTGGCGAACTGGGATTTCTTACCTCCGATGTCATATCCGACGGAAAGTCCCAATAACCATAATCTGCAGCCTTACGATGCAGATACAGCAAATCATCTTTCGTAAGCTTCAGCTTGCCCGTCACTACTGAACCGCTTTTATCCACATATTGAAAATGTTGCGACCTTGAATCAAATTGATTCAGCAGCGAATCGCCCGTTCCATAATTCAATGTCAGGCTTTCAAATTCAGAAAACTTATACGGCGCGTTCTTGATCATCATCCCGTAGTAATACCCACAATACAGCAGAAAGGGCAGCACTATACTTGCCGCCAAAAATATTTTTTTTCCCTTGTCCTTCATATTCTTACTAATCCTCTATCGGATTAAATTCATTTTCCCACTTCGCTATAACAATCGTAGCCAGGCAATTACCAATTACATTCACAGAGGTTCGTGCCATATCCATCAACTCGTCGATGCCCAAGATAACAAAAATTGGCCATGCAGGCATGCCGAATGAAGAAGCGGTACCCAATAAGATCACCAAAGATGCACGCGGAACACCTGCTACACCTTTACTGGTAAGCATCAATGTAAATACGATGACCAACTGATGACCAAGGCTCATCTCCATGCCCGCTGCCTGAGCAACGAAAACTGAGGCCAAAGCCAGATAAAGCGTCGTTCCGTCGAGATTAAAACTATATCCGGTAGGCATTACAAATGCGACAATTTTCCTTGGCACACCCAACTTCTCGAGATTCTCCATAGCTCTGGGTAATGCCGCTTCAGAGCTCGTGGTGGCAAAAGCAATAGAGACCGGACCCGCGATTGCCTGCAAGAACTTTTTTATTGGTACGCGCACTATCAGCGCAATAGGAAGTAATACACCAAGCAGGAATACAATCAAAGCTACATAGAGCGTCGCCAGGAGCTGAAAGAGGTTTACCAAAATTCCTAATCCCATATGTCCCACAGTATAAGCGATTGCTGCGCCGACGCCGATCGGAGCAAAGTACATCACTATATTGGTAAACTTGAACATGACTTCAGAAAGGCTTTCCGTAAATTTCAGCATAGGCAGGCGCTTATCTTCGCGAACCATCGCCAGGGCAACACCAAACAGCACACTAAATATCACGATCTGCAAAATCTGTCCTTCGGCAATTGATTTGGCTATATTTTCCGGAAAGATGTGTAGTATAATATCAGTGGTGGTTTGTGGAGGTATTGAAGGCAGCTCCTCATGAATACTTTCGGGTACGGCTATCCCAACCCCGGCTTTTGAGATATTAATTGCAGCCAGGCCTATAAATAACGCAATGGTGGTAACAACTTCAAAGTATACAATTGACTTCCATCCCATTCTACCAACTTGCTTCAAGTCTGCGTGCCCTGCAATACCATAAACCAATGTAGCAAACAGAAGAGGTGCCACAATCGTCTTGATCATCTTCAGGAAAATCTTGCTCAGTACCTGCAAGTCCATAGCCAGTTGTGGATAGTCGTTCCCTATCTCCGCCCCTATTACCATCGAGATGAGTATCCAAGATGTGAGTGATCGTTTCATTAATCCAAAGAATACAAGACCCGCGATCGCAAGCCATCTGGAGAAAAGTAACGCAACATGCGGAATAGCGACTATGTTATAATGGTTCAGGAAAAGTAAAAGTGCGGCTATAAAAACCGTGATAATCGCAGTGAATCCCGCTTGTTTTAACTTCATATGGACGTAATAAACGCAACAAATGTAATTTTTTTAACTTTACCACACAATAAAAAGGGCGTGCTGATGAAAACCAATGGAATTGCGGAGATTAAAAAAAGTATTAAAAACATCAGTCAGGCAGAACTTGCGGAAATATGTGTAAAACTTGCGCGTTTCAAGAAGGATAACAAAGAATACCTTCACTTTTTGCTTTTCGAATCCTCAGATCCCCTTGCTTACGCCGAAGATGTAAAAGAATCATTACATAATTCGTTGACCAATCTTAACCGTCATCCCAGCTTGAAAGTAAAAGAGCTTCGCAAGCATCTGAGACACCTGTCCCGCCATATTCGTTATACGTCTTCCGCCGAGGTCGAAATAACGCTGCTTATTTGGTTCGCGGATATGCTTGTTGCGCATGCAGGAGTACGCCATTCGAATAAAGCGCTTTATACACTTTTCGTTCGCCAGATCGAAAAAATAAGAAAAACATTTCCAAAGCTACATGAAGACTTGCAGTTTGACTACAAACAACCCTACGATGACTTGCTCGATAGGTCTGCTGACGATATCAGCGGATTTAACAAAGACCAGTACAAACTGTAACATATTGCAGTGGCGCAGCTCTAAATAAAAATGGCGAAAAAGGAAGTTCTTTTTGGTGAAATTTTCAAGGCAAACTCGAAGAAAATCTATCACCTGTGCTACGGCTACACCGGAGATGAAGCTGCCGCCCACGACCTTATGCAGGAGACTTTCATGAAAGTGTGGCAAAATCTTGAGGGTTTCAGGAATCAGGCCATGATTTCTACCTGGGTGTACCGTATAGCGGTCAACACCTGCCTGTCGTGGCTCCGTGTCGAGAAGAGGCAAGCCAAAGATCCCCTTACTGATTACATCATTGAAAACAGCCGCGAAGAGATATCAGAAAAGAATGATCAGGTTGAAAAACTGTATAAATGTATAGCTCAACTGGAAGAAAACGAACGCCTTATCATCACCATGGTTCTCGATGAAGTCCCCTACCCTGAAATAGCCGAGATATCGAGCGTTTCTGAAGGAAACCTAAGGGTGAAAATACATCGTATAAAACACAAGCTGACTGAAATATATAACCGGTATGAAAGATTTTGATGCATTGAAAGATTTGTGGAGCGGTCAAACGAATGATCCGAAAATGGATTATGAAGGAGTGCTGAAAGATGTGAGAAAATCCGGATCTGCTATGGCAAACAGGTTGATGACCGAGTCTCTGGCTATGCTCGCTGGAGTTATGACGTTCGGGTGGATCTGGCTGGAGGGCTCATTCCTGCTGTGGACAACGCATCTTTCCATCGCAATCCTGGTCGCATGCTGTATCTATTATTTAACGGTACAACTGACTGATTACCGGCGCCTTTCATCCGGTAAAGACGTACTCCAGAAACCAGACTTATATATAAGCTATCTTCAAAAATACCAGCGTGAACGATACAACTTCAACACGCGTAACTACAAAATCTATAGCATCTTTATTGGCATTGCTCTCGCATTATTTGCGATTGAGCTCTATTATATATCCCCCGTATGGCAAAGCATTATCTGCCTGATTTTTTCAATCGGATGGTTCATTATGTGCTGGAGATTGATGATCAGCTATCGAATAAAGGAACAGGAGAGAATAAATGAAATGATCACAAAACTGGAGAGAATAAAAAAGCAATTCGATTAGTCTTCTTTGTGCTCCTTGATAGAAAAACTATTGCCTCTCAGCAAATACTCCAGCTTCTTTTTTCCTACAGCCTTAGCCGCGGAGGTATCGCCGCTTTCAAATAAAGGAAACTCTCTAAACAAGGATCCCTCCTTTACATAAACTGAGTCTTTGCCCTTATACTGTTTTTTCGTTGCGGATGTGAGATCTGGAAATCGTATCTCCCGTGCAGAGCCGTTATCGCTGAATTCATAGACATACATCATAAGATTGTCGTTCGTACTTCCTGCCATAGCCTGAACAAATATCTCTGGATTTCCGTCTGAATCCAGATCCATGTTCCAGGCATCGGTGATCTTTCCTTCAAGCTCAGCGGATACAGAACGGTATTCAATCGCCGAGGAGTCCGATCTCAGGATGAGGAAAGCACCGCTTTCCTGCGAGCCTCTCCCCCAGCTTAAAATATCAAAAGTGAGGCCGGGACGCACTTCCACCACCTTATGAGCACGAAAAGGCTCGGGAAGAACCACACGGGTTTCCGGCTTCAGCTCCTTTTTCTCATCGGCACTATTGCAGGAAGAGACCATCGCCAAGGGGAACAATGTGAATACCAGAAATTTGATTGATGCAAGCGAGGCGGCAGTTAATTTCATATACGTTATAACTTGATTAGAAACTATAAGAAACTAAATTACTTATTTGAACTTGATCCCTACCTTTTTGCCCGAAATATTTTCCAGGATCGGTTTAAAAATAACAAATGCATTCTCGCGTGTCTTTCCCAGAATATCCATTTCTTTGGCATTTTCAAGAATCCTTTGTTCGGCAACTTTATAAATATCCTCGACCATCGCCTTCGTATCAGTTGAAAACCAGGCACCGGTCACATCATACACCCTGGATCGTTTATGATCGAGCTTAAAATAGCATACTTCGGGTTCAGGAAGGTATACAGTAACAGAATCGGGACTTACGTTTTCAATATCCTGCTTCTTGATCTTGGTCAGATCGATGCATCCTGCTACTTCACCTGCCGCGACGAGAAGTATCTTTCTATCTGGCAGCAGAGTCCTCAACTCTTTTTTTTCAATCACATCCTTCATATTGTACTTCACAAGTTCCAGTCTACCAATATTGGTTATTTTTTCAATCATAACATCCTCCGTAATTTCCGTCTTTGTTTCAAACGTTTCTCTCTTGATGTAAAAGAAGAGGTATGCGAAAAAAGCAACGGTTGCAAAGGATATAATAATGGTGAATATGTTTCTTGATCTCATAAATATGGTAAATACAACATGTATATAACGAAAAAAGTGCCTGATTATGGCACTTCTATATCTCAAGCTATGGAAAATTTCTAAATCACAGTTTCATATTCTTTCGCTGCGAGATAACGTTCCGCTTCCAGTGCTGCCATACAGCCTGTTCCGGCAGCGGTAACTGCCTGTCGAAAAATCTTGTCTTGCGCATCACCGCAGGCAAATACTCCTTCAATGTTCGTTTGGGTGGAGTCGCTCTTCGTTATCAGATAGCCGGTTTCATCCATGTCAAGCCAGCCTTTGAAAATGTCCGTATTCGGCTTATGTCCAATTGCCACGAAGAAACCGCTCACATCAATGACCTTTTCTTCCTGAGTTTTGTTATTAACTACGCGGATTCCTGTTACATTGAGCCCATCTCCAACAATTTCCTGTGTTTCTGTATTATAATGAATCACAATATTGGCGGTGTTCAATACACGACGCTGCATGGCCTTGGAGGCTCTGAACTCGTCGCGTCTGACCAGCATATGAACCTTGCTGCATAACTTTGCCAGATAAGTCGCTTCTTCCGCTGCAGTATCACCTGCCCCAACAATCGCTACTTCCTGATTTTTAAAGAAGAAACCGTCGCACACGGCGCAGGCTGACACACCGAAACCGTTGTATTTCTGCTCACTCGGAAGTCCCAGCCATTTTGCGGTCGCCCCGGTTGCAATAATAACCGTATCTGCTGTGATCGTTTTGATTTCATCAATAACAACCTTGTGAGGTGCTTGAGAAAAATCAACCGATGTCGCATAACCAAACCTGATCTGCGTTCCAAATCGCTCCGCTTGCTTGCGGAAATCCTCCATCATCGCCGGACCCATTATTCCCTCTGGATATCCGGGAAAGTTCTCTACGTCGGTAGTCTGCGTCAGCTGTCCGCCAGGCACAATTCCGGTATATAACACCGGCTTAAGATCTGCCCTGGCCGCGTAAATTGCTGCGGTATATCCTGCGGGTCCTGAACCTATGATTAGGCATTGAACGTGTTCTTTTTCCTGATACATAAAATATTTTCTAGTACAAATCTATAACTTAAATAATCAATCCTAATCAGCCTTAAGTAAGATTACGATCTTTAAGCCAGATATCATCTGTCTGGACACTAAACTGTTCCATCTTGCTTAGTAGCAAGGCGGGATCACTCTCATCTAACACAAGCTCGCGGTTTTGCTGTTTTAAAAAACCTCTCTCAACCATCGCATCCAGCTGAGCAAACAAACTATCATAATAACCGCCTACATTCAGTACACCGATGGGCTTGCTATGAAGTCCTAGCTGAAGCCAGGTGAGCACTTCAAAAAACTCCTCCAGAGTACCGAAGCCGCCCGGCAGAATGATGAACCCCTCTGAAATATCCGCCATGTTTTTCTTACGCTGGTGCATATTCTCCGTTACGATCAAATGAGTAACCTCACGATGAGCAACCTCAAGGTCTAATAAGAATTGCGGGATTACACCAGTCACCCGTCCGCCACGGTTCATAACAGCATCAGCAATCAGCCCCATCACACCGACACTTCCCCCCCCGTAAACCAAGTCAATGTTTTTTGCAGTTAATTCCGTAGCCAATTGCTCAACAGCATTTGCGAGTTCAGGATCACCATTAAAAGAAGCTCCGCAGTAGACACATACGCTCTTCATCAATTATCTGCTTGTATAGTTTGGTGCTTCTTTAGTGATTGTTACGTCGTGAGGATGACTTTCTCTCATTCCCGCAGCGGTAATCCTTACAAAGCGAGCTTTCTGCAGGTCATCAATGGTCGCAGCACCGCAATAATGCATTCCAGCCCTCAATCCGCCTATATACTGATAAATCACTTCGCTCAGCGTACCTTTATAAGGAACCCGGCCAACAATTCCTTCCGGAACCAGCTTCGTTACGACATCCGTCTCGTCCTGGAAATAACGATCTTTCGACCCTTTTTCCATCGCTTCAACTGATCCCATACCTCTGTATGATTTAAACTTTCTTCCCTCATAAATAATAGTCTCACCCGGTGACTCATCTACACCTGCGAATAACGAGCCTGCCATGATGGTACTTGCGCCAGCAGCAATTGCCTTTACAATATCCCCGGTTTGTTTAATTCCGCCATCTGCGATTACCGGAATTCCACGACCTCTCAAAGCTTTAGCACATTCGTATACTGCGTACAACTGTGGTACACCTACTCCTGCTATGATACGGGTAGTACAGATAGAACCCGGACCGATACCCACCTTCACAGCGTCTGCACCCGCATCAGCAAGCGCGATAGCGGCTTCAGCCGTACCGATATTCCCGGCAATAACCTGAAGGTCCGGAAACAAGCCCTTTATGGCTTTAACCATATTAATAACTCCAGCTGAATGTCCGTGTGCTGTATCAACTGTCACTACATCAACACCCGCCTGCACCAGCGCAGTTACACGGTCAAGGTTGTCTGCCGCAACGCCTACTGCCGCACCGACCCTTAAGCGGCCATGTTCGTCTTTACAAGCCTGCGGATAGTTTTTATATTTTTGAATATCCTTAAAAGTAATCAGCCCCACAAGTTTGCCCTCTGCGTTAACCACTGGAAGCTTCTCAATTTTGAATTCCTGCAAAATCTCTTCCGCCTGCAACAGGGTTGTTCCGTGTGGTGCCGTAACCAGATTTTCTTTGGTCATTACCTTGCCCAACGGCAGATTCATATCTTTCTGGAATCGCAGATCTCTGTTTGTAATGATCCCTACCAGTACCCCAGATTGATTAATTACCGGAATACCACCGATACCATTATCCTTCATAATCTTGCTCGCTGTCCCAACCAGAGCATCTTCCGGTAGAGTGACCGGATCCTGAATCATCCCGCTTTCAGAACGCTTTACCTTTCTGACCTGCTCAGCCTGACGCTCTATGGTCATGTTCTTATGCAATATACCTATACCTCCTGCCTGAGCAATCGCAATCGCAAGACCCGACTCCGTAACAGTATCCATAGCTGCGGATACAATAGGAACATTCAAGCGAATAGATTTCGTGAGATTAGTGCTGGTATTCACATCTCTTGGAAGAACTTCGGAATAAGCGGGGATAAGTAAAACGTCGTCGTATGTGAGACCTTCTGAAACGAATTTTTCTGGATCGAGCTGCATAGCAAATAATGATTATTTGCGGGGCAAAGCTACTAAAAATCCACAATTATTACAAAAATGAATATCATCTGAATGCTAAAATAATCCAAATTACGTACAGGAATTAGGACACAATAAACCCCATCCGCTCATTGCCCCTAAGAATACGCAAATTTTGCAATTCGGATCCCCTCTATATTCAGCTTCAAAATGAAAAAACCTGTCGAGGAAGACTATTTTCAACTTTCTGGCAGGGTTTTATCTATGATATTAAGTATAAAGCAAATACTTATGAAAACTTACGAAAAACTAAGAGTGAAGATGTGGACCGTTGTCGGGGGTGTGCAGCAAATCATCGCCGTATATTTCAGGATCTAACTAAAAGACTTCTTCTTCCTTTCCGCTCTCAGGAAGGACAACAGAACTTTCTCATCCTGATTAAGCGAGGTTTCCGTTCCAAGCGATGATTCCGTATCGACCTTCTTCAAATAAGATTCCAACGTACCATCCTCATATGCTGCTATAAGCGGTGGAAAGACGTAATATTTTTTACAGACAGTCCGTGTATTTCCCAGCTTACGGCACACCATATCGAGCACCTCATTAGTCACCCTCTTTCTTGCTGTTAGGCTATCCGGATAATCTATAGCGGCATAAGCTCTAAGTGCTTCCAGTGTGCCCGACCAGGTTCGAAAATCTTTAGCCGTAAAGTCGCAGCAAGTAATTTCCTTGATATACTTGTTGACCATCCCCGAATCTATAGAACACCGCTCCCCTTCTGCGGTATAGTATTGGAAAAGCTCTTGCCCTGGTATGTCTTTGCACTTCTGAACCAACCTCGCCAGCTTTACATCGGTAATGTCCATATCATGCATAACGCCTTTCTTTCCTTTGAAGCTCAACTTCATTTTGCTTCCCTTGATCTGAATATGCCTGTCACGCAGGGTGCTCAGTCCGTAAGATCCATAGAGTTCTTTGTAAGACTCATTACCTATGCGGATATTGGTCTTTTGCATAAAATTAACCGCCACCGCCAAGACTTTCCGCTCGTCAAGATTTTTTCTACGCAGGTCTTTTTGAAGATTGCGTCTGAACTCCGGCAACTTCTTCCCAAATTCAAGGAGCCTGTAAAATTTGCTTTCATTACGTAGCTCAGACCAGCTAGTATGATATCGGTATTGTTTCCGTCCCGCCTGGTCAATACCCGTAGCCTGTAGATGCGCATTTTTCTTTGGTGCTATCCAAACGTTTTCCCAGGCCGGTGGAATCGCTAGCTTTTTGATCCTTTCCAGCGTTTTCTCGTCGCTGATCTCTTTCCCGCTTTTGTCATGATACACGAACCCATCCTTAACTTTGGCGCGGGTAATGCCACTGGTGTTGTCCGAAAGATAAAAAAGATCATTCTCCTCCAATAATTGCTCAACTTCTGTCATCTGAACCTTCATTAATGGCTTGTAAGAAATTGATGATCGCTTCATTGAAGGCATCAGGATTCTCTGCGTTGGGAAGATGCCCGGCATGGGCTATTTCCAAAATCCCGTGAGAATTCAATTGAGTGTCCATCTGCTCCGCCTGCTCCATAGACATCAACTGATCTTCGGCCCCGCGAATAATCAGGCATGGAACAGAAATAGCGGGCAGGAAAGAAACGGTCTCCGTCCTGGATGCCATCGCAAGTTGTGCGGCGCAGATAACGTCGTCATTGGTTTCCGAAATGATATGGGCAATCTGATCGATCAGCTGCCGATTTTCCTCGTTCGTCTTTTCACTGAAAAGCCCCTTCAGAAACTCTTCGATAAACTGCGCCTTGCCGCCACTCGTGATTTTATCTATAGATTCGAAGCGTTTAAGTTTGGCTTCATTGGAATCTGCTGAAGCATTTGTATCACACAAAATAAGTCCTGCCAGGTGATCAGAAGATCGCTGGACGGCTCGCAGAGCAATATAACCTCCCATAGATACGCCGCAAAGTACAATCCGCTGAACGGAAAGGTTCTTCAGAAATTTTATCAGATCCGAAGCAAAAAGGTCTATGCTGAAAAAATGATGTCCTCCTCTGCTCCTTCCAAAACCGCGGATATCGTAGGAAATACCCCGTACATTGTCCGGTAAGCCTTCCATTTGTCTATCCCATATGCTGCAATCAAATGGGAATCCATGTATAAAAACCACCGTTAAATCCGCATGGTCAGCTTCTTTGATCTTATAATGTACCTGCAGATCATCAATCTCCAGCTGCTTTTCCTTTATCATAGTATTCTTTAAAGCTTAACAAAAAACTTTCTACTTGGTTCATCCGGTGTTTTCTGCAGGATCACTATATTGCAGAAAACTTAGCCAATATGAGTAAATATTTAATGATTTTGTCCCTTATCTTCGCATCTATGCAGGGTTCCGGACAAACAGTTATTCCGTTGTATAACGGTAAAATCCCTAATTCGATCAAAGCCGACTACCTTGAAGAAAAGGCAGTAAATGATCAGGGACAGATCCGTTACACCAAAGTCAGTACGCCAACACTCGAAATTTATCTTCCTGCAGTTGATAAACGCACAGGCGCGGCAGTTGTTATCATTCCCGGTGGAGGATACGGAGCCATTGCATATACTCATGAGGGAACAGATATCGCCAAAGAATTCAACGCTTTCGGTGTGGCCGCATTCGTTTTGAAATACCGCCTTCCTTCCGACAAAATTATGCCCGACAAGACTATCGGTCCTTTACAAGACGCACAGCAGGCAATCAAAACGATACGTATGAGGGCGGCTGAATGGAAACTTGACCCTACAAAGGTGGGTATCCTGGGCTTTTCAGCTGGCGGACACCTCGCTTCAACGGCAGGCACCCATTTCGGCAAAGCCGTTATCGAAAACAAAGAAAACACCAATCTGAGACCCGATTTCATGGTCCTTGTCTATCCGGTCATCAGCCTCAGCGACAGCCTTATGCACAAAGGATCGAGAGACAACCTACTAGGCATCAACGCAAACGAAACTTTGATCAGGCAGTATTCCAACGACCTGCAAATCACAGCACAAACACCGCCGACATTACTGATACATGCGGGCGATGACAAAGGCGTTAAGGTAGGGAACAGCATAAAATTCTATGAAGGACTGATAAAAAATGGCGTATCAGCAGAAATGCATTTGTACCCTACCGGAGGGCATGGTTTCGGACAGGTACCGGGTCGTACACCCGACCGCTGGACAGACCGGGTCCAGCATTGGTTAAAAGCAATAAAGAAAATTAATTAATACTGTATGAATACTATTAACTGGGGAATTATCGGTTGTGGAGACGTGACCGAAAAAAAAAGCGGACCAGCATTTAACAAAGTCAATAATTCAAAACTGGTTGCCGTTATGCGTCGCGATCCTGTAAAAGCAGAAGATTACGCAAGGCGGCACGGCGTGTCCAAATGGTATTCTGATGCCACCCAACTTATCAACGATCCAGAGGTAAACGCTATATACATCGCTACCCCGCCCGACTCACATGAGCAATATACACTCGAGGCGCTGCGCGCGGGGAAGCCGGTATATGTCGAAAAGCCGATGACACTTTCACGCGAGTCTGCAGAAGTAATGGCCAGCGCAGCAGCAGAAACAAACGTTAAACTAACCGTAGCACATTACCGCCGTGGACTTCCCCTGTTCAATAAAATTAAAGAACTTATTGATGGCAGAGAAATAGG
Source organism: Arcticibacter pallidicorallinus (assembly GCF_003002875.1). Classification (GTDB taxonomy): domain Bacteria; phylum Bacteroidota; class Bacteroidia; order Sphingobacteriales; family Sphingobacteriaceae; genus Arcticibacter; species Arcticibacter pallidicorallinus. Next base: position 220,668 of record NZ_PVTH01000006.1, read on the forward strand.
CGATATCCGCTACGCTGACCTTCATATGTTACAGAATGCTGAATCTGATCTGATAACCAAGACCGATGATCATTGGAGGCTTAACCCGGCTGTATCCGGCGGTGGCCTCTTTCACGACCTCGCACCCCACCAACTTGATCTGATGCTCTACTTCTTTGGCAGCGTAAAGGATGCCGGCGGCTGTTCACTGAATCAGGCACAGCGTTACGCGGCAGACGATCTCGTTTCCGGATCGCTTCTCTTTGATAACGGCGTAATGTTCAAAGGCCTGTGGTGTTTTAACGTTCCAAAAGAGGAGCGGCTGGACCAGTGTATCATTATGGGTTCAGAAGGAAAAATAAGCTTCTCCGTTTTTGGCAGCCACATCATCCTTTCAAAAAACGGCCATGAAGAAAGAATTGAATTCGAACATCCTGAGAATATTCAGGCGCCCTTTATCCAGGAAGTGGTAAACTACTTCCTGGATAAAGGGCCCAATCCTTGTTCGGCAGAGACTGGTGTAGAAGTTATGACGCTTTTGGATACATTTACGTCGTAACAGCATTTGCAGACCGTTTGTTTAACCACTTGAACAAGCGGTCCGCATCATGCTTCTTGAACAATCCCGTCCCGGGGTTCATAGTAGCTGCCGTACCACAAGCCACACCCATTCTGGCCATTTCCGAACATTCACCTCCCCTGGCAAGCACCGAAATCATTCCTGCCACCATACTGTCTCCCGCACCAACCGTAGTCAATTTCTTCGCAGCAGGCGCCGGAACATATTCTTTGAGATCTTTTGTTACCACATAAGCACCCTGAGCCCCCATAGAAACGACCACTACTTCGGCCTTTCCTGCATCCACAAGTTCCTGGGCGGCTTCGTCTGCTGAATCGTTATCCAGAGAATCAATGCCCGTAAGGTTTCCCAGTTCGCCCAGATTGGGCTTCACCAGATAAACACCTTCTTCTAATACTTCCTTCAATGCGGCACCAGATGTATCCACGATAACTTTGGCCGACTTGTCCTTCGCCAACTTAACCAGCGTCCTGAGATAGGCCGGCGAAATACCCGGAGGAAGACTGCCGCTGATCACAACGAGGTCAGGAAAGGGCGTCATGGCGCTGATCGTATCCAGAATACCGCTTTGCTCCTCCTCGGTAATTTCATTTCCGGGCATCCCAAAGCGGTACTGTTGGTTTGTACTACCTTCCACTACTATAAAGTTCTCCCGCGTATTCCCCGAAACCGGGAACGGATTAACCCTCACATTTTCTTCTTCCACCAATTCCTCGAGCAACGCGCCGGTCCTACCGCCTGAAAGGAAGAATGACGTCGAATCTACACCCAGCCTGATCAATCCTCTCGAAACATTAATCCCGCCACCGCCAGGTTGAAATACAGGTGTTTCACATCGCAATTTCTTTTCAGGAGCAATACGGTCTACAGTACTGCTTTTATCAACTGCCGGGTTCAATGTTATAGTTAAGACATTTTTCATACTTGATCCTTTCATACATTTTAATACAAACCAAGCACAATGGTGTTTGTTATTAACCAAATTCTACCCAAAATAAAAACAAATGGTATCAAGATCAGTCATTGCCTGCTGTCACACCCTATTAGAAAAAAACCTGACCATCTCTTTCGCCGAAAGCGTTACTACGGGAAAACTGATATACGATTTTAGTTCAGTTCCCGATTGCGGAAAAATCCTGAAAGGCTCAATAGTATGCTACGACGCATCTGTAAAGCAGGAGCTATTTAAAATTAGCGAGGAAATCATCGAAAAATACACACCTGAATCTCAGGAAGTTACTCGTCTCCTGGCTGACGGTTTAAAAAGGCTGATGCCCGCCGACATAATCGTTGCGGTAACAGGGCTGGCTTCCCCTGGAGGCAGTGAGTCTCCCGAAAAGCCGGTCGGAACAATATTTGTGAATGGATACATCAAACAGAAAGCATGGATGACCAGGCTATACTTCGAGGGTAGCCCCGACGAAATCATCGCCCAAACTTCCGATGCGATTGCCAGCATTCTCCTCGACGAGCTGACTAAGCTTCACTGATTTGTAAGGTCTCCACACCGAAACGGTTCAGAAAATCTACACCCTCATCATTGGCAAGGCCCTTGTATGCGGCATAAGAGTTCCTGTACAATACTTTTTTTATACCAGAAGAAAAGATCAATCGGGCGCAGGGCAGGCAGGGTGAAAGCGTTACATACAAGGTCGACCCCTCCAGGTCTGCACCATTTTTTGAGGCATACAATATCGCGTTCTCTTCAGCATGCAGGGCCAGTGAACAGCTTCCCTTTGCATCCCGCGCACAGCCGGTCTCTGGGAATTCCTCATCACAGTTATGGGTTCCGGCAGGAGGACCGTTATACCCTATAGAAATGATTCGTGTATCCTTGGTCAGCACGGCGCCGACCTGCGCCTTTACACAGTGAGACCGCTGTGCAAGCTCAGTCGCCAGATTCATAAATATACTTTCGAAACTCGGTCTCTCTGTTTTCATCTGAACAATAAATAAAACATTCCTGCGTATATGAGTAGTCTATTCTAACTCCTTTCAAAAATAATTTAATTTATAATACTGCTGGGATATTATGAGGTTTTTTGGATATTCGCACACTTCCAACCACTAATAGATGCTTGAAACAATTATTTCTGGTATAGGACTTGGCATAGTTCTTTCTTTTGCAACTGGACCGGTTTTTTTCGCTCTTTTAAAGACTAGCATTGAAAAAGGCTTTCATGCAGGCATTTCCCTTGCGGGAGGTGTACTTATGAGCGATGTAATTTACGTATCGCTAGCCCTTTATGGCTCTTCCTTCATCCAGTTTGAAAACGAATACCGTTATGTGATCGGACTCACCGGCGCGGCGGTTATGATGGGCATAGGCTTCTTCTATCTTCTGAAAAAAGTCAAAATCAACTACGATAATATCACTTCCACCAAAAGAAACACGGGCTACTTCTTCAAAGGTTTCCTGATGTGTATCTTCAATCCATCACTCTTAATCTACTGGATCACCGTAACCAGCAGCATTATCTCCGTTACCGGCGAAATACAAGCCCAACAGATCTTTCCCTTCTTCGGTTCCATCCTCATCACACAGTTCAGCATGGATTCCGTCAAAGCCTATTACGCAAACAAACTACGCTATAAAATAAAAGAGAGAACCATCGTACTCTTAAACAGAGTAGCGGGTTCTCTCATTATGATTTTTGCTTTGAAGCTTATATATGATCTGCTGTCCTAACGGAACGCGAACTTAAACGTAAGCTCTCTGATTCTTCCCTTCCATCCAGTTCATGAAGGCCTTGTTCACCACCTTATTACCACCTGGAGTAGGATAATTACCTGAGAAATACCAGTCTCCCAAATGATCCGGACACGCTTTATGTAAATTATCCAGCGTCTGATAGATTACCTCAACTTTAGCATTTATCTCTTTCGGAGATATGATCTGAGCTATCTTGGCCGATATCTCATCATCAGTAAATGGCGCATATATTGCCTTTATAAAGTTTTCCTGCTTCTCTTTTCCATCCAACACAGCCTGCTGACATTTTTCATAGGTTTCATATATAACATTCTCCCTGCCCGTCTCTTTCAGCAAAGCTATCGCGGCTTCAAACGCCACAAATTCGCCCATCCTCGACATATCTATACCGTAGCAGTCAGGATACCTGATCTGCGGAGCAGACGAAACCACAACGATTTGTTTAGGTTTAAGACGATCAAGGATTTTCAGAATACTCTGCTTCAGCGTCGTTCCTCTTACGATCGAATCGTCCAGCACCACCAGATTATCAGCATGGGCGTTTACAAGGCCATAAGTAGTATCGTAAACATGGGACACCATATCCTGCCTGTCGGCATCCTGGGTAATAAACGTACGAAGCTTAACATCCTTAATCGCAATCTTTTCAACGCGGGGAGCAATACTCAGCACTTCTTCAAGCTCAGCATCAGAAATTTTATCGCTTCTTTTCAGCAGCGTATCTTTCTGATAACGTTTGATGTATTTATGCAAACCCTCAACCATCCCGTAAAAAGCTACTTCAGCAGTATTTGGAATGAAAGAGAATACCGTATTCTTTAAGTCATGATCAACAGCGTCAAGGATCTGCGGACAAAGTAGTCTTCCCAGCTGCTTACGCTCACGGTAAATAGATGCGTCACTTCCTCTTGAAAAATAGATTCTCTCGAAAGAACATGACTTCTGCACTTCAGGCTCGCGAAACATCTCCTCTGAAACCTGTCCGTTCTTCTTAACGATCAGCGCATGTCCGGGCTTTATCTCCTTCACAGCGTCTATCGGAATGTTAAATGCTGTCTGAATCGCAGGACGCTCAGATGCCGCCACTACTATCTCGTCATCCTGATAATAATAGGCCGGACGAATTCCTGAAGGATCGCGCATCACAAATGCATCGCCATGCCCAAAGATCCCTTCTATCGTATAGCCTCCGTCCCAGGTCTTTGCAGAACGCTTAAGAATTTTCGCAACATCAATATTATCGGCAATCAGCCTGCTGATCTCTGCATTAGTATGTCCTTCATGCTTAAACTGATCAAAAAGCTGCTGATTTTCGTCATCCAGAAAATGACCGATCTTTTCGAGAACCGTCACGGTATCTGCACGCTCTTTCGGATGCTGCCCCAGCTCAAATAACTGATCCAGCAGCTCGTCAACATTGGTCATGTTGAAGTTACCGGCAATCACCAGGTTTCTGCTCATCCAGTTGTTCTGACGCAGAAAAGGATGACAGTTTTCTACACTGTTCTTACCGTGGGTACCATAGCGCAGGTGCCCCATCAATACCTCGCCTGTAAAACTTACGTTTTCTTTTAGCCACTCAGCATTCTGAAATAGTTCCGGAACACTTTGAATATCTGCGAACTTTTTCTGCACATATTCAAATACCTCAGACACCGCTGTAGAACCCATAGCCCGGTAGCGGCTGATGTATCGGTTTCCTGGCGTCACATCGAGCTTAATGGTCGCAATCCCGGCGCCGTCCTGGCCTCGGTTATGCTGTTTCTCCATCAATAGGTACAATTTATTCAAGCCGTATAAGGCCGTACCATATTTTTGCTGATAAAAAGAAAGGGGTTTTAATAGACGAATGAATGCTATTCCGCACTCATGTTTTATTGCTTCGCTCATGGAATATCAATGAGCCCGCAAAATTAGAACATTTAAGGTAATAATGAAGTTAAATATCAAAAGATGACACAACTCTAAACATCTAATTACACCAGCATCCCTGGCATGATGCCCCAAACCAATAACAGCATGGTCAGAACAACTGCGATATAAGTGAGAAAGTCACGCTTCGGCGTCATGTTCTCCATTTTCTCAGAACTTCGCAGAAAAGCATTTAACGGGATTTTGAAGTAGTAAAATAAAGAAACAACCGTTGTGATGGCAGCTACAATCAATAGAAGCAGCAACCAAACCGAGCTCGTTGACGAATACTGCTCAATAGCTGCCGTAAAAATAAGAACCTTTCCGATAAAGCCGGCCAGCGGCGGCAGGCCCGTGAGCGACATGAGTATCACCACAAAGCAAACCATCTCGAGCGTAAATTTTCTGCCCAGTCCTTTGTAGTCTGAGATGTTGATGGCACCCGAGCCCTCTTCAATCTTAGCGGCAAAAATGAATGCGGCCATATTCATAATCGCGTACATCATCAGGTAAAAAATTAGAGCTTTTACTCCGTTTGCAGAGTGCACTACCACAGCCATCATCAACAAACCAGTATGTCCAATTGACGAATAGGCAAGCATCCTTTTTACGTTGTCCTGCCAAATGGCTGCAAAATTCCCAACAATCATCGAGCTGATACCTATAAGCGAAAGTACCGGCATAAAATCAAACACTGTTGCGTGGCCATTAGCTTGAAAAGCATAATACGGATCAAGGAAACGAAGTAGGATCGCAAAACCGGCGAGCTTGGGTCCTGTAGAAAGGAACGCCGTTACCGGAAGAGGTGCCCCCTCGTACACGTCAGGACTCCAAAAGTGAAGCGGGACAAAAGACAACTTAAAGCCTATTCCGACCAACACCAGGATAACAGCGATGGCAACCGCAGCCTGCGGCATCTCCGATAATCCATTCATAAAGGCTGGGTTTGACAATATCAGCGTACCCGTAAAAGCATACAGAAGAGATATTCCATATAGCATAATCGCTGAACAAACACCCCCGAACAAGGCATATTTCATAGCAGCTTCCGATTGCCTGGGACTATCAGATACATAACCCACCATCAGATAAGAAACGATGGAGATCATCTCTATGGAAAGATAGATCATCAGCAGACCAGACGACATCGCCATCAGATTTAGTCCCAGAAGCACCCCCGGCAACAGCAGATATAGATCGCCCGGACCTTTTACGTGGTCTTGCAAGCGTGTATTTCCCCGTATAAAAAGTGCATATACAAGCACTATTCCGCTAAATAATATTTTAAAGATGCCAGCTACCCTATCAATCGTGAGGGATCCATGAAAGAGACGTAAAGGTTCGCTTAGGGCTTGAAACTGCAATACACTAAAAAAAAGCGATACCGCTATTCCAGCTATTCCCACGCCGAGCGTATATACTGACTTTTTTCCCGGGAAGAAGAGGTCGGTAACAATCACACAAACGAAAGTCGCTATAAGCACGATCTCCGGAAGAAAGTAAGGAATTCCCTCCCGGATACTTTGCATGAGCGATGGTACCTGACTTGCAAACTCGTTCATATTATTTCAGATTAACTAGACGAATCAGTTCAAGCACAGAAGCGTTCATTTTATCAAAAGCCAGAGACGGCATAATACCCAGCACCAGTGCGAAAGACGTCAAAATACACAGCACAGTCAACTCTCTCGGGTTGACATCAGTAAGAAGCGCCTTCCATTTATCGCCTCCCATTAGTCTCGTTTCTCCAAAGAACATCCTTTGCAACGTCCAGAGGAAGTAGCAGGCACTCAGGAATATTCCGATAGAGCCGCAAACAGCCATCCATCTCGGAAGGAGCCCGTTTATCGACGATGAGTTAAACGCCCCAATTAAACTAAAAGCCTCCGCTATAAATGCCGAAAAGCCCGGCAACCCCAGCGAGGCAAAGAAAGCGATCATGATGAAAGCGGTGTACCGAGGCATGATCAGCGCAAGTCCTCTAAAATTAGGTATCGAGCGGTCATGCACCCTGGAGTAGATCACCCCCACCAGAAAAAACAACATCGATGAGAGAAAACCGTGACTAATCATCTGCATCATCGCTCCGCTGATTCCTTCCGCAGTAACGGAAGCTATTCCCAGGAGCACGAAACCCATATGCGATACCGAAGAATAAGCGATCATCCTCTTGAGGTCTTTCTGAGCAAGGGCATTCAATGCACCATAGAGAATAGAAATCACACCAATAAGTCCCAACCACCACGCTGACTGAACCGCCGCATCGGGAAATATACTCACACAAGCCCTCAAAATTCCATATCCCCCAATCTTCAACAGGATACCTGCAAGTATGATCGATACAGGTGTCGGAGCTTCCACGTGCGCATCCGGTAGCCAGGTATGCAACGGAACAATAGGAACCTTGATAGCAAAGGCTATAAAAAGCACAATAAATCCTATCAGTCGCGCGGAGATTCCAAAAAACTCAGCATTAGCCAATGCGGAAAAAATAGAACCATCAACGTAGTTCTTTGGATCCATCATACTCAGCATGTTGAATGTATGATTGCCCGTAACCGGATCTGTCACCGAAAAGTACAGCCCAATAATCACCAGCAGCATAAATACCGAGCCGAATAGGGTATACAGGAAAAACTTGATAGCAGCATATTCCCGGCGTATTCCTCCCCACATCCCGATCAGGAAGTAAAGCGGTAATAACATCAACTCATAGAAAATATAAAACAGGAAGAAGTCTAAAGCCGAAAAGACACCCAAGACAGCCGTGTCCAGTAATAAGAACAGCGCAAAGTACCCTTTCAGGTTAACTTTAATCTCCCAGGACGCAATTAATGCTACCAGCATGACGATGGATGTCAGCACCAGAAACGGCATTGATAAGCCATCTATCCCCAGGAAGTAATCAATCTGCAGCTTACCCATCGCACCGAGATTCAAGTTTATCCAGGGCACACGTTCCACCAATTGAAACTTCGCTTCTGTATCCACTCCTGAATAGACGTCTCCATTGAAGTTCAGATAAATATAAGCGCTTATCAATACCTGGATACACACCGCAGCCAGCGCCACATATTTATAGCTGTTCCTTGCGGATGCAGGAATGATGAGAATCAGGAGCCCTGCCAGCAAAGGCAGGAAAATTAATATCGAAAGCAAACTCATATAGCTGCAGTGTAGTATTTAAAAATAAAAAGTGTCAATATAATGATCAGCATCGTAACAAGATAATGCTGCAGGCGTCCTGTTTGAAAATGGCGAACGAAGTTTCCCACAACGCCTGCCAGGTATCCCGAAAAGTTTACCAGTCCGTCAACCACATACCGGTCGATCCACCGTGAACCAGCCGCCAGCCGCCTTCCCAGCGCGCCTGCTGTGTTGACCAGCCCATCTACAATATGGCGATCAATCCAGTATAGCAATCCGGCGAAGCGAGTAGTTCCGCTTACCAGTACCGACGAATAAAACCGGTCGATATGCCATTGATCCTGTGAAAACTTAAACAATACGCTTCGGCTGTAATCGGGTGCTTTAGCTGTCGCCGCATACCACCTGTAACACAGGCAGATCAACGCAATAGAAATCAGATTTACCGCTGCCGGCACAACAGTATGGAAGGCGTTAACACGCGTCATACTATCAATTTGTGGAAAACCCTGCAGTATCCAGGCGTCTTCAAACAGCAGGGGATGGAAAGAAAACACTGGAAACAAACAAAAAACACTGAGAATAACCAGCACATATCTCATCGCTGCGTGAGCCTCATGCACATGACCTCCTGTCAATGCCGAAAGCCTGAACTCGCCAAAGAAAACCTTGAAGATCAGTCGCGATATATAAAACGCCGTTAGCCAGGATGTGATCATCGCCGAAACGGGGATCAGCCTATGCCAGCCAGCGGAGCCTTCTGCCCATTCAAATGACTGGATCAGGATCGCGTCTTTCGAAAGATATCCGGATGTGAGAGGCAGGGCCACGAGAGCCAGAGATCCTATTGCCATGGTGATGAAGGTGACGGGCATATGCTTTCTTAGCCCACCCATATTCCGAATGTCCTGGGGATCAAAATCCTTGCCCGACTTCTCTTTCAGATGCGCCATCTCATGAATAATCGCACCGGCCGCCAGGAACAGCAGGCACTTGAAAAATGCATGCGTCACCAGGTGAAACAGCGCGGAACCTGAAGCACCCACTCCCATGGCAAGCATCATAAAACCGAGCTGTGAGATCGTAGAATAAGCCAGAATACGCTTAATGTCGTTCTGCGTCAAAGCAATAGTAGCGGCCATAAATGCGGTAAAAGCTCCTATCGAAGCAATAACAAGTAGTACCGTATCGTCAAAGAGGGGATAAACGCGTGCAATTAAAAAAACTCCTGCTGCAACCATCGTCGCGGCGTGAATAAGAGAAGACACGGAAGTCGGCCCTTCCATCGCGTCCGGCAGCCAGGTATGAAGAGGAAACTGTGCAGACTTAGCCACCGCAGCCAGAAAAAAAACAATACCTGCTGTGGTCAGCCATTCCGCGGGCATACTGCCCGCACTACCGATCCATGAGCCACCCGAAACAACCGCAGCCTTTACAAGGCCATCGGCCCCAAATAGCCGTGTAACATCAAGCGTTTGAAATTGTGAGAAAAGGATCATGATACCGATCAGAAAACCAAGGTCTCCCAACCTATTCATAATAAAGGCCTTTTTATTCGCGCGAACAGCCGTACTGCGCGTAAACCAAAAACCGATCAGCAGGTAAGAAGAGAACCCAACCAGCTCCCAGAACATGTATATCAGCAAAAGATTATCAACGATCACCAATCCGAGCATAGAAAAACAGAACAGACCGAGATAAGCCCAGTAGCGGCGGATATAGGGGTCGCCCTGCATGTATTTCGTAGAATAAATATTGACCAGCAAGGCAATGCCCGACACTAGCAGCAGCATGAGAACTGACAGATTGTTCAGTAATACCCCTACCTGCAGTTCCCAACTGCCGATGGTAAACCAACTGAACTGCTCATGTATAGCAGGTCCATTCCAAACCTGCATAAACAGAATAAACGACAGAATCAGACTCAGGCTTATGTTACATATGGCGAAAGCCCCACCACGGATTACATTCCCGCGGAAGATCAGGCTCCCGAAAAACGTCAGCAAAGGCATAACTGCTATAAGCAGGGAGATGAATACAATATTTTCAGATATAAGTGCCTCCAAAACTAGTCCCTCAGCTGATCAATGGTGGTCGGATCAATATTTTTATGGTACGTATAAACATTCAGTATGATGGCCAGCGACACAGCAACCGTTGCAGCAGCCAGGACAATAGCAAATAAAGCAAACATTTGTCCGCCCATAACCTGCTTATCATACTTGCCAAAGGCTACCAGATTCAGTATTGCTGCGTTCAGCATAAACTCAATACCGATCAATATCATGATGGCGTTGCGCTTCGATAGCACAGCGTAAAGGCCTATACAAAAGAGAAGGCCGCTGATGAGCATAAAATGAGATAATGGTATCATTGCTTCTTTGTTCTTCTTGCCAGATGAGCTGCTCCGATTAAAGCCATCATCAATAGGACCGAAATAATCTCAAACGGAATGAGGTAGCGTGTCATCAAGTTTATTCCTATTGCATGAATCGTATTATCACTGGCAACTAAAGTATTATTCCCCGCATTCCTGACCCAGCCGATCTCTTCAGGATTTGCCTGATGGATCGTGACAAAGAGTATCAGAAAGAACAACAGCGAGATCAGCATTCCCGGCAGATGATGCAGGCCGATCAAACTTGTCTTATGTGTGGCACTGGTGTTTAAAATCGTCTTACTGGACAACAAAAACGCAAATATCATAAGAACGAGCATTCCTCCGACATATACGATCAGCTGAGTCACCGCGACGAAGTCTGCCAGCGCATAAATAAAAAGGCCCGACATAGCGAACAATGTCACAAAGAACAAAAATATAGATCGCACCATATTTCTGTTAAACACTACCATAAAGGCAGAAGACAACACCGTGGCAGCCAGAATATAGAATACAACCTGCTCTATGTTCATGTTTTGTTTCTATCGTGAAATGCCTTTAACGCCGCCGCGTCCTTCGCCGCCTGCTTTTCTGCCTGCTGCGCCGCAAGCTCTTGTCTTTTCTCTTCAGCCTCTTCAGGTGTCATTTCCGAAAACTTATATATCAGATCAGCCACATTCGTAACGCTCCTGTCATACGTATCGGTCATCGTGATACACTCCGTTGGGCAAACCACTGTACACAATCCACAGTACATACACTTAGCCATGTCGATATCGAACTTCGCCGCATGTAGCCTTTTGGTGGTCCCATCGGAGGTAATACCAATGGGGCCGGTTCCTTTTATACTTTCAATCTCAATGCAATCAACCGGACAAACCTTCGCACACAAATCACATACAATACAGTCATCGATCACAACATCCAGCTGATACCTCCCTACTTCAGGGATCGGAAGCTTTTCTTTCGGATACTGAACCGTTACCACCCCCTCCTTTTGCTCGAAATAATTATCCGAACGTATATCCACGCTCTTCCTTCGCTTATTAACAGCAAAAAGGTGCTTCAAAGTAAGGGCCATGCCTTTCCATGAAGTTTTAATAGCGTTTATGGTTTTTCTTATAATCACGATACCTCCTCTTCTTTACATGACCAGGAGACGCCACACACCCGAAATGGCCATACATAAAAAAGCCAGGGGCGTTAGTATCTTCCAGCAAAAACTCATCAAATGGTCTACCCTTACCCGTGGCAGCGTCCACCTGATCCACATCTGAACCAACACAACCAGCAAGACCTTCGAGAAAGTCCAGAAAATGCCCCATCCCATCCCGGTTGTCCAGTCCGCTAACCTAAGCGATCCGATATTAGGCAAAGGAGTATTCCATCCTCCCAGAAACAGCACTACTCCTACCATGCCCACCAGGAACATCATAGCATACTCCCCGAGGAAAATAAATCCAAAACGCATTCCCGTGTATTCCGTATGAAAACCTGCCACAAGCTCAGACTCTGCCTCCGGAATATCGAAAGGTGCACGGTTACATTCGGCTAGTGAAGCGATAAAGTAAATGACATAAGCTACAATCAGATGAGGAGCCTGGAAAATATGCCAGGAAAAAATCCCTCCGATATTCGTCACATCCCAGAACCCCATAAACCAGATGGTTTCCGGAGTTCCCACCCCCTGCCTCGAAGCGATCGCATGCATATCCAGAGACTGCGCGATCATTACAGCAGAAATGATGGCTATACCGGCAGGTATTTCATAAGATATTACCTGGGCAACCGACCTCAGTGCGCCCAATAAAGAATATTTATTGTTAGATCCCCAGCCGGCCATCAGGATTCCGATCGCTTCTATCGATATAATGGCAAAAATGTAAACAACGCCGATATTCAGCGCCGCAGGAATAACGCCCGGCGCCCAGGGAAGAGCCGCGAATCCCATATAAACCGAAATAAAGATGATAATGGGTGCCAACGCAAACAAGATCTTGTCAGCCGCAGTCGGTGTAATTTGCTCCTTCTGTAAAAGCTTCAAAGCATCGGCGAGCGTCTGCATGGTTCCCCACTTACCGTTCTCCATCGGGCCTAGGCGATCCTGGATGAAACCTGCCACTTTCCGCTCTGCGTACACACTAAACAACGCAAAGATTGCTGCGAAAGAGAAGAGCAGGACACTAATCAGAATATATGTTATATAGAAATTCAATTTTATCGCTTCGTACCTGCAAACTTAAAAAATACAGACGATAATCAGCGCATTTAATAAGATATGAATCTGAAGTGATAAAAGTGAATTTCTGACACCTTTAAGAAAACCCGATGCACTTTATGTTCAACGTATTAATTATATATTTGCCCTGTGAAAGCTCTTTGCTACATATTATGTGTCATGGTTCTGGTTTTGGGTCTTATACCCTGCGCCGATGTGCATGCGGAATCAGGCAAAGAGAAAGTCGAGGTAAGAAGTGCTGCAGATTCCTCAAATCATATTGAAGGAGATACCTGCTCTCCTTTTTGTCAGTGTACTTGCTGCACGAGTCCTACCCTAATCTACTTAACTACCTCCACGATTGCTATAACCGGGCGCCTGCATAAGTGTTACGGTGAGCATTTGTCCGGACAGAAAATGGAAACCCTGTTTTCCATATGGCAACCTCCCCGCTTAAGCTAACTGCATGTTTAAGGTAGCCCTCTGCTGCCATAGCTCATACTATCTCTTTTAATTCAATCGTAACATTCCATGTTAGATAAAATAATTCTTTATTCCGTACGGAATAAGGTTGTTGTTGCCGTTGGCGTCATACTCCTGATAATCTGGGGAGCTTATTCAGCATTCAACCTTCCCATAGACGCGGTTCCTGACATAACCAACAACCAGGTGCAGGTAATTACTCAGGCACCCGATCTGGGTGCCCAGGAAGTAGAGCAGTTCATCACGAACCCTGTAGAACTGGCCCTCAGCAATATTGCGGACGTAGAAGAACAGCGGTCTATATCCCGCTCGGGTATCTCCGTCATTACCATCGTATTCAATGATAAGACTGACATCTACTGGGCCAGACAACAGGTTTCCGAACGCCTGAAGGAAGCAGAATCCCAGATACCGGAGGGCATGGGAAAGCCTTCGATGGGCCCGATCACTACGGGGCTCGGTGAAATTTATCATTACGTCGTTCATACGAAGCCCGGATACGAAAAAAAATATACGGCAACAGATCTCCGGACGATTCAGGACTGGATCATCAAACGGCAGTTGACCAGTACGAAGGGGCTCGCTGAGGTCAGCGCCTGGGGTGGCCATGTCAAACAATACGAGGTCGCTGTCGATAACGACAGGTTGAATGCCTTCGGGGTCACCGTCACAGATATCTACAACGCGCTGCAGAAAAATAATGCCAACACCGGCGGATCCTATATCGAGCAACAGAATAACGCCTACTTCATTAGAGGTCTCGGTCAGGTTAAAACCCTTTCTGACATTGGGAAAATAGTAATCTCGAACACCAAAGGGATTCCCGTACTTGTTCGGGATGTAGCCGACGTACAATTTGGGAGTGCAACACGTTATGGGGCAGTGACCCGAAACGGTGAAGGCGAGGTTGTAGCCGGCATTACGTTGATGTTGAAAGGGGAAAATTTCAACGAAGTGATCAGGAATGTCAGAGAGCGGATGGTGCAGATCCAAAAGTCCCTGCCTGAAGGGGTCGTGATTGAGCCCTTTATTGACCGGACAGAATTGGTTGGCCGCGCAATCGGAACAGTCGAAAAGAACTTGATCGAGGGTGGCCTCATTGTCGTGTTTATCCTGGTGCTTCTACTTGGGAACCTTCGTGCAGGACTCGTGGTCGCTTCCGTCATCCCCCTCTCACTACTGTTTGCTCTGGGAATGATGCGACTATTTGGCGTATCTGGCAACCTCATGAGCCTTGGAGCTATTGACTTTGGATTGATTGTGGATGGTGCTGTCATCATAGTGGAAAGCATTGTTCACCGGATCAGTACCGCAACGTTCCACATCAGCGGAATTCAGAAATTAAATCAAAATCAGATGGATGAGGAAGTATATACAGCCTCCTCCAGGATCAGAAACAGTGCTGCTTTCGGGGAGATCATCATACTGATCGTGTACCTTCCTTTACTTTCTCTCGTTGGTATCGAGGGTAAAATGTTCAGACCTATGGCTGAAACGGTCTCTTTTGCCATTCTGGGTGCATTTATTCTTTCGCTCACCTGGGTTCCAATGGCGAGCGCCTTATTCCTGAGCAAAAAGACCACTCATAAACGCAATTTTTCTGATCGTATAATGGACTCTCTTCATCGGATCTATCAGCCTGTGTTAAACCGCACCTTAAGAATAAAGCGTACAGTCGTAATGCTCTCTGTGGCCATCCTGGCCGTAAGCATCTGGTTATTCAGTCGGATGGGCGGGGAATTTATTCCTACGTTGGAAGAAGGCGACCTGGCTGTTGAAATCAGCATGATGCAAGGAACCTCACTTACCCAGGCAATTGAAACTTTTGGTAAAGCGGAGAAGGTACTGAAAGCCGAGTTCCCCGAGATACTCCAGGCCGTAACCCGCATAGGCAGCGCTGAAATTCCGACAGATCCTATGCCGATAGAACGTGGCGATATGATGCTTTCTATGAAACCGAAAGAAGAATGGACCCGCGCCTCAAGCCGCGCTGAAATATCCGAATTGATTGAAGAAGCCCTTTCTGTTATACCGGGGATCAGAGTAGAGGTTACTCAACCCATGCAGATGCGGTTTAACGAGCTCATGACGGGAATCCGACAGGATGTGGCGATTAAAGTATTCGGAGATGACATGGAGATTCTGTCTGAAAACGCGGATAAGATTGCACTGCTGATCAAAGATGTTGAGGGAGTAAGTGAACCAATGGTGGAACAGGTTAGCGGACTACCGCAAATCCTGGTAACCCCCAACAGGGATATGATCGCGCAGTATGGACTTTCTATTGAAGAAGTGAACAACATTCTGCAGACTGCTTTCGCCGGAAAGATAGCTGGAGTAGTGTTTGAAGGAGACCAGCGCTTCGATCTCGTGGTAAGGCTGCGGCGTGAATTGCGGGAAGACATCAAAAGCATCGAAAACCTTTACCTGCCTCTCCCCTCAGGCAACCAGATACCTTTAAGCCAGATCGCAAAGATTGAAATCAAGGATGCGCCGGCCCAAATCTCCCATGAGGATTCCCGCAGAAGGATCTATGTTGGATTTAATGTCAGAGGACGAGATGTGGAAAGCGTGGTTTATGAAATCGAACAGAAGCTTCAAAACAATCTGAAGCTTCCATCAGGCTATTATACCACGTATGGCGGACAGTTCGAGAACCTGAACAAAGCAAAAGAAAGACTGTCTGTGGCTGTTCCTGCCGCTCTCTTACTGATCCTTTCGCTGCTCTATTTTACCTTCCGGTCTCTTAAAGAAACACTTTTGATCTTTACCGCTGTACCATTGTCTGCCATAGGAGGAATACTGGCCTTAGCTTTACGGGATATGCCGTTCAGTATTTCAGCAGGAATAGGCTTTATAGCCCTTTTCGGAGTAGCTGTCCTGAATGGAATCGTCTTGGTCGGGTATTTTAACCAGCTGAAAGCTGAAGGGATTACCGACATCTATGAAAGAGTAAGAAAAGGCACCTACGTGAGATTAAGACCCGTTATTTTAACCGCTTCTGTGGCATCTCTCGGATTTTTACCGATGGCCCTTTCCACTACGGCCGGAGCTGAGGTTCAGAAACCCCTCGCAACAGTTGTTATCGGCGGTCTGATTTCCGCTACCCTGCTAACGCTGCTCATTTTGCCGGCTCTGTATATTTTGGTATTCGAAAAACAAGAAAAGAAAATGCGATTAAATCCCTGGCCTGGCCTACCGGCCATTTTCCTGATGCTGGCCCTTTCAATGACGCCGGTCGAAAGGCTGTTCGCTCAGGACACAAAGTCCTTGCACCAGGTCATTGAGATGGCAAGAGAAAGTAACCCATCTTTGAAGGCAAGCTCTCTTGCCATCGATCAGGCAGCCGCACTTCAATCTACAGCCTTTGAGCTCGACAAAACTGTGCTTACTTTATCCCAGGACCCCACCGCCGGAGGAAGCAATGATAATAGCTTGAATTTAAGTCAGTCCTTTGCGTTTCCTTCTGTGTACGCTGCCCAAAGGGATGTTCTCAAAGGAGAGCGGAGCCTCGCGGAAACAGGATTCCATCTGGCGAAACTTAACCTGATAAGAGACGTAAGCTCTGCCTATCAGCAGCTGGCCTACTTCCAGAAGAAAGCCGCGCTACTTCAATCGCTCGACAGCATTTACAGGAACTTCGATGACCGAGCATCGGTAAGGTACAGCTCAGGTGAAACCTCCTATCTGGAAAAACTGGCTGCTCAAAGCAGGCAAAAAGAGGTCGGCATGCAACAAAGGCAAACAGAGTCTGATTTGCTGATCATGCAGGCTGAACTAAAAAAACTGACCGGAAGCAGGGAAGTGATTGTCGCTGAGGATCTGAAAGCGCTCGATGTTGATACAGGCCGCAATCAATCCTTTGATGCAAACCCTGTGATATTACAGCAGCAAAAGGTGATAGAGATCAGCGGCGACCGCATTCGCCTCGAAAAACGCAAGCTACTTCCCGATATCACACTCGGCTATTCTCATCAATTGATTATTCATGACTTTAATCCGGCGAATATCAGCAGAGAATACTTTCCCGGTACACGTATCGCCGGATTTCAGGTAGGTCTTGGTATTCCGCTGGCGATCGGAGCTCAACGGGCCAGGATCAGGGCCGCTGATATCGAACGCCGGATTGCACAAAGCAGTCTGACCAGCCTTCAAAATAATCTCGGCTCAAACTACACCAAACAGGCTGCGGAGGTGAATAAACAAGTCCAGGCCTTGGAATACTACCAGTCTTCGGCGCTAAATGAAGCCTCAGAGATGCTGAGAATATCTCAGTTTGCCTTCGAAAAAGGCGAAATCGGCTATGTCGAACACTTGCAAAATTTAACACAAGCTATTAATATCCGTATAGGGTATCTGGAAGCCTTGCATCAATTCAATCAGGCAACAATTCAACTGAATTATTTAAAAGGAACACTGTAATGAAATCTGCAACTTTAAAAATACATACATCTGCATCCCGCCTTGCTTTGATGCTAGGTATGCTCCTACTCATCTCTTGCTCCGGAAATAACAATCAGACCGAGACAGAACACGAAGAAGAGGAACATTCCGATGCGCTTTCACTCACGGAAAAGCAGATGCAAGCGGTCGGAATAACCATTGGCAAAATGGAATTCAAAAATCTTAAGAGCGTCGTGAAAGCTAACGGACTCCTCGAAGTACCACCCCAAAGTAAGGCAGAGGTACATCCTCTTATAGGGGGATTGATACGAAGGATACATGTGCTGGAAGGAAGCTACGTTCGCAAAGGACAAACATTGGTTACACTGGAGAACCCAGAGTTCATTCAGGTGCAGCAGGATTATCTTGCGTCTAAAAGCGCACTCTCTTTTGCTGAAAAAGAATATGCACGTCAGAAAGAACTGATGGCTGCGAAAGCGGGGACCGGAAAAGTCTATCAGCAGGCCGAAGCAAACTATTTTTCCGAACAGGCTCGCTTCCGGACGCTGCAAAGTCAGCTCAAACAGATGGGAATTAGCGTTAGTCGCCTCGATAGAGGCGATGTAATTACTCAGCTGGCCGTTTCAGCACCGATCAGCGGCGTAGTGGGCCATATCATGGCAACCACCGGAAGCTTCGCTGAAATAAGTAATCCGCTTATGAACATTACCGATAACAGCAGCATCCACTGCGACTTGCTGGTGTATGAAAAAGACTTGTTCAACGTAAAAACCGGTCAGCAAGTAGACTTTGTTTTAACCAATCAGGGCAATCAAAAGATTACCGGAAAGATCTACGGGATCAATAAATCTTTTGAGAATGACAGTAAAGCAGTGATCGCACACGCTCGAATTGACAACAGCGCGAATAAGAACCTGATCCCGGGTATGTATGTTTCTGCATTAATCAATGTCGGAAATCAAGCCACCAGAGCTGTACCACTCGATGCCGTGGTAAGTGCTCAAGGGAAGAGTTTCATCTTTGTAGTAGATAACGTGCAAAATAAGGAAGTACGTGAAGAGCATACTGAAGATCCGAAAGAAGAACGTGCTCATGAGCACGAAAACAAAGTCCATTTCAGACCGCTTGAGGTTGTCACCGGGGTATCTGATTTAGGCTACATGGAAATCAAGCTGCTAAATGCAATTGCTGAAGAGACAGCCATCGTCACCAAAGGTGCATTTTACCTCCAGTCAAAAGCCGCAGGCGGAGGGGGTGAGCACCAGCATTAATTGGCCTTCATCTGAAACAAAAAAGGCGAAGCCCCCTATGAGAGCTTCGCCTGAATAAAGTGTATGACACTTATTATTTCTTAGGAGCAGCAGCAGTTGTCGCTGTGATACCCAATTTCGTTTTAACAACATTTAAGATATCATCACCACCGTCAAAGTAAACTACTCCCGGCTGAGAGATATCAAACACATAAGCATATCCTTTTTCCTTAGCAACCGCCTTGATAGCCGTCTCTGCTTTCTGATAGATCGGCTGATATAATTCAGACTGCTTAGCACCTAGCTCCTGCTGAGCCTTCTGCTGTGTTTCCTGCATGCGTTTTTCGAAATCCTGAATTTCAGCACCCATAGTCTCCAGTTCTTTTCCAACTGTAGCCTTGTTAGCCTCGCTTACAGTTTTCGCTTTTTCCTGATATGCTACAATTTTCTTCTCGCGCTCTGTATTCATCAACTCCAAAGCAGTTTGTTTCTGCTTCTGGAAAGTCTGAAATGTGGCATCTGCTGTCTTAACTTCTGGCATTAATTGTAAAAGTTCCGCTGAGTTGATATGTGCGAACTTTTGCTGTGCATTAACCGTAGTTCCCGTTAAAAATAATCCTACCGCTACTACTGCTACTTTAACTACATTTTTCATTCTGCTATTTTAAAAATTTACTTGGTTACTTTCAAATATTACTTAACTAACGAACCGGGCTTATAACCCAAACGGGTAATCACCTCGTTACTCTTATCTAAACGCGGACTCGCGTACAACAGTATAACCTCACTGTTTTTATCCAGGATCATATCAAGTTGGTTACTCTCAGCAACGGCTTCGATCGCCCTTGCAACGCGCTCCTGAACAGGCTGAATAAGTTTGATGCGCTGTTGATACAAATCACCTTCAAATCCAAACTTTTCACGCTGAAACTCCTTCGCCGCTTTTTCCTTCTGAACGATGGCGTTCTCGCGCTCCCTGCGAACCTGTGGAGTAAGCAAAGCCAGATCCGCCTGATAAGACTTATACATATTCTCCACCTCCTTCAAACGCGTGTCTACCTGAGTTTGCCATTGTTTAGACAAAGCGTCCAGTTGCTTCTGAGCCGACACATACTCTGGAATATGCTCCAAAACATATTCGCTATCTACATAAGCAAAGCGTTGCGCGAAAGCCGAAGCTCCTGAAAGGCACACAAACGCTACAATAAACAACAATCTTTTCATACACAAAGTTAATTAAAATCCACCACTAAGTTGTTGAGCTATACTAAAATGGAACTGTCCGCCAGACTTTCTGAGCCTGTTGCTTGTCTGAGGATCATAGACTTTATCAAAGCCATATCCATAGTCAATCCCCAAGAGTCCGAAGATAGGAAGGAAGATCCTGGCTCCCACACCCGCTGAACGACGTACGTTGAACGGATTGTAATCTTTAAAGCTGTTCCAAGTATTACCAGCCTCAGCAAATCCCAATATGAAGACCGTAGCTTGCTGACTGTTCATCAGCGGATAACGCATTTCAAATATATATTTGCTAAAGATAGGGCTTCCCGAATAGCGGGCAATTTGAGGGTCGTAGCCAATTGGCGTCACGTTGTTATTCTCGTAACCGCGCATCGCGATTATCTCAGATCCCTGAAGAAAATCAAATCCCTGCATACCGTCGCCACCTAATTTGAAGCGTTCGAAAGCAGACTGACCTGTCGACTGATTATACTGTCCAAGGAAACCAAACTGTCCCTGAGTCTTCACTACCAGCTTACCAACAATCCGTTGATACCATTGTGCCTCAAACTTCCATTTGTGGTATTCGGTAAATCTGTATTTCTCTTTGTCAGTAGCCGTTTGATAGTTCGTGTTGTTGAATAGTGAATACGGAGGAGTTAATTGAACAGTCAGACGGATATGCGATCCTGATGTAGGATAAATCGGCGCATCCACTGAATTTCGGCTCAGCTCTTCTGTAAGGTTGAAGTTGTAAGATGTACCTGATGAGAATAAGAATCCGGGGTAATTAGTCAACTTATACTGTTGCAGGTTAACCGAGTGATTCAAATTGAAATAATCATCAGGCCATTTCAAACGTTTACCTAAGCTGAATGTCACACCGTTCAAACGGATTCTATACCGTTGATCATCCCTATACCCGTAATACCTTGCGATATCATCATTCGAGCTCAACGAGGTAAATGCGCTGATTCCAAAATAAATCGGCTTCTTACCGCCTAACCATGGCTCAGAGAATGAGAAGCTGTATGACTGGTATGACTTACCATTCGTTTGTCCACGTATGCTCAGCTTCTGTCCGTCTCCCTTCGGAAGTGGCTTCCACTCCTTCAGATTGAACAAATTACGTGCTGAGAAGTTATTGAATGTCAGACCCAGCGTACCGATAATACGGCCACCACCGAAACCACCTGATAGTTCGATCTGGTCAGAAGGCTTTTCAGCTACTGTGTACTCGATGTCCACAGTACCGTCAGCAGGATTAGGGATTGGTCTTACGTCAGTCTTCTGCTCATCGAAGTTACCCAATTGAGCAATTTCACGGGTAGTACGCACAACCAGTTCCTTAGAAAACTTCTGTCCCGGTTTCGTACGGATCTCACGCATAACTACCTTATCGTTGGTAATATCGTTTCCTTTCAATGAAACCTTGTTGATCGTGTACTGCGGTCCTTCATAAATGCGCAGCTCCACGTCGATAGTATCTCCGTAAACTCTGGTCTGAACAGGGTCAACATTGAACGTCAGGTATCCGTTATTCAGGTAAAGAGAAGATATATCCTCGCCATTAGGGTTACCATTCAAACGTTTCTGCAATTTCTCCTCGCTGAACACATCACCCGGCTTAATCGCAAGCATGTCATTAAGCGCTTCGGTTTTATAAATCGCATTCCCGGCCCATGTCAGATTACCAAAATAATACTTAGGTCCTTCGTACAGCTTCATGTGAATATCTACACGCTCGTTTGGCTTCTTTATAACCGTGTCGCTCAGAATCTCCGCATCGCGGTAACCACGATCGTGCATCTTGGCAACCAATGCCAGCTTATCTTCCTCGTATTTATCCAGCAAAAACTTGCCTGATCGGAATATATTGATAGAAGAACGTTCTTTTGTCTTCTTTAAAAACTTCTTCAGCTGCTTCTCTTTAAAATCTTTATTCCCTTCAAAGGTGATATTCTCTACTTTTGTCTTTGTCTTTGTGTCAACATCTACAATAAGCACAACGTTATTCGCTTCGGTAGTATCCTTTTTCTGACGGTACTTAACTTCCGTGAACAAGAAACCTTTCTCATTAAAGTATTTTTTGATCACCGCGGTAGTCATGCTCATTAAACTCTCGTTAACGATCTTTCCGGTCTTGTCTGCCAGCTTTTCTTTGATGTCCGTTACCTGGCCCTTTTTCATGCCCGTAAACTCCATCCTTGTTAAACGCGGACGCTCTACAACCTCAATATTGAAAAAGATAGAGTCTCCCCTGACGTTTCCTTTTAACTGCACATCATCAAACAAGCCCTGTGCCCATAAGAACTTTAGCGCATTCGCTGTAGCATCTCCAGGAACGGTAATCCTGTCGCCCTTTACCAGCTTGGATATCTGTATAAGTATTTCCGCATCAAGAAACTTAACTCCCGACACGGTAGTTCCACCAATGACATATTCCGCAGGGTTGAGATAGTTCAACTCGGTTCCCGACTGGGAACGTAGCTGCATACCACCCGGCTGCGGGCGTCCCAACTGAGCACTTGCAGCGCCTGCTGCACAAGTAAAAAGTATTATTATGAAAAATCTCTTCATTGAATTGTTTAACGTTGCTAAAATAACGCTATTGGTTGTTAAATTTTGTTAAAAGGATTTTTTTAAACCTGCTCACTGGTCATTCCAAAGCGACGTTCTCTTTTTTGGTAGTCTAAAATGGCCTCGAAAAGGTCTTCTCGCCTGAAATCCGGCCAAAGTTTGTCAGTAAAATAGAATTCTGCGTAAGCCAACTGCCACAATAGATAGTTGCTGATCCGGAACTCGCCGCTCGTGCGGATCATCAGCTCAGGGTCAGGAATTCCCGCTGTCGTCAGGTTGGCAGAAAACATTTCCTCATTGATATCCTCAGGTTTGATAAGGCCCTGCTGAACCTGTGTTGCCAGCTTGCGCGCAGCTTCTGTTATCTCCCAGCGGGAGCTGTAGCTCAATGCCAGCGTTACCGTGCTCTTGGTATTTCCGGCAGTCATTTCAATGGACTTATTCAGGTGCTTCAGGCACTTTCCAGGGAGTTTGTCCAGGTCGCCGATAGCATTCAAACGAACATTGTTATCCATCAGCGTCTTCGTCTCTTTACTGATGGTGGATACCAGCAACTCCATTAATGCGGTAATTTCCAGCCAGGGGCGGTTCCAATTCTCCGTAGAGAATGTGTATAAAGTGATATAAGGTATGCCAACTTCAACTGCTGCTTCTACGATATCTTTGACAGATACTACGCCGCTGTGATGACCGAATACACGAAGCTTGCCTTTTTCCTTAGCCCATCGCCCATTACCATCCATAATAATTGCTATATGCTGAGGCAATTTGCTCTTGTCGATCTGATCCAGTAAACTCATCTTCTAATTAAGCCTAACTTAGGCATTTGAGGCTCAAAGGTAAAAAAAAATAGCATGACTAAAATACCGGCGGACAATTACAGTTCATAAAGGTGTAGGTAAGCGTAATTCCGGTGAAGAAATATCTGTCGCGAACCTTTGAATCGCCGCGCTGTTGTCCGGAACTAAATAACTTCCCCCTGCCCAGTTCTTCAGACCGGTCTGTAAGATTCACGGGCTTGAACCCATCCCGCCCGTAGTAAACATCCTCCCGGGCAGGATACCTTCCACTCACATCATCCATATAATCCGAGAAGGATGTGCGATATCCTAACTCTGCGCCCAGCGTCCACATACCGCTAATATTATACTTGATGCCCGCACCGTAAGGAATAGAGATCGTGTACTTCCGATAATCCTTGTACTCGGTCCGCAGCGGATTCAATTCCACGAGCTCGCCGTTAACCTGCGTTTTTGGATTAAACATACTTAGCGCTGCGCCTGCAAAAAGGTACGGGCTGAAACGCCTTTTACCCGCTGATGGCAAATAATCGAAGAAGTTAAACTCACCCTGAAAACTGATTTCTGTTAGCGGTGTAACGAAGCTAAGGTTGCGCTGCTGTTGATGAGGGTTTGACGAGAGACTATCTGCTCCCTTCATCTTGCCATGCATAACACTCAGCTTGACGGCCCATCTGGGATCTATATTCCTTTTCACCAGAAAGCCATAGGCCGGATCGCTTAACTTAAAAACATTATCCGGATTCAGATCGCCCATATATCCGATGCCTCCACCAAATGCACCCAGCTCCCAGCTTTGCGCCCTGATCTGTGAACAAAACAAAAGGAGGATGAATGTAACAGCCAGTCTTCTCATTAATAGTTTCGTGTGTCGATGCCCCAAAGCATCTTATTCCTCAATGTCGAAAGATAGCTTTCATTTTTAAGACGCACTAAGTTAATCTGAAAATCTGCCTTCGACACGCTGAACCGCATAGAACAATCAATCACCTCCGTACGCGAGTCACAGGAAAGCAAATATTTAGAACTTCTGCCTTCGAGCTCAAACGTGAGGGTATAACTATCCGATATTACAACCGGACGTACGTTCAGGTTATGTGGAGATATCGGTGTAACGACAAAGTTTCCCGATTTAGGAAAAACAATGGGCCCGCCGCAACTCAGTGAATACGCAGTTGAGCCCGTTGGCGTCGCCACGATCAAACCATCTGCCCAATAAGAATTCAGAAATTCCCCGTTCAGATACGCGTGAATGATCATCATCGCCGAATTGTCTCTTCTATGAATAGTCAGGTCATTAAGCGCAAAGTTCTCATCGCCAAACACGGGTGTATCCGTTTCCACTTTGAGCAAATCCCTGCTGTCTATGGTATAGTCTCCGCTGACCAGACTTTGGATAGCCGTCGAAATATCATCTTTGCTGATGCTCGCCAGGAAACCCAGACGACCAAGATTAATACCGATAACCGGGATATTGGAGTCGCGGATCAGCGTTACAGTATCCAGCATCGTGCCGTCGCCTCCCAAACTGAGCATCACGTCAACTGCGCCCTTAATTTCTCCGTAACGACTGAAAGTCCCCCGCATCTGCAGCGCACTAACCTTATCCGATATAAAATGGGAAAACTTTTCGTAGACCAGAAGTTCAGCTCCCTGTTTATTTAGTTCATCAAAAATTTGTTGAACGTATGGTAAAGTCGCTGCGCTAAACTCTCTACCGTAAATAGCTATTTTCATTAAATACTTAAATAGTTCATCAGCTGATCATACCTGTCTCCGGTGCCCGACTGCTCCTTATTGTCATTAAACGTTGCTAGGATATGATAATCATAACGACCAAGCGAGGCGAGTATTCCTGAGATTTCCGTACGGTTAACCTTGATCGTCACTTCCGTACGGGTAGAATCAATATGTGAAGTAATATATGAACTTAAAATCTGTGCGCTCTCCGACTCAATGATCTGTGCAATATGTGCAAGCGAATTGTTCCGGTTGTCCATCTCGAGAACAATGATCCCTCCCGGCTCCTTGATAGAAGCAATTGATGCCCAACGGTCTACAACAGTATTCGTATTGATCACACCCAGATAGTTTCTGCCTTCATCAAGCACCGGCAATACAGTCAGATGACTCTCACTGAAAACCTTCACCACATCATAGATATGCTGGTTAGATTGTAGGCTTACCCTGCTGTAGTTTATGTTAACAGATTTTAGTGAGGCCTCGAAATCGATCTCCTCAAAGAGGTCATCGTCGGATATTAAGCCAAGCAGAACACCATCTACCATAACGGGAAGATGGCTGACGCGGAACTCATCCATCCTATCCAGTGCTCTTTGAATACTGTCTGATTCTTTTAGTGGTGGAATCGCTTCGGAAATGAGTTCATTTGCCAACATAGTGTTTTACTTTAAAAGTACACGGTCCAGGAACCGCCGCAGGAACTTAATAAATTCATCCGGCACCTCCATCATAGGAGCATGTCCACAATTATCAATCCAGTTTAGCTCTGAGTTAGGCAGGAGATTATGAAACTCCGTTGCCACGTCAGGCGGAGTAACCGTATCATTCATACCCCAGATCAGGCATACCGGGATGGTGATCTTATAAAGCTCTTTAGCCAGGTTATGCCTGATAGCCGATTTCGCCATAGAAAGGATCCGGATCACTTTATTCCGGTCGTTTACTGTTTCGTAGACCTCGTCAACCAGCTCCTTCGTCGCCATCGCAGGGTCGAAAAACGTATAGGCAACCTTTTCCTTTATAAACTCATAGTTTTCTCTCTTCGGAAAAGTACCGCCGAATGAATTCTCATACAGGCCCGAGCTTCCGGTAAGCACCAGGGCTTTTACATACTCCGGATTATTCAGCGTGAAGATCAAGGCCACATGGCCTCCCAGGGAATTACCCAAAAGGTTGATGTTCTTGAGTTTCTTATGCTTAACAAACTTAAGAAGATGCTTGGCCAGCGTGGTTACACCCGTAGTTAACAGAGGTAGATCGTATATCGGTAGAAGTGGAATGACCACCCTGTATTGAGACTTAAAAGCCTCCGTAATATCGTCAAAATTACTTAAAGCCCCAAAGAGACCGTGAAGAAGCAATAATGTATCTCCTTCTCCTTCTTCAATATATTTAAATCCGTTTTCTTCTTTTATAATACTCATAATTCTAAACAAGATGTTTAGTGGGCTTTGCTAAAGTTAATAATTCAGGTTATAGTTGAATAAATGTACAATTTATCCGCTTACCTGCAATCTATTTATTATGCTATTGTATAACCTATCAGGACAAAAGCTCTTTAACAACTTCTGAAATGGTCTTACCGTCGGCTTTACCCGATAGCTCCTTATTGGCAGCGCCCATCACCTTTCCCATATCTTTCACGCTTGTTGCGCCGGTACGGGATATCACATCTTGCACTACCGCGATAACATCCTCACGGCTGAGCTGCTTCGGAAGAAATCCTTCAATAACTTCCAGCTCTTCAGCCTCAATCTGATAAAGATCCTCGCGATTTTGCGTTTTATAGATCTCGGCAGACTCCTTCCGCTGTTTGGCCAGTCTCTGCAAAACTTTGATCTCGGCATCTTCCGTCAGCGTGTCACTTCCGCCCTTCTCGGTTTTCGCCAACAAAATAGCAGCTTTAATCGCACGCAGGCCTCTTAAACGGACGTTATCCTTTGCCAGCATTGCTGTTTTTATCTCTTTATCAATATTTTCCTGTAACATATATTTATATTAAATCCAGGCCTGCTCAATAGCAGGCCTGCTTATTTTTCTTTATTCCAATAAACCGAATTAGCCTGGGCCACCGGCATGATAAGTACATCGTTGATATTTACGTGTTTAGGTCTGGATACCATAAACCAAATGGTTTCTGCAATATCCTGGCCGGTCAATGGCGTATATCCCTCATAAACTTTTTTGGCACGATCAGTATCCCCTTTAAAACGCACATCTGAAAATTCTGTTTCAACCGCCCCCGGATGAATGGCAGAAACGCGTATGCCATGAGGGAGAAGATCGATACGCATGGCCTTATTCAGCGCGTCTACCGCATGCTTGGTGGCGCAGTAAACATTCCCGTTCTGATAGACTTCTTTACCCGCAATAGAACCCAAGTTAACAATATGTCCGTCTTTCCGGGCAATCATCCAGTTGGATACTACTCTGGTTACATAAAGAAGCCCCTTTATGTTGGTGTCGATCATTGTATCCCAGTCGTCCGTATTTCCATCCTGTATAGGATCCAGACCCTGGCTGAGTCCCGCATTATTGATCAGCACGTCCACAGCCTTCCACTGCTCATCCAGACCGTTCAATTGACTCTGCACCTCTGCCTTTTCCCTTACATCCATCGTGAGAATTTGCACCTTCACCCCATTTTCACGCACTAACTCGCTGGCTAAACGCTGAAGTCTGTCCGTTCTTCTTCCCGTTATTACTAAATTATATTGATAGGATGCAAAAAGTCTGGCGCAAGCTTCACCAATTCCGGAAGTTGCGCCTGTTATCAGGGCAATTTTGGGCATAAATGCGTTGATTAAGGGTCAAAATTATGAATAAAAAGCGTTTTCAGAACTCATTTGTTTATTAAATCGAAATAAACAAACCAATTAAAGCGAGGCAGTGTGAGCGTATTTGCCTATTCGAAAAACAAACTTATCTGTATCCCTTTATGATACAGCTTATCAAGAGAGCGATCAAAGTGATTATCGCGCCTGTCGAGCACGCTGTTGAAAGATTGAGAAAACTTTATCTCAGGCGACATCTTAAAATACTCAAAGTAAAGATCCAGGCCCAAGCCTGCTTCATAAGAGAAGAAACCGCGTTTACTGGCGATAAATTTTTCAGCATCCACAAGCTCAGTGTCATCCAGCTTTTTCTTCGAGACGATGTTCCTGGAGTATTTACCTCCAGCGATCATGTAAGCCCTGAAATTTCCCCGCCTGTCTGATTTCAATTTTACACCCAGAGGCAGGTCTATAAAGGTCGACTGCACCATTTTGGTATATAGCCCTTCATTGGCGAAAGCAAATTGCAGTTCTTTATCCGCAAACGTCATAGAAGGTGTAAAACGCAGGTCAGTGT
This sequence comes from Arcticibacter pallidicorallinus, assembly GCF_003002875.1. Taxonomy (GTDB): domain Bacteria; phylum Bacteroidota; class Bacteroidia; order Sphingobacteriales; family Sphingobacteriaceae; genus Arcticibacter; species Arcticibacter pallidicorallinus. The sequence continues at coordinate 249,431 of NZ_PVTH01000006.1, forward strand.
GATCGGTCATCTTCAGATTGGAAACCAAACCGATACCGAAGCCGGGCTTAGATCTAGCTCCTATGGCGCGAAGCGTGCTGGCTTCTCCCCCCACAGGACCTGGTAGCCTCTGCCAGTTTTCAACCTTTAGTACTTTGAACTCCGAACTTATATAGTTGAACTGGAAGCCGAAGTTCAGACGTTCGTCATCAACCCCTCCTCCCCAGTTTTCCTGAGCTCCCGCATTAGCACCCATCACGAGGCAAAAGAAAGCTAAGAAAAAACCTTTTCCCATTAAACTGCCTTTGCTGAAGCGTTACGCTCCTGATTTAATTCCTGTATAAATAGAGCTGATACCAAATGTGAGCGGTTGAAACTTTGCATCCCCAAAACCCACTTTGTGCATAAGCTCAAGGAAACTTTTTCCATCCGGAAATGCCGCAACCGATTCTGGCAGGTATTTATAAGCATCGTTATTTTTTGAAAACAACTTCCCTATTGCCGGAGTCACCGAATTGAAGTAGAAGTTGTATAACTGCTTCACCGGAAATTGCTGAGGCTTGGAGAACTCCAGGATCACGATCTTACCCCCCGGTTTAAGTACACGCAGCATATCAGACAAGCCCTGCTCCAGGTTTTCGTAGTTACGCACACCGAAGGCCACCGTTACCGCATCAAAGGTGTTATCTTCAAACAGCAGCTTTTCTGAATCGCCCAGACGTACCTCGAATTTATGAGACAGACCACGCTTTTTAATTTTCTCGTCTGCCACATCCAGCATCCCCTGAGAGATATCCACCCCTATTACCTTCTCCGGATTTAGAATCTGAATCGCCTCAAAAGCAAAATCACCTGTTCCTGTCGCCACGTCGAGCATCAGCTGTGGCTTCAGTTTTTTAAGCTCGCCAATAGCCTTTTTGCGCCAGAGAATATCGATCCCCAGCGACATAAAATGGTTCAGAAAATCGTATGTCTTTGATATGTTGTTAAACATATCTGCTACCTGCTCCTTTTTGGTAGCGTTCTTATCTTTGTAAGGCGTAATCTGCTCTGGCATATCCGGCAAAGATAAACGAGTTCACCGGGAATTTCATCATGTTTGAGCCAAAAAGCGATAGCTACGACACCCCGACAATCGATACTCACAACTAAAACCCGCAATTTCCTTCACTAGTCATTACCTCTCTTTTCAGGAAAGCTAACTTCTTCCAAACGAAACACGCTTGCCTGTAAGGTCTGTCTGTTGTTCATTATCCGCTACGATCTTCGGAATCGACCTGGGTTTAGTCCGGGAGATCTCCTTCGGAACGTCCTCCTTATCCTTGCTCCTGACCTTCCCTGCCAG
>NZ_PVTH01000007.1 GCF_003002875.1 Arcticibacter pallidicorallinus
ATGCTTGCGCTGGTCTGTTCGAATTTGCGGGGTTTCCCCTGGATGATGTTCATTTCGCGGTAGCCGCGATATACAACGGAACCTGCTGTTCCGCGTACGATTCCTTTCTTGTCTACTTTTGCCATAACCTTGTTTGATTTGGAGAACAAGGTAGTGCGGCGGGAAACCTGTGTCGATTTTTTCGCCAAAATCGACAAAATTTTATGGAATTTTTAAAAAAACGTACCTCAAAAGCAGTCAAGCCTCGCTTAGGCTGAGCTTAGTACTTCTTTATATGAAGAGCTATATGTACGGATGAAAGCCAGAGAGAAGTCCCACTTTAAGCTGTTCAGGTCGGACTTATTACGGAACAATGAGTGTCTGTTATTGACTGCATATAACCATTGTCATAATAGAACTAATGGCGCTATACCGAAAGATATGAACGCAAAAGGAGGCTGATCATTTTCTTTCATTATACCGCCTCATTCATTTTATATCGCCGGATGTATCGTTTCCGTACGAGTGTGCGTACTTTAATCTGTATACATCAATTGCATATAATAAAAGGATTAATACTATGAAACTTCTCAATTTACTACCTAAGAAAAACAGGTTTATGTCTATGGGCCTGGCGTTGCTTGCTTCGGCGACCTTATTATCATCTTGTTTGAAGAATGATTCTGAAGATTACCAGGGTCCCGTTGCGGGAATCAGTTTTATGCATGCTGCGGCTATTCAGCCGTCGGTGACGTTGTTGGTTGACGGCAGAGCAATTTTTAATTCGGCCATTCAATATGGTGCGTCTTCTCAATATCTTACTGCTGGTGCCGGTAATCACCTTGTTCAGACATACGTTGGAGGGACTACCCAAAAATTGTCTGAAGCAACAGTATCCTTAGCGGAAGGAAAATATCACACCGTATTTCTTGCGCACAAATTAGAAAATGATTCGCTGACTACAGTGATGACAACCGATAATATTACAGCTCCTGCTGCTGGTAAGGCTAAGGTTAGGTTTGTGCAGTTAAGTCCGGATGCTACTCAGGAATACGATCTTCATCTACAGGGAGGAGCGAAACTTGCCGATAGCAGAGCTTACAAGGAAAGTAGTGATTTTGTCGAGATAGATGCTGCTACGAAGAAAAAGTTTGCTGTACGTCTTGCGGGCGCTACCCAAGACGCGGTTGAAACTGCAGAACTGGATATAGTTGCAGGAAGGTTCTATACCGTTGTATTATCTGGAAAAGCTTCAGTGGCTTCAGGTACAGGCGCTCTTAAAGCATCTGTTGTGGCACAATAGACGAAACGAAATAGTAGAAAAAAGGGGCGTAAGCCCTTTTTTTATGAATTTTTGTTTTAATCTGCTGCTCTGTCCTTACCTTTATTCCATGAGGTGCAATGCGTTCCCTATGAAATATTTCAGTTTAATTCTTCTCGCGATAATACTAAGCTCCTGTCTGGAGGGAGATGACGATTCTTTCCGCAGGAAGTCGGACGTCCTGTTTGTGAATGTTTATAACGACGCTGTTAATGGGATAGAATTCAGGGTGGATGATATCGAATGGGCTTACGGATACAGGTCTTATGATACTCTTGATGTCTATCATACCTTCTATTCAGGTGATGTAGCTTTTTCGGCTTTTGTTGCCGGATCGGGGTCTGGTCAAGCTATCGCGAGTGTTAGCCAAACGCTGAACGGAGGGGGTAAATACACTGCTTTTTTGACTGGAAAGTCGGGTGATGGAAATATGCTATTCCTGCCGGATACGCTTAATCAGCCTGCCAGCGGGAAGGCTCTGATAAGGTTTGTCAATTTAAGTCCCGACCTGTCGAAGGCAGATATAAAAGTTGCCGATAGCAGCACGATTTCCAGCCTTGATTATCTGACTGCAGGCTACATGAGTATCGATTCCGGTGCTACTGTTATCCGGACCTATCGGGCTGGCGAAGCGGATGCTTCAGCAGCGCTAAACTTCAAAGCCGTATCCCGCGGAATTTACACGATGTACACGAAAGGACTTGCCAGCAGGACTGGAAAAGATTCACTCGCGATAAGCTACTTTTTACAACCCTGAGAGGTAGCGTAACAAAATCAGGCACAAGAGAGGATAATACAGACATATTCATACTTTTGCAAAAAAACAAATAAACGCTTTGGAACTTATTCAGACCCTAATAGACTTTATTCTTCATATTGACAAGCATCTTGTAGAAATAGTAAGTGAATATCAGACCTGGACATACCTGATCTTATTTCTAATTATTTTTGCAGAAACAGGGTTTGTTGTTACTCCCTTTCTTCCCGGAGATTCATTGTTGTTTGCTGCAGGAGCTATCATTGCTCGTCCGGAAAGCGGCTTAAATATCGTCCTGATGATGGGTCTGCTGATCGTTGCGGCTATTTTGGGTGATTTGGTGAACTACCATATAGGCGACTATGTAGGGCCGAAAGCCTTTAGCGGAAAGTATAAACTGCTTAAAAAAGAATATCTGGAAAAAACTCAAAATTTCTATATCAAGCATGGTGGTAAGACGATCATCTACGCGCGTTTTGTACCGATCGTTCGCACATTCGCCCCTTTTATAGCTGGTATCGGGACGATGAGCTACGGTCGTTTCGCATCTTATAACGTCATAGGCGCATTTGCCTGGGTATGTAGCTTTTTGCTCATTGGATATTACTTTGGCGGATTGCCGATTATCAAACAGAATTTCACTTACGTGATTTTCGGAATAATCGTTGTCTCTCTGATCCCTCCTTTGATTGAGATTTTGAAGAAGAAAAAATAAGATCGGGCTGGCCTGCATCTACCCAGGCGGAGAACCAATAACTTCCCGTTTTTTTAATTGCTGCACGCATTTGTCGTTCTACCATGCCGTTGAGCGCGTTGTGAAAGGCTTCGGAGTACTCCCTGGAGTATTGTTTAGTGACGATTCCGTTGCGCTCAGAGAAGCTGTATTTTCTGTCTGAAGGAAAGGAGCTACTGAGATTCGCTTCGATGGAAAATACACTATCCTTGTATTTGTGGGAGTTTCTGACGATGATCCAGGCTTCCTTAAGTGGGTCAGCAATATATTCAGCACGACCGACAAAGTAATTGTATTTCTCGCTGAATAGTTCGGGCAATCGGCTTTCCCAGAACCCATGTATTCCCGTTTGCTTAGTAAACTGACCGTTGTAGTTCCATGTAACGTGTAAAGGCACGTGGGCGTCGCCAATATAGTGTCCGAGGTTTGCTGAAATGCGCAAAATAGCGAGGGAATCTTTCCGCTCGAATGCCTTCACGAGAGAATAATATGTTTTCTCAATTTGCCAGGGAACGGTTCCGTAAGTGGTCAGCGTGTCTTCGGTGTATTTGGCTACTGCATCTTTCCAGCGGGGAGGTAAACTGTCGAAAGGCGAGTCGCCGTAGCGTTCTGTGTCGAGGAAGTGGCGAGGTCCCTCGTGAACATCGGTATATCGCCGCTTATCGGGATCTACGGAATGCTCAGCAAGATAATCTGCATTGTTCTTGTAAAAACGGATCATGCCTGCGGGTAGAGTGAAGACTGCCATGCGGTTTATTCGTTTATGAGCAAAGAATCCCCAGGAGCTGCACAACGTAAGAATGAGGGGACAGCATGCGAGGATCAGATACGGTTTCAGATTCATGTGAATAGTTCATGTCCCCGTGTATGTTAATGCGATGATGCAGGCAGTTAAAGGTAGGAATTTGGTATCGTATTTTAATCGTTACAGGACAAGAAGCGTCCTTTTTCTGCGTTTATGTTTTTAACATTTTTACCAAATAATCCCAAGATCACGATGAAATGTCCAAGTTGTAACGAGACCCTGCTAATGAGCGAAAAAAATGGCGTCGAAATTGATTATTGTCCGAAATGCCGCGGAATATGGTTAGACCGCGGGGAGTTGGATAAGATCATTGAACATTCGGCCAACCACTATTCCAGGAAAGATAATTACGAAAGTGACTACAAGCGTTATGGCTATAATGAGTACGATAAAGACTATGATAAGCGGTATCCACACAAGAAGAAGAAGTCTTTTTTGAACGATTTTTTTGATTTTTAACAATAAACCCAATAAAATTACTCGGCCAGTTTGATTATTAAATATATACGGTTATATTTGCAGTCCCAAAAACAGGAACGGAAAAAAGCTTACAAATGGCAAATCATAAATCATCGATCAAGAGAATCAGATCAAACTCAGCGAAGCGTTTACGTAACCGCTACCAGGCAAAAACTACCCGTAACGCTATAAAGACATTACGCAGTGCTACAACAAAAGAAGATGCAGCTCCTCTATTGTCTAAGGTAATTTCTATGCTGGATCGTCTTGCTAAGAAGAATGTTATTCACAAGAACAAAGCGTCAAACAATAAATCAAAGCTTACAAAGTTTGTTAGCAAACTAGCTTAAGCTTTATATAAGCTATTCTTCTTTAAATAGTAGTTGAAACCACAGAAGCTTGGATGTTAGATCAAGCTTGTGTGGTTTTTGTGTTTCCGGAGGTTTTTTCCAGACTTTCCGGATTTTCTTTTTAGCGGATTTTCGATTGTGCTTAAGATCATTTTTTCTTAGAAAGCGTATCTCTAGTTTTCGCTATGGAAAGCTACGATAAAAAGATCACCATCAAGTCCTGGGCGGAAGAGGACCGGCCTCGCGAGAAACTACTTGCACAGGGAAGGCGAACTCTCTCTGACGCCGAGTTAATCGCTATTTTAATAGGCTCGGGGAGCAGAACGGAAACAGCTGTAGAGCTGAGCCGGCGCATTCTTGCTTCTCTGGGGAACGACTTGGAAAAGTTGGGTAAAATGTCTGTTTCGGAGCTTTCCAAATTTAAAGGAATTGGTGAGGCGAAAGCCATCAGTATCATTTCGGCACTTGAGCTTGGGCGCAGGAGACGCGAAAGCAGCGTGAGCCGACCGGATCAAATATCCTCCAGCCGGGATGTATATGAGCTGTTACGGAGACAGTTTTCTGATCTGAACCATGAAGAGTTCTGGATAGTGCTTTTAAACCGTTCGAATAAGGTCCTGTCGCGGCATCTCATTAGCAAAGGCGGACAGGCGGGGACGATAGCAGACCCTAAAATAATATTTCAGACAGCGCTCGAGAGTCACTCAGCAAGCATCATTCTGAGTCATAACCATCCTTCGGGGAATCTTAAGCCCAGCCAGGCGGATCTACAGCTCACCAGAAAGTTGAAAGACGCGGGTGATCTTCTGGACATATCTGTACTGGACCATCTTATATTCACAGACTCCGGTTATTTGAGTTTCGCCGATGAGGGTTTGATGTAATTACGGTTTATTTTGCTGTATTTTCTATCTTTGTGCCTTATTAGTCGATAATTCAATGAAGATTTCATATAACTGGTTAAGCCAATTTATTCAAACATCCAAAACTCCCGATGAGATATCACTGATTCTGACGGATATAGGTCTGGAAGTGGAGAGCCTTGAGAAAGTGCAAGCCCTTCCCGGTGGCCTGGAAGGGCTGGTGGTTGGATATGTGAAGGATTGCGTGCAGCATCCGAATGCTGACCGGTTAAGGATCACAAAGGTGGACGTAGGGACGGCTGAAGATTTGCAGGTAGTATGTGGCGCAGCTAATGTTGCTTCAGGCCAGAAAGTGATCGTGGCTACAGTAGGTACGACGGTTTACCCAGTTACCGGAGAGCCTTTCAAGATCAGCAAGTCGAAGATACGTGGTGAGGTTTCGGAGGGCATGATATGTGCGGAAGATGAGATTGGTTTGGGGCAGTCACATGATGGAATCATGGTGCTCGACGAATCAGCGGTTCCGGGAACACCAGCCGGAGTGTATTTTGAGATTAAGGATGATTACCTTTTTGAAATAGGACTTACACCGAACAGGGCAGATGCGGCTTCTCACCTGGGAGTGGCACGCGATCTGGCAGCGTATCTGCGTACGGAGATCACTATGCCGGACCTTTCGTTGTTCAAACCCGATAATCTTAAATTGCCAATACCTGTGGAAGTGATGAACGACGAAGCATGTCCTCGTTATTCTTCTCTCACGATAAGTGGTGTACAGGTAGCGGAGTCTCCTGAGTGGCTGAAAGAAAAATTGCAGGTAATAGGTGTACGCCCTATCAACAACGTGGTGGATGTAACCAACTATGTTTTGCATGAATTGGGACAGCCATTACATGCTTTTGACGCGGCAGCTATTGCAGGCGGAAAGGTAGTTGTAAGAAATGCAAAAGAAGGAGAAGAGTTCGTTACGCTTGATGGAGTGACCCGTAAGTTGCACCAGGATGACCTGATGATCTGCAATGCAGAAGCACCGATGTGTATTGCGGGTGTGTTTGGGGGAGCGGATTCGGGTGTTAAGGAAACGACCACTTCTGTATTTCTGGAGAGTGCGTACTTTAACGCTGTATCTGTACGTAAGACGTCAAAGCGATACGGATTGAAGACTGATGCGTCTTTTCGTTTCGAGCGTGGTACTGACCCGGAAATGACGGTCTATGCCCTTAAGCGTGCAGCAATGCTGATCAAGGAAGTTGCTGGTGGAGAGATATCTTCGGAAATTGCCGATTTCTATCCGAACCCTGTAAGTCCTTTTGCGGTTTCTCTGAGCTTTTCGCATGTTAATCGTCTGATCGGGGAAGAAATTCCCAAAGAAACGGTGAAAGGTATTATTGAAGCTCTTGGCATCCGCGTTGCATCTGAAAGTGCAGAAGGATTGGAGCTGGAAGTGCCGTCTTATAAAGTGGATGTTACACGTGAGGTGGACGTCATTGAAGAGGTTTTACGGATTTATGGTTATAATACCATTGCTATCCCTACGCAGATCAGGGCGTCGATGAATTATGGGACTAAGCCCGACAAGGAGTCGGTTAGAAATCATATCGCTGAATTGCTGAGCTCTAACGCATTCTCTGAAATATTAACCAATTCGTTGACGAAGTCGGCCTATTCTGATTCGCTTGAAACTGCAGTTAAGATATTGAATCCTCTAAGCAGTGATCTGGATGTAATGAGGCAAAGCTTGCTTTACACAGGGTTGGAAGCGATAGCATACAATCAGAACAGGAGAAGTTCTGATCTGAAGTTTTATGAATTCGGAAAAGTGTATGAGAAATTGGCGGAAGGCTTCTCAGAAACCCAGCGTCTTTCGGTATTCATGACGGGGGCCAGACAGTCGGCCCAGTGGAATCACGATTCGAAGCCGGTGAGTATATATAACCTGAAAGCGGTTGTAGACGCAGTTTTGCGAAGACTGAACGTAAAAGGTCTTACTGAGGCTGAATTTAACTCAGCGTTCTTTAGTCAGGCATCACAGTATAAAAAAGGCGACAAAACGCTTGTTTCCTTTGGTACAGTTGCAAAAAGTGTGTTGAAGAAAATGGATATTGAGAACCCTGTTTATTACGCTGATTTCGATTGGGATATGATTCTGAAAGCGATTCGTAAAAACAAGATCAGCTATCAGGAGGTTTCTAAATTCCCGGCAGTAAGGAGGGATTTGTCGCTTTTAATTGACCGCTCTGTAAGTTTCAGTCAGTTGAAGCAGCTTGCGTTCAGGACGGAAAAATCCTTACTGAAAGAGGTGAATGTGTTTGACGTGTACGAAGGAGATAAGCTACCTGCCGGAAAGAAATCATACGCGATTAGTTTTCTGTTGCAGGATGAAGAAAAAACGCTTACCGATAAACAAATAGATTCGGTAATGAATAAATTAATATTTACTTTCGGGAAAGAAGTTCAGGCAGAAATCAGAAAGTAGCGAGGTTTGATTCTGAATTAATTTTAAACGTTAAATTGAAGTATGTCGCTTGCCGGACAATTGAATAGTGTATTAGACAGGACTCAGCGGTTGATTGAGCTTTGTGAGGCTTTGCAAGAGGAAAATGACCTGCTAAAGCTGGAAAACCAATCACTGCAGGTAGCTGTAGAAACAGGCAAGAATAAGGCTGTTGAGATGGAAGAAAAGATGAAAGTGCTGAAGCTAGCACGGTCATTGGAGGGGATAACAGTAAAAAAAATAAGTCCCGATGAAAAAACGCTTGACATAAAGCAAAAAATTAGCGAATTTGTGCGGGAAATAGATAAGTGCATTGTATTACTGAAAAAGTAATGTAATCGTGAAACAAAAGCTCAATGGGAGAGATCTCCATAAAAATAAATATTGCTGACCGTGTTTATCCTTTAAAGATAAATATGGAAGAGGAAGAAATAGTGAGGAAGGCAGCTAAGATGATTAATGACCGTATAAAGGAATACCAGGACAATTATGCGGTTAGAGATAAACAGGATTTGCTATCCATGAGTGTGTTGCATTATGCGACAGCGACATTAAGGGCAGAGAAGAAATTATCAGAAGGTGATACAGAAGCTTCTGAAACTGTTTATAAGTTGGATCAGTTGCTTAACGGTTTCTTTTCGAAGTAATATTCGTTCTTTATATAATATAGGGCATTAAGACTTAACCGCAGTTAATTCTTGAGTTTCACTATTGTATTAAACTTAACGCTTCAATATCAAAAGAGTTAAAAAATGTAAATCACTTGGCATGACCACTTGATTATGATTAATACTCTAATCTTAAATTGATGAAGTTTTACAGTACATGAGGTTCAAGTTTAACTGCGGTTTTTTTTATTTAAAAGAATATGGATATAGTACTTTACATTTTATTAGGTGTTGCTGTAGGGATCGTGATAGGGAGATATATGCTCCGGAAACTGTTGAAAAGTCAGGAGCTTTCAGCACAAAACAAGGTAAAAAAGATTTTAAAGGACGCGGAGAATAACGCGGAGATATTAAAGAAGAATAAGCTTCTTGAAGCTAAGGAGAAGTTTCTGCAGTTGAAGGCGGATCATGAGCAGGAAGTTAATGCGAGAAACAACTCGATCAATCAGCGTGAGAACTCCATTAAGCAGAAAGAACAGTCTCTGAACCAGAAGCTGGAAAATGCAAACAAGAAAGATCAGGATCTGGAGAACCTGAGAAAAAGTTTGGAGAAGCAGATTGAAACTTCAAAGGCTAAACAGGAAGAAGTGGAGCAGCTTAAGCTGGAACACATCACTAAGCTGGAGGCCATAGCAGGTCTTTCTGCGGAGGAAGCCAAGAATCAGTTGGTAGATAGTCTGCGTGAAGAAGCGCGTTCTAAAGCTATGATCCAGATCAAGGATATTGTAGACGAGGCGAAGCTAACCGCCAGCAAGGAAGCTAAAAAGGTGGTTATTCAGACGATCCAGCGTACGGCTACCGAATCGGCTATAGAAAATACCGTTTCTATTTTCAATATTGAGAATGATGAAATAAAGGGACGTGTTATTGGTCGTGAGGGCCGTAACATCCGTGCTTTAGAAGCGGCTACCGGAGTGGAGATCATCGTGGATGACACGCCTGAGGCGATCATTCTATCGGGTTTTGATCCGGTTAGAAGAGAAATTGCACGTTTGGCACTACATCGTTTGGTTACTGACGGGCGTATCCACCCTGCTCGTATCGAAGAGGTTGTGGCGAAGACCAAAAAGCAGATTGAAGATGAGATCGTTGAAATAGGTGAGCGTACGGTTATTGACCTGGGGATTCATGGATTGCATCCGGAATTGATCAGAATGGTGGGACGTATGCGTTACCGTTCTTCATATGGTCAGAATCTATTGCAGCACTCGAGAGAGGTTGCTAATTTCTGCGCGACTATGGCTTCTGAGCTAGGCTTGAATGTTAAGCTTGCGAAACGTGCCGGACTACTGCATGATATTGGTAAGGTGCCTGATGATAATCCTGAATTACCACACGCTATCCTGGGAATGCAGCTTGCAGAGAAATATAAGGAACATCCGGAAGTATGTAATGCCATTGGAGCTCACCACGATGAGGTGGAGATGACTTCGATGATCTCACCGATTGTACAGGCATGTGATGCGATTTCGGGCGCTCGTCCGGGTGCTCGCCGTGAGGTTGTTGAGAGTTACATCAAGAGATTGAAGGAACTGGAGGCCCTTGCGCTTTCATATCCTGGCGTGGAGAAGACATTCGCTATACAGGCAGGTAGAGAGCTGCGTGTTGTGGTAGAAAGTGAGCGCATTTCAGACGCGCAGTCTGAGATACTTGCTACAGATATTTCGAACCGTATACAGACTGAGATGACTTATCCAGGTCAGATTAAAGTTACGGTTATCCGCGAAACGCGTTCGGTTTCTTACGCGAAATAATATTAGTTTTGAGCCGGTCTTTCCTCTTAAGGGAAAGACCGGCTTTTTTATTTATACATGGGCAAGAAAAATACGATAGATTCGACTCCGATCGGCAATATTATCAGCCGGTTTTCTACAAGTCATACGACTTCGACCAATAAGCTCATTCATTACATTACCATTCCGATCGTCAGTTTTTCTGTATTGGCGATAGTTTGGGCAATTCCTTTTCCGCATTTGGATTTTCTTGGGAAATTTAATGGCTTCGTCAATTGGGCATCTTTTCTGATTGCGGGCACGGTTTATTACTATTACCGGATGTCGCCCTTTCTGACATATGGTATATTGATATTAGTTTTTGCCTTCTCCGCATTAATCGTTTCTCTTGAGAAGTTTCATCTGCGGGGTGGACCGGAACTGCATATTATTCCTATGGCTCTATTGTTGCCGGCCCTTCTGGCGCAAGTAGCGGGACATCGTGGCGAGCGTACCCAGCCTGATGCTTCATCGAGCTTCAGGTCTCTGCTGGATGGACCTCTGTGGTTGATGAATATCATCTTCAGAAAGGCCGGTCTGCTGAAAAGTCGTTAACAATTAGTTAATAGTTTGCTTACGTATTGGTAATTAACCTCTAACACCAGGTTAACACTGTGGTAATACTTTTGTGATGATAAAAACAACGCAAAAGTGAAAAGACTATTTGATTTAAAGTTTACAGCACTCTTTATTTTTTTAACACTCCATGTGTTTTCGGTTGCAGGACAGTCTGTTGGTAAGATTGCCGGAAAGGTGACTGATGGGAAGACGGGTGAGGCGCTAATAGGCCTGACAGTAAAAGTGCAGGGCAGTACGAAGGGTACTTCTACCGACATTGAAGGACGCTACAGTATCTCTGGCTTAACAGCAGGGAAACATACTTTGGTATTTTCTTATGTAGGGTATTCCAGTAAAAGTGTTTCTGACATCGTGGTGAAAGCCTCTCAGGTGACTAATGCAGACATTGTGATGGAAGAGTCTGAAGGAAATAGCTTGAACGAGGTGGTAATTACGGCTTCTGCAAAGCAGGAGAGCGTAGGTGCACTCTACGCTATGCAAAGGGTAAGCGTAAGGGTTTCAGATGGTATATCTGCAGAACAGATCCGGAGGTCACCTGACAGAAATACGAGTGATGTATTGAAGAGAGTAAGTGGTGCCAGTATACAGGAAAACAAGTTCCTTTTAATCCGCGGCTTAAGCGACCGTTACAATACAACGCTTTTGAATAACGCACCATTGCCGAGTTCGGAGCCAGACCGTAAAGCTTTTTCTTTTGATATTATTCCTTCAAACCTGGTGGATCAAATCGTTGTGAATAAGACGGCTGCTGCTGATTTGCCCGGCGATTTCGCCGGAGGCGTTATTCAGATCAAAACCCGGGATTTTCCTGAGCAGGAGTTGGTTAGCCTGAATTATAGCGCGTCTTATAACACGCAATCTACTTTCAAGGACTTTAAAGGCGGAAAAAGAGGGGGCCTGGATTTATTAGGCTTTGACGACGGTTTAAGAGATATGCCATCGTCTTTTCCTTCGAACAGAACGAACTACGTCAATTCGTCGCTCGATCAGCGGGTGGCTTATACCAAGGCATTCAAAAATAACTGGGGTGTAGAGAACTTTGGAGCTGCATTGCCTACGCAGAGTTTGCAGTTTACTTATGGAAATTCTTATACGTTGGAGAATGCCAATAAGTTTGGTTTCATCGCCTCTTTATCTTATCGTAACGGTAATACTATTACTGACCAGACCAGAGCAGATATTGAGCAGATTGGTGATGAGTCTTTTAGCTTTAAGGATGATGTATATAAGAACAGCATTAACGTTGGCGGCCTGGCTAATTTTGCGTATGCATTCAAGAATTCAAAGATCGCCTTTAAGAATATCTACAACCGCGTATTCGATGATGCTTATACGAGCCGGGTGGGAGTTGCTTTGGAAGAGCCAAACTTCGACAACCGGAATTCTCAGTTCCAATTGTTACAAAAGTCGTTACTGAGTTCCATCCTTGAAGGTGAGCATTCTTTTGAAAATAGGCGGAAGCTAGATTGGAACGCTTCATTCAGCTCCAGTAACCAGGATCAGCCTGATCTCAGGAGGATTTTTTACTCAAGGCCCAGTGGTTCTTCGGAGCCTTTCAAAGCCAGTGTTAACACCGGCTCTGCCAGTACAAAAAACGCTGGTCGATTCTATTCGGATTTGCAGGATTACGTGTATGCGGGTGCTGTAAATTATACTCATCCTTTCAAGCTTGGGAAGCTCGACCAAATCGTTAAAGTAGGTGCTTTATCTCAATACAGGACCCGGGATTTCTCTGCACGGGAGTTGGGTTATGTAAGAACAACCGCAAATGCGGAGAGTGAGAGTTACTTGTCACTACCGCAGGAAGAGATATTTTCCCCCGGAAACATCAGCAGGACCGGATTTATATTTGATGAGATCACCAATCCGAGTAATACATATGACGCGAACGTACTGCTGAATGCGGGTTATGTGATGTTAACTAATGAGCTGGCTCAGAAATGGAAGCTCAACTGGGGTTTGAGGGTTGAATCTTACCACGAGAAGCTGAATTCAGCAACGGTATTGGGAACGCCGATAACCGTTGATAACAACTATGTTGATTTACTGCCATCGGCTAATTTGATTTTCAGCATCGACGATAAGACGAACCTGCGTGCAAGTTACTCCAATACTGTTGCGCGGGCTGAATTTAGAGAGCTCGCTCCGTTTTCATTCTTTGACTTCGAGAGCAACAACGTGATTATTGGTAATAATAACTTGAAAAGATCCCGAATAAACAACTTCGATCTTCGCTTTGAACACTTTTCTCCGGGCGGTCAGATCTTCTCATTAACAGGTTTTTATAAGCAATTTAAAAATCCGATTGAGCAGGTATTCAATCAAGGGACTGTTGCAGCAAGCAAGGCAGCATCATTCCAGAATGCCACCAAAGCGACGTTATTTGGAGCGGAGCTGGAGATTCGTCAGCGTTTGAGTTTTATTAAGGAAGCTGACTTTTTTACCAACACGTCGGTCTATGCCAATCTGGCCATCATGAAGTCTGACGTGAAACTTGACAGACAACTGTTTGCCAATATCAATGAAAGCCGTGCACTACAAGGGCAGTCCCCTTATCTGATCAACGGCGGTATCCAGTACAATGATAATAAATGGGGGTTTAATGTGCTGTATAATCGAATTGGAAGACGTATCAACATCGTTGGGTTTGGCAGATATGAGGCCAGCGGTTTCGTGTACGAATATCCCGACATCTATGAGAATCCAAGAGACGTGATCGACTTGCAGATATCTCGTAAATTATTTAGCAATCGTCTTGATGCTAAAATAAATGTCGGTGATCTATTAAATCAAAAGGCTGTTCTTTATCAGGATAACAATAATGATAAAAAGTTTAATCCAAGCTCGGACCAGTCGATACGCACTATCAAATACGGCTCTAACTTCAGCTTGTCATTGGGTTATAATTTTTAATTAACAATTTGATAATAGTGCCTTTAACCTAAGGCAACTTTAACAGAATACTTTTGAATTATAATAAAACATAAAGATGAAAAAACTGAAATTTTTAGTGATTGCCATGTTTGGGTTCGCTACTATCCTTACTTCTTGCAGTAGCGATGATAATGGAGACGAACTGATTGAAGTTGAACCTGCGACATTGTCTGGGGATATCAAAACCAATACTACTCTAACAGCAGATAAGGCTTGGACGCTGAGTGGTTTGGTGAGAATAATGGATGGTGCTACCCTTACCATTGAGCCGGGAACAACCATAAAGGGAGACAAGGCTACTAAGGCAGCGCTAATAGTTGAAAGAGGAGGGAAGATTAATGCCGCAGGTACAGCGAGCAAACCAATTGTTTTCACGTCTAACCAGCTGGCCGGACAACGAGAGATTGGCGATTGGGCAGGTGTAATCATTTGTGGAAAGGCTCCAGTTAATGTTGCCGGTGGAACTTCTCAATACGAATCAGGAATTTTGGGAGCTGATGTTGCTAACTATGGTGGTACGGATGCTAATGATAACTCAGGTATTTTGAAGTACGTTCGTATTGAGTACGCGGGTATTGCTTACGGTACTGACAGAGAAATAAACAGTTTAACCCTGGCAGGTGTTGGATCGGGTACCGTTCTGGAAAACATTCAGGTATCTTTTGGTGGCGACGACGGGTTTGAGTTCTTCGGAGGAACTGTAAATGCAAAGAATCTTATTGCCTACAGATGTACTGACGATGATTTTGACTTTGAATTTGGATACAGCGGTCGTATTCAGTACGCCATTTCTATTAAGGATCCTTTGGTGTTTGACAACTCCTCTAGTGGTGCCTCAAACGGAATTGAGTGTGATAACGGAAGTACAGTTGATGTAACTCCGGTGAACAGACCAGTCCTATCCAACTTTACGTTTATCGGTCCGGGGGAAGGTGCAAATGCTAAGCATAACTCCGGTGTGATTTTTCGGAAGGGAACCGCGTTTGTGTTGCGCAACTCGATTATCATTGACCACTTAAAAGCTGGTTTTGAGCTTGCAACTCCTAAAGCAGGTGATCGTTTATTCGGCGGTGAGTCTGAATTTAAGAACAATTTGGTATTTGCCAATGGTGCTGCTTTTAAAGCAAATGACGCCGGCGCTAACTTTACTACTAATCAGGCGCTTGCTACCTTTGTTACATCAGCTGCAAACGGCAACGTAGCCTTAGCAAATGCTGCTGCTGCGGGAATTACGAGCACTAGCCTTACAGCTCCAAACTTGCTGCTTACGAGTGCGTCGCCTGCGAAGACCGGCGCTGATTTTACTGGTCTGACGGGGTTTGAAGCTGTTGCTTTCAGAGGAGCTATGAATACGACAGACTGGACGTCTGGCTGGGCGAGCTGGACTTCTGGAACTAACGTCTACTAGTCCGGTTTATAGATTTTTGGGAGGGTTGATCGTAAGATCGACCCTTTTTTGTTTTATGCGATGGGAAGATCACTCGTGGATGCTATGATGAAGGAAACTTCACCGATCTTTTCTGCTGTTTTACCGAGTTTTCGTCTGGTTCAACCTATTGGCTATTGCCGGGACCGCTGGTTCCGTCTATATTTGATGAAAAGATTAAGAATGGAAAATTCAAATCCAATATATAGTAAGAAAAAAGCGGCGGGGAAGCAGTGGGCAGGACTCATATTCTTAATTCTGGGGATTGTTCTCCTGATACGTTCCTTTGGTGGTTTCATTCCGGATTGGATAACAAGCTGGCCGATGATTTTGATACTTATCGGTGTATTCACCGGAAGTCGTCATAACTATAGAAATCCGGGCTCTATTATTTTAATCTGCCTGGGTGTATTATTTCTCATAGGCAGGATAATTCCGGGAATCGACCTTCACGATTTTGTATTTCCATGTATCATCATCGGACTAGGACTGTACCTGATCCTTGGAAAGACGAAGTTCAATAAGCATTTTGTTCATAGAGGCAGAATGAGGAATGATGTGGTTTGGGATAAGCGCGTTGATGTACCGAAAGAGGAGCCCATAGTTGCTGGCAGTGCGATTGCGGAGGAGGAGCCTCTAAAGGATTCTGCTAATAGCTCATTTAGCTCCGCTTCTTCATCATCGTCTTCTTCTTCTGAACAGCAATATTACGCAGGAGCTGCTGACGGCGGTCCTGAGGATTATCTGGATACAGTTTCGATCTTCGGTGGAATTAAGAAGAATATCGTATCAAAGAATTTCAAAGGGGGGGATATTGTGACGATAATGGGAGGTGCAGAGATTAACCTCACGCAGGCGGATATTCATGGTACTATTATTATCGATATTACGCAGGTATTTGGGGGTACGAAATTGATCCTTCCCCCTCAGTGGAAAGTTTCTTCTGATCTGGCAGCTTTATTTGGAGGGATAGAGGACAAGCGCCCTATTGTTCAGGTGATCCATCTGGCTGATGATAAGGTGGTGATTTTAAGAGGAACATCCATATTTGGTGGGATAGATATTCGTAGCTATTAATCAGGAAGTTGTGTCAGTATCTTCATTCTCATCGACACGCGTGATTACCTACATCGGTGTTGCCTGGCTCATCTGGACGGCCATGCACGCCGGGTCCCTATATCTACTCGGTTTCAATATAAAGGTTTCAGTGATTGATGCGGTCATCTGTAATACCTTACTCTTGTTGGCGTCTTCGGTCGTTAGTAACACACTTCGCTTTTATCAGCCCGGAAAAGGGCAGTATCTGAATATCGTTGCGTGGTGTGCGCTGCTTGCCGGTATGTGGCTTTTTCTGTCGAGATGGCTGTTGTTGTATATTTTGAAAGGGGAAGAGGTCTATGCGGATGTGCTGAATAGTTCGCTATTAATGAGAGGAAGTACGGGTTTCCTTTTGATCTGTGGCTCTGCTTTGATCAGCATGCTTTATTATACGCAGCAGGAGCAGAAGGAAAACGAGCGAAGGAAGCGCGATGCAGAGAAGTTAGCCCGTGAAGCGGAGCTTTTTAACTTGCGTCAGCAGCTTCAGCCGCATTTTCTTTTTAATAGTTTGAATTCGATAAGTGCGTTGATTGGTCGTCGGCCTGAGGAGGCGAGGACCATGATTTACCAGCTGTCGGATTTTTTGCGGGGCACTCTCAGGAAGGAAGAAAACGAGGTAGTTACTCTTGAGGAAGAGTTTCAACATCTACAACTGTATCTCGATATAGAGAAAGTTCGTTTTGGGCATCGGCTTAATACGGAAATTATACGGGATGAGACATGTGGCAAGCTCGTTCTGCCGGCTATGTTGCTGCAACCTCTGGTAGAGAATGCTATTAAGTTTGGACTTTATGATACGACCGGTGAGGTAACGATCAGTATAGAAGCTCGTTGTGCTAACCAATATCTGGAAATTAGTATCCGTAATCCTTACGATGTTGATACGGTAAGGCCAAAGAGCGGAACAGGGTTCGGCATTACCGGCATCAAAAGACGGCTCTATTTACTTTTTGCGCGCACCGATCTGCTGGAAACAAGCGGAGAAAATGATATTTTTACAACTGTAGTAAGAATCCCACAAATATGACCAGGGCAATATTGATAGATGATGAACCTTTAGCAAGGGAAGTGGTTAAAGAGTATCTTGAGGACTATCCCGAGATTGAAGTAGTGGCCGAATGCGGCGACGGCTTTGAGGGTGTCAAAGCGATAGCACAGCATCAACCCGATCTGATTTTTCTGGACATTCAGATGCCCAAGATAACGGGGTTCGAGATGCTTGAGCTTCTGGATTCGCGACCTGCTGTGATCTTTACTTCGGCTTTTGACGAATATGCAATCAAAGCGTTCGAAACGTATGCTGTGGATTATCTTTTGAAGCCCTTTGCTAAGGTGCGGTTCAAAGTTGCAGTGGACAGGTGGCTGGAAAAGCAGCATCTGGAGGAGACGAAGCAGCATGTGCAGTCTTTGATGGAAAGTAGTGCGGCTGCGCCTTCTTATAACGAACGTATTGTGGTGAAGGTTGGAAGTACCATCAAGATTATTCCGTCAACGGATATCATCTTTCTGGAGGCTTACGATGACTATGTGAAGATCAATACGAAAGACGGCACGTTTTTGAAAAATAAAACAATGCAGTTCTTTGAAACGAATCTGGATGATAAGCAGTTTGTGCGGGTTCACCGCTCATTTATCGTTCAGGTATCCTTCATCACCGGACTGGTTCCATATGAGAAGGAATCATACAAGCTGATATTAAAAACGGGGGATAAATTGCCGGTTAGTAAAACGGGTTATACCAAGCTGAAGAAACTTCTTCAAATCTAGCGGTGCTTTATTTCGCAGGTTTGACGGATTGATCGCTTTTAAAAGGCGATAAACTGGTCAATTTGCTGCTTTGTAAACTTGAGTGTATCGGGTTGAAAAAAATTCCCTTCTGCGTCAAGCTCTTTGTGGATATAGGGGATATGGATCTTTAATGGGAGCAAGTTGATGTTCAGGTAATGACAGATGCCGGTGAAATGATCTAGTCCGCGGATATTACCGTACTTTCCGGTGGAAATTCCAACCAATCCAGCCTTCTTGCCATAGAAACTTTCCGGGAAGCGACAGGTATCGACCATCACTTTAAGAATGCCGGGAAAGCTGCCATTATACTCGGGTATGATGAAAAGAAATTTGCTTGTCTGGGTGATAATAGATTGAAACGGTTCAAAACTTGCGGGCTTTTGTTTGTCATACATGTCTGCATGTATGATGTCATCAGGAAGCAAATCAAGTGACAAAATAGAAGCTTCGAGCCCGCTTTTTTCAATCATTCTTTGGTAGTACCGGGCTGTTTGAAGGCTATAGCTATTGGCTCGATTTGTACTGGCGATAATAGTGATCATCTGTGGATAATATGTTTAAAAGCAGATATAGCCTCTCTAATTAAATTGTTTAAAGTTCGTATCTTAGGCGATTGGTATGAAAACCAGGCTGAGGTCAAAAATAGTAATTTAAATCACTATTTCCGAAGTGTGTAAATAGTAAATAGGTTAGAAACAGGACAAGGAATGAGTAAGATTATAGCATTAGCTAATCAAAAAGGGGGAGTCGGTAAAACCACATCATCCATAAACCTTGCGGCTAGTTTAGCTGTGCTGGAATATAAAACGTTATTGGTCGACGCAGATCCTCAGGCCAATTCAACTTCTGGAATAGGCTTCGATCCACGTACAATAAAATCAAGTATATACGAGTGTATTATAAATGAAGTAGATCCGCGCGACGCAATTCAGGCAACTGAAACGCCCAATCTGGATCTTCTTCCTGCGCATATTGATTTGGTTGGTGCCGAGATTGAGATGATCAATCTGACTGATCGGGAGTTCAAGATGAGGACGGTGCTTGAGAAAATAAAGGACGATTATGATTTTATTATCATTGACTGTTCACCATCCTTGGGACTAATTACAATCAATGCGCTAACTGCTGCGGATTCTGTTATTATCCCGGTTCAATGTGAGTATTTTGCATTGGAAGGTTTAGGAAAATTGTTAAATACAATCAAGATCGTGCAAACGCGTCTAAATCCCAATCTGGAAATTGAGGGAATATTGCTCACCATGTATGATGTGAGGCTGAGACTCTCTAATCAGGTCGTTGAGGAAGTTAAGGTTCATTTCAACGAGTTGGTTTTTGAGACGATTATACAGCGCAATACACGTTTGAGCGAGGCTCCTAGCTATGGAATCTCGGTTATCATGCATGATGCGAATTGCAAGGGGTCTATCAATTATCTTAATTTGGCCCGTGAGATTATCAAGAAGAACGGTCTTACAAATGGTAAAGGTTTAAAAAAAGCTACAGTTAATTCATGACGCAGATAAGAAAAACAGGATTAGGGAAGGGACTAAGTGCGTTATTAGATGATAATGATCGTGTACAGCCGGTCCGTACTCCAGTTGCAGAATCAAACGGTTCTCCAGGAAATATATCGCAGATCAGGATTTCTCAGATCGAGGTAAATCCATTTCAGCCCAGAACTGAATTCGACCCCGCATCTTTAAAGGAGTTGTCTGATTCTATTGTATTACAAGGCCTAATTCAGCCTATAACCGTTAGAAAATCAGGCTCTGGATCTTACCAGCTGATATCGGGAGAAAGAAGGTTGAGAGCTTCGAAACTTGCCGGATTGACTGAGATACCTGCTTATATCCGAACTGCCAATGATCAGCAAATGCTGGAAATGGCGCTAATCGAGAATATTCAGCGAGAAAACTTAAATGCTATAGAAGTGGCTCTAAGTTTTCAGCGAATGATTGATGAGTGTAACCTGAAGCAGGAAGAGCTTGGAGATCGTGTTAGTAAGAACCGGTCGACTGTTACCAATTATATTCGTCTGCTTAGACTCCCTCCGGTTATTCAAGCGTCCATACGTGATAATCACGTTTCTATGGGGCATGCCAAAGCTATACTTGGTTTGGAGGATGTGGATAAGCAGCTCTATGTTCATGATGAGATTTTGAAGAATGGCTTGTCTGTTAGAAAAACAGAGGAGCTGGTAAGGGATATTCAACGGTCTGGCGCCAAGAAGCCGGGAAGCGTAAGAAAGGAACCCGTATCCTTCCAATTGCAGAAGATTCAGGATGACTTAGCTTCGAAATTTGCTACCAAGGTTCGTTTGAAGGTGCAGGGAAAAGGCAAGGGTTCTATTGAAATTCCTTTTATGTCGGACGATGATCTGAGCCGCATACTTGAGTTATTAGACTGGTAAATGGGTTTTTATAAGATAATCTTTTGGTTATTGTGCATGATGTTCACCACCGGATCTGTCTTTTCGCAGACTGATACGGTATTGATCAAAGTCGATTCTGCAATGGCCAACCCTGATTCCAGACAGCCCAAGACTGTGGTGCCTAAAGATACTGTTGTGAGAGTTGCAGGAGAAACTCCTGACAAGCCGGCGGTTGTGAAGGACTCAGCAAGACTGGCAATTGAAAGGATGCCAGGACAGGCTGCAAGACGATCAGCGATCGTCCCGGGACTTGGTCAGATTAAGAACGGAAGGTGGTGGAAAGTGCCTTTTATTTATGGAGGGCTTGTGGGAACAGCCTTAGTATTTGAATTTAATCAACGTTACTACAGGGATATTCTGACTGAGCTTCAGGTTAGATATAATGAAGATAATAATATACCTGACGACAGAGAGCAGAATCCCAAATATCAGAATTTAGATGAGACTGCCTTGCAGAGCGGAAAGGATTTCTACAGGAGAAACCGGGACTTGAGTGTGCTGGTAGGCCTGGGTGTATATGCCATCAACATTATCGATGCATATGTGGACGCCAAATTCTTCAGGTGGGATGTCTCCGATGAGCTTTCGTTTAGAGTGAAACCGTCCTTGCAAAGCTTACCTACTCACGCATCTGTAGTCCCTGTTCCTGGAATAAAAATCTCTTTAGCCCTTTGATTTCATTAAATAATTATACTCCGATGAAGATAGCCCTCTTAGGTTATGGTAAAATGGGACAGATCATAGAGCAGTTCGCTCAGAATCGTAACCATGAAATTGTATTGAAGATTGACGAGCACAGCCTTGATCAGCTGACCGTAGAAAATCTCCGGAATGCTGATGTAGCCATTGATTTCAGTACTCCTCACTCCGTGATGCAGAACATTGAGATTTGTTTCGAGGCGAACGTACCGCTTGTGGTCGGTACTACAGGGTGGTATGGTCAGTTGCAAAACGTTAAAGATAAATGTATCGCTAGTAACAATACATTGCTTTACGGGTCTAATTTTAGCATTGGGGTGAATATCTTTTTTTACGTGAACCGGATGCTGGCGAAGGTGATGAATCCATACCCTCAATACGATGCTCAGGTGGAGGAGATTCATCATACACAGAAGCTCGACTCTCCGAGTGGTACGGCCATTACAATTGCTGAGGGCATATTGGAGAGTCTGGATAGAAAGGATGAGTGGGTCAATAATCTTGTTGATATGGGGGAACAAGTGGCAAATCAGCCTAATCAGCTATTGATCGAGTCGCTTCGAATTGAGGATGTCCCCGGGACGCATACGGTAATCTACAGCTCGGAAGTTGATGAAATCGAGTTTAAACATACCGCGCATAGTCGCGCAGGATTCGCTCTTGGTGCAGTCATCGCTGCTGAATGGCTGAAGGGAAGAAAAGGTTTCTATTCGGTCGAAAACATATTTGAGTTTAACAACTAACATACATTACATGGAAAATACTGGAATCTGGTTGCTTATCGTAATTCTCATCATTCTAACGCACGTTGGGATGTGGAAACTATTTGAGAAAGCTAATCGTAAGGGCTGGGAAGCGCTTGTTCCGATCTATAATTTGGTCGTGATGCTGAAGATTACGGGGAGGCCATTATGGTGGATCGTTCTGCTTCTGATTCCGGTTATAAACGTGATCGTTTGGCTTGGACTTGCTGTTGACTTTGCCAAGAGCTATGGTAAGACTTCTTTTTTGAGTCACGTTGCAGCAGTAGTCCTTCCTTTTATTGTCTTCCCTCTTTGGGGATTTGATAACAATGTGGTTTACCTGGGACAGTCTGCAACAGATGAATTCCGAAAGAAACATCCTTACAGAAAATCTGCAGCCCGTGAATGGGGAGACGCCATTATTTTCGCTGTTGTTGCTGCCACTCTTATACGTAGTTTCTTATTGGAAGCGTACACTATTCCGACAGGATCAATGGAGAAGTCTTTGCTGATCGGCGACTTCCTCTTCGTAAGTAAGGTTAATTATGGCGCGCGTGTACCGATGACTCCAGTTGCGTTTCCTTTTGCCCACCACACCATGCCAATTACTGGAACGAAGGCGTACTGGGAAGGTTTAAAGATCGACTATCATAGGTTACCGGCCCTTGAAGAAATTGAGCGTAATGATGTTGTGGTGTTCAATTATCCAATGGAGGCGGATTCTCCCTTTTATCGTCCCGTCGACAAGCGTGAAAACTATATAAAACGTTGTATAGGCATCGGAGGAGATACCATCCGTATCATCAACGCTCAGGTTTATGTCAATGGAAAGAAAGGAATTAATCCTGAGTTCGGCCAGAAATACCATTTAGTTGTATCGGATGGTACAGATTTCAATCCTCAACGATTAATGGACATGAATATCGACGCTCAACGTCAGTCTGAAGTTGAGTACTTGTTCAATATGACGGAGGCGCAAGCCGCTGAAATTAAAGGATGGGCAAATGTAAGAGATGTTAGACCTTATATTCAGCCGACATCCGTTGTGGATACCGACGTCTTTCCAAAGGATCCACGTTTTATGTGGAACATCGACAATCTTGGACCGATAGTTATTCCTAAAAAAGGATGGACGGTAAAGTTAGACAGTACCAACATTCCTATTTACAGAAGAGCAATTGAGGGTTATGAGGGCAACAAGATTGAGCTCAGAGGTGCGAGTGATTTGTTGATTAATGGTCAGCCTGCAACATCATATACCTTCAAAATGGACTACTACTGGATGATGGGCGACAATCGGGACAACTCATTGGATTCCCGCTTCTGGGGTTTTGTTCCGGAAGACCATATTGTGGGGAAAGCTTTGTTTGTGTGGATGAGTTGGAGTGAGCGTGGTAGCTTTTTAAGCAAGATTCGTTGGAACAGGCTATTCATGGGGATTAAGTAGAAAGGAAATTCATATCAAATAAAGAGGGCCGGAGATCATCAGATTTTCGGCCCTTTCTATTTAGTATCGGTGCTTGCATTATTCTTCAAGCTTACCGATACCTAGCATAACTGCAAGTTCTCCGAGGTCTTTAACGACTGGTTCAGATAAAGGGATTCCTTCTAATTTGCGCACTTTCTCCGCTTCTACTTCCGGCTCTCCCGGAATGATTACCGGTTGGTCAGGATTTATTGGTTTTGCAGATTTAAATCGTTCAATCCAATTATCCATATGGTGTTTAAAATCTGCAGCTGGCCGAAATCCATCAATACGCATGGCACCGTGAAAATGTCCAATGCCTTCCCCTGGTAGGTCAGGGAGAGGGTCAAGAAACGCTACAAAGGGAGGCACCCAGGGGCCGTAGTTTGCACCCGATAGAATGGAGGTAAGAATATCAACCGTCGCGCTTAAGCCGAAGCCCTTATGACTTCCATGTTCACGATCGCTGCCCAAGGGTAAGAGGGAACCGCCCGCTTTTAGCGCATGAGCATCGGTTGTTGAATCTCCCGTATGGGTTTGAACCCAGCCGGCAGGAATGTTTTTCTGCTCTCTTTGTGCTATCTCAAGCTTGCCGTTTGCTGCTGCTGCTGTCGCCATATCTACCACTACTGGCGGGTACTTTCCGGCAGGAAAAGCATAGCACATCGGATTGGTGCCGAGAAGGCGCTCTGTTGTGAAGGTTGGTGCTACAAGCGGACTTGCATTGGTCATTGCGATGCCGATCATGTCACGGCTAACGGCCTGCATAGCATGATATCCGGCAATCCCGAAATGATTGGAGTTCCTTACTGCCACCCACCCTGATCCGTATTTTTCAGCTTTTTCCATCGCTATCTGCATAGCAAATGGTGCAACTACAAGACCTAGTCCGCCGTCGCCATCCACCGTCGCCGTAGTGGCCGTCTCATGGACTACTTTGATGTCCGGAGTAGCATTGATCCTCTTTTTTTTCCAAAGCCGGATATATCCGCTTAATCGCGCTACTCCATGTGAATCTATTCCGCGAAGGTCTGATGCTAATAAAACATCTGCCGCCAAAGCCGAATGAGTGTTACTGCAACCCATCGCCAGGAAAACAGATTCAGTGAAGGCGCGAAGTTTTTTTTCCTGAAAAATTAACGAGCTCATAATTAAGGTTCAAGGATAGTGAATTTTGAGTCTAAAGGCTTAAAATGCCTAACCAGCTCAGAGATTAATGTATCTCCGTATTTCACAAAGTAAATTCCGAAATTTTCTGTCCGCTCCTGTAGACCGCCTGATGGAAAGTACTTCGCTTTGAGGCCGTCAATCTGCTGGAGTGTGCCTTCGTGATTTCTTTTCTCAGCTTTTATTAGCTTCTTCTCTAAGTTCAGAAGAGCATGCTTAAGTCTCGCTTTAACAGCATCTGTGCTGGGAAGCAATGTTGGATCTATCTTGCAGGCACGAAGTTTCAGCTTTTCAAAAAGCGCCTGAAATTCCGATATCTCTTCCTGCAGTGATAGGGAATGACGACTATTTTTAAGAACCCATTCCTTTTTGAGCGTTTCAGCGTCTTTGAAGATTTCCTTCGCCTGCAGATGCAATCGACATAATTTGCTACTAAATGATTCGTCAGTAAGGGTTGCTGAGTTTCTTAGAAGGATAATAGGGAAATTGATACCGAATTGATCAAAGTTTTGCTTTAGCTGTAACCAATACACCAGTTCTGCACCGCCGCCTATATAAGCTATGTTCGGAAGGATTACCTCTTGATATAGCGGTCGCATGACAACGTTCGGACTAAAACGCTCAGGAAATGAACGGATTTCTAAGCGCAATTCTTCGTACGTGAACTGAATATCCGTATTGAGAACGTAAAACGTTCCTTTATCTTCAACGATTCGCTCACGAAGATCGTCCTTCATGTAAAAAAAGTTGATGTCGCGGCTATTCACCTGAGGGTCAAAGCCAGCTTCCTTTAACTTTGCACTGGCATCATTAATAGCCCTAAAGCTTTTTTTCGCCAAGATGTCTTCCTCAACTATATCTCGGAACTGCCTTTTTAAGGCAGGCTCGTCAGCGTCAACAACGACCACACCGTACTCTTGAAATAAGGCATTCACAAGAAAGCGAGTTGCAGCAGCCAACGTCCTCTGTTCAAGGTAAGCAGCTTTTAAGATTGAGGCTAAGCGATCTGAGTTCTTCGATAGGCCTAAGGAATTCTGGTAAGTTCTTAAAGCTTCTTCTATCGTTTGAGGATCCAACCGGCCTGTTGCACCACTAACCTGAGCATCCCACGAGATTTTGGTTCCAAAAAGATTTACGTTATTAATTTCAGCGAAGTCGTGATCTTCAGACGCCATCCAATAGATAGGTACAAAGTTCTTCTCTGGGTATTTCTCTTTGAGTTCAGTGGCGAGATTTATTGCTGTTACTATTTTATAGATAAAATAGAGGGGCCCGGTGAATATATTGAGCTGGTGTCCGGTCGTGACGGTGTAAGTGCTGTCTTCCAGGAGCAACTTGATATTGTCATTTACCTTCTCATGCAGAGCTGAGGTAGACAAAGTTTCTGCATATTGATGGAACACTACATCATGGAGAGCCTTACGATCAGCAGTCACTTTTTTTTCAGCGATAAGCTTACCGAAGTTCTCGATGGTTGGAAAATAAGATACGAAGGGTTCGAGTCTAGAATCCTGGGCCAAATAGCGCAGAGCCGTGGATGAAAAACTGTTTGTTTCGTTATAATCGATGTAGGTTGCTTTCATCGTTTACGAAATTAGAGGAATTTTTCAATTCCTCAGGTTCTTATCATTTATTTGACAATTTGTCCATACAAATCGAAGTCTTCTGCTCTTTCAATTTTCGCCTGGACGAAGCTGCCTAAAGTAGCATAATTACTTGAAGCATGAAGTAAGACTTCGTTGTCAACCTCCGGAGAATCATATTCCGTACGACCTACAAAGTAATCACCTTCTTTTTTGTCAATTAAAACCTTAAAAGTTTTACCTACTTTTTCCTGATTCTTTTCGAAAGATATTTCCTGCTGAACATTCATGATTTCCTCCACACGCTGTTCTTTAACCTCTTCAGGAACATCATCTATCAAAGAATGCGCATGAGTCTTTTCCTCATGTGAATAAGTAAAGCAGCCGAGTCTGTCGAAGCGGGTTTGTTCTACCCAGTCTCTCATTTCCAGAAAGTCTGATTCCTTTTCACCAGGATAGCCACAGATTAGAGTTGTTCTCAATGCAATCTCAGGAACTTTGTCGCGGATCGCGCTTACCAGATCAATCGTCTTCTGCTTGGTTATCCCACGACGCATAGATTTTAGCATAGGGTCACTGATATGTTGGAGAGGCATATCCAGGTACTTGCAGATATTATCGCGCTCGTTCATCACATCCAGAACCTCCATCGGGAAACCCGAAGGATAGGCATATTGCAGTCGTATCCACTCTACGCCAGCTACATCAGACAGATTGCGTAGCAACTCGTCCAGATTACGCTTTCCGTAAAGATCTAATCCGTAATAGGTAAGATCCTGCGCAATCAGGATCAGTTCCTTTGTGCCGTTTCTCACCAATCCTTTTGCCTCATTTACAAGGTCTTCAATCGACTTTGAAACGTGCTTGCCTCTCATCAGAGGAATGGCACAGAAGGAGCAGGGGCGATTACAACCTTCAGCGATCTTGAAATAAGCAAAGTGAGAAGGGGTAGTAAGCAGGCGTTCGCCCAAAAGTTCGTATTTATAATCCGCACCAAGGTTAGATAAGATATTCTGTAGATCATTGGTTCCAAAGAAAGCATCCACATTCGTGATCTCGGATTCTAACTCCGGTTTATAGCGTTCGGAAAGGCAACCAGTAACGATCACTTTTCCTACTTTACCTTGTTCTTTTAATTCACTATACTGAAGTATGGTATCAATTGATTCCTGTTTTGCATTATCAATGAAGCCACATGTATTGATAACAATGATATCATCTTTCGCAACGGTTTCTGACTCATGAACGACATCTATCATATTGCCACGAAGCTGTCCCATCAACACCTCTGAGTCGTATATATTTTTAGAACAACCAAGGGTGATTACATTCACCTTAGGCTTCTTAACCAATTCTCTCTTTTTTGTGCTATTCGTTATCATTCCATTCCCATCTAAGCAGCCTAGTTGAAGAGGCTATTCACAAATTCTTTTCTGTCAAAAAGCTGAAGATCATTGATCCCTTCACCAACTCCAATATACTTCACCGGGATCTTGAATTGGTCTGAAATTCCGATAATAACACCGCCTTTCGCAGTGCCGTCCAGTTTAGTTAATGCCAGTGCATTTACATCAGTTGCCTGAGTGAACTGTTTGCATTGTTCTATCGCATTTTGTCCGGTGGACGCATCTAAAACAAGCAAGATTTCATGAGGAGCACCAGGTACGACCTTCTGCATCACTGTTTTAATTTTAGTAAGTTCATTCATCAGAGCCACCTTATTATGCAACCTGCCGGCCGTATCAATGATGACCACGTCCTCACCGTTGGAAACAGCTGAATGAATGGTGTCATAGGCAACAGATGCCGGATCAGAACCCATTGGTTGAGCAACGACGCGTACACCAACACGCTCGCCCCATAATTTCAGCTGATCAACAGCGGCAGCTCTGAATGTATCCGCAGCGCCAAGCACCACTTTGCTTCCCGCCTGCTTCAGCTGATGAGCCAATTTGCCGATAGTTGTAGTCTTGCCCACTCCATTTACACCCACCACCATAATTACATAGGGCTTATGATTGCCGTACTCAAAGCTTTCAAAGTCACTGCTGTTATTCTCCGCTAAGAGTTGTTGGATCTCATCCTTCAGGAGATTGTTTAGTTCAGATGTGCCGAAAAATTTGTCCCTGGCAACTCTTGCCTGTATGCGATCAATAATTTTCAGCGTAGTAGCCACCCCTACATCAGATGTGACAAGGATTTCCTCCAGGTTGTCTAAAACTTCATCATCGACAGTAGATTTACCTATCACCGCCTTTGTAAGCTTGGAAAAGAGACCGTCTTTGGTCTTTTCCAAGCCTTTATCTAAGGCCTCCTTTTCGACAGGTGTAGTTTCCTTCTTCTTAAAAAAATCGAATAATCCCATGGTAGTGTAATATGCTGACTATACAAAAAAAGCCCTCCTGATGTAGATCGGGACGGCTCCTTAATATTTAAAGGAATAAGCTCACTAAGCTTTTTTAGCTTCAGCAATAGCGTCTTTAACGTGGTCGTTATGTGCCATGATTTCTTTAAAAGTGTAAGCGCCGGTTTTGTCAGACTTAACCATTGTGATCACTTTAGAATACTCTTTGCCTTTTCCTGTTTTCAGGGTTGCAACTACTTTCTTTGCCATCTCTTTATACTTTAATTAGGAAGACCCTAAACTATTTAATTTCTTTATGAACAGTTACCTTCTTCAGGAAAGGATTGAATTTCTTCAACTCTAAACGCTCAGTAGTGTTCTTTTTGTTTTTGTTGGTGATATAACGAGACATCCCAGGTTCGCCACTAGCCTTGTGTTCAGTGCATTCTAAAATCACCTGAACACGGTTACCTTTCTTAGCCATTTTCTTCTTTTTAAATTAATTAAACGAATCCTTGCTTAAGGAATTTATTAATCACGGCGCTGATTCCGTTCTTATTAATAGTTTTGATTGCTGAAGTAGAAACTTTCAGCGTAATCCAGCGGCCTTCTTCAGGAATGTAAAATTTCTTTACTTTCAGGTTAGGATAAAATTTGCGCTTAGTCTTAACGTTTGAGTTTGAAACGTTATGACCTTTCATTGCCATTTTTCCTGTTAAATCACAAATTCTCGACATGACTATGTTGTGTATCTTTTTGTAAAAATCAGTCTCTTAAAGAGTTTGCAAATATCATAAGAATAAATTTAAATCGCAATATTTTTTAGCTAATTATTTTAATTACATCATTTTCCTCTCAGAGGACTTCTTAAATGGAGTTGACGCTGTTTGTGAGAACTTTCTCGGCAGAGCCACAGCCAATATCGTTCTTTCGATTTTGTGTTACAGATGCGCACCATATTGAGCTCAAGGAAAGCGTTTGTAACTTTTTTTATCGGAAGACAAAATTTCATCGGCAAGTCGTCCTCAAACTAAGATGTAACGGCTGCCCATTCCAGGAAAAGATTCCCTGCATTGAGCACCAGCTAGCTATCTGCAGTATGACCCGATGACTCTCTTCATGCTAGAGCAATACGAGTATCATCCACCGAGCTGTCAAATTATTTAGTCGAACTAATCAGCGTTCATACCTCATATAGCTGTGCC
Organism: Arcticibacter pallidicorallinus; assembly: GCF_003002875.1. Taxonomy (GTDB): domain Bacteria; phylum Bacteroidota; class Bacteroidia; order Sphingobacteriales; family Sphingobacteriaceae; genus Arcticibacter; species Arcticibacter pallidicorallinus. The sequence goes on from NZ_PVTH01000007.1 coordinate 29,664, forward strand.
AACATGTTTTTTGTTTTTTTAGCCTTTCTATTCCATAATATTTATAATTTCAAGGCTGCTAACTAAAACTAATCTAAATTATGGCCAATTCTTCAGTCTCTGCGCCGGTGGAGGGAAAAAACAAACTTTGGGGTGTGATCACTGCCTCCTCAGTAGGAACTCTCATCGAGTGGTATGACTTCTACATTTTCGGTAGTCTTGCAACCATCTTATCCACTCAATTTTTTCCTTTAGAAAACCCTACCGCTGCATTTCTTTCCACCCTGGCCACCTTTGCTGCCGGATTTATAGTGCGTCCATTTGGAGCGCTGGTCTTTGGCCGGCTCGGCGACCTGATCGGAAGGAAATATACCTTTTTACTTACCCTCGTCCTTATGGGCGGATCAACCTTTGCGATAGGCCTCATCCCCGGATTTTCCTCTATTGGTTATGCCGCACCTATTCTGGTCTTACTGCTGCGCCTGATCCAGGGCCTTGCTCTCGGCGGCGAGTATGGGGGGGCGGCTACCTATGTAGCCGAGCATGCTCCCGCAAATAAACGCGGCTTCTATACAAGTTTTATACAGACAACGGCCACAATGGGGCTATTTCTTTCATTGGGCGTTATCCTGCTGATCAGGCATCTCGTCGGAGTGGACGCATTCAACAGCTGGGGCTGGCGTATTCCGTTTCTTCTCTCTTCCCTGTTGGTGTTCGTATCGATTGTCATTCGTATGAAAATGCACGAATCTCCGCTTTTTGCAAAGGTCAAAGCTGAGGGAAAAACGGTCAAAAATCCTTTGAAGGAGTCCTTCGGAAAGAAGGAAAACCTCAAGATGGTGCTTCTTGCGCTCTTTGGAGCTACTGCAGGACAGGGGGTCATCTGGTACACCGGACAGTTTTATGCGCTTTCGTTTATACAGAAGACAATGAGTATCGAATTCGTTCAGTCTAACTACATCATCGCCATAGGTCTCCTTCTGGCCACACCATTCTTCATTATTTTTGGAGGATGGTCTGATAAGATCGGAAGACGGAATATTATGATGGCCGGTATGCTTTGCGGAATTCTGTTCTACCGTCCAATTTACAAGCAGATGTATGCCTTGTCCGATGTAACTACAATGGTCGAAGTTCCCTCAAGCACTAAGGTTGAGCGGCAAACCAACAAGAACGAGGCGGGCGAGACGCAAGTTGTTCAGACCCGGGAACGGCATTTTTCTGATGGAACTATCGAGAGGAAAATTACTTCCCAAAGCGTCGCTTCCAAGCCGGTTGAAGCTACCGAAATAGTACTGCCCACCTCCTCGTTTTGGATACTCGTAGCACTGGTTTTTGTTCAGGTTCTTTTTGTTACGATGGTTTATGGGCCTATTGCAGCGTTTCTAGTCGAACTGTTTCCTACTAATATACGTTATACCTCCATGTCGCTGCCTTACCATATCGGAAACGGGGTATTTGGAGGATTAACACCTTTCATCGCCATCAGCCTGACATCCCTGCCGGGAGCCACACCCTTCGACGGTCTGTGGTATCCTATAGGAGTAGCTGCGCTTTGTCTGATTATCGGCCTGGTATATATTAACAAAACTACTCACAATACAACGAACGACTAAGATGAATTTATTACGTAAATACCTCGGAATACTTTGGTTGCTCTTAGGCGTCATACTGGGTGTATATCTGTTTTATCAAACGGCCCAGGCTTTAAGCTCGCCCACTACAAATGCAGAAGACTATGTATTTTGGATCGTCATCGTCACGATCTTCATTCCGATCTTAATCGGCTTTATACTATTCGGATATTACGCTTATAAAGGGGAATACAGCAGTGAGATTCGAAAATAACTATTCATACAGATACCATAATGAGAGAATTAAAAATTTCTTCTTTTGAGAATTACAAGGAAGTTTACGATTACAGTGTAAAACAGCCTGAAAAGTTCTGGTCAGAAATTGCAGAGAACTTCACCTGGCGGAAGAAATGGGACAATGTCGTAAGCTGGAACTTTCGCGATCCGGAGATCAAGTGGTTTGAGGGTGCGAAGCTGAACATTACAGAAAATTGCCTCGACAGGCACCTCGAGCATAACGGCGACACACCGGCAATTATGTGGGAACCTAATGATCCTGAAGAGGAACATCGCGTACTTACTTACAGGCAACTGCATGACAAGGTCTGTCAGTTCGGCAATGTCCTGAAGAATAATGGAGTGAAAAAGGGCGATCGTGTCTGCATCTATTTACCTATGGTGCCCGAGCTGGCAATTGCCGTTCTGGCCTGTGCACGAATAGGAGCGGTGCATTCCGTTATTTTTGGCGGTTTTTCTGCCCAGTCCATCGCCGATCGTATAAACGACGCGGATTGCTCTGTAGTGGTCACCGCAGACGGGGGCTTCCGAGGACCCAAAGATATTCCGTTAAAAGAGGTCATCGACGATGCACTCGTTCAATGTCGCAGCGTATCCCGCGTGATCGTTCTCACGCGTAGCCGTACGGCTGTTTCCATGATCAAGGGTCGTGATGTATGGTGGGAAGATGAGATCAAGAAGGTGGAAACTCAGGGAAATCCTGATTGCCCGCCTGAGGAAATGGATGCCGAGGATGTCTTGTTCATCCTTTATACCTCCGGCTCAACCGGAAAACCAAAAGGCATCGTCCACACCTGTGGAGGGTATATGGTTTTTGCCGGCTATACTTTTGCGAACGTTTTCCAGTATCAACCGGAGGAAATTTACTTCTGTACTGCCGACATCGGCTGGATCACGGGTCATACCTATATCGTTTATGGTCCGCTTAGTCAGGGAGCAACAACGCTTTTGTTTGAGGGAGTTCCGACATGGCCCGGTCCAGATCGTCTGTGGAATATTGTAGACGAGTACAAGGTGAACATTCTCTATACTGCGCCGACCGCGATCCGCTCCCTTATGAGCTTTGGAAACGAAGCCTTGCAGGGAAAAGATCTGAGTTCAATCACCAAGTTGGGATCAGTAGGAGAGCCTATAAATGAAGAAGCGTGGCATTGGTTTAACGAAAAGATTGGCAAGGGACAGGCACCGATAGCCGATACCTGGTGGCAAACAGAAACCGGAGGGGTCATGATCAGTCCCATAGCCGGAATCACGCCCACTAAGCCGGGTTACGCAACGCTTCCGCTTCCGGGCATTCAACCTTGCCTGGTCGATGAAAACGGACGGGAGATCACCGGAAATGGCGTGAGTGGCAACCTCTGTATCAAGTATCCCTGGCCCGGTATGCTCCGGACAACCTATGGAGATCATGAACGCTGCAGGCAGACCTATTTTTCTGCCTATCCGGACATGTACTTCACCGGCGATGGTTGCTTAAGAGATGAGGATGGCTATTATAAAATAACAGGCCGCGTGGACGATGTATTAAATGTATCAGGCCACCGTATAGGTACTGCGGAAGTGGAGAACGCGATCAATATGCACGCAGACGTGGTCGAAAGCGCCGTTGTAGGATACCCCCACGCCATTAAAGGACAAGGTATTTACGCATATGTCATTCTTGGGAATTCTACACATAACGACAAAGAGCTCGTTACAAAAGACATACTCAAAACTGTTACACGTCTGATCGGTGCCATCGCAAAGCCAGATAAAATACAATTCGTTGCGGGCCTTCCAAAGACGCGTTCAGGAAAGATCATGAGAAGAATCCTGCGTAAAATCGCAGAAGGAGAGACTGGTAATCTGGGAGATACCAGCACACTTCTCGATCCAGCCGTGGTCGAGGAGATCAGACAAGGAGCTCTCTGATGGTCAAACATTTTCCGGTATGTCCTGTTGTGTTAATAGTATCTACTTAAAACATATATCATGGACAAGCTAGAATTAAAAGGAAAATGGAATGAAATAAAAGGGAAAGTTAAACAAGCATACGGTGATCTTACCGATGATGATTTAGCCTACCAGGAAGGTCAGGAAGACGAGCTTTATGGAAAGCTTCAGACCAAAACAGGTAAAACCAGAGACGAAGTAGTTGATTGGTTAAGAAGCCTGTAAAAATAACAAAAGGCGGTTTAGTTTATCTAAGCCGCCTTTTTTGTTATTTCACTTCCGTTGGCATTAACTTAATAAATTTCGTTGAGTCAGACTCAAAATAGCTGTTCATAGACACCTTCCCATCCTCCGTTTTCATTGCCATCTCTCCGCTGATGGCTATCTTGTCTCCAACCTTTAATTTCGTGATCGCATCCTTTACCGCAGCGTTATTCTGAGGGATAAGCATTGCAAAAGGGACGCCATAAATCAATGAATCACCAAGTCCTACGCTCTTAAGATTCAATTTATCAGCTGCTATATTTTCCACATGGAAAGTCCAGTTTTTAAATGTCAGGGCATTGTCGCGAACATACTTGTTCAGGTTAGTAATTACCCGGGCTTTGAGAACCTCTTTGTTTTGAAATATGTCGACGGTGTCCTGCGTCTTTTTCAAACGTAGCAGAAATTGCGACTGTGAGGGATCAGCTTTTTGTTCACAAGACATCAGAACAAGGAGGCAAGCCAGGCCGGCCAGTTGTAAGGTTCGTTTCATATTAATCGGTTTATCAGACAAATCAATATAAAAGTATTCTGATTGTCAAGCGTTTAAACACCTATCTGAGCCGTGTTTCGCACTATGATTTCCGGAAATCACCCCCCACATGTTATTAAACGCAATAAAGGTCTGTCTCAAGATCCATTATAAATTGCAATATTTTTTCTTTTGTCGAAATACCACCTGAGAAGAAGCAATTACTAAGTATCTACCCAACCCCAATCGTAATCTTATGCCGCTTAAATAAAAAGGAATCGTAGTTTTGGGCAATGAAAAAGAATAAGGCTGTTTTCCTAGACCGCGACGGCGTATTAAACCGGGAGTTAGGAGATTATGTATGCAAGCTGGAAGACTTTCATGTCCTGGAGCATAACTTCGCACCACTGAAAGCATTACAAGACAAGGGCTACCTGCTTATAGTTATCACCAATCAGGGCGGGACAGCCAAGGGCTGGTATAGCGAAGAAACATTGGCTCAGATGCACGACCATCTAAGAACTGTTTTCGAAGCCCAGGGTATTCACCTTACAGAGATCTACTATTGCCGCCACCATCCGGATTATAATGGCAACTGCATGTGCCGAAAGCCGGGCTCTCTGATGTTGGAAAAGGGCGTTGCCAGGTTTGATATAGATGCTTCCAAATCTTACTTTATAGGCGACAGGGAGCGTGATGTCATAGCAGGAGAGGCCGCAGGTTTAACCGGGATCCTGATTGATTCCGATCAGCCGATCAGCGAGGTGCTCCACCTAATCGCATAGAAACCAGAAAGAATATTATTACACAGCCCCTTTAAGCTCAAATCCTTAAAGGGGCTGTGTAAGTTGATCACTCAATGCCTTGTAAACGCATCAGGTAAATATTTAATGCGTCGCAGTATGTTCTTCCAACGTCGCCTTATTCAGGAACACAAACTTCTGATCAAACACATCCAGGATGATCCGGCTGTCCTTATCAATCTTTCCTGCAAGAATATCCTTCGACAGCTCATTCAAAATCCGTTTCTGAATAACCCTCTTCAGCGGACGGGCACCAAACTGCGGGTCGTAACCTAGCTGTGCCAGCCAGTCAAGCGCCTCATCAGAGGCCTCAATCTCCACGCCCATCTCAGCGAGTGTCTGCTGAACGTGTTTGAACTGCAGAGATACAATATCGCGTAGCTCAGTTCTGTCTAACGGCGTAAACATAATCAACTCATCGATCCTGTTCAAAAATTCCGGACGGATCGTCTGCTTAAGCAGCTCAAAGATCTGATTCTTGGTTTTTGCCACGATCTCATCGCGATTGGTATCGATCAATGTGCTGAAATTCTCCTGAATCAGGTGAGAACCGATATTGGAAGTCATGATGATGATCGTATTCTTAAAGTTCACCACACGACCCTTGTTATCGGTCAAACGGCCATCATCCAACACCTGCAGTAAAATGTTGAACACATCCGGGTGAGCCTTCTCAATTTCATCAAGCAAGATCACGCTATAAGGCTTACGTCTCACCGCCTCAGTAAGTTGTCCGCCTTCATCATAACCCACATATCCCGGAGGCGCGCCTATCAGTCTGGATACCGCATGTCGTTCCTGGTACTCACTCATGTCGATCCGCACCATCGAAGCCTCATCGTTGAACAGAAATTCCGCCAGCGCCTTGGCCAACTCCGTTTTACCAACACCCGTTGTGCCCAGGAAAATGAACGAACCAATAGGCTTACGCTTATCCTGAAGTCCGGCACGAGAGCGTCGTATCGCATCCGATATCGCCTCAATCGCTTCATTCTGTCCTGCAACGCGCTTGTGCAGCTCTTCTTCCAGATGCAGTAGCTTCACCCGCTCACTCTGGATCATCTTCGTAACCGGAATGCCGGTCCATCTCGAAACAACTCCCGCAATATCATCCGAAGTCACTTCCTCCTTCAGCATGCGGCTGTCTGACTGCTTTTCAGCCAGCTCCGCTTTCAGCTTCTCCACCTGATCCTGAGCCTCCTTAATCTTCCCGTAACGAATCTCCGCTACCCGGCCATAATCCCCTGCGCGTTCAGCCTGCTCAGCCTCCAGCTTGTAGTTCTCAATTTGCTCACCCAGACTGTTAATGCCATCAACGAGGTCCTTTTCACCCTGCCATGCCGCCCTTAGCGAATCCCGGTCGGCAGATAAGTTCGCAATCTCTCCACTCAGTTCCTGCACCTTCTTATCATCATTTTCGCGCTTGATTGCCTCGCGCTCAATTTCCAGCTGCATAATCTTGCGCTCCAGCTCATCCACGGCCTCCGGTACAGAGTCCATCTCCAGCCGCAGCTTGGAAGCCGCCTCATCCATCAGGTCAATTGCCTTATCCGGTAAGAAACGGTCGGAAATATAACGCTGAGAAAGCTCTACGGCCGCAATAATGGCTTCGTCCTTGATCCGCACTTTATGATGCGTTTCATACCGCTCCTTTAAACCACGCAGAATCGAAATAGCATCCTGTGTATCAGGCTCATCTACCGTAACCTTTTGAAATCTGCGTTCCAAGGCTTTGTCTTTCTCAATATACTTCTGGTATTCATTTAATGTCGTAGCGCCAATTGCACGCAGTTCACCGCGGGCTAGAGCGGGCTTCAGGATGTTTGCCGCATCCATAGCACCCTCACCGCCACCTGCACCTACAAGTGTATGGATCTCATCGATAAACAGAATAATTTCGCCGTCACTTTGCGTAACTTCCTTGATAACAGCCTTCAGGCGCTCCTCAAATTCCCCTTTATATTTAGCACCCGCTACAAGCGCGCCCATATCCAGGGAGAAGACCGTCTTCGACTTCAGGTTCTCGGGCGCGTCACCTTTAATGATCCTGAACGCAATACCTTCAGCTATAGCTGTTTTCCCAACCCCAGGTTCACCAATCAAAATAGGGTTGTTCTTCGTACGGCGCGAGAGGATCTGGATCACTCTTCGGATCTCCTCATCCCGGCCAATCACCGGATCCAACTTGCCCGATTCCGCATATTCATTCAAATTGCGGGCGTATTTGTTTAGGGCATTGAAAGTCGCCTCGGCGTTTTGATCCGTCACCTTATGATCTCCGCGCAGATCAACGATGGCTTTTTTCAAGTCCTTTTCCGTAACACCCGAATCCTTTAGAAGAGAGCTGACTTTTCCGGATGTGGTTAATATCCCGAGCAGGATATGCTCAACAGAAATGAACTCATCCTTAAACTCCTTCAAGTACGCCTGAGCTTTTTGCAAAGTGGAGTTCGTATCTGATGAGAGGTAAATATTGCTACCGCTGACCTTTGGATAACTCTGAATCTCAGCATCCAGAATGGTGTTCAAACGGTTGATATTAACGTTTAGTTTCTTCAACAGGAAATGAACCACGTTTTCATCTACCATCAGCAAACCTTTCAGTAGATGCGCATTTTCTATGGCCTGCTGTTGGTTCCCGGCAGCAATTTCAGAAGCCTTCTGCACAGCTTCCTGGGCCTTTATGGTATAGTTGTTAAAGTTCATATCGATTCCTTTTTGCAGAATACTACACAAAAAAAAAGCCAGAACCTGGAAGGAACCGGCGACATGAAATTTTGTCTGTTTAATGAATTTTCTGCTGACTAAAAGTCTGATGTATAAAGACTTGTATGAAGATTTGTCTTAAGGAATAAAGTCTATGACAAGGTATTTTTCAATGCACTGACCTGGTGCTCAGTTAATTTTTTCAATGGGCCACTGGCCATCATCTTCATCATCATATTCAGTTCAGCAGATACAGTAAGCACAGCCTCTGTAGTGTTATCTCCCATGTCGGCAACCAGCCATCTCATCTCCACGTGAAACGGAACCTGAGAGCCCGGTACGATAATCACACTCGTATTCGATATCCTGTTCGAGATCTGCAACGAAAGTTTTGCCATATTCTGAATGGAAAAACTAGCTTCATCTACAGAAGAATGCCATTCTGAGATCATCTCAGGCATTAACTGCTTATGATTATTGAAGTCCGACAGAAAGGCGTATACCTCTTCCACCGATTTGTTGATATTTTCTTTGCTTTCAAAAACTGTCATACCAATTAAGATAAGTTAGATACAGACTCACTCCATTCAACTGGATTGTCTCTCCATTTTCTTAACAGCTCAACATCCTCTTTTGTTATAAAACGATGTTCAGAGGCATATTCAATTAACGCATTATAGTTAGATAGCGTAGAGAAACGACATCTCGCATTTTTGAAGTTCTCTGTTGCTTCCGGTAAACCATAGCTGAATATGGCTACAATCCCTGCAACGTCACAACCTGCTGCGCGCAGCGCCTCAACAGCCTGAATACTGCTTTTTCCTGTAGAAATAAGATCTTCAACGAGTACAACACGCTGACCTTCGTGTATTTCTCCCTCGATCAGGCTTCCCGTTCCATGATCTTTAGCCGTCGCGCGTACATATGCGAAGGGAAGGCCAAGGTCCTGCGCAACAAGCGCACCCTGCGGAATACCTGCGGTAGCAACGCCGCAAACAACACCCACAGATCCGTACTCTTCCTGAATCAACGCAGAAAGGTTTTGACGGATGTAAGTTCTTATAGCTGGATATGAAAGAGTTATGCGATTGTCACAATAAATAGGTGATTTTAATCCCGAAGCCCAGGTGAATGGTTTGGCAGGTTGTAATTTTATTGCTTTTATTTGTAACAAAAATTCGGCAACTTTCTGCTCAATCTCACTTTTGTTGATCATGACACAAATGTATAGAATTTATATTAACGAAACAGCTTTAATCATCTCAGAATTTGTCCCGACAGGGCTTGGTAAATTTCAAAATATTGACCCTCAATTATTTGTATTCCGCGATTTTTATAAACAAGCCAAGAAGACTGAGCCGGGAATTTACCTGATTTTAGTCGATAATGCGAAGGAGTACTTTAAAAAGTTACGTAAGGCTTATCAGGTCATAAAGGCGGCCGGAGGAGTAGTTTCAACTCCTGATCAGGAGTATCTGTTCATTTTTAGAAAAGGAAAATGGGATCTCCCTAAAGGAAAGTTAGATGAAGGCGAAAAGACAAGAAGTGCTGCTGTAAGGGAAGTTGAAGAAGAATGTGGTATCCGCGTAGGACGCCTTCTGGATAAGCTTACAAATACATGGCACGTATACGAGGAGCGGAACGAGGTCATCTTCAAGAAAACCAGTTGGTATACCATGGAAGCCGCAAAACAGAAGCTGGTCCCACAACTTGAAGAAGATATTACCGATGCCCGATGGATGTCTGAAGACCATTTCGGGTCAATTCAAAAGAATACCTATCCAACCATAATGAACATCCTTGAACTCATTAAGTCACCACTACAAAAACCGTAGTGCCTCTTTTGGTACAAATTTGCTGATATCACCGTGGTGCCTCAAAATATCGCGTACAATGGTTGAACTGATGGACGAGTACCCCGGGTTGCTGAGTATAAAAATACTTTCAATGCTGGGTTCAAGTTCATGGTTCATCTGAGCAATCGCCTTCTCGTATTCAAAGTCGGATACCGTACGGATACCTCTCAGCATATACAAAGCCCCAATTTCTTTGCAATAGTTAATGGTGAGTCCTTCGTAAGATGTTACTTCGATACGAGGCTCGTCAGCGAAAACGGCCTCCATCATTTGGATTCGGGTCTCCGGGCTAAGTAACGCATTTTTGTTGCTGTTACTGCCTACACCTATAACTATTTTGTCGAATAAGGAGACAGATCTCTTGATGATGTCAACATGAGCAATGGTTATCGGGTCAAATGATCCGGGGAAAAGGGCTATTTTCATGCTTAATGGGTATAATTATTCCGGTTCTTTAAGTTCGAAGAAGCTGAACGACGAATATCCATACTTCCTTTGTTCGACAAAGTTCGGATGGTCCGCCAGCTTTTTCATGGTATGATGCTCCACAATCAGCACCCCACCCGGATTAAGCAGCTCTCTCTCAAAAACAAGCTGCGGAATCAGTGGAATTTCAGCGATATCATAAGGGGGATCGGCAAATATTAGGTCGTACTTATCCGTTTCCTCCCGAAGATATTTAATTACATCAGCTCGCTGGGGCTTAATGGCGTCTAAAGCGTATTGCTTAACCACCGAACGTAAGAAATTGTAACATCCTCTGTCCAGATCTACAGAAACGATATCTTGAACACCCCGCGACGCGAATTCAACGGATACACTTCCTGTACCACTAAATAGATCGAGAACTTTCAGCTCCTCGAGGTCGTACTGGTTGTGCAGAATATTGAATAGCGCCTCCTTAGCCATATCCTTTGTAGGGCGCACCGGTAAACCAGCCGGTGTGTTAAGGCGTATCCCCTTGAGCTTTCCGCTTATTATTCGCATAAGCTCATGCTAAGTAGTGAAAAGAACTGATGAGATGGCAGCAATTTGAAAGAGTCAGGATGCTTAACTATTGATGTACTGTCGCAGAATCGTATGTTCTGGAAATAACGTGCGATCCTTTTATAAAGCTCACTGTACTTTTCTATCTCACCGGCCAGCAGTACAGGGGTAGCGGGCTGAAGTTCGAACTGTTGCTTTATCAACAACAGGTAGTAATTGAAATCATCGGCGTTCTCAAATGAAAAGATGTTGTAGAAAACAAACTCACCGTCTGATACGATCACCATTTCAAAAGAACCTGAATTAAACTGGATGAATGCCCGTAGCCCGCTTTCATTCGCAGATCCTTTAAGAGCACTTTCAATAAATGCCTCCGCCTGCGAATAAACTACCGCGTTTGAGAACTTCTTCTTCAACGGGGCAACTACACTGTCTTCAACAGCACTTACGGCCTGAACTTTCCCATCAAGCATGGCATTGGTACAGGTTCTGGTCGGTTTCGTGCTCTGAACAAAATTTTTGAAGCTTGATGAAGAACTTTCTGCATACAGCTCTGTCGGTATAAAAACAAAATTGAAGGTCTCAGAGCTTACTTTGACTTGTCCGAACGATTGATTTAAATACTCATTCTGAGCTGTCAGACCCGTAAAGGCCTCTTCCATAGAACCAGATATCGACGCATCATATATAACATACAGCTCGTTCGATTGTATGTTTCTTATGGCATAAGATAGCTTATGTTTGTTATGCTTGATGAGCAACTCACACGAACCAGCCTGTTCGGGCAGGTAATTTTTATCTTTCAGATGAAGTGTTCCGACATTGTTCATTACAGCAAAACTAAATGTTTTTTAGAAGGAATTCGCATTTTTGCATGTCAATATGAAGGTAAGTGATCTCCTGAACCAAAACTTCGGCCTCAATCCCACCAGTCAGCAGCTGGAAGTATTCAAAAAGCTGGAACGCTTTTTAACCTCTGAGGATCCCAGAGCGTGCTTCGTTATGCGCGGTTACGCCGGAACTGGGAAAACGACAATTATCGGTTCATTGGTCAGGATCTTCCCCAGACTGAAGCTGAAGTCTTCTCTTATGGCACCTACGGGGCGGGCGGCAAAGGTTATCAGCAATTACTCCGGCAGAAAAGCTTTTACCATCCACAAGAAGATCTACCGAAAGAAGAATGCGGCTACCTTGGAAATGGATTTCGTCCTAGGGCATAATATTGCCGAGGATACAATATTTATTGTCGACGAGTCGTCTATGATCTCGAACGAAGAGGGCGGCTTTGGCAAGCATGGACTGCTTCAGGATCTGATATCCTACGTCTATCAGGGAAAGAACTGCAAGCTCCTTTTGGTGGGAGATACGGCACAGCTTCCTCCCGTAGGCTCAGACTCCAGTCCGGCCCTCGATCCCGCGCTGTTGAGGGATGGCTTTGGTCTTCATGTTCACTATCATGAGATGACCGACGTCGTCAGGCAGCAGAAACTGTCCGGTATCCTGTACAACGCCACCAATTTGCGGGAGCTCATCCGCACTGGGAAAACAGAGTTCCCAAAAATCAAAGTAACCGGCTATCCGGATATCTATCAAATGACAGGAGAGAAGCTCTCCGAGGGGCTTCACTACGCCTACAGTAAATTTGGGATGGAGAATACCCTCGTGATCTGTAGGTCTAACAAAAACGCCAATAACTATAATCTGCAGATCCGTAATCGAATCCTCACCCGCGAGGATGAACTTACCGGTGGCGATTACCTCATGGTGGTTCGCAATAATTATTTCTGGCTCGAAAAGGAGGAATCTTCGAACGCCTTTATCGCCAACGGCGACATCGCCAAAGTTCGGAAGGTCCGAAATATCCAGGAGCTTTACGGATTTCGCTTTGCCGACGTCGTGCTCGATTTTATCGACTACCCCGATGAAGAACCGCTTAATTGCAAAATCCTCCTGGACACGATCTACGCAGACGGTCCTGGTCTGAGCAGGGAAGGCGGGCGCCGGTTCTATGAAGAGGTGATGAAAGATTATGCCGACATCCGCGATAAGAATAAGCGAATGGAAGAGCTCAAGAAAAATCCATACTACAACGCTCTTCATGTGAAGTTCGCCTATGCCGTTACCTGTCATAAAGCGCAGGGCGGACAGTGGGATGCGGTCTTCGTAGATCAGGGTTATATGACAGACGAGATGATGAATACTGACTTTCTCAGATGGCTTTACACAGCAGTTACACGGTCTGTTAAAGAGCTTTATCTCGTCAACTTCAGTGAGAAGTTTTTCTAAACAACGCTCATATTTTACAAACCGGAGTAAAAGGATGGTGTTGTTACAGCACAGATCGTCATAGAAATCTCTTATTTGACCTTTTGACCTGATAAGTCAAATATAAAGTAGAAATTTGCGCCATGTTCAAAAGGCTTTTGTTCTTTTCTATTATTAGCGTTGTATTGCTCCAGGCATGCAGCAGTATAGAATATAGTCCCAATCAATCCTCCGATTCAAAAAGTCCACGCGATCTAAATAAAAAGGCACTTGCAAGATTGGCAGAAACTCCCGGCGACGATACCATACGCTTCGTGTTAACGGGCGACAGTCAGCGGGAGTACAAAAACGCCGAAAAACTGGTTGATGCGGTAAATAAAATTCCTGGTGTAGACTTCGTTTTTTTGGCGGGCGATATTTCAGATTTCGGACTTCTTCAGGAGATGGAATGGGTTCACAGTATCTTTTCGAAACTAAAAATGCCTTATATCGGCGTTATTGGTAACCATGACTTGGTAGCTAACGGAGAAGAGGCTTTTATCAAGATGTTCGGGGAACTAAATTTCAGTTTTGTCTATCAGGGAGTGAAGTTCATAGGCCATAACACCAACAGTCGTGAGAGTAAGTTCAATGGCAACGTCCCAGATCTTCCCTGGCTTTCCAGGCAGCTGAAACCCCAGGAGGGAGTAGATGCCTATATTCCTGTGGCCCACGTACCGCCCGACGGCGTTGATTTCGACCCCCGGTTTGTCGAGGTATATACCCAAATGATTAATCGGTCGCCCAACACGCTTGCCTCACTTTACGCGCATTCGCATTCGCAAAACGTCTACCACTTCCATGGCGACCCGATCCCTTACCTCGTTACCAATGCTATTGAAAATCGGGAGTTCCTGCTGATAGAGATCGTTAACGGTCAACTTAATTACAAAAACATTGAATACTAAATACCTCATTGGAGCATTGTTTGTCGTCTTTCTGTTGACGCAGCCGAACACAGCCAAGGCGCAGTTCCCTCAAAGGCTCGTCCCCAAATCTGCGCTAGCGCAATATGCCGGGAGTATCGGTTTCCTCAGTGCAGGAGTAGGTTACGAACTATTCAAAAACGACAGGGGATCTCTGGATTTTATGTACGGATTTGTTCCCATAAACCAAGGTGGCAGGCTGCATATCAGCACCATTAAATTCGCCTACAGACCTTTCGAAATTGAGCTGAATGATTGGGCAAAACTTTATCCCGTAAATCCGGGAGCCTTCATTAGCTACCATTTCGGGCCTAAGTTCGACTTTCAGTGGGATAAAGATACCTACGAAAAAGGATACTACTGGTGGTCAACAGCCCTCCGTCCGCATATTTCCCTGGGTACGGAAGTAAAGATAGATACCCGTAAGGTTGCTCCGTCTCTGGGCATCAAATCGCTAAGCGTATATTCAGAGTTTAATACCAATGAGCTTTATCTGGTAAGTTACTTTCAGAACGCCGGAGCACTCTCTGTCACGGATATTTTCAAACTCGGTTTCGGAGTCCGCGTCGCTTTTTAAAAATCCGGATCTTATTTAGTTACGCTATATTTGCGGTCTGTTATTCTGATCTTCATGTTTCGTAATCTCGTCGTTTTACTGCGGTACTTCAGTTTTTGGATTATCTTTTTCTTCCTGGAAAGAGCAGTTTTTGTTCTTTATAATACAGACAAGATAAGCGAGGAACCGGTTAGCGAAATCATGAAGATCTTCCTTTACGGATTATGGATGGATGCTTCCATGACGGGCTACATCTGCGCGATGCCGCTACTGGCCTATGTGGTTCTTTGGTTGATTCCGAAGGCCAGTATCCCGGCGAAGATCATTAAAGTATACAGCTACCTGCTGATTGTTCTTTTTTCTATCATCACAGTCATCAACTTCAATATTTACCGGGAGTGGGGAACCAAACTTAACTTCCGGGCCTTTGAATTCGCTTTTGGTTCACCGTCAGAAGCCCTGGCCAGCACAGCCTCGTCACCGATCCTGCTTACACTCCTCGTACTCGCTGCGCTGGTAACACTATCCATATTTTTATTTCGCTTGATGGTACGATTTGACATTGCTAAACAAGGCAATGTCTTTCTGAAGCTCGTACTCGGCTTGTTCATCATGGGCTTAAACTTCCTGGCAATACGCGGGGGCTGGCAGCTCTCTCCGATGAACGAGAGTATGGCTTATTTCTCCCAAAAACCTATCCTGAATTATGCGGCTGTGAATACGGAGTGGGGCCTTGTTCGCGATATGATGAAAGCTGGATCGACCAACAAGAATGTCTTTGCATTCTACTCTCCCCAGGAAGCTGAAGCTATCGTAAAGGATTTGTATACGCGCCCCCAGGGAGAAAATATCAGCATCCTGCAAACCGAAAAGCCCAACATCGTGCTCATTATCATGGAGAGCCATACCGGCAATGTGGTAGAAAGCCTGGGAGGTGAAAAGGGAGTTAGTCCGGAGATGGAAAAGCTTATCAGCGGGGGAGTCTTCTTCGATCAGGTATATTCTTCGGGTAGCCGCACCGACAAAGGTGTTGTCTCCGTTCTTAGTGCCTTCCCCGCCCAGGGAAAGCGGAGCATCATGAAGGAGAACAGCAAGCAGGTTAAGATTCCCGCGTTGTCTTCCACCCTGGCTGACCAGGGCTATTCTACTTCCTTTTATTATGGCGGAGAGAGCCGGTTCTTTAATATGAAATCTTATTTGCTGAGCCATAACTATCAGGAGATAATCGACAAAAACGATTTCGAAAGTAAGGACCTGAGTTCCAAATGGGGTGCCTTTGATGGAGCGGTGTACCTCAAGATGCTCGACCAGCTTGGGCAAAAACCATCACCTTTTTTTAGCACCTTCCTCACACTGACCAACCATGAACCGTTCGACTTGCCGGGCAAGCCGCATTTCCGCGGAGATGATGTTCAAAATAAGTTCCGTAGTACCGCCTTTTATGCAGATTCATGTCTCGGAGCCTTTATCAGGGAGGCGAAGACCAAAAGTTGGTACAAGAACACGTTGTTTGTAATGGTGGCGGATCATGGACACTATCTACCCCATGAAAATCTGGAAATATCCGATCCAAAGCGCTACCGCGTCCCTTTGATTTTCTTCGGAGAGGTGATCAAACCCGAGTTTCGGGGTACGAGGATCGATAAAGTAGGCAACCAAACAGACATTGTCTCCACGCTTTTGAGCCAGCTAAATATCGATGCTAATGCCTATCCCTGGAGCCGTGATCTGCTGCACCCGCAAACCCGTGATTTCTCTTTCTTCAACTGGGATTATGGCATCGGAGTGATCAATAAAACCCAAGCCCTCTCGTATGAAACGGTCGGTAAGAATGTCATCTACAGAGGAAATCAGAGCAACTCCCCGCAGGAAGACGAAGAGTTACTGAAATCTGGAAAAGCAAGCATGCAGGTGGTCTACCAGCAGTTAATAGATTTCTAGGTGCGGCTTTAGTCTTCCTGAACCAGTCGGATCTCATAGTCAGACACCGTGATCAGCCTGTCTTTGTACAGACCACCGATGCTTTTTCTATAGGCCTTCTTGCTAATCTTGAAGCGTTCGTAGATTTCCTCCGGACTGCTTTTATCACCCAAAGGAATCACACCATTGTATTTCTTCAGCTCTGCCAGCAGTACATCTTTCGTATCCAGGATATGTCCATAGCCGGTAGGCTGCAGCGTCAGGTCAATCTTGCCTTCTACACGGATTTTCTTGATCCAGCCCTTGCGTATATCGCCTGGCTGAACGTCGTCAAAAACCTCATTATGATAAAGCAGGCCGATGTAGCGCTCATTAATAATGGCGTTGAAGCCAAGATCAGTCTCCTCGGAGATCAGCAGACTTACCTCATCACCCTCTTCAAATTCGAAGTTTTTATCTTCCACATAGTCAGACACGCGCGAAGATGCCAGCATCCGTCCGTTGCTTTCGTCAAGGTACACGTAAACGACATAGCTTTCCCCTTTCTTCATTGGACGCTTCTGATCACGCTTCGGAACATATACGTCCTTGTCGATGCCAAGGTCAAGATAAGCACCGTCCTCAGATTCGTCGGTTACCTCCAGAAAAGCAAATTCACCTACCGTAGCGTAAGGTGTCTGGTTGGTGGCAATGATTTTGCCTTCTTTGTTCAGGAAGGTGAAAACGTTGATCAGATCGCCGGGTTCAGCAACCTTAGGAGCATGATTATAAGGCATCATTACTTCCGTTTCTCCGTCTGTCAGCAAAATGCCAACGTCTGTTTTCTGTAAGATTCTGAGGTAATTAAATTTTCCGATGTCTATCATGCTCTTATGTTAATGCACCCAATGGTATGGGTGCATTAAACGCAAAGATAGCTACTTTTTCTTTTTTGCCACTATAGGCTCCGGTTTAGATACCGAATTCTTGCTCGACTGGTAGTCCGACTTTTCTTTCTTTGTTTCCGCTTTGGGTTCTTTTTTCTTGTCTCTGCTCATCTCAATAGGTTTTAATGTTTTTCGGGTAGAAGAACAACCGCATTACGCAGCATGCTTTCTGATTAAGTTAGTTAAAATTCATGATTATATGCTGATTAATAATTGGTTGTGAAGGCGATTGATGAGCAGGAGAGGTCGTTGTGAATATCTTAATCACAACTTACCCTCATTTTAGTATATAGGAGCTTTGTATGCAGGCGATAACAGGCCCATAGAAAGCCGTGATGAGTCCGACTTTTAACAGTTAAAGTGGGACTCACCACGGCATTTTATCAGGCTGATCAGGGTTTGATTGAGACGAAGTTTAAGGGAGGTGTCTACCAGGATGATACTCGATACCCTCTTTATAAACAGGCCGGAGATCAAACGGATTGTCCAGTCTGCGCTGGTTTTGCTCAGCTGATGTGCCGATGATATTTATAAGCATTCTTAAATAGTTTTCCGTTTTTTTGTTTGTTTTTTATAATATCTTTAACAATTATCTAGCGGATACACAAAAACCGGTTTTATTTCGCCTTATCGATTCAATGAAGCAAATTTTTTTGTCTGTTCTATTGGTTTTTCCAACGTTTCTGTCCTTTTCTCAGAAGACACCGAGGGAACTGACTATAAAAGGCCTGATTGCCGACTCTGTCAATCATCGTGCTCTCGGTTTAGCTACGGTTACTCTCCTTAGGACATCCACTACAAGCAAGGTCAAATCTACCATTACAGATGCAGATGGAAAATTTGAGTTGTCATATCTCTCACCAGGCGATTATAAACTGACCGTAACATTGCTTGGATACAAGCCTCTCGAGATTCCGGTCCCTAAATCTGAGCCCACTTCTGGCAACGCCATTGACTTAAGCACGCTTTATGTTGCCCCAGTTTTGAATGATCTCGGCGTTGTTAATATAAGCGGATTTAGGCCTGTTGTCAATCAGCAGGCTGACAGAATAATCTATGACGTTCAGGCTGACCCCGAAAGCAAAGCGAACAATGCCTTGGATATGCTTAGGAAAGTGCCTCTCGTTTCGGTCGATGGAGCCGAAAATATCCGTCTGAAGGGCGGGAGCAACTACCGCATGTTAATCAATGGAAAGGCTTCCTCGTTGATTTCAAGTAATCCCTCCGACTTACTTAAAGCTATGCCTGCTGATAATATTGAGAAGATCGAGGTCATTACTACTCCTCCTTCGATGTATGATGCTGAAGGTATCGCAGGTATTATTAATATCATCACGCAGCGCAAACTGGGTGAGGGTTATAGCGTAAACTTGACCTCAACCTTCAATACGGTAAACGGATCCTCTGCTAACGTCAATGCGAAGCTGAAGCGAGGAAAAGTGGGCGTGCAAGGATTTCTGGGTACAGCTCATCCTGTTGAACAAAATGTGGCTACAGGTTATGAGAACGCTATTTGGGGTCCGCTTCCTTCGCAGCTTTTGCAAGACGGAAGGATGATAAGTGATCGGGAAAATTCTTTCGGCAGTGCGCAGTTCAGCTTTGAAGCAGACAGTCTCAATCTTTTCACTGCCGACCTGGAATACCATACGGGCGGTTCCAGTCAGCAAACCCAACAGGTGTCCACCTACTTTGACCAGCAAATGCGGATCAACCAATCCTACGAGTTGAAAAATGCCAGCAGGAACAAATTGAGAGGAACGGATTTTGGCTTTAACCATGAGCATGCTTTCAGGCGTTCGAAAGGACAGCTTTTGACCTCATCATATAAGTACAGTTACTCCAGGGACGCATTTAGAAATGACGCCACCTACCGGAATCCGGTGAATTACCCCGCATCCGATTTCCTGCAAAATAACAGGTCCGGTTCTAAAGAACAGACGGCGCAGATCGATTACGTCCACCCGTTCAAGATCGTTCATATAGAAGTCGGCGCCAAGGGTATTCTCAGAGATAACTTCAGTGATTTTGACCGCCGGAGTCTAGACATTAATACCGGCGTATATCGGCTGGATTCGGACCAAACTAATGACTTTACCTACAAGCAGAACATCTACAGTTTGTATAATTCTTATCATCTCAGATGGAAAGACTGGGATGCGAGGGCTGGCTTGCGCCTGGAACGCAGTAGCGTAGAGGCCGACTTTAGTGCGGCGAATGATCCGATCAGACAACGATATACCAACCTGTTTCCGTCACTATCAGCTCAAAGAAAACTGGATGGGTCAAATAGTCTGAGCCTTGGCTACCAGCAGCGTCTGGAGAGACCAGGGATTCTTATGCTTAATCCCTTTACAAATTACTCGAATCCCGGATTTCTCAGCTCCGGGAATCCCGATCTTGACGCGGTGCTCAATCATTCAATTGATCTGATTTACAGTAATTACGCTAAAAGGCCGTTTACTCTTGGCTTGAATTATACCTTCGCCAACAATACTATAGAGAGCGTAACCCAGGTTGGGGAAGATAAGATTTCGCGAACAAGCTATCGGAATGTTGGTCAAAGAAGTGCCTTGGGCATGTTAATTAATAGCAATTTTGCTCTAAGCCCTAAGATCCGTACTAATGTTGATGCGCAGCTAATGCACGTAGCACTCAGTGGTTTTGTCGACGGTCAGGGATACGAAAGCGAAGGTTTTCAATGGCATATATTCTCCAATACGAGATACAGGTTTGAGAGTGGTTATCGCCTCGGGATAGATGTATCGTATGACAGCAGATACGTGCTCTTGCAAGGGCGGGATAACGATTTTCTTTATTACTCCATCAATGGATCAAAGGATTTTTTTCAGGACAAAGTGACTTTATCTGTCGCAAGCAGCAATTTTTTCAATAAATACCGACGGCTTGATTTTACAACCAGAGGGAGGGACTTCGACCAGAGGCGATTCTATGATATCTACTACCGCCGGTTCAACCTGAGGTTGGTGTATAAGTTCGGAAGACTAAAAGAAGATATTAAGAAGAATCAGCGAGGTATCCGTAACGACGACCAGACCAGTGGTCGCAATAATCCGTCGTAAGATTTATAGCATTTGTTAAGATCTGGACTCAATCGTTGTTTGTATGCTGCCGCGTAGAAGTAATTATTTAGCGGGGATGGGCGCGATCAAGTAACATTATCCGTAAAAATAAGTATAAGCATACTCAAGCGCTATTTTCAAACGCCACATACGGACTATTTCCCGGGGTTAAGCATAGACATATATCAACTCGCCGAGTGATGTATTCCCTTGAGATAAAGTGGAAACCGTATAGTGTGGATAGCAGCTTCTGTCAGTATTTCCTCATGCATCTTAAAAAACACCATTAATACTTGTGTTATTTTATTAAAAAGTTTGTATAATTACGAAATAATTTAAAATAGTCCGCTCGGCTAGGAGATCTGCAAACGGTTTTCAGCACGAACTTTTACAAA
Source organism: Arcticibacter pallidicorallinus (assembly GCF_003002875.1). Taxonomy (GTDB): domain Bacteria; phylum Bacteroidota; class Bacteroidia; order Sphingobacteriales; family Sphingobacteriaceae; genus Arcticibacter; species Arcticibacter pallidicorallinus. The sequence continues at coordinate 50,641 of NZ_PVTH01000007.1, forward strand.
AAAGAACTCATGTCAGGTTAAAAATATGTACAACTCCGAATGAGGGTGTTCGTTACCTGAACCAATAGGCCAGGGTTTGGAGCAAGGCAGCTGATTCTAACTTACTAGGATGTATGTCGAGGATCTGGTAGTACCCAGAAAGTCACCGTACCCAATTGACTGACCTATATTCGGACGAGCGCTCTAAGATTATCCTTCAAGCAATAAAGTTTCTTAATGATTAAATTACTAACAAATGAAAACACGCAAAATGACTAAAGTAAGGGCAGTGGTTGGCTGTTTGCTTCTATGTACGACAGGCTTAAACTTGAGTGCTCAAGAGCTTAAACCTGGCCAGGACAAGGCAATACTTAAGACGAAGCAAGGAAGTATTGTAGAGCTCCCTGGGTTCCTGACAGAGAAGATCAATACCATAGACTACCAGAAAATCGTGTTGCCTGGTCCTCAGTTTATGGTTTCTGATGATCCTGAGTACATCCGTATTCCTGAAGCCATTGCGCTTAAAGAGCCTGTTGTTCCCGGTGCGGTGCGTTTGTATGTGTATAACGTAAACGGAGTTAAAGAGCCTGCTAAAATAGATAGAAAGATTGTTGCCTTAATTAAAAATACTGGTAAATCAACAATGCATCTGCGTATGTTGAAGTATTCTTCTCAGAAACCAAGCTTAAACTATTTTCAAATTGGTAAGCAGGGTCTGGCTGACTTTTTTGCCTCAAACGGGAACGAAATTATCCGTACCGTTGCTCCGGGTAAATCTATTTTGATCGATGAAAAACTAGATAAACACATTGTTAAATATGATGAACTTGTGCATGGTTTTTATGAGTTTGTAGTAGATCAGCCAGGGGAGGTAACCGTAGTTCAGGCAGCGCCTTCTGCTTCGGTAGCTGATATGGTGAAGAAGATTACAAATGTGGTTCCCATCGGTCACGCAAATGCTGGAAGAGGAACTTTTGGTGTAAGTAATTACCAGGTAATCAACGATAAGGTGATAGATACTAAGGACGGCGTGACTCAGCTAATGCTCGCTGATGGTGTAACAGATCCTTGGGTAGTAGGTAGAGAAGGCCACAGTGGTGATCTCGCAAAACTCGCCGGCAATTACGGAGTGATCTATGATGTGGAGATGAAATGGAAAAGTACTGACGGAAAAGGTCTGGCACTGGTAACATGGAATTCCAGATCTGGAGATAACCAATGGTGCAGTGGTATGGCGGCTAGCATGGTGGTGAGTAAGGGTGTCTTTCCAGAGGGAATTATTCAATTACCTAAGGATCGATTGGTGACTAAACACGCGCCTGAGGCTATCTTAATACAAATCTTCCCACCCTCAAAGGATGGGAAAGAACAGACAATTAAGTTGAAGTATTCGCCTCCAGGCGCATCTTGCTTGCCTACCCCGTTGATATTTATTCCTATTGACGTAAAATAATATTTGAAAGTTGTCTAAAGCGATCTATTTGCTTTAGACAACTTCATTTCTAACTAGGGATAGATAGCTTGTTTTCAGTAGTAAGCAAACTCAATCAAATCCCGCTCGTTCCTTCGCTTCTGAATATTTCGACGTGTAGCGATGCTTGAAAGGCTAAAGGAATGTCCGCCGAATTCGCCGGCAGAGCCTGTTTCGTAATAGATGGCTGTTGATCCTAACACCCATTATGTTTCATCGGTCTCTATTTAAGAACAGTACGTTATTTTTCCTTCATCGCGCTCCCTCAGAATCCCTTGTGGGCATAGCTCCGAATCGCTTTCCAAAAAGGGGTATGCAAGGCTCAGGTTTGTGGTATTACTGTAAGGCTCGATGTTTTCTGTAAAGGGAGGCTTGTAGCTACCCAATTCGTTTCCAACCTTGAATTCTTCAAAAAAAGCGTGGGTATGATTATATCGGCGTCTGTCTTTTTAGTGGTATTTAAAAAAAATTAATAAGAGCGACAGTATATCGATGCAGAGGGAACGCTGATTGCCTTAAATGACGTGATTAAATGCGAGATAAGTCTTCGAACTATAGGCTTTAAAACGGGGTAATTGGCTCGAAAGTGCTTGTTTTATTAATTATAAAAAAAATTAATAATTATAGTGAAGTTCTTAAAATAATATTTTACATTCGTTTTACAAGCCAATTGGAATGGAACTCCGAACGATGAGGTTTCTGATATTCATACTTATTACAGTAGTTATACTTGGTGTTTTAGCCATGGACGGTGATGGTCAGAATCGATTTGTATATGGACCTCAATAGGTGAGGAATTTAATGGTGATTTTATTCATACAAACAATTAAACAAATAATAATTCCAACCTTTATGCTAAAGTTTTTTACAAAAAGAGAGAAGCTCCCATGGATGGTACTGTCTATGCTGCTTTTTATGCTGTGTTCTAACATTGCTGCCTTTGCGCAATCGAGAACGGTGAGCGGCACTGTGGTAGACAACAAGAATGTGCCTTTGCCAGGTGTCTCGGTGAAAGTTAAGAACACGACCCGAGGTGCAGTAACCGACATGAACGGTAAATTCTCTATTTCCTTGGAAGCTGCGCAGACTACTTTGCAGGTTTCTTACATCGGCTTTCAGAGTCAGGATGTCACAGTTTCCGGAGGGACGGTTAAAGTTACTTTGCAGGAGTCTAACTCTCAGCTTAATGAGGTAATCGTTGTAGGGTACGGAACGCAAAAGAGAGCTAACGTGATCGGTTCGGTTACACAGATTAATAACTCGGATCTCAAGCAGGCACCAACCATGAATGTCACCAACATGCTGGCTGGTCGCTTACCCGGTATTACCACAGTACAATCATCCGGTCGTCCGGGGGCAGATGACGCGACCATTCGTGTTCGCGGTACTTCCACTTATCAGGGTGGACAAGGTCCGGTTGTAATCGTAGACGGTGTTCAACGTCCTTTAGGACAGTTAGATCCAAATGAGATTGAAAGTATTTCTGTGCTGAAAGATGCACTTTCTGCTGCTGTATATGGTCTGCAGGCTGCTAATGGAATTATCCTCGTGACTACCAAAAGGGGAGGGCAACAAGCTCCGAAAGTTTCGTATGACGGGTCGCTTACGGTGAATTCCAACACCCGCTTTCCTAAGTTTTTAGATGGTCCCGATTACATGGAGTGGTATTCCAGAGCAGAAGAACTGGACAACGAATACAGGATGAACATCGGGCAGGACCCAGTTCCTCTAACCTATCACCCGACTCAGATAGATGCTCTAAGGAACGGAACGAACACGAATCCGCTTCTGGGCAACACGGATTGGGTAGGTGAGCTTCTTGGCAAAAACAGTATGACTCAAAATCACGGCATTACCGTAAGGGGAGGTAGTGATAAGGTGAAATACTTTTCGAACATAGGCTACCTTGATCAGGATGGCGTTGTGGAGAATACGGATTTTAAGAGGTATAACCTGCGTACCAATGTGGACGCACAGCTTAACAAGGTACTCTCCGTCGCGTTTGATATTGCCGGACGTTTACAGAAGACACGCACACCGGGGATATCACCTGACAATTCAGCGTATATGAATCCTTTCTATCAGGCAGTCCGGACTCTTCCGAATATACCTATGTATGCACCCAATGGTTTACCAACGGCATATAACAGTAATGCAGGATATGTGAATCCACTTGCTTCGGTTATGCAATCGGGCTATCAACATGGCGAAACCAATGTTTTTCAAACCACATTAACTTTCAATGTGAAGGTGCCCTGGGTAGAAGGATTAAGCGGTAAGTTGCTGACTTCATACGATAAGAATGCCACAGAAAACAAGGGATGGACAACACCTTATCAGTTAATGGGTGTAGGAAGAGGTCAGACCACGGGAGATTATACATTGATCGCAAGCCCTCCCGGAATCACCGTTAATACTTTACGTCAGAGTTATAGCCAAAACAACAGGGTTTCCATGCAGCCAAGTTTAACCTATAACAAGACTGTGAATGATCACACATTCAATGTTCTAGCGCTATACGAGTGGTCAAGACTCAGAAGTAATGTTTTTTCTACAGGTGCCAGAAACTTCGCCATGTCTGATCTTCAGGATATAGATTTTGGTAGTTCTGCTACCGCTGATTTCATCAGCCCGACCGGAAGCAGCAGGATTGGTGCCAGGCAGGGATACGTTGGCCGTGTGAATTACGGCTACAAAAGTAAATACCTGTTTGAGGCCGCTATCAGGGCAGATGCTTCCCTTAGCTTTCCCGAAGAAAACCGTTGGGGTTATTTCCCCGGAGCAGGTTTAGGCTGGGTAGTAAGTGAGGAAGGATTTTTTGAGAAAATCAAAAGCACGGTAACCTTTTTGAAGTTTAAATCTTCCATCGGTATTCTGGGTAAAGATACTGATCAACCGGATTTTACCTACTTACCTACATTTCAGTTAACAGATGCACCGGTGGTTGTTATCGGTGGTACACCTCAGGCAGCGCTATATACTTCAGCTCCGCCGTATAGAGATATTACCTGGGAACGACACAGGGTAACGAACGTCGGTTTTGAAGCTGAATTCTGGAACGGAAAACTTGGTCTTGATTTCGATTACTTCTACAAAGTTGTTACCGATATTTTAACAGGCAGATCCGCACTTTATCCGCCTTCTATTGGCGGATATGTTCCTACGCTGTTTAACGATGGTGTAACAGACAATCGCGGTTTTGACCTTCAGCTTAGACACCGTAACAAAGTAGGTGAGTTTAACTATTCCGTTACCGGTAACTTCAACTTCGCAAGGAATAAGATCATTGAGATCAATGAGAATCAAAATCTTCCAGCATGGCAAAAAACCACGGGGAACCCTATTGGACAGAAGATGGGATTTGTTGTGGAAGGCTTTTATCAGAACTGGGAAGAGGCAAGAAACGGATCATCGCCGAGTAGTGGTTTTATCGCACCCGGATTTTTCAAATATAAAGATCTGAATGGGGATGGACGGATCACGCGAGATGCTGACATGACATTCGTAGGAAAAAGTAACCTGCCAGAAATCATGTACGGGCTTAATCTGCAGGCCGATTACAAAGGATTTGATTTTTCTGCCCTGTTCCAGGGAGCAGCTGGTTCCAGTCTTGCTTTAGGTGGTTTATATGAAGGGTCATCGGGTACCAGTGGCGTTGAGGATAACTCTCCTTTTACCAAGACCTTTTATAGCTATGGAAACTCTCCATATTACCTGGTTGAACAAGCCTGGAGTCCTACTAATCCGGATGCAAAATATCCGAGGTTGACTTCGGGAGGCGTCGCGATGTCTCCGCATAATGCCAACGCAAACTCCGCCTTTATTATTGACAACAGTTATTTGAGGTTGAAATCGGTTCAGCTGGGCTACACGCTGCCAAAAACCGTGCTTAATAATAGGATTGAACGCTTGCGGATTTACGTTTCAGGATTTAATCTGTTCACATGGGACAAGTTGAAATATCTTGATCCGGAGATGCCAAACGTAAATAATGGATTTTATCCTCAGCAAAAGATGATTTCCGGTGGTGTTAACATTACATTTTAATCAGCTATGAAAGAATATATAAGCAATCTAAAAAAAGTCTTTGTGGTAGCCGGTGCCATGCTAACCCTGGGATCGTGTGAAATTGACCACGCCCCCCTCGATAAGTATACAGATGCTGCCGTTTATCAAAATCCGGCAAACATCCGTTCTTATATGATCGGGATGTATAATGAATTCAGCACATTTAAATTTGGCGGTTTTCCAATAGGCTATGACAACGCGACTGACGCGTTAACGGATATCATGAAATATACCTCTGGTATATCGGGGAATGGTTCCGTGAATATTTTGGCCTCGGACGCTTCCAGAGTTAGTGCGGCAAGTCCACAGCTAAGCTATTGGACTACTGGCTATAACAGGATCCGTCGTTTAAACGAGTTTTTAGAAGGTTTGGAAACAAAAGCACAGGGACTTGATGCAGAAGCTAAGCTGAGGTATGAAGCAGAAGCGCGTTTTGTTCGCGGATATGTATATTTCTGGCTGGTTAAATTGCATGGAAGTGTAGTGCTGCTGGATAAGTTAACCACAGAAAAAGATAATCCGCGCGCCAAAGAAGATGATTGCTGGAACTTTATCGCCGCAGATTTCGCATTTGCAGGGCAGCACTTACCGAAGACATGGGACGCCGTGAATGCCGGAAGAGCCACTAAAGGTGCTGCTTACGGCATGCTTGCCAGGACATGGTTATATGCAGCTTCCATTGCTGAGTATGATAGGAAACAATTTAGCGCGGATGAATTAACCGGTGTGCCAGCTGAAAAGGCGACCGCATATTATACCAATGCGGCAAATGCGGCCGAGGAAGTTAAGAAACTCGCGGCAGAAGGATTGTATGATCTGGAGGCAAACTTCGCCAGTATTTTCACTAACAAAAACACGAAAGAAGCGCTCTTTAAGGTTGACTTCTCCAGGCCATTGATAACACATCAGCACGATCTTGGATTTGCGCCTGCTAAAGATGCTCCGGGCCAGGTATTGGTCTATGGAGTGCCCACTGCGGAACTGGTAGACGAATTTGAGATGAGTGATGGCTCGACTTTTTCCTGGTCTAACGCAGCTATGGCGGCAAATCCTTATGCCAACAGAGAAGCGCGTTTTAGCGCGACGATATTGCACAACGGATCTTCATGGAAAGGAAGAACCCTCAACACCACTACTGCTGATCCAATAGAAGGCTTTACAGAGTATGGTTTGTCGTCTGATCCAAAAAGAACGGTGAGCGGTTACTATGTGAAGAAATTCCTGGATCCGTTAAATACGAACATGGTGATTAACAAGAGCGATCAGAGCTGGATTGAGATGCGTTATGCGGAGGTGCTGTTGATCGATGCAGAAGCGAAGGTCAAGATCAATGATATTACCGGCGCAAAAACATCACTCAATACACTTAGAAACAAAAGAGGGTTGCCAAATACGCCATCGCAAAGCCCTGCTGAAATGATGCGTGCAATAGAACACGAAAGAATTGTGGAGTTGGCGTTTGAGGGACACCGTTACTGGGATCTTAGAAGATGGAGAAAAGCGCATATCGTGTTAAATAACGTGCGTTTCACAGGTCACAAAGGAACACCAAACGGGACGTCTACCAGCTATACAACAGTGCCGGTGGACAATGCCGACCGCCAGTTTACGCCAGCCTTATATTATATTCCTATCCCACTAGACGAGACTTTGAGAAACAACGCATTGCCACAAATCAAAGGATGGTAGAATCTAAGGATCATACAAAATTTTCAATCATGAAAAAATTATCATTAATTTTTACAGTTATAGCCCTGGCAGGTGTGACGCTAAGCTCTTGCAAAAAGGCGCAGGAGGTGGTTCCAAACACCAGCAATGAGCTTGCAGATATTTACGCCACGCTGGACGGATTGGGCACTAAGCGTGTTGCTGAGCCGCGTTTTAGTGCGAGTAACGATACGATTTATTTCGACCTGCCGTATTTTTATCCGGTAGATTCAGACAATGAAGTGGATCTGAGTCAGGTGATACTCCGGTCTACAGTTCCTTCGGATGCGATCGTGACTCCGGGTCTGGGAGTACTACAGGATGTATCTAAGCCATTTAACCTGAACATCACGTCAGGATCTGGTGAGACAAGATCCTTTGTAGTAGTTTCTAGAAAAGTTGGTGATTTATCGGTCGCCGATGCGAAAATAACCTATCAGGCCGGGGGCTCTACACAGGAGATAACGGCTGTGATTAAAGATTCAGATGTATTCTTCTACATTTTACCTGGTACCGATATCTCCAATGTAAGGCTTGATCTGGAGATCAACAAGCACTCAAGCAGTTCTATCCCTAGTGGTACGGCTATGGACCTTTCAAAGGACGTTCCGTTAACCATTACTGGTGTAGATGGCTCTAAGAAAGTATATACATTGAAGGCAACAGAGCCGGTTAAGCTTGATTATGGGGTAGGTATCAACAGGAGAATGTTCGTGAAGACTGCCGCAGAATTAGGTTTTACGACCAACATGGAAACCTCTTTGGCTGTAACAGGCGATTATCTTGTGACCTCGGTCAGGACTAATCCATCTGTTTATAAGGTGTATAACAGGTACACCGGTGCTTACATCAAAGATTTGCCGCTTCCTTTTAGTGCGCTTTCTTTCCAGGTAGCTCACGATGCCGGGGGTAACCTTTTAGGTGCCACTTATGCTGCTAAAAACGGCAAAATGATCATGTACAAATGGAGTAGTATTGATGCTGTTCCGGAGAAACTAATTGAGTGGACGAATAACAATCCTACAGGAATAACCGGTGACGGTGGTGCTGGAAGAAGGATAAATGTTTATGGTAATGTAAATACCAATGCAGTTATCATGTCGCCAGCTGGTCAGTCATCTATCATTTATAAATGGCGGATTGCAAATGGTGTGCTGGTAAGCAACACGCCGGAAGTAATCAGATATAAATCGGTAACAGGCGGTGCTGCTTCATTTATGGGGTATAACGCAGATGCTCAACCTACCTCTGCAGATGCCAATGCCGACTATTTCGTCAACTATCAGTTTGAAATAGGTCTGGTAAACGGAACGACGCACGAAAGGACTGTCGGCTTTGCTAACGAAACCGCTGTTTTCGGTATCTTCCACTTCGCTACCGACTATATCGAGTTTAATAATGCGAAATATCTTGCGGTTCAGAAACTGGTAAATACCTATAGTTATAATAACGCTATCATGGGTATATTCGATGTCACAGAAACCTCTAAAATAGGCTTGTCGGCAGCGGATCCAAGATACCGGACATTTAACATTTATAATTCGGAAATCTTTGTCGGTGCCAATCCAAATGCGAACGGTACAGGAGATATCTGTATTGCACTTTCTCCCGATAAGGAAAGGATGCAGGTTTATATGCTGTTAACCAATGGTGGCATCATGGCCCACGAATTTACCAAGTATACGCCTTAAGGCGATTTATCGCACCTCTCTGTATGCACAGAGAGGTGCTTTTTTTATAACAGTTTGTTTACTCTAACCAGAAAGAGCCATACATATGAAAAGAATTATAAATACCCTGTTTTTTCTCGGAGCAATTGGGCTTCTTGGTTTTTCGGCATGCAAAAAGTCAGATTCAGAAAAGGAAAACCCAGATCCAGCTCCAGGAGTGGATATAGATACCACTACAAGACGTGGCGAAGCAATCGCTTGGGTCGATGCCCGTTCAAATGTTTTCGGTACTTATGGACGTTTTAACGATACGGCTAAAATCCGCCGGACACTGGATACATTAAAACAAGTAGGAGTTACGGGTTTGGTATTGGATGTTAAAGGCTCTAACGGATACACCATGTACCCGAGTAATTATGCCGGCCAAGTGACTACGTTGGATGGGAAAACATTTACACCCGGTGTAGATTACGTAGGCTTTATGATATCAGAAGCAAGAAAGCGTAATTTAAAGGTGTATGCATCCATCATTACTTTTGTGGAAGGATCCGCGGGTAAAGGTAAGGTCTATGAAGATGCCGTATGGCGAGACCAATACCAGTCAATTGTTATGGATGCCAGCGGCAAACGTCATCCCATTACTGCTACCGGAAAAAATGGCTTTGTGAATCCCGCTATCCCGGAAGTTCAGGAAAGGGCGCTTAATATCGCGAAAGAGGTCGTTACTAAGTACGAGGTAGACGGACTGATACTTGATTACGCACGGTATACAGATATCAACGCGGATTTTTCAGACTACAGTAAAAATGATTTTATCAAGTTCCTGGAAACTAAGTACAAGGATTCAGAGGCGAAAAGGATGAACTTCCCTACAGATATCGTTTCCTCATGGAAAATAGTGAATGACCAGGTTTTGCCAAATGCTACGGGTAAGTATTACAAACGTTGGTTGCTTTATCGGGCAACTGTTATTCACGACTTTTTTGTCAAGGCGAGAGCTGCAGTTAAAAGCGTAAAGCCTTCGGTTAAGTTTGGGGTGTATGTGGGAGCATGGTACACTACATATTACCAGGTTGGAGTGAATTGGGCGAGTCAGGAATACGATCCCTTTAACGATCCGGAATTGCGTTTTGACTGGTCGTATCCTGATTATAATAAAACCGGATATGCAGAACAGCTCGATATGTTGATGACAGGAAATTATTTCACACAGCTGATGCTGAAAGACAACCCTGCAACCGCCAACCTGGCTTATCATTGGTGGAGCGTGGAAGGATCATTGAAAGGTGGTAAGTACATTACCAGGAACAAAATGCCTTTATACGCAAGTTTGGATTTAGGTAATGTTGATTGGCCTAATCAGCAGGCTATCAGCAATACCATTAAATACATGAAGGCAAATGCCACCGGCGGTGTCATGCTGTTTGATGTAGTGCATGTGTATGCACCTCAATATAACAGGCTGAAACAGCCGCTCTGGGAGGCTTTAAAAGAGGGATTGAAATAAATAGCTTTAGATGATAAGATCGAGAATCTTCTTTTTATGTACACTGTTTTGTATATCGGCTTTGCTGTGCGTTGCACAGCAAAAAGCCGATATACATGTACTGCTTCAAGGCAAAATAAGCGATGCGAGTGGAAAAGGTATTGGCGGTGTTATGGTTACCGATGGCACCAACTGCGTTTCTACAGATGTTGATGGCAATTATACGTTGCAAAGCACCAACCAGGCCATGTTCGTTTACATTACAGTGCCTTCAGGATACGAAATTCCGGCAAACAACAATCTGGCGAAGTTCTATCAAAAGATTACTCCTGTACATGGGCGTTACCAGGGAGATTTCTTACTGACAAAAATGTCGCGCGATGACAAAAAGCACTATACTATTGTTTGGGCCGATCCGCAGATCAACAGCCAGGAACAGGCGGATATGTTGCACAGCCAGGTGGTTAGCGATACCAGGCAGCATGCGAAAGAGCTGTTGAAAAAAGGCCCGGTAACAGGGATCGCTGCGGGAGACATTGCATGGGACGCCCCTGCCATCATTCCGGAATACAAAAAGGCGGTGAAGAATAGCGGAATTCCCTTCTTTCAGGTTCTGGGAAACCACGACATGGACATTCATACCAGAAGTGATGAGGCATCCGACAGGACATTTAAAGAAAGCTTCGGACCATCATGGTATTCCTTTAACCGGGGAGACGCCCATTACATTGTACTCGATAACGTATTTTATTATGCTAATGGCTACAATTACATCGGTTACATTACAGAAAAGCAGTTTAAATGGCTGGAGCAGGACCTAGCGAGGGTAAAACCGGGATCACTGGTGTTTGTGTCCATGCATATCTCCGCTTACACCGAGGATAAGAAAAGGTCTGGAAGCAAACAAGATAATCCGGGAAGTATCACCTTCAATAGGAAATTTCTTTATGATATGCTAAAGCCCTACCAGGCACATTTGTTGACCGGACATACCCATTACAACGAGAACTATGTAGAGGATAATGTTTATGAACACATACATGCATCGGTATGTGCTGCCTGGTGGACGTCGCCTATTTGCAACGATGGAACTCCAGGTGGTTACGGCGTATATGAGATTGACGGGAATGAATTAAAATGGTACTATAAATCGCTAGGCAGAGAAAAAGATTATCAGATGAAGTTATACCCACCGGGAAGTTATGCAGATAAGCCGGGCGCCGTTGTTGCGAATGTGTGGAACTGGGACAAAGACTGGAAGGTAGAATGGTTTGAGGATGGGAAGCTTATGGGGAATATGCAACAGTACACTGGTTTGGATGCCGATGCCGTGAAATATATGGCAGGCGCTGATAAGCCGGGAAAGTATTCGTGGATAGAGCCGATGCTTACCGATCATCTGTTTTTTGTTACGCCTTCGCACAAAGCAAAAAAGCTCAAGGTGGTTGCGACAGACCGTTTCGGTGAAAAGTATGTACAAGATCTTCGGTTAAAAGCAGACTAAACGATGATTTGGTGCTTATAGTAGAATCTTGGTCTTAGCTTATCTTATCAGGCATTAGGAAAAGGCATTTACTTAACTTAACAATAACGTGAAACACTCTATAATAAGGAGATTATTTTTTTTAGCGCTCGCGGTTGGATTGCCATTCGTCGGCAGTGCACAGTATACAAATGAAAAAGACACTAGCTACGCGAATGGTTATTACGTAAAGCGTGTTCAATATTTTCAGAGTTTACCGGTTCAAAAAAGACCGATTGTATTTCTCGGCAATAGCATCACGGAGGTTGGACAGTGGCAGGACGTGACCGGTATGAAAAACGTGATCAATCGGGGTATTAGCGGCGATAATTCGTTCGGCGTATTTTATCGTCTTGATGACATTCTTGTTCAGCGGCCCAGGAAAATTTTCATTGCGATTGGCGTGAATGATATTAAGCGGGGTACACCTGTAGAGGTGATTGCCAGGAATTATGAAAGGATCATTCGCAAGGTCCAAAAGGAACAGCCCAAGACACAGTTATATCTTCAAAGTGTATTGCCTGTTACCGAGTCGGTTTTAGCTGATATCTATAACAATATCCGCAATAACCGCATAATGGTATTGAACGCATTGATGAAAGATCTTTGCGTGAAATATAGGGTGACGTATGTAGACTTGTACAACAATGTCTTTAAGGATGAAAACGGTCAGCTCTTCCGCTCTCTGACTACGGACGGGCTGCATTTACAGCCGGAAGCATACGTGCTATGGGCGAACTATTTAAAAAAACAAAAGTATCTCTGATATGAAATTGAAATTCGTTAAAGCTGCGGTATTTAGCGCGGCATTATTCGCCGGTGGATCGGCTATGGCGCAGGAAGTAAAGATAGACAGCAGTTATAACAATGTCTATTACAAGGGTAGGATGGAACTCTTCGAAAATCTGCCATTGACTGGAAAATCTACTGTCTTTTTAGGTAATAGCATTACCGAAAGGGGCATGTGGCATGAATTGCTTCCCGGTAAAATTGTAATGAACAGGGGTATTGGAGGCGACAATACATTCGGTGTGTTGGCACGCATCGCGCCTATTATTTCTGCTAAGCCAGTCAAAGTATTTTTGCTAATCGGCATCAATGATATTGGCAGAAATCTACCTGTAGAAGTGATCGCAAGTAATTATGAAAAGATCATTCAGCAGTTCCGAAAAGGGTCTCCCAAAACGGTGATCTACCTGCAAAGCGTTTTGCCGATGAATGATGATATTTTGAAAGCCGACTACCTGAAAAATAAAGGACATCTCATCGTGCAGCTTAATGATAGGGTCAAGGCTCTGGCCGCGAAATACAAGCTGACTTATGTAAACCTGCATGAGGTGTTTGATGACGGGACTGGAAAACTAAAAGCTAGCTTAACGGACGATGGGATTCACATTAAGCCAGCTGCCTACGTCCTTTGGGTAGACTACCTGAAACGTAAGGCCTACTTATAGTAGTTCTTACGTATGACTAAGCAATAGATAGAAATCTGTTTCTGACTAGTAAGCAGGCACCCACGACGCCGGCTTTATCACCCAGATTGGATACTTTGATTTGCGTGTCGTTATTTACTAAACTGAGGGTGTATTTGTTAAGTGTGCTTTTAATGGGCAATATCAAATACTCCCCAGTTGCTACAAGATTTCCGCCCAGGATAACGAGTTCCGGGTTGAATATGTTTATAAGTGTGGCGATTCCTCTTCCCAGTTTCTCGCCTATATCCGCAATAAGCTCGATTGCGAGGGTATCGTCATTATTTGCCGCTTCAATGATATCTTCCAGTCTGATATCTTCAATAGATTCTATTTTGGACGTCAAGGCCGACGAAGATCCATTTCTCAGCTTCTCCCGGAAGAATCGGGTTAGTGCCCAGCCAGATGCCTCCGTTTCAAGACAGCCCTTTTTCCCGCAGTGACATATTATCTCATTTTTGAAAGATGGAATATGACCAAACTCGCCTGCGAAGCCTGATTTTCCATAATATAGCTGACTGTTTATAAGTATTCCCATGCCCAGGCCATAGTCGAGATTCAGAAAAAGGACATTTTTCTCATCCTTTACAATACCTGATGAAAACTCTCCGAAGGCCATAGCCCTGGAATCATTCTCCAGAAAGACCTTTATTCCTATTTGTGATTCGATGACTTTGCTCAGAGGCTCCTCGTTAAAATGGAAGAAGCTATAGCTATAGCCTGTCGCGTAGTTGATGCGGCCGGAAAGATTCAGACCGAGGCCGAGGATCTTATCTTTCGAAATGGAACTACCCTTTATAAAGCTTTTGATTAACCGGCACAGTTCATCAAGCGACTGGCTGTTATTTTCAAGCGCATAGGGCAGGTTCACAGAAAGATGAACAATGTCTTTTTGGAGGTTTGTCAATCCGATATTGACATGGTTTTGTTTTACATCAACACCCAGGAAGAATCCAGATTCGGGAAGTAGGCCAAAGATATTGGGTCTTCTCCCACCTGTCGAGTCGATTTTGCCGAAATCTTTTAAAATATTGTCGGCGATCAATTCATTTACCAGTGTGGCGACTTTAGGCGCACTTAAATTCAACTCTTTACATAGATCAGCTACGGTGCAATTGCCGAAGTTGGCCATATAAGAAATAACCGTTTTCTTAAGATTGATGTTTTTATAGGCAACGCCTGTCAATTTATCGGAGTTTAATTCTTCAAAAAAGGTTTTTTTCATAGTATTCGCTAAAGTTCAGGTTGCACTCCTAAAGAAAGGATTTATTCCTCTTTATATCAATCTTATTCTTCATAATTAATCCTTTTTATGGAAAATGGAATAAAACGGCTACTTTTTAAAAAAATGAAAAAACAAGTCGTCGCCTAACACAAATTGACGTCTTCGACTGCAATAGTTTATCGTAAAAATACGTAATTACGGACATTTTTGCTTCTTAGAAAGTTTGCAAACCGTTTAATAGAATAGCATCAATACCTCGTTACTGAAATAGAGCTAGTATTAAATCTTGTCTTTGATTGTTCCTGACTCCAGATTGATGTTCGACGAGCTAATAGTCGGAGAATTGGAGGGTTAGTAGACGATTTAGAATTTAAGGCATATTCTTAAGCTTAGAAGAGACTGCAGTTGGCTAAGTTTATTTTGCTACTATTTGGGGGCTGGGCTGAGATTATATATTGTTGTATTTCCCGATTTAGTTTTTTCGATTTTCTTCCACGGTTTTCAACGGAAAGTTCCTGGTTTATGAAGGGTTGAAAGATTATTGCTTACAATCGATATAGTAATAAGTACTTTAAGACTTAAGCTTAAGTATTAATAGTTTTAAAAATAATTTAATAATGCTATCTATGTTGGGTAAAATTATTATTTTAGCTTAATTAGTTCATTATGCATAAAATTAAAAAAATAGTTTGGCTCATGCTGGTACTGTCTTTAACGAATGTGTTAAAGGCGAATGACCGAAGTTCGGATATCCGCGTTGATTTACTTATTGTAGGCGGTGGAGCCAGCGGTACGACTGCGGGAATACAGGCAGCTCGGATGGGTGTGAAAACTTTGATAGTGGAGGAAACAGAGTGGCTGGGAGGGATGCTTACATCAGCAGGCGTATCAGCAATTGACGGAAATCATCAGATGCCTGCAGGCTTATGGGCCGAGTTTCGACAGAAACTATATAATCATTATGGTGGACCCGAAGCGGTTGAAACTGGTTGGGTGAGCAATACTTTATTCGAGCCACATGTTGGAAATAGGATATTAAAAGAGCTGGCAACGGAAAAGAACCTGTCTATATGGTATAATACGGAGTGGAGCAGTGTGTCCCGGAACGGCCAGCAATGGGAGGTATCTGTGAAAAAAGGGAAGAAGCTGCACAAAATCAGAGCGACCCAAATTATTGATGCGACCGAACTTGGTGATGTGATGGCCTATCTGAAAGTTCCATCCCGTCTTGGAATGGATAGTAAGGCTGAAATGGGTGAGGTATTTGCGCCGGATAATGCAAATGACATTATTCAGGATATGACTTACGTGGTCGTATTGAAAGACTACGGAGCAAAAGCCAATAAAACTATCAGGAAACCGGCTGGGTATGATCCTTCCGTTTTTAGCTGTTGCTGCGATGTGTCGGATCCGGCAAGTCATAACGGACCTGAAGACAATTGCTTTCAAATGATGCAGTACGGGCGTTTGCCAAATAATAAGTACATGATCAACTGGCCAAAGTGCGGTAATGATATTTATTTGAATATCATTGAAAAGAGCCGGGCGGACAGAAAGGAAGCACTTAAAGAAGCAAAGTTACATACCTTACGCTTTCTGTACTATTTGCAGACGGAGTTGGGATATAAGAACCTGGGTATTGCAGATGATGAGTTCCCGACGAAAGATAAGTTTCCTATGATTCCATATCATCGTGAGTCACGTCGCCTAAAGGGTATTGTTACGATGACCCTGGGGCACGTATCCAATCCTTATCAGTTTAATCAACCTTTATACAGAACCGGAATTGCGGTGGGTGACTATACAATAGATCATCATCATCTAAAGAATCCTTCTGCTCCAGCGATTGACTTCGTTAAGATTAAGGTTCCTTCTTATAATGTGCCACTGGGATCTTTAATCCCGGAACAGCAAGATGGGTTGATCGTATCGGAAAAGAGTATCAGCGTTAGCAATATTGTAAATGGAGCAACACGTTTGCAACCGGTAGTGCTTACCATTGGGCAGGCATCCGGTGCGTTGGCAGCAATAGCGATCAAAAATAAGGTTGAGCCAAGAAGCGTGAACATCAGGGAAGTACAACAGGCGTTGTTACAGTCGAAAGCCTATATCATGCCCTTTATCGATGTGAAGCCAGAAGATCAGGATTTTGCAGCTATTCAGCGCATTGGAGCAACAGGAATACTGGAAGGTATCGGGATATCTTATAAGTGGGCGAACCAAACATGGTTCTATCCAAAGAGGGAAATAAGTGAATATGAACTGGTTAAAGGACTGCAGAGCTATTATCCACAGTTGAAGATGTTTCAGGCATCAGGCGCAGTACTGACACCTGAGTTTTTTGTAGAAGTTCTAAAAGCGATAAAGCCGGAATTTAGTTATGAAACATTGGCTACAAGCTGGGCGCAAGCAGGTGTAAAAGCCACTTTGTCACCTGGCTTAGCCTTGGACAGGCGAACGGCTGCAGTTTTGATCGATAAATATCTTGATCCTTTTTCGGTTACGATTGACTTCAATGGCAATCCCAAATAGGTTAGAAGGAGTATGAAAAGATCCGAAAGTTTAGACGCACTTCGTGGCTTAGCGATTCTACTGATGGTGTATTCGGGAAGCATCGCTTTTGGTGAAGCACTGCCAGGATGGATGTTTCATGCTCAGGTTCCTCCACCGAAACATATTTTTAATCCTGACTTACCCGGAATAACCTGGGTGGATTTGGTCTTTCCTTTTTTTCTTTTCTCTATGGGCGCCGCTATTCCTTTAGCTGCCCAGAAGAGGATTCAGGCTAAGGAGCCCAAGAGGCAAGTATTCTTTCATATTCTTAAGCGGTTTTTGCTGCTGGCATTTTTTGCTCTATTCACGATGCATGCGAGGGCCTGGGTGATGAGTGCGACACCCTCTGTGACTGAGTATCTTTTTTCTATAGGGTGTTTTGTTTTGCTGTTTCTGATATACGGGTCGTTTAAAGGCATCATGGCGGCTAGAGTCGAAATGGCTTTGAAGGCGGGCGGTTGGATATTGGCTGTGGCTTTCCTTGTATTCTTTCCTTTCAAAGGGACGGGCTTCAGTGTCTACTCTGTTGATATTATTATTATGGTGTTAGCCAATATGGCGTTATTTGGGATGCTTATATGGTGGTTTACTAAAGAGAAGCCACTTTGGAGAATTGCAGTGTTACCTTTCGTAATGGCTGTGTTTCTGGCCTCGACAGAAAAGGATTCACTGAATATGCACTTCTTTAACTGGTCGCCATTTCCTTGGTTGTACAAATTTTACTATCTCAAATATCTGTTTATCATACTCCCTTCCACCCTTGCAGGGGAGTGGCTATTAGAGAGGAAAAGTACGGAAATGGATGATAAGAATGGCAAACTATGGGATTTGTCGGCTGTTTTGGTCATAGTGCTGATACTGCTGGTGAATTTGGCAGGACTATATATGCGATTGCTCGTATCTAACCTGATTTGCACGGTGGCACTTAGTGCTGGTCTGTTGACCTTGTTGAAAAGGTCCTTTCGGAATAGTCTTGTGGGACTAGATAAATTTGTCAATTCAGGGCTCTATCTGCTGATGCTGGGTTTGTGTTTTGAAGCTTATCAGGGCGGAATAAAAAAGGATTTTTCGACATACAGTTACTATTTTGTTTGTACGGGTCTGGCTTTCCTGACACTCACCGCTATGATGATACTAGAGGATCGGGGATATTTCAAGAGCGTAATGGCTTTTTTTGCCTCGAACGGTAAAAATCCGATGATTGCATATACAGCAGGTAATCTGTTGCTGATTCCTTTGTTCAAGATGACGGGTGTATCTGTATGGCTTGACAGCCTGATGGGCAATGCAGCTGAAGGTTTGCTTCGAGGAATCATTTTTACAATGATAGTTTCTCTGGTTACGGTCTTTTTTGTGAAGCGTAGGATTTTTTGGAAGACCTGATTGTAATGATATTAAAGATAATAAATAGTACGTGTCTGTTTCAGGTCTACAATTTGGGTCGAAGATAAGACGGAGGTTTGTAAAATATAGAAGTATGAAAATTACAGGAACTTTCCTTGACGAGATCTCACACGATATCCCCCATCAGAACTGGGGAAGAGAAGAGTGGGATAGGGATTTCGGGTATATGAAGAGCGTTGGGATAGATACCGTGATCATGATCAGAAGTGGTTATCGCCGGTTCGTCACTTATCCATCAGTCTATTTGCAAAGTACATTTGGCTGTTACGAACCTCCTGTGGATTTGGTGCAGATGTATTTGGAGCTGGCTGAAAAGCATGGGATGAAGTTTTACTTTGGCTTGTATGATAGCGGACATTACTGGGATACGGGAAATCTGCAGCACGAAATTGATGCTAACCGATATGTCATTGATGAAGTGTGGCAGAAGTACGGTCACTTCAAGAGCTTTGGTGGCTGGTATCTGAGTATGGAGATCAGTCGTCGGACTAAAGGCGCGACAGATGCATTCAGAACGCTTGGGATGCAATGTAAAGGAGTGAGCGGAGGCTTGCCGACTTTCATCTCTCCATGGATTGATGGTAAAAAGGCTGTTATGGCTGCCTCTGCAGGCTTATCTAAGGACGACGCAGTGTCGATTCGTGAGCATGAGCAGGAGTGGAGTGAAATCTTTGATGGCGTTCAGGGAGCTGTTGATGCCGTTGCTTTTCAGGACGGACATATTGACTATCATGAGTTGGACAGCTTCTTCGAAGTGAATAAGAAAATGGCAGACCGCTTTGGATTGGAATGCTGGACAAACGCCGAGAGCTTCGACAGGGATATGCCCATTAAGTTTCTGCCTATTAAGTTTGAGAAGTTGAGGCTGAAGCTAGAGGCTGCTTCCCGTGCCGGATATGATAAGGCTATCACATTTGAGTTTTCACACTTTATGAGTCCTCAGTCCGCGTATCCGCAGGCAGGACATTTATACAACAGATATCGGGAATATCTGGAATATTAGCGAATAAGAATAGGATATGAGAGAATACAGTAATATTTATCAGGAAGAATTGCTTCAGCAGGTACTTCCTTTTTGGATGAAAAATTCCAGGGACGAAGTACATGGTGGTTATTTTACCTGTTTAGATCGTGCGGGAGATGTATACGATACAGACAAATTCATCTGGCTGCAGGGCAGGCAGGTATGGATGTTTTCTATGCTATACAACAACGTTGAGCAGCGGGAAGATTGGTTGAAAATGGCCCTGCACGGGGCGGATTTCCTTCGAAAGAACGGTCGGGATAAAGAAGGAAACTGGTACTTTTCGCTAAACAGGGAAGGGAAGCCTTTGGTTCAGCCATACAATATCTTTTCAGACTGTTTTGCAGCGATGGGATTTGGAGCCTTGTATAAGGCTACACAAAGAGATGAGCATGCTGAAATCGCCCGCAGGACATTTGAGAAAATTTTAAGACGCAGTGGTAATACCAAAGGACAATACAATAAAATTTACCCCGGTACCAGGGAGCTCAAAGGCTTTTCTTTACCAATGATACTGAGTAATCTTTCTTTGGAGATTGAACATATATTGGACAAATCAGTTGTTGATAGCTTGATTTCTGAGGTGGTCCATGAGGTGCTTGACGTATTTTACAATGAAGAGATTGGCCTGGCCTTAGAGAATGTATATGCGGATGGGTCGTTTTGCGATTCGTTTGAAGGACGTACAGTCAACCCGGGTCACAATCTGGAAGCTATGTGGTTCCTGATGGATCTGGGCGTGAGACTGAATGATCAGAATTTGATTAACAAGGCTGTTAAGATTTCTCTTGACGTGCTGGAATATGGCTGGGATAAAGAGTTTGGAGGAATACTTTATTTCATGGATATCAAGGGGCATCCGCCGCAGCAGTTGGAGTGGGATCAGAAATTATGGTGGGTTCACGTTGAAGCACTGGTTTGTATGGCGAAGGCTTATCAACTAACAGGAAATGAGGCATGTCAAAAGTGGTTTGTGAAACTTCATGACTATACATGGAACCGGTTCAGGGATTCGCAGTTTGGTGGGGAATGGTTCGGTTATCTGAACAGACGGGGTGAAGTATTGCTTCCGCTGAAAGGTGGGAAGTGGAAGGGTTGTTTCCATGTTCCCAGATCTTTGTATCAGATATCGACGACACTTAAGAAGGAAGTTCTTAGCCAAGGTGTGACAGCTTAATACTCTATTAATTGAATTTCCAGCGGTTTGCAATCGACACAGGTGTCGGTTGCAAACCGCTTTTTTTTAACCCAGAGTTGGGTATCGAGCTATGATATGGTATTATAAATTATTCTCTTCTTCCGTATCGTTTTCGATCTCTTCAGCAGTTCTTAAAGGAACCAGCCCGGTTACAATAAATGCAGGAATTGTTGCAATAAGCACCCAAATGAAGAACTCCTTATAACCAAGAAAATCGCTTAACAAACCGCTTATCATCGATGGAATCATAAAACCCAGATTCATAAGTCCGCTTCCAAACGCATAGTGTGCCATCTTGTATTTCCCAGGTGCAATGTTTTGCATCATAAACAATATTAAACCCACAAATCCATAACCATACCCTAAATACTCAATGGCTACTGCCGTAGCGATCACATATAAGTCTGTAGGCATAAAAACTGCAAGAAACGCATAGGCAGCAAATGGTAAATTGAAGGAGGCGCATAAAACAAGCAAGGTACGCCGGGTCAATCCTTTATTTGACACATAGTATCCCGCAATTAAAGATCCTAATACAAAGGCAATCGATCCAAAAACACCATACAGCAATCCTATCTCCGAGGTGCTCAACCCTAGGCCCCCTGTTTCCCTTGATGCTTTAAAAAAGAGGGGAACTATTTTTATAGCCTGACCTTCTGCAAATCGGTAAAAAACAATAAAGCAGAGGCTATACCAAATGTTCTTCTTTTGGAAAAAGGTAATTATTACGTCCTTTAGCGTTGCAAACCCCTCTTTTACCGATGATGTATTTCTAACTGGAGCACCAGCCGGCAACGCACGCATATTATATAAGCCTAACGAAACCATGATAAGACCGTATACAAACATTACAGTCATCCACGCATTCTGTACCCCTATTTCTTTTTCGAGCTGACCGGCGAGATACACAAGCACACCACCAGAAAATACCTTGGCTATATTATAGAAGGCCCCCTGCCAACCAACGAATTTCGCTTGTAACTTTGGGCTGAGTTCGTTAAGATAGACCCCATCAGCTGCCGTATCATGCGTAGCTCCACTGATTGCAATTATAGTAAGCATGGCGATGGAGATACTAAAGAACTGATCTAGCTGTAAGGTTAGGGCCAACAGTCCAAACACTAAGCCAGTAAATATTTGCGTAGCGTAAACGAAGAACTTCTTCGTTTTGTACATTTCCAAAAATGGCCCCCATAAAGGCTTTAAGGTCCAGGGAAGCATCACGAGGGATGTCCAAAAAGCGATTTGAGTATCCGAAATCCCCATGTTTTTGTACATGATCGAACTCGCACCTGATAGTGCTACAAAAGGTAAGCCCATGGCGAACCATGTCGTAGGAATCCAAAGTATTGGATTGAAGGTCTTTTTTTCAGCTTGTGCCAATGTGAATTGATTATAAATTTGTTAAGAAGGGTAAAAAATCCGACGCATATTCGAGCTTAAACCACTTAAAGCTCCGCATATCAAATTTATAATTATTTTATAAGGAAAGGTGTCTTTTTAAGAAATATTAAAATTGGAATTAGCTTGTATTGTTTTCTTTGGCACCCTCATAATGACGATTATAGTTGGTCGCATTAATTCGTCGTAAATTGATGTTATTGCATTTATTTGATCGCTTTTATTTTAGTTACAAGTAAGGCAATTAGTATTCCAAAGCAACCTATAATCGCATAAGAGTATCTTAAATTTGCCAGTGCTGATATGTACCCTATAAGCGGAGGACCCAGCAGGAAGCCAAAGTAGCTAACGCCGGAAACCATCGCGAGCGCCATTCCCGGAGAAACTTTTTTATTGTTACCGGCAATCGTATAGACCATAGGCACGACACCTGATACACCTAAACCGACCAGCATAAACCCTATCGTCGCGGGGACAAGGTAAGGGAAGGTAACGGAGACAAACATACCGAGGGAGATCATTACTCCACTGAACTGCAACCACCTTTTTCTGCCGAACCTGGTAATCATTTTATCGCCAAGGAAACGTCCGGCCGCCATCATGATCATAAACGATGCATAGCCCAGTACGACGTATGCAGCAGGGGCATTGACAATATCTTTAAAGTAGATACCACTCCAGTCGAACATAGCGCCTTCGGTAGCCATACTGCAAAATCCGATGATCCCTAACTGGATCAGGACCTTGTCGGGTTTGTTAAATCCTTTTGCTTTTTTCTCTGCCACGGCAGGCTTGGTGCCTATAGCAAGATGCTTGAAGTTAAAGAAAATGTTAAGCCACAGAATAAGTGTAACTATCCAGAAGTGTGCATACGGTGCCTGTCCGAAGTTAATAAATACAAGACCGAGTAACGCGCCTGTGAAGCCGCCAAGGCTCCATGCGCCATGGAAAGACGACATAATGGGTTTGCCGTAAGCCTGCTCGGCCACTACTCCCTGTGTGTTAAGCGATATATTGCACATATTGCCGATCACTCCCCAAAGGAAAAGGAACAGCGCCAGCTGCCAGCCGGCTGCTGCAATGCCAAAATTGGTCAATGCCAGGGCATAGAAGGGAACTGTGGCGGTCAGCATTGTCTTGCTGCCGTATTTGGTTACCAGCCTTCCTGAAATGGGCATGGTTATCAGCTGGCCTAAGGGCAAAGCCAGAAGGATACTTCCGAGCATGGCGTCGGAGAGATTCAGCGTGTGTTTTATGTCGGGAATCCTGCTCGCCCAGGATGCAAAGCATACGCCTTGTCCGAAGTAAAAGAGGGATACGGCTAGACGAATGCGGTTAGGGGTTGAGATATTTTGATTGATTTGTACTGCTTCTGTATTCATGATCACGTTCCTGCCGGGATAATAACGGCCTTAAGAGAAGGTCGTTTTAGCGGAGAATTTTCTTTTTAATGTGTGGCCTAACGATGGTTAGGGTTTTGCGGTGCAAATATACGATTTAAAATGTTCATAATGAGAGGATCTTTGCGTATTCCCAGCCAATGATAGCAGTTTTTCTGGTATTGCCCCACATATATCCACCGAGTGTGCCAGATGTCTGGATGACCCTGTGGCAGGGGATAAGAAAGGCGACAGGATTGCGTCCGATAGCGGTTCCCACCGCGCGTGAGGCACCCGGACTGTCGACCTCCTTTGCTATCGTGCCATAGGTGCTGAGGGCGCCCATAGGGATTTTAAGCAATGCTTCCCATACTTTAAGCTGGAAGGCTGAGGCTTTAAGATGCAGCTTTACTTTATCGAGTGCTGTCCAGTCATTTTGAAAGATCTGAAGGGCAACTGTCTGAAAAGCGTCCGATTCTTCTTTAAAACCAGCGTTGGGGAACTTCGCCGAGAGTTTTGAAAGGGCAATGGCCTTGTCATCATCGAAAGCCATGTAGCAGACTCCCCGGGATGTAGATGCAACAATAACCTTCCCGAAGGGGGAGTTGGAAAAACGATAGTTTATATGAAGGCTCTGGCCGCCGTTTTTGTATTCTGCGGGGGTCATCCCTTCGATGGAGATGAAAAGGTCATGCAGCCTGCTGGTGCTCGATAAGCCGGTTTGGAAAGCGGTTTCCGAGAGAGTTGCCCGTTCATGGAGTAAGCTTTTAGCATGCTGCGTGCTGATGTATTGAAGAAATTTTTTTGGGGTGGTACCCGCCCAGTCTGTAAATAGCTTTTGGAAGTGAAAGGGGCTTAGGTGGATCTCCTCTGCTACATCGTCCAGGCTGGGCTGATTTTTGAAGTTAGTAAGTATAAATTCGATCGCCGAAGCGATGCGCTGGTAATTGATTTCTTCCTGAGTTTTCATTTCGCCGATTACTTTACAAATGTCGGAGATTATATGGCTTAGAAAATCCGAAACTTGCTCATTTTTTGGAAAATACTTCTTTCGTGTCTGAAAAGTTGAAGAAAACATTCAAGGCAGTTTTCCGGTTTAAAAAAACAGACGCTGTTGCTGCAAAGTCTGTGTCGATGTAAAATCTATTCGTTATGAAAAAGAATCTCATAATAGCCTGCGCATTTAGTCTTTCGATGGCGGCCTGTATCGGAACTGACAAGGATAAGGAAGTTCGGGGGTCAACAGCCGATACTGGCAAACTGGCTGTTTCTACAGGAAAGCCTACGGCAGCGGCCACGGTGGAAATTCCGGGGCTGGATACCATGGCGGCAAATAATGCCATTTTGCTTACAGGAAACGACCGTATGCAATACAGTGACACTCTTTTCAAAGTTAAGGCTTCGGAGAAGATTAAAGTGACGTTTAAGAACATCGGTAAAATGCCGAAAAACTCTATGGGACATAATTTTGTACTGCTCGCCCAAGGAACAGATTTCACAAATTTCGCCACGGAAGCTATGAAGGCCCGGGATGATGACTATATACCGAAGAACTTGAGTTCATCCATCATTGCGCATACCCGGTTGGTTGGCCCGGGAGAAACGGATGAAATTTCGTTTTCGGTGCCTAATAAGGGTATTTATGATTTCTTATGTTCTTTCCCGGGTCACTATGGTACGATGCGTGGAAAGCTGGTAGCGGAGTAAGTTCGTTATAATTCAAAGGTCAGAAGCGAGTGCTGGCTTGCCGTGTGTATATCTCTCCAAATACGGTTTAACAGCGTTGTTTTCCTGGCTGCATCGAGTCCACAGTAAGGGTAAAGATTGCCGGTAACTCTTCGGGAGATGTGGGCAAGCCTCTTACCCGTATGACTTACCTCTTCTAGTAGAGGTTCCCCTAAAGTTTGGCGTTGAAGGTCGCTCCATGATCTGTCTGCAATTTGGAAGAACTTGTTTCTGGCTTCTGAAAGAATTTGTTTTTCCCTGGCAAACGTCTCCTGGATGATACTGGAATGTTGTTTAGAGAACCGCTTCAGATTATCGGAGTTAAGCACAGAAGCTTCTGCTGTTTCGAGGAAATGGAGAGCCATTCCGGAAAAGTTTACGGCAAGGGTTGTTTCAGCGAGCTGAAGAAAGGGATAGTTACCTGCATTGGTTTGCGTTTTCAAGTCACCGTTGATTTCAAAGGAACGATTTTCGGGTATAATGAGGTTATTCACCTCGAAGCCGTGACTGCCTGTTGCGACCATACCCATGTATGCCCAGGTTGTAGTCGTTTTCACCTGGTTTCTCTCAAAGATGAAAGACTTGACAATTTCTCTGTCCTGTGCATCACGCGCGGCGGAGCCATCGCTGTTCCTGATGTAACAGTTTGCTGAGAAATGAGTAGCGTGCAGGGCTCCGCTTGAATACTTCCAGGATCCATTGATGAGATAACCCTCCGGAACTACTATTGCCGTGCCGCCTACGGCACCACTGCCGGTGATACAAGTTTCTGGGCTATTGAAGATCTGGTTGCGAGTATGATCTTCTAAAAAGCCGGCGAACCAGGATGCGCCACTGCATAAGGTTACCGTCCAGCCCGTACTTCCGTCTATCATGGCAATTGCTTCGAGCAGGCGAAGAATCGAAGGCAGCTCTATGTCTATCCCGCCGAGCTTTTTGGGAAGGTATAGCTTAAACCATCTTTCTTGCCTGATTAGATCAATGATTTCGGGATGAAGTCTGCCCGCTTCTTCTGACGCGGTAGCGTGTTTTGAAATAACCTGCGCGGCAGAATGGCTTAGGGTGAAGATATCCATAGCGAAACTTGTACTTGAGTGGTGCAAGTAGCGAAGTAAGGAAAATGTACTCAGAAAGACAACTAACCCATCTTTTTATTGCTTAATCTTTTCGCCCGATCTACTGCTATAAATCGTCATCAAGTACCCGGCTATCGGGGTAAAGCATATAGAGAAAAGGAGTGACCAGCCAAAGCCTATCTTTCTGGGTTTTCCAAAGAACCAGGCAACGAGAAAGCAAATCAGGAAATAGATCACCGCAGCAATAAGCAGATTTGTTTGGTTGGAATAGACATCAGGTTGTAGCATAATGGTAGGGTTTCTTACTAAACGGGATTTGGAAGGGATTTGTTTATTCAGCGTTTGGGTAGGCTAACGCATTGATTGTCAATGAAACCTGATATCTCATTTTTTATAATACTCTTCTCGCCTTAAGTTTTAGATTTGCGGTCTGCCAACAGGAGAAATACATTAAATGAGAAAATCCATCAGGAGGAAGGCTTACTCAGGCCTTGTATTCAATATTATATTTGTAAGTCTGCTCGCTTCTATGCTTGCCTCGACATTGAAATTGATCACTGAGCATTATCAGAATGAAATGATCCACAGGGCGTCGAATTATTTTGGTTTGGTCCTGGTATTTCCTTTGGTCGGTTTCACGCTGATCTTTCTATTAAGAAAACTCGTTTTTCATAATAAGCCGAATAAAGGAATTACAGAAATATATAATACGCTGGAAAACAGAAAGAACGAGCTTCCATTTTACAAGGTGCTCTCGCACTATGCCAACGGTTTTCTGACAGTGATCTTTGGAGGGTCAACGGGTGTGGAAGTTTCTACAGTTGTGGCGACGGCAGCAATTGGCACTAACGCTTACAAAAAAACGGGCCTTGCCTATAAGTACAAAACCGAGATTGTAGTGGCAGCGGTTGCTGCTGGTGTGGCAACGCTATTTGGCAGTCCCTTTGCCGGGCTCTTTTTTGCGGTGGAAGCGATTGCGCGCAAAGTATCGAACACGGTTGTAATCTCTGCTGTTCTGGCAGTAATCGTTGCATCTGCTACGACTTATCTGGTGGGTGCAGAACCCTTGTTCGTATTGCACCCTAAACCATGGTCGTTAACTGCCCTACCTTACCTGGTGGGTTTAAGTATTGTTGCGGGACTTTTATCTGTGTATTTTACGAAAGTCTGCTTGTTGATTAAACGCCGCTTTTCCATGATAAAAAACAACACCTATCGAATCGTTTTAGGTGCCGCGATTGTTGGAACGGCCATTTTGTTTCTGCCTCAACTTTATGGAGATAGTTACCATGTAGTCTCTGGTTTCTTAGAGAATACAGCCAATATAACTTTCTCTAATTCGCTTGGTTTGCTGCTTTTGGCTCTAATTATTTTAAAGCCTTTAGTTGCTTCCGTAACCCTTGGCGCGGGTGGCGACGGAGGGGTGTTCGCTCCGGGAATGGTCATTGGTGCTTTGCTGGGTCTGCTTTTCGCGATATCCTGTAACCATTATCTCGGTACTCACTTGATTGTCGTCAATTTTATGGTAATCGGAATGGCTGCTGTACTAAGCGGGTGTATTCATGCTCCGTTAACTGCAATAGCATTGTTTACGACATTGTCTGGATCGACATTGCTACTTATTCCGATCATCATGGCGTGTCTGATTGCAAAGTATACAGCGAAATCAGTTTATCAGTATTCGGTGTATAGTTACAAACCGTAAGCAGATCTCTTAAGCTGAGATTTAGGTATAAAAAAAGAGTGATTAAGTTATCCTTAATCACTCTTTCTTGTTTGGTGTGGAGCCGGAGGGATTCGAACCCTCCCGTATTCTTTTTCTTGGTCTTTGATCGCCGTTTCCATGCAATAGAGCGTGTTTTTGCCTTATGAAATATTGTGTTTTGACAGCTATCTGGTCAGCTGGCTAAATTCTCCTGATTTGTTCTCCAGCGCTGAGATCCTGGCATTTAGAATCTTTATTTCGACCTGCAGATTCTTTAAGTCAGTTACCAGGCTCGACTTTTGCTCCTTTACCTTCGCCGGACCGGTGCCGGTGATCATCCACATGGGATCGTAACCGAGCTTCAGGCAGATGATTTTTATAACCTCCAGTGGAATCGGTTGAGTGCCGGCAAGCATTCTGCTTATTGATGGTTGCGATACATCGCAAAACTTCGCAAAGTCGACTTGTCCGCCTTCGAAGCTCTCATATATTATTTGTAAGCGTTTGGCCGCTTGCTGGTCAATCATCGTTAATCTTTAGATTTATCAATTTTCTTTGTCGATCTCTGATTTTGTTCAATCGCGTTTCCTTGTTTTTTGAATGGGCTTTGGATTTTTTCCAGTGTATATGATGATTTTCGCAAGGAATCAAGTTGAAACTCAGCGTTTTTTCTAAGGGTAAGTAAGCGCTGATATTTGTCAGTTCCAGCCTGAATCATGCCAGCGTTGAGACTTTCAAGGTTGCTAAGCACTAATAACTGGTGGGCATCAGCCAAGTCTCGTAAATTGAGATTTTTGAGAGCGGCTTCAGGATTAGTT
Organism: Arcticibacter pallidicorallinus; assembly: GCF_003002875.1. Taxonomy (GTDB): domain Bacteria; phylum Bacteroidota; class Bacteroidia; order Sphingobacteriales; family Sphingobacteriaceae; genus Arcticibacter; species Arcticibacter pallidicorallinus. The sequence goes on from NZ_PVTH01000007.1 coordinate 79,524, forward strand.
TCCTTCCATTGTTTAGCTGTCATTCCAAATAGGGCCACATTTAAAATATCAGCTTCACTAGCGTAGACAAGCCATTCCTTATCTTTTGAAACATTAAGTTTGGGCAATACGTGCTCCTTGATTGCATCAGTATGAATCTTGTAATTGGTCTTTGATAAGAATCGTCGATAATCCCACTCCGAACCAAGTCGCTTGTTTTCTTCCTCCTTTAATCTTTGGAACTCTTTTACGAGTAGTAGCTGGAATCTAGGACTTATCCACATTCCAAACTGGAACGCGATATCCTTGTGGGCATATGTCCCTCCGTATCTTCCGGCCTTAGCAGTAATACCAATAGCATTCGTTCGTTCTATCCATTCTTTGACAGATAGGACGAAGTTGTTGCCACCTGCAGTATTTTTAATTATACCGAATTCGGTATAATTAAAATCAGCATTATACATGGCCTCCCATTCACCCAGATATTCGATTGTGTTCTTTAAGCTGAGCCATTTGGTTATGATAATATTTTCGTGTTGGCTTTTGGCCATGTCGGTAAGGGAGATATAATCAATGTCCTGCTTGGACTCAACGTTTATTTCTATGCCTTCTATATTGAGTTTACTCATAATATTAATATTGAGATGTTATTTCTTTGCTACTGCGTTAACATAGGCTGCCCACATTTCGTTAAATCTTGAGTCATGCCTGTCTTTAAGTATTTCGGCAATCTTATCGCGTTCTGATTCTGGAATTAGTGAAGTTTCAAAGAGCAACACGTGTGTAAGTGCATTGATCATAGCTTGATTTGACACGCTTAGTCGTAAGATTTCCACAAGGGCTTGTGTGCTGTCTATTGGAAGCTTTACGTTTCCTTTTTCAATATCTGATAAATCAATCATGCTGTTAGTCCGGAACGTATAGGTATAATATCTCCCTGTTGGTTTCTTGATTAATAGACCAAGATTTGATACCCTCATCATTAAGGTAAGCATCGACCTTTAAAGTAGTTGATTTTGCCTTCTGGACATCCATCATATATGTAACGCCCAAATTTGCTGATCCTGAAAAGCTGGCTTGTCCTTTCGATTCAATCAGCTCTAATGGTTCAGCATAAACTTGTTTGCCGCTCTCAATAGTGACTGTCTTGTATTGGGGGCCACCTTCGGAGCTCAGCTTGTAAACCTGAACTTTGTAATCACCTCCATCGAAATTTAACTTTAGTGCACCTGTAGCTTGCTGTTCCTGCTCTTCCTTCTTGCAAGAACTGAAGGCAGCAACAGAGATTAGTAGAAGTAGTATGTATTTTCTCATGATTAGTGATTAGGCTTTTTATAAATATCCGTGACCAGGCATAGCTTGAAGATCTCCACCTTCTTTATTAATATGGGCGAATGAATGGGCCGGCCATTTATCTTTTCCTCCTGGTTGTCGCTCCATAGGATGACCTCGTCTTCGTTATCTGCCAGCAGCAATCGCTTGTACATTCTGTAGTTCTCCCACTCGATATAATATACTTCCCCCCAAATGATCGCATTCTTATTTTCAATCGGTCTAAGTACCGTCCAGCAGCCATTGACAAGAGTTGGATTCATTGAGTTTCCATAGACAGGTAAAGCAAAGCTTCCTTTAGTGATCCCGGGAAAGCTCATGTATCCGATCACTTTACCTGATTGAGTGTCGTTGTAGATTTCGACACCTGATGCAGCGGCTGGAGCATTATACATAGGAATATAATCTCCTTCAGCTTTACTTTGTAAAGTGTGGTCGTTTAGCTTCTCGGTAAGAGTAAACTTGGTGTCAAGCGTCTCTTCGAGTTTGTGTAGGACTTCTGGTTGTGGACTTATAGTCCCTTTCTCAAACTGCGAAATAGCAGCTTTAGATACGCCTACTAGCTTTCCAAGCTCTTCTTGAGTGAGTTCGGCTCCCCGTCTTTTTGATCTTAGTTGCGATCGGAAATCGTCCATTGTCTATTTTAAAGAGTGTTAAAAAAATATGTCACTTAATTTTGTAAAGTAAAATAAAGTAAAGTATATTTGTTCCAACGAAATGTAATACACAAATATATAATTTATGCAAGTGTCACCACAATTATTAGCAGAAATATACAAGAATCTTGAGCATGGAGAGATGCAGGGGATCGCGAACCAGTTGGGGGGAAACTTCAATCGTCAGAACGTTCGGAAGGAATTAACAACACTTAAGGATGATTACAACGAGCTTATTATCAACGCTGCTATTACGAGAATCGAGGCAAGAGGTGTGGTGTTAAAATTTAAAGAAGAGGCTGAAGCTTAGTATGCTTTTGGAAGTTGTACATATCGCTGAACAAGCAGGACACGCTACCAGGACGAAAAGTTCAGCAGGTAAAGTGACTGGGGATGGTACAAGACTTCCATTGCATAAAGATGAAGCATACCTGAGGCAATTAAAGATGGATTTCATCGCAATGCATAACGAGAAGATCCTGACGAAGAAGGCTAAGGAAAAGGCTGCAGCTACATTGAAAGCTATCTAACAAAATGTACCAACAAAAAACCCCGATGGGTACCAAGCCAACGGGGACCAGAGGATGAACCTCTTAAACAAAATGTACCATTAACAAAGTCCGCAAGCGGATAATCATCAACAGTATGGCAAATATAGCAAGATCCATTAACTCAAGCAACAGCCGCCCTATGAAGCGTAAGCTGGCTATTCAATCGACGGTTTATCCGATTGATTACAACCGCAATAATCCCGCGAAGGGATTTAACGAGTGGATGCATTACATCCAGGTCGAAGCAGATTTTATCTATGCTTCTGATCGCTATCTCTTTCCGAGCCAGGTCGAAGAGATGAAGCAGCAGACCGCTAAGGCCCGTCGAGCTGAGGAACTAAGCAAGCTGATATCATCCGGGAAGATTAATCCTGAAGAACTCAGCAACTATATGGACCAGGTTAAAAATTTCCTTAGCGATGGTATTTGATGAAAGAGAGTGGGATGAGTCTCAAAGTGAGATTTCCACATCAGACAAAGTGATTATCTGCTCCTCAGTAGCAATAGGCCTGATAGGCTTCTTAACAATAGTTTACCAAACAATCACCATAATTTTTTAAACCCTTTTTAAACAAAATGTATCATGAGTAAAATCAGAAAACCAGCTGAACTACAAGTTCAAAAAACAATCAAAGCCCTTATTTACGGACAGCCGGGTCTTGGTAAAAGCACGCTTGCTCTTAGCGCTCCGAGTCCTTTACACCTTGACTTTGACAGAGGTGTTCACCGTGTCAACCCTGCGCATCATAAAGACACCCTTCAAGTTGACTCCTGGGAAGATGTTCTGGAAGTTCTTAGTGACGATATCTCCTCGTACAAAACAATCATAATTGATACTGCAGGAAAGATGCTCGACTTCATGACGGCTTACCTGATTAAGAATGATCCTAAACTTGGAAAGCCTGATGGTTCTCTAACGCTTCAGGGTTATGGAGCTCGGAAGGGAGCATTCGTTGCCTTTTTGAGGCAAGTCGATCAGCTCGGTAAGCATCTAATATTCGTTGCCCATGACAAAGAAGAGAAAGATGGTGAACAGAAGATAGTTCGTCCGGAGATCGGAGGATCCTCATCAGGTGATCTAATCAAGGAGCTTGATCTGGTTGGCTATATGGAAGCGAAAGGGAAAGCCAGAACCATCAGTTTCGATCCATGCGAAAAGTATTACGGCAAAAATACCTGCAACCTACAAAGCGTCATTAAACTTTCGGTCCTAATAGATGACAAAGGGTCCCCCGTACAAGACAAACCGAATGATCTTTTAACTCAAATCATTGCGGACTATCAGGTCTATCTGGAGAAAAGAAAAGTGATCACCAAGCAGTACAATGAATTGATGACAGCTGTAAAGGAGAACCTTGACTTAGTGACGGACGCTTCGACGGCAAACGAGTTTGTCCAGTGGGTTACGAAAATGGATCATATCTGGGATTCAAAAGTTCAAGCCGGCCAGCTTTTCAAGGCTAAACAGAAATCGTTGGGACTTATCCTTAACCCTAAAAACCAGCAATATGAAAAATCAACAGCTGCAGCCTAAGTATAAGTTTTATGCAACGCTACTGGATGCGTTTCACTATTACCTGCACTCAGAAGCTGAAGATGCTTTTGCTGAGTTTATTAACAAGATCAACCGGGTACCATTCTCTTCTGAAAAAGCGGAGAAGGGTACCGCTTTCAATGATCTGGTAGATCTTGTTGCCGCCGGTAAGCTATCGGATGCTATAAACGATGGCTTGGTAGTACCTCAGGTAGTACGAAAAGTGGAAGTGTACACCTATAAGCACAAGGATCGTCAAGGTAACCCATGGTCATTTGACTTTAAGCAACACCTGGTGCATCAATTTGCCGCTCGTTACGAGAACGCTGTACCTCAATTACTAACTGAAGGCTACTTTGAAACGTCAAAAGGAACTGTACTGCTTTACGGGTATATCGACGAGCTTGAGGGGGATGTAGTTTCCGATATCAAGACAACGACTAAGTACGAGTTTCCAAAGTTCCTGTACAACTATCAGCATATAGTTTATCCTTTTACACTCAATCAGCAAGGCATACCGGTAACACAGTTCGTGTACGACGTGACGGACTTTAATAACACCTACAGGGAGGATTATATCTACAATCCGGAGCGTGATCTGAAGCGTCTACATAGCCATGTTGTGCACTTGATTGACTTCCTTGAGATTAACCGGCACCTGATCACCGACAAGAAAGTGTTTGCTATGGATATCGAAGAGGAGGAGCCGGTACCGGTACCAGAGCCAGTAGAATGAAGGTTAGCTGATGACGTCTTGAGCAACTTCAAAGGACGGATCTATGGTCAACGAATGGATAAAGTGACTGAGGTAGCGGATTACGGATCCGTCCTTATTGTAGAAGATAGGAAAGGAGAACGGTTTCCAGTAAGAAAAGCACAATTAATAATACCATGATAGAAATCAGAAAAGCAAAATTAACAAAAGAGCTAGTACTCACGAAGATCGGGTATATAGAGCTCAACGAGACCGGTGAGAAAACTGAGGTTGATGGTGTAAACTGCGATTGGATTGCCCACAATGACCTAGTTCAGTCATTTCAAAGACTGATTCCTCACATTGCATTTATGTGCGAAGTGCCTGAGGTGCTCAATTTAACCTTAGATCAGGTTGATCATGTTGAGTCCATATCTGTCTCTTCGTTTACGATCGGGGGTGAAGATGAACATGAAGGCATCTCTATTTCTGGAGTGAGAACTCTAAGCACTGGAAAGACTCAAGTGCTTAATACGCCTTTCTATAAGTGGGAAGATGATCAGCCATACGAGTACATGAACGAGCTTGGTGAGATAGTAGCCAACATCAAACATGAGGTTGAAGAATACCTGTTCAGGAAAAAGAAAGCCCCAAAGCGACAGCTAGAGATGTTTCAGGATAACCTAGACGAAGATGACCTGCACGTCGATGAAGAGGGAGTAAAGTTAAAGGGATCCAAAAAGAAGGAAACTATCAAAAAAGCTAGTTAAAAAACGCCCCTATACATCGTGCCAATTCTAGATGAAGCGCGTTTGACGGGGCAAATGACTGGATCGCGGAATGGTAGACGCAAACGTCAGGCAAGCATAAGCCCTCAATCGTTGCAAATAGCAGGTTCGATTCCTGCTCCAGTCACAAACAAAATGTACCACCAATGAACAATACGAAATACATAATTCACCAAGGACAGTATTTCTACATCTATTTCAGATACGATCCTGCCATTATAGGCGTGATCAAATCTTCCTTTCCGGAGTACAAGTATGAAGTAGCAAGAAAGAGATGGAAAGTTCCGGCACGCTTCAGGATTGAAGTGGAGCGGTTCGCTTATGCAAACGGGTTCATATTCGGTCTACCTGTAGAAGAAGAGAAAACGTTTGACGTTCCAGAACTTCCAGAACTAGCAATTGACATACCGCTTAAGATGCCAATGTATCCCTACCAAAAGACTGGTGTGGCTTTCAACATCGCAAAACAACGGACTATAATCGGAGATAAGCCTGGGCTTGGTAAAACAGTACAAAGCATTGCTACCATCATTGCCGGTGATGCATTTCCATGCTTAATTATTTGTCCGTCCGGGTTAAAAGAGAACTGGAAGAGGGAATGGCATAAATGGTCTGATAAAAAAGCTATGATTTTGGAAGACAGAATCAAGACAACGTTTCCCCGGTACTGGGAACATGCGATGGCAGATGTCTTTATTGTCAACTATGAAAGCCTAACAAAGTATTTTGTACAGCAGCTTCCTAAACGAATTAAAGGCGAACCATGGACAGTTAAAGATGTCGTGTTTAAGGATAAGAATGTACAGCTATTTAAAAGTGTTGTGGTTGACGAAAGCCATCGGTGCAAATCATTTTCCACCAGGCAAACAAAGCTTACAAAAGGAATATGCGCCGGGAAAGAGTATATCCTTCTTTGTACCGGTACACCAGTTGTAAATAAGCCCATTGATCTGGTGCCGCAATTAGGTATTATCAATCAGCTGAGGATTTTCGGAGGGTATGAGCAGTTCATTAAGCGGTATTGTGGCGGACCGAACAATGCTTCAAATCTTAATGAACTTAACTGCATTCTGAAGGCGAACTGCTTTTATCAGCGCACTAAGGAGGAGGTATTGAAAGATCTACCTTCTAAGGTTAGGCAGATTGTCTATTGCAACATCACTACCAGGAAGGAATACCTTGAAGCTGAAAAAAACTTAAAGCGGTACCTAGAACAATTCGAGAAAGCTGATGATGCTCGTGTTCAGCGCGCAATGCAGGCCGAAATTATGGTGCAAATGGGTGTACTGAAACGGATATCTGCATTAGGTAAGCTGCAGGAAGTATTCGACTATGTTGATGACATACTGGAATCCGGAGAAAAGATGGTTCTCTTCATCCATTTGAAAGATGTTGCTCAGGCTGTTAAAAGCAGATATCCGGGAGCTGTAATGGTTACTGGTCAAGAGAACGCAGAACAAAAGCAACATTCTGTTGACAGCTTCCAGAAAGATCCTAATGTGAAGCTTATTATCTGTTCAATAAAAGCGGCCGGTGTTGGAATTACACTTACAGCTGCTTCCAATGTGGGATTCGTTGAGCAGTCTTGGACTGCTGCTGATCAGGAGCAGTGTGAAGATCGGTGTCATCGTATCGGTCAGAAGAACTCAGTTAACGCAATCTACTTCCTAGGTAAGAATACTATTGATGAGTACATCTATTCAATCATCAACAAGAAGCGCAATATCGCAGCAAAGGTCACAGGAAATGAGGAACTGATTGAAGTGAGTGTGATCGACAATTTGATCAACTTATTCAACCAAAAAGTAGCATAACATGAAGGAATTACCATGGGATATCACGCAACAGGAAATCATTAGAACCCGGCCGATCTATCAAGTTGATGAGCCGGTTACAATTAAAGGAGGGAATTACGATGGCAGATCTGGAAGATTCAATCGCTATTGCTCTAATGCTTTTCCCGATTACTGCAGAGTGACGCTTGAATTGAAAGGCAGGCTCAAAACAGAAGAGACGGTAATGGTAGAGCTTAAAAATTTACAACGCATAAGTACTGAAGAGAATTTTAATAATCATAATATGAAAAAACAGAATGTACCAACACCAGGGAGTAAGATCCCGGCAGAAGAGGCTGGAGTACCAACCATCTCGATGCTTGAGCCGGTCTTTATCGCTCCAAGTAAGTTAAACCCTCGTAAGGAGTTTGACCAGGTTGCCATTGATGAGCTGGCAGCATCTATTAAAAAGCTTGGTTTGATCCAGGCAATAACAGTACGTCCTGATGCAGATGGTTACGAGATCGTGTGTGGTGAACGCCGCTACCATGCATCGATCAAAGCAGGCCTGAAGCAAATACCGGTGATCATCCGGAACTTATCTGACAATGAAGCTATGGAGCTGATGGTAACAGAAAACCTGCAGCGCAAAGATGTTCACCCGATGGAAGAAGCAGACGCCTTCATGATGATGAGAGACAAAATGAACTACACCATCACAGACATTGCTGCTAAGATCGGAAAGAACGAAGCTTATGTATTACGCCGGTTGCATCTCGTTAACCTAGTCCCAACCCTTAATGACCTTTTCCTGAAGTCTGATATCAGTATTGGTCATGCCGAATTGTTAAGCCGGGTAGGTGAAGATGATCAGGAGCTTTGGTTTAAGGATAAGTACAGTTCCGGTTACGGTGGTGGTGTGGGTACCGTAAGAGACCTTAAACAGTGGTTGTCGTATAGGGTAGAAAGGAAGCTATCTGAAGCGCCGTTTGATCCTGCTGATGTATTTCGAGGTAAGGGATTTTCTTCCCCCGTTTGCTCGAACTGTCACTTCAACTCAGCCTTCCAACAGGATCTATTCCCGGATAATGAGGCAGAAGCTATCTGTCATAATAGCAAGTGTTTTGAAGCAAAAAGTAACGATGGCTTTGAGAAAAAGCTCTTCGCTGCGGTCGCTGATCCTAACACGATCTTCGTAAACGAAAACTATGGTGGTAATGATCTGATCGCAAATACCTTGAAAAAGGATGGCTTCACCGTCCTAAAGAAGTATGACGATTATGAAGAACTTCCATCAAAACCTAGGCAGTCAAGCTATAATTGGGCCGGATCCTCAGAAGAAGAAAATAGGGGAAGGTTCGAAGCGGCCTTGAAGAGCTGGGAAGAAAAGAAAGCGTCTTCTATAAAGGCTTTCTCCATATCCACCCACTCCAAAGGTGAGATAGTAAGTATTGTTCTAAAGTCGACTAAGAGAACAGCTGAAAAGACAACTGAGAGCGATCCAATGAGGGCTTATCATACCCTTAAAGCTGATATCGATCAGAGAATCAGACGCGGCCGTGAAATCGATCAGGAGAAGATCATGAAGCAGGTGATAGCCAGTCGTGATCAGATTCCTTTCAAGTTATCTGAACCAGATGAAACCCGTCCGGAGCTATCAGAAGCTGAGATGAACGCCTTATATGTTCTTTGCTATGAAAGCTGTAGCTACAGTAGCGGACTCAATAAGCATCTTGGTCTCTCTCGTAGTAGCTATTACAATGAGGGCAAGCAGTTACTGGAGGAGATATCAAACCTTCCTCAGCATATGAAATCATTTATTGTAAGGCAAGCGCTCATCAACAAGTTTGCGGCTATTGGCCATAACGGCATCAGCCATGCAATTACTCTACACCTGGCTAAAGATTGGTGTCCGGATGTCCTTACCAGGATAGAACTTGACCAGGAAGGAAAACGCGATCGTCGCGAAGAGAAACTGAACAAAAGCTTAAAAGACCTGAAGGAACAATTCAAGGTAGAAGCCTAATAGACTTATCACTGTACTTAGCATGAAGAACAATATTGATTATTACCGGCATGAAGCGAACAGCCATGAGCATCCAAAGTTCAAGGCGCTGCGGGCTAAATATGGCTGGGCCGGTGAAGGTCAATTTTGGGCTCTTAATAATATCATCGGGCAATCCGATGGCTGTAAACTAGATCTGAACAAAGGTTATAACAGGCTCAGTATTGCCACCGATTTAGGCATGTCCCCTGATGACTTCGATCAATACATATCATTCCTGGCTGAAGCCTGCCATCTCATAAGCATTGAGGAGGGCGTGATCTCCACTGATATTGTATCCGAAACCTACAGAGTAGTTAACGAAGAGCGCGAAAAAGACCGTGCGAGAAAAGAGCTAAGAATGCAGAAAAAAGCAATTCCGGCCGGAAAAGAGACAATTCCGGCCGGAAAACTTAAAATTCCAGACGGAAACAATCACCAAGTAAAAGAAGAAGTAAAAGAAGAAGTAAAAGTAAAAGAAGAAGAAGTAAAACCCCCTTTAATCCCCCAAGGGGGACAGAGGTCCAGGATTACAGATTTTGATTTTTCTTTTATCGATCCGGACTTTAAACCTCTTTTCATGCGATGGATAGATTTTCGTAAACAGCTCAAAAAAAATTTTAAGAATCAAAAAATGCTCGAGCAGAATTACAGCCACCTGATGAAGCTTTCCGGTGGCGATCTCAAGCAGGCGACGCTGATCGTCGATTATTCAATCAGCAACCAGTACCAGGGATTATTTGAAATAAAAAAGACTTATGCAGCAGGAACACAGAACAGGACAAATTTTGCAGCTATCGGAGATAAAAAGCTCATTGATGGCCGGGAACCATTCAGATGATCTTGATGACGTTGAACTTTCTGATGAGGAGATGAGCGTGATCATCCGAAATGCAAAACGGGCAAAGCGCGCTAAGCTCCAAGAGCTGGCTTATGCTGAAAAGCTGAGACAAACATCACAGGCGCCGGAGTTCGACGCTAAGCAGCTGCAAGATTTCGTATCAAGGCGATTTCCAACTATTCGGGTGGACAAGTACAACCGGGAAATATTTAAGTTACTTTGCCTGTATTTCTCAAATGATCCACGTTTTGAATCTGAGAACGAAGAGTTTTCGCTGAAGAAAGGCATCTTACTGCACGGACCGGTTGGATGCGGGAAAACTTTCCTAATGGATCTGTTCTCCATCAACACGCGCTTACCTTACGTCGTTACAGAATGCCTAGAAGTGGCTAGCGAGTATGAGGTTAACGGAGAATCCTATCTCGAGAAATACATTAAGCTCAAGCCTGCATATCCTCATCAGAACCTCGGACACACTCAGGTTGGGTGGTGCTTCGATGACCTTGGCTTCGAGGATATGAAGAAGCGGTTCGGCAACAATATGAATACCATGGAGTGGATATTGTCAAGAGCATACCGAAATAATATGGCTGGAAAGATTCACACCACTACGAATCTGAGCTTGGAGAAACTGGAGGCAAATTACGGCCGCCGCGTTGCATCCAGGATGCATGAGATGTTCAACTTCATCACTTTCGACATTGATTCACCGGATAGGAGGAAGCAGGCATGAAGAAGAACAGAGGCTGGACTATCAAAGATCTTTCTAACAAAGGATTCAGAGAGGTGAACGGAGTGTTTCACGCGCCCGGTACCGCACCGGCAATTGCCAAAATCGTTTCAAAACCGCTGTCTTGCGTAAGGAAAAAGCCGAAAAGCGATAAAGAATTTCCAGAAAGCGTAAAGAAGTTGCCAAAACTTGATCTGTTCCTGATCCTGGTGAAGCAGGAGCTTGGTATAGATCTTAATCCGGAATACCGGTTCTATTCCGAACGCCGGTGGTTATTCGATTATGCATACGTTGAATACAAAATTGCGATCGAAGTTGAAGGTGGTATCTGGATGGAGGGTGGGGGTGCTCACTCCAGGCCTGCGAACATCATCCGCGATATGGAAAAGTACACCCGGTCGAATGTAATGGGTTGGAAAGTCATTCGCCGAACGCCTCAGCAGCTCATGTCTGCAGAAACAATTGAACTTATTAAAGAAGCTATAAACAACTAAAAATTATGTCAAAACAGAGTCTAACTGACCTAGAAAAGTTTGAAATGCTTTTCGGTCATGATGGGAAGCGTACACCCTCAGGTATTGAATATCGAGTGCAAAACCTTGATAGATCCCGGTACGAAGCGCAGACTTTGATCCAGAAAAAAGGATTAAATCTGCAAGCTGCCTGTGAAGGATCCATGGCTAGTATCAGAACTTTTATCGTAAAGGAGGTGACAAATGCCTGATAAGAAAAACGAACCGCTGCGTGTCGAGATGGAGCTTACAAAGTTCATGTTCGCAAAGATGAAAGACACTTTTGACCTTGACGTTGAACTGTTGAAAGGAACAGTGAGAGACCTTCCAGACGGACGTATCTATGTCGATGTGACGCTGGAGGGCTACAAGAGAGACATGTTCGATGACTTCATCAAAATGCTGATGAGTAAACCGTCCAACCAAATCACTACGAGCATTCTCGGAATGAAAATCCATCAGAATTAATATTATGAAAGCATACCTAAAATTCCTTTTTCTTTTCCTGGGCGTGATGTCTTCGCTACTCCTTGCAATGTTTCCGCTTTGCTTTCTGCTTTCCGAGCCTGGTCTCGAGTATCACATTTATCAGACGATCGTTCCGGCAATAATGGATGTGGTCTTCTTAGCTATAAGCATTTGGATATTCATCGCAGTTATACTTTTAAACCCTTCAAAAAAATGGAACAGCTCAATTTAGAACAACAGAGAAATACAGTTTGCGTACTTACGGTGGCCCACAATGATTATGATCAACATGGAGATTATTTAGTAGCGGTGTTCTTTCAAAAACCTACCCGACAGGAACTTCTAAAAACCTTGTATGGCGGTAAGGGGATCAATAAAGAATATTATCCTAATCAACATAAGCTAGTTGGACACATACTAACAGGTGGCGGTCGTACCGAAGAGATGGAGTATCAATGGTATTATTTAAGAGAGTTAAGACACGCAGAAGTTTACACTGGCTATAACCCCTACTAAAATGATGTACCATGTTAAAACGAGCATTAAGAGTCTTCTTAGTTTACCTGATGAGGAGCTAGGTTATATTCTCGACATGGACGGCAAAGCGGTCCGCGAAGAGCTGGAAGCGAGACTTTCTCAAGGCGAATTATATATTCCGGCAACCGGCTGTTTGGGCTTCGATCCTGTAAAGGGTTGCCCAGGCCATAAATCAGAGATTGAAGGAGGGAAAGGTAATGAATAAGTACAATGTTTACATAGTGCAGATATACGATACCAGCAAGTCGTTTCCATTAATTGCTAAGACCTTGTCCGATGTAGTAATTATGTACCCAGAAGCCTACAAAATCGAATGCAGGCATAAAGATGTAGAAGTAGCAGAAAGTGAGATAGACCATGACAAGACTACCAAGCAAAACGTGTAAATATATCGAGGCAAATTACCTGAAGAAAAGCGGGAAAGCTATCGCTAAAGATTGTGGCTGCTCCTCCTCAGCTGTTCAGCGGTACATCCGGAAAAAAGGTTTTGTTGTTCCTCCTGAGCTGAGAGCAAAGTTCCGGACACAAGCGCTCATCGGAAAGACAACCTTCACACCTGAGGAGGACGCGATCATCAGGGAGCAGTATCTCCTTAAGCCCGTCAAGGTACTTGCTGAAGAAATAAATAGAAGTTATACCGGCATCATGTCAAGGCTGAAGGCGATGGGTTTATCCATCCCTGCAGAACTGATCCAGCAGCGTAAGCAGCTGAGTCGAATTCAGAAAGGATCCACACCGCCAAACAAGGGTAAGAAGCAAACGGAGTATATGTCCACTGAAGCGATTGCCCGGACCAGAAGCACCCGGTTCAAAAGAGGTAACGTTCCTCACAACTCCTACAATGAGCCTGGGAAGATCACCATACGACGCGCGACTGAAAAGAAGGGAGGAAGAGCGTATCAATACATCTGCCTGGAGCTTGGGAAATGGAAGGAGCTGCACATCCACAATTGGGAGAAGCAAAACGGGCCGGTTCCAAAAGGTCACTGCATTTGGTTCAAGGACGGCAACTCGCTTAATGCTGATGTTGACAACCTCGAGCTGATCACCAGAAGGGAAAACCGGATGCGGAATTCATCTTCAGAGATCCTGTCTGATAAGTATGTCGCTAACTGTATTGCCTGGAGAAACTCAGAGCTGAAGGAAGAGATCATCAGCAATCACCCTGAGCTTATTGAATTAAAGAGAGAACAAATTAAACTTAACAGATTACTAAAATGAAGCTATTTGAAATTGAAGCCACTCTGACTGGCATGGTAGGAAAGAATTATACCTACAACCGACGTAAAGTAACCGTACTCAGATTTGAGATCAAAGAAAAGGTTATCCGCATTGTTTGCGCAACTGAAGACATTACTATCCTGGTGGAAGACTTTCAAGACACAATGAAGTCTTTTCTTCCAGATACCACTCCGGCTATCAGTTCGGAAAACACACCGGCTGTTGTTTCTCCATCAGCTGTTCCCCAAACAATCATCAGAACATCCGGCGGTGAACTGAAGGATCTGGTCATGGAGAACATCAGGAAGATCCAACGGGATAAAGAGTATATCCCTCAGGCAATCGAAATCAATAACCAGGTTAAAACATTAATTGATCTTGCAAAAACTGAAATAGAACTGATTAAGGCGCTAAGATGATATTTTTATCTTCGACTTAGTTAGAAAAACCCCTCGACTGGAGGGGTTAGCAGACTTTACTGAGGATCTTCGGACGAATTGGTACAAAGATACTTAACTATACATTCGGTACAAGATAGATTTTCAAAAGGGGTATTTACCGTAGTTAAATATGCTTGCAGATATCCAGCCATTATCTCGCACCTTTCGGAGTAAGCCAGAATTTGACAAGATCCCATCCACCAATAAGTAACAATAATAATCCGATGATCACGAAGGCTCCGAAAACCAAAAGGTATCCGAACATTTTAGCTTGTTCGACATCCTTTTCCGGTAAAGTCTTATTGAACTCTCTAGCCTCCTGTAAGATCCTTCTTCTTCCATGTGCCGTATATGGATTGGGTGGCTGTTTTCTCCTCATTTATCAATAGTTTAATCTAAAATACTAAAATGAAAATCAACAAAAGCATAGCTTATATTTCAAAGTACCTTACTATCCCACTGGCGGAAGTAAGCCACGTGATAAACCGTCATCGCGTTTCTGATGGAGAACTGCAATATGGTTTGGTAATATTCAAGCATTCAAAAGTGAACGGTGAGAACGGCGAAATGGAGCCAAACGTATCACTGACACCTGAGAGCCTTCCAGCATTCGAAAAAGCATTACTGGAGTACTGGACGAGTGTAGAAGACGAGCGTATTAATCCCACTGTACGGTTGCATCTCGACAGCATGAGAATACCGTACAAGCCGTCAACATCACCACACAAGCCGCCAACACCACCACCTACGCCTTCACCAGTGAGACGCGGGTGGTAATGTTTATCCATATTTGTATAACATGAATATTGATTATCTTTGAGGGACAATGCCACGACTAAAAAAAGACACGCGCACGAAGAGACAGCAGCAGAAGGACTTCCTTGCTGAGCTTGAGAAATGTGGGAACATTACGGCCGCTTGTAAATTGGCAAAGATTGATCGGAAAGCAGTGTATCGGTGGAAACCCGATCCTGCTTTTCTGGTAGAGTATAAAGAGGCGCTATCGATGGGCATTGACGCGATCGAAGATGAAGCCACCAGGAGAGCATTTGAGGGTGTTAAGAAACCTGTATTTCAGCAAGGAAAGCGAGTGGGATATGTTCAGGAGTTTTCAGACACGCTGATGATCTTCCTGTTAAAGGGTAGAAGGCCTGAGATATTCAAGGATCGTCACGAGCTTACCGGTAAAGATGGTGGACCGATACAGACTACCAACGTCGATCTGAAGGATTTAACAACCGAGCAGCTGGCAGCACTTGCAGCATTTAAAAAGACCTTAAAAAAGGAGGATAGTTGATACCTGATCGTAATTACAGCAGTAACCCATACACCCGGGTACTGGTGGTTGTAGTGATATTACTAGCACTGCTTCATATTGCACTCCAGACGTAGTTAACCGGATTTTCTATGATTGAACTGGAGTCTCTTCTTAATGTTGACGATATGGAAATTAACCTGGAGTTCTTTCGACGCCGGGCTTTTGACTTTATAACCGTCAATGAAAACGGAGAACTCCAACGTAAACACCTGAAGCAGGAAGCTGCTCTGTTTGCGCTAACTGATGATGTCACCTCCGAGTTAATCTATGGTGGTGCTGCAGGTGGTGCAAAGTCATGGACTGGGTGTGCCTGGCTTGCTTTCAGCTGTATGGCTTACCCTGGTACAAAATACTTCATAGGACGAGCCGAATTGATGAAGATCAAGGAAAGCACCCTGGTAACCTTTCGACGCGTCTGTAAGACATATGGCATACTTGAGGGACGTGACTGGAGATACTATACCACCGATCACTACATCGAGTTTACCAACGGTTCTAGGATCAACCTTATCGAGCTGAAGTTTAAGCCATCAGAGGATCCGCAATTCGAGCGTCTTGGATCGACTGAGTATACGTCTGGATGGATCGAAGAGGGAGGGGAAGTACATTTCAGAGCATTCGACGTATTGAAGTCGCGTGTCAACAGGATGCTCAATGACCAGTACGGGCTGATCGGGAAGATCTTTGTTACCTGTAACCCGAAAAAGAACTGGCTGTATACTCAGTTTTACAAGCCAGCGAAGAAGAACCTTCTTAAGTTCTACCAGAAGTTTATTCAGGCCCTGGTCGAAGACAATGTATTTGCCGAGTCCGGATATATCGAGCAGCTGAGACGTATGAGTGACCTAGCCATGAAGGAAAGGTTGTTCAAGGGTAACTGGGATTATGACAACGATCCGGCCGCCCTGATGGAATATACTCAGATCGTGGATATCTTCAGGAACGATCATGTGGAACCAACAGGCATCAGGTACATTACAGCGGATATTGCCCGACTCGGTGATGACTATACCCGGATCTACTTGTGGGATGGATTGGTGAACACCAAACGGATCAGCCTGTACAAGCAAAGAGCGCCTGAGGTTATTAAAGCGATCAAAGATCTTGCTGCAGCTAATGGTGTACCTATGTCCCGGGTTGTGGTCGATGCTGATGGTGTAGGTGGTCCGATCGCGGATTTCTTGAAGAACTGCAATGAGATGAATAACCAGTCGACAGCATTCCCTTCAAAGGAAACCGGTGTGAAGGAGAACTTCAAGAACAAGCGTTCTCAGTTGTACACGAAGCTTTCCCAGATGGTAATAAATGCAGCGATCAGAATAATTGGAGCGGATCCTGAAGAGGAAGATGATATCAGCACGGAGCTGTCTGTCATCAAAAAGATCAACATGGATAGTGATGGGCCCGTTGATATAATCAGCAGGAAGGATATCAAGGAACTGATAGGCCGGTCTCCTGACCACGCTACCAATCTTATGTTACGAATGTGGTTCGAGTACAAAGTGACAAGAGCACCGAAATATTCATTTTAATAATTGATAGAATGTTTGAAATCAAAATTGCGAGCTTAACGCTTAACATGCCGGATCAACCCAATGAGTTGACATTAGGTCAATTCCTGAAGCTCAGGGAGGAGAAGGATATCATTACGCAGCTGGCTATTCTTTGCAGTGTAGACAAAGATGATCTGCTGAATATAAAGTACAGCCCGAAAGCTGAGAAGCAGCTCCAGGATGCGATTAAATTGACGGAAATATTGAACGACAATATCCGGGACTACTTCAACTCTGATGCTTGCATTGTCCCTCCAGTGACTATAGCGATCATGGACAAGGTTGTCAGAGTTCCTCAGGATCTGGAGAAAGAACCGTTTTGGCCGTCACGTAAGGTTAAAGAGGTTATCCAGGAAAAGATTCAGGAGACCGGTACCGGTGTTGCGTTTGATCCAACCGACAAAGCAGCTGATGTGATTGCTCATTATCTGTATGTTCCGTTCACTGGGAAGCCTTACAATGAGTACCAGGCTGAAGAATTTAAGGAAGTCATTCATGGCCTTCCTCTAACTGATGCAATACCGCTTGCTAATTTTTTTTTTCTCAAGTGGAAGTCATTGTATCTAACGAGGTTCAGCTGCTTCCTAACCGGATTACGGATGTGGAGAAAGAAGCTGGTATCGAAATATTTGAGAAGTACGAAGATGTTAACATCCTGGAGTCTCTTTCTGATGGTAACGTCTTACTATGGGATTCAATAATGGCTTTGCCGTATGAGCGGGTGCTGATCAAGATGATGATCAACCATGACAAACGTATCTACGAGGAACAGTATAGGGAAGTTTTAAAATCAAAAGGACAATGAATTTAATTGACGAACTAAAGTTATTAGCCGGACGCCTGGAAGGGAAGCCGGTCTTCGCTTATTCCGGAAAGTATGAGCACAATGTAGATGGGGACGATCAGGACTATTCATCCGGTGTGGTTAACGTATTTGAGATTGAGCAGTTTGGATTTAAACGTAACCGAATCACCGGCACTATGCGACAACGATATCCAATCTACATCGAGTTTGTTGTGAAGGCTGATCAGGATCTAACAGCCACTCAGCGTAATTTCTATATCGAGGATATGAAGGGACTGGCTGCTGAGTATATTGAACTGCTGGACGGATCAGGCTTGTTTGAAGAGCTTCCTGAGGTAATTGACGGAATACAGGTTGTCAATCGATATGACGTCAACACAGTGGGAGTGGAGCTTAACCTGGTATTGGTTGCAAAGGAGCCCATGCAGGTTTGCGTATGAATCAAATGTCGGTGAAAGTTGGAATTGAATCTATCGATTTGTTGTGCGTTATCCAAATATGAATAGTCTGAATTATGGAAGAGAAGAAGATTTCTGATTTAGCGTATGAGCTATTGTCCGAGTTCTTAGAGGGGGTTAAGCAGGAACTTCTCGATGAGCTTGATGGTAAGCGTAGAGCAGGTGAGTTTCGGGATGATAAGGAGTTTACGCAATTTGGAAACAGGAATGCAACGGGTAAGACTCGTAATTCCATTAAAGTCAATATTGGCCCGATGAAGGGGAATGTTACCGCTGCTGAGCATATCTTTTACACCTTTACTGGACGTGCACCAGGTAAGCGTCCACCTCTATCTAACATCATAGATTGGTGTGTGGCAAAGGGACTACCAAGGGGTGCTGCATGGCCTATTGCGAAGAAGATTGCTGAATCTGGAACGGCTTTATATCGTGCAGGCGCTAGAGAAAAGAACGTACTCCTTGATGTTACCTCAAGGGAGCGTATCGAAGCCTTCAAGGAAAAGATTAAGGAACGATTTATTACCCAGATACGGTCTGAGATTATTGAGGATATCAACACAAAATTTTAAACATGAACATAGAATCATTACCAAGCATCACATTAAGCAACGGGAACGTGTCCCGATGGATGGCTGCCTTCAATCCGATTATCTTTACCTTCAGCCTGTCTGAGTATAGCGAGCTGCACCTTCGCCTAAATCGACGTTTCGTAGTCACGATCGAATCCGACTCAATTGCGGTTACGTCAACATTCCATGCGGATCCATCAGGAGTAGCAAAAGTAAATCTATACAGGTTCTTGAAGGTACTTGTTAAGCCAGTTGATGCATTCAATTACTCGGATATCGCTTACTATGATACAAACCTGTTTGCACCATTCACCGTCAAGGTAGCGGGCCAATGGGATGTTAAAGGGGATGGCTTCTCAGGTACGGATACTGAAGTGCCTACAACGGTACCCGGGCCGTATTTTGTAACCTATGCAGCGATGCAGCTGGGCGAACGATACGGTGGTAATATGGCTGAATACGTCTCATTCCTGAATGATAGTTCCGCTAAGTTCCTCACTGATTTTGAAGAGCCGGTTGTGTGGTCTGGACTTCCTTACAGCATCTCGTTTATTGTAGGAGATACGTTATCTACAAAAAATCTTATAGCCAGGTATACGGCCGTTGATGTGAACGGTAAGATAGTCCCTGGTGGTCTGTCATTGTCGTATCTGCTTACTGAGCTCGGAGGAAAACTACTTAATGAAACGGGCGGTGGTATCGTGCTTGAAGGATCCGTAACCGAAAATAATACCATCGTAAAAGGTACCGGCATTGTAAGGCTTAGGGTTCCTGAGGTAATGAGCCTGGTAAGCAGAATTAAGCTCGAGGTATATTATCTGGAGGGCGCTCAGGAGATCAAGGTTACCCGCGATATCTTTATCCGGACACAACAAACCTGTGATAACGATCCATATGTCTACCTAAAGTGGATCAATCATCTGGGTACCTGGAATTATTTCAGGTTCGGGTATAACCAGTACATCGATGGAAACGTCACAAACGATACAATCATCAGGAAGGTCGTGACTGATTGGGAAAATAGCGAAGCGCTGTCTGAGGTTGTACGAAAGTCCGGACGTGATGCAATTACCCTCGGAGCTCATAATCTCAAGCCTAGCGAGCTAAAAGCCCTATCCTGGTTAAGAAAATCTATCAAGGTGCAAATGCTAATCTCTACAGAGCCGGTCAAGTGGCAAACGGTCGTGGTTGAGCCGGGAAGTATCGATACCAGGCAGACAAGATTACACTCAGGCAGCGTAAAATTTAAGATCCTTCTTCCTGAAGCAAACATTCAAACTATCTAAATGGCAAAAGAACTTTACATAGATGGGTACCTGGTGGACCTCAACGAGAAAGATAACCCGATCGCGTTAACCTTTGCTGTGAATGACCTTGCTGATATCAAGAACAGAGTCGCAACCGGGACAAATAACTTTAAGTGTCCTGGTACCGAAAATAACCGGCTGATATTTGGCTTGTCCGATATGGATGCATTTACTCAGAATCAACCATACCGGACTCTTCCTGCCAGAATTATCCAAGAAGGAATCGAGATTGTTCCCTCAGGCATTGCTATCATCCAGTCTGCAGGCAGGGAATTTGAAGTACAGGTTCTTTCTGGTCTTGTAGACTTCGTTTCGATCATTGATAAGAAAAAGCTATCTGATCTGGTGTTTCCGGAACATACTTTCAATCTTACCACGGTTGCGAATTCACAGACGAATACGGCAATAGGTCACGGTTACATCTATCCGATCATTGATTATGGTTTGTTACCGGTCAATGGGAATTCGATAGATGTTAGAAATCTTCGACCGGCCGTATTTACTTTGGGTTTGGTAACCCGGATACTTGGTTCAGCCGGCTATACATATGAAGGTGGTATTTTTAGCGATGCGAGGTTGCAGAATGAGATCCTTCCATTTTCGAAAGACAGCTTTGATCATACTGAAGAATATGTTACCCGGATGGAAAAGTATCGGGTGCAAGCAATTGTTAAAGCGCTCCCTGGATATGAAGGAACCAGCGTGCACTACGATAACAACCAGGTAAAGCCTATTCCCTTTGAAACGGAAATTATCGATAAGCAGAACCTTTGGAACGGTATGGAATACACAGCGCCTGAGAAATTGGTGCTGTCAATGGAAATGAGCGTTAATATCAATATGATTTTCGCAGAAGACCTATCCACGTTTATGGTTCAGATATTTCGGAGTGGAGCTTGGGTTAATGTCTACGAAAGCAGGTTAGACTACATCACTGAGAAAGATATCAACTCCTTCCATGATAGCAGGCTGAAGCACACCGGAGACTATCCTATTAACGCTGGGGAAAAGATCCGGGCCGGTATTCGCTATGACAATAGCAGCCACGGAACAAACAACATTGGCTTTTTTGTTGTGGATAGCTTTATCACTTTTGAGGTGAAGGACAAGACAGTTCTTTACGGGCAAAATGTTCAGCTGTCATCAACGTTACCGGATGTTACCCAGTTGGAGTTCCTGAAGGACTGGATGCAGCGTTACGGACTTACCCCCATTGTCGACAACTATCGTAAGCACATATCCTTCCACTGGATGTCGGAGCTATATAACAACAAGCCCAATGCGGTAAACTGGACCGATAAGTTTGTAGATCCTGAAGACGATAACGCGGAATTTACGATCGGGAACTATGGTCAAGTAAATTTTGGAAGATACAAGGTAGATGACGCTGTTCCCTCTTCTCTTGGTGTAGGTCAATTTGCTGTAAACAACCTGACATTAAAGTCAGAGGAGACTCCAATAACAAGCATTTACGCAGCGACCATTTCTGTTTTAAGGCTAACGGGAAGGGAGGTTGCGCAAATCAACAAAGTGGATCCGGACGAAACGGACGATGCTAAGAAGGTGTATAAGATCAAGACACAACCGCGCGTATTGATCAGTAAGAATGTTTCCGGATCTGGTTTAATATTTACCGATGGAACGAACACGGCTGGAAGAGCTACAGTTTCCATTCCGTATTTCATCAAGGAAGGTTTCCCGGGTTTGTCCTTTGAGGAACTATTCTCAGCTTACTACACAGAGGTTATTGAGTACATGCTCAAAAGGGTGCGAAAGGTAACCAGGTATGTCAGATTGAACGAGATCGATATCTCCCAGCTTGATTTCTTCGTGCCGGTGTATGACGAAAACGAGGCGCAATACTATTACATAAATCAGATCATTGACTATATCGAGGGGGAACCTGCTAAAGTCGAATTAATAAGAATGTAACCATGGCAGACAAAATTATCATAGAGGTCGGGATGGACAACGCTGAGTATGCGAAAAAAGCAACGGATACTCTGAAAGCCATGCAAGACCTGAAAGACCAGCAGGTGATCCTTGCTTCAACAGGTAAAAAGAATACGCTCGAGTATGAGCAGAACAAAGTAAAGCTTCAGGAACTCGGTCGAGAGCTGAAGGCTAACGTTGCCCTTTCCAATAATTACACAGGTAGCATGGTAGGCCTTCGTGCTCAGCTATCCATGTTGAACGCTCAATGGGTGAAGATGAGTGAAGAGCAAAGGGAGAACACCGAGGAAGGAAAAGCATTGGCCGCTCAAATGCTTGACGTGACGAATAAACTGAAGCAGCAGGAAAAAGGAGTTGGTGACACCAGACGTAATGTTGGTAATTACGCTGAGGCTGTTGGTGAGCTGAGGGACACGATGCTTGGAGCTGTAACATCAAGTAACGCCTTTAGTCAGGTTACGGAGCATCTCCCTATCGGTTTTCAAATCGGTAAGAAAGCTATTGATGCTGCTAAGGATAGCATCCAGGCTTATCATCAATCACAGGAAGAAGTGAAGGAAGCTCAAGCCGCTTTTGAGAAGGCTCAGACGATCGCGACTGAAGCGACCGAGAAAGCATCAGAAGCACAGCAGAAAGCGACTGAGATCGGTTTTAAGTTTAGCCAGGGAGCAGCTACTAGGCAGGAAGTGATCAAAGCGACAACCGTTGCTCAGGAAGCTGCTACAGCTGCTCAGGAAGCTAACGTCGTAGTAACTCAAGCATCGACCGCTGCTCAAGAGGCAAATACAGCTGCAGTAACATTAGGAACGACTGCTTTAAAAGTTTTCCGGATCGCATTGGCTGCAACAGGTATCGGGCTTGTTATTGTGCTTGTTGCTTCGCTGTTTAGTTACCTGACAAAGTTCCAGCCGGTGATAAACGCTGTCAAAACCGCTGTTGCAGGTTTGGCTGCTGGGTTTGAAATGATGGGTAAAATTCTCTTTGAGTTGATCAGTCCGATGCAGAAAGTTTTCAAGGATCCGCTCGGAGCAGCGAAGGACTTGGGTAACTTCATCGTGAATAACCTGATTAACCGGTTCAAAGCTTTGGGAGTGATAATCGATGGTATCATAAACCTCGACTTCAAGAAAATCACGAACGGAACGATTCAGTTGGGTACCGGTGTTGAAAATGCAACGGACAAGATGAAGAACTTTACCAAAAGTATATCCGACGCTGCTAAGGCCGCTGCAAGTCTTCAGGACCAACAAAACAAGCTCGAACGTGATCGTATCAACAACATCGCAACATCAAAGGAGCTTATCAGGCAGGAGGAGGCATTGAAGAATATCCGGGACAATGAGTTTAACTCCATTCCGGAACGTATTGCGGCCAATGAGAAAGCTGCTGCAATTGAAAAGCGAAGACTTCAGGAACTTGAAACGCTTCAGCTTAGACAAGTCCGGATACTCCAGAAACAGGCTGAACTTCGTGGAGGTCTTAGCAAGATCAGTAACGACGAGTTGCAGAAGCTTAGGGAGGCTGAACTGGAGCTTGCAGATTTGCGTGAAGAGTCGGTCGGTCGCGAAAACGAGTTTATAACAAATCGGTTTCAGTTGCAAAAGGAAGCAGCAGACAAGTCTAAAGAAGTCGCGGAGAAATACAAGGAAGCTAATCAGGAGCGTCTAGAGTCACTGATTAGAACCAACGAGACTATATTAACCGAAAGGCAGAAAGACATTGACTCTATCAATAAGGAGATCGACGAGAAGGTAAAGCTGTATCATAAGTACAATCGGACCACCGAGCAGCTGGAGAAGGAACGCGCTGCACGTCTCGCTGAGATCCGGAAACAGTTTCATGAAGAAGATCTGCAACAGATCGAGGAAAATTACAGGGAGATCGAAGACCTTACCACCGCTTCAATCAAGAATCAAGGGGAAAGGGAGCTGCAGGAGCTACGTGTTAACGGCATTCGGAGACTTGAAGACCAGGACAAGGTTATCAAAGACCTGATCGACCGCCGGAACAAAGGGGAAAAGGGTCTGTCTGATCTAATCAATAGTGAGATGCAAGTTCGCAATGCCATGGTGGAAGATAACATCAGGCAGATGAACGAGAAGACCGACGCCCTTGATCAGGAACGGATCACCAAGGCAAAGGAGAATGAGCTTGCACTTACCCAGGCACGCGCTGAAGGAGCTGATTCTTATGCTGAGCGCCTGATGTATCAGCAACAATATCTCGACCAGGAGTATGAGCTCGCAGTAACTGCTGCCATTGCACGTAACGAAGATACCTATGCGATACATGAAGAGTTCGCGGCAAAGCAAAAAGCACTTGATCAGGAAGTGTGGGCTTCAGCTACTGATGCCATCAATGACTTTGGAGATAACTTTCAGGATGTAGTAGGTCAAAATACTAAGGCCGCTCAACTAGCAGCTGCACTGCAGACAAAAGCTGAAGCGGCTCTATTTCTTCAGCAGAATGCCAGGCTCGCTATCGAGCAGCTGCTCGGTATAACCACGCAGTTAAAGCAGCCATTCCCTCTGAACGTTATTGCTGTTGCCGGTACGCTTGCGTTGGTAGCGAGAATTGCATCAGCTGCTAAGTCACTCGTAACCGTTCCGAAATATAACGGCGGCGGTCTGCATTATGATTCGGACGGAAAGGGTACTATATTGCGTGGGCCCGGTACCGGAACAAGTGATAGCATGAACGCCCGGCTGAGTAATGGTGAAGTGATAATCAATGAGAAATCGTCGAAGATGTTTCTTCCAATCCTTTCAGCAATCAATACGGCCGGGGGCGGGCGTCCGCTGATCGGTCCGGGTTCGAATGGATACAAGTCGGTTATGTTTCCTCGTTTTGCTAACGGTGGAATGTACCAGGGAATAGCTTCGACGTACACCGGACAAACATTTGATACCGAGGCTTTGGCCGTTGCGATTGCATCACAATTTCGGAATGTCACAATAGTTACCGATGTTCGTGATGTCACAAGCGCCCAGCAGAAACGATCCTCATCCAACCAAAATAGAATAGTGTAATGCCAGTATCAAAGATCAAAAGTAATATCGAAATCATTAATGAACTTAAAAGCACCGGGGCCTTAAAATCCCTGGTGCAATGTGGTTTGTTTCCTGCTAAGGTTGTGTACCATCGGGAAATATACTTCTACGTGGATGCAAAGGTCGAAGCTGGAGAAAAGAAAAGTCATGCCGTTCGAGAAGCAGCTATTCAATTCAACATCGACGAACGTAATATCTACAGGATCCTTAAGTCTTTTTCTAGTAAGTTTTTATACATATATGAATAAGATGAATATGGCGTTTTTGTGTCAGTGACTTAGCTACCTGTTGTCTGGAACTTTGTTTCCATGGTAACAATCAAACTTTTCGACTACTGGGACGAATGGGGCTGGATGTATTACGGCATCGGTATGGGCGACCTTTCGGCTGCTAAGATCGTGCCTATTATTGAAGCTGCAGCACAAGCGGGAGAAGACATCACGGTCTTAATCAATTCGGGCGGCGGGTCTGTCTTTGACGGATGGACAATCTATAACGCACTGCTCAGGCATCCTAAAAACGTAATTGTCCGGATCGAAGGGATTGCGGCTTCTATAGCTTCAATCATTGCGATGGCCGGTAAAGAGATCATCGCTTGTAAAGGCTCGATCATGATGGTTCATAAGCCGTCAACCTGTGTTTGGATGTATGACAGCATGAACGCTGATGACCTGAGGAAGGAAGCTGAAGCGCTCGACAAAATTCAAAAGGTCCTTAACTCAATCTACATGGACCAAACCGGTCTTGACGCTGTAGCGATTGATAGCCTTATCAATGAAGAGACGTGGATGACCCCAGATGAAATGTTGGCCATGAATTTCATTACGAGCATAGCGCCTGGTAAGGGTGCTGCTGTTGCCATCCCTCAAAACGCCTTTAACCACATTTTCAACAATGCACCGGCTAAGGTGAAGCAATATGCTAATTCCTATTTCCCAATAATTAATAACAGTAACATGAAAAAAGAGACCTCCAAACTTTTGAAGGAAAACAAGAGCGTCCTGCAATCGATCAAGAACTTCTTTGTAGGGTTGAAGATTGAGAACGCTGAGTCCATCCTGGCTGATGGAACGACTATCTATTACGAGGGTGAGCTTGCGGTTGATACCGACGTATTCTCAGACTCCGAAATGACAACTGCTCTTGCTGATGGTGATTATGAACTTGAAGACGGCCGTACAATCACGGTTGCTGAAGGATCCGTTACTGCGATCGCTGAAGCTTCTGACGAAGGCAATGATGATCCGGAAGACAGCGAGAAAATCATTGAGCTCGAGAACCGTATTAAAGAGCTTGAAGCCGAGAATTCTGAGGTAACTAACCAGCTGAAGCAGTCAACTGATGCTTTAAAAAAGATCAGCGATGTGAAGAGCAACCATGAGCCTAAAGGCCGTAAGCAAAACTTCAACAAAGCGAAGAAAGAAGAGTCAGAAGACGAAGACTTCACTGAGAAGCTGAACGAGCGCCGTAAGCTCATCAACCAGAACAAAAAGGGGAAGGCTACTCCTGAGAAAGACTAAGCCGCAATTAATTAATTTTTAAACGCACTGAATTTATCATGGCAAAAAATCTAAACTTAGATCCGATCACCTTCACTGGCAGACAGATCGAATCAATGAAAGAGGCTTTCTGGACAGCTGTCTTCCTAAACCCTCAAATTTCTACGCTGCTTCTTGTTGTACCAGGCATCAAGGCGAAACAGCAGGTTGTTATTCTGGGAATGCTTGGTCTTGTAGGTAAGAAGAAAGGCCCGAACTGTAAACCTGATGTGTCTGACGAACAGATCGATGCTATTGAAAAGTGGTGGGATCCGGAATATATCGAGGATCGTTTCGAGGAATGCTGGAAGGATCTGCTAGGTAAGTTCACCGCTTGGGGGCTGAAGAATGGTATCGACAAAGCAGATCTTACTGGTACCGAATTCGCTTTATTCCTGGAAGATCGTATCGCTACAGCGCTTGCTGAGTCGGTATACCGCATAGCCTTCTTTGGTGACAAGACTATCGATAACATTGCGGACGGTGGTGTTTTGAAGGACGGTGTTGACCTTCGCTACTTCAACGCTATTAATGGATATTGGAAGCAGCTATTCGCGATTGCGACTGCACAACCAGACCTCCACGTTTCCATTGCGAAGAATGCAGGAGCAACCGTTGCTGCTCAAAAATTCACTGCTCAGGATACAACTGATCAGGTTGCAACTGGAATCCTTGAAAGTATGGTCGCTCAGGCAGACGAAAGATTGCTTGCTGATCCTAATGTCGGTTTTATCCTTACTAAGTCTTTCGCTGATCAGTACAAGAGAGAGCGTAAAAAAGCGACCGGCTTCGAGCTTCCATACCTAAGAGTGGAGCAGGGGATCAAGGTGCTGGAATACGATGGCATCCCCCTTTACGTGTTGAGTATTCAGGACCGTATCATTAAATCTTACATGACCGGTACGAAGTCAAACCTTCCTCACAGAGTTATTCTTACGACAATTGCTTCCAATCTTCAGCTTGGAGTAGAGGAAGAGTCTGATCTGAGCGCTCTGGATGCATTCTACGATAAGACCGAGAAGACTTACATCATCGATACTGGCTATAGCATCGATGCGATGGTAGTAGAAGATCACATGACGGTTTCAGCTTACTAAGCTGGCCGTCATTCATTAATTCTAAAAATCTTAATACTTAAGAAATGGCAACAAGTTGCGGAAAAATAAAGAAGAATCAGCTCTACAACTCCTGTAACCGAATTTTCGGGGGCGTTGAGGCTGTTCTATACCTGTTCAACAGGGACGATATTGCCGGTTATGTCCGGGACGCGGTGAATCCGAACATCATTCGGGGAATTACCATGAAAGCGCAGGCAAAAGGATTCCGATACGAGGGATACAATAAGTCTGTTAAGCCAACATCCACCGGCGTGAAAAAAGAGTTCGGGTATTCTTGGAGACACTCCATTAATTTCTTGATCCTGGCTAACTCTAGTGATGTAAAACAGGAAGTGGAAGCGATCTCCCTGGGCGAATACGTAGCGGTGATCATCAACAAGCAAAAAACAAACGATGCTGCTATCGAAATATTCGGTACAGATCAGGGGTTGAGCCTTGGTGATGGTGCTCTTAAGGACTACCAGGAGGCAACGATGGAGGGTGCTTACCAGTTGACGATCGCAAACAGTGAAGGAAGCGAGGAGCCTCACTTACCTGCTTCATTCGCCGTGTTGACGGACGATGAGACACCAGTGTATTCTTACATCGATTCTATTACAGCTCTTGAAGCTCTTATCACTCCAGTAGCTGCTTAACTAATTTACTAACAATGACACCTCAGGAGATTTTTGACAGAATACAGGCGCTTCCAATGATGGTAAACATCAAAGGATCCCGCAATCCGGAAACGATTAAGGAACTCGACACCATCCACAAGGCGGTGTTCGGTACCGGCTTTACTCCTGGTTGCAAGAAGTGTGTTGTCAAAGCTTATCATGAGGTGTCTGATCTAACATTAGAAAAACTAATTGCTATGTCAAACGCAAAATTCAAACTGAAAAAGGATGTTGTTATCCAATTTCCTGCTTTTTCTCCTAATCACTTTTCAAATGCAAATTTGAGTGACAAGGATGCTGTTAAAATGCTGAAGACCAATCCGGGCTTACTGCAGCACTTCGAATCTTATCCTAAGGATGATCAGGGTAATGTAGTTCTGGACGAAAAACAGGCCGATGCCGGCAAGCCATCAGGTACCCAGCTGGACAAGCCACTTGCAAAAGATGTAATTGCTAAGATTGGTACTGCAAAAACCCTCGATGAATTAGACAATCTTGTAGCAGGAGATGACCGTGCAACAGTTATTGCTGCAGCTCAGAAACGCTTGGTTGAGATCAACGCTGCAAATACGGAGCCAGCTGAACAGGACGCGGAAAACGAAGGATCTGGTACTGAAGGAAACGAACGTAACCAAGGAGAAGGCACTGGAGCAGGAGGGACTGAGTAATGAAAGCAACAAACCTTCCAACTACTGAGCCCCGTATTGTAAAGAAAGTCGACGTTAAAAACCTTAAGGTGAAAGGGTATGATTCTGACAATGCATATCCTCAGCGTATTATTGGCCTTGTCGATGCTTCTCCTACAACCAAGCAGGCCATTGGTATATATACGAAGTTTATCGTTGGTGGAGGGTTTGTTGACGAGAAGTTCTATAAGACTAAAATCAACAGGAGGGGCTTGACTCCTGATGATCTTCTTTCCAGGGTAGGATCCGACCTTGCAAGACACCGGGGCTATGCAGCTCATATTAACTGGAACGCTTTGTACGAAGTCGATACGGTGTATTACACTCCGTTCGAAAATGTTCGTGAAGGCCTCGAGGGCACCGAGTATGAAGGTATGTTTGCTACTTATGACAATTGGGATGGCACCAACGGAAAGATGAAGAAGGACGATATCGTCTGGACGTTCCCATTCAACTCTGATCCGAGTGTGATAGAGCAGCAGGTAGAGCGTGCCGGTGGTTGGGATAACTACAAAGGTCAAACCTATTATTTCTCGTATGACTTCGAAGTGTACCCATTAGCATCATGTGATGCTATCATCGAAAGTATGCTTTCTGAAATCGCATCTGATCGGACCACCACAACCAATCTGAGAAACAACTTCTCTTTGAAAACCATCTTCGTCAACATCGGAGAATTCGAAGACGAAGATGAGAGAGACGAGTTCAAGACCAACATGAAGAAGTTTGTCGGTCCGGACGGTGAGCAGGTGATGATCGCTGAAGCCAACGATAAAGAGAAGGTGCCTCAGCTGATCAAGGTTGAAAGTATGATCAATGATAAGCTCTTCCAGTATACGGATGAGAAGGTGGTTAGAAAAATCATCAGGCACTACTTTCAGCCAGCCATCCTTCACAGCGTCACTGACGGAGGATTCTTCAACAAGGAGCAGATGCAGGATGCCATGGATTATTACAATGGTATCACCCGTGATGAGCGTGTTAAGATGGAAAAGTTCTTCGAAGAAGTATTCTCTCACTACAAAGAAGAGATCAACCCAACAAATAATTATCAACCCAAACCACTTAACTATTATGAGTTTACAGGAACAACCCCTCCAGCCGCTCCTGCTGATAACCAAGAGTGATTTTGAGCCGTACGTATCTCTTTCTGGGAACCTTGATCCGGTTAAGAAGTTGAACATGCATATCGCCCACGCGCAGGACTTTGACCTTAGACCGCTGCTGGGTGATTTACTGTTTTATGATATCCTGAAGAAAGTGGGGGAGCTGCAGGCCGAAAACGGCGGGCGGATCCTACAGGAGTCCGGTGCTCCGATACATATCATTCAGTTTCCGAATGCTGATTACAGCCACCTTATCAACGGAGGTACTTACATCTATAAAGGTGTTCCGATCAGCTTCCAAGGACTTAAGCCGGTACTCGTTCATTATGCAACGGCCCGGGTGCTTTCAAACATTAACGGGGCTATCACACCGACTGGTTTTAAAGCGAAGCTTAACGAATTCAGCGAGTTCGTTGATAATCGCGAAGTAGTCAGGCAAATCACGCAATACCAGTCTTTAGCCCTTGGTTATTGGAACCAGGTTAAAGACTTTTTAAACATTCATTATTCACATTATCCGCTTTGGCATCACGACGGTTGCAAGGATCGCAACACCGGCCGTAAAAGTGGTGCACGGATTTATTCACTTAATTAATTATGGCAGATATAAAAGGATCTCAAATCCCAGTATCGGAAAACACGCAACCTGGGGATATGCTCATGGGAATAAGGAACACTGCAGGAGGTAAGACGAACTTTAACCTGTCAGTGAATGCGCTGCTTGCGGCAACAAACGGTGCTTTCATGGGATTGGCTGAAGATAATACTAACCCTGGTATTCCGGCTTCAGCAAGATACTATCAAGGTAAAGCGGGTACGACATATCAGTATTTCAAGAATAATCTAGGTGCTTCTATTGAAGTTCCATCAAAAATCGGTGACCAGTATGTTGTAGATGTAAGACTTATTTGGGGCGGAAATAGTTGGGTTGGAACCTGGGGGTTGGTTGATCGTCCACATTTGGAAGAGTACGCAAGAAAGAACACAGTTGAATCACTCAAGACAGTTACCAATGATATTGCAGTATTAGGGAAAAATCACGCTGACAAATCAAAAATAGTATCAGGCAGTTACTTTTCATTTGGAAACGGATCTACCACGGGAGGTGGAATTGTCTCTGACCCAAACTATAGGCGTTTGATAATTAAGGTAGATCCTAATACGGAATATACCCTAACGGGAATAAGCACAACGTTTGTGGGTAATGAATATAATGGAGATGCTGACCCTCTGAACGAAAGCACATTTAACAACACTACTCGAACAAAAGCGATACTCGATAATACCGGAACAAAAACTTCTGCAACATTTACGACTTCTGCAACTACCCAATACATCGGTATAAACGTTAGTGATACTAATAATTCGGGTTTGGACAATACTGTGATGTTAAGGCTATCAAACACATCATCAGCATACGAGCCATACACCGGTTATAAAGTAGACGCAAGTAAAGTTCAAGGAGATATTCCAGGGGTTGTAAAATCAACTCAATTCGATCCTGTAAAATTAAAAACA
This sequence comes from Arcticibacter pallidicorallinus, assembly GCF_003002875.1. Lineage (GTDB taxonomy): Bacteria > Bacteroidota > Bacteroidia > Sphingobacteriales > Sphingobacteriaceae > Arcticibacter > Arcticibacter pallidicorallinus. The sequence goes on from NZ_PVTH01000007.1 coordinate 111,261, forward strand.
GATAATGTCATAAATGAGAGTAAAAACAAGGCAGACAAGTCTAAAATAATAGCAGGGAGCTACTACAGAAACAGTGATGGAATAGTAGTTTCGGGTCAGGTATCTTACAGGCGTTTGCCTTTATTTTATTTACCTCCGGGGCAATGGACACTTTCAGGGGCAAGTTCTAATTTCTTGGGTGGATTATATTCGGACGGGGCTGGAACTAACAGGATATTAAAGTTTAACGAGGTAGATGGTGATGTTAAGTTTACAAAATCAACTTTTACCGTACCTGCTGGTGGTGGGTATGCTGGGGTGAATGTAGAGTGGTCAGGGAATAACGATAACCCAGCCACGGGAAACTATGACAATACAGTAATGGTTGCCCCAGGAACAGATGAAGCGTATGAGCCGTATGGATTTACTATACCTGCTTCGAAGTTAGCAGGTAAGGCAGACGCTTACATCTTTCCAAAGATGTTTTACAGTTTTAACCCAACAGGAGGCCAGACAAACACCGGGGTGTTTTCATTCTATTGCCAATACCCGGGATCAGAATCATATTACATTAGATTTGACGTTCACCATATAATAAACCCGTCTATAAAAGCTGATCTATGGCGTATAGCGAGCTCAAGGGAGTGCGTGTATAGCAGGACATCTAACAGTATGTCTGAAACTGGTAGGAGTATGTTACATACGTCAGAAAATGAATACGTAACCAAATTTCAGGGAGCATCAGACAATGCAGGGGGGTATCATGGAGATGAGATTAACCCTAATGTAACATTCCTTATCAATAACGTTCCGGTATCAATAAGTTCAGCCATTTCTTTGACTCCCTGCGAAGAGGGAGCATATATCGCTAAATCAGACATCATCAAGACTGATGAAACGACAAACATTGTCATGTTTAATCACCTCAAGAAAACGACATTCTTCGGGTGCGGTTACACTTGTTATAACAAGCTAACTGTTCCATTGTCTGTAACAAACCCTTTCTATGTTTCTGAAATATACGCTGGTTTGTTTTGTGTGGGTATTCCTCCTGCTGATTATGTTTACTCAGAGTCATCCAACTTTATTAAACTGAATCATACAGGTACTGACAATCTGATCTCAGAAACAGGCAACAAGGAGGTGAATTATTACAATCAAGCTAATAAGCTGGCAGCTTTTGCCACTTCTGATTTGTTGAGAGTTGTTGCAGGAGGATCAGATCGAACTGATATCCTTAACCAGCAACTTCTTTTGACTGTTTGGGATAGGGATACAGATGCAAAGTATTATCGTAGGCAAATTGGTAGCACTATTGCAACCATCCCATTCTCTTCAGGGAATAGGATAGAAGCAGAATCCAGAATCGCATTCTATAAGATATGAGATTATGGACATTAGATTTATGTATCCGATTATTCAAATATGAATGCTAAGAATGAAAATAATGAAATCATTGCCATCTAAATACTCCTGGTTAGCCAGGGAAGGGGCTCCCAAAATGTTGGTCGAAGCTCTGAAGCATTACGGCACGCTGGAGCATGTCGGGAAAGGAAGCAATGTCAATATTATGGCATGGGCTAAGGAAGTAGGCGTCCTCGGATGGTATCCGGATGATGATATTCCTTGGTGCGGCCTGTTCGTTGCCGTCGTTTGTAAGCGATGCAACTACCCTCATCCAAATTGGGCGAACGTCCTAGGTGCCCGCTATTGGGGGGACGGCCCGAAAGGTGCTTGGAAAGGTTACGGCCGTAAAATTCCTTTCGCTCAGGCATCGCTTTGGGACATACTTGTATTCACGCGCCCGGGTGGTGCTCATGTAGGCTTCTATGTTGGCGAAAATGATCATGCATACCTCGTGTATGGTGGCAATCAGTCAAACGCTGTTGGCTTCGCGTTCATTGCTAAGTCAAGACTTACCGACGTAAGACGGCCGGATTATCAAATCGGTGTCCCTCGAAACATCAGAAAGATCTACCTGCGAGAGACTGGAGAACTATCTGTTAACGAGGCTTAATTAATTACTATGCCCAACATGCCTAAACTTCCATTTGCATTCCCTGACTTCGTCAAGTACCCTCTTCAGGGAATGCTTTATTTATTGCTCGGGTATTTCGTGTACAAAGAGTTCACGAAAAAGGATGAGTGCGCAGATCTGAGGGTAACAGTGAAGGCTCAGGCACTTCGTATCGTGGAAGTCGAGAAGCGGAACGATGACCTGACATGGGCAATTGCTGTTAAATCTGGAATTATCGACGAATTGAGATCCAAAAAGGATAGTACCACTAAAGAATCCAAAAATGAAAACAATTAAAGTCATCATCCTCCTGCTAGTCATTGCACTAGCAGGACTGGGCTGGTATTGCTACCAGTTATCGAAAGCAGCTGAGGAGCGCAATAAGGAAAGTCCTATCGCTGAGATTGCAAAAAAGCAGATCCAGACCGAGGCTAAGAAGATTGCAGAAGAGGTAGATAAGAATGGCCTGCAACATACCGTTTATCGAATGGTCAAGGAGATCGATCAGGAGGCAATCGATAAAGTGAGAGCAGATCTGCTTGACACAGTTGCTCAGCTCAATATCACCCGGGATAAACTGAAACAAGTGATGGTTGTAGCTACTTCCCTTCAGATCACCAATCAAAAGCTGGAGAAGAAGATTAATAGCGAGGTAACGACTTATACGCATACGGATCCTCGAGCAAGCCTCTCTGTGTTCATACCCAGGGATAGCACCCAATCTGCAACGTTTAACTTCAAGTACGATGCTGATCTTGTCACTACTCAGTATAAGAAGCGTAACTGGTTCTTAGGAGCGAATCATTCTTACATCGACATTTACAGCAATGATCCCCGGGTCACTATTCAAGGTGCGAGAACTTTGACTGTGAAGCAAAAGCAACCGGAACTCGGATTGCGCCTCCAGGGACAATTTAACCTGGATCCGGAAACGCTTTCTTATGGAGTCGGTCCTGGGATTCGCGTAGATCTCGGACGACTGAGTGTGCAAGCCGGTTATCTGCATTATCCAAGGTCGAAGGCTTCACCGAACTGGAAGTATAGTGTAGGCGCTAATTACGACTTTATCCGGTTTTAAAACCGGTCCAATCTCATTTCTATAAAGAGTTAACAAAGCAAACCAACACTTTTTAGAATATGAGCAAAGGAAAATTAAATCTGAAAACGCCAATTAGCTATTACGGCGGGAAACAAAAGTTAGCTAGCAAAATTATTTCGATTCTTCCGGAACATGTACTGTATTGTGAACCCTTCCTCGGTGGCGCAGCGGTGTTCTTCGCAAAGGAAGCATCTGAAATAGAAGTTTTGAATGATGTAAATAAGGAGCTCATCAACTTTTACCGAGTGGTTCAAGATGATTTTGTCTCCCTAGAGAAGGAGATCCGAATAACATTACATAGTCGGGATCTTCACCGGAAAGCATCGGTTATTTATAATCATCCGGATATGTTTTCGGAGATCAAGCGTGCCTGGGCCGTCTGGGTCTTGAGTACTCAGAGCTTTAGCGCTCAGCTGGATTCATCTTGGGGTTATGATCGTTCGAAGAATACCACGACGAAGAAGATCGACAACAACAAGGAGCGCTTCACTGAAGACATGGCCATTAGGCTCCAGAATGTACAACTTGAGTGTGCAGATGCTCTTTACATCATAAGGAGTCGCGATGCAGAGGAGAGCTTCTTCTATTGTGACCCTCCTTATTTCAATTCGGATTGCGGCCACTACGATGGTTATTCTGAGCAGGATTTTGAGAACCTGTTGAAGACACTCTCTGAGATTAAAGGGAAATTTCTGTTATCCTCTTATCCATCCCCATTGCTTCAGAAATATGCAAGAGAGCTTGGTTGGCATATGTGGTCTGTTGAGTCTGGAGTATCAGTTAACAGTAAGAGCGGGTATATGAAGCGAAAGGTAGAAGTGCTTACGTCGAATTATCCGTTTGATTAGGAGTAAAAATAAGCCCGGACAGATGAGGTTTTGCGAACATTCATACAGCAAGACCGCCAAAGCGGTCTAGGTCCGGGCTGTTCCTATAAAGAGGTAACAAAGCCTGATTCAAGTACTGTATTAATGTTCGCGTGTCAAATATACTATTATTGGCTAAATCTTTCGACCTTTGAAATCAGTGTTCAATGATATTCGAATAAAAAATCTATTTTAGGTCCATAGTTTTCTATATGCCAGGAGATAGACCTCAAGAAAGTAAGTTTCATCATTTAAAAACCTGGCTCTTTAGTAGTTGGCCGGGAGTTATTGCTATCATTCTCACAGTACTTGGTTCAGTGTTTGGTGCTGGATTTTGGGCTGGATCTTATATTACGAAAGCTGAAGACAACAACACCATCATGAATTTGAGGCTAGATCATCAAACTGAGCTTTTTGAGCAGAAAGAAAAGGCCAAAAACGAAGCTTTGGACGAGCTACGAAAGGAGCAAGAAAAGATGGAAATTATGTACAAGATGATTGAAAAAAGCAGCGGGAAATGAAAAATAAAATAATTGACGTTGTATCATTTATCCTTGTTGCAGCTCTAGTAGCTTTTGCAGCCTATACCTATCATGAAAAAGAACAACTGACTTTAATAATATCAAAGCAGAACGACCTCATTAAAAAGACTACTGGAAAAGACTCCGAGTTTATAGACAAAGCGAATGACCTAAAAGACTCTATTAAGACTTACACCGAGAAGATCACCTTTATTACGGGGGGCAAAGAAATTTCATCCTCACAATTCATCGACTTGTATAATAAGTTGGAATCTAAAAATGATAGCCTCGACGATAAGTTATGGAGACTAGAAGAAAGGTATAGATTCGCTGAACGTCATTACAAATTTAAAGTAAAAGACGAACTAAAGGGAACGACCCTTTATTTAACTACTGAACCATCAACCGCCGATTCGGCAAGAGCGGCACTTCTCTTGGTTAGGGACCGGCTTAAAATAAATAAGAAAGATGAGTGGTATCTTCAAACTCCAAAACCAGACCCTAAGGTCGTGGCTCTTGGGAAGCGGGCAAAAGAAATCATTGATTCCGCAAAATTAAAAGACACTAACAAAGTCAAGTAAAGAAGATATTATTTACATCTCCTCTACTTAAAACCTTCGTCCTTTATTAAATTCAGTGTTCTGCACGTTTATACCTAGGTCTCGCATATAGATCATTGTTGTTGCCAAATCCTTATGCCTAAATAGCTTCATTATTTTGTAAAGGTCTTCCCCGTCTTCGCCCAGATGGACGGCTCGGGTGTGCTTGTAATTATATATCCCATCACGTTCTGACAGATTAAGCATCTCCTTATATTTTCGAAAATGACGGGCAAAATAATCTTGACCAACTGGAAGAGGACCACCGATCACAAACTTCTGCCTGCTCTCTTTGCCAAAGATGTAGTAATCCCCAGGGATTTCAGGAACTTTCAACTCCAGCAGCAGCTCCATGAAATCCGGATAAATCGGAATATATTCCGTTTTCCTGTTTTTAGCGGTTCCGGAATTGATCTTAAGTGTTTTTGCAGTAAAGTTGAAATCACCCGCTTTGAGATAGTTCCCCTCAGCTTCGTTCCTAAGTGCTGCGTAGTAAATAAAGCTGCAAAAAGTATAGAGCATCTGGTCGTTATTGTCGAGCATCAGATCCTTTAGCTTCTTAAATTGCCAGTCATTAAACGCCGTGTTGCCTGGTCTCTCAATTGGAGCTCGCTTCAAACTCAATGTAGGCACCTTCTCAATATAATCATCGTAATTGTGGTGAAAATAGTTGAAGAAGGTTGTGATATCATTCAAGTAATGATTGTACGTCTTACCTTTCCACTTCCTAGCATTCTTCTGTACATTAAGGAAATTAAGTACGGTGGCTTTCTTTACTTCATCTAACTCAAGGTTATACAGCCTGTTCGATATCAGGTAGTTTTTAAAAGAATTCAGCTCGATCTTATACTTCTTGTAGGTGCTGGATCTGATATTTCCCTTCACCTCCTCCAAGTACTGGTCTATCAGGCTTACAACATTTTTATTAGTGTGAACGGCAAAAACATCATATTCATTATAGGGAGACCATCCTTCAGCAAGAAGATCTTCTAGAACAATCTTCAGAGCTTTGCCATGTTCGCGGCGCTCCTGCTTCGTATTATACTGCTTGAAACCTACATTGTAGCGGAATCGCTCAAGTTTTCCAGTTACTGGGTGCTGGTATTTTATCCATACTAACCAATCTTTATCTAGGTCTCCGTTTGGTGGCTCATAAATAAAGGGTCCTTCCCACTTGGTTTTCACTAATTCTTTTCGGTTTTGGTCAGCTGGGTTGTCAGCCAGTTTTCGTAACCGACTGACAAACAGCTGTGTTTGGTGTGGAGCCGGAGGGATTCGAACCCTCGTCCAAACATGGAACAAATTATGCTTTCTACATGCTTATCTGCCATTTAATTGTAGGGAAAGGGAAGGTTGGCCGATTACCTATACCGTATTCCTTAGATGCTTTATCTCGCCTGATCATCACACCTCTAATCAAGCCAGTTCTGTTGATCGATGCCCCGTGTACTGGTTAAACAGAACAGAATACCAGCGGGACAAAAGCTGAGCTAATTCTAAATTAGGCAGCTAAGGCGTAGTTATTTTCGCCAATTGTGGTTTGAGAGTTCAGATTTAAGCGCTAGTCTCACAACGCGCTGCATGCTTACATACCTGCCGCCATCCTGTCAATTCCGGTCGGCCCCAATATGTACTTGTTAATGGATGCTCACTATTTCCGAGGGAGCACCTTTTAGTTTTCTGCCGGGATAAGCGAGTAAACCTTTTTCCAGACAGATCATGGCTTTCGCCAAGTCTTCTCTATTCAAAACGTATGCCAATCTTATTTCGTCTACGCCGTCGCCTAAAGTGCTGTAAAAACCGGCTGCAGGTGCCATCATGACTGTCTGATTGTCATAATCAAACTCTTCAAGCATCCATTGGCAGAACTTTTCGGCATCATCCACAGGGAATCGGGCCACTACGTAGAAAGCGCCTTTAGGGTTCGGACAAAACACTCCCTCCATCCTATTTAAGGATGAAACAAGCTGATCGCGCCTGGAGGTATATTCCTTGTTGATGATCTCGAAATAGGAATCAGGTGTTTCAACCCCTGCTTCTGCAGCGATCTGATCAACCATTCCGGGACTTAAACGAGATTGCGCAAATTTTAGTGCTGTAGCCAGTACCTTTTTATTTTTAGTTACGAAGCAGCCGATACGAGCGCCACATGCACTATACCTTTTGGAGATGCTGTCGAACACGATGACGTTCTCTTCGATGCCCTCCAAATGCATAGGGGAGTGGAACTTATTGCCATCATAGCAGAACTCGCGGTACGCCTCATCGACAAAAAAGTACAGATCGTATTTCAGACAAAGCTTTTTCAGCTCTTCCAGTTCCTCATAAGAATACAGATATCCGGTCGGATTATTGGGATTGCAAATGAAAAGTGCTTTGGTCTTATCGGTAATTAACTTTTCAAACTCGGATACGGGAGGCAATGCGAAAGCATTTTCTATGAGTGATAATACCGGTTTGATGACGGCGTTGCTCATCCATGCAAAAGCATTGTAGTTTGCGTAGAATGGCTCAGGAATGATAATTTCATCTCCAGGATCTAAGCACGTTTGCATGGCAATCGTAATCGCTTCGGACGCGCCGCTGGTGACCAGGATATCTTCTGCGGTGATATTATATCCCGCACGGTTATAGTATTCTGCTAATTTTGCCCGGTATGATGGTGTTCCTTCAGATTGGGTATACGCCAACACTTTAAAATCGGCCCTGCGGATAGCGTTCATCATCACTTCCGGGGTTTCAATATCTGGTTGGCCAATATTCAGATGGTAAACTGTCTTTCCCTGCTGTTTTGCCTGCTCTGCAAATGGTGTCAGTTTGCGTATAGGTGAAGCTGGCATTTCCTTCCCCTTATTTGAAATAGTTGGCATAATACACAAACATAAAAAAAACCTCTCTGCTAACAGAGAGGTTTTTCTAAAATCTTTTACCTTATATTACTGGGCAGCAACGCTTCCCTTAATGTAAATGTATTTTACAGGAGTTTTTGCGTTTGACTTAATGGTCAAAGCTTTATTAAAAGCGCCTGGAGCAGCTGCGTTAAATGTAACGGTAATGGTACCTGTTTCGCCCTTTTTTATTGGTGTGCTGGTGTATTTCGGTACAGTACATCCGCAAGTGGACTCCACATTGCTGATGATTAACGGCTGTTCGCCGACGTTAGTGAATTTAAAATCATAGCTAACTGGTTTGCCCTGAGGGATCTTCCCAAAGTCGTTTGTCTCTTTTTCAAACTTGAAATCAGGTTGAGGATCAGCCTTCATGGCTATCACGGTAACAAAACCCAGTAATACGATACAAAATGTAAGAATCTTTTTCATGTACGTTCAGGTATTAATTAAGTAAAGATAGTTCAAGTAATTAAGTATTCAAAAACTATACCAGTAGGTAACAAAAAATTTAAGGTTCGGTATGCTGTACATTTTTATGTTATTTTTGAAGAATTGACCCTCGTACATATGTCAGAAAATCAAATTCAATCAAGTGGTCAGCTGAGCTCGTCTGAACTGACCTTTGAAGACTTTAAGAACATAGTGATTAATGATTACCGCATCTGCTTCGAAAGCCGTCAGGCTAGTTTGATCGGCAGGCGGGAAGTGTTAACCGGAAAAGCCAAGTTTGGTATTTTTGGCGATGGAAAGGAGGTTGCACAGATTGCCATGGCCAAGGCCTTTAGAAAAGGCGACTGGAGATCCGGCTATTACCGTGACCAGACTTTTATGTTTGCCACGGGAATGGCGACTATAACGGAGTTCTTTTCGCAGCTCTACGCCAATACGGATGTAGAGGCTGAGCCATTCTCTGGTGGCAGGCAAATGAATTGCCATTTCTCAACCCGCGTTTTAAACGAAGATGGCAGCTGGAAGAATCAGCTTTTGATGAAGAACACTTCCGCCGATATTTCTACAACGGGAGGTCAGATGGCCAGGTTGGTAGGTTTGGCTCAGGCATCTAAACTGTATAGAAATAATCCTGATCTTAGTTACCTGACTCATTTTTCTGCAGGAGGAAACGAAGTTGCCTTTGGGACGATCGGAAACGGGTCGACATCTGAAGGAGTCTTCTTTGAGAGTATAAATGCCGCGGGAGTCTTGCAGATTCCGATGGCCGTTTCAATCTGGGATGATGGATTTGCTATTTCTGTTCCTTCGGAACTGCAGACTACCAAACAGGATATTTCAGAGGTACTAAAGGGTTTTCAGCGGGACGAGAAGGGGGAGGGCTTTGAGATTTTCAAAGTGAAGGGCTGGGATTATCCGGGCTTGTGTGAAACCTACGAGAAGGCAATTGCGATATGTCGTGAAAAGCATATTCCGGTAATGATTCATGTTTATGAGCTTACTCAACCCCAGGGGCATTCTTCCTCAGGGTCGCATGAACGCTATAAGTCAAAGGAGCGTTTGGAATGGGAGATGCAGTTCGATTGTCTGTTGAAGATGAGGAACTGGATGCTGGATTCTGCCATCGTAACAGAAGAAGAGTTGGCTGAACTTGAAACGAAGGCAAAGGAGTTTGTCAGGGTTTGCCGTAAAAATGCATGGGATGCTGTTCAAAAGGTATTGCGACAGGAGGCTGCAGAAGCAGAATCATTGTTGAAGGCGTTTGGCATTCCGGCGTTTGATGAGATGTCCAGATCGATCCACGCTTCAGTCGAAGTTTCAAGGAGAGAAATCCTGGAGCATGTACGTAAGGCGTTACGCATGCTTGCCGGGAAGGATTCCCAAGAAAAACACAGCTTGCTTGCCTGGTTTAATACGCAAATGGTGGCTAATAGCGAAAGATATAATTCCAGATTATTCACCGATTCTTTCGATTCGCATACACATATACCGGTTGTTCCGGCAGAATACGACGAAGATTCCAAATGGATAGATGGGCGGGAGATTCTGAACAGCTGTTTTGACGAGAATTTTACACGTGATTCGCGAATTATAGCTTTTGGTGAGGATGTTGGCAGCATAGGTGATGTGAACCAGGGCTTTGCGGGTCTTCAGAATAAGTTTGGGACCTTGCGGGTAGCTGATACAGGTATCCGGGAGAGTACGATTATTGGACAAGGCATTGGTCTTGGTCTTCGCGGTTTGAAGCCTATCGCTGAAATACAATACCTGGATTACATATTGTACGCCATTAACGTAATTAGTGATGATCTTGCAAGCTTAAGCTACCGGACAAAAGGCGGGCAAAAAGCTCCCGTAATTATTCGGACCCGAGGGCATAGGCTTGAGGGAGTCTGGCACTCCGGTTCACCAATGGCGGCGCTTCTGGGAATTATGCGGGGCGTTCATATTTGTGTACCACGTGATATGACGCAGGCAGCTGGTATGTATAACACCTTGTTGCGCGCTGATGAACCAGCCTTAGTAATCGAGTGTCTTAATGGTTATCGTCTTAAAGAGCGTCTTCCACGTAATGTTGGCGATTTTACTGTCCCCTTGGGTAAGGCAGAGATTTTGCATGAGGGCACTGATATTACCATTGTCTCTTATGGCTCAACTTTGCGGGTTGTGCAGGAGTCGGCTAAGGAACTGCTCGAAATGGGTATTTCGATTGAGATCGTTGATGTTCAGACCTTGCATCCTTTCGATCTGGACGAGCTATGCGTAAAATCTCTGAGGAAGACAAATAAGCTGCTAGTTGCTGATGAGGACGTACCCGGCGGAGCGTCGGCATTTATCTTACAACAGATAGTAGAAAAGCAAAAGGGGTATTATTTTCTAGACAGTGCTCCGAAAACTATCTCGGCGAAGGAGCACAGGCCACCTTACGGAACAGATGGGGATTACTTCAGTAAACCATCTGTTGATGATATCATAGAGGTTGTTTATGAAATGATGAGTGAGGGTAATCCGGCAAAATATCCGCCTATATTTTAATGTGGTATTGAATAATAAAGGGGGTTATCCACACGCGTTGTAGATAACCCCCTTTATTATTCAATTTCGTCAAGGCATCGCTTAATGCTGATAAGCAGCTTGTCTCAAATAATGATCTGCTATAACCAACGCAGCCATCGCCTCAACAATGGCCACAGCTCTTGGAACCACGCAGGGGTCATGTCTACCCTTACCTTTAATCTCAGCAGCATTCCCTTCTTTATCAATCGTTTGCTGGTTATGCATGATGGTGGCCACAGGTTTGAACGCTACGCGGAATGTGATGTCCATACCATTGGATATTCCTCCCTGGATTCCCCCGGAGAAATTGGTGCTCGTACTGACTCCTGATCCTGCTTCTGATGGACGAAAGATATCGTTATGTTCTGATCCACGCATTTCGGAGCCGGAAAAACCTGAGCCATATTCGAAGCCGTGAACAGCATTGATGCTAAGCATGGCCTTGCCCAGATCGGCGTGCAGTTTGTCAAATACAGGCTCACCCAAGCCTACAGGGCAGTTTCTGATGATGCAGGAAACTTTACCACCGATGGTGTCACCGTCTTTACGTACGCTATCGATAAGCTCAATCATTTCATTGGCTGTAGCCGGATCCGCACATCGCACAATATTGCTCTCGCGTATCTCCAGTAACTTCGATAAGTCTTCAGAAGGAAGATTAGGAGCATCTACCTTTCCCGCTGATGAAACGTGAGCAAAGATCTCTATTCCTTTTTGTTTCAGGAAAAGCTTAGCTACAGCTCCTGCAGCCACGCGCGCTGCGGTCTCTCTTGCCGATGAACGTCCGCCACCCCGGTAGTCACGTATGCCGTATTTCTCCTGATACGTATAGTCCGCATGTGAGGGGCGGAAGATATCTTTATTGTGGTCGTAGTCTTTAGATCGCTGATCCTCATTTGGGATAAGGAGCGCCAGAGAGGTTCCGGTGCTTTTTCCTTCAAATACCCCCGACAGGACACTTGCCGTATCGCTTTCTTTCCTCTGGGTGGTGATCTTAGACTGTCCCGGGCGTCGTTTATCAAGCTCAGCCTGGATAAATTCCAGATCAATATCAACGTTTGAAGGGCAGCCGTCTATGATTACGCCGATGGCTTTTCCGTGAGATTCCCCAAAGGTGCTTATACGGAAAAGGTGTCCGAATGTATTTCCTGCCATAATTTAAGAATTGATTGTAAAGCCAGCTTTTTGAAGGTCATCCCAGAAAGTTGGATATGATTTAACCACTACGGCAGGCTCTTCGATTTCGAGTTGTTGAATTTTTAAAGCCAGCGGCGCAAATGCCATAGCCATCCGGTGATCCTCATAGGTTTCTATGATAACATGCTCCGGAAAGTGAAGGTCAGAACACTCAAGGTGGTACTGTTCGCCATCTTCCCTTAGCACAACTCCGAGCTTTGCTAATTCATTTTGAAGCGCTTTTATACGGTCTGTTTCTTTGATTTTTAAAGTCTCCAATCCCGTAAAAGTCGCATTGTGTCCCAGAGCTGCACTGACGACGATGACTGTTTGTGCCAGATCCGGACAATCCTTCAAGTCGAAGAAGGCGCCCCTGGGAGCATCGCCGGTTTTAACTATTTCTAAGCCTTCATCTGTAAATGATGATTGAACACCGAAATGCTCCATGATTTGTGTTATGCGGCTGTCGCCCTGCAAGCTTTTGGCTTTAAGATAGGGAAGAATGATTTTGGAATCCTTGGAGAGAGCTGCGATAGCATACCAGTATGAAGCAGCGCTCCAGTCTGGTTCTATCGTAATCTGCGAATCTTTGAAATCCTGGTTGTCAATCGAAATGACTGAACCCTGCCAGTTGTAACAGATACCCGCTTCTTCCATCATCGCTAAAGTCATTTCCACATAGGGTCTTGAAGTTAGTTCGCCTTCAATATGAAGCTCTAGGCCTTTCTCGAGGAATGGAGCCACCAACAGTAGGGCAGTGATGTATTGAGAACTTACATTCCCGCGAATGTTGACCTTATTCGTGACTTGCTTAAACTCCTTGCTGAATCTCAGGGGAGGAAAGCCCTCCTGTCCCGCATACTGAATTTTTGCTCCTAGCTGGCCCAGGGCATCAGTCAGTATTCCTATAGGTCGCTGCTTCATTCTTTCTGTGCCGGTAAGCACAGCAGCCGTTCCGGTTACAGAAAGGTACGCTGTTAGAAAACGCATCGCAGTGCCCGCAGGACCGATATTGGCGGTAAGCTCGCCGTCTGACTGCGTAAGACTTCCGCTTCCAAAAGTGGCGTCATCTTTTCCTGCTTCCAGATTACGAAGCACACCGTTCAGAATAACCGTATCATCAGCTGAAGAAAGGTTGTTTACTACAACCTTCCCCTTGCTAAGTGCATTCAATATCAGCGCTCTGTTGCTTTCGCTCTTTGATCCGGTAAGCTGGATCGTACAAAAGGTGTCGGCGTTTGACTTTGAAAGAATTAAAGAATTGTCAGACATTTTATTCTACTACTTTTGTCACGTTCATGATTTCTGTCTGCTTCTTGATAGACTCAGCATGGATCAATTCCAACAGTTTAGTAGTGAACTCCGCATCCAGCTTCAATGCTTTAGCAAAATCAGCGCGTTTATTAATAATCTCATCCCAGCGATTCAGCTGAAGGATCGTCATATCGTTATCCCTCTTATGCTCACCAATTTTTTCGACGATGCTCATTCTTTCAGCAATCTTCTGAATAACAAGGTCATCGATCTTGTCGATCTGCTTACGTAGCTCTGCTAGTTTATCAGATACACCTTGGTCTTTAGGCTCAGGCTGACGAACAGTAAGGTTATCGATCAGATCAGACAAGGCTGCCGGTGTAAGCTGTTGCTTAGCGTCAGTCCATGCTACAGAAGGGTCGATATGCGACTCGATCATCACACCATTCATTTCCAGGTCAAGTGCTTTCTGAGAAATGTAAGGAATAAGCTCACGGTTTCCGCAGATATGACTTGGATCGCAAATGATAGGCAATTCCGGACAAAGCGTTTTCAGTTGAATAGAAAGCTCCCACATAGGTTCGTTACGGAAAGCAGACTTTTCGTAAGAAGAAAAACCACGAGAAATTGCAGCCAGCTTGGTAATACCTGCCTGGTTGATACGCTCAAGTGCTCCGATCCATAAAGAAAGATCAGGGTTAACCGGATTTTTGATCATTACAGGAATGTCTACTCCTCGTAGTGCATCAGCAATTTCCTGAACAGTAAAAGGATTAGCAGTAGAACGCGCGCCGATCCATAAAATATCAACTCCTGCAGCAAGTGCTTCTTCAACGTGCTTTGCGTTTGCAACTTCTACTGTAATCGGTAAACCGGTTTCTCTTTTAGCGCGATTTAACCACTCCAGACCTATGCTTCCGATACCTTCAAACTCACCCGGACGAGTACGAGGCTTCCAGATACCCGCACGAAGTGCAGTGATTTTCCCTGTTTTAGCCAGCAAATGAGCTGTAGCAACAAGTTGATCTTCAGTTTCAGCGCTGCAGGGACCTGCAATCACAAGCGGCTGGTGTTTGACGGGTAACCAGTTTTCTAACGGTTCTATGTTAAAGTTAAGTTTCATCGGATTGTTATTTGATATGTTGTTGATTTAAATATTAAACGTGGTCATTTTTAAGATATTCGCCCAACAGTGTAAAGTTGATGGTGTATCTCAGCGCTTTGCTAATGGCTTCGGTGTATTGGGCGTGGTTATCCCATTCAATATCGACGTAGAAATTATACTCATGGCGTTTGCCCAGAACCGGCATTGATTGAATCTTGCTCATGTTCACGTTATGCTCAGCGAAGATGTTTAGTACTTTAGCCAGCGAGCCAACCTCGTCGTTCGTTTCAAAAGATAATGAAGCCTTATTTGCGTTCGGCACATCTCCTTCTTTATGCTCAGTCAGAATCAGAAAGCGGGTATAGTTCTTCTTGTTGGATTCTATTCTGCGTTCCAGGATTTCTAATCCGTATAGTTTGGCAGCAAGTTGATTGGCAATCGCTACGGTATCCGTCAATTGCTCATCGCGTATCCGCTTGGCGCAGGCTGCAGTATCCGAACTCTCCTTCACGTTCAGGTGCGGATATTCGTCAATAAAATCAATGCACTGACGAATAGCGATCGGATGGGATTCCACATTTTTAACCTGCTCAAATTTAACGCCCGGCAAAGCCAGCAGATGCAGCTGGATGGGAAGATACACTTCGCCAATGATGCAAAGATGATAGTCGCGCAGAAGGGTGTAATTCGGAAGCAGACTCCCTGCAATAGAATTCTCAATGGCCATCACCACGTAGTCAGCCTCTTTGTTTTTTAGCGCTTCACAGGTCTTCTTGAATGAGCTGCATTCCACTGTTTCTATATCTTCTCCGAAGAATTTAAAAGCGGCCTCTTCGTGAAATGAAGCTTTTATACCCTGTATCGCTACTCTTTTCTTTTTCATTAAAACATAATTTCTTAATGTCAATGAAGCTATCCTGAACATGGCTACTGCTGTGTTTGAGCAGCATGCTTATGATGGTTTCATGTCAAAAAAAAAGTCCCGGCGTTCGGCCGGGACTTTATATAGTTCTTTATTTCAAAACATATTCGTCCCGTCTCTTACTGATAATAGTAAAAGTAACCGAACAGATATGTGTTGTTGTTTTGCATTTTTGCTTTGTTATTTCAAATATACAGTTATAATTCAAAAGGTCAAGAGCTAAATGAAAAAATTAGCGACCCAATTCTGCATAATAATTCAGACTCTCAATTATTTGCTCCTTTGTGAGATAGATATTGAAGTCACATTTCCCAATTTCGGATGGTAGAGCAAAACCAATCTGGCCATTAACATTCTTCTTGTCGTTTTGCATAAACTCCAGGATGTCGCTATATGAATCTGGTTTTAGATGATAGTCTGGGAACACAGAACGAATATATTCAGTGATCTCGACCAATTCTTCAGAGGAAAGACCGTTATGACGCGAAGCAAGAAAAGCTTCACATATCATTCCAACGGCAATGGCTTCACCATGCAGCAATGCCCGATTGTCATTCTTGAGCGAATAGGTCTCGACAGCATGTCCAATAGTATGGCCAAAGTTCAATGTCTTGCGTATGCTTTTCTCAAAAGGATCGGTCGTAACGACGAAATTCTTAATCTCTACGGAATGATAGATGGTCTCCTTATCTGTTTTTAAAGGGTCGATATCTTTCAGCTTGTTGAAATAGTCTCTGTCAGCAATTATTCCATGTTTCACGATTTCCGCAAAGCCGGATATAATCTGTCGGTGCTCAAGTGTTTCCAGAAATTTAGACGATATAAAGACGGCCTTTGGTTGAGTGAACGTACCAATAATGTTTTTGATATTACCCAGATCGATACCCGTCTTTCCACCAACGGAAGCGTCTACCTGTGCCAAAAGCGTAGTGGGCACTTGCACGAAATCTATACCCCGTTTAAATGTCGAAGCTGCAAATCCTCCCATGTCAGTAATAACACCTCCGCCCAGGTTGATAAGTAAGCTGTTGCGGTCGGCACCAAAATCAAGAAGCATTTGCCAAACACCTATGCAGTAATCAATATTTTTATTCTCTTCGCCCGGGTCAACCTCAATAATATCATAGTGATCAAGGGAAGGGAACAGTTGGCTGATCAAAGGCATGCAATGCTCAGATGTATTCAGATCGGTGAGGAAGAAAACTTTAGAATAATCAGAGTTGTCGAGGAAATCTTTCAGGTCTTTCAGCTCATCATCAAAGAAAACCTCGTACCCGTTACTTTGTATAGGAGTCATATTTATTTCACTAAAATAGTATTGCCGTTAAATTCTACAGTATCACCCCGCTTTACTTTTAAGCGCTTTCTGTAGTCTACAACACCGTTATATTTCACTAGTCCATCTAAGACAACTATTTGTGCCTCTCCACCTGTCTGGACTACATTGGTTGCTTTGAGTAATTGAATGAGGGGTATAAACTCACCCTCAAGTTCGAATTCTATCATATAACAAAGTTAAAAAGATTCTTTTCCCAGTTCCGTTAATAAGCATTAATTTTGATGCCATGATCACTCCGTCTGATAATTCTTTCAAGACAAACAACGAAATTCCCGACTTTAGCAATACCCAAATAGCTTTTCAAGGCAAATCAAACAACTTCCTGAACAAATCATACTGGTTGTTTAAAGCGATGAGCAGTCCGGCTTTAACGAAGGTGGGTATGCGCGTATTGACCTCATTATTGAGTGCGGGTTTGCCGATAATTCCCCTGATCAGGAAGACCATATTCGCGCAGTTTTGCGGGGGCGAAACCGTCGCAGAATGCGAAGCAACCATCAATAGCCTTGCAAAAAACGGAGTGGGTACTATACTCGATTACTCCGTTGAGGGAGAGCAGCAGGAGAGAAGTTTCATCGAAACGACCGAGGAAATTCTTAGTGTAATCCGCAAGTCAAAAGACGACAAAAGAATTCCTCTGGCAGTTTTCAAGCCCACGGGCCTTGGAAGATTCGATCTGTATGCAAAGGTGACGGCAAGGCAGACGCTGACTGTTGCTGAACAGGCCGAGTACTTCAAAGTGAAAGCCCGGTTTAATCAAATCTGTAAGCTCGCTCATGACATGGAGATGCCGGTCATGATTGATGCAGAAGAATCCTGGATTCAGGGGGCGATCGACGATATAGCGCTCGATATGATGCGCATGTATAACCGCGATAAAACCGTTATATACAATACCTACCAGCTTTACCGTTCAGATAAGCTGGCCTCACTGAAGGCCGATATATATCTGGCAGCAACGGATGAGTTCAACCTGGGTGCTAAGCTGGTGAGAGGTGCATATATGGAGAAAGAGCGTGAAAGGGCAATCGCCAAAGGTTATCCGTCACCAATCCATAAAGACAAAGCCTCAACCGATGCAGATTTCGATGAAGCTATCCACTTCTGTATGGAGCACGTTACTAACGTATCGTTTGTTTTAGGAACCCACAATGAACAAAGTTGTGCTTTGCTATGCAGCTTGATGCAAAGTTCGAATATGCAAAGAAATACATCTTCTGTGTATTTCGCGCAACTTCTTGGTATGAGTGACCATCTGAGCAACAACCTCGCTCATGGCGGATATAACGTCACCAAATACGTTCCTTATGGTCCTGTAAAAGCAGTTCTGCCCTACCTGTTTCGCAGGGCAGAAGAGAATACCTCAATAGCTGGTCAGACAGGACGGGAGCTCAGCCTGATCAGGGCAGAAAAAAAGCGCCGCAAAGTGTCTTAACCGGGCGTGTTTAATTTCTTTAACAGCTCCTCCGAAAGGTCATCCGAGTAAACGCCATAGCCGTTTACAAACACGCCCTTCACATGGTATTTTTCAGATTCAATTCCATAAACGATGGAATTGTCAGCCGGGTCAGTAGGGCCTTCAAAGCGATGGAATTCAGAAATGCTGAAATCATCGGGACTTAAAGTTATATTATGTTCGCTATTGTGGAGCACGCCGTTTGCAAGGTTAAAGTCCAGGGTGAAACCTCGTTTTTTCAAGTCGTTGAGCGCATCGACCATAGTTTGATAGTTTTCCATAGTCGTTTAACATTCACGAATTGCGTTTTGTTTAAGGTTTTAAGAGCCCTGACCGGTAAAGGAATTTCTCCAGTGAATCGTCGGCTGTCATCAGGTGGGTGTTAAGACCTAGTTCTTTGGCTGTCCTGAGGTGCTGCGGACTATCATCAATGAATAGCGTCTCCTCAATTTTAAGGTCGTTTTCATCTAAAACCAGCTGAAAGATCTCTTTATTAGGTTTTCTGATTTTAACGAGGTGAGAGTAGTAGATCTTCTCAAAAAACTGATCGTTAGAGTCTAACTGATACTCCTTATTCAAATATTTATGAATAAAGTCCAGATGAATTTCATTGATATTGCTTAGCAGGAAAGTACGATATTGACTTTTCGCTTTTAAAAGAAGCTCATGGTTAACAGGGGGGACGCCGATTAGCAGGCTGGTCCAGGCCTTGTCGATTTGCTCATCCGAAAGATTCGGTTGACCGGTGATATCTCTGATCCCATTTCTGAATTCGGCTGCTGAAATACTGCCGGTTTCGAACTGGTCAAATAACGAATGATGCCCTGCATGCGCGAAGAATGTCTCCACATTATGGATACCCAATTCAGTAAATGAGTTTTGTGTTTTCAGGAAGTCAATGAGAAAGATGACGTTACCATAATCGAAGATAATATTTTTGATGTTTTGCATGTCTATACTTGAGATTTTAAATGCAAAAATGTACATTTGCCATCGCAAACAGAAAAGTTTGTTAACCGCGCCTATAGCTCAGTCGGTTAGAGTAGAAGACTCATAATCTTTTGGTCCCTGGTTCGAGCCCAGGTGGGCGCACAGCTTAAAAGCTTCCTTTTCTGGAAGCTTTTTTTGCTTCTATCCCTTAACGAACTTCTCATGATCGATCATCGTCTCCAGGTGCAGAGCTTTGTATTGTTCGATAAGGTCATTGATGTCCATGATAGTCCGAAGGATTAGCATTATTCGGTGCAACTAAACTCAGCCCTTCCACAGCGTTTACAGGTCATTTTGCGAGTTGTCTCCGATATGGTGACCAATATTATCTATAGGCAGACCTACAGTTGTCTGACCTATATGGTGTGTTGAACGAAGAAAAAATAACCACCTGCCAGCCGCGAATCAGCAGCGTACCGGGTTCGGCTTTTTGTCGTGTTTTATCGAAGCAGGTACGACGTTGGTACGTATTTGGTTCGACTCTGACAGGGAGCAGAATAGACTTGGTAAAACCTGATAAGTACTTTGGGGTACAGGTTGCTGCTCTATCCCAATCAATAGCCTCCTGCCGTCATCCTACTTAAATAAAGAAATCATTTTTTAAGTATATTGTACTACCAATCCATAATAGTAGGTCGTTCAATGGAATTAATTATCAATTAAGCACATGAACAACCTAGAACATTAGGTTGGTTAATGTTTTGGTATCAAGCCTCCTAAAATGAGTGGTAATTCAACCTATAACGCAGATTTACTTAGAAACACTATTGACAGCTCTTTAGACATGATTCAAGTGTTTGAAGCTGTGCGAAATGAACAGGATGAAATCATTGACTTCATATGGATCCTCAATAATAAAGCTTCTGAGAAAGTATATGGCGACGTCATTGGTAAAAGCCTTTTAACCTTAAACCCGGGCGTAGTAGAGGAAGGCATTTTCGATACGTTTAAAAACGTAGTTGAGACTGGGGAGCCTGATCAGAGCATCAGGCATTATGTTCATGAACAATTTGACGGATGGTTCCAGCAATCTGCGGTGAAGCTGGAAGATGGCGTGGCAACCACGACGAGGAACATCACTGAACAGAAAATGGCAGAACAGAGGATCAGCGAACAGGCCCATTTTGTCCGGTCCTTGACAGACACTGTGCCAGCCGTTGTGATGCTTACCGAACATCCTTCCAACGAGATTGCTTTCGCCACCCGCAATATAAGGGAAGTGCTGGATTTTGATGCAGACGATGGGATGGAAATGGGGCACTCAGGAAGATTGAAATTGGTTCACCCGGACGATACCGCGAAAGTAAACGCTTATTACAGTCGGTTTGATCAGATCTCTGATCTGGAAGAAAACCGAGGGAGCTTCAGGATAAAAAAGAAGCATGGAGATTGGGTCTGGGTCGATGTTCGCGGACGGGTTTTCAAACGGGATGAAGACGGGAAAGTGATTCAAACTCTTCACGTGGTCTTCGACGATTCCGAAAATCAAAAGGCTGCCGAAGAATTAGAGCAAAGCAAAGAACTTTTACAGCGTGTAATCGACGCTCCCAATATTGGTGTCGCCGTTTGCAAGGCAGTTCGCGACGAAGAGGGACGTATTTATGATTTTGTCCACGAGTTTATCAATCGGATTACAAGGGAGACTTCGGGTGAGGATTTTACCGGAGAGTTACTGAGCCGTCGTGGAGAGGCCGGAATGTCGCAAATAGGGAAATTCATCGAAACCATTGAATCCGGACAGCAGAACGACTACGTTATTCATGGTGAGTTTAACGGCAAGCTGAACTGGGTTTCCTTCTCCAATACTTCATTGGGCGACGACCGACTGGTGCATACCTGGCAAGATATTACGCAGCTCAAGCAGGCCGAACAGGAAAGCATTGAAAGCAGAAGCTTGCTTCAGACTGTGTTCGACGTAACGCTTAATCCTATTGCCTATCACAAAGCCGTTCGTGATGAACAGGGGAAGATAATTGACTTTACTTTCCAATTGGAGAATCGAGAAGCGCGGAAGTACGCTATGGAAGACCGGGCCGGCCAGCTGTATTCCGAAGCACACCCTGGCATCAAAGAAACGCATGTTTTTAAATTGTACTGCGAGGTAGCCGATTCAGGAGAGCCACTCAATACGGAGGTTCAATTGAGTTTACAAGGTAGCGAGCGCTGGTTTCATATCATGGCCGCTAAATTGGAAGATGGACTTGTAGCTACCGCTGTTGACATTACTGAACGCAAAAAGTCAGAGCAGGAAATTATTCGGTTGAATGCCGAAATCGCCAAAAAGGCGACAGAGGAATACCGGCTGTTTCGCGATGCTACTAGTGAACGACAAAGCTTTTTGCTCGGCTTAAGTGACGCACTACGTCCGCTGTCTGATCCTGTACATATTGAAAGTGAAGCCACACGCCTACTACGCGAGAAATTAAATGCAGGGTGGTGCTACTATAACCAATTTGGAGATGACCAAGTCACATCAACCGGTTTGCGCGATGCTACAAGAGAGGGTCTTCCCCCCTTGACGGGTGTTCATGATCTTAGCGACGTTCCGCTGTTCCTTAATCACATGAAGGAAGGAAGGGTGATGAATGAGCCTGATCTTAATCAATGCAACTTGTTAAATCCTTGTTTTGTTGAGGCCTGCTTTAAACTGGGGATGCTGTCGGCATTGGCAGTGCCCATCGTAAACGCCGGGCGACTGTTTGGCGTATTCCTTGTCGCAGATACGCATAAACGCTATTGGACGGATGAAGAGGTTACACTGGTGAAAGAAGTGGCCGAACGTACCAGGGTGGCAGTCGAAAGGGCGAAGGCAGAAGATGCGTTGCGGAGAAGTGAAGAGAAATTCCGCAAGATCTTTGAGAATATTGATCAGGGCTTCTCCATACATGAGCTTGTTATCGATGAAAGCGGCAATGTTACTGATGTGATTTTACAGGAAGTAAATGAGGCGTTTGCACAATATACCGGAATACAGGATGCGCAGGGTAAAAAGGTAAGTGAAATTGTCCCTAATCTTGAACCTGTTTGGCTGAATGCGATGACCCGTGCTTATAAATATGGCGAAACGCAATTTTTTGAAGGATACAATTCCGATACAGATCGCTGGCTTACTTCGCAATATTCCCGTATTGGAGGAGATGGAAGCCGGCTTTTATCTACTGTTTTTAGCGACATCACTGAGCGCAAAAAAGGGAACAACAACAGGAGTTCCTGCTGAAATTGAGTGAGGTACTGCGAATGGAACTCACCGATACCGCGGCTCTCCAAACATCGGCGTTGAGATTATTGGCCGAACACTTTAAAGTGATGCGGGCTATATACTACGAGGCAGATTCGGACAACGATACGTTTACACTTACCGCACAGTTCGAAACGGAAACAACGGCGATTCCCCTTCAATATCGTTTATCCGACTTTTCACCCACTGTAGCAGAGGAATATCGAACAGGTCGCACACAGATGGTTACAGACACTGAAAACGAACCATACGCTGAGAATTATCGCAAATTAGGTATTCGGTCCTGGCTTGCTACGCCTTTTGTGGATAGCGGCAACGTTGTTACCGTGATAGGATTGCATTGCCGGACCCCTCGCTATTGGTGTTCCGAGGATGTTCGATTACTTGAGTATTTTGCCGAACGTCTTTATGCCGCCGTCAAACGGACCCGGGCTGAAGAAGCGTTGCGCGAAAGCGAATCGCGCCTTGCACAAGATCTTGCCGATGCGAAACTGTTGCAACAGTTCAGCAATGACGTCATTCATCTGGATGAGCTGGATGAAATTTACGAACTGCTTCTTCATACGGCAGCGGATCTGATGCAAAGTGATTTTGCCAGCGTTCAGCTGTATTCAGAACCAACAGAAACACTTAGCCTCGTTGCACACAAAAACTTTCATCCGGAATCAGTAACATTTTGGACGTTTGTTTCCGTAGCATCAGGTTCTGTTTGCGGTGAAGCCTTACGACGCCAGTTCCGCATCCTGGTGGAAGATGTAGAAACAGAAGAATTTGCTACAAATGAGCTGAAGATATTTCGCTTATCCGGCATAAGGGCGGTGCAGTCAACACCGATAATGTCAAGCAGAGGAAAGCTTATTGGTATGCTGAATACACAATGGAAACAGCCGAAGAGTTTTTCAGAGGATCAATTTCGATTCTTTGACGTTCTTGTACGGCAGGCCGCAGAAGTCATCGATAGAAAACATGCCGAATGCCTCTTGCGACAATCGGAAGAAAAATATCGGGACTTATTCGATTCGATGGATGAAGGCTACTGCATTATCCAAATCTTATTTAATGAAGAAAACGAACCCTACGACTGGATATTTTTAGAAGTAAATCCAGCCTTCGAGAAAAATAACGGCCTGACAAACGCTGTTGGCAAGACCATTCTCGAATTGACGCCCAACATTGAACCGAAGTGGTTTGAGATTTACGGCCGCGTAGTAACCACCGGCGAACCTAATCGTTTCGAGGAGGATTCTCCCGCCTTCAACCGCTGGTTTAGTTTATTTGCGTTCCGGGTAGGTTCACCTGGAGAACACACAGTAGCTGTACTTTTTAACGATATTACCCGGCGCAAAAAAGCCGAAGCAGATTTAAGAAAATCAGAAGAACAGTTTCGGCAGGCCATTCAGGATGCGCCGATTCCAATAATTATGCATGCGGAAGACGGCGAAGTGCTGCAACTGAGCCGCACCTGGACCGAACTTACCGGCTTTACTTTGGCCGATATCAGTAATTTTGACTTATGGCTTTCGACCGCCTACGGACAAGGCGCGGATGAAGTAAGGAGCCATATGAGAAGCTTATTCGATGGGACACAGCGTACCATCACTGTCGATTTTCCGATGAGCACCTTAAGCGGCGAGATACGGCATTGGAGTTTCAGCGCTTCATCACCCGGCACACTTAAAGATGGTCGTCGTTTTATAGTAGGTATGGCGGTTGATATTACCGACCGTAAAAATCATGAGGAGCACCTCGAGAATTTTAGCCTGTTATTGGAACAGCAGATCAAAGAACGTACGCTGGAGCTACAAGAAAGCCGTGACAGGCTTCAATCTATTTTCGACACGACTTTAGTGGGCATGTCTCTGTTTGCGCCGGTACGCGATGCAAGCGGCGAAATCACTGATTTCAGGATCGTAAGCGTGAACAAAAAAATTGAAGATGGATCAGGCCGTACTGATTTAGTCGGAAAATTATATGGCGAGTTGTTTCCCGGTATCAAACAGATGGGCTTATTCGACCTTATGGTTAAAACTCTGGAGACTGGGAATCCGGGCAAGATGGACTATTACTATCCGTACGAAGGCATTGAGCGATGGTACTCCACTATGTTTGTTAAAGGGGATGATATCCTGGTTAGCACGAATATGGATATCACCGAGCGCATACAGGCAGAGGAAAAGATCAAGAAGATGGAACGGGATCTGCAACTGGAAATTTTCAGGACATCCCTCAGCACCCTCGAGGAGGAGCGATACCGCATTTCCGAAAGTCTGCATAACGGGATTGCTCAGATCCTCTATGGCATTAAGATCAATATGAGCGGCCTGACTTTTGATATGCCCCAACAAGAATTTGATGAAGCTAAAGCGTATTCCAGCAAACTGTTAACCGAGGCGATAAACGAAAATCGGCGCATCTCCCACGAATTGATGCCCTTAACTCTGGAACAGTTTGGGCTGAAAAGTGCGATTGACGATGCTTGTCGGCAATTAACCGGTGCCACAAAATTTCACTGCCGTGTTAACGGTCTGTATCAGCGGATGGAAAAGTACCTGGAACTGGCCGTGTACCGAACGGCACAGGAACTGATGACCAACGTGGTCAAGCATGCGAACGCCAGCGATTGTTATGTTACCATCGTCATCCGCCCGAAAGAGATCAGCATAATTGTCAGCGATAATGGTCAGGGTATGGTTGCTGTGAAAAAACGTAAGCCGGGTATCGGCCTGGCTTCCATACGAAGCAAAATCAAATTACTTAACGGAGATGTACGCATCGATACCGGGCCGGGAAAGGGAACTACGGTTAAGGTGCTTATTCCAAAACCTGAACAAGATAATGCAGATTGAATACGATGACCGCGTTAATGAAGTCGAAAGCTATGAAATTGCGAGACGGGGTCTGGTAATATATACTGCAAAGTCCTTAAAAACAAAGCGGCTGGCTGTGAGGATATCGCTTCCTCGCAGCCAGCCGCTTCAAATATATTTCCTAATAGATCTTTTTCCCGTTAACAACCACATTCTTCAACTTGAAGTTTTCGATAATCGAAGTATCAATCTCCAGATGCTTTTTTGCCGTTACCCTGATGTTTTCAAACTTAAAGTTAGACAGTTTAGCTTTATAGCCCTGGCCATCACCCTTGTCCGTAGATACCCCAACATTGAAAAAGTTCTCACAGTCTATGTTTATGTTGCGCATAGTGATGTTTCTTCCATAAGAAACACCTGATACTTCCTGCCCTTTCATGTCAAAGAACTGAGTCCAGGGACGGATAAATATAAAGTTGCCAATATTGCTGCCCTCAATATCTTCTACCAGAACATGTTCATAATTTTGAGGGGTGTCAGGACGCATCTTCAACCAAAGCAAACGCTCTGCATGATTGACCTTTACCCTTCGTAGAATGATGTTACGGTCATGTACCGACTCACTGCCAAAGGTCAATGCACCATGGCAATATCCATAAGTACAATCCTCGATGATGATATTATGATTGGCTCCGTTATCCGGATCTTTGTCGGCATTCGGGCCTTTACCACCTTTTAGCGCTACAGCGTCGTCATTTACAGACATATAGCAGTTTTTGATTAGCACGTTCTTGCAGGCGTCAATATCCACCGCGTCGCTGCTTGGAGCCTTCACCGGCTTTTCCGGAGAATAAATATAAAGGTCTAAAAGCTTAACATTTTCGCATTTATACAGGTGAGTTGTCCAAAAAGGCGAGTTGATGAGTCTGACGCCCGAAAGCTGCACATTCTTGCTGTTTGATATATACACCAATCGTGGTCTCATCTCGTCCATGTTGGTACACTTCGGATTAAACTGACGCCTTAGCCAAAACGCCTTCCAGTACCGCAGGCCGTTACCATCAATGGTTCCTTTTCCGGAGATCGTGAATCCGTCGAGCCCATCAGCGTTTACCAGGGCGGCAAAATACTTAAGCGATTGTCCCTCCATACGGGTCATCACCAGGGGAAAGTTGCTGATGTCATCACTTCCTTTCAGCCTTCCTCCTTCTTCCAGATGAAGGTGCGTACCCTTC
Source organism: Arcticibacter pallidicorallinus (assembly GCF_003002875.1). Taxonomy (GTDB): domain Bacteria; phylum Bacteroidota; class Bacteroidia; order Sphingobacteriales; family Sphingobacteriaceae; genus Arcticibacter; species Arcticibacter pallidicorallinus. The sequence continues at coordinate 137,761 of NZ_PVTH01000007.1, forward strand.
TTAAAAAATAGGGAGCCGCTTAGGAAAGTTCCTTTTGGAATGATCACCACACCGCCACCGTTTTCATGGGCTTTGTCGATCACGTCCTGAATGAGCTTTGTCTGAATTACCGTACTATCCTGGATGAGGTTGTAATCGGTAATGCGATAATGTTTTCCCAGTTTGTTTATATCGGTGGGTTTGTTCTGCCTGAACCATTCCGGTATAGGTGTTCCGTCGGGAAATACCTCTTTAGTAGCTGCAGTAGCGAGATTCAATGTTAAAGTAAGCGTGAACAGAAAAACAAGACGGAGCTTTTGTGTAATCATGGAGTACATTTTTGGTTAAATTGGTCCTGCTCACCCGAAGGCTGCAAGGGATTTATAATTTGTGATGCAAATCTACAAAATACTGCCACTTTAAACCCTCGTGGATGACTTCCTTGTTTACCAATTTTGTTACTTAATGTTATCGAAAATACTTCAGATTATCCATATTTTCATCTTTACTAACATTTGAAGACCAAAATATGCCGGAAATCTTGTTGCTCGTAAACAGCGCAGCAAACGACCACTTATAATCATAACCTGAAATACTCTGAAATGACTTCAAGACGCGAATTTATCAGGCAGGCGGCGGTGGCTGCTGCTGGCAGCTATTTAAGTACTTTACCATTTACCGCAAAGAGCTACAGCCGGATCATTGGGGCAAACGACCGCGTAAGAGTAGGAGTAGTGGGATTTTCTGACCGGTTCCTGAACTCCCTGTTCCCGGCATTTACGGGCCATCATAAAAAACTCAACTTTGATATCGTGGGCGTGTCTGATATCTGGAAGCTACGCCGTGAGGAAGGTCAAGCCTTTCTTGAGCAAAAACTCGGACATAAAGTAAAGGCATGCGTCAACAACGAGGAGCTTTACCGGATGAAGGACCTTGATGCCGTTATCATCAGTACGGCCGATTTTCAGCATGCTCTTCATACTATCGAAGCTGTTCAGGCAGGTTGCGACGCCTACGTAGAGAAGCCTTTTGCAGAGACCATGGAAGACAACAGAGCAGCGCTTAAAGCTGTCAGGGCGACCAACAAAATTGTTCAGATTGGTTCTCAGAGGCGAAGCGGAGCTAATTACCATGCTGCCGAAAATTTTATCAAACAGGGGAAGTTCGGAGACATTACCATGGTGGAACTAACCTGGAATGTGAATCAGCCTGGACGCTGGCGAAGACCTGCTTTGCTGGCTAAACTCAAAGAAGAAGATACAGATTGGAAGCGCTTCCTGATGAATCGCCCTTTTGAGCCCTGGGATCCCCGTATATATCTGGAGTATCGATTGTTCTGGCCCTATTCTTCGGGGATGCCGGGACAGTGGATGAGTCATCAGATCGATACGGTCCACTGGTTTACGGGTCTCAAACATCCGCGGAGTGTGGTAGCAAACGGGGGTATCTATATGTGGAAAGATGGAAGACGAAACTGGGATACGACCACTGCCGTATTTGACTATGGCGAAGGAAATACAGGAAACGGATTTCAGGTAACATTCAGTTCGAGAATGCATAATGGCACAGAAAGACCTGCGGAGATATACTATTCTAATGGCGGTGAGCTCAATTTGAACACTAATCAGATTTCTCCAAACGGGGGGCTTGAGCAAAGGCACGCGGTGGCAATGGGAATGAAAGCAAATTTGCTTCCCAACATGAATCTGACCGATACCTACAGTCAGGTTGTTGCCAGTGCGAATACGGGAGGGGATCAGCTGACAACCAATCATATGTTAAACTGGATGGAGTGCATCAGAAGCCGGAAGGAGCCGAACGCTCCGGTAGAGGCCGGCTATTATCACTCCATCGCCAATGTCATGACGACTGCGGCTGCTCATTCGGGTGCGAAAGCAACCTTCGATGAGCAGAAACAGGAAGTAATGGTTGGCGATAAGATCTTTACCTACTAGATGAAGTCGGTCCTCAGAACGATATTTGTAATCACCGCTTTTTTTTGTGTGACACAGTCTTCAGCTGTTATCAAAAAGCCATTGCAAAACTTCAAAATAAGCGGTTATGCGCAGGGAACAACATACCACGTAAGCTATTTCGCGCAGGATAGTCTGGTCTCTGCCCAAGATTTAGACCTTGTTCTTGCAGGTATAGATAGTTCCCTTTCCCTTTATAAGCCCTATTCCATTATCAACAAATTCAACAATTCTCAGGCAGGTACGGAGATTGACGGCCATTTCAGAAAAGTATATATCAAATCCGAAGAAGTTACCAGACGTACAGATGGCTTGTTTGATATCACCGTACAGCCATTGGTTCAGGCATGGGGATTTGGGGCTGAGAAGGCTTCGTCATTACCCGACTCCGCCACCGTGAGATCTATACTAAAATGCGTAGGTGCAGAGAAAGTAAAGCTCAGCAATAACGCGCTTCTTAAAACGCTGCCTTGTGTAAAAGTTGATATGGATGGCATCGCTCAAGGCTATTCTGTTGATATACTGGCAGATTTCCTCAAGTCACGTAAAATCAGGAACTTTATGGTGGAGTTGGGAGGTGAAATACGGGTGGAAGGTCGGAAGCCCTCAGGCGCTTTTTTCAGCATTGGTATAGAGACGCCAGGCAGCGATGAAACTCCGGGCCAGCCACTTCAAAAGATTTTAAATGTACAGGGTGGAGCAATCACAACTTCCGGAAATTATAGAAATTATCATACATCAGGCGCAAGACGCATTTCTCATATCATCAATCCTAGAACCGGGTTTCCTGAAGAAAGCGAATTGATCAGCGTAACGGTGCATGCGCAGGATGCCATCACCGCAGATGCTTACGACAATGCGTTGATGTTAATGGGTCTGAAGAAAGCACTTGCATTTGTGGAAAACACGGATGACCTGGCGGCCTACTTCATTTATCGCAGGCAGGATGGTAGTGTAGCGGATACGGCTTGCAGAAAATTTAAGAAAATACTAAATCAGAAATAAACGATAGAAGATGTTAAGGCGCGACTTTTTAATGCAAGCAGGTTTACTCACAGGTTCAATGTTATTACATAATGAGATGGCACAGGCGTTTTCCCATGTAGGGGGTAAACGTATTAACGTGGGCGTGATAGGCACAGGAGATCGGGGGAAGGGCCTGATCGATACTATGAAGGAGTTGCCCAACTCGTTTAAAGTCACCGCAATATGCGATGTGATGGATTTTCGTCTACGTGAGGCACAGGAGATCTCAGGCTTGAGCAATCTGAAGCAGCTTACAGATTACCGCAAACTCCTGAAGGATAAATCTATCGATGCTGTTTTTATCGCCACCCCCTTGCATCTTCACTACCCCATTACAGTTGCGGCACTGGAAGCCGGCAAGCATGTATATCTGGAGAAAACAATGACCTACAACATCGATGAAGCTAAAAGCTTGGTTAGCCTGTCGAAAAAATATCCGAAACTTACACTTCAGGTGGGCCACCAGTATCGCTATACTCCACTTTATTACCGGGTCAAGGATATGATCCAGAAGGGATATCTGGGGAAAGTGACGCAGATAGAAAGTAGGTGGGACCGGAACTGGAATTGGAGAAGACCTGTTCCAGATCCATCACTCGAGCGACAGATCAACTGGCGCATGTACCAGGAGTATTCGGGTGGGCTAATTGCCGAACTTCTATCTCACCAGATGGATTTTGTTAACTGGGCCTTCGATACGCATCCTGATGAAATTTTCGGAACGGGTGGGGTAGATATTTATAAAGACGGCCGGGAAACTTTGGACAATGTACAAGTGATGCTTCGATATGCCAAAGACAACATGATCGGCAATTTTGGGGCTACATGTGGCAATGCGAAGGATGGTTATCTCTTCAGGCTGAAGGGTACCAAGGGAACCATTTCGCTGCTCATGGACGACGCGATTTTTTACCCGGAGAAGCAAACGGCAGCAGAGTTGGAAACAGTGGATGGGGTTACCGGTGCGACAAAAATAGCCTGGAATTCGGACGGCGGAATCCCGATACTTAAGGAAAAGCTTAAAGACGGCACCTGGTATGCCCTAGAAGATTTTCACAAGTCAGTCAATACCGGACAGCTTCCCGCATCAAACGTTGCTACTGGCGCAACGACGGCTGTTTGTGTACATCTGGCAAATCAGTCAATAGTCCAACACGAAATAAAATCATGGAAACCAGAATACAACTTTTAATATTATGACTATGCTAAAACGAACGTATCTGCTCGTCCTAGGAGTTTTGCTCCAGGCGGGTGTATCTTCCGCCTCAAATAACGATGGGGGTTGGACGAATCTGTTTGATGGAAAAACGCTGCGTGGCTGGAAAGTTCTGGGCGGTCAGGCAGACTATAAAATAGAGGATGGGGTTATCGTTGGTACAACCGCTCTGAACACTCCAAATAGCTTTCTCGTAACCGAAAAGGAGTATGGCGATTTCGTGCTGGAGGTCGACATCAAACTGGGTGCTGCGATCAACTCGGGTGTCCAGACCCGTAGCCATTTCAATCCGAAATTGAACAATGGAAGAGGTGCGGTATATGGCAGACAGGTTGAGATTGACCCCAGCGACCGCAGATGGAGCGGCGGTATTTATGATGAGAGCAGACGCCAATGGATTTATCCGCTTTCATTAAATGAAGATGCACAAAGCCTGTATAAAGCCGGTGAGTACAACCGCATAAAAGTGGAGTGTATCGGTAATGAAACCAAAACCTGGCTTAACGGGAAGCCCGTGGCTTATGTAATTGACACGCTTGATCAAAGCGGTTTTATAGGTCTGCAGGTTCATAGTGTCAGTAAACCAAGTGATGCCGGCCAGAAGATCTACTTTAAGAATGTTCGCATCAAGACAGGCAATTTGCGTCCAGAGCCTTTTCCATCGAATATCTTCGTCGTGAATATGCAGCCAAACTATCTGAGTGATCACGAAAAGCAGGGCGGATGGAAGCTCCTGTTTGACGGGAAAACCACTGATGGATGGGTAGGTGCATATAAGAATAAATTTCCCGAAAAGGGCTGGGTGGTGAAAGACGGAACGTTAACGGTACTGTCTTCAGACGGCGGTGAATCTACTAACGGTGGCGATATCGTCAGCCGTGACACTTATGGAGCCTTTGACCTTACTTTTGATTTTAAGCTTAGTCCGGGTGCCAATAGCGGGGTTAAATATTTTGTTACCCAAAAAGAGAATAACCAGGGTTCGGCAATAGGCCTGGAATATCAGATTGTTGATGATAAACTGCATCCGGATGCGAAATTGGGACGTGAGGGGAATCGTAGCCTGGCTTCCTTGTATGATCTGATCACAGCAAATAAACCGTCTCGCTTTCTTCATCCTACCGGAGAATGGAATAGCGGTAGGGTAGTGGTCTATCCGGATAACCGTGTCGAGCATTACCTGAATGGGGCGAAGGTTCTGGAGTATGTTCGTGGTTCAAAAGACTTTAAAGATCTTGTCGCTATCAGTAAATATAAACAATGGCCGAACTTTGGCGAGGCACCTCAGGGGCACATCTTATTACAGGATCATGGCAACGAAGTGAGCTTCCGAAGTGTAAAGATTAAAAAGCTCCGTTAACGGAGACCTGGCCTGAAAGATCGGCCTATATTTTATCCTAATCTAAAAGGCTAATAGAACGCATTGGAGTATGCATACGTTCTATTAGCCTTTTTCCGTCAAAAGTTCACCCGTCACCAGCGACCGCACTCCTTCAGCAACACGATAGCCATTCCTCTCATGAGGCAGGTTCCTAGCGCGGTTCTTTGCCCGTGTAGTGTTCAAACTCTTTCTTGGTCAGACGAGCCAGAATAATTAGACAAAAAGGTGACCGAGGTCATTTTTTTTCGCAGAGATAAATCTCTCTTTTGCATAGAAGATAAATTTGTCTTCTATTGAATCATTAACGAAAACATTCTTACATACTGCTTATGAAACGGAACAAAAATCTGGTAGAACTATCCAAAGACCACCATCATGGTTTATTGCTTGGATGGAAAATAAAACAAGGCTTAAAGCTGGGAGTAAGCTTAGAGGAAATGATCAATTACATCAGGCACTTTGCAGCAGAAGCACTCTTTCCTCATTTTGATGAAGAGGAGAACCAGTTGCTCCCATTTATTGACGCAGAAGATCCTTTTCGTACACGGACCCTTGAGGAGCATCAGCAATTGAAAGAACTCATTGCGTCACTGTCTGATTCAAGCACCGAAGAAACGTTGCTCGACCTTGCTGCACAGCTTGAGGCGCACATCCGTTTTGAGGAACGTGAACTGTTTCCCTACATGGAAACGCTGCTCAGCGAAGAACAGCTGGAGGAAATAGGAAAGTTAATCACTGACATTCACCAGCCATATATAGAAAATTATCCCAACGAGTTCTGGAAACGCTAGTGCGTCCCATTTTTCAAACAAGATGAACGTGATCAACAGCATAAATTTTGAACGCTGGACTGTCGTTAGTTTTATTATCCTGGCGTTATTTGGAGCTATTTTGAGGTACATGTTGTGCTTTCCACTGCCGGGAATTAGCTATATGAACATCCTTCATGCCCATTCCCATTATGCGTTTGGTGGTTGGGTATTTCTTGCATTGGTGATCCTCATTGGCAAACATCTTTCGCTGCCATCCTCTCCAGGATTTAAGTGGCTGATGCTTATAGCACTGTTGAGCTCTATAGGGATGTTAGTCAGTTTCTCTATTCAGGGTTACAAGGCAATTCCGATTGCGTTTTCCACTTTGTTCCTGCTCGTGACCTATTGGTTTGCCGTGCTGGTCTATCCAAAGCTAAATCTTATAGAAGATACCAACTCCCGTCTCTTCGTTAAAGCCGGAATTTGGTGCCTGGTGCTTTCCTCCATCGGACCGCTGGCTCTTGGGGCGCTGAAAGCCACGGGAAATACCGGGGCGATTTATCAAAATGCCATTTACTTCTACCTGCACTTCCAGATGAACGGTTGGATGCTGTTAACCGCCCTGGGGCTCATATTTAAGAATTACGTCCGGTTCTATAAATCTGCCAGTATATCTATCCAGCCATGGATATATGGATTTATCATCTCATCTTTTCCGCTGTTTTTCATCTTCACACTTTGGTCTAAACCATCATCCTGGATAGGCGAAATCGCTTTTCTTGCAGCATTGATTAATGCGGTCAGTTGGTTCGGCATCGTACAGAAAACCTTTTGCATTATAAAGAAAGCGCCCCTGATGATTCAGGTTGCCCTGTTTGCGGTATCGCTTAAGGTGTTGTTTCAGATTCTGGTGTGCGTACCACAGGTCGGAGAGTGGACTTTTTCCAACCGCAACCTGATTATCGGTTATGTACATCTTCTCACCCTGGGCTGTGTCACGCCGGTACTTCTGCATCTGTTTACCCGTCATTTGAATTTAAGATACATAGAACGATCCTATATTGCGCTGGTCGTCGTGTACCTCACTCTTCTTTTTGTTCAGCCTGTCTTAAGCCTTTATCGCATCGCAATTCCTAATTACCAGCACTTACTGCTTTGCATCTCGCTTTTGTTTTGCTTATCCGGCCTTTGCTATTACCAAAAACTTTTCCCTCTTACTAAACGGAAAAATACATCTAAAAATCAAGTTCAAATAACCTTAACCCGACTATTTTAATCATGAAAGCTACAACCAGATTGTGGATCGCCTTTGGGCTCGTCGTGGGTTTATCCTTTGCGGTACTCCTCTATTATGGATTCGAAATCTATCAAAAAGCGCCGCCAATACCGGCTAAAGTATTGACGACCGATAATCAGGAGCTGTTTACCGGTCAGGATATTAAAGACGGACAGAACGTTTGGCAAAGCATGGGTGGGCAAGAAGTAGGGTCAATTTGGGGCCATGGCGCGTACGTAGCTCCCGACTGGACTGCAGACTGGCTCCACCGGGAAGCCCTCTTTATTCTGAACCACTGGTCAAAGCAGGACCTTGGAAAGAACTACGACCAGATCACACAGGAGCAGCAGGCCGGACTGCAGATCCGCCTTCAGAAGGAGGTGCGCACCAATACTTACAATCCCGAAACAAATGTTTTAACAGTATCACCTGTCAGAGCTCTGGCCTTCGAGCACCTGCGTCAATACTACTCGGCGCTGTTTACAGACGATCCGGCATTCGACCAGTTAAGGGATGATTATGCGATCGCGAAAAATTCTATCAAAGACCCGGGAAGACTCAGACAAATGAATACGTTCTTCTTTTGGGCAAGTTGGGCCTGTGTGACTAACCGTCCGGGCGAATCGGTATCCTATACTCATAACTGGCCGCCTGATAAGCTGATCGGCAATGTAGCTACCGGCGACCTCATTATGTGGACGGGTTTCAGCGTGATCATGCTCCTGCTCGGCATTGGTATTCTTGCATTCTATAACGCAAAGACTAACGAAGCTGAACACGAGGAAGAGGTTCCGGAAACCGACCCGATGATGAACAGTACATCTACGCCTTCCATGCGCGCTACGTTGAAATATTTCTGGATCGTATCGGCGCTGATGCTGGTCCAGGTGCTATTGGGAGTTGTAACAGCACACTTCGGTGTGGAGGGAGGAGGCTTTTATGGCATTCCTCTCGACGAGATTATGCCTTATTCCCTTAGCCGTACATGGCATGTGCAGCTGGGCATCCTCTGGATCGCAACTTCCTGGCTGGCTACCGGTCTGTACATTGCGCCGGCAGTATCCGATTATGAACCTAAGTTTCAGAAACTCGGTGTAGACGTGCTCTTTTTTGCCCTGATCTTCATTGTAGTAGGTTCGATGGTAGGTCAGTGGTACGGCGTTATGCAGCGCCTCGGACTGGCAGAGAACTTCTGGCTGGGTCACCAGGGATATGAATATGTAGACCTTGGTCGCCTGTGGCAGATCCTCCTGCTTATAGGACTCTTCTTATGGTTGTTTTTAATGGTGCGTGCCTTGCTGCCTGCGCTTCGCAGGAAAACCGGAAGTCGGCATCTTCTAATCATGTTTGTCATTGCCTCTGCCGCTATTGCGCTCTTCTACGGAGCAGGTTTAATGTGGGGCCGCCAAACGAATCTGGCAATTGCAGAGTATTGGCGCTGGTGGGTTGTCCACCTGTGGGTTGAAGGATTCTTCGAAGTATTCGCCACTGTTGTCGCCGCCTTCTTATTCGTTCGCATGAAGTTGCTCAACGAGAAATCGGCTACCTTGAATGTGCTTTTCGCAACCATTATCTTCCTTTCGGGGGGTATCCTTGGGACTTTTCACCACCTCTATTTTACCGGAACTCCAAAAGCGATTATGGCATTGGGATCTAGCTTCAGTGCGCTGGAAGTAGTGCCATTGGTGCTCATTGGCTACGAAGCATATCATAACTATCGCCTGAGCGGTAAAAAAGGATGGGTGAGTGGCTACAAATGGCCAATATATTGCCTGATAGCCGTAGCATTCTGGAACTTCCTCGGTGCGGGTATATTCGGTTTTATTATTAATCCGCCTATCGCACTGTATTACATGCAGGGCCTTAACACTACGCCTTTGCACGGACATACCGCTCTGTTCGGTGTATACGGAATTCTAGGAATTGGCCTGATGCTGTTTGTACTAAAGGGATTGTATCGCCAGAATGTCTGGAAAGATGGTCTTATCGGCTTCGCCTTCTGGTCAATCAATATCGGACTGATGCTGATGGCGCTTTTAAGTCTGCTTCCAATGGGAATGCTTCAGACCATAGCCAGTGTGAACGAAGGAATGTGGTATGCACGTTCAGCTGAATTCATGCAACAACCGGTTATGGAGACATTGCGCTGGTTAAGGGCGATCGGAGATACCATTTTCGCCATAGGAACGGTAGCACTCGCACTATTTGTCGTGGGACTGAAGTTCGGCTGGAGCTACAAGAAAGGTGAGTTTGATATAAAAAAGGGAGGTGTAAAAACCAAAGAATAGTACAAGTATCGTCGCTGCTCTTACCGGAGTAACGAATATGCCCCACCTTATTCTGAAGATTATCAGCTGAGTCAGCGAAAAAGGGGTGCTGCAGTCAAATTAATGACCGCAGCATCCCTTTTTACTTTTGATATCCGCATTTAATAGCCGGGATTCTGATCTGCTTCTGACAAAGCATCATTTCTGTCGATCGCCGACTGAGGAATAGGACGGTAACGCTTGGCCACATCTCCTGGGAGAACAGCCTCCACCCCACCATTGTCAACCCGAATGTCATAGTTGTATTTTCCAACAAATTCCTTCAGCTTCTTCGTTCTTCGGAGTTCTGGCCAACGCAGAAATTCGCCAGCAAACTCTTTAGCACTCTCGATCAAATAGCTATCGAGAGCTACGCTTTGATTAGCTGCATTTGCGATATTCGCGACTGGCACAAGAGGATTGCCGTCTTTTGAATTTCCAGGGCGGCGTGTAACTCTCTCCAGATAGGTTTGAGCTTCCGCAAACTGATTCAAACCGATACATGCCTCAGCATATAAGAAATAAGTTTCCGCACGGCGGGCAAGAACGATATCTCTTGCACTTGCACGGGTTGACCATGTCGCTTTAGTTATCGGACTGTCGAACTTCTTGATGACCGGACCGTAGAAATCTTGCGACCACGCCCATCTGTAAGCAGTTTCACTGGATTTGAAAGGACGAAGTTTGAACAGAAGTGCTCCTGCAGCAGTCTTCTTCAGGCGACTTGCATTCTTTGTTACAAACGCAATAGAGTCAGCAGAATTGAAATCACGACCTTCAGCACGAGGATAATAAGCGTAAATCGCTTTGGTCGCTGTGTCCGCCGGAGTATAGTAGTCGTAATAGTTATTGTAAATGGTCGTCATGAAAGTTCCCTCATATCGCTTATCATTATAAGGATAAAAATTCTGTAAATTCCATGAAGGATAGACAGTCGTTGTCTGGTACTTTCCTAAGCCTGTTTCAGTTCCTCCAAGGTATGACCCAAACAAGCTTTGCTGAGAGTTACCCTGAGTAACCGATGGCAACGATGTTACATCATATTGAATAGAAAACAAGAACTCTGAGTTATTTTCGTTGGAAGGACTCCACAAAGTCTCGAAAGGAATAGTGATGGTTTTACCATTGATTGCCTTTGTCGCATTTTCTTTCGCTTTGTTAAAAGAGGTCTGATCGTTAAGATCCCAACCTCTCGTCAGATACATCTTCGACAGGAAGTGGAAGCCTGCTTCTTTTCCAAGACGTTTATTGTTATCTGTAAGGTTGTTAACCTGAGATTCCATTTCAGATATCACAAAGTCATAAGATTCCTGGAGTGAACTGCGCGGGATGTTAATCACTGCAGATTGCGTAGCTTCCTTATTGATTACAATACCCCCAAACTGTTCGATTAACCAGAAATGGAGGATAGCGCGGAAGCAAGTTAATTCAGCCTTGTATTGAGCTTTAGCCGCTGCGCTGATATCCGCTCCCTCTACGTACTTCAGACCCATATTGACATTCTGAATATTTGCATACACCGCGGTATAGTAATTCGTTACCCTGGCATCCGTGGGGAACAACCCATTGTACGTCAGGATTCCTCGATCAGCATTTGAATTCCTGGTCGCTTCAAAGATGTCCGTTCCCGCAAAGTAGACATAAGGCGCATTATCGCCGTCACGGCCGAAAATGTCCCTTAATCCACTGTAAGACGCTGTCATCAAAGACTCGAATCCTGCCGCCGTTTTGTAAAACGCGTCGTTGGTAATTCCGGCTTTGTTATCTTCTTCAAGAAAGTCAGAACATCCCGAAAGGATGAAACAACTTAATATAATTGCACTAAATAGCTTTTTCATCGTAGTTAAAATTTAACGTTCACACCCATCTGATATATGATATTACTAGGACCGTTTCCGTTTACCAAGCTTGTCGTAGCATACTCAGGATCCCATCCTTTGTACTTGGTAAATGTGAAAGGGTTCAAGACGTTTGCATAGATGCGAAGGTCGCCCAGCTTTATCTTATCCATTACTTTCTTGCCGAATGTATAGCCCAGGGTAATGTTACGTATTTTAATAAAATCTGCCTGTGTATAACGGCCATTACTTCCCCAGAAATTACCAGCGTTACGGAATACGGGAAGTGCAGCATGTTCATTTCCTGCTCCAGTATTGCCCCATGTTACAGCTGGAAATCCGCCTGATGTGTCAAAATTGTTCCAGTCGATAGTAGGCACATTTGCGGGAACGAAGTAATCTACAGCAATTTTTGGCCTTCCACGGTCATTGTTGGCTGCAGTGCTGTATTCGGCAAGGAAATTATCACTAACGAAAGTTCCCCATCTGCCATAGAGGTTTATACCCAGATCCCAATTTTTGTAAGCCAGAGAAGAGGTAAAGCTGCCAGTCCATTTCGGGTCAACCTGACCAAGAACGGTACGGTCATCAGCATTGAACTTCCCATCTCCGTTTACATCAACCGGAATAGCCTGTCCTGGTTGCTGACCGCGTGCTTTTGCTTCTTCAGCCTGATCGGTTCTCCAAATTCCGGCGATGCGGTAATCGTAGATGACGTTTATAGGCTGACCCACAAACCATGCGTTACTTACATCAGACGTTGATCCGGATGATAAAGATTCAATCCTGTTCTCGTTGTAGGCGAAGTTCACAGAGGTTGTCCAATTCCAGTTCGTTGAACGCACATTCACAGTCGTGAAGGATGCTTCAATACCCTTATTGGATACCGAACCGATATTGTCGGTCATGGAAGTTACTCCTGATTCAATCGCCAGGTTTCTTGACATTAGCAAGCCATCAGAAACTTTGTTGTACAGGTCAACTGAACCAAATATTCGCTGATTGAACAATCCAAAGTCTAAACCATAATTCAACTCTTTAGTCTTCTCCCAGGTGATGAATGGATTTACAGGAACTCCCGTAACTGCACCTGTTACTAACTTGCCGTCTCCATAATCATAAAAGTTCTGGCTGGTAAGGTTTGGAGTCTGCATGGATCCAAAAGGTGAAATACCGCTGTTACTTCCTGAATAACCGAAGCTAAATCTTGCTTTCAGGTCAGATAACCAGTCTTTTTTCAAGAAATCCTCCTCATTAGCTCTCCATGCGAATGCTACTGAAGGGAACGAAGTCCATTTGTCACTTAGCTTAGAACTACCATCGAAACGAATCGTACCAGTTAACAGGTATTTGTTTTTGTAATCATAATTAATACGACCCGCATAAGATGTTAGACCCGATTCGGTGTAATATGATCCGGTTCCGGATTGAACTATCTGCCCCATACCCAGATTGTACCACTGTGAATCGTACGGCAAATTGTTAGCGGTAATTCTTGCTCTCTCGTAGCGGGTGCTGTAAAAACTATTGATGAGTGTTGCGTTTATGCTGTGATCAGTTCCTATACGCTTATTGTACGTGATCTGATTATCCCAGGTCCACTCGAAATTATCATCGTTATTCTGATAACCTACGCTTTGGGTACGGTCTGGAGTAACACCGTAATAGTATCCATCACGTGTACGATTCTGACGAGGCATAAAGGTAGACTTGATTTCCAGTCCCTCAATAGGAGTAACTGCAACGAATGCACTACCCAGGATATCGAACCGGCGTTCTTCACGATTTCCGCTTTCAATCTCTATTAACGGGTTTCCAGAACTGGTGAAGTTAGCGGAGCCTTCGATTGCAGCCGCAACACCGGGTTGCGGGATAAGGTTACCCTCGCTATCGTAGGGGCTTAATATAGGTGCGGCTCTGAAGAGGTCCTGATAGCCATTCTGACTTCCGTTATTACGGATGTTTTGCGATAGATTGACCGAAGCTCCTAACGTAACGATTTTGGATGGCTTACTGTTAACCGCTAATTTTAGCGTGTATTTTTCAAGATTTTCATTCGTGAAGTTTCCTACTTCTCCCTGATATCCCAATCCCACGTTGTAAGTAGTCGTACCGGTAATACCGTTCACGTTGACAAAATGATTCTGCTGCGATCCTTGTTTAGTTCCTAATTCCAGCCAATCGGTATAATTCTGATCGTACAAGCGTTGTTGTACCAACTTGCTCGACTGGAGGATGGAATTTTGGTTCGCAGGTGTCAGTTCATACAGGCCTTTTCCTGCATTGAATGTATAAAAGTTTGATGTTCTAAAATCCGTCCAGTCTCTTCCATCCAGAAATTCAGGAATACGCGCGAGATCCCTCACTCCATAAAATCCGTCGTAGCTGACGCTGGTCTTATTGATGCTGGCTACGGCATTTCCTTTGGTGGTAACAAGGACTACACCGCTTGATCCTCGGGAACCGTAGATTGCTGTCGAAGACGCGTCTTTTAACACATCAATTTTACTGATATCCGAGGGGTTGAGCCAGTCGATATTGTCCATCACTATTCCGTCAACCACATATAATGGTCTAGAGCCACTTGCATTTAGCGAGTTTTGACCACGGATCTGTATATTGAAAGAAGCGCCTGGCCTGCCTGATGCGGTGCTGATGTTTACGCCTGCAACAGAGCCCTGCAACGCACCCATTACGGATGTGGTTCCCCTCGCTGTAATGGTTTCTGAGCTGACAGAACCGACAGATCCGGTGAGATCCCGTTTCTTCACGGTACCGTAACCCACTACGACAACTTCTTCTAATGCACTCGAAGATGGTTGCAAAACGATTTTTAATTGAGTTTGGCCTTTGATAGGCAATTCCAGTGTTTCGTAACCTATATAGGTGAAAACGAGAGTCGTATTTTCATTGGCAGATAATCGGAAGTTGCCGTTTACATCTGTGGAAACACCCTGATTGGTACCCTTAATTTTTACTGATACACCAATGAGTGCTTCCCCCGTTCCGTCCTGGACTTTCCCCGTTACCACAATATCAGCAGCAACTCGAGTGTCAATGCTGACATTTAGAGATGATGGACTTGCTAATGACGTTAATGTTCCAGTAAGTAGACAGGACATTAATAAGGCTGTCTTACTGGTCTGAATTAGTTTTTTGACAGTTCGATTCTTTACTATCTGATAAAAACATTTCATAAATTATTTGGCTAATTTTTAATATTTAGAGAGCGTTAACCCCCTGGCTGAATTCGTTACCTGAGGTAACAATACTATTGCAAATCCTATCCTGGAAAAGATCTGCCAAGTCTTTCTTGCGTTTTTCTTGATTTCCCATACCCCTGTTGGAAATCTTGTCGGTTAGTTTAAAAGGTCAATTAGTTTGTTAAAGGTAAATAGTAATGGATTCTGTTCTCTTTTAGTTGATTATTAAGATGGATATTTAGGAATATTTGCTTGCACAATTTTACACCTAAAACCAACGAGTTCCAAGGAGACTACCCTATAAGTTATGCAATCGTTCCCGGGGTTGCATCTCATTAACATTTGTATGGTCTTTTCTTCTCGAAACAGTCTCCTGTGCCTGTTCGGTAGTCAACCGAAGCCATGCATCTCGGGTAGATCGCAGCGGAACGCAAAATAAAAAGCGGACAGAGGCTGATAAACCTCTGTCCGCTTTCTAACTTACCTGGTTCGCCGACATTAAATATTTTCGTAATCAATGCTGGTGCCGTCTCTTTGCTTATTCCATGCCTCCATGCCGCCCTCCAGGTAATGGATGTTGTCAAACCCGTGTCTCTCATTCAGCAAGGTCGCCAGTTTTTGGGCTTCTTCTCCGTTTTCGGATATCAGCACAACGATGATATCCTGATGGATTCGTTCCAGGTCAGATAGCAATGTCTCTTCCGGTATGTGCAGGTAGTTCCATGACTCATCTACAGGTTCCGGAGGATTTTGTCTGAGGTCAATAAGCTGTAAAGGTTCTTTGTATTTGATTTTGATATCCAGTAGTTTGGGACTGATTGAACGAATTCTCGATGGTTTAGAGAGATTATCCGTTGGCGTCGGGGCATAGTCAGACAGTAAAGTCGTCAGAGCCTGGTTGGCAGAAACAGGTTCCAGTCTGATCGATGTCAGCTGATTGCTAAAGACATTAAAGCTGAGTAGCTTGTTGCTCGCAATATTACCGATTTCGCTGACAATTTTTATCGCTTCGTTAGCCATCATACAGCTTATCAGGGCAGGAAGCGTAGCAAGACCGACCTTTTGCGGCTGCCGTATCAGGATGCCTGCGTCCTGGTTTTGTAGTAAACATCTCAGTGTAGCACCCCCCTTATAATTCAGTACGCTAAAATGTCCCGAAGGAAAGTCCAGAGAACCGTATATCATCGGCTTACCGGATATAACGCAGGCATCATTGATCAGAAGAGACATCCCCGGAATGTTCGTGGTGTCGATAACCAGGTCATAGCCAGCGATCAAGCTTAGGACATTATCACGGTTTAAGCCCTGTTCATGCAGGTTGACTTTTACTTCAGGGTTGGTCTCTCTGAGGCGTGATGCGAGTATCTGGCTTTTTAGCTTTCCTTCCTGACCACTGCCGAAGACAGGCTGTGAGGGCAGGTCGCTCTTTCGTATCTTCTCGTCTGACACGATACCGAGTGATCCCACCCCCATCGATGTCAGGTAAGACAACATGGGCGAGGCAAGAGCACCGGCTCCAATGACAAGCATCCTGGATCTCGTCAGCGCTTCCTGACCGGGAACGCCGAAGCCTGTAGTTTGTACATGATCCTCGTACTGGTTAAGGAATGTTTCAGTGTCTTTCATAGTTATAAGATAGGTCGTGATGGATCTGCCGGATCTCACCGACAGGATTTTTAAAAAACAAAACCATATAGGTCTTGTTTAAAAAATGTTATAAGCGATAGGACCTAAGACCAAAACAGGGAACCTGAGAAAGATTTAAACCAATCAGTTCATTAATACTATGACGGTATGTTTTCATTAAATAAACAAGCTTTTATAAATGCAACCGTAGTCTCCATTATTACAATAGCACTCGTTTTCTATGGTTCCCGGGAGCTACAAAACTTTGACCCCGCGCTGATCGCCTACCTGTTCGGAACAGTGTTTGCCTTCTTCGGAGTCGTCTACCGCTACTCCGTTTGGTTACAAAGACCCCCTACACGTATGTATTACAAACGCACATGGGAGCTGATCTGGAACCGCCAGTTCTTCTCGCATCTTTGGTTTTTTATCAAAGAGTTTGTTCAAAATATAGGATTTCAGAAATTCATCTATCCGCGAGGACGAAGCCGGTGGATAGGGCATTTCCTGATGGCTGCCGGCTGTACTCTCGCCTTTGCAATCACTTTCCCGTTAACATTCGGCTGGATCCACTTTACGTTGAATCCGGAGTCGGGCCTGGATCCCGGTACGGTCAAGCTCTACGAAGCCCATTTTTTTGGCTTCAAGATGATGGAGTTTGAAGTGGGATCTTTTATGGCTTTTATGATCTTCCACGCCCTTAACTGGTCGTCGTGGATGGTGATCATAGGTGTCCTGATCTTCATGCGTCGGCGTCTTACACAGCCGGGACTTATTTCTACCCAGTCATTCGAAGGAGACTTGCTGCCGCTGGTATTGTTGCTGGCTATATCCGTAACTGGTCTGGGACTTACGTATAGCTACCAGTTCATGAAGGGCTTCGCCTATGATTTCATGGCTGTTACGCATGCTATAACCGTCATCATGTTCCTGATCTGGATCCCCTTCGGGAAGTTCTTCCACATCATTCAACGTCCCGCTCAGCTCGGTGCGCATATTTATAAACGCGAAGGTATGCGCCGCGGAATGGCGGTTTGTCTGCATACCGGAAAAGAGTTTGCTACTCAGATGCACATCGATGATCTGAAGGACGTAACAAAAGAATTAGGCTTCGATTTTACCCTCGAAGATGGCACTTCCCACCTCGATCTGAGCCCTGAAGGTAAGCGTTCACGTCTGGCTATGGCGCATTTGAAAGCACGCCAGGAGAACGGCGGAAAGTTATTTGGTTAACCTGTTATTAAACTACAATTATGGCGAGACTGCCTGTTTCAGCAGAAAAACTTATTGAAGAATTTGGTCCTCACTTGAATTATCCTCCAAAGGAAGGTTATGCCGGAAGGGATGAACCCGATAAAGAAGTAAAAACGCATTGCTGCTTCTGTGGTATGCAGTGCGGGATGAAGCTCCTGGTGAAGGACAATAAAGTGGTAGGCTTCGAACCCTGGATGGAATTTCCCTATAATCAGGGGCGCCTATGTCCTAAAGGCGTTGAACGCTATCTACAGAATAATCATCCCGACAGGCTTATTCACCCGCTCCAAAGGGAAGAAGGCAAGGGTTTTAAAAATGTCTCCTGGAATTCTGCGATGGAAAAGACGGTATCCGAAATCAAACGCATACAGCAACAGTATGGCAATGATGCCTTCGCGATGCTTTCGGGCGTTTCACTGAGTAATGAGAAGAGCTATCTGGTAGGGAAGTTCGCCAGGGTGGCGCTTAAAACCGCCAATCTTGATTACAACGGCCGCCTCTGCATGGTCAGTGCAGGGGCAGGAAATAAGAAGGCCTTTGGTCTCGACCGGATCTCCAATAGTTTTGAAGATCTCGAGCGAGCAGAAGTCATCATCGTTACGGGAGCCAACGTGAGCGAAACGTTTCCCACGCTGACGCACTGGATCTGGAGAGCCCGTGATTACGGTGCCAAGCTGATCGTTGTCGATCCGCGTATGATTCCGCTGGCGCGTACAGCGGATCTTCATCTTCCGGTAAGGCCAGGAACGGATTCTGCCTTGTATGGAGCCATGCTCAAGTATCTGGCCGATCATGATATGCTCGATCATGACTTTATCGATAATCATACAAGCGGTTTTCAGGAAGCGCTAGACGCCGTACAAGGCTATACGCTCGAATGGGCTGAGCAAGTTACCGGTATTGAAAAAGCGAAGATCGAGCTTGCTGCACAGTGGTGGGGGAAAGCGAGCACCAGCTTCCTGCTGCACGCCAGAGGTATTGAACATCATACCAAGGGCGTAGATAATGTTTTGGGCTGTATCAACCTGGTACTGGCTACGGGAAGAATAGGCAAACCTTATTGCGGATATGGTACGATAACCGGACAAGGTAACGGTCAGGGTGGCCGCGAGCACGGACATAAATGTGATCAGCTACCAGGAAACCGGGACATTACGAATCCGGAGCATCGCAAAATAGTGTCAGACATCTGGGGAATAAATGAGAAGGATCTGCCGGGCAAGGGTCTAACCGCTTATGAGCTCATTGAAGCGATCCACAGGGGGGAAGTAAAGGGTCTCATATCGATTTGCTTTAACCCAATCGTTTCCCTGCCCAATAACAACTTCGTGCGGGAAGCGTTCGAGAAACTCGAATTTTACGCCTGCATTGACTTCTTCATGAATGAGACGTCCAGACACGCCGATATCATCTTCCCGGGTTCTCTTCAGGAAGAGGAAGAAGGCACCGTGACCTCTGCCGAAGGCCGCGTTATCCGCGTGAGAAAGGTTGTCGACTGTCCGGGAGAAGCCAGACCCGACACGTCCATTATCCTCGAGTTAGCCGACAGGCTTGGCGCAGGCGATAAGTTTAAGTTTGAAACCAGCGAGGATATCTTCAATGAGCTGCGCGTGGCTTCAAGAGGAAGTACAGCCGACTATTACGGTATCACCTATAAGAAGATAGAAGATAACATGGGCATTTTCTGGCCCTGTCCAACACTTGATCACCCCGGAACCAAGAGGTTATGGGAAGATAAGAAGTTTTGCACACCCGATCAAAAGGCACATTTCAACCCGGTTAAATACCGTGAGCCCGGAGAAGTAACAGATGAAGAGTATCCGGTGGTTATGACTACGGGTCGCGTCGTTTCACAATATCTCAGTGGTACGCAGACGCGCCGGATTGGCAAATTAGTAGACAATTTTCCTGAGCCAAAAGTGGAGATACATCCTCAGCTGGCCAAGAAATACAACATCCGGCAAGACGAAATAATACGGGTTGTAACCCGCCGCGGATCGGCTGAATTCCCAGCGAATATTGTTGAAACGATACGTACCGATACGATCTTTCTTCCATATCACTGGCCTGGAAGGAAGTCAGCTAACCAGTTTACTACCGGAAATCTGGACCCTATATCTAAAATACCCGAATTCAAGGTATGTGCATGTCGCGTAGAAGGCACCGGAGTTTTTGCAGGTCCGTCAACCGACTCCAAGGCTTACGCCAGTACCTAAAAGCTATTAAACATCACCAAAAATGGAACACATATGCCTGTAACGAATTATAGTACCAACCAGGAGTTTTTTGTAGATATGCAGCGCTGTATCGGCTGTAAAGCCTGCGAAATGGCTTGCGCCGAATGCGAGACAAACGGGCATGAGTCCATGATCCACGTAAATTATGTCGACAGGGCAGTCACCATTCAAACGACCGTGCAGGTTTGTATGCATTGTGATGATCCTGCCTGCGCAAATGTATGTCCTGCCGACGCCATCTCCAAAGACGAGTTTGGTGTGGTCCACACAGCCAATACATCGAGATGTATCGGTTGTTCAAACTGTGTTATGGCATGTCCTTTCGGAGTTCCGAAGAAAAACGAAGCCTATGACCTGATGATGAAGTGCAATATGTGTTATGATCGCACCAGCGCCGGTAAAAAACCCATGTGTGCCACAGTTTGCCCTACCCAGGCACTATTTTACGGTACGCGGGCTGAAATGGCGATGATGAGACCCAACAGCACACCGGTAAATAACTTCATCTTTGGAAATGAGAACGTAAGTACCAAGGTTAATATCATGATGCCTAAAGGCTCAACAGTTTTACGTGTAGATTAAATAGTATGGCAACAGATAATAAGGATAATCACTGGAAGGAAGATTTTCCGATACAGCAACTCGAAGCACGACAGGTAACGAGAAGGGATTTTGCCAAATTCTTATGTCTGGTATCGGGTGGATTGGCAACCGGCAGCGGCTATGTCGCTGCCAAGGCGCATCTTTTCCCTGGCGAAGAGGTGCAGGGTGAACATTTCGTCTGCAAACTCGATGAGCTGCCTGTGGGCGGCACCAAATCATTTGTCATCCCGGGAAGCATGATCCCTTACGTGCTTATTCATGTAGAGGACGGCGAGTTGCGGGCTTATGAACAGAAATGCACCCATTTGTCATGTGCAGTTTTTTATAAGCCGGGAACAGGGAAAATCGAATGCCCCTGTCATAACGGATGGTTTGACGCTTACACAGGAGAGGTGCTTGCCGGACCGCCGCCACGAGCCCTTCCCCGTCTGGATGTTGTCCTGAAAGGAGATGACATCTTCGTCACCGCTTATGACGGAACCAGTGAACAAGTTCAATCTTAATCCAGAATATTATGAGTACTTTCAGAGAAGGGCAGAATCAGGCGCACCCTAATAAAAGCAATACCCTTATACTTGCGCTGATTCTTATACTAATAATGAATGTCAGCATCCAGATCTGGCTGTTGTATACCGCGCTGAATAATGCGCTCGCACAGAATAAAGATATTGCCATTCCGGCATTTCTTGCGTCCCTATTCCTATTTCTTATCGGCTTTTTCTGGTTATATTACCTTCCAACCGGAGCTAAGAAAAGAAAGGTGAAGCAAAACGTTAATTTTTCAGATACCTATCACTAAGCCCCTACTTGTCGGGCAGGTGTTCAAACTTATCCTGAAGGTCAGGTGATCGCCTGGCCATCATTTTTGTTATTACCAGGTGCATCCAGACGATACAGACCATAGAGAGGATCCATACAAACATCCATGAGCTGGTCCACAAACCTGTTCCGGTGAGCAGGTAGCCAAACAGGATAGGTCCTACGAAACCACCCAGGCCACCCATCAGGCCGACCATTCCTCCCACAAGACCAATCTGCGTAGGGAAATACTCGGGAATATGCTTAAATACCGCTGCTGTACCGATTCCCCACGTAACGCCCACTAGCATAACCAGCACGATAAACACCCACATGTTCGCCTGAAAGTAAATTCGTGTGGTACCCTGAGCGATCAGTTGCTTTTTGGTAATTTGATCTCCTGGCTTAACGAGAACTTCATGCCAGGTCTCCTTGTTCGGAAAAATCATCACGGTGTTTCGGGTATGTTCAAAAACGCGATTCTTAGGATGGATGGCATAAGCCTTGCCGTCAACAGAAATGGAATTTGCAGTTACCGCTGTGACGGTACCTGCTTTTGTCGCCATGATACCCGCCCCGGGCGAAGCAATCTCCATTCTGGGTATGATCAATAAGAAGCTCAGTACCACAGAGGCGCCTAATACTCCATACATTACCTTCCGGGCACCGTATTTATCAGACAAAAATCCCCCCACCGCGCGGAAGAGTCCTGCCGGAAGGCTGAAACATGAAGCGAACAGTCCCGCCAAAACGAGGTTAGTTTGATAAACATTTACAAAATAAGGAACCAGCCATTGTGAAAAAGCAACAAAACAGCCGAACACAAGGAAGTAATACAACCCGAATCGCCATACACGAACCTCACTGAGAGGCGATAGCAGTTTCATCAGGGTCTTACCGCTGGCTACAGGTTTTCTGTTTTCCGCAAAGAAAAAGAACAGTAAGCCAACTACGAGCAAACAGGAAGCATAAATGACGGGCATTTGTCTCCAACCTTCGGGATTGGCCCCGTTATCGGTAAGCATATTCAGGAGAGAGGGTCCAACCAGAGTTGTCACCGAAGCACCGGCCGCGCCTGTGCCGAATATACCGATGGCCCGTCCCTGCCAGTTCTGCGGATACCATACGGAAGTATACCCTACGCCTACGGCAAAACTCGTTCCTGAGATTCCGAAAAAGAAGCTCAATATCAAAAAAGAGGTGTAGCTGTTCGCAAACGAAAGCAGGAAAAGCGGGATTGCGCAAAATACCAACAGCGTGCCAAATACCCATTTGCCACCGAATTTATCTGTAAGAATTCCGACTGGAAGTCGCAGAAGGGAGCCTGTAAGCACGGGCACTCCCAAAAGCCATCCTATTTCCACCATGGTCCATTCAAAGATTCCATTATCGGTAAGGTAAGTAACCAATACGCCGTTTATCATCCATGCAGCAAAGCTGACAAGAAAACCGAGCGTGTTAAGGAATAATATTTTATGTGATTTAAGTCCAACTTGAATCTCTGTTGTCATGGTTGATTTTTTAGAGGTCCTATAGAATACAGTAAAGCCGGCTGGAATGTTTGATAAAAGGGGATATATGCTCCCTGTACAGCTTAAGAAATAATCTACTGAAAGGGTTGTTAGAGTGATCTAACTTCGTAACTTTGACTACCAAAACTAATAAATTAGGTTATATGAAATTATTCACTGTGTTTCTATCTGCTGCTTCGATCCTGGGTTCTCTTGTTGCGAGTGCTCAATCAGGTACTATAATGGGAAAAGTAACAGATTCCTACGGACATCCTGTTGAATTAGCCGCTATTTCCTTACCTCAATTGAAGATGGGAATGTCCGCAGATAGTCTCGGATATTACCGCATCACTGGAGTGCCAAACGGACATTGGAAAATCCAGTCGACTTCTATGGGATACAAGTCCTGGTTGGGTCATGTGGACGTTTCAGACTCAGTGGTGGTGATACACGATATTGTTCTGGAAGCGTCAAAGGCGTCTCTCAACGAAGTAGTAGTATCGGGAACGATGAAAGAGGTATCCAAACTGGACAGTCCCGTTCCTGTGGAAGTTTACACATCTAAATTCTTCAGAGCCAATCCGACGCCTTCTGTTTTCGATGCCCTGCAAAATATTAATGGGGTTCGGCCTCAGTTAAACTGTAATGTATGCAGTACGGGGGACATCCATATTAACGGACTTGAAGGTCCTTATACCATGATTTTGATCGATGGGATGCCGATCGTTAGCGGATTGTCTACAGTCTACGGACTCAGCGGTATACCGCAGTCGCTCATTGAAAGGGTAGAGATCGTGAAAGGTCCGGCCTCAACGCTTTACGGCAGTGAGGCTGTAGGCGGATTGATCAATATCATTACCAAGAATCCTTCGACCGCACCGGTTCTTTCAGCCGACGTTTTTAGTACGAGCTGGGCTGAAGTGAACGCCGACCTTGCAGCTAAATTCAAGGTTGGTGAAAAAGCACATTCTCTCGTCGGTGTTAATTACTTCAACTATCAGAATCCGGTAGATAATGATAACGATGGGTTTACCGATATCACCCTTCAAAACAGAATCTCCGTATTTAATAAGTGGAGTTTCCAACGCAAGGAAAACCGGGTGCTGTCTATGGCAGCCAGGTACGTTTACGAAGATCGTTGGGGTGGACAAATGAACTGGAATAGGAGTTACAGGGGAGGAGATGAAGTATACGGTGAAAGTATTTATACCAAGAGGTGGGAATATTTTGGCACGTATCAGCTCCCGTTTAAAGAGAATATCACGTTCATGTTCAGTGCGAACGGGCACGATCAGAACAGCGTTTATGGCACTACTTTGTACAATGCCAATCAATACGTCGGCTTTGGTCAGCTTTCCTGGAATAAGCAGATCAAGCGCCACGATCTTCTGGCTGGTCTAGCTTATCGTTACACTTATTATGATGACAATACTCCGGCGACGCGATCCTTCGAAGAACCGGGGAGGAACAAGGTATCGCATACCAATCTGCCGGGTGTGTTTGTGCAGGATGAAATCACTCTCAACGAGAACAACAAAGTTCTGTTGGGCTTGAGGTATGACTATAATTCGCTTCATGGTAGCATTCTCACACCGAGGATAAACTATAAGTGGAACTCCCCGGATAAGAACAATGTTTTGCGTCTGAGCATTGGTAATGGGTACCGGGTTGCGAACGTATTTACAGAGGATCATGCGGCCCTAACGGGATCGAGGGATGTGGTATTCGTTACTGAGCTTAAGCCGGAAACATCCTGGAACGGGAACGTTAACTTTGTGAAGAAAATTTTTATGTCCAATGGTGGGATGGTCGGCCTGGATGCGACCGGATTCTATACGTATTTTGATAATAAAATCATTGCCGATTACGATACTGACGCGAATAAGATCATATATGATAATTTGTCCGGCCATGCTGTTTCTAAAGGTATTTCGCTGAATGTTGACATTGCTTTGCCTAATGGACTGAAGTTCTTGCTAGGCGGTACGGCAATGGATGTTTACAGTAAACAGGGGGGCACGAAGATCAGACAGCTTTTTACTGAACAATTTACAGGAGTATGGAATGTGGGCTATGCATTCAGAAGTTTGGGCCTGACCGTCGATTATACCGGGAATCTTTACGGCCCAATGCGTCTTCCCCTTTTAAGTGATGCGGACCCACGTCGTGAGAATTCGCCATGGTGGAGCATCCAGAATATTCAGCTTACGAAGTCAGCAGGCAAGGGTCTTGAAATCTTCGGCGGAGTGAAGAATCTTTTGAACTGGACGCCTAATAAGGGCAATCCGTTTATTATTGCCCGGGCGCATGATCCGTTTGATAAAAACGTTGTTTTTGACAATAACGGACAGGCAGTTGTTACAGCAGAGAACCCTTACGGACTGACATTTGATCCATCTTACGTCTTTGGTCCGAACCAGGGCATAAGAGGTTTCCTGGGAATACGTTATAACCTGTATAAGTAACAGATGATGGGCGTAAGGGCGAATTTAACCAGGTTGTACATACCAATGTATATCTTTTTCGGATGGGTACTGATCAGCTCGTCCGGCGTAAAAGCACAGACCCGCCCGCTTGATTTTAAGAACTTACAGGATAGCATGACTGTCCAGCCTAAGCCCGTTTTACTGCTGCTCTCGACAGATTGGTGTGTCTATTGCAAGATGCAAAAGTTTCAAATTCGCCGGAATAAGAAGTTTCAGAAAAATAGCGCTCATTTCTATTATGCAGAGATAAATGCAGAGGCAAAGGAGCCGCTCAAGTTTAAAGGGAGGACCTACCGTTTTCTGCCGAACGGCAAATCTTCTGGTGTTCATGAACTCGCTGTAGCGCTTGGGAAGCACAACGGCACTTTGGCTTACCCCACATGGGTGATTATGGATAAGGATCTTAATATTCTTTACCGCCATAGCGGGGTGCTGGCTAAGCAGGATTTACAGCTGCTGACAGAGTCGCTAATGAAATTGAATAAATAAAGATGTGGGTGCCTTTGGTGACCGAAGTCACCGTTCTGTTTTAATAAATATCTGATCTTTGTGAAATAATACTTTCAATCGGCAAACATAAAGATGTTCATATATGATAGAATTACTTAAACAACCCTGGCCCTGGTATCTATCAGGTGCTGCCATCGCCCTTATTATGACGCTGTTGATCTATTTCGGTAAGTTCTTTGGCGTGTCATCAAACTTGAGAACGATATGTACTATAGCAGGCGCTGGTAGAAAAGTAAAATTCTTCGACTTTGACTGGAGAGCACAAAAGTGGAATCTGCTGTTCATTTTTGGTGCAGTGATAGGTGGTTTCATTTCCTCTACCTTGCTGAATAATGATCAACCCATTCAGCTTTCCAGTGCCACAATTGCTGATCTTGAAAGTATGGGAATTGCGTTTGATGGAAATTTAAATCCTTCGCAATTATTCGGACTGGATGCTGTCTTTTCTTTCAAAGGCTTTTTAATTCTATTGGTGGGAGGTTTACTTGTCGGATTTGGTACAAGGTATGCAGGGGGCTGTACTTCCGGACACGCTATATCCGGACTGACGAATATGCAGATGCCCTCTTTAATAGCCGTCATCGGGTTCTTTATCGGTGGGCTCGCAATGACGTATTTGATCTTGCCATACCTGTTTTAACTTAACTACGAAAAATGAAATCTTTAAAATATATACTAGCAGGCGTATTATTCGGTATCATCATGAGTAAGTCGGAAGCGATATCCTGGTATCGGATACAGGAAATGTTTCGCTTTCAATCCTTTCACATGTATGGGATTATCGGAACCGCCGTGCTTTTAGGCTCGGTAATCGTTTTTCTGATTAAGACATTTAAAGTCAGAGACTACTCTGGTAAGCCAATCCTCTTTCGGGACAAAGAAAAAAGTTATCCCCGCTACATCATTGGAGGGACAATTTTCGGCCTGGGTTGGGCATTAACCGGTGCCTGTCCCGGTCCGATGTTCGTGAATGTTGGCTATGGATACCTGGCGATGTTGATCGTTATATTTGGAGCTTTGGTTGGCACCTATGTCTATGGACTGATAAAACATAAGCTGCCGCATTAATAATTGTGAATGGTGTTGTTTGAGAATCAGCAAAATCAGTGGCTTCTCGAACTTTTAAGATAAATGTAGATATGAAAATTGAGCAATTTGAGGATACGAACCTTTCCCATTATAGTTATGCGATATTGAGCGATAACCGGGAAATTGTATTGATTGATCCTGCCCGCGACCCTAAGAGCTATTATGATTATGCTTTGGCAAATGAAGCGAAGATCATCGGGGTTATAGAAACGCATCCACACGCAGATTTTATTAGCAGTCACCTTCAAATTCATCAGGAAACGGGAGCAAAGATTTATGTAAGTACCTTGTTGAGCGCCGGGTATCCTTTTGTTGCTTTTGATGAAGGGGCGGCCCTGGAATTTGGAGATGTCAAACTTAAATCGTTGAATACGCCCGGCCATTCTCCGGATAGTATTTCGGTTGTATTGGAGCATAAGTCCAAAGACATCGCCGTGTTTACGGGTGATACCCTGTTTATCGGCGATTGTGGCAGGCCGGATTTGAGAGAGAAAGGGGAGGATCTGAATTTGAAACGTGAGGAACTTGCCAAGAAAATGTACAGTTCACTCAGAAATAAGCTGATGTTGCTGGACGACGATGTAGCGGTTTATCCTGCTCACGGAGCTGGAACCCTTTGCGGAAAGGCTCTGAGCAAAGCAAATAGCAGTACGATAGCTGCCGAGAAGTTGACTAACTGGTCTTTGCGGGAAATGTCAGAATCTGAATTTGTTACAGCCCTGACGGCTGATCAGCCTTTTATACCCAAATATTTCCCTTACGATGTTGATCTAAATAAGAAGGGTGCACCTTCATTTGATGAAAGCGTGCAGAAAGTTGTTTCAGGCAGGATAGTCGACAACCGGGAACAAGCAGCTCTACTGGATCCCGAAGTGCTTATTGTCGACACGCGGGATGCTGACATTTATAAGAAACAGCATTTGACGAATTCCATCAATATCATGGATGGGGAGAAATTTGAGACCTGGCTAGGCACTCTGGTAGCTCCCGGCGACTTGTTTTATTTGGCAGGTAGGAGTAATGAAACATTAACCGCCTTGATAGAGCGTATAGCAAAGATCGGTTACGAACCCTTTATTAGAGAAGCCTTCGTGCTGGATGCTGGGGATGAGAAATCAGATATATTGAATCTTAATACGTTTAAGGAAGATCCCGCCGCCTTTACCATCGTCGATATAAGGAACAGCAGTGAAGCAAGGGAAAAGCCGGTTTTCGAAGATGCCATTAACATTCCGCTACCGGAACTTGCCGAGCGTTCTGAAGAAATTCCTACGAACAAACCAATTGTGGTTCATTGTGCGGGCGGGTATCGGAGTGCGGCCGGCAGCAGCTTGTTGGAGAGCAGACTGGATGCTAAGGTGTATGATTTGAGTGAGGACATTAAGAAATTCTATTAAAAAGGATAGTGTGATGGTTCTCTTTTGTAGCGTGGCTATTCTATGCTTTCCACTGTAGGGAAGTACTTGCTATTCACCTTTATGGGGTTGTTAGGAAACTTTTTCCGGAAAGTAGAACTGGAAATTAATAAGCTGGTAAAACGGATTCGTTCGCCATCTTTGAAGGTGATTATGAAGAGTTCGCATTCTCGCCAGGGACTTCTATATGCTGATGTAACATAGGTGTCAATGCTCGCAATGTCTTGCTTGTTGTATCGCTTTTTATTGTCCCTGGTACCGTAAATGAACTCTTCGTGTCCCTTTGAGATTTGTAGGTAAGAATTCCTGTCGGACGAGAAGTAATTGAAGTAGAAATAAATCAAGGGACAGGAATAAATCAGGAAGAACGAAAGCACGATCGTGGTAACGGTAAGGATGGCTGGTATATTCGGGTTTCCGATGAATCTGATCCAGAATAGTACTAGAGCCATCAACAGTATGTTTCTCGTACCCCTGAAAAAGTTCATTGTAGCTTTCCTGTTCACTAAGTACTCAAACCGATTAGTTTTGAAATGAGATAGCGGGTTCAGGGTGAAACTGTACTTCTTAAAGCCAGTCAATTTTCCCTCATTTTCGAAGTATACTTTTACCCATTGGGATACCTCTTCCATGGTGTCCACATTTTGGAAATATACCTTCTTATTTGGTGCCAGATAGTATAATGAGTACTTCTCGCCGAAATAGGGGCCAATTTTTAAGTAGGTGCCGCCCGGATGTTCGAGGGTAACAGAAGGACAAGTAAGTTCAACGGATGCCAGACTACGCTCTGTTTTCCAGGGGAAGTTACTGATGAAAGATTTAGTTTCTTCAACAGTTCGATGGGCGATATGATGAAACTCGCCCTTTTCGCTCCTTTTGTATTGAGCTTTTGAAATCAATTGCTTCACGCCAAGGCCAAATGAGTGTTTAATAGAGTCCAGATTGTGAATTTAAATATTTCTTAAGCTGAGAAAGAGAATTATAGCGGATTTTCGAAAAAAAGTTCTACTTTACACTTAAATAAACCACACTTAAATGAAATTAAACCTATCACTCCTGGTGCTGGCACTCGCCTGCATGTCAGTGGCGCGCGCGCAAACCGAAAAAGGAACGAAAACACTTGGCTTCTCGGTCAACTATTCGAAAGAGAAAAATGAAAGGGATGGCATACCCGAGCGAAAGATTACTTCCTTTGGTTTTGGACCATCTTTCAGTTACTTCGTGAAGGACAAGCTTGAAATAGGCGCCTCTCTAAATTATTTTAATAGCGACTATGAATTTTTGCAGCAAAATAATTACATGAATGGTCTCAAAGACCAGCAGTTTGGCGCTACGATATTCCTTCAAAAACACTTCATGTTTTCTGAGCAGTTCGGAATCCGAACCGGTCCATTTGCATCATTTATCAAAGGTAATTCCGAATCGGATTACCCTGATCAACCGAAACAAGAAACGACCAGTAAAGGCTTCCGCACAGGCCTCAATCTAGGAATTGAGTACTTCCCTGTAAAAAGCATTGGTATAGCCGCGAACCTGGCGACTCTTTCCTACAACCATATAAAACAGGAGGTCAAGGGAACAACAGAAACGAACAGTAAGATCAATTCTTTTGAATTAGATGTTACTAACGGACTTAATTTATCCGTCTTTTTTGTGTTTGGGGCTAAATAGAGGATATCATTATATGAAAAATATATTATTCTGCTTACTGTTGATATTCGCAGTAAGAGAAGCCAGTCTTGCTCAGACAGAAAAAGGAACCCAATATCTTGGCATAGGACTCTCTGCAGGTATATCGACCGATAGGTCAACCGGTTTTGACGATCAAACCATCCGTGATCTGGGTTTTAGTATTTCACCAGCTTATAGTTATTTTATAGCGGATGGATGGGAGCTAAGAGGAGGATTTGGCGTGGGAATATCGAATAGGCGGAGTGAGAGTAATGACGATGTAAGGAAAAGCAAATCACATTCATTAGTTCCGCAAATTGGTCTCAGGCGGCACCTTATGGTTTCGGATAAGCTGGGATTCGCTACAGGGCCCTATGTTTTTTACGCCTTCGGTAAAAGTAAACATCCGGATTACGATGACTCGACTACCGAACAATTCGACACAGGGATAGATTTGCAGATTGAATACTTCCCAACCAGAAATATTGGTGTCTCGGCCGGCTTGTTTGCAGTCGGCTACAGCAAGATGACGTATAAGGAAGCCGATCGAGAGAGCTTTAAAGCGAGTAAGTTTTCTGCTGGATTGACGAATCAGTTAAATTTAAGAGTGTTCTATGTATTTGGCAAAGGATCAAAAGCTGATTGAGCTTATAAGACTTGCAGAGTTAATTTGGTTCAGGCATTGATTTCTCAAACGCCGAAAATTTGTTACCTTGACCGGGCTTAAACTAACCAAATTATAATGCTCTTAATTGATCCAAAGGATAAGCTTCCTAAAGTTACTCAAATCGTGCAGGGGATTGTGCGTGATATCGAAAAGGGTTTGTTAAAAAAAAATGACCGCCTGCTATCTATTACAGATTTTAGTAAGAAGCATAAGATTGCCCGCGACACGGTTGAGAGAGCTTACAAAAGACTGAAAGAAGAGGGCTACATCATTTCCGTGCCGGGGAAGGGCAATTATATTGACGAGGTAGAGCGCTCAAGTATAAAGATCCTGATGATTTTAAATAAGCTTAGTTCTTATAAAAAGGATGTTTATGAGTCTTTCATTAAGACCCTCGGTCGTAAGGCCAAGGTGGAGTTACAGGTTCATCACTATGACCCGAAGATGTTAAAAGAGATCCTGGATGGGGCAAGAGGCAAGTATCACTACTATGTTATCATGCCCCATTTTTTTCAGCATGTTGACAAGAAAGAACTATCTGACATTTTAAAAGGGGTTCCAGCTCATGAGCTTGTTCTCCTGGACAAGAATGTTTCACTGGACTTCGATGGATATATAGCGGTTTACCAGGACTTCAGAAAGGACATCTATAATGCACTGCGGTCTGCCTCCGATCTGCTGCATAAATACAATAGCATCACCATCATATTTCCTGAGCACAGGAATCACCCTACGGAAATAACGGATGGCATACGGCAGTTTTGCCTTGAATATGATAAGCAGTTTTCCATCGTCTCAGACGCTAATCACACCGCATTGATGAAGAAACACGTCTATATCACGCTTACCGATTCGGACCTGGCATCTTTGATAAAAAGCGTGAGGCTCAAGGGTCTTTCCATAGGCGAGGATATTGGTATCATCTCTTTCAATGAAACTGCTTTGAAGGAGTTGCTTGATATCACGGTGATCACCACAGATTTTGAGGCAATGGGAGAGACTACAGCCCGTCTGATCTTGAATAAAGAGTTTGCTCAGGTTCATAATCCTTTCAAAATTATCAAAAGGAAATCTTTGTAGTTTCGATAATTTGTCAGCCAGGCGGATAAATCCTATAAATAACAAAGCAGATAAAAAATTGAACAACTCATGATATTGCATTAGTTTTGTTCTGATGAAGACCAGCTTAGATACAATTCAGGAGGCGATAACCGATATTCAGAACGGTAAGATCGTCATTATCGTGGATGATGACGACAGAGAGAATGAAGGCGACTTTATGGTTGCTGCGAGATTCGCTACTCCGGAGGCTATTAATTTCATGGCTACTCAGGGGAGGGGACTGATTTGTGTTCCTTTGACAGAGAAGCGCTGTGATGAGCTTCATCTCGAGCTGATGGTTGGTACCAATACGGCCACTCATGAAACGAACTTTACTGTATCTGTTGACCTGATTGGTAAAGGTTGCACGACTGGTATTTCGGCCTCTGATCGTTCCAAGACGGTATTGGCCCTGATAGATCCATCTACCAGGCCTTCGGATCTTGGGCGGCCGGGACATATCTTTCCATTGCGTGCCAAGGACGGCGGTGTTCTGAGACGAGCGGGACATACAGAAGCGGCGGTAGATCTTTCGAGCCTGGCGGGTCTGGAACCTGCTGGAGTGATCGTTGAGATCATGAATGAAGATGGCGAAATGGCGCGGCTTCCGGATCTTCTTAAGCTATCTGAACAGCTTAATATGAAGGTGATATCGATTAAGGACCTGATTGCTTACCGACTAAGCTCTGAAACTTCGATACGGAAAGAGGTGGCCATTACACTACCTACGGAGTGGGGCAACTTCAATATGGTTGCTTATACTCAACTTGATTCAGGTGATCATCACCTGGCGCTGGTTAAGGGCGAGTGGGCGCCGGAAGAGCCGGTCCTGGTGCGTGTGCATCGTTCCTGTATAACCGGGGATATCTTCGGGTCTTGTCTGTGTGATTGTAATAATGTCCTCCACAAGGCTATGCAAATGGTCGAGAACGAAGGAAAGGGCGTTATCATTTATATGAACCAGGAGAGCTTTGGTACAACACTGCTTGATAAGCTCTATAAATATAACGGCATGGAGGCCGGCAAGCGTGCTCCGTCTGCACCCACGGCTGTGACTGCGGATCAGCGGGATTATGGCATTGGTGCGCAGATCCTCCGGAGCTTGGGAATCTCTAAAATGAGGTTGCTTTCAAATAACCCGAAGAAGCGTGCCGGCTTGAAGGGTTACGGTATTGAGGTTGTCGATATTGTGCCGATTTCTTAAATGAGGATCCTTTTTAGATACTATTCAATTTGAGGGAGCGTTTTTAGGAGAGATGTATAGATACTTTAGATTCTTATTCTTTTTTGTTCTTCTGCTCTCTGTTTCTGCAGCCTATTCTCAGGACTATGTTCTCACTTCTGAGGGAGATACACTTCGTGGGAAGATCACGGCGCTAACCTCCTCGTCGCTGAAGATCAAGACAGATAACAAAAAGACTGTTAAACTCAGTCCCGACAAGGTGCTTCAGTTGTATGATAATGGTGCGAACTATCTGAGCCGGCAGGTTTATCATAAGCAGGGCAACGCATGGCGCTTCCTCCGTGTAGTAGACAGCGGTGCGGTAAATCTGTTGACCCTTGATGATGGTTATTCACCATCAGTGTCTGTTTCATCGGGAGTTTTTGGAGGTGGCATGATGGGTGGCTTAGGTGTTTCATTAGGGTCGGGCAGAGGAAAGTCTCCGGCTTACTACGTAGAGAAGGGTGGCGAAAATACAGTTCTTAAGGATGTAGTGACACGGCTCATGGCTGGTGATAGCCGCAAACAGGAGGTTAAAGAGATTCTGCTTAGCACAATGGGCGATATACCGGAAATAGCTGATAAGATTAACAACGCCTCTCGTTTTACCGAGAAGACGTTGCGGGATCTTGTTTACGATTATAACGATATAGCGGGCCTGTAGATCTTATAGCAGCGAGTCAAAATGGATAGGGAACTGGTTAATTCGCTTTCCGGTGGCATGAAATACGGCATTGGCGATCGCTGGTGGAATGGCTACTAATCCAATTTCTCCTACTCCCTTTGTTCCGAGTTCGTTGACGATATCGTCCTTTTCTTCTACGAATACGACCTCAAGTTCGTGCAGGTCGGCATGTACGGGAATGTGGTATTCTGCCAGGTTCTGATTCATGTATTTGCCCATTTCATGATCAGTAATAGTTTCTTCCCTCAGGGCTTTGCTGATTCCCCAGATCATTCCCCCTAATATCTGACTGCGGGCTGTCTTGGGATTGATAATCCTTCCGGCTGCTACTGTAGTAAGCGCCCGTGTGACGTTAATTACTCCGAGCTCTTCATCAACCTCTACTTCAACGAATGCGGCGCTGTGAGCGGCCCGGGTGTATTTCTTTAGTTTGAACGATTTGGGAAGCGAAAGGTTGGTGGTTTTAATCATCCTGCCCTTGTTAGCTGCAATGATCTCCCTGAAAGAAATGGTATCGGACAGATTCTTTTTCAGGCTGACGCAGCCCCCGTTGAAGACTACATCTTCGATTTTTAGGTTCTTCCAGGCGCTTCCCTTGATTGCCTGCGCTTTCTTATAAATTTTATGGCGTAACGCAGATCCTGCGGCTTTGATGGCCGAGCCTACGGTGGATACCGTAAAAGAGCCGCCCTGAATGGGTGCGAAGGGCATTTTGCTGTCTCCATAAGAGAAAGATACGTCTTCCATGGAGAGGCCAAGCTCATCAGCAGCAATCTGCGTCATTACCGTAAGTGTGCCGGTGCCGATGTCGGTTATTGCACTCAGGACGTGTAGTTTTCCATCCTTTGTGAGTTGAGCCTCGGCACGGGCAGGCAATTGCATAGTTTCCCAGATTCCGGTAGCCATACCGTATCCGACCAGCTTGTTTCCACGCTTCATGCTTCTGGTCTGCGGACTCCGCTTCGACCAGCCAAACTTTTCTGCGCCTTGCAGGTAACATTGGCGGAGCTCCTTGCTGGAAAAGGGGCGGCCGGTGCTCTCGTCGATCTCCGAATAATTTATGAGCCGCAGTTCTAAGGGATCGATGTTTAATGCGTATGATAGCTCGTCCATCGTGCTTTCAATAGCATGACTTCCTGTGCTCCCTCCCGGCGCCCGCATATCGAGCGGGCTGAAGACGTCCAGAGGTACAATTTTGTACTCCATCAATGTGTTTTTTGAAGGGTACAGGACATTGCTCCAATTAACAACCACTTCGGTATAATCTTCAAACCGCGAGGTCTCCGCATATGCGGCATGATGTAAGGCCTGTATTTTTCCGGTGGTGTCTGCTCCGAAATGTGTACGCTGTAAGGTGGGAGGGCGATGTCCAAAGGTAAACATCTGATGTCTGTCGAGGGTGACGCGCACCGGTCGCTTTAGCTCAAGGGCCGCCATCACAGAGAAGAAAAGCTGGAACTGCGGGCGCAGGCCTGAACCGAAAGCACCTCCAACATAAGGAGATATGACTTGTACGTTTTTATATTTTAAACCGAACACATTAGCGACGTAGATCTGGCAGTTTACGGTGCCCTGTGTCTTATCATATATCGTCAGCTTGCCGTCTTTTTCGTAGATGGTTGTTGTAGCGAATAGTTCGAGCGGGTTGTGGTGCTCTGTGCCGTGGTAGAATTCTCCGGAGGCCTTTGCATAAGATTCTTCGTAGGCTTTTTGGTAGTTGCCAACTGGCTTCGTTGGTGGCGGCTTCAGGAACGTTGCCAGGCCCAGTTTGGGTGAGCGGGCTTTGTCCAGGTTGTCAATCAGGTTTGTCTCGAATGTATCTTCCTCATATTCGACGTTGATTAAGGTCGCAGCGTAGCGTGCCAGTTCAAAAGTCTCTGCGACAACTAGCGCTATCGGCTGTCCATTATACTTGATCTCTGCATCTGCAAGCGGCTTGAACGCCGCACCTGGAGGAGCGTCCATGTCGGCATACTGGAAGTCAAACCATGCCAGGGAGGGCCGGTTCTTATGGGTGAAAACTTCGATCACACCCTTGAGAGACAGGGCAGTTTTGGTGTTTATGCTTTTGATCTTTCCTTTCGTGATCGTGCTGTTGGCGATATAGCCATAAACAAGGTTCTCGCCCGGATACTCTCCCGCATATCTGGCTGCTCCCGTAACTTTCAAATGTCCTTCCAGACGGTT
Source organism: Arcticibacter pallidicorallinus (assembly GCF_003002875.1). Lineage (GTDB taxonomy): Bacteria > Bacteroidota > Bacteroidia > Sphingobacteriales > Sphingobacteriaceae > Arcticibacter > Arcticibacter pallidicorallinus. The sequence continues at coordinate 173,773 of NZ_PVTH01000007.1, forward strand.
CAGTGATTTTCCTATTGATGGTTGAACTGACATGCTTTATGTTTTAAACTGAAGGCTGCGCGCCGGGTAATTGAGACGATGGATCGAGAGCCATCATACCATTGCGAATGATTGCTCTTTTGGCCATCTCGATCTTGAAACTGTTGTATTTGTAAGGTACAGCACCTTGCAGCACTATATCTGCGCATGCGGCGAAGCTTTCTCTAACTGCAGGCTTGCCTGTTAAAAACTGTTCGGCTTCAGGGATTCTCCAGGGTTTGTGGGCTACTCCTCCCAGGGCTATGCGGGCATCCTTGATGATGTCTCCATCAAGTTCCAGTCCTGTAGCAACAGAAATAAGGGCAAAGGCATAAGAGTTTCTGTCGCGTAGCTTGAGATAAGAGTAATTCTCTGCGAATCCTTTTTGCGGGAGATCAATGCCTGTGATGAGCTCGCCATGCTGCAGGTTATTGTCCAGATGAGGAGTTTCTCCCGGCAGGCGATGGAACTCAGAGAAAGGAATGCTACGATCTCCCTGAGGACCTCTTACATTTACAACGGCACCGAGGGCTGCTAAACCGACACTCATGTCTGAAGGATACACCGCGATACAATGTTCGCTGGTTCCAAGAATAGCCATAATCCGGTTATAGCCGGGAATGGCGGAGCATCCGCTGCCGGGTTCTCTTTTGTTGCAGGGGCTGCTTGCATCATAAAAATAGTAGCAGCGTGTCCTCTGCAGAAGGTTTCCTCCGTTCGTTGCCATATTACGAATCTGTGCAGATGCGCCGGCCAGGATAGATTGGGCGAGTAGAGGATAGCGACTCTCGACAAGGGGATGATAGGCTGTTTCTGCGTTTGTGGCCAGAGCGCCGAGATGCAGACCTCCAGACTCTGTTTCTCTGATGTCATGGTGATTGCCGGTATGATTGATATCGATAAGCCTGTCGGCGGATGTGAGAAAGTACTTCAGTAGGTCAAGGATGTTCGTGCCACCGGCAACGACTTTGGTGTCGTTCTTCGCGGTAATCTGGCGGATGGCCTCGTCGAAGGAGCCCGCACGCTGGTAGTCGAAGTTATTCATTTGAACCTCCTTCCATTACTTCCATGATGGCGTCAATTATTCCTATGTTGGCACCGCAACGACAGAGGTTCCCGCTCATAAGCTCTTTCACTTCAGCCCTTGTCTTCGCTTTCCCTTCCTGAATCATTCCTATGGCACTGCATATTTGTCCGGGCGTACAGTAACCACACTGGAAGGCGTCATGTTCGATAAACGCTTTCTGCAGGGGGTGCAGTTGTTCGCCATCGGCTATGCCTTCGATGGTTGTGATGCTGGCGCCGTCTTTCATGACAGCGAGTGTCAGACAGCTGACGATTCTTTTCCCGTCGCACAGAATCGTGCATGCCCCACACTGTCCATGGTCGCAACCTTTCTTGGTGCCGGTAAGCTGAAGGTGGTCGCGCAAGGCATCCAGTAGTGAAACCCAAGGTAGCACCTGAAGAACATGTTGTTCCTTGTTGATGTTGAGATTGATGGAGCGAAGCTCGGGTGCTGCCATACTTCAAAATTAAAGGTGAATGATTGTAAGTTAGGGTTAGAACAGGCGGTTTGATGAAAAGGTTTTATCCCTTTTTGGCTGCCTGACTGAGATACCTTTTATAATCTTCGGGGGTGTCGAGGTCTATGTGGCCATTGGGAAAGGGCACATGAAGCGTTTTGAAAGCCGGGCTGTTCAATAGTTTTTTTGCACCTTGCTGTCCATTGAGTGTCATCAAGTGCTGGAAATAATCACTGTCGAAGAGCACTGGCACACCCGCAACATCTCGGTAAAGGGATGCAATGATGCGTCCCGGATTCTTTTTATGTGCGGCTATAAGTCCTGCATATATTTCCCTTGTAAGGAAGGGTTGATCGCAAACACTGATCAGGCAGCCCTTGATCACCGCATTGTGAGCCAGGGCTGACGTTAATCCAGTTTTAATGGAAGATGCCATCCCTTCGTGCCATAAGGCGTTATAGCAGATATGAATATTGGGGTCGTGGCTTAATTCGGAGTTAACGACATCTGCATTTGCACCAACGACGACAAAAACGGAGGAGGGTAGCAGGATTTTAGCCTCATCGATCGTGTGCCTCAGTAACGTTTTTCCCTGTATTCTCAGAAGCTGTTTAGGCTGTCCCATTCTCCTTGAACTCCCGGCGGCGAGGATGATGATTGCGTAGTCTTCCATACTTGTTCATTAAGCAGGGAGTTTTTTGCTCCCTGCGTGTATGGCTTGCTCTTTGTCGCGAAGGAATATTGGCTTGCGGCAGGCGAAAGCGGCTTTTATTTCAGCAACTACAGATAAGGCGATCTCTTCTGGGGTTTCAGCTCCCAGGTCCAGGCCGACAGGACTATAGATATTATCACGAACAGTCTCAGGCAGCTCCAGGCCATTGTCTGCGAGATCATCAATCATACGGAGGAACTTCTTTTTTGGCCCGAGGATACCGATGTAGGCACAATTGACTGTTGCAAGTTGTTTAAGTACCTCAAGGTCGTAATTGTAGTTATGAGTCATCAGTACAAAAGCTGTCCTGCTGTCAGTCACGACTTCATCAAGTACCGATTCAGGCTTTAGAACGAAGATCTTACTAACGTTGGGAAATCGTGTCCTGTTAGCATGTGTATGTCTACCGTCTATAAGAGTTGTACTCCAGCCCAGAATCTGCGACATCTGGGTTAACGGAATGACGTCATTGCCTGCACCAACTATTACCAGGGCTATCTGAGGTTCGATAACCTCCACAAAGCCGATGAGGTCAGGACTGTAATCCTTAACCAGGCTGAGCTTTGTAGTCAGCGCTGTTTGTGCATCATCGCTCAGGCCTGGAGGCAGGTTTTTATACTGCGTACTGTTGTTAATAATCAGTTCGTTATCATTCAGCAGACAGCTCGTTCCCGGTTGATTTTGCTTGTTGAGGAGGGAAAAAAGTGTTACAATAACTGAGTGTCGGCGTTCTGTTATCGCTTTTTTCAACAGCGTAATGGGGTTATGCTTCGCCTGCGGGTTGATAGGCTCAAAGAGGATATGAATAACGCCGTTGCATCCGAGCTGCACGCCGAAACGTGCGTCATCTTCATTATTGGTGTCATAAGTTACCAGCTTGTTTCGTGACTCATGTATCGCCAGAAGAGCTTTACGAAGGGCGTCGCCCTCCAGACAGCCACCGCTGATCGCGCCCGTTAATTCTCCCGTTTCAGTGACGAGCATTCGCGCGCCCGGCCTGCGGTAGGAAGAACCTTCCATATGAACAACCGTTGCCAGTGCGGTTTTCGTCCTTTGTGCGGAGGCTGTTTCATATGCTTTGATAATGTCGTTTATTTCTTTCATTCACTATATTCGGAGTGGTTTAAGGGTCGGTTTTATGAAACATCTAAACGGCTGGTATGTTTCACTTAACTTTGTGAGCGATTTGGTATGATACATCAAAACCTGCTTCTGATTCTGACATTGTTTTTTGCCATGGCGATGCTGTACCTGCTGAGCCAAAAGCTAAAGATTTCTTACCCCATTTTCCTGGTGGTCGGCGGACTGGGTATTTCCTTACTGCCAGGAATGCCGGTGATCAGCATTGATCCCGATCTGGTGTTTTTGATATTTCTTCCTCCTTTACTGTTTGAAGCGGCCTGGAATACTTCATGGCAAAGTTTCTGGCGATGGAGAAGATCTATTCTCTCTCTGGGTTTTGGACTGGTTTTCTTCACATCGCTGGCGATAGCCTACTTTTCTGCCAATATCATACCCGGTTTCACGCTTGCCTTGGGGTTTCTTTTAGGAGGAATTATCTCACCGCCAGATGCGGTAGCTGCAACCTCTGTTTTAAAGGGTTTGAATATGCCTAAACGGGGCCTGGCCATACTGGAAGGGGAAAGCCTGGTAAATGACGCGGCCTCGCTAACGGTGTTCCGCTTTGCTACTGCAGCCGTGCTAACGGGTCAATTTATCCTGCAGGAGGCAGCCGTAAGCTTCGCGGAGCTTGCGGTGATGGGCGTATTTGTAGGATTAGTCATCGCACATATTCTTTATTTTATCCTCAGATTTTGGGCGCGTTCATCCAGTATTACGACTCCTATCACGCTTATTGCTCCTTACCTGATGTACATTACTGCGGAAGAGCTTGAATGGTCAGGGGTACTTGCTGTAGTCAGCGGCGGACTTTTCCTCTCATTCCGCTCCAGAGAATTTCTTAATTACCATACCCGCATACAGACAAAAGAAGTTTGGGAGACTGTGGGGTTTCTGTTAAACGGCTTCGTGTTTATTCTGATCGGGCTGGAGCTTCCGCTTATTGTAGAGGGGCTAGGCGACTATTCCAGGGAGCAGGCGGTCACCTATGCGTTGATGATCAGCGCGATTGTCATTGTTATTCGGATAGTACTCGTCTACCTGTCTACCTTCCTGCCACGTATCCTTAGCCGAAGGGTTCGTCGGGATGAGAACCATCCGGGGTATAAACTTCCTTTTATCATAGGGTGGGCAGGCATGAGAGGAGTAGTATCACTCGCATCCGCACTGGCGATTCCGCTTACGCTCAGCAACGGAGAAGCCTTTCCACACCGCAACCTGATTTTGTTTATCACTTTTATCGTGATCCTCGTAACGCTGGTATTTCAGGGGCTTACGTTGCCGCTCTTTCTGAGGTGGCTGAAGGTTGAAGAGGTTGATGACTATACGCCGGCTGAGGAGCAGTTTGAAGTTATCAGGTTGCAGCTCGCCAGGCAATCTGTTGCTTACCTCGAAAACTACTATACAAAAGAGATGTCGGAAGTTGATGCGATAAGGAGAATACGGGAACAGCTTGAGCGGACGATTAGAGTGTCTGAAATGGCTGAAAGTGGCGATCTGAATATTGATCTGGCTTCAGTAAAGAAGCTATATAAAAGGGTTATGCTTGAGCTCATCAACCTGCGCCGGAATGCTTTGCACCTCCTTGCCGAGGAGAAGCGATACGATGAGGAGGTGCTCCGGGATATGGAGCATAATCTGGACCTCGAAGAAGCTCGTCTGAATAAGAAATAGATTATTCACTTTCACGCAGTTAATCATCTAAAGTACTATATTTAGACGCCTAAACTTATCACGAATGAAAGGATCTTTACTTGGTGTTTTGCTGTCTCTAGCACCCTTACTAACCGTTTTTGCCCAAGATTTCCAGTTTGGAGTACACAATCTTGAAGAGCTCGACCAGAAACAATACGCTGCTGATGCCACGGCGAATGCCGTTGTCTTGCGCGAGTTCGGAACCGCGAGAATCAGTAGCGGCTCGCGTACTCCCTTAATCTTCGATTATCACGTCAGGATAAAAATCTTTAACAGCAAGGGATTCGATCAGGGAGATGTTATTATTCCTATTTACAAGACAGATAATGATCGTTTTGAATCGGTCTCTCAAATTAAAGCGGTGACTATTTCGCAGGACGAGAACGGGAATATAAGCAGGACGCCACTTGACGAGAAGAAAGTGTATAAAGAGAATAAGAATAAGCACTGGGACCATGTAAAATTTGCCATGCCTAACATGAGGGATGGATGTATTATCGAATACAGTTATCAGCTGGAATCTCCCTACGTTTTCAATTTCAGAAGCTGGATTTTTCAGTGGGATATTCCCAAGGTGTATAGCGAATATATTGCCAGTATACCTGCGGTATATAATTATAACGTGGCGTTAAAAGGAGGTCAACCGCTGACAACTAATAAGGCAGAGCTTGAGAAGGACTGCTTTAATCCTGGGGGTGGTGTTAAGGCGGATTGTTCGAAACTCTTATTCGCTATGAAAAATATACCGGCACTGGTTGAAGAGGATTATATGACGGCCGCGAGCAATTTCCGCTCGGCCATCACTTTTGAGTTGTCAGATTATGTAGAGTATAACGGATACAAGCGTAAAGTAACCCAGGAATGGAAAGATATTGATCTGGAGCTTAAAAAAGAAACGTTGTTCGGGGCACAAATCAAGAAAACTGATCTATTCAAGGGACGGCTGGAGCCGGTGCTGCAGGGAACAACTGATGAACTCAGTAAGGCGAAAGCGGTATATGCTTACATTCAAAAATCGTTTAAGTGGAATAAGTCCAGGCATTTCTACAGCGAAGATGGGATAAAGAAGGCGCTTGAGAATCATACGGGCAATGTGGCCGATATAAACCTGTCCCTGCTGGCTGCATTGGGAGCGGCAGGAGTGGATGCAGATGCCGTATTATTATCTACGCGTGACAACGGCATTATTAATAAGTTGTATCCGGTTTTAAGCGACTTTAACTACGTAGTGGCCAAGGTAAATATCGGCGATAATAGCTATCTACTTGATGCGACCGACCCCCTTTTGCCGTTTGGCTTGCTTCCAATTCGCTGCATAAACGACCAGGGGCGGGTCGTTAGCCTTACCAAGCCTTCGTACTGGACTGATCTTAAGGCATCCCAAAAGGAGAGCAAGATATATTCTTTGAAGCTTGAACTAGCGGAAACCGGCAAAATAAAAGGTACGATTACCGGATATTCGAAGGGGTATGAAGCTTACAACAAGCGGAGTGCGATCAAGGACTTCAATTCGGTAGAGGAATATGTGGAGAATCTGGACGAGAAGATGCCGCGAATAAAGATCCTGAATTTTGATATTAAAAATTTAGATAGCCTGGAAAACTCGGTGGTGGAAACCTATGAGGTCGAAATTGACGCTTACGATAACCTCAATAGGGAGCAGATTTCATTTAACCCTTATTTTATGGACCCTATACAGGAGAATCCTTTTAAGCTGGACAAGCGGTCCTATCCGGTGGATTGGGGAGCGCCTTCAGACACGAGAGTGAACGTCGTGCTTGTCTATCCGGATACCTTTGAATTAGCGAATAAGCCAGGAAATGTCGGGCTTGCACTCCCAGAAGGCGGCGGCAGATATATGGCGAGTATGGAGCAGGAAGGTAACCAACTAACCGTGTCTCAAATGACACAATTAAATAAATCTATTTACCTGGCGCATGAATATCCGGCGTTAAAGGAGTTATTTAACAAGATGGTGCAGACACAAAAGGTAGAGGTGATTTTCAAGAAAAAATAATGCGGGTCTTTGTAATCATTTTCTTCTGCTTTTGGCACAGCCTGGGAGCGAGGGGGCAGCAGAGCTATGCTGTCAGTGATATTTCTTCGGAGCTGAAGGTTCGTGCCGGGGCGGTAGTGCGAAATGAGGAACTTACTATTGAAGTAAAGTCGTTCAATCAGGTAGATTACCGCTATAAGAGAGCGGTCACCATCCTGAACAGCAGTGCAGACGCTGAGGCGAAAATTGCGGTCTGGTATAATAAAACCAGGAATATCAAATCCATAAAGGCGACGATCTATAATGAGTTCGGTTTACCTGTAGGTAAAATCTCGGCAAAGGATTTCAGGGATGAGAGTGCGGCTAGTAACTATTCCTTATTTGAAGATGCCCGTGTGAAGCGCTTCAATCCGGCCATGATTACCTACCCGTTTACACTTGAATATGAATACGAGATCCGTTCCCGGCAAAGTTTGCTGTTTCCGGAGTGGTCTGCTATTCAGGGGGAAGGTGTTTCTCTTGAACTTTCGCGATTTACTTTTCTATGCGGTGCCGATTTCGGCATCAGGTTTAAAGAGCTTAACTATCCCGGGAAGGTAGTAGTGAATACTGATGCTAAGGGGCAAAAAAGCTATGTGTGGGAGGTGAAAAATGTGAAGGCGCTGAAAGCCGAGCCTTACAGTCAGGATCCTTCATTGGTAATGCCTTCTGTGAAGGTGGCACCGGTAAAATTCACATTTCAGGATGTATCAGGATCTTTTACCGATTGGAAAGAGTATGGTTTGTGGATGAATGAAGCGCTGTTGAAAGGTAAAGATAATCTTCCGGAAGAGACACTCGCCACGGTGAGTGCACTGGTAACAGAGCTGAAAGACCCGCGGGAAAAGGCTAGGAAGATTTACGAGTTCATACAGCAAAAGACGAGATATGTAAGTGTGCAAATAGGAATCGGCGGATATGAACCTATTCCGGCTGCTGAGGTGGACCGCCTGGGATATGGAGATTGTAAGGCCCTGGTGAATTACGCGAAAGCCTTGCTGGCAGGAGCGGGTATACGATCCTACTACACGCTTGTGGAAGCAGGGGACTATAAGACCGATGCAATACCAGACTTCGCCAGCATGAACCAGTTCAATCATGCTATTTTGTGCATTCCCTTTGAGAAGGATACTGCATGGGTCGACTGCACCAGTAAGACGCTTCCGTTTGATTATCTGGGCGATTTCACGGATGACCGTCTGGTTTTAGTTTGTTCTGAGGACGGTGGAAAGCTATTAAGAACTCCGAAGATGCGCACAGAGGAGAATTTGCAAGTGAGGAAAGGGTCCTTTGTGTTAAGTGCCGAAGGGGAACTTAAAGGAAAGATGACGACGACTTTCGCTGGTTGGCAATATGATAACAGGGAGGCGTTGATTGGAGAACCTTTGAAGGAACAAGTGAAGATGCTGAGGGAAATTTACCCGCTAAACAATCTGGAAATACGATCGTTTGATCTTCAGCAGAACAAGGGAAATAGTCCGAACGCCACTGAAAGTCTCGAATTCCATGCGCGGGATTATGCGTTGATCAATGGCGGGCGCTATACCTTATCTCTTAATGTAATTAACAGGGGCAGGGGCCTCAGGGAGGTAGTTAATCGGCAAAAACCCGTGTATATCAGTCGTGGTTATATTGATTCTGACGAGCTTGTTTATTCATTGCCTGCGGGTTATCGCTTGGAATCCAGACCGTCGGACCAGAGGCTGAAAACTGATTTTGGTGAATTTAGTGCTGAAATTAGTCTGACAGATAATACACTGGTATACAAAAGGAGGCTTCGCTTGAACGAAGGCGTATATCCTGCAGAAACATACGCCAAACTCGTTGACTTTTACCAAAGGGTTTATGAGTCAGACCGCACCAACCTGATCTTGATCCGAAACAAATAGGCCACTTATCGATGTGGAGGATTCTGTCGGGATATTGTGCGGTAATGATTTTGTGAATATCCTTATATTAGCTTATGGGAAAATATGAGGAAGAAGCCGGTTTAATGCTGCAGTTCTGGCAGTATAAGATGAGAAGGAAGCCATCCTTAGGTAACCGGCTCTCCAAACATATTCAGAATAAAATTAACGGACTCATTCCTGAAAAGGCCCATAATGCGATCACAGTGACTATTGAAAAAATGGTCAAGGGTGTTCTTTTTGGCTCTAAACATACAACATTCACCAAAATAGATGAAAGCTCCTCTCTATTTCTACGAGAGTCATACGTCAAACAAAAAATTGCATTTTATCAGAAGACAGCTACTGTAGAAGGGGCAGTGACCGGTGCGGGCGGCATACTGTTAGGTTTGGCTGACTTTCCTATTCTCTTAGGCATAAAGTTGAAAATGTTATTTGAGATAGCAGCGTTGTACGGCTTTGATGTGAGAGACTATAAAGAAAGGTTATATCTCCTTTACATTTTTCAGTTGGCTTTCTCGAGTCAGCAGCGAAGGAATGAAGTGTACGAAATCATTGAACGCTGGCAAGGCTATAGCAGTTCATTGCCCAATGATGTTGAGGAGTTTAACTGGCGGACATTTCAACAGGAATATCGAGATTATATCGACCTGGCGAAGATGGCACAACTGGTTCCTGTGATCGGAGCAGCCGTGGGTGCCGTGGCTAACTATAAGCTTGTCGCCCAGTTGGGGGATACTGCAATGAACTGCTACCGTATGCGAAAAATATCTCCATTGACCATTATAAAACAAACCTGATGAAAACAAACCTATTTACAAAGGGCCTCGCTGCAGGTCTACTGTTAATCATTGCTTTCGCTTTCCATTCCTGTAATGGAGAACGATTGGTAGCCAACAATAATATTATTTCTGAGACGAGAGACATCTCAGGATTTGAACGGATAGAAGCCGGTGGTGCGAATACGGTTCATGTTGTTTACGGCGATAATTTTAAAATTGAACTAAAAGGCTCTTCCAACTTAATCCAAGCGTATGAAACGAAGATTGAGGGGGAAAGCCTTACGCTGAGATATAAAGACGATGTTAATGTAGACGACGATGATGTGGAGGTGTTTGTAACACTACCTGTTTTAAATGGTTTGACGCTAAGCGGTAGCGGGGATATGGATGTTAAAGGGCGGTTTCCCGAGGCTAAGCAGTTTATCGTGACTATTAATGGCTCAGGGGACATCAATATTAGTGAAAACTTTAGCTGCGTATCACTTGAGGTGGACATCTCGGGCTCTGGAAAGGCTGAACTATCGAACCTTCAATCTGTGCGTTCTGAGGTTACCATTTCGGGTAGCGGCGATACCTACGTCCATGCTGAGGAGGAACTGGACGTAAGGATCAACGGTAGTGGAACTGTTTATTACAAAGGTTCTCCAAGAGTGAAAAGCGACATTAATGGATCCGGACAAGTAAAAAGGTTATAGAAGAAACAGGTGAGTGCTCACCTGTTTCTTAATTGAAGATTATGGAGAGACTTTGAAGTAGTCAAAATCAGCATATCCTTTTGAGGGTAGCAAATGAGGATTGAGACTTGCAATTCCTACTTTGGCCCCGATCCATGTACCTTTGTCCGTCCGGTATTCTGATCCTATATTTGTGAAGTTTTTTCCGTCTACGCTATAGCTGTAACGGCACATTTCCTTGTCGCTCATGCTTACCTGCAGCCATACTCTGTTCGATTTAAAGGGTATACTCACCAGGACTTTAGGTGCAAGGAATTTTCTGTTCTCTCTTACAGCCTCATATATCACCAGCGCATTCCCGCTCCCGGTTTTTTCAATACAGAGAAACGTATAGTAATTTCCGGTTATAGTTATTCCGGCTCGGTCACCCGTGTTTTCAGGATGAAACTCCAGCTTAGTTGTAGCGGTAAAGGCTGGTGCGCTGACTTTCTGAAGTAAGAGATTGGGAGCATAAAACAAGCTTGCACTATCCGTAGGGTTAGAAACCGTATACAGACGTATGTTGCCTTTTGATACGCTGAGATCGAACCATTCTTTTTTCGGTGCAGCCTGCCATTGCCATTGCAGTCCAAGTTTCGGAGAGTTAAATTCGTCGGATGTTTGAGGGACAGCCGGAGGAAATGTCTTTCCGACGTTTGGCTTCTTATAGCTCATTACGGGCTCGCCAATGCCATCACCATCAGGATCGTTGCCCATAACGGGCCATCCGTCTTTCCAGGTAACCGGCTGCAGATGTGCAATGCGTCCGTACACGCCCTTATCCTGGAAATGAATGAACCACCATTCGCCCGTCTGTGTTTCTACCAATCCTCCCTGGTGAGGACCATTTACGGAGGTATTGCCCTGTTGAAGGACAATCTTATCTTCGTAAGGGCCATAGATATTTTTGGAGCGAAAGACAGATTGCCACCCGGTGGCGACTCCACCAGCAGGTGCAGCAAAATAATAATACCCATCGCGTTTTTCCATGAACTTGAAGCCTTCCAGAACAGGTTGTTTTTTTAGATCCTCATAAATCAATCTTCCATTGTCAAGCAGCTTTTTTCCGTCGGCCGACATCTTATGAAGTATGGCAGGGCCAGCACCTACTTTGCCTCGGAGCAGGTAAGCCTGTCCGTCCTCATCCCAAAAAGGACAGGGGTCCTCCCAGTTCGCTACATCCTGAACATGGGTTAACGACCATTTATCTCTCGGATTTGTTGCAGTGGCAACAAATAATCCGTCTTCGGGTGTACAGAAGTATACATAGAAGAGACCGTTGTGATGTCTTATTGCAGGTGCCCATGATCCCTGACCAGGTTGCATTTTTTCATATCTCTGGAGGGGCAGGCGGTCATATACATGATTGATGATGGTCCAGTTGACCAGGTCTTTGGAATGCAGAACCGGGATTCCCGGCTGGGTGTTGAAGCTCGAAGCAACCATGTAATAGTCGTCACCGACACGGATAACGTCGGGATCTGAGTAATCTGCGTGGATGATCGGGTTTTTATATGTTCCGTTTCCATTGTCGGGTATCCAGACCTGAGCATTCATGCAGATGGAGAACCAGCAAAAGAGAGCAGTTATGAAAAAACGTTTGTACATGTTATAATGGTTAGCAGGTTTAAAACGGTTGACGGAATTGGTCGGCTTTCGAGTATAAAAAAACGAACAATATTTTCAGGAAGCAAGTGTGCTGTTGAGTAATTCGATAAGATGTTTACATAAAGAAGATCAGCTTACAAGAAGCGATCGCCAAAACGGCGGTCAACAGATAGCGTATAGTAACTTGAGGAAGTCGCTGACTTCCGATATACGACCCCAGAAATCCCCCGGCTGCAGCACTTGAAAACCATACTGCCGCTGAGGGGCTTATGCTTATCGGATCTGAGCTGCCGAGCAGGCCGCCAAGAGAGTTGAGAACAATGAAAAGAGCCGATGCTGCCGCTGCCTCTTTAGCATTCGCCCACGACAGAAGGATGAGAACCGGACTCAGAAAGATTCCTCCACCGATATTTAACATCCCCGACAATAAACCAAGCACCGCGCCCCAGATAAGCGGCGCTACAACAGGTATCACTCTTTTATGCTCTGAGTCGGATGGTATTACCCCCAATAGTTTTATAATAGGAACAACCAAGGCGAGGCCCAGAAGCAGGTTGTAGAGTTCACCCTGTAAAGGAAACCGCGACCCGATAAATGCAGCCGGAACCGATGTGAAAAGGAAAGGGCGGCATATTTCCCATTTAAAAAATCCCGCTTTCCTGAATTGGTAAAACGCCACTCCGGCCACTACTATATTCAAGATTAGAATCATTGGTTTATAAGTGTCCACGGGAACTGCAAATAAGGACAAGACTGCTATATATCCGCTCGCGCCGCCATGTCCTACAGATGAATACAGGAAGCCGATGAGGAGCAATGATAGTGCGATGACGATGTCTAGACTCATTTGTTTTGCTGAAGTTTGCGGTTTAAGCCGGAGATGCAATGCAGATTACGTTTCCAGACAACGGCCGAATTATCATTCTGTTTTATTCACCTGCATGGATATACAGGATGCTACGGGTTGCAGAAATGGTAATAAGGTTGTAAGATAGCATAAGATTAGTTCATTTGCCTCTGGCTATAGACTAATTTTTGAACCAGTTATTTTTAACTTACTTATTATAAACACAATAGACATAGGTGCTGTGCATAAGATCGGATCAGCGATTACTGTTTTTAATCGCCTGTTCTTCTTCAATAGGTTTGGAGCACTGAAGCAGCTAACGAGTTTTTGAAAAAAAACTGTTACAATCAGTTCTTCATTCTGATGACCACAGGCCTTGAATACATATTGATAACCAAAAAGGATAGACATTGAAAAGGAAATCATTTTACAACACCTGCCTGTTTTTAACGATAGCTGTTTTTTCCTCATTTGTTATGATGAGGCCCTCTGATAAACCAACATTGTTTCTGATCGGCGACTCTACCGTAAAAAACGGCCAGGGGAATGGTGGCGGAAACCAGTGGGGCTGGGGTAGTTTTATAAGCGATTACTTTGATTCAACGCGTATTAACGTGGAAAACCATGCTCTGGGTGGTACCAGCAGCCGCACCTTCAGAACGAGGGGATTGTGGACTAAGGTCCTCGACAAGATAAAACCTGGTGATTACGTGATCATGCAGTTCGGCCACAACGACGGTAGTCCGCTTGACGATACAGCGCGTGCCCGGGGAACTATCAAATCTACCGGTGATGAGGTCAGAGAAATTTACAACCCCATTACGAAGCAACAGGAAGTTGTCCATACTTATGGCTGGTATATGTCCAGGTTCATAATCGAAGCCCGGGAGAAAGGCGCGATACCTATTGTTTGTTCGCCCGTTCCAAGAAGTAACTGGACCGATGGAAAGGTGAAGCGTGGGGGAGAAGGTTACAGCAAATTAGCTGAGGAAACGGCCAGAACAGCTGGCGCACACTATATCGATCTCAATCTGCTTATTTCTGAAAAGTACGATGCCTTGGGGGAAGACCGGGTAAGAAAGATGTTCCCGGCAGATCACACACATACCAATATGGAAGGCGCAAAAGTAAACGCTGCGGCAGTTGTAGATGGTCTAAGAGGCACACCTGGATTTTCACTAAACCACTATTTAAATAAATCGAAAAATTAAATTATTGAATCAATATGAATAAGCCTATTTCGGGGAAATTTCTTATCCTTCCCATACTCTTTGTTTGCTTTATCCTTCAGTCATCCGCACAGACGCTTCCTAAAAAGAAGCAAATTTTGAAGCAGATGCGATTAACCAATCAATACTTCATGGATAAATGGCCCGACGCCGGAAAAATTATAGTAACCAATAAGGCCCGGCCTAGTAATATCTGGACAAGAGGGGTTTACTATGAAGGACTTATGGCGCTTCATGCTATCGACAAAAAGAAAGCTTATTATGATTATGCAGTTCAATGGGGCGAAAAGCATAACTGGGGACTTGCGGGAACCGTTAAGACCCGTCATGCCGACAACCACACAGCCGGTCAAACTTATATTGATCTGTACCTGATGGATAAGCAACCTGAACGTATCAAGGATATCAAAGAAAGCATAGACCTGATGGTTAAAAGCGAGAAGAATGACGACTGGTGGTGGATCGACGCTTTCCAGATGGCCATGCCTGTTTTCACCCGTCTTGGAGTGTTATATAACGATAATACCTATTTCGATAAGATGTACGACCTGTACAGCTACACGAAGCACAAACATGGTGGCAACGGACTGTACAATCAGGCTGATAAATTATGGTGGAGAGACAAGGATTTCGTAGCTCCTTACAAGGAACCGAACGGAGAAGATTGCTACTGGTCGAGAGGAAACGGATGGGTTGTAGCCGCTCTTGCGCGTACTTTGGAAATGCTACCAAAGTCAGATCCTCATTACAACGAGTATTTACAGGACTATAAAGATCTGATGGCAGCGGTACTTCCGGTGCAGCGTTCAGATGGTTTCTGGAATGTTAGCTTACATGATCCGAACCACTTCGGAGGCAAGGAAACCACAGGTACTGCATTGTTTGTGTATGGTATGGCCTGGGGTATAAACCACGGGATTCTTGACAAAGCGACATACCTGCAGCCGTTGACCAGAGGCTGGAATGCAATGGCTAAAGAATCCGTTCATCCGAATGGATTCCTGGGTTATGTGCAAGGAACGGGTAAGGAGCCAAAAGACGGTCAGCCGGTTACTTATACCAGCAAGCCAGATTTCGAAGATTACGGTCTCGGTTGTTTCCTGCTGGCAGGTACAGAAGTTTATAAGCTGAAAAAATAGCTTAGGCGTTAGAAAAAATTATAAACCTGCACGTTAAACGCTCATGAACGGAAGAAAAGGATTTTTAACAGCTGCCATATTTGGAACGATGTTTCTGGCAGGCTCCGGACTTAAGGCTCAAACCGCCGGTTGGCCAGTCGTCAAAAAAGAGATGAAGCCATGGACCCGCTGGTGGTGGATGGGGAATGCGGTAAGCGAGGCCGATATAAAGACCTCGTTAACATCTTTCCAACAAGCTGGTCTGGGCGGTGTAGAGATTGCACCTATTTACGGAGTGAAAGGAATGGAAGAAAAGTATATTTCCTACCTGACGCCCCAATGGATGAAGATGCTCAATACGACTGTAGGCACAGCGGAGTCGTTGGGTATGGGTGTAGATCTTACAAACGGAACCGGTTGGCCGTTTGGGGGACCTCAGATCAGTCTCGATGAAGCAGCGTCCAAGTTAATCGTGCAATCATACGAGTTAAAGGGAGGTGCGAAGCTTGCGGAAAAAGTAAAAGTAAAAGAACCCCGGCAGGAATCCGCACCCTTGCAGTTCCTTACTGCATATGGCGATAAGGGCGAGGTACTACAAATCGCCGATAAGGTCAGCGCAGACGGCACCCTCAACTGGTCTCCTAAATCAGGTAGCTGGGAGCTATATGCAGTATTCAATGGCAAAACAAGGCAAATGGTCAAGCGCTCCTCTCCCGGAGGCGAAGGATATACCTTGAACCATTTTTCGCATAACGCTCTGAATACCTATCTTAAGCGGTTTGACGACGCCTTTGAAGGTTCGTCACCGAATGTCAGGGCATTTTATAACGATAGTTATGAAGTTTATGGAGCAGACTGGTCTGAAGAATTTCTAGCATTGTTCCAAAAGAACAGAGGCTACGATTTCAGGCCGTTTATCAGAGAGTTTATTAGTAAGGAAGCCACGACCCATCAGGCCAGACTGAAATCTGACTATAGGGAAACGATGTCTGAAATGCTCCTGGCTAACTTCACGGAGCCCTGGACGAGCTGGGCACGCAAGCACAAAGGCATTACCAGAAATCAGGCGCATGGCTCACCGGGCAATCTGCTGGACCTGTATGCTGCCGTAGACATCCCTGAATGTGAGACCTTCGGTTCCAGCTATTTCCCGATTCCGGGTCTGAGGAGAGATAGTGCAGATATCCGCAACGTTGACCCCGATCCTGTCATGCTGAAGTTTGCTTCTTCAGCAGCTCATGTCGCAGGTCATAACCTGGTATCCTGCGAAACCTTTACCTGGCTGACAGAGCATTTCAAGACATCCCTGTCTCAGTGTAAGCCGGAAGTGGAGCAGGTATTCTTATCAGGTATTAATCACGTGTTCTTTCACGGTACGACCTATTCTCCGCCGAAGGCCGCATGGCCAGGATGGTTGTTCTACGCTTCGGTTGATTTTACACCGGCGAACAGCTTCTGGCAGCATATGCCGGGACTTACTTCCTATATTACAAGGGTTCAGTCCGTCTTGCAGTCAGGGAAATCTGATAACGAGATCCTGATGTACTGGCCGGTTTTTGATGCCTGGAATAATGCCAAAGGAAAGGATATGCCTTTTAAGGTTCATGATATCGACGAGTGGTTGCATCCAACGCCGTTTTATAAAAATGTAAAAGCTCTGCAGACTGCGGGTTATTCACTTGATTTTGTTTCAGATCTGTTGCTGAAGAAGGCGTCTGCCATCGGGGGTATGATCCGTACCGCTGAAAATGCCTCGCCTTACAGGGTGCTCGTGGTACCACAGTCTGAAATGATGCCAGTTGAAACTTTACAGCAAATGTTGTCGTTGGCCAAAGATGGCGCGACCGTAATATTTCAGAAGTTGCCAGCCGATGTACCAGGACTTGGAGAGCTGGATAAAAGAAAGGCCTTGTTAAAAGATATCTTATCAAGCTTGTCTTTCGCAGACTCAGGAAATGGCGTCAGGAAAATGATCCTGGGAAAAGGTAAAGTTATAGTGTCAGAGGATTTTCAAAAGGCCTTGGTCATGGAGGGAATACAAAGAGAAGCAGTAACTGATTCAGGCTTAGGTTTTATTCGCAGACAAGACGGAACAAGCAAATACTATTATCTGGTAAATCATACAGCTAAGGTGGTGAATCAGGATCTGCCATTGAATGTCGGAGCGAAATCTGTAGTCCTCATGGACCCGCAAAGCGGTTATACAGGATCTGCGTCATTCACATCTGAAGGCAGTGGCATAAAGGTCAAAGTGCAGATGCAGCCCGGCGAAGCGATGATTATTAGAGCTTCTTCAGAGGTGCTGACTGATATCAAGCCTTGGGTGTATCTTGACAGTGCACTGCCTTCGATTCCAGTAGAAGGGAAATGGCGGTTGCATTTTTCTAACGGAGGTCCGGTACTTCCCGCGGATAAAAGCTTGGATAAGCCGGCAGACTGGACGACGTTTGGCGATACCGATATGGACAATTTCTCTGGGGCTGGGGAGTACAGTGTTACCTTCAAGTTGCCCAAAAGAAAGGCATCCGAATATATTCTGGATCTGGGTAAGGTAAATGAGAGTGCAAGAGTATGGGTAAACGGACAGGACGCAGGAATTTTATGGAGTATTCCTTACCAAGCGAGGATCGGAAAATATCTGCGTCCTGGTAAGAATACCATTCGTGTGGAAGTAACAAACCTCATGGCGAACCGAATTCGCTACATGGATCAAAAAGGAATTGAGTGGAAGAAGTTCCATGATATCAATATTGTAGATATCAACTACAAGCCGCTTGATGCTTCGAACTGGAAGATCCAGCCTTCGGGTCTTGCAGGACCGGTTGTTATCACACCGTATTAGCTACAAACAAACAAGCCGGCTGAGCCGCATACCTGGTGAAGAACTGGTTGCCATGGCGTTTAAAATAAAAAAGAGCAGAGATCCTGCTCTTTTTTATTTTAAATCAGTGTGTTGCGAATTGAATAGGCACTTTTATCCAACAATGTTGCTGTCTGGATAGTTAGATAGTATCAACTAATCATCCGGCGTATGGCATCCAATTCACTTATAAAGCAAGTTAAGATCCTGCGGATTATATCCGAGACGAAGGTTGCAAAAACGTTCGTTCTGGAACCTTTGGAGGGTTGGCAGCCAACATACAAAGAAGGTCAGTTTCTTACCCTGGTTTTTTATACCAGGCATGGCGAGAAGCGGCGGTCTTACTCCATTTCCTCGTCTCCTTCGTTAAACGAACCTCTTTCCATTACCGTTAAGAAAGTGGACAATGGTGAGTTCTCCCGACTGCTACTGATGAATGCTAAAATCGGAGATATGCTCTATACCTCGGGAATAAACGGTCTCTTCGTATTGCCTGGTAATTTTAACGCTTCCAATCAGTTCTTTTTTCTTGCGGCTGGAAGCGGTATTACTCCCTGCTTCTCCCTTCTGAAGCGAGTACTTAAGCAGCATAGTAGTAAAGTCGTCCTTATTTATAGTAATAAAAGTGAAGCAGATGCCTTATTCCTCGACCAACTGGAAAATTTGCAGAGGGAATTCGCCGATCGTTTCAAGATCCACTTCTTATTTAGCTACAAGTTGGACCTTTATCATAGCAGACTCAGTAGCTGGCTTCTTCAGCAACTCCTCGAACGGTATCTTAAGGTAGATAACAAAGATGCATTTTTTTATTTGTGTGGTCCTCTGGACTACATGAGAATGGTGAATATAGCGTTACTCGGAAATATTCCTCCAGGTAATATATTTAAAGAGAGCTTCAGCAGCGAGCCCAGACAGGTAGTCCCTATCCCTGAAGACACCTCGCCTCATCAAGTCACTATTCTTTTTCGGGGGCAAAAGCGCGTTATCTCTGTGCAGTTTCCGCATACCATATTAAGCGCAGCAAAGTCACGGAATATTAATTTGCCCTACAGTTGTGAGACCGGAAGATGCGGCAGTTGTCTTGCGTTATGTAAATCGGGACAGGTTTGGATGGCCTATAATGAGGTGCTCACAGACGAAGAGGTTGCCTTGGGGCAGATCCTGCTTTGTCAAAGCTATCCAATTAAGGGCGACGTAGAAGTAGTCATTTAGGAATCTTTCTATCGAATTTCACATAAGCCTCGGAAAAAATCAATAGAATCTTTCTGAATTCACGAGTTTGTAGGCTTATCGGAGGATTTGTTGCATGAAATTTTGGTTTTAAATCTTATTTCAATACTATATCGCTTTAATATTGCACTGTTTCAAAATAATAGTCTGTATTATTCTGTTTTATTGAAAAATAAGTGGATAAAATCGTTCTAAATTGAAGAAAATTTAAATAAATAGTTATTTGTATACGAATAATTCAATATATTTAGGTAATAAGTAATTGATCAGATAGAAATAGCTTCACTTTACGGAGTGTTCTCGTAAGAAAAGGTATATGTATTAAAATAGAAGGAGAAAATCAGCAAATGGGCGTTAAGCTGGTGAAAGTGCTATCAACTGAAAAACATGTAAGCGCTCATTAGAACGTATAACAAATTAATAAGGAAAAAGGTATGGATTAAAAAGAAGAGACCTTCTGGCCAGGTAAACCAGACCAGAAGGGAAAGCAAATGTAAAGCATCAGATCTGTAAGATGCCGGGCCTCGGAACCTGATGGCGTTCTTACACGAAAATTACTTTAACACCTAACGCAACAAAATTATGAAAAAATCTCTATTTCATAGAGTTAAATACTACAGGTATGTTCTCGCGTCAACGGGTAAGCTGTCATCCTTAGCAGTCTGTCTTCTAATCACTGCCCAGCCCGTCTTATCTTCAGCTGCTAAACCTTTTTCTGTACACATATCAAGCCCTGCAATTCTTCCAAGCCGTCCGCCTTTGAAGATTACGGGCGTTGTGACAGACGAAAAAGGTGAGACGCTACCCGGAGTATCAATCAAAGTGAAAGGAACTACCAGCGGCACCATTACTGACCTAAACGGCAAGTTCTCTATCTCTGTTGACGATCCTAAAGCCACACTAATATTTGCCTACATCGGGTATGTTTCCCAGGAGGTCTCTGTGGGAAACAAGGGCGCTCTTAAAGTTGCACTGAAGCCTGATTCGAAAATGCTTAACGACGTAGTGGTTGTAGGTTATGGTACGCAGACTAAGGAAGAGTTCACAGGTTCTGCGGCCAGGGTATCTGGTGAAGCACTAAAAGATGTGCCCGTTCAAAGTTTTGACCAGGGATTGGCGGGCAAGGCGACAGGCGTAAGTATTGCCCAGCCAAACGGAGTCTTGAATAATGCACCGGTAATTAGAATTCGCGGTATTAACTCGATCTCTCTGAGTTCCTACCCACTCATTGTTGTAGACGGGGTTCCTATTAATACAGGAAACAGTTCTGGTAACTCACAAGTAGCTAACAATCCCCTGGGTGATATAAACCCTGCAGATATTGAGTCGATAAACGTCCTTAAAGATGCTGCCTCGACTGCAATATACGGATCACGTGCCGCGGCCGGCGTGATTCTGGTTACAACGAAAAGCGGAAAGTCCGGTAAGCCAAAAGTGAACTATGAAGGTTGGGCAGGTATGACAAACGCCACGCGTTTACCTGATCTGCTGGATGCCGGGCAATTCATGGAAATCAAGAATGAAGCTGTGCTGAACTCAAAGATGCTATCGAATAATCAAAATAACGCATCGGTTCCTTCCGCTTCCTTCTTTCCCACTTATAATGAAGATGGATCGTTGGTAAATACAGACTGGTTTGACGAGGTGTATCAGACAGGCGTCTCTCAAAATCATAGTTTGAACGTCTCTGGTGGTTCAGAATCAACAAAGTATTATTTCTCAACTAATTACAGTAATCAGAAGGGTATCCTCAAAACCAATGAGTTTACAAGAAAGTCTGCACGCTTTAATGTCGATCACAAGTTATTGTCGTGGGTGAAACTGAGTGCTAATATCAATTACAATAACAGTCTGAATGCTTCGCCTCAAACGGGATCGCTGGAAGGAAACGCATTTCAGCTGACAGCGATAGCTCGGTTAGCAACCTTGTCAGCTCCTAACGTGTATGCACAGAATCCGGACGGTTCCTATAACATGAGCGCCACCAACACACTGGGTATGGGTAATAATACCGTATCGAGCAACTTTTTTAACCCCGCAGCTCTTCTGGAATACAATAACTATTCGTCGGAGAACGACAGGATTATCGGAAACTTCTCGGTCGATGTCAACCTGGCAAAGAATCTTGTGTACAAGCTTAGCTATGGCATCGACCGTTTTAAAATCGAGAATAAAGCTTTCGATAGTGCAACTCACGGGCCAGGTTTTGCTGCAGGGGGACAAGCGAACAACAACAGTATCTTAATCGACAATTGGAACCTTACACAAACATTGTCTTATCAAAAGAGCTTTGCAGAGCTTCATAACCTTTCTTTTCTGGCCGGTTATGATGTTCAAAAATTCAATAACTCCTCATGGGGAGCACAGCGAACCGGACTAGCAGATACTTTCTTTGATAGTTATCAGGGTTCATATCTCAATATTATTCCGGGAACGGGTAATAATTCCCTAAGTGAAAAAGCATTTGCTTCGGTGTTCGGAAGGTTAAGCTATGACTTTGATAAAAAGTACTTCATCACGCTCAACTACCGCCGCGATGGTAACTCAGCTCTGGGTGCCGGTAAGAAGTACGGCGATTTCGGAGGTGTTTCAGGAGGATGGTCCTTGTCTCAGGAGGAGTTCTATAAGTCATCAGGACTTTCAGATATTATGAACAATGTAAGGTTTAGAGCAAGCTGGGGTAAGGTGGGTAATGGGAACCTGACAAATAACTACGGATCACTATCTCTTTATGAATCGGGTCTTTACGGGTCTGTTCCGACATTCGCCTTTACTCAGGGAGGAAATGAGGAGTTAGGTTGGGAAACCAGTAAACAGACCAATATCGGTGCCGACCTGGGTTTTCTGAATGACAGGATTACTGTGGATTTGACCTATTACAATAACAACGTAGACGGCTTGATATTGAATGTGCCACAGGCGCCTTCCAAAGGCATTCCCGGCAATGCCATTCTTCAGAACGTTGGTGCTATGTACAACAAAGGTATAGAGGTCGGTATATCTGCCATGGTAATTAAAAAGGGCGATTTTACCTGGAATACCAACTTTAATTATACGCATAACAAAAATCAGGTAACCGAACTTTTCGGTGAAGGTGCCGAAATAGTGGGCACAACAGCTACCGCCTCCGAAACTACTAACATTACCCGCGTAGGTTATTCGGTAGGTAGTCTGTATGGAGCGGTGACAGATGGTGTCAACCCTGAAAACGGACAGCGTATTTTTATCAATAAGGCAGGCGAAAGGATCCAGTACAGTCATTCTGTGCCATCCGGTCAGAGTCGCTGGACGTATCTTGACGGAACAACTGCTGCGGCGATAAGTGTTAATGATTACGCCCTGCTTGGAAACGCACTTCCGACCTTTTACGGAGGCTTTAACAATACATTCAAATACAAAAACTTCGATCTGGGCATCAGCTTTACCTATTCAGGTGGTAACTACATCCAGAATGGAACCAAAGGAACCTGGAGGGATCAGCGCTTCTGGAACAATACAACGGAGGTTTTGGAACGTTGGACTACGCCAGGTCAGAATACCGACATCCCGCGCGTGGTCATCGGGGATCTTCTGTCGAACGGTTCTTCTTTCCCGATATCCGAGAACGTAGAAAAGGCCGATTTTATCAGACTGCAAACCGCGTCTCTAGGGTATCGCATACCAGCAAAGGTACTCGGCAAGTCGGGAATAAGTTCTGTAAGGCTATATACGCAGGTGTTCAATGCATTTCTGATTACCAAATACAGCGGTCAGGACCCGGATATCTCAGTGAACGGAAATACGAACACCACTCCCGGAGTTGACAAGAATTCAGTGCCTCAGGGAAGAACATTCACTTTCGGAGTCAACATCGGTTTTTAGATCCCATTAAATCATTTCACATGAAAACTACACATAAAGGTCTATTCAAAACATACATCTTCAGGTTAAGCTGCATGGCAGTTGGATTGGGCTCCACGCTTACAGCCTGTGATGAAAAAGAACTGCTGAATCCTCTGCCTGAGACGTCCGTTCAGGCAGACCTGGTGTTCTCAACACCATCCCGCGTACTTGGGCAGGTTAACGGCTTATACAAGTCGCTGAAACACGGGAATTTCCTAGGCGGCCGCTACCCGATGCTGAGCGATATCCGCGGGGAAGAGTTTCTTAATCGTCTGAATAATATCTTTACAGGTTACGATGCATGGAACCATACTATTAACTCAGGTTCCAATGATGCATTAACAACTTGGAGCTCGGCCTACGCAGCAATCAATCTATCCAATCTTCTGATTGACGGACTTGCAGCGAACCCCGATGTCGTATCCGCAGAGATAAAGGCACAATATATTGCAGAGGCAAAATTTGTACGGGCACTATCTTACTATAGCCTGATTACGTTCTACGGTCAGCCTTATGTGAAGGATGGAGGCGCCTCATCTGGCATTCCTCTGCGTCTGTCCGGACAGATGACTTCTGCTAACAATAGTTTGCCGAGCAGTACTGTAGCAGAGATATACACTCAAATCCTGAAGGATCTCGATGAAGCTGAAGCGAGTCTGCCACTTACATATAGCTCAGCGCTGCTCAATACAACGAGGGCGCACAAAAATACCGCCATTGCGCTTAAGACAAGGGTTTACCTCACCATGGGAATGAACGACAGGGTTATTCAGGAAGCACAGAAAATCGTTCCGGAAGCAGCACCTTTCAGGTCAGCAACCGGAGTTGCTCATCAGCTTCAGCCGAGCATTCTGACCGTCTTCCGGTCAGACTATACGACTACAGAATCAATCCTTTCTATGCCCATGACCGCTCTTGACTATGTATCCGGTCAAAGTTCGTTAGGTTACGAGTTCAATACCAATCAGGAATATAGCATGAACCCCATGGGAATCTTTGGAGACCCAACCTGGAGAAGTACAGATGCGAGAAAAACCATGTTCAGGACTAACACCAGTGGTACTTATTTGACCAAGTACATGCATCCAACATTTCTGGACTATGTGCCGGTATTAAGATATTCAGAAGTTCTCCTCAATTATGCAGAGGCAGCTGCTAAATCCGGCAATCTTGCCAAAGGAGCAGAGTTGCTTACGGCTGTGAGACAACGATCAGACGCAGGGTATAGCTTTCCCGCTTCCGCGATTTCCAGCGGGGAAGCACTGGTTAATACCATCCTTATAGAGCGCAGAATTGAGTTCCTCGGTGAAGGCTTACGATCTAATGATTTGTTAAGAAATTTGCTTCCAATTCCGTCCAAAGGTACAGCACCGTCAATTTCTCCTGGCCAGCCTGAGTATATTTTCCCGATCCCGAACGCAGAGATCTCAGCAAATAACGACTTATAGCAACAAATTATCCATTCATCTTCTATATCATGACTGCTAATGAAACTATATTCTAAAATTTTTCTGGGCCTGATGGCCTTGACGGCCACATCCTATTCGACAGCTTTTGCTCAGACGAAGCCTGTCGAAAGTACGCAGGGACCAAATGTTCGGAGTATGCAGAAATTCGAAGGCTATTTTGATTTCTATTACGATGACAAAAGCGGTAAGGTCTATCTTGAAGTAGATAAGCTGGATACCGAGTTCTTATATTTCAGATCGCTTAGCAGCGGTGTCGGTAATGGAGGGCCTGAAAGGGGACAAGCGTCATCTGCAATAGTCAAGTTTGTCAAGGCAGGCCCGAAAATTCTCTTAGTACAGCCAGTGTACAATTACCGGGCTATCACAACTAATAAAGATCAGATCAAGGCCGTAGATAACAACTTCGCAAAGTCTGTAGTCTTCGGCTTCACGCCAGTCTCCACTGTCGGTGGCAAATACATCCTTGATCTGACTCCCTTTATCATTCGGGATAGTCAGGGTATCACCTCCAGATTGGGCGTTGCCCGTGTAAGCGGACCTGTCTCGGCAAGAAGTGCAGCCCCTTCAGGCTCCTACAAACTTGACGAATCACGCTCAGCGGTCTTCATGGAAAATACGAAGAACTTTCCGAAGAACACCGAGTTTGAATCCCTGCTTACTTTTACCGGAGGCAATCCAAATGCTAATCCCTGGGGCGGAGGCATAGACATTGCTCCTGATCCAACAGCAATCACCATCCAGATGCACCAGTCGTTCGTGGAGCTTCCAGAAGCTGGATATACACCTCGGGAGTTCGATCCACGCTCTGCCTTTGGTCAGTTCGCTTATATGGATTTCTCAGCACCTATGACTGAGCCGATAGTTAAGCGTTTCATAAGACGTCATCGCTTACAGAAAAAAAAACCCGGGTCTGCAGTTAGCGAGGCTGTAAAGCCGATCGTGTACTATGTTGACCGTGGCGCGCCGGAGCCAATAAAAAAGGCTTTAATTGACGGTGGCGCATGGTGGAATCAGGCTTTTGAGGCCGCCGGATATAAAAATGCTTTCCAGATAATGGAGTTACCTGAGGGCGCTGATCCCATGGATATCCGCTATAATGTAGTGAACTGGATTAACCGCTCAGGCAATCCAAACAGAGGATTTTCTTCAGGTGCCTCGTTCCTTGATCCACGAACAGGTGAAATCATCAAGGGCGTGGTAACTCTCGGTTCAGACAGGCACCGCCAGGATTACCTGATCGCTGAAGGTTTGCTTCTCCCTTATGAAACGGGTAAGCCCGTTACTGATGCCATGGAAAAGATGGCCCTCTCAAGAATCAGGCAGCTATCTGCTCATGAAATTGGCCACACCCTGGGCTTCAATCATAACTTCGCTGCCAGTCCAAAAGGCCGTGCCTCCGTAATGGACTATCCCTATCCTCGCTTCTCTTTGAAACCGGACGGAACCGTCGATATTTCGGACGCCTACGGCGAAGGCATAGGAGAGTGGGATAAGCGTGCAGTAATGTGGGGTTACAGTGAGTTCGACAAGGGGACAGATGAACATGCCGGACTCGAGAAGATCATGCAAGAGACGCTGGCTAAGGGGTTTATTTATATCCCGGATATCGGCGGACATGTCCATCCTACCTCTCACCAGTGGGATGATGGAGCAAATCCTATTGATCAGCTCAGCAATATCATGAAGGTGCGTAGAAATATCCTCGATAAATTCTCCGAAAAAGCGATACCGGATGGTCAGCCGATGGCTACTATCGAAAAAGTACTGGTTCCTGCCTATCTCCTGCATCGCTATCAGATCGAAGCAGTTGCCAAATCCATCGGAGGCTTATACTTTACCCACGCCGTTAAGAACGACGGTCAGGTGGTAACCCGGATGGTCGAACCAAAAGAACAGTGGCGCGCCTTTGAGTCACTGATGACTACAATCAGTCCCGATGCCCTTAGTCTGCCCGAAAAGCTCATTCAAATGATTCCCCCAAGGCCTTCCGGCTACCCGGCATCCGTAGAGACCTTCAAGGGGTATACAGGTCCAACATTCGATCCAATTGCCGCGGCGGAAACAGCAACAAGCAGCACCCTCTCATATTTACTAAATGCGGAGCGCGCAAGTCGCCTTGTAGAATACAATGCAAGGGACAGCAAATATCCGGGCTTTATAGAAATTGCCGACAAGCTCATAGAACGAACCTGGAAAACCCCGTTGTCCACGGGCTACAAAGGTGAGCTTCAAACCATGGTCAATAACCAGGTCTTGAAATATCTCATCATGCTGGCTGCCGATACAAAAACTTCAGAAATCGTCAGAGGTCAGGCTCTTTATGAGCTGGGAGAGCTTCAGCAATGGATGAAAGCAAAACTCAGCGGCTCTGCACCGCGACAAAAAGCAAACCTCCTTTTCGCCCTTGCGCAGATGGATGAGTTTAAGGCAAACCCCAACAAATTCGAAACACCTGCTTCAGCGGATATGCCTCCGGGAGCACCTATCGGTATGCCGGGAATGGATTTCCTGAATACAGATGCTTGTGCCCATCCATGTTCTTTCAACGAAAGGTAATTCCAAAATATTCAGTATGACAACCATGAAGAAAATAGCAAACATAAGAACCCTCGGCAGGCATCTTTTCACTCTGATCGCTGTATTTGTGCTTAGTCCGGATACTTCATTCGGCCAGGAAATGAGTCCCGCTAAGCTGGATGCATTGAAAACTGAGTTGATCAAGGAGATCGACAGCAAGCAAAAGATGACTCAGGAAATGGTCGACATGGTGTTCAGCTTCGGTGAACTGGGTTTCCAGGAGGTAGAAACCTCCAAATACCTGACTGATATTCTCAAGAAAAACGGCTTCAGCATCGAGCATGGCATCTCAGGCATCTCCACTGCCTGGACGGCGAAGTGGGGTTCAGGTAAACCCGTCATTGCAATCGGAAGTGATATCGATTGTATCCCAAAAGCATCTCAAAAGCCAGGTGTTGCCTATCACGACCCTATAATTGACGGAGCTCCCGGACATGGTGAAGGCCATAACTCCGGTGTACCGTTAAACATCACAGCCATGCTTGCGCTTAAAAAGATCATGGAGAAAGAGAAGCTGTCGGGCACACTTGTATTGTGGCCAGGCGTTGCGGAGGAGCAGCTGGGCACAAAAGCGTACTATGTTCGGGACGGTTACTTCAAAGATGTTGATGCCTGCATCTTTACCCACGTAAGCAGTAACCTCGGTACAGGGTATGGACCGATCGGAACGAGCGGGATGATATCCGTAAAGTTCAATTTCGAAGGTGAAGCCGCTCATGCTGCAGGTGCTCCCTGGAAGGGCAGAAGCGCACTAGATGCAGTGGAGATCATGAATACTGCCTGGAATATGCACCGCGAACATATGCTGCCTGGTCAGCGCTCTCACTATGTCATCACAGACGGAGGAGACCAGCCGAATGTTGTCCCCTCTAAAGCTTCTGTATGGTACTATTTCAGGGAGCAGGACTATCCCAAGGTGATGCAGATGTACAAGGATGGCATCAAAATCGCTGAAGCGGCGGCTTCCATGACCGATACCAAAATGACTTACGAAGTCCTGGGTAGTGCATGGCCAGGTCACATGAATCAGCCTATCGCCGAGGCGATGTACGAGAACATCAAGCAGGTTGGTCTTCCTTCCTGGAGCGACGCAGATCAGCAACTGGCTATCGCTACTCAGAAAGAGCTCAATCCAGATAACGCTGATTTGCATAAGGGACTTCCAACAACGCTGAGCCCTATCATGAAAATCGTTCCCGGGGCTTCTTTCAGTGGTGGTGGATCGGATGATATTGGAGATATTTCATGGAATGTGCCGACGATAGTTCTAGGTTATCCGTCCAATATTTCCGGTCTGAAAGGTCACGACTGGGCAAGCGCGATCTCCATGGCTACACCTATTGCACACAAAGGAGTCACCGCAGGAGCCAAGGCCGAGGCATTGACGGTTTTAGATATGCTGGTTAAGCCTGAAATCATTAAGGAAGCCTGGACCTATTTCAAAGATGTTCAGACCAAGGACACCAAGTATACGCCGATGATCTCCAAGACCGATAAACCCGCTATTACTTTAAATAAGAAAATAATGAATGAGTACCGGGAGGAGATGAAGAAGTACTACTATAACCCGGCCAGGTACAAGACCTATCTGGAGCAGCTGGGTATCAAATACCCTACCGTCCGCAGCCAAAGCGTAAATACTCAAATCAGCAACTAATCAAGGATCCCGACATGGTAACAAAAATGACAATTTCAAAGGGGTTAAGCGCTTTCGCGAAGGCCTGCCTGATAGCCGCAGCTGCACTCGTGTCCTACAAGGCCTCTGCACAAACCATTTCTCCCGCGAAGCTGGATGCATTGAAAACTGAACTGATGAAAGAGATCGACAAACAGCAGAAATTCACACAGGAGATGGTCGATATGGTATTCAGTTTCGGCGAACTGGGCTTTCAGGAAGTGGAAACATCGAAATATCTTACAGGCATCCTGCAAAAGAATGGTTTTAAAATAGAACAAGGTATCGCCGGTATCCCCACCGCCTG
This sequence comes from Arcticibacter pallidicorallinus, assembly GCF_003002875.1. Taxonomy (GTDB): domain Bacteria; phylum Bacteroidota; class Bacteroidia; order Sphingobacteriales; family Sphingobacteriaceae; genus Arcticibacter; species Arcticibacter pallidicorallinus. The sequence continues at coordinate 203,079 of NZ_PVTH01000007.1, forward strand.
GACAGCGAAATGGGGATCTGGTAAGCCATTTATCGCGATAGGAAGTGACATCGACTGCATTCCAAAGGCGTCTCAGAAGCCAGGTGTAGCTTACCACGATCCCATCATTGAAGGTGCCCCGGGACATGGGGAAGGTCATAATGCCGGCCAGCCCCTAAACATCACTGCCATCCTGGCTTTAAAGAAAATCATGGAGCGCGAAAAGATCCCTGGAACAATCATGCTCTGGCCCGGAGTAGCCGAAGAACAGCTCGGGTCGAAAGCCTATTACGTCCGCGAAGGCTACTTCAAAGATGTAGATGCATGTATCTTCACACATGTTGGCAATAACATGAGCACCAGCTATGGTGACGGCGGAGGAAATGGTATGGTCTCCGTCAAGTTCAATTTCGAAGGTGAGGCTGCACATGCTGCCGGTGCTCCCTGGAAAGGTCGAAGCGGTCTGGATGCCGTAGAGTTGATGAATCTGGGCTGGAACTATCACCGGGAGCACATGGAAACCACTCAACGTTCTCACTATGTAATTCCCGATGGGGGAGACCAGCCCAATGTGGTGCCGTCTAAAGCATCGGTATGGTACTACTTCCGCGAAAGATCTTACCCAAAGATCATGAAGATGTACAAAGACGGGATTAAGATCGCCGAGGCAGCAGCGAAGATGACGGATACTAAAATGACCTATGAAGTACTGGGCAGCGCATGGCCCGGTCATTTTAATCAGCCCATCGCTGAAGCGATGTATGAAAATATTAAGGCTGTAGGTCTGCCTGAATGGTCAGACGATGATCAGACCCTGGCAAAAGCTTTACAAAAAGAGCTGGGGTCGCCGGTAGAAGGCCTTCCGGGAACGCTGAGCGGTCTTGCAAACCAGCGATATCGCTCTCCGCCGGCGGCGGTGGTTCGGATGATATTGCCGATATCTCCTGGAACGTACCTACAATAGTACTCAGATTTCCTTCTAATATTCCAGGCTTACCTGGCCACCATTGGGCCAATGCCATTGCCATGGCGACTCCAATCGCCCACAAAGGTGTAACGGCAGGAGCAAAGGCTGAAGCGATGACACTCCTGGACATGTTCACCGATCCGGAAATCCTGAAAAGCGCAAAAGCTTATTTTGCCGACGTTCAAACGAAAGAAGTAAAATATACCCCGCTTATATCGGAAACTGATAAGCCGGCCATATTACTCAACAGGAAGATTATGGAGGAATTCAGACCGGAAATGAAGAAATACTACTATAACCCCGCGAAGTATAAGACCTACCTGGAGCAGCTTGGCATTAAGTATCCTACTGTTAAAAAGGATTAGGTTGTGTAGTGAGCCAGCAGCCGCACCGCTGCTGGCTTTGATACAAATAGAAAATCATGAAATTGAAGCTAATCGTCATACTTGCCCTGCTCACATGCCGTGCTGTAATTGCAAAAGGACAGGCTCCTACCCACGTTCCTTTGATGGATGATACCTGGAGGCTGATTGCACAGAAAAAATATGTCAAGAATGCCCAGTATAAGATGGTACCCGCCTTTCCGCAAAGGCTTCAGGACATGGAGAACCAGGTCATCGAACTTAGCGGATACATCATCCCTCTTAAGGCAGAAATGGAATACACCAATTTTATGCTGGCTGTAGTGCCGTATGACCAATGTGCGTACTGTGGACAGGGTGATATTCCTTCCATGATCGAAGTGTACGCAAAGCGTGCAGTTGGTGCCTCAGACCGGCCTGTAAGGATGAGGGGTAAGCTGGTGCTTAATAGAACAGGTGATAAACGCTCAGAAATTTTCCTTTTGGAAGCTGAGATAAAAAAATAACGATATGAATTTTCCGACAGAACTTAGATATACCGCTGACCATGAACGGGTACAGCTGAAAGATGGCCTCGCTAGGATAGCCGTCACTGAAATTACTCAGCAATTCGAAAAGTTGCTTACATTGAGTAAGTCAAGTAGTTATTGGCCAATAAGTCCTGTCTCCAGACATAAATCTTACTCGCATATTTTATGAAATTTAGGAAACCACTTGGCGTTTTAATGAAAGAAGCCGAAGAAACCGGTGAAGGAACGTTAAAACGGACCTTGGGAGCCGGAAGTCTTGTAGCATTAGGAATTGGCGCCATCATAGGGGCTGGCTTGTTTGTTCGAACTGCCGCAGCCGCCGCCGATCATGCAGGACCTTCAGTAACGCTGTCCTTTATTCTCGCAGCTGTAGGCTGCGGCCTGGCAGGGCTGTGCTACGCGGAATTTGCTTCCATGATACCCATCGCCGGATCCGCCTATACGTACTCATACGCCACCATGGGAGAAGTGGTCGCATGGGTAATCGGTTGGGACCTCGTGCTAGAATACGCCGTAGGTGCTGCAACGGTATCCATCGCCTGGTCTGAATATTTGAACAAGCTTTTGGAGACCTTCGGTGTATCCATACCCTATGAGCTCTGTCATTCTCCGTTTCAGGTTTCGCCGGAAGGAGTCAACGGCATTATCAACCTCCCTGCATTGTTTATCGTGATACTCCTGTCTCTTGTACTCATCAGAGGCACCAAAGAATCGGCCAATATAAATGGTATCATCGTAATCCTGAAAGTGGCGATCGTTATCGCTTTCATTCTCCTGGGCTGGTCGTATATCAATCCGGTTAACCATACTCCGTACATTCCTGTAAATGTGGGTGAGCAGGAATGGGTAGCCGGAAACAAGGGATTTCTTGACTATTTTGAAAATGATTTCGGAAAGTTCGGAATGAGCGGGATCATTAGTGGTGCGGGGGTCGTCTTCTTCGCCTTTATAGGTTTCGATGCGGTATCTACGGCTGCTCAAGAGGCTAAAAACCCCAAAAAAGATATGCCTATCGGTATTCTGGTATCGCTGGTGATCTGTACGGTGCTGTATGTCTTGTTCAGTCATGTGCTGACTGGTGTAGCCAACTACAGTGAGTTCGCCACCGCCGGAAAAGAGGCCTCAGTAGCTTTTGCTATCGAACGCTATATGCCCGGGTATGAATGGCTGTCGATATTGATCACCGTAGCTATCCTTGCAGGTTTCTCTTCGGTAATACTGGTAATGCTATTAGGACAATCCCGTGTATTCTTCTCCATGTCAAGGGATGGCCTGGTGCCGAAAATATTTTCAGAGGTTCACCCTAAATATCAGACTCCGTATAAGTCGAACCTTATTTTCCTGGTGTTTGTAGGGTTATTTGCCGCATTCGTGCCCGGAGATGTGGTGGGCGATATGACTAGCATAGGAACTCTTTTCGCGTTCGTGCTGGTCTGTATTGGTGTTATTGTGATGCGGCGTACGGACCCTCATACTCCGAGGGCCTTCAAAACGCCGGGAATGCCTTATTTACCAATAATTGGTGCCCTCGCTTGTCTTCTGATGATGATTGGTTTAGGTAAGCATAACTGGGAGCGACTGATCATATGGATGGCTCTGGGCTTCGTAATCTACTTCGCGTATAGCGTAAAGCATTCAGTCGTAAGAAAGCAGAGTCGTAAAGATCTCAACTAAAAAAAGAGTTTAAATACAAACAGGCCCTCATATATAGCGGGCCTGTTTTGTTATGGATTTGTATTTTCCTGATCGCCGGGAGAAAGATCGGCTCCTTCTTCAGCAACCACAGTTTCCGTATCTGCGGTACTTTCTTCCACTTTTACTACAGGAGGCCTGGGGGTTCTTTTCCTAACCGGTCTAACGGGTACCGCTTCAGCTTCCGCCGTGGTCTGGCTCGAAGCTTTCCTTCCCCTTCTGGACGGAGAGGCAGGTTTCGCCTCCGCTTTTATTGTGGCTGCGCCTGTAGGTTTTCTTATACGTCCGGGCTTAGCCAGGGGCGGGTCTTGAATAACAGGAAGCTCCGGTGCAGGTATAGGAGGTACGTCAAAAGACTTAACACTTTTCCTAATCAAAGGGATCTCCGGAGCGTCCTTCTTCTCCTCGGGCTGTGATAAAGACTCTTTCTGTGCTAGTGTTTTAGCGATCAGGGAGACCGATTTTTTTATCTCTTTTGCCGCCTTCTTCGGATTTCTTCCCTGGCCAATGATGGCTTTTTTAATTTCTTCGGTAAGCAGTTCTTCCAGAGAAAGGCGTATTTGCTTTCTGGCTTTTTTCGTCAGTTCCTTTTCTTTTTTCTTCATTACTTTTAGTTTCTTCAGTTAAATCTGATAAGGATTACCCCAACTTCTCTTGCTGATTACTGCCTGTCAGATTTCCCTCTTTAAGCAATAGCAGCACAACTCAACGACAATATAACCAATTTATCTCAATGATATACAGAACGCCTGCAAAGTCGTTGGGGTATTTATATCTAACAAAAGTTAGTACCTTTGCAGCCCTTAAAACGAGGGGATGGTATATGAGTTCTGAAGCGACTAAAACAATTAAATTAGCATTGCCAATCATTATTGGCGAATTGGCTCAAATGGCGCTCCATCTTATTGATGCGGCGATGGTTGGAGCAATTAGTTATAAGCAACTTGCCGCTGCGGCATTGGTTCTTAACGCGCTGAATATCCCGTTTGTCTTTGGTATCGGTATCACCATTTCCGTTTCTCAGATGGTGTCTATGGCTCATGGCAGGAGGGACGGGAACCTGGTGTCTCACTATTTCTTTAATGGTTTTGTACTCTGCGCTATTGCCGCCGTCGCCATATCCTGTCTGCTCGTCTTTGGGCGCAATGTGTTGTACCATCTTGGTCAGGACCCCGAAGTGGTCGAACTGGCTCTGCCCTTTATGAAGCTGATGGGAATGTCGCTTGTGCCCATGTTGCTGTTTATGACGCTTAAGCAGTTTACCGATGGATTAGAATATACGCGCACAGCCATGTTACTTTCATTAATCGGGATGCCGATTAATATTTTCCTGAACTGGCTGCTTATCTACGGTAACCTGGGTTTCCCCAGACTGGAGCTGGTAGGCGCAGGATGGGCTACGCTCATCACGCGTACGTTCATTTTCCTGCTGCTTGCATTTGTGGTATTGAAGCACAGTACCTTCAAAAGATACATCCTGGTAAGTAGAAGTCAGTGGAAACTGAAGGCGAAAACAATGAAGGAACTGCTACACATCGGTATTCCAAGCAGTTTGCAGATGGGCATGGAGGCCGGGGCATTCGCTGTTTCGGGTATTATTATCGGAACGTTGGGAGCGGTTTCTCAAGCTTCTCATCAGATTGCGCTAAGCTGCGCTTCTTTCACATTCATGGTTTCCATGGGGCTTGCCCAGGCGGGATCAATCCGGGTGAGCAATGCTTATGGGGGACATAATTTTTCGCTTATCTCCAGAATTGGTCGCAGCACGCTCATCACGGCGCTTTGTTACGGCATTTTCTGCGCAGTCATATTCGCTGTATTTCGATTCCAGTTGCCTCAGCTGTTTAATGATAACACTGAAGTAGTAGGTCTGGCTTCAGGCTTGCTGCTTTTTGCGGCGGTGTTCCAAATCTCCGATAGTACGCAGGCTATTGGTGCCGGCTTGCTCAGAGGAATCAAGGATGTTAAGATCCCCACTATACTGGTGGCCATTTCCTATTGGGTGGTGGGTTTGCCGGTCGGCTATCTGCTCGCGTTTCATTTTAAAATGGGAGCAACCGGCATGTGGCTGGGACTGATAACCGGACTTACGTTAGCGTCTGTCTTCCTTATTCTAAGGTTTCTGAGGATATCAAAACGCAATGAGCGCATGTCGCTCGCCGGCTAATCCGGGCACAAAAAAAAGCATCTGTCGTCGACAGATGCTTGTAAAGCTTAATGATATATGTATTAATTAAATAACTTCTACATTCACCGCGTTAAGGCCTTTTTTGCCTTTTTCAACTTCAAACTTTACGCGATCATTCTCACGAATCTCGTCGATAAGTCCTGTTGAATGAACAAAGATATCCGGTTCACCATTAGCTGGTACGATAAATCCGAAACCTTTAGTTTCATTGAAAAATTTTACTGTTCCTTCGTTTTGCATTGTATTAATATTAATAAAGCGCGCAAGGTAGGAATTTTTATCCAAAAAGACGCTACTAAATTCAGCTGTCTGGCCAAGTAACCGATGTTACTATAGCTCTTTTCTGAGCCGTGCGACGGGAATATTCATAGCTTCCCTGTATTTGGCTACGGTACGACGGGCAATATTATAGCCTTTTTCTTTAAGTATTTCGGCCAGCTTCTCATCTGCCAAGGGGTGGCGCTTATCCTCATTTCCGATACATTCCTCCAAAATCTTTTTAACCTCTTTGTTCGAAACCTCTTCCCCGCTTTCCGTCTGGATCGCTTCCGAAAAGAATGACTTTAGTAAGAAGGTGCCGAACTCTGTCTGCACGTATTTGGAATTCGCTACTCTGGAAACGGTGGAAATGTCCATACCTATCCGATCAGCGATATCCTTCAGGATCATTGGTTTCAGATTTCTGTCATCACCCGTCAGGAAATAGTCATACTGATAATGCATAATCGCATTCATCGTCTTTAACAAGGTCTGTTGGCGCTGTTTTATCGCATCGATAAACCACTTCGCCGAGTCCAGCTTCTGCTTGACAAACTGAACGGCCTCTTTAAGTTTTTTATCCTTTTGTGAGGTTTTGTCATAATGCTGGAACATCTCCTGATAGGAGCGGCTTACTTTAAGCTCTGGCGCGTTCTGCGAATTGAGCGTCAGAACCAGTGTCCCTTCTTTATTGCTGATATGAAAATCCGGGATGATCTGCAGTTGCTTCGTAGTAACCGCACCCGAATCCCCCGGTTTAGGGTTCAGTCGCAGGATTTCTGCAATGATCTCCTTCAGTTCTTCCGATGAAATATTAAGAGACTTCTCGAGCTTGTCATAGTGCTTCCTTGTAAATTCATCAAGATAATCTTCTACAACGCGTATCGCTTTCTGAATAAGGGGGTTGCTGTGATCCTTTTTCCGGAGCTGGATAAGGAGGCATTCCTGCAAATCGCGGGCACCAATACCTGCCGGTTCAAAATTCTGGATAACTTTCAGCATCTCCTCGACTTCTTCTTCTTCAGCAAATACATTCTGCGAGAATGCAAGATCATCAATTAAAGAAGCAACAGAGCGTCTGAGGTAACCGTCATCGTCGAGGCTCCCTATCAATTGCTGCCCAATCTGAAAGTCTTTATCAGAAAGCGGAATCAAATCAAGCTGTTCCTGCAGGTTCTCATAAAAAGAACTTTGCACAGCAATAGGCATCTCCTTTTTGTCTTCCTCATCATCGCCGTTTTGATCGTACTTGGAGCCGTAATCGTTGATATTGTCTTCCTGGAGATAGTCATCAATATTAAACTCGTCAAAATCATCCGTCTTTTCTTCTGAATCAAAAGTATCATCAGGGTCTTTGTCCGGATATTCTTCAACAGGGTCGTTAAGATTAGATAAACTGAGATCTTCAAGAGCAGGGTTCTCCTCAAGCTCCTCCTTTATGCGGGCGTCCAGTGAGACTGTAGGCACCTGCAATAATTTGATGAACTGAATTTGCTGAGGCGAGAGCTTCTGAAGTAACTTCTGTTGTAGGTTTTGTCTTAACATAAATATTGATTGCCAAAATTACATATTAAAATTAATACGATGCGGCGGATGTTTAAATATACGAAGACAACTAACAGTTTGTGTGCATTTAGGTTTTGTTTACCTTCGTGTCATGTTTACAGGCATTATTGAGACTTTGGGCAAGGTCGTTGACTTACAAAAGGATAAAGGAAATCTTCATATAAAAATATCTTCGGCATTTTCATCTGAATTAAAGATTGACCAGTCGGTTGCCCACAATGGAGTCTGTCTGACGGTTGTAGCCATCCAGGACGATTGCCATACCGTTACGGCGGTGGAGGAGACTCTTGCTAAAACAAATTTGAGCAGATTGAAAGCCGGTAGCCTTGTAAATCTCGAACGGTGCATGCAAATGAATGGAAGGCTGGACGGACATATTGTTCAGGGTCATGTCGATCAGGTTGCCACCTGCACCCATGTTTCTGAGCTTGAAGGAAGCTGGGTTTATACTTTCAGATATGATGCAAAACTCGGAAATGTGACCGTTGAAAAGGGGTCGATCTGCGTTAATGGGGTAAGCCTCACAGTAGTGAACTCCCAGGAAGGTAGCTTCTCTGTAGCCATCATTCCTTACACACACGAGCATACAAACTTTTGTGCTTTGAAAGCCGGCGATCTGGTAAATCTTGAGTTTGACATCATCGGAAAGTATGTTGCTCGATTGTTAAAAGTGTAGGGTTTTTCCTCCGGAACTGATTTTTTAGCAATGGATGTTAATTTTTGTTAAATAATTTGCAATTCTAAAATATTTTCTGATATTTGTATCAAGCAAACGGGAAACGTTGCTTAATACTGTAAGGTGGTGAAACAGGCAGACACACCTCCTTGTCTCGGTGGCGGAGAAAGCGGGAAACCAGCAATGGCTAACCACTCCTTGAAGGTTCGATTCCTTCCCTTACAGCTCCTTTCAATAATTTAGGTTTATAATTGGTTAGTTTGAGCTCTCGCCCATCGAGAGCTTATTTTTTGCTTATACATTTCGTATTATTCTAGCTGCTCACTTATCTTATTGACAATTAATATTATTTTTTTTTAAAATATTTGCAATTTACAGTTAACTGTTGTTATATTTGTTTCAACAACTTCTGAACGAAGTCATACTGTAGGGTGGTGAAACTGGCAGACACACCTCCTTGTCTCGGTGGCGGAGATCATGGGAAATCCGGAAACGGCCTAACCACTCCTTGAAGGTTCGATTCCTTCCCCTACAGCCCTTTCATATAATTTAGGTTTATAATTGGTTAGTTTGAGCTCTCGCCCATCGAGAGCTTTATTTTTTCCAGACTTTTTAGCTCAGCTGTATCTCAGCGATGCCGCTGATCCTGGACCGCTTATATGCAGCCCATAATGGGCACTCATTCTCCCCTGATAAGTCCGACCTGAGTAGCTTAAAGTCGGACGTATTACTGCCTTTCAGCTGCACATATAGCTCTTCATATAAAGAAGGTCGAAGCTCAGCCTAAGCAGGACTTGACTGCTTTTGAGGTGCCTTATTTTAAAAAATCCATAAAATTTTGTCGATTTTGACTAAAAAATCGTCGCGCCTTCTCTGCCGCACTACCTTGCCCTCCAAAACAAACAAGGTTATGGCAAAAGTAGACAAGAAAGGAATTGTGCGCGGAACAGCAGGTTCCGTTGTATATCGCGGCTACCGCGAAATGAACATCATCCAGGGGAAACCCCGCAAATTCGAACAGACCAGCGCAAGCAT
>NZ_PVTH01000008.1 GCF_003002875.1 Arcticibacter pallidicorallinus
AAAACCTCATGTCCATCAATCATAAGAACATCAGAGACCTGTATCCACAGAACTATAAGAAACTAATTGAGGCTGGCAAGCTGTAGTTCGTCGGGTGGATACGCGCATATCGCAGTACCCTTGATAAAGATAGTACTGGTGCGAGGAGTTCAGGCTGAACATTAATACAGATGAATGAGCCGGGAGAGAGTCCCTGGATCGGATGAGGAGACTTTAAGCCGAACGCCGTTGGGGTAAGTGATTTCTATTTCGCTTGCTGGATCTCTTTGTCCCGGACATAGTGGAACAAATCCAGTCTTGCTTTCTTCTTTGTTTCGCGATACCCAGTAGGCAAATGTGGCTACCTTTATTCCCAGCTGCTGGCTGAACTCTTTTTGCGTTAGTCCACTCTGGCGCCAACGCTCTACTTCTGCTTTCATGCGTGTTCTTTGATCCATTACTCTGTCTTTCCCGCAAAGTAAGTTCATTCAAGATGATCAATCAATACGCGGTTGGTCGGCCGGTTACGCATTTAAAGCCAAAGTGGCTTTGGAAGCCATTAAGAACGAGCAAACTTTAGCCGAATTGGGTAAGAAGTTTGATGTTAGTCCGATCGTTATTTCGAAGTGGAAGTCAGAGCTTCTAGAAAAGCGGGCATTTTGATCGTCCAGGATCTTCCGCTGAAGCGAGCGAAACAGTCGATACGGAGAAACTCTACGCACAGATCGAGCAGCTGAAGTGGAGAATGACTTTTTAAAAAAAGTCTCCGCCAAAATGGGAATATGAGGCAGCGTTCGGGATATATCCGTCCGGGCTTGCGGCGTCTATCGGTCCGTCGGCAATGTGATCTACTCTTCCCACAACATTGATGGGTTTACCTATTCTATTTGCCACATTTTGTATCCTTGCTAATTCTGCAGCATTTAACACCTTGCTAGCAAGCCTTCCAGCCTTTCCTAAATCTCCCTCATAGGGCAATATCCTTATTGCACTAATACCGGCATTTCCCCATTGCCCTCTACCTGCATAGATAGTAGCATTCGCCAAATCCGCAAGGCCTGTAGGATCGGCAATGCCGGCAACATCCAAGGTTGTTTGCAGGTTGTCCAGCCAATCTCCCCACTTGTTGTCTTATTCAAACATTATAGCCTTTATCACTGAATATTCTTTAAATAAAGACTCTACAATTGAATAAGATTTATTTTGGTTACAAATCATAATTGATTCACTTAACTGATTTTTCAACCTAAAGTGATCTAAATTTATTTTATAAAGCTCTCTACTAAGGACGATTTTATCTCCACTATAACTAATAATCTCAATATAGTCATTCGTTTGATTTATAACTGCTACAATCGATTGATATCTATTGATTGCTTTAAGAGGAAAAAAAATAGTAAAAAAAGAACTTATGATACTTAGAGGAATAAAAACTAGCCAGAATGCAGTATTGGCGATACTTACAGAGTCATATACGACCCTATAAGCAATCAAATAGTTAACTAAAATAAATAATGGCGTAACTAAAAATATGCTTCGCTTAAACGAAGAAATAGATTTTTGAATTACTTTTTTTCCTTCATCTGTTATCGTGAAGGTTCTACTATTTTCTAATTGCATCTAAAACAGATTTTGAATTATTATAAGTTCCATAAGTCCCACCGTAATACGATCCACCTAAGCCAATGAGATTATAAGGAGATGGATTACTCAGTACACTCTTCCATGCGCCTGCATTTCCTATAGGAGTTATCATTAATGCTACATCATTTCCTAATCCAAAAGATGACTGTGCTATTCCAATTTTTTGCATAGGAACACCATTAATCCTATCTATTCCTTTACCTAAAAGCGCTCCAATATTTGTAGGCATTGAATTAGCTCCGCGACTATCTCCTTGCATAGCAGCCATTAATTTAGAGCCATTTAAACCAATTCTTATTGCCCCATCTATCACTAAGGCAGTACTTAGGCCTCCTGTAAATACTTCTCCTCCTAATCCTAGAGCCACTTCTCCTACTCCTCCTAAAATTCCTAGTCCAGCATCTATTGCATTTGCTACATCTATTCCCCCCTTGTTAGCCACCCTAGCCGTAACTGTAACTTCCTTTAACTTGATACTGTTTTTATATGCTTCTGCAAAACCTTTCAATTCAGGATGGGCAGTCAAAATTACTTTCACAGCCTCCGACTTACCCCATAAAGCGTTATCATCCAAAAATTTTATTAAGCTAATATATGCATCTTCTTCGGTCTTTTCATGCCATCCCTTGTCCGCATTGTAACTATAGCCGTATTTGGATTCATTCAACATTTCAGTTAAGTAATCCTCTAGTGTCCGCCCCTCCAACTGTTCGTCCAATGGACGACTATCCTCCGGTGCTGCGCCTGTTGGGTCGTTGAGATTGACCGGGTTATTAAAAGAATAATTGTATGGATTCCAGGAAGCATAAGCATCTGCCAACGGGTCAACGCCATTCATCCTGCCGAGCACAGGGTCGTAGTCCCGGTAGGGCATGCTATACCAGTTGGGTTCGTCCGCGAAATCATCCTGTAGTTCACTTTCGCCATTGTACCGGCTTTTGTTTGGCGAGGTTGGCTGGGCGATACTGATGGCCATCCCCTTCATACTTAAACCAAATGGATAATAATGGTTCTCTTGAACAAGCCTGGCTACCGTAGTGCCGCCATTATTCCAGGCATCGAATGATACCCTAACGTTGCCCTGGTGATCCCGGATATAATATTCATAAACAAATAACCCACCATCTGTACGCACGCGGCCTTCTGGCATTGAAAAATAAGCCAGAGCACCGCCTTCGTACACAAAGTTGCCGAGATAATCAACTACCTTAAAGGCGGTATTGTTGCCTGCTGCATACACCTTCTTTTTAATGCGGGAACCAAAACCATCATAGCTATACTCTATCTTCCGACCATCGGTAAAATGAATGGTTTCGGCCTTGCCCAAGTCGTTATAGATTATTTGTGAAATTCCTTTGTTATTATCGCGGGTCAGGCTTCCCTCATCATTGTAACCATATTCATCCTGCGAATTGGCTCCATCCTTAAAACCTTCCTGGTTGCTGCTGACGTCTTCCACCTTTTTAAGCCAGTTACCGGAGCCACTGGCATAATGATAAATCAAATCGTCTATTAAAGTACGTTGCGAGCTTTGGTTGCTCAACTGATATCGTTTCAAAGACAAAATATTGCCATTATGATCATACGTGGCAGATTCATCGTAGCCGCCTACTTCCTCCGTCCAGCCGGTGCCTGAAAATCCCTGATAAAAAGCCGATACTAATCTGTTTACTTTATCATAGCGAAACTTGTAGCTGCGCTCTCTCACCGGATTTCCAGAACTTGTGGCGTAAGTACCGCTTGATTGTACTTTCCATTTAACAGCAGAAAGCGCTCCATTCCAGTTAAGCTTGTCTCCGCTCTGATCGTTAAGGCCCGCCTCAACCCGATTGTAGAGGAACTCCATGCCAAACAGGTCATTCGTATCATCGTTATTGTCATCCTCATGTAGTTTACTATTGTTGATGTGCGTTAACCAACCGCGGATGTGATACCGGTAATCTATAGATTGCAAAAAACCTGCAGCAATTGCATGCAATTTTTTGTCTACCACTTGCCCCAGCTCATTATAGTCATACTGTGCTACTAATTGGTCTGCTGAGCCATTATTGCTTTGATAAACTTTCTTTAACCGTCCATAATGTTCATACTCCAGTTTGTTCACCACGTTCACAACAGAACTGCCACTACTTCTGACGGTTTTTTTAGCAACTGTTGTCTGGCCTACAAAATTATAAATCGTTGTGTGAACATTATCCACTGTTGCAGAAAGATGGTTATTGGCCCGCACTTGTATCGGTCTGCCATCAGAATCATAAAAGGTGTACTTTACCGTCCAGTTGCTGGTACCTATAGTTCGCTTTTTTACACCTGTAGGTAAATCGAACGCAGAGCCTGCCGGATTAATCTTCTCGCCTGGCAAACTTTGTGCGGTATAAGAATAATCGTCATCTCCGTCTGCATTAAAATCATACCCATCGTAATAGTAAACCCTTAGATCTGATATGCCCGTCGTTGGAAAAACACGGTTTGAATATCCATGTTCTGTAGCAGCCTGCGTTTTTTCATAATAATGCGTTGTACTATAATTGATGCCGTCCAGATAGTCCTGTAGCTTTGCCTGCGGGGTGTTACCGGTGGTTCCGGGATCAGTATAGCTATAAACCCCTTCGCTTGTAACGCGTCCTTTGCTATCGTATTTAGAATAGAACCATTTATTTGAAGCCCTGAGTTGAGCGTTCTGAACCAAGACGGGTTGATCAAGCGTGTTATAGCAAATATAAACAGGGCCCGCGTCTGGTAGGTTTTTAGCAACAAGCCTGCCTTTAGCATCATACTTATATTCAAAAAGCCATTCATCGATAAAACCGGCATTCCAGGTAGCACCAGCTCTCAGTTTAGCAGTAGCTTTGGGAGGCACTTGGTAAATCAACCGGCTATAATCATCATAGACATAATATGTTTCCAGGTAGGCGACGTTGTTTGTTTGACCATTCTCAGTTATCGTTCCATCCAACTGCACTTTCTTCAACAGCAAACGCCCCTTATTATCATAAAACTGCAACACATGGTGCCCATTTTCGTCTGTTGTTTTATTAACGCCAAGAGCACCGGCCGCATACGTGCCGTTAAAGCCACTAGCTGTAGCTATCAACACACCGTCAGAACCTTTGTTCAGAGCCAGGTCAACCTTAAGGGTATGCCCGCTTCCAAGTTGCCAGTCGGCACCCGGTCCTCCTTGCTCTAACAATCGCGCAATCGGAGAATCATTGTACATGGCCGTAGAATACGGCTTGGCGTCATTGGCAATCTTATCGCCATTCCGGCTATAAAACTCCAATTGTTGCCCCCCTGCGTCTGCCTGGTAGGCTCCATTTCTGGTGTTGCTAACATAAGGCAAAAACTGAGCAGACTGATCCCCATATTGATCATAGGCAACATGCTGCACCATATCAAACCCAGAAGGGCTCGCGCCTGCATTCACTTGTTGAATTGGCCTTCCAAACCCATCTTCATATACGTAGGTTACTAGTTTATCGCTTAAAGGAGTGAGGATGATATCACTCGCCGTTTTTTTACCATCTTTTAATAAGATGGTGGTCTTGGTATAATTTAGTTGACTTAAATTAACTGGGGCCGGAGCTGACGGATTGTCTATAGTAGCGGTAAATGTAGCACCAGCTAGTACTTCAAAGCCATCCGTAAGGACGATCGAATTCAAAGCTTTTAATGACTTGCCATCGTACGCATCTTTATAAATATTGGTTCCATACTCCCAGGTAACCTGAGCGAAACTCTGAGTCAGGTTTACTAACAAAAATGTTAGTAACAGATAAATTCTGTTGGTTCTCATTTTATTTAGGTCTGTGATAGGTTTATGATTGATCAAGGTGTTATTGTACATTCAGTGAAGACAATGCCTAGCTTGTTGGAATAACCTCTTATATCATCTTGTCCAGATCCATTGGAAACCTCACAATACACCTTGTAGCTAAACGGGTAACTCAAAATAATGGAACTACCTGTTTGCGCCCAATTGGTCAATGCAATTTTTTCATTAGGATTGCTATCTTTCACGTAGTACCATTTATAGGTTAGTGTACCTAGTGATGTACCCGCAATAACCTGGGCATTAAAAGTTCTGTTCGCATTATTAAAGTTATCCTCATAATCACACCTTCTAATAATATTTGAGCCGGTAGTGGTTACAGCTACTATAATAGTTGTCGGTAATACTTGCTTTGTTACTTCAGTAGTCATTTCCCCGTAAACAGGATGGTTGGTTTTGTGCTTGAAGATGTAAGTACCAGCTGTTGTAAACTTATATTGCAGTGTGCTTGCGGAGCCCATAAGCGCATTGTTAATATACCAGGAATGGCTTACATCTGGTATACAAATATTAGTCGGGGAAAATAGCCAGGTATCTTCGGTATACATCTTACTATCTTCCTTTGTCATCCAGTCAGCATTTTCTGCAATCATTGAAGCATTGAATTCAGAAGAATACACCCAAGGAGTGTCATATTTATTTTTATACTCCATCTCCTTAAGTATATTTTTGTCCTTATCTTTTACATACTTAATTCTTCCTAAGTTGTCATATTCATAAAAGAAAGTAGATCCTCTCGAATCGGTTTCTGATGTTTTACCCAATACCGGGCTATAGTCGTAAGTTTTAATGGATGCATCGGCTGGGTATATCGCAAGGTCATCAATGCTGATGTAGTCTCCGGGATAAAGCGTGATAAGCAAAGAGCCGCTGAAGTCACTTAAATCCACAACGGTATCAAAACGATGCCATTTTTGATCGCCGCTATATTCGTGTATAATAAATTTAGACCCTCCGGTGGTTCCGTTTAGTGATATCACTAGTTGGCCAAGATCGTCTGACCAAATCCAGAAAGAAATCCGCACTTTCTTGTAAGCAGGTAGCGGAATTGTCTTTTCCAACCAGTAATCTTCTGTAAGCCCGACCCCGGAAGATCCAATGAAACCATGATAGGAGTGCCTGATGCCATCAGTCAAGTCAATCTCATTGCTTGACGCCATCTGTTCGCCAGCATTATAAACAACGTCTGCCCAGGATGCATTAGTAATTTCGGCCACGGGCAAACGTTTGTCATATCCCCAATGAAAAGAACGCTTAAACTTTTTACCATCAGATATGGTCAGAGGATTACCCACTTCATCATACTCTTCGATCTTCTTTACTAAAACATAATTTGGGTCGGCTGAGAAGCTTTGCATTGAACCCAAAGTTGTGATGCCTGAAGCCGTGAAACTTTGAACTACCGGTAATTCATAGATTGCGTCCAGCAAACCGGGTAATGAGGTACCGATGAACTTAAATTTGAAGAGCGTTGCCTGGGTGACCTTCTCCAATCCTGAACGGGTAACGGATTCAATGGTTTCAACCGGGATATTTATAAAGTTAGCTTGCATTCTTTGAAGCGCTTTGGTGGCATCATCGTTCGCGTTTACAATCGGATAATCCTGCACGTATTTAATCTTGGTTTGCGTGACAGACCCGTCGCTATTCTGCTGCGTTTTTCGGCTTATATGCTTATGATAAGGACTTTCATAGAAGTACGCTGTTTTACGTTCCGACTTTAGAGTGATATCTGTAGGATCGTAGGTGATTGTTTTCTCAGATTTGATTACGCGATCGGTGTTGGCTAAATGATAATACTCCGCCAAATACATATCATCAGAGTAAGTAAACCCTGCCCGTATCGCTTTTACTTTTATTGGGGTACCGGGTAATCGTTGATACTCATAATGTTGTTCCACCTCAATCTTACCCGATTCATTGTATATGATTTTCTTTTGTAGCAATGGATAATTGAAATCATAATTAGGATTCGGGGCGAAAGGATATTGATAAAGGCCATCACCGTAGAAACTTCTTTCTTCACACACATTAAAGCGTTGATGTCTCACCGGCCTTGACTTGGTTGCGCTCCACTGGTAGTCTGGTGTATTGGAGTCCAAATAGTAGTCAGACTGTGGAGACACTGGGGGAGACAGATATTCATATACTGTTTTTCCCCGGCCGCTTTCTTTGACGGTAGCTCGCTGATAAACTACATTTTCCTCTCCACCAAGGTTATTGGCGGTACGTAACATACCCAGAGAGGTATTTATTGTAAAGATGGTAGGATAAGACACGTGGCCGCTAGTCTGGCCATTTGCCATCTGATAATCGTATTCTACGGTTTTATTATTGACGTTAGTAACATCATCATAATAGATCATCTTTTTTATCCTCACTCCTGGACCATATACAGAGGTCGAACCATTCCAATAAGTATTTGGTTCATATTGAAATGCAACAGAGCCACCAGGAGGGAACACAACTTTTGCCAAACTCCCCGCGTTTACCGTATTTGGATTTACACTTCGGTCTATGCCCACTAAAGTTTGACCATTTATTATTAATTGTGGTGTAGGGTTAAAGGGGCTATCATAAAAATAGTCATTAAAGTAGTTCCAATAGTCCATCTTCACCGATGACGTCTTTGGAAAAACCGATTGGGTTCCATATACGCCATAATATTCAAACTGATAGGGTGGAAAGCTGTTACATTGTGCAGATGACTCTTGCACCGATTTAAGGAAAGTTCGTCTTGAAGGATTATTTTCTGTAGGGTCGCTAGTGACAAAGTAATCCAGAGCAAAGGTTTTGGATAGCTCCTGTTTAGCGGGGCCCGCACCTTTATAAAAGCTAATACGTCGACATACCCAGTTTAATTTTCGTTGCCCCTGCTCATTCGGATTATCGTGTTGGTCATCTTTGTAAAAATCGAAATAAATCAGGTCGCCACTTTCTGCAGAAATCTCCCTTACCCGCTTGCGAAGCGTACTTTCGCGGGTCACGATATTGGCGTCATGATCCGAAACACCGTCATGATCCCATAACTTGAGTGCATGAAAAACAGTATCCTTAATTTCAGGACCAAATCCGGAGTAAGGGGGCCTCGGATATGAATATTGAACATTATCGTAACTAAGAGATATCTTGCCTTTTTGCGGTGATATGATTTCTGTAAGGTACCAAGCCGATACAAAATGCACTCCTCGAAGTGATGGTTTGTAAGAATTGTTTGTTTCCGGGACTTCTCTATAAAAATAGTAATCTCTTTTAAATAGCCCTGAATAATCATTCAAGGTATAATCCGACTCAGTAACAAAACCATCTAAGTCGACAAAATATTTGGACCCTTTTAGTGTATATTGCCGTTCCTCGAAAACATACTTTTTCCCGTCATTAGTGATCACTTCAAACTTTGAAATCTGTGAGTTACCTCCGCTGTGCATGTAGTAAGGTATAATCTTAATGTCATCACAAGGCATCGTTCTAATAATTTTGTCCTGATCAAAAACGAATTTTATGGACTTCCCCGGCAGTTGGATAGTAAATTCATCTGGCTCTGTATCAACCAATAGGAATCCTGTTGGAGAGTTGAATTTGTCCCAATCTCCTGCTTCATCGGTACAGGTTGTTTGCGAATGGTCGGAGGTTATCACGTAGTCAGTAACTGCTTTCGCCGTATTATCGATAAGCCAGCCCTTTTTGCTTGCGGACATATAATCGTCCGGAAGACCGTTAACCTTACGGCTGACGCTGCCACCGGCATTAATATTCCAGTTGATGCCAACAAAGTCGGGCCCAGATTCCAAATCGGTTACCCTAACACCTTTTGAATTATAGCTTAGGGATATAGGGAGGGAAAGCCCACGGTCCGTAATTGTAGCAAGAGGAATATTTACATTAGTTGTACCGCTGTTCAGCTTAACTGGTATCTCAGGCTGACCATAAAGCACATTGGTAAAAAAGATGAATAGTGGTAAAATAATGTATTTGAGTTCCATTATTGAATTTTGTAGTTAATTATAAACTTGGTTTAGTATGCAATTCAGATAATTTGTCAAGCTGGCATCTCGGCTTCCAAGGGATTTTTTATTTATTCACGGTTTTATGCATAAGAGGTTATATCTAAGTAAGATTTAAAGTTCCAGACCAACACTAGCTAACTTCTAAGCTGAATCCACCTAAACAAGTTAACTAGTCGTAATAGGTTAGGTATTACTACTTGGAATTGGTGATAAAGCAATATTAAAAGACTTCACTGCAAACACACTGCAGTAAAGATATTTTTAGAATTTTTTTGAAATTTGTGGCTTTACATAATGGGATTCTGTTGATCCTGCTCTTCACAAGCCAGATTGGAGATGACATGATGTCTCCCCTAGATGCTGTTCCCCATCTATGACCACCCTAGGAAGTTAAAGGCTGGCCATCTACCGAGGCCTCAGAACGGTTAACAAGGTTGAGGTTAGATATGATTTCATGCTCAGGTTCTCACACAGGCAAGTTCGGAACTGTTTTATTGTTAAAAACCTTTTAATTGAATCATATAAATTTCAGGATAAAACAGGCTTTTTTTCTTGATATGTAAAGCTGGCTATGGGACACCAGATAAGAGAATACTTCATTACCAGTTAATTCTCGAATTATACGCTTTGAGTTATAGTTGTCTTCTTAATCACCTATTTTATCTGAATGCTGTTGTAATTAACCAGGTTACAGCGAAAGGCCGGCATTCGTTTCGGTCAGCGTGATTTTCCTAAAATGAGGCCGTTTAGTTATCTTCCGCAGGTAGAATTTTTCAGGTATATAAACGCAATAAAACTAACGAAAATCCCACAGTGAAGTTGTTATAAGAGTTTTCCTCACTTATCAAACAATTTAGCCCCATTCCTTACTCGATCATCGCTTAGATGACCGCCTGAATAAATCAAAACCTTAAACCTAAAACTCACCATCTGCCCCTTGGCTACCTTCAAATTAAGCTCCCTCGCTCCCTTACTAAACGCCTTCTGCCCTAGGGGATTCGCAGCAAACAAACCGTAGCCTCTCGCATGCCAATATGTGGGGTACCCCGGATTATCCTTATAATCAAGTATAGCCACCGAAATAGCTTCACCGGATATGGTCCCATCCACACGCACCCAATGCCCTCTGGTTCCCCATACATCATTCCCGATCTTCCCCTCACTACTCGTGTAAACCCCCGTAATCCCTTCATTATGGACAGCCGCCTTCTTGTTTACCCTTCCCAAAGAATCCGTAAAAACCCAGGGCTCTTCAGACCGGTGCTCCAGCTCCCGCGACAAGCGAATCCCGAACAACCCTTCCTTATCATCGGCAAAGGACACGTCCTCCCCAACAGCCCTTAACTTCGTCAGACGCTCTATAGTCCGCATATCTCCCTCTCCGGAAAATACAAACCGCGTATTTTCCTTCAACAGTACCTTCCCGTCAGGCTTCTCCCAATCAAGCTCAACCTCCAGCTCTGCATGTTCATCGCTACTCTTCATACTAACAACCCGACGGTGCCGGATAACACCATAAGCACTTCTTTTCTCCGCAGGCATATTCGGAACACTGTTCCAAAAATCCAGCCCGTTCACGTTCCCATAGTTGAACCACATCCCAACATGGTGCGGATGATCAACGCGTTCTCCCGGTCGCGGATCCATCGGCCATCCCCTGGTGATCAACGTACCGCGGGATGTACGTATTGGATACAAAACTGGTTTAGTCAGCACATCCGGATATATGTAGGATGTAAAAGGCTTATCATCTACGAATATGTCAATACGCTTTTCTGCGCTATTCTCTGAAATAGCAAAGCGTTTTTTTGAAGCTTGTTGAGCGACGGAAGTAATCATTAAAGAACAGCTGGCAAAGAGCAAAACGACTGACTTAATGTAGGTTTTCATAAGCAATAACTGGTTACAGAAGCAATTTTGCAGGATCCTGACGGTTGTCCCAGAATACCAAAAGCTCAATATAGTTAGTTTTCACCCTGTAAAGCAAACTCACTTGCCTTACTAAAACACATCGATGCGTATCGCTTTCTTTTGAATAAGGATATAGCAGGGGATTATCGCAGATATAGTTTATTACTTCTTCTGTACGGTTTATAAAAGCTTCTATCTCTTTTGCCGTCCATTTTTCATCGAGGTATTCGAGAATATAATTGTAGGAAACCCTAGCTGTGGGAGACCAGGTAACAGAATAATCCATTATCTGTTAAGATAACGTGCCTTCATTTCTGCCATAACTTGGTCATGGGGAACGCCCTCCCCCCGATCCAACTCTGCTTTTGCCTTATTTACAGCTTTTTGTACTTCCACAGGCAGATCGCCCCAAAAGTCTCCCTCTGAAAGACCAACCAATGACTTAATTTCATTAAGCAGGGTATCATCGTTGCTCTGAATGATCTTTTCTACTATTCTGTATTTTAATTCAATATCCATAATAACAACTTCCATAAAGTTAGCATTTATTATTTTCAATCTGTTCATTGCAAAAGTTGCAGACTTACTTTTCATTTACCCTCGACTGCTCCTGCTGGTTAGAGCTCTTATTATTTCCCACCTTCAAATCCTTTCCCCCACTGAAATTATACCTAACAGACAGCGATACCACCTGCGAATTCGAGAACTGCAGCGATTCACTCAGATACCCGTTATAAGCGGTTGTTTCTCTGAAATCGTTCAGCAAACCTGTTATATCTTCCATACTCAGCGAGACATTCAACTTCTTTTTATAAAAATCCCTGGAAATCCCGGCATCCAACATAAAGCCTCCCTGCTGTTTAATCATTGGTCCGGCTAAGGGACTGCTCATCACTGTTCCCGTGACCTCTAGATCCACATCAGCAGGTAACGAAAAAGAATGACCGGACCTCAACATCACCATCCGGTTCTTTGAAAAAAGCAAATATTCCTGGTCTTCAAAACGCTTATACCGGTAAAGCACATTGGTAAAGCTCTCCCACCATTCAAAAAGAACTAACGGAACACTCAGGTTTACGCTCAGAATCTGCCCCTCTTCAATATTCGCGTTTCTCCCATGCCGGATACCGGTCGCCGGATCGTACTCCGACAAATAATAGATATTATCAGAGATCTCATCGTAATTAAATGACAAAAAACACGACGAGTAGCCCATGTTGAAGCCGAAAGCGTGCACAATCGAAGGTTTTAGTCCCGGATTGCCCTCCTGAATAAAAAACGGCGTCGAGAAGGAAAAATAGGGGACCAGCGAACGGTAAGGCGCACGGTTAATCCGCTTTCCGTAATTGGCAGACAGATAGAACTTCTCACTGGCATTGTATTTCAACAAAAGTGTAGGAAACAAGGCCATACTATCATCTCCTTTCCCAACCGCATCACGGTGGTCATACTCAGCACGCAGTCCCATACTTCCTTCCCATTGCTTACTCTTATAATCCACGCTGAAGTAACCGGCCGCCAGATCCTCCTTGTACCGGTAAGAATAACGATATGCATCAAAAACTTCATCTATTGTGGCCTTCAGAATCGAATACTTCGCTCCCACGGAAAACTTAAAACTGTTACCAAGCGGTTGTATAAAATCTAATTGTGAGCTGAAAATATAATAGTCGTTGTCCGAGATCTGTTCTTTCCGCACATTATACTCACCGCTCCCGGAATACTCATAATAGTTAACCGGAGAATTCTTCACCGTGGTATAATCACTCAGGAAGGTTAGGCTACGACCCCTTGCATCCTTATACCGGTAGTTTAGGCTATAAGAAGCTGTCGCCTTCTCCTGTTCTCTATCGGAACTTAAAATCAGCACTGAATCAACCTGAGGCGAGCGGACACGCACCGAAGAGTAACCGTCGGATTGACTTCTTCCCAAATTACCGTAAGCCTCCAGACTGAACGTATGTTCCGTCGACGGCGAGAACTGCACACCGCCGCGATAATTATAGGTATTTCCCAAAGACTTATTTCTTTCAGCCGAAGACTGGGTTTCAAAAGCCAAAGGATAACTGACCTCCTCACTCTGCCTGGTAAAATCCCTGTCGCGACGATAGGCCAGTGAACCGTAAAAAGTCCATTGATCCCGACCGTAACTCAGTGATGTTCCTACAGACGGCGACAGATAGTGCGCCTGGTCCTGAGTACTGTAAATGCTTCCGCTGATTCCTCTTCGCACACTTTTCTTCAGGTAAATATCAATAACCCCTCCCTGACCTTCCGAGTCGTACTGAGCGCCCGGTGCTGATATCACCTCTATCCGTTCGATATCGTCACCACGCAAGCCACCAAGAAAAGAGGAAACATCACTCTGCGTCATATTCATTTTCCTACCGTTCAGCATTACCACCACGTTATCCTTTCCATTCAGCGTAATGATGTTGTTTCTGCCCACAATGACGCCTGGAGAATAGTTCAATGCCTGAAGCGCATTTTTATTTTTAGCTACTATGGTATTTTGCATGTCGACGATATACCTGTCCGCTCCCCGCCGGATGCCAGGCATACGAGTTGATACGACTACCTCTTCCAAACCTGTGGCTGATTGCGTAAACCGAAGCGGTTTCAGCATTATCGATTCTTTTAAGCTGATGGCCTGACTGATGCTTTCGTATCCGAGGTATGAAGCTGTTATCGTGTAAGATCCTGCAGACAAACTGCCGAACTCGTATTGTCCTAAAGAATCTGTGATACAAACTCTTTTAACTAGCGAATCCTGATAAAGCGAAATGGTTGAATAAGGCAGGGCTACTTCATCCGGGTCGTTCACAGCTCCCTTTATCGAAAAGGACTGCCCGTAGCCCTGACTTACATAAAAAAGTAGCGATAAAAACCAAACCAAAACCCTATTCATCAAATAGTTATGAAAAGATTTACGATGTCAATGTATAAAAAACAAACGATGGTCTATACAACGCTTTGTCATTCGAAACAATGACGTATATCATAAACAAAGTAATGCCTGGTAAGAATATAATGAAAGTTTAGAGCTTATCCCTGTGCGTATCCTGGAATCGACGAATGGAAAGAACTGAAAAAGCAATACCGGAATTTGGAATCTCTCTAATATGAGAAGAGCCTACCAAAGGACAGATATTACAGGAACTCAAAGAAGGAGTTCCTGAACTTAAATTAATAGAACAGGGAAAGCTTAAGGCTCGACCCGCGAAAGATCTACTGAATGAGCTATAATGTTTCGTCAATCCCGCTTTTTGACAAACAGGCTAAAAGGTTGGCCAAAAAATATCCATCGCTTAAAAAGGATTTGGCGGAACTGATCGAAAGCCTTGCTGATAATCCCGAGAAGGGAATAGCTCTAGACAACGGCTTCTATAAAATACGACTCGCTATCGCTTCCAAAGGCAAAGGTAAAACGGGCCGGGCAAGGGTAATCACTTACGTGAAAAGCTTGTATCAATGATACAAGCTCTCATTTATCTTATTCGATAATCGCGAATCTGTTCGCTGTATGAATATCCTTAGTTTCCTCTATATGTGGAATAACCATACGCAGAAAGCGTTATCGGCACATGATAGTGATCACCATCTTTAATCTGGAACACAACCTCGATAAAGGGGTAAAAGCTCTCTGTATTGCTACGTTTAAAGTAGTCGCTTGTATAATAGGTAAGTTTGTAAATCCCCCTGTTTTTCTTTTCAGCGCTTAGAAATTTCGTGATTCTCCCGTTCTTGTCGGTAATTTTCTCATCTACAAAAGACCACTTATTTTTCTGCTTACAATATTGCTCCAATCTGATTTTCACTCCACTTGCCGGAGAACCCTTCGAAACGTCCAGTATATGACTAGATAGCTGATAACTGGTATTCTGAGCGAATGTCATCAGAGAGAACATGGCCAGAATGGCTGTAAACATTAGTTTTTTCATCTGTTTTTTGTTTTATTTTGTTGAAGTAATACCCAATTCAGTTAGACCGGCAGATTTCGCGATGAGGTCATCATTTTCCGGACTCCCACCCCCAGCTACACCAATGCTCCCTATCACATTTCCTTTGTACCAAAGAGGCACTCCGCCGCTTAGCAATAACAGCTCGGGCAGACTGTTTAGGTTTTTTGTATCAACGTTTGATTCCGCCTTTCGTAGCAATACAAGTGTGGGCGTTTTAGTCGACAAAGCGGTAAATGCCTTTCTCCTGGCCGCTTCGGTATTATGAGGACCAACACCATCACCTTTCATCAGTAAGAGCGTTGTTCCTGAAGCATCCAGAACGGCAATAGAAACGTTCTTATCTAATGAAGATGCAGATTGAGTCGCACGTGCGGCTATTTCGAATGCCGCTTTCAATGTTAAGTTGTCCGACGTCTTCACATAGCTGTCGGCGGTAATCGGAGTCAACGGCTTCTCAGGGCGCTGTTGCCCCAAACACACTGTTGAAGATAATAAAAGAGCGAGCAGAATTTTCATAGAAGATTTTTAACAAAGCTAATGGTGTTAAGATTAGCAATGCTTGTCCTATGTCAACGTTTTAGAGTTTTGCTTTTATTCTGCTTAAGGTAGAAGGGGAAATGCCGAGGTAAGAAGCGGCCAGCTTATTGGATACTCTGACTAATATTTTAGGTTGGTTTTGAATGATCCATCTAACCTTTTGCATGGCATCAGATCCTTGAAATCCGTAAATCCTCTTTTGAGCCACGATAAATCCGAGTTCTAATATTTCGGTATATATTTTAGTGAAGCCGGGCATGGTATCAACCAAGTGATAAAAATCTTCCCTGGAGATGCGAAGCAGTTCGGAACTTTCAATAGCCTGCATGAACTCTTCCGCAGGTTGCTGATCAATAAAGCTGGGCAGAGCTGTGACGAAATTACCTTCAAATGCAAAATATCTCGAGATCTCATGCCCCTCCTGAGTATTGGTAAACAACCGGATACTGCCCTTGTTAATAAAGTAGTAATGCCGGGACACCTGATTGTAATTCAGGAGGATTTCATTTCTCTTCGCTTTGAATGGCTTGAAATAGGAACAAACCGCATCAAGCGTTTGGCTGTCGATCTCCATCTTACTTTCAAGAAACTTTCTTAGTATTAAATACATACCTATCAACCGGCCAAAATCAAACGTCGATAAATCTAGCAAAAAGGCTTGAGGTTTATGCAGCTTTAGCAAGCTGGACACGTGGCTTTGGACAACTTTTGGTCAGCTTCTCCTTCCAACCACATCTCTCCCAGCTTGCTCCCACGGTGAGGCCACGTTTTTCCGCGAAAAGGTGGCCTCACTGTGGCCTCACTGCGGCCTCACTCTGGCTTTACCCACTCCCTGCCCCCAATTTGGTCACCATGCCTCCACTAACTAAATTTTCATTTATAATAACTTTTTGAAACCAGATTATGTTTCTTATTAAATAAACCAACCTAAACTTATCATGGCCATTCGAGACAAAGACGGATTTTGGCGCGGCAAAAAAGGCGACAGCATTTTACGTCGGGTCAATAACCAGCAAGTCTTATCACAAGCGACTAAAAGCCAGACGCAAACCGGACCATCTATAGCTTCGAGTTCCGAATTCGGTTTAGCCAGTAACACGGCCAGAGCGATGCGCATGGCGCTCGCCACATACCACACTGGACTGGACGGCAGTTTGAACAATCGTTTTAACGGAGCTGTGATCGCAGCGCTCTGCCAGTCTCCTGAGGCCGAATCCGGGCGGCGCGACATACACGATGCGAGCACCCAGCCGCTGATCGGGCTTCAATTCAACCAGCATGCACCATTGAATAAGCTACTGAAAGTGCGTCCCCTGGTTACCATTCTTGATAACAACATGCTGAATGTCACCCTACCAGGGTTCCAGGTTAGAAAAGAACTCAGCTATCCCAAGTCGGGCTTCAACATCGGTTGCACCGTCAGGATAACACAATACGCTTTCGACTTCCGGAATGAATTCTATATACCACTGGGGTTCAGGGAAGTGGAGATCAGGCAGCCGCAATTCGAGGGTTTTGACTGGAATTTCGATGAATGCCTTCCTCCCGGTTCACTCGCAATCGCCTGCATGTCGCTTCACTATTATATTCAGGGCGCGGCGGGAGAATACAAAGTACTTAATATCAAAGAGTTTTCACCCGCAGAATTGATCGCCGCGTACCATATTCCGCCTGATCCCAGCCAGCCAGCGACAGCGTACCAAGACAACTACCTGCCCCTCGACGGCTACCGGGGTAATGAAATGCTCAGAAATAAAGATCCACGTTGGGCGTGGTAAACGAATCAGAATCAAGAAAATACAACGATGGCAATTTTAAAAGGCGGACCAAATGGTCCATATAGTGGCAAGGTGGGCAGCGTAATAGGTAGTAACTGGCGGGATATTGACTATATAAAGGGATTGACGCTGGTTAAAAAACGAAAGCCTTCTGAGGCGCAGATCATCCAGAGACAACGCTTTCCGGATTTAACGACCTTCCTTTATCAGGTTCAGGATGCACTAAACAAAGGCTGGGATAAAAAAAAGAAAACCAGAGGAACCATCACGAACGAGGCCATAAGTTATAATTCACGGTATGCGCTTCATCCAGGATGCGGAGGAATTATCTTTTCGCGTATCAAACTTAGTGACGGGGCCTTACCGAAGCCGTCGGACGCCAGAGTACAGCGCCTGAGCCCTGACTCGGTACGAATAAGCTGGAATCCTGAGGTACGCTCCTTCAGTTCCTCTCCGGAAGATGAGGCAACTATCGTGATCTTCTGTCCGAAAAAATGGCTCCCGCTGGTGTTGGTAGGGCAATACCTGCGCAGGGATGCACAGGCGGAAATTAGCTCATCCGCGATTGGCGAGGAGGAAATCTGCCATGCGTATATTTTCTTCACTTCACCCAGGGGCATCAGCTCTCCAACCTTCTATATGAAGGTTTGTGCGAAGACGGAATCAGAAAACGAGATCGAAAAGTTTGGGTAACAGAATTACAGCGGATACAACAATGGCAAATATTGCAGCTACCAGAACGGCTCCGGCAGCGACGTCCTTGATGACCTTGATCCTGGGGTCATAGTTTTTGTTCAGATAGTCCATGATCCGCTCTATGCAGGTATTGAACATCTCCGTAACGATCACCAGGGTAAGGGAAAGAAGAATGAAGAGCCACTCCAGCGCATTTAATCCGCAGAGAAATGATAGGGAGATAGCGATCAGCGCCAGGATCAGGTGAAGCCTGCCATGCACTTCCTTGCTGAAAAACGTTCGGATTCCAGCCACCGCAAAGAGGATACTTTTATACCGGGCCATCCAATACCGGCTCATGACTAGTACAGGGCGCTAATGGTTTTCCACATCGTACGTACACTGGAAATAATAACCAACACACCTACGCTGATCAGCATGGTTTTTGTCTTAAGCTTTCCGGCTAGTCGCGCTGCCAGAGGCGCCGCAAGAAGTCCGCCGATGATCAGTCCTGCTATAGTTTCGATGTGACTGGTACCCAGAATAATGAAGAAGGTAAGCGCACTTCCGAAAGTAACAAAGAACTCCGTAAGGCTGACCGTTCCGATGATATAGCGCGGGGTTTTTCCCTTGGATATCAGGGTACTGGTAACGAGCGGTCCCCAGCCTCCTCCTCCGAAGGAATCCAGAAAACCACCTGCTCCTGCTAACCAGCCGGCGTTTTTAACTTTTTGTGATTCTCTGCGCTTCTTGAAGGCGTTCACCAGGATGCGTAAACCGAGTAAGAGGGTGTACAGAGATAGAACGGGACGAAGCCATTCGCCGTACTCTTCGCCCAGGTAGGCGAGTAAGGTGGCTCCTATTACAGCTCCTAATACGCCTGGAAGAACCAGAGCTTTAAAGAGCTTTTTATTGATATTGCCGAAGCGGTAATGGCTATAACCTGATGCGCCGCTGGAAAACATCTCAGCGGTATGTATACTCCCGCTAATAGCTGCGGGGTTAAGTCCTGTCGAAAGCAATACCGTTGTGGATATTACGCCGTAACCCATCCCTAAGGCTCCATCGACCATCTGCGCTACGAAACCGGCAAGCACCATCCAGCCGAAGGCTGCATCGAGATCGAGGTTCTGAACAAATATTCTGAAGTCGCCCGCAAAATTGTGCAGCGGGTAGTAGGATGAAACTACATGGCCAAGCAGAATGAATGCCAGTGCAAAGAGGCATCTGTTGGCAATCTTGCGCCAATAGTTTTCTTCTTTATTTCGTGCAGCTACGGCCTCTTTTTGATGTGTATTTACTGCTGCGGTGTTAGCTGAGGGTGCGGGTGCGTTAAGTGTCGATACCATTACGCCGGCGTCGCTGGCGTCTTTTAATATGGTTCTGACCAATGCTGTATCGGCGTACTGCAAAACGATCAGGTCGTAATACGTTATGAGATCATCCGTGTAGGCGTTGTGAAAAGCGCGAATTTCCGGTGCGAGGTTCTCAGCGTCCAAAGCAAAGTCTTCACCCTCTACCTTCAGGAGGTCGACGACGATGTCTTTGTTTTTATAAGCTAAGGCAGAGATGGCTTTCGAGACTTCAGAGCTCTCTCCGACTGCTAAGATCTCAAAACTCTTATTTTCTACACCATTGAGCTTTGATATCTCCGGAACTTGCTGCATCTGGTAAATTTTAGTCAAAAAAAAGAGGGACACATGCCCTCTTCACAAAAGTATATAAATTCTACCATAATGATAGATTGAAATTTTATTTATTTCTTTACCCTACTTTCCAGGTCTGAAACAGAGATCGTCATCATCCTTCCAATCGGTTTTTTATCTCTGTAGGTAATGACCCGCATGGTCGATGCGTCTTTTGGAACGACCAACGGTGCGGCATATTTCGGATAAAAATGATCGGGAAAAGAGTTGTCGAAACTGGTGTAAATATCGAGTCCTTCAATCTGGGGCGTGAGGCTTACTACCAGCTCTCTGTTCTTGTTGCGACTTGCACTCACGATTGGATCGTACATGGAGGGGGCGTATTTTACTTCGGCAATGTCCATCCGTTCGAAGTGCTTTTCTACGCGGCCAATAAAATCGTTCCAGTTTCTTTTCCTGGTCGGCGACCACAGTGCTTCGGAAATTGCCCATCCGCGTGGCCAGGCCATGTATTCAGCCTGCCGCATATTATAGACTTGTTCGGTCCACAGGTTGGCTTGCCCCCCTTTTATCAGTTTGGGATCTACACCGTCTGGTAGTGCTTCCAGCTGGTAGGACTGACTGAGTAATACAGTAGCGTAATTTCTGGGCTCTATCGCCGGGTCTCCCTGCATCAGATCGATATAGGCGTTTTGCATAGGGGTCATCACCACTTCATGACCTGCCTTCGCCGCCTCTATTCCGTTCTTCACCCCTCTCCAGCTCATTACCGCTGCACTCGAAGGTACTCCCCCGGGTACTATTTCGTCCCATCCGATAAACTTTTTACCTTTCGACGCGACAATTTTTTCTACTCTCCTGGTGAAATAGCCCTGTACTTGTTCCATGGTTTTCAAGTTTTCGCGCTGCATGAGGGCTTTCACCTGCGGGTTTTTCGCCCAGAAATTGTGGGCTGCTTCATCGCCTCCCATGTGAATGTATTCAAATGGGAAAAGCTCTGCCAGTTCGGTCACGACTTTATCGACAAACTCGTATACTTTCTCGTTTGCCGGGCATAGCGCATTGTCGACCAGGGCAATCGGAGGTGCACCGCGTGACCAGTCCATAATTTGTTCTCCTGAGCGTACTACGTAGTTCTTTGCTTCCGGAGTGCAGGATAGTTCAGGATATGAAGCAATTGCGGCCAGACTATGTCCGGGTACATCAATCTCAGGCATGATGTCTACAAAGCGGGCCTTGGCATATTCTACGAGCTCTTTTATGTCTTCGTGGGTGTAGAAGCCTCCGTAGTTACGGGGCTCATTGGCTGTGGGGGGACTGAACTTTCCGAAATACCCTACTTTCTTGACGCTCCATGCACCTACTTCTGTTAGCTTGGGCAGGCTTTTGATTTGGATTCTCCAGCCTTCGTCATCAGACAGGTGCAGATGCAGCAGGTTGTATTTATAGCGTACCATGTTGTCGATAAAGCGCTTTACCTCTTCCTTGGTAAAGAAGTGGCGCGACACGTCGAACATCATCCCTCTCCATCCGAAGCGCGGATAATCGGTCACTTCCATACAAGGGATCTCCCAATTGACTTTCTGCATTTCTTTCGCGCTTTCAATCTCTTTGGGAAGAAGCTGTATCAGGGTTTGGGACGCGTAAAACAGTCCGGCCGCCTTATTTGCCTTGATCATGATCTGTTTCGGGCCCACTTCAAGGCGATAACCTTCGTCGCCGATCAGCGTATCGGGTTCTCTGTTGATCTGGAAATAGATGGTTGCGGAGTGGTTCTGCGGACTAAGGGTGATGTGTGATCCGGTAGGCACTCTCAGTCGCTCCTTGAGGAAATCGGCTACATGCTGCAAACCGGGGCTGGTACCGATCCTGATAATCACGTGTTCGGGAAGTGTGAACGTTCCGGTGTGTTTGATGATTTCCACCGGCTCGGGGATGATGGCTACGTCTCTGGTTCGCTGCTGGGCGGAGGCCGTAAAGGCGCAGCACAGTAGTGCGATAATCAGTTTCTTCTTCATATTCTTTTGGATGTGTTTCTGTATTTAGTTATTCCTTGTACCGTTTAACCATACCTGCTGTACCTTAAAGTCTTCGTCGAAGATCAGCAGATCTGCCTTGGCGCCTGCTGAGATGCTTCCCAGATCGGGCCTTCCGAGGATCTGCGCGGGATACAGGCTGGCCATTCGAAGTGCCTCCTCGAGGCTAATGCCCACGTGTTTCACTGCGTTTTCAACAGCTTTCAGCAGCGTAAGACCAGATCCTGATAAGGTTCCGTCGGGGAGCGTGAAGCGATCAGACTGCCTGATGTGGATATATGGACCTTCTAAGGATTCTTCTATGGCATCGGTAATAAAAAACAGACGCTCTTGCATGATCTTTTTGGCAATGGACACCGCCTGGTAGTCGACGTGAATACCATCGACGATAATACTGGCTCTTACCTTGTCTGACTGGAAGGTTGCACCGGGCAAGCCCGTATCGCGATGGTGCAGAGGCGACATCGCATTAAAGAGATGCGTGGTGCAGCTGATCCCCTGCCTGAACCCTGCCGCTGCCTGCTCGTAGGTTGCAGAGCTGTGACCTGCGGAAACGATAACCTGGTTTCGGCTAAGCAAGCGGATGATTTCCTGACTGCATACCTCTGGAGCAAGTGTCATCATTTTGATAACTCCTTCTGCTTCCTGAAGGAGCGCTTCTACTTCTTTTATTTCGGGCGGTTTTACATACTCCCGGATATGTGCTCCACGTTTCTCCGGATTGATATAAGGACCTTCCAGATGGAGTCCCAGTACCGCCGGATGCGGGTTATCTCTCACTACCCGGATCGCCTCCATAAATACCTCCATGGAGTTTGTAGCCAGGGTAATCAGGAAGCCGGTCGTTCCCTTGGCGACAAGTGCATCGGCTATCGCGTGAAGCGCCTCGGCTGTGGGCTTGGCGGAAAACAGGTATCCGCCTCCTCCGTAGATCTGCAGATCGAGAAGTCCCGGGGCAATGATGGCGCCTTGACAGTCGGTCACCTTTGCTTGTTGGGGAATGCCGGCGGTATCAATCAGGCCCTGGATAATGCCATCTTTTATCAGAATGGATTTATCTTTTACCAGCGTTTGGCCAGTATATATACGTCCATTACTTAATACTTCTATCATGCTATAGTTTTAAACGCACTCTTCTTTTTTCCAAAAGAGCCGCTATTTGTATGATTAACAACGAAAATAAGAAAGATTTAGTGAGCCCTATCGCCCCTGTACGAAGTTCGACCGGCAGGCGGTAGTCTATTGTCTGAAGAAAAGCAGAGTGAATATAGGGCAGCAGAAAACAGGTTAAGGTGCTGACTCCTGCCGGTTTTATCCATTTATACCACGCCGTAATTCCTTTCAGATCGGTGAGGTAGACAAAAAAAGCAAAGGCCAGGATACTGATGCCTATACAAATAGCTGTCCAGGACGGAGTGGCAAGAATCTTTGAAATTCCCCAAAGTGGTCTGGTAACGAGTCCGAAACCGATCATAAGGATAGCAGCCAACGGCACAAAGATCCAGAACTTTTTGGCGGACTGACGACTATCTGCGTAGACCATCGAGGTGATGACCCCCGCCATGACTAAGGCGGGTAAAGAGCCGCTTTCCACCATCCAAACGTAGCTCCTGATCCCATCCAGAGCATGCAGCCAGCCTGAATGGTTCGCTATGCTGAAGAACAGGAAAAAAGTAAAGGCCAGAAGTTGTCTCTTGAATTTCCCTTTGGAAATTAAGAACACCATACTGCTCAAGAGGTATGACCATCCGATTAAGCCGAGAATTCCCCACCAGCGCGGACGCATCCAGATGTGGCCATCCGGCGCGTCGCCTTTATAGATAATGAGCAGGATACTGAGAAGGATGATGCCAGTAATCTGAAGCACCAGGGGCCTTTTACTTCCGCTATCTTTGCTATAGTCGAGCCAAATGAGGAAGAAGGAAATCGTAATGAGGAACTCCCACAGCGGCTTGGGAAGTAGTGCTTCGCTACTGTAGTTTCCGAGGTTCACATGGCAGAAACCGATAATCAGGAGGGCTAAAGACCTCATCAGGATGTGGCCGCCCGTGGCCATAAGTGAGGAGCCTTTCTTCAGCCGGTTTTGAATAGCAACAGGAATGGAAAGCCCCACAATGAAGAGAAACGCAGGAAAGATGACATCTGAAAAACCCATTGCGTCCTCGTCTGCCCGGGAATGCCCCAACCATGCGGGAATCTCCTTCAGAGTCCAGAAGTCGTTTACAAAAATCATCAGTAGCAACGTAACTGCCCTGAAGGCGTCAATTGAAATCAATCGGTTTGAATTTGGGTTCTCTATCATACCTTTAGTCCAATAGCTTATTGATTTTTACGAAAGTATACTGCTTGGCTTTCAACTCCGTCAGAAGCTGATCAAGCTTATCGTAGAATTTATCCTTGCGCCGCGGATCAGTTCCGATGTGGACCAGCAGAATAAATCCGTTTAGTCCATGAGGGTCGCCCTTCTCGAAATCGAGAATCGAATCATAGATCTCCGCGGAGCTTCTGTAGCTTTTACCCATCTCCGGATAGGTATAGTCGGCAGTAGAGCTGGTGCCCGGAGAGAAGTTAACGACCTGCAGGCCGAGATCTTCCGTCCAACTAACGATTTGCTTATTGTACCACTCATAGGGTGGTATAAAATAGGGCGCATCTTTGCTTCCTACACCAAAAGGCAACATCTTGCTATAGTTTGCGAGCAGATCCTTTTTGAATTCATCTTCTGTAACCAGCAAACTGTCCCGCTTTACCCAGTCCGCATACAGCAAATGCTTATCGGAATGAGCTCCCAGATAGTGGCCGGACTTCCGAATATCCCTGATCAGTGATCGGAATGCGGGTTTTGCATAGAAGTTTCCCGTTAGAAAGAATGATGCCTGCGTGCGGTGCTTTTTCAGCGTTCTTAGAATTTCGGGACTACCATCTGCAAATTCATCGCCCGTGAAGACAAGTGCGATGGTTTTTTGGCTCAGGTCACCACGTATGACAGCGCCCTGGGCATCCTTCGTTACTTTTTTGGCTTCAGTACCTCCCCGGACTGGCTTTCTTTCGCTGCAAGGAGGTAAACGAGCGACGCTGTCCCGTCCATAGTGGGTTCATTGGTACTAAAATCGCCTGTATCGTCATGGTACACCGCCAGCTGAGACTGAAACTCGGCATATTCATCTTCACCTTTCATATGAATGCCGAGGAGATTGTTGAAGATGCTTCCGTATACGGGCCCATCAACGAGTCCTCCATCCAGCGGGTAATTGTGCAGCACGGTAAAGGAGGAGTGCGGATCGACAGGAGTATCACCATGTGCAGGCAAACCATAAACCATGGATGTCCCCCAGGGATTGAGTCCGAAGAGCCAGTCGAAAGCGGCTTGCTCCAGCTCCAGATAGGTATTATCACCAGTCAATCGGCGGTAGAGGACGCATTGAATGGCAAAAGATGTAGTCAGGTTATTGGAACACCAGATAAATGGAATACCGCGGTAGAAAGCGTTATTTTTTGATTTTGCCCATACCTTTTCAATGCCTTCTTTGTAGTAACTGATCAGTTTGGCTTTGTTTATGGCATCGCTCTTTACCGCCAGCTCATAGTGGCCAAAATTATGGAAAGGGTACCATTGGTAATGCCTGGCAGTATCAGCGCCCATCCAGGGAGTAATTTTCTCCTGTGCACCGTAATTCAGGGCCTGGTCAAAGTATTTTTTATCATCAGTAAGCTGATAAACGGCTGCTGCACCCAGCTCCATGTCGTCTACCCAGTTGTCTTCTTCGTAAAAATAAGGAGCAGAGCCCGGCGCTGTTTGCGACACCCCCGGCTTGATGAGACCGTACTGATAGGCAGAGAGCGACTTATCTATCAGCTCCTGAGCAAGGGCATTATCGTAATTTGTGAAGAGCTGAGCCCCCAGAGCAAAGGCGCTGGCAAACTTTCCGGCGGTAGAAGATGTGCCTGTAGCCCGGTTTTTATACTTGTTGTAACCCTGCACTTCTCCGGTGATGAAATAGACGGGCCGGCCTTTGCCCCTGCCATATCCATAGTCCACGGAGTCTTTGTTAGGTAAGCGGTAACCGGAATGGTCGCGGTCGTCTGCTATCTGATTGAACATCCAGTCGTTGCGGGGATGCATCTTCATCAGCCAGTCGAGTCCCCATTTAGCTTCATCCAGCACATCAGCCCTGCCATTGCCGCCCTCGAGGCCGTTGGTTTGATGGCGGTCTGAAAAAACGTTTTTAAAGTCGCGATATGCAGCAAGCAAATGGTAAGTAGCGTTTGCCGATGTGGTTGAATATTGCAGGTAATCGGATGCGTCGTGCCAGCCGCCAACTACGTTAATATGGGTTTTCTCTGGCATCGGGCCATATAGTGAGTAACCGTCGTGTGTATGACAAGAGTCTTTGAGGTAGGGGTTGAAGCCGCATCGCTGTTGACGCATGTAGCGCAGGGCGAAGTCGGCAGTTCCCTTATAGACATCCGGAGAGATGCTGAATTCCGGCGAGCGTGCGGAGCCGGCTTTTATAAAGTAGGTTCCTGATTGGTTGAAGTCGGAGAAGTCCAGACGAAAGGAGGCTCTGAAAGGACCATAGGATCCGAAGTCTTTTCCCGTCTTCCTTTTCAGTACGGATTTTCCTGTTTTGGCATCTATGAGCTCAAAGGACTTGAAGTTGCGGGATTCTTTGGAGCCTAGGACCGCTACTTTGACGCTTCCCGGACTGTAGCCTAATTGGTTAATCCTAATCCAGGACTTATCAGCCTCTGCCGAGGAGAATTTTGCAAGAAATAGCAGGATTAAAGCAAAAAAAATAGAAGACTTGTTCATTAGTTTGCTGTTTTATGCGATAGTTCATTACCAGTTATATAAAACAACGCAAAAAACAGCATATAAACAAGTCTTCCCTTCTTAATTTACCGCAATGGATAAAATTCTATAAATTCCTGCTTTTAAATCTCCTCTGCCTGATAGCCTGCAGATTGGAGAGCTGATATTACTTTTTCTGCCGGGACTGCCTCAGAGATCGTCAGGGTCCGCTG
The DNA here is from genome assembly GCF_003002875.1 of Arcticibacter pallidicorallinus. Classification (GTDB taxonomy): domain Bacteria; phylum Bacteroidota; class Bacteroidia; order Sphingobacteriales; family Sphingobacteriaceae; genus Arcticibacter; species Arcticibacter pallidicorallinus. Next base: position 27,030 of record NZ_PVTH01000008.1, read on the forward strand.
CGGATCCTTCAAATCAACCTCCCAGTTACTATCTCCCACTGCATTGTTTAACGCATCCGTCACTTTCGCCACGCAGGCATCACACTTGATATTGGTTTTGAACTTTGTTGTATCCATGATATTTATAATAAATTGATTCTGTATTGATATTGTATTACAGCCTTAGAGCTTGGTTGTTTTGAGTCGAAGACTATTGCTGACGACAGAAACGGAGCTGAGAGCCATAGCCGCCCCCGCAATCATCGGATCGAGGAGGAAGCCGTTGTATGCATATAGCACGCCGGCTGCAAGCGGAATGCCGATGATGTTATAGATAAACGCCCAGAAAAGGTTCTGATGGATTGTTCGCACGGTTTGCCGGGAAAGCCGCAGCGCCTTGGGGATAGACTGCAGATCTGAGGTGATGAGTGTAATCTTCGCCACGTCCATCGCGATATCAGAGCCCTTGCCCATAGCAATACTCACATCAGCCTGTGCCAGTGCCTGCGAGTCGTTTATCCCATCGCCCACCATGGCAACCACCTTGCCCTGCTTTTGGAGTTCTTTAACAAAGTCGGCTTTTTCTGAAGGGAGCACTTCTGCCGTATATCGGGAAATCCCAACCTCTGCCGCTATAGCTGCGGCGGTTTGTTTGTTATCTCCGGTAAGCATGTAAACGTCTATTCCCATCTCCTTCAAGGTTCGGACGGCGTTCTTAGATCCGGCTTTGACTTTGTCGGAGATGGCTATTAACGCAAGGACATTATCCTCATCAGCAAAGTAAATGACCGTATTTGCTTTTTCATGAAGAGCCTTTGCACGGTCGGCAAGGAAAACGTCGAGGTGGATCTGCTGTTCGTCAATCAGCTGTCGATTACCTGCGAAGTAGCTCTCTCCAAGGAAGCTTGCCCTTACGCCGCGTGCAGTAAGGCTTTCGAACGAGTCGTACGGAATAGCGGTTGCACCCTTATCTCTTAAATGGCCGACTATGGCTTCCGCCAGCGGATGTTCAGAGTGCATTTCCAGGCTGTACAGAAGATTGCTCACCTGTTCTTTGTGGGCTTCAGAAAGGGCGCTCCAGACCACTTCGGTCACTCTAGGTTTCCCTTCGGTGATGGTACCGGTTTTATCCAGGATCAGGGCATTCACTTTATGTCCGAGTTCCAGACTTTCTGCATCCTTAATCAGTATGTTATTTTCGGCACCTTTCCCCACTCCCACCATAATGGCCGTAGGTGTGGCGAGACCCAGGGCACAGGGACAAGCAATCACCAGTACCGTGATGGAGGTGAGCAGCGCATGGGTAAAAGCATCCTCTCCACCGAAAATCATCCAGGCGATAAAAGTCAGAATGGCTATGGAGATGACCACCGGCACGAATATCCCGGCAACTTTATCTACTAACTTTTGTACGGGGGCCTTGCTGCCCTGAGCCTCACCCACCATCTTGATGATATTTGCCAGGAGCGTTTCACTTCCTACCTTTTCGGCTACGAACTGGAGACTGCCCTTTTGGTTGATCGTTCCGGCAAAGAGCTTGTCGTCTTTTTCCTTTCTGACCGGGACCGGTTCTCCGGTGATCATACTTTCATCGACATAGGAGCTTCCTGATAGAATAAGACCATCGACCGGAATACGCTCACCCGGACGAAGCACGATGACGCTGCCTGTTTCCACTTCGGCGATGGGCACTTCCTTCTCTTGTCCGCTTTCAAGAACCCTAACGGTGTTTGGCTGCAGCCCCATCAGCTTTTTAATGGCCGAGGAGGTATTTGACTTGGCCTTTTCTTCCAGAAGCTTGCCGAGGAGAATAAACGCCACGATGACGGCAGCCGCTTCGAAATAGACGTGCGGATGTATGCCCCTATTGTGCCAGAACTCCGGATAGAGCGTGTTGAATACGCTGAAAATATAGGCTATGCCCGTACTAAGCGCTACCAGGGTATCCATGTTGGCCTTCCCGTGCCGGGCCTGCTTCCAGGCGTTGATATAGAAAGAGCGACCGAACCAGAAAAGCACCGGCAGGGTGAGCACCATGGAAATCCAGTTCGCATAGGGCATATCCATAAAGAACATACCGATCAGGAATACCGGAAACGCGAGAGCTGAAGCCCATATCGTACGTTGCCGCGTTTCTTTATAGTGCTGCAACTGCAGGTCATGCTGGACTTTGGACGGATCCTCTACATTGACAATGATATCATACCCTGCTGACCTGATCGTTTGCTGAAGCGCAAGAGGGTTGGTCTGCGTTTCATCAAATTCAGCCCAGGCAGTTTCATTGGCGAAGTTGACCCCGGCATCCTGCACCCCGGGCGCTGTCTTCAGCGTAGACTCGACGCTGGAGGCGCAGGCAGCACAACTCATTCCAGTTACGGGGAAAGTTTGCCTGACGACTGATTTGCTTGCTGCTGATTGATTCTTCATACCTGTTATCTTACATTACAAAGGTACGAACGTAGACTATCGATGGTTTTACATAATTCGTATGAAGCTTTATATCTTATTTCGATGGTAGTTTGGCTGCGGATAAAGAACGAATTGGGGAGCAGTTTAACTGTTATGGGGCAGTTCAAATAGATTTTGAAAAAATATTTGAATTGTAATTCACACATTATCTTGGTGTTGATTACAAAAAGGACTTACAGCCCTGTTTTTAGCCATAAAATGTTTTGGAAAACCCAATAAAGCGCTTACATTTGCTCCCGCTGAGAGAGAAACAAAGCGTTTTAAACAGCAAAATATATTTTAAAATATATTTGCAAGAAAAAACAAAGTTACTATCTTTGCAGACCCTCAACGAAGAGATCATTTAAAAGATCAAAAGAGTTGAAATTCGGGGTGTAGCGTAGCCCGGTATCGCGCCACATTTGGGATGTGGAGGTCGTAGGTTCGAATCCTGCCACCCCGACATCAGGGAATAAAAATCCGGAAAGATTAAACCTCTAAGTTTTACTACTTAGAGGTTTTTTTGTGCTTAAACATCACACTCCACTTACCAGATCTTCACAAAATAACCACGTAAGCTACTAATATCGAACTTGGTAACACCGTAAGTGATATATTAGTTCTGTAAAAAAGAATCGCACATGATTAACGTCATGCTGATCATGAAGGAGTGGATTATGTAAATCTTGTTAAACTAACAATACTAACCCAATTGACATAAAAGCATCGTTCCATTTTAACAGCTCAAAACCATTATGCTTTTTAATTCGCTGCACTTTTTTTTCTTTTTTATTGTCGTTACACCTGCCTTCTTTCTATTAGCTCATCAGCACAGGTGGAAATTGCTGCTAGCTGCAAGCTGCTATTTCTATATGACGTTTGTTCCGGTTTATATTTTGATCCTGGGCTTCACGATCGTTGTAGACTATTTCGCAGGGATACTGATAGAGACGAGCAAGGGGAAAAAGAGAAAATTCTTTTTGATCTTGAGCCTAATCGCCAATATCGGAGTTCTTGCCATTTTTAAATACTACAACTTCCTCAATGAGAATCTCTCTCTCTTGTTGGGTAATTTTGACTATAATAATAAAATACCATATCTGAATATCTTGCTGCCCATTGGCCTTTCATTCCATACATTTCAGGCAATGAGCTATACCATTGAGGTGTATCGCGGCAATCAAAAAGCCGAGCGCCATTTTGGGATCTATTCATTGTATGTGATGTTTTACCCGCAGTTGGTTGCAGGGCCAATCGAAAGGCCCCAGAATATTCTGCCTCAACTGCACGAGAAAAAGGAGTTTTCCTACGAGAACGTAGTGGAAGGGTTAAAACACATCGTTTGGGGACTGTTTAAAAAAGTTGTCATAGCAGATAGATTGTCTCTTTACGTTGATGCAGTTTATAATAACTCCGATCAGCACAGTGGCCTAACACTTATTGTCGCCACTGTCTTTTTTGCATTCCAGATTTATTGTGATTTCTCGGGATATTCTGACATCGCTATAGGCTGTGCAAGAGTTATGGGCTATCGCCTGATGATGAATTTCAGACGGCCTTATCTTGCTGCAAGCATCAAAGAGTTTTGGTCCAGATGGCATATTTCGCTCTCAACCTGGTTCCGAGATTACCTTTATTTCCCTTTAGGTGGAAGTAAAGTATCTAAGTTAAGATGGTACAGTAATCTCTTCATTGTGTTTATGGTGAGTGGCCTCTGGCATGGTGCGAACTGGACTTTTATCGTTTGGGGAGCTCTACACGGGACTTATCAGATCTTCAGCGTATCGTTTAAAAATTTTAATGATCGTAATTATCTGGGATACCGGCCTCTGACCAACGCTTTCCAGGTTTTGCTGACGTTTACGTTAGTGTGCTTCGCCTGGATATTTTTCAGGGCGAATAACGTTAACCAGGCATTCGCTATCTGCGAAAGCATCTTCACGTTTAAACCTGGCGACCTGTTTATTGGCACGCCCGAAACTTTCGCCTATTCAGTGATCTGGATTTTGTTCCTCCTCATTGTGGAATATATCACGGAATACTATTGTGACATCATACAAGTGTTTCATAGTCCGAACCGGGCGTTGAGATACGCCGGATATACAATCATGGTATTGTGCATCATTCTGTTCGGGGTGTTTAACGGGGGGCAGTTTATCTATTTTCAATTTTAGACATGAAAGCATTTTACAAATTATGTTTAAATGGAATTCTGCTCCTGGCTTTGTTATTAGCGACAGACAGAACGCTGGGCAAATTAATTGAACATTATTTTTTTAATGAAAAGCAAGGAGACTCCGCCATAACTACACATGCCCTGCTACACGCCAAAGAAGATATTTTAATTTTCGGCAGCTCCAGAGCTAGCCATCATTATATCCCTGAACTTATTCGCCGAAAAACAGGCCTGTCCTGCTACAATCTCGGACGCGATGGGATGAAGATGAAGTATTACGAAACGCTTTTGAAAGCAGTTTTGAGCTACCATACGCCTAAAATTGTGATACTGGATTTAAATATCAACGACTTCGAGGTTGAAAATAACGAAGAGGAGCGCTTGACGACTGTCTTTATGCCCTATATTAATAAAAACAAAGAGGTGCATGATTTGATCTACAAAGAGAGCAAAAAGGATTATTCACTGGCAAATATCTCTACTCTTTACCGGGTTAATTCTTTACCTGTTTCCATCTTACAGCACCATTTGGGAATGGGACAGAAGCACTTTAATGGATACGAGCCACTTGTTGGTAAGATGCACAATATAGCCAAAGCAAGGCATGTTGAAAACAACCATTATAAGGAGTCGGAAGAGAAACTTGCTGCCTTTGAAAATTTTGTTGAAGAAACTCAAAGGCGTAATATAAAGCTCTATGTTATGGTCTCACCAGACATGAAGACTTACAAGCATAACTCGATACAAACGGCAAATCAGACCTTGAATAAATATAAGCTCAGAGCTTACGATTATTCAGAGCTATTCAAGCCGGATGCATACGATATGTTTTATGATGGTGCGCACCTAAACGATGCGGGTGCAAAAGCATTTACGTCTGCTATAATTGCAGCACATCTTCAGTGATGCAATTACAGCAGACGTGACAGGCAATCCCCCCGCACTGAATTTTATTCGTAACAGAATTTGAAGAAGTCGCTGCTTCCATCGATACGGGAGGCTCCATATGGCATAACTAAACATTTGTACCATAAAACGGGCGAAAAGTGTCCTTTTTACAGATATACGTCTGCTACATTTGGTCTTAGTTACAACCATTAAGACCTGACAACGTGAAAGAAAAAGCAGCACTTTTGACGATGGCGTTTGCGGCTCTGCTACTAACCAATTGCAGCAGCCTCAGTAAAACCTCGGAAACCAAACAATTATCGACGCTAAAGGACGCCTACAAGAACGATTTCCTGATTGGAACAGCGGTAAACGTAAACCAAATCAAAGAAACGGACCCCCGGATGGCAGAAGTTGAGGTGACACATTTCAATGCTGTCACCCCCGAAAACATCATGAAAGCGGAGATGTTACAACCTGAAAAAGGACGGTACGACTTCGAATTGGCCGACCAGCTGGTTGAGCAGGCAAAACGCCGGAACATGGTGATTAATGCTCATGCTTTGATCTGGCATAGCCAATTACCCAGCTTCGTGAGAAGAATGAAAGACGCTGATTCGGTAAAACACTTCTTCAAAGACCACATTACTACGGTTGCAACACGCTACAAAGACAAAGTTTATTCATGGGACGTTGTGAACGAAGCCTTGAATGAAGACGGCACTATGCGCAAATCGGTCTTTTTAGACAAGATGGGAGAAGATTTCGTAGTGGAAGCATTCCGGCTAACGGAGGCTGTTTCGCCGAAAACGAAGTTGTATTATAATGATTATAATATTGAACAGCCAAAAAAACGTGCCGGCGCAATACGCTTAATCAAGCAAATCCAGGCGGCCGGCGTCCGTATCGACGGTGTAGGCATACAGGGGCACTGGAATGTAAATAACATTCCGATGAAAGACATTGAAGATTCTATTCTGGAGTTTGCTGCCCTTGGCGTCGATGTGATGTTCACCGAGCTTGATATCAGTGTACTACCTCATCCTTTTCAATCTGCCACCGCGGATGTAAGTGCCCGCGCAGAGTATCAGGCCAAGATGAACCCTTATGCCGCTGGTTTACCCGACAGCGTTCAGAATAAACTGGCTGATGGCTACGAAGCATTGTTCCGCCTCTTCCTGAAGCATAAAGATAAAGTTGGGCGGGTTACCTTATGGGGTGTGAGCGACGCTGACTCATGGCTGAATAACTGGCCGGTTAGAGGGAGAACCAACTACCCACTGCTTTTCGACCGGGAACTACAACCGAAGCGTGCTTTCCACCAGATTATGAATATCAAAAAAGACGTATCTTTAACCCAAGGAACTAACCATGGAAAGCTCAACTAGCGAAACCGCCAATTCTGTAAAGACCCCGAATGAATTATTGCCTCCTGAACTCCAGAAACTATCTGTAGTCGAAAAAATCGGCTATAGCTTGGGAGATCTCGCTGCGAATCTTATTTTCCAGACACTGATGGCCTTCCTGGCTTTCTTTTATACGGATATATATAAGATACCCCCTGCTGCTGCTAGTCTGGTAATTTTGATCGGTGGTATAGTGGGTGCCTTTTTTAATCTGGCGATGGGCGCAATCGCGGACAGGACCAATACCCGCTGGGGCAAGTTCCGGCCATGGATATTGTGGACCGCTATTCCTTTTGGTGTGATTTCACTACTTGCTTTTTCCACACCGAATTTTAATGAGAATGGTAAGATCGCGTATGCGTTCATCACTTACTTTTTACTTGTGCTTGTTTATTCAGCCAATAACCTGCCCTACTCAGCACTGAGCGGTGTATTGACGGGGAGTATGAAAGAGCGAAACAGCCTGGCTTCTTATCGTTTTACCGCGGTAATGGTGGCACAGTTTATCATCCAGGTACTATTGCTTCCTTTGGCACTCTCGCTGGGCGACGGGGATAAGGCTAATGGATTTGAAAAGGTGATGCTGGTATTCGCAATAACAGGAGTTATTTGCTTCATTATCACGTTCTTCACTACGAGGGAAAGAGTAATACCGGCGAAAGAACAGAAAACCCCGATCTTACAGGATCTGGCTGACCTTTCGAAGAACAAGCCCTGGATCATCATGCTTGTCCTCACGATATTGGTATTTATCACGCTTGCGACAAGGGGGGGGATGAACATCTTCTATTTCAAATATTACCTTACAGAAGCTAGTCAGGTGCAGTTCCTGGAGCTGATAGGATTTGAAGGCATCATTGCCTGGCTCGGTACGATATTTACACCTGAAGCATTTACGGAATTCTCGAAATCAGATAATGCGCCGTATGCGGTTGCGAGTTTAAGCAGCGCATTGAGTACCATATCGATGATCGTGGGTATCGCCTTTTCCAAGCCGCTTGCGGATAGATTTGGAAAACGGAACATCTTCGGATGGTTTCTGACAGCATCGGCAATCACTTTAATTGCCCTCAATTTCCTATCACCAACTGCTGTAATATCGGTATTTGTTGCCCAGATTTGCTTCGGTTTCCTGTACGGTATTACGACTCCTTTACTGTGGACGATGATCGCAGACGTTGCTGACTATAGTGAGTGGAAAAATAACCGGAGGGCGACGGCTATCATATTTTCGGCCATGATCTTTGGTCTGAAAGTGGGTTTGAGCGTCGGCGGAGCGCTTTCCGCCTGGTTGCTTGGCGTATTTGGCTACATACCTGATGCGGCGGTACAACCAGAATCTGCAACAACTGGTATCCGGCTGCTGATGAGCGTAATTCCGGGCTTGATATTTTTAACAGCGGCATCCCTGCTATTCTGGTATCCGATCCGTAAAGAGACCGAAGTCGAGATAGAAAGGGATCTCGCGGCGCGACGCTCCAAATATGCAGCTGACCAAGTAGTTTAACAGTATTTTCTAACAAAATTTAATAATATGCCTGAAGATAACATTGACCACATTGACTTTGAAGAATTAAACGCGTCAGCGATTTCCAGCCCTCTGGTTAAGCATATCTATACAGCAGACCCTTCAGCTCACGTCTTCGAAGGAAAGATTTACATCTACCCTTCTCATGACGTTGATGCGGGAGAAGCTTTCGACGATTTAGGAAGTCACTTCGCCATGGAGGATTATCATGTACTGTCTATGGATAGTCCGGAAGGTGAAGTTACCGATCATGGCATGGCTTTGCATGTGAATGACGTACCCTGGGCAGAGCGACAGATGTGGGCTCCTGATGCTGCACATAAGGACGGAACATATTATCTGTATTTCCCCGCAAAAAAGGCTGATAACATCTTTCAGATCGGTGTAGCGACAAGCAGCTCGCCGGCGGGTCCTTTCGTTCCCGAACCGGAAGCTATTGAGGGAAGCTATTCCATTGACCCTGCGGTTTTCCAGGATGATGACGGGAAGTATTACATGTATTTCGGCGGTATTTGGGGCGGACAGCTTCAGCACTACCGCGACAATCAGTATGATACCGCTTATGCGGAACCTGAAGCGCACGAAGTCGCTCTGGGCCCGCGGGTTGCCCTACTGACTGATGATATGAAGCAGTTTGCGGAACCTGTTAAAGAGCTCGTCATAACGGATGAAGACGGGAATCCGCTTTTAGCGGGGGACAATAGCCGCCGGTTTTTTGAAGCTGCCTGGGTGTATAAACACAACGGCAAATATTACTTCACCTATTCTACCGGCGATACGCATCTGATCTGTTATGCGATAGGAGACAGTCCGTATGGGCCGTTTAAATATACAGGAGTAATTCTTGAGCCTGTTGTTGGATGGACCTCCCATCATTCGGTAGTCGAATTCCAAGGCACTTGGTATTTATTCTATCATGACTCATCCCTGTCAAGCGGGGTTACTCACCTTCGCTCCATAAAGATGACCCCTCTCATTCATAATGAAGATGGCACGATTCAGACAATAGTTCCTTACAAACAAAAAAACGCGTAACAAGAAGTTGTACTAATGAAAATTTTTATTCTCGCAGCAATTCAATGCTTGTTGCTATCAACTGTTATTGCTCAGGAGGCTGTGATCTCGAGTCCGGACAAACATCTGAAGCTTAACGTTTACATTCAAGATGGAAAACCAACTTATTCCGTCACTTACAAAGAAAAAGCAATGCTGGAGCAATCTCCTCTTGGTCTGAAGACCAATGAAGGAGACTTTAGTTCCGGGATGACTTATCTAAACAAAAAAGAGGGCACTGTAAATAAAAAATACAGTCAGGATAGGATAAAGCAATCAGAGATTGAATATACTGCCAACAGCCTCACCTGTACATTTGAGAACGCACAGAAGAAAAAACTCAATATCGTATTCCAGGTAAGTAATAACGATGTCGCTTTCCGGTATGAGTTACCTTCTTGGGGAGAAAGGATGTCCTGTGTCGTGGAAAGTGAAAGTACGGGATTTAAGTTTCCCGCTACGACAACGACTTTCCTGTCACCGGTGATGAGCCCTATGACTGGTTTCGCAAGAACGGCACCGAGCTATGAAAGCTCATATTCTGCAGATGCTCCAATGGCGAGGAACAATAGGCACGATAGAGGATATGTCTTTCCGGGACTTTTCCGGTTAGCCAATAACGGATGGGTGCTATTGTCGGAAACCGGGGTTAGCAGTCTATATTGTGCATCGCACCTTAGCGAATATTCAAAAGACGGAGTCTATACCATTGAGTATCCAAATATGAAGGAGAACAATGGATTCGGGAGTTCGGGAGCTGCTATCTCCCTTCCTGGGGCGACACCATGGAGAACGATTACCCTGGGTGAAGACTTAAAACCTATCGTTGAAACCACTATTCCTTTTGACGTAGTCGATCCTTTGTATGAGCCGTCTCAGAAGTATAAGTTGGGACGTTCGACCTGGAGTTGGATCGTGTGGCAGGACGCCAGTATGAACTACGAAGACCAGGTGAAATACATCGACCTGGCTGCCTCTCTGAAGTATGAGTACATTCTTATAGATGCGCTTTGGGATACGAACATCGGTAAAGAGAAAATGGCCGAATTAATCAAATACGCCAATTCCAAAGGTGTGGATGTATTTCTTTGGTATAACTCCAACGGTTCCTTCAATGATGCTCCTCAAGGGCCTAGAAACAAAATGAACACCGCGATCGCGAGGAAAAAGGAGATGAAGTGGTTACAGGACGTAGGCGTCAAGGGTCTGAAAGTTGATTTCTTTGGAGGCGACAAACAGGAGACTATGCGTTTGTATGAAGATATCTTATCTGACGGTAACGACCACGGCTTAATGATCATTTTCCACGGAGCTACCTTACCGAGGGGCTGGGAAAGAATGTATCCTAACTTCGTAGGAAGTGAAGCTGTTGTGGCGTCTGAGATGCTTATTTTCGTTCAGGGTGTGCGCGAGTCGGAAGCCTATAACGCAACCTTACACCCCTTCATAAGGAACACTGTGGGAAGCATGGAGTTTGGCGGAACCTTTCTGAATAAATATTTGGTTAAAAGCAACCAAGACAAAAATAAACGTCTGACAACTGATGCTTTTCAACTGGCTACGGCAGTATTGTTCCAGAATCCGGTGCAAGTGTTTGCCCTTACACCGAATAATTTGACAGACGCTCCTGCCTTTGAAATTGATTTCATGAAGCAAGTGCCCACTACCTGGGATGAGACACTCTATATTGACGGGTATCCGGGCAAGTATTGTGTTATAGCCCGACGCCATGGAAACGACTGGTATATAGCCGGCGCCAATGCAGAAAAGCAGGTATTGAAGAAAAAGATCAAGCTGCCCATGCTAGCGGGAAAGAAGGTTCGCCTATATGGTGACGATAAAAACAAGGAGCCTTACACCAAAGTAATTGAGATAAAGAAAGGTGGAGAGTTGGAGATTGAAATGCAGCCTTCAGGCGGATTTGTCTTAGCACCTGTCAAATAAAACACCGGTAGATAGAAAATACCGGCAAATGAAAAAGCCCCTGGTATCGTTGAATATCAGGGGCTTTTCTATGCGTTAACCGCTAGGCATTAACGGATGGATATCTTATCACTTATCCGGAAATAATCGAAGTCTGCATAACCTCCGGTAGTCTTGGTTGCATAGTTGAACAGCCCGAACCTGTATCCCATAAAGTGAGGCATGGTATAAGACATCTTAAGCTCAGAACCAATTAAATTCCATGTTTTACCGTCGAGACTATAGTAAAACCAGGCTTTATCTGCCCTTTGCTTGAAGTCACACTCCGCTTTAAGATATATTGTTTTCTGTGTTAATGGGATCTTCTGAGACGCTGTAACCTTACTTCCCTTGCCTTGCACCATTACGATGGACTTAACTCCGTTTTCTGATTGCACACCTACCCATCCATAGTCCCTTTGAAGCAGTATGAGTCCGGCACAATCACCATCTTTCATACTGGAAACATCTAGGGCTGTTATTGCGGACGACTCTGGTCCGAAAGTCCGCTGAGTTAACGTATTGCGCGCCATCAGAACACCGCTGTCAAGTCGCCCGGTAGTCAATCTAAGATAGCCTTTGCGCTGTGTCACAGACCACAGGCTATTCACAGGATTGTGATTCCATTGCCAAACTAATGGGAGAGCCCGGTCATTCTTCGCTCTGGTAAACTCGTCGGAAGCAACAATACCTGGAGAAAGTCCCTTGCTTGCCGGCAGATCCAGCACTTCGGGAACTTTACCATTCACTCCTAACACCGGCCAGCCGTCTTCCCACTTCACAGGAACAAGGTATGGAATACGACCTACTGCTCCATAGTCGCGGAAAAGGTAAGAGTACCAGGTACCATCGGGTCTGTCAATCAAGCCTCCCTGCGCAACTCCAAGATCCTGCAGAGCCACCCTTCCCTCCCAGGGACCGGTGAGTTTATCTGCCCGGTGTATCACCACTGTCCGCATTCCGCCACTTGGCCAGGTAATATTGAAAAGGTAGTACTTCCCATTTACTTTGAAGAGTTGGGAACCCTCGCCGAGGCCACTATTTCCGACTGTCTTGCTCGGCTCTGTGGAGTCCTTAATAATGATCTGATTCACGCCACCTTCTTTGATGCCTGAGAGATCGTCTTTTAGTTCGACAAGCCTCAATTCTCTGTTGCCGTAAATCATATATGCTTTACCGTCGTTGTCAAAGAAGAGGGAATGGTCATGCAGGGAAGGGCTAAAAGCGATTTCTTTCCAGGGGCCCTTCTCGATGTCCTTCGTGGTGTAGATATGCGTTTTGCCACTTGTAGCAGCGAACGTAGAGACATAAAAAGTACCGTTATGGTGCCGTATGCTGCTGGCCCAAGAACCTCTTCCATAAGTGGACTTCCCATTGTTGAGGTTCATGTCGTCATTGTCTACCAGGGTATCATAGGCGTAACTGACCATCGTCCAGTTCACCAGGTCTTTCGACTTCATGATGGGTACGCCCGGACTCATGTGCATGGTTGTGCTACTCATGTAGTAGGTGTCTCCGACACGAATTATGGCGATGTCCGGAACGTCTGCGTGGATAATCGGATTTTTAGCCTGCTGTGCAACTGAACTGTAACTGGCGAACAGTATCAAAGTAAGCAGGCTCAATAAGAATTTATTCATAATTATACATTTAAGGTTATACAATGAATTAGTAGGGGGCGAAGTCTAGAAAAACCCGCGTCCATAATTATTTTTCGATAATCTGGATAGCCTTATCCCTGCGTTTGAGAGTGATATATTCAGACGGTAGCATATTAAACTTCGCTTTGAAGGCTCTGGCGAAATAATTCGGTGTAGCAAACCCTACCGAGTAACATATCTGGCCGACGTTCATATCACTCTTTTCGAGAAGCACTGCAGCTTTGTCTAATTTAACGGAACGGATAAACTCTACAGGAGTTTCCCCCGTCATCTCAAGCACCTTAGAATACAGCGAACCTCTGCTCATACCCATATGTCTACTTAGTTCTTCAACAGAAAGCAGAGGACTGGTCAGGTTATCTTCAATATACTGCAGTATTTTTTCTAAAAACTTTTCATTGTCAGACTCGACCACCGGCTCCGGTGTAAGCATCTTAATCTGCTTGCTGTATGCGCTCTTCAACTGCTGACTTTGCGTGAGAAGATTGCGGATCTTGATATGCAGGATTTCGAAATTAAAAGGCTTTGTCATATAGTCACTGGCGCCCGTTCCCAGACCAATCAGCTGATTATCCTCTCCGGCCAAAGCAGTTAGCAGAATAACCGGGATATGATTGGTTCGTTTATCAGCTTTGATCTTCTTACATAGTTCAGTTCCGGAAACATGTGGCATGCTAATGTCAGAAACAACCAGCTGCGGGTGGGTAGACAATACTTTCTGCCAACCATCTTTACCATTGCTGGCCTCTACTACCCGGTAATAAGCACTCAGATTATCCTTAAGATAAAACCTGAAATCCTCATTATCTTCGACTAAAAGAATGGTCGGTAATGCAGTGCTTGCTGCGATTTCCGGTAGTGAATTGTATTGCGTTTCTTCCTCGGTCTGGTCCTCGTCTACGATAGAAGCGTCCTGTATCTTGCTTAATGGTAAATGAACAATAAACGTGGATCCTTCTCCAGCGATGCTATTCACCTGGATCGTACCTCCATGTAGTTTGACAAATTCTCTCGCGATAGATAGGCCAATTCCACTTCCCTGGTTTAGTACCGAGCCATCCGTCTCGGTCTGAAAAAACCGTTCGAAAATATGTTCTTGTTCCTCCGCTTTCATACCAATCCCCGAGTCTGAGAGACTAATCTGCAAGCCTTCAACTTCCTGAATCTTCAGCGAGATCTCCCCTCCTTCTAAGGTGAATTTGAAAGCATTAGATAGAAGATTAAAAAATATGCGTTCAATCTTATTGGCGTCAAAGGCAGTAAAATAAGATCTGACCTCACTATTAAAGGAGAAATTTATTTTCTTCCTGTCTGCAAGATCTTTAAAAGATTCGGCTACCTCTCTAACAAAGACCACGAAGTCCTGCTCAGTGGCATGAAGCTTTTGTTCCTTTTCTTTGATGTTACGGAAATCGAGCAACTGATTGACGAGGTTAAGCAACCTGCGGCTGTTACGCTTGATCATTTGTAACTGCTGGTTCCGCGGCGAATTCGTCTCCTGTTGTATCAACTGTTCCACAGGTCCAACAATTAAAGAGATCGGTGTCCGGAACTCATGACTCAGGTTTGTTAGAAATTTTATTTTAAGCTGATCAAATTCCCTGAGACGCTCCGATTCAAGCCTTTCCTGCTCTATCATCTGCTTCACCCTAAGGCGTTCCTGCTCTTGCGCAAACCGATCTTTAAGCTTACGGATTCCGGCGCGACGAACGTAAACCAAAATTGAACCAGCAACTAACAGATAGAACGCATACGCATAATACGTTAACCAAAACGGTGGATGAACGATTATCTTAACCGACTTAACAGGACTAGTCCACTCGTCTGTATCACTTGTTGCCTTTACATAAAAGACGTACTCCCCCGGATCCAGGTTGGTGTATATGGCGGTGTTCGACTTCCCCACCATATTCCATTCCTTGTCAAAATTCTCCAGTTTATAGGAATAGCGACTTTCATGAGGTGATGTATAATTCAGGGCGACAAAGCTCAAAGAAAAGTTCTGTTTATAGTCGAGATTGATCACTTCTGCTACAGATATATGCTCCTTGATTGGCGAATCTTCTGAAGGCTTAACAGTTTGATTAGATATTTTCAACTCCGTCAATACAATCTTCGGAATACTTTTATTCGCGTAAAGATCTTTCGGATGGAAGTAGTTGAACCCGTCCGTCCCCCCAAAAAATAACCGGCCATCCGAAAGCCTTAGTCCGGCCCCTATCACAAATGGGCTACGTTGCACCCCGTTGTACGAAGAGTAATTTTTAAAACGTTTCGT
This sequence comes from Arcticibacter pallidicorallinus, assembly GCF_003002875.1. Classification (GTDB taxonomy): domain Bacteria; phylum Bacteroidota; class Bacteroidia; order Sphingobacteriales; family Sphingobacteriaceae; genus Arcticibacter; species Arcticibacter pallidicorallinus. Next base: position 42,409 of record NZ_PVTH01000008.1, read on the forward strand.
CGCCGGGTCGAAACTACTGATCCCTTTGTTGGTACTAACCCAGATTTTACCATTTTCATCTTCCATGACCTTGTAAACAACACCGTTTGCAAGTCCGTCTTCTTCAGAGAAGGTAACTATCTTATTAGCATTTTGATCATAAGAACTAAGACCCGTCGTAGTTCCTATCCATACCCGCCCATCTCGCGCGGCATATATACAGTTGATAAAATCGTTGGGAAGATCCGTATTACCCTTGTTCATCAATTTCGTGTACCTGTTCAAGGGGTTATATACCGCAATGCCGGCCCCGTTAGATCCGATCCATATATTCCCTTCCGCATCCTCTTCAATTGCCCTGATATATCCATTCAACTGAATTCTATCCCTGCCAATTCCGACTCTGTTGAAATGCACAAAAGTCTTGCTCTCGCCATCATAGCGATCTACACCCTGACCGTTGGTCCCTATCCAGACGTTCCCCCTACTGTCGGCCTTCATGCAAAATATATCACTTCCGCTGATGTTGTCCGGTCCGTTTCCAGATTTTACATGTCGTGTTTGTCCGGTTTTAGTGTCTAAAATATACAGACCGTTCAAATATGTTCCAACCCAAACTTCAGATCCCCGCTTTTCCATCGCCAAGATAGACAAGGCGTTCGGAGCAGATTCTCCCAAAGAAATATGCCTGAAGATACCTGTTTCTGTATCGAATAGGTTGAGACCTCCTCCATCTGTACCCACATACACGCGATTAGTCCCTGCTTCTACAAAAGAAGTCACTACAGAAGCGCTAAGGCCAGCCGGGTCGAACCGGTTACTTTGTCTCAGATTAAAAAACGCCAGATTTCTGTCGTATTTATTCACACCTCCCCGAAACGTGGCGACCCAGAAAACCCCTTGTTTGTCGATGAATATCGATTTCACCGACTTGCCAATGAGGCTAAACCGGCTCCTGCCGTCATGTTCCACCCTGGAGATTTCACCTGTAGAAGGATTCAGGATATTTAATCCGTTTTCTGTTCCAATCCAGATCTTGCCATTGCGTTCAGAAGCGATGGTATATACGATGTTATTACTGAGGGAATTTTTGTCGATTGCCGAATGACGGTAGTTGACAAACTCTCTTCCGTTAGATTTTAAAAGACTTAAACCGTTATTCGTACCTACCCAAATATTTCCCTTAACGTCTTCCGATACGGCAGAAACGGAAGACCCGGATAAGCTTGAGGGATCTTCACTATGCAAAAAACGCTGTAGTATCCCCCCCCTTGGTTGGCAAACATACAGACCTCTTCTGGTTCCAAGCCACATACGGTTGCGGCGGTCAAAAAACATGTTCATAATCGGCTGACTGCGAATAGCTTCACGGTCTTCCTTCTTTTTAAAATTGATGGGCGCCAAAAGTCCCGTTTTTGAACTCACAACATACAGACCACCATAGCCTGCTACCCAAATATCACCATATCCATCACCGCTGATAGCGGTGATGGCCATAGTTTTAGTTTCGCGGTAGTTTTTAAAAGAATCCGTTTTTCGGTTGTACAAAACAAGGCCAGACCCTGTCCCGATCCATAAGTTCCGGGAACGATCTTCATAAATAGCCAGGACCTCATTAGATGCGATGCTCGTAGAGTCATCACCTTTGTGACGGTAAACAGTAAACTTCTCACCGTCAAACCGATTCAGTCCATCATCGGAGCCGAACCACATATATCCAAAGCTATCCTTATGGATTATATTTACCACATTGGAAGACAACCCTTCCTTGCTACTGAGGTTCATAAAATTCAGGTTATTTTCCTGAGAGAACACTAGAGAGGGCAGCAGAAACAAGAGCAATAACCGGATTAACGATCCAGGGGTACTTGTAATCATAAAAATAAAGCCAGATCTAACTAAAGATTGTATATGTTGCTAAGCTCTTAAACCATCATTTATAGTCAGCCCGGAAGGTTTCATCGTCACCTCTATATCCAAACCACCTGAACGCGGCTTTATTCTCAGAAGTCTCACCTTCGGAAGTAGCATACATCGCGAATAACGATCCTACAAAGCCTCCGGCTTGAAGGGTGCTCAAATACTTTCCATCAAGGTCGCCCTGCAGCAAATTCCATTTGGTTGTCTTGGTCGCAAACCAAAAAGAGCACTTATCCTTATTTGTACTGATTTTAAGGTATAACGGACCTTTTGATTTCGCAAGAACTTCCTGTTTAACCAAAACCATGCTCTTAGTTGCCCGATCTGCCTTGAACAACTGAACAACAGGCTTACCTCCGGAAATTGACTTACAGATATAGTAGAAATGCGTTTCGTTCTGGAAAATCAACATTCCCGCCTTCTCATGCTCAGCGGTAGCTTTAAAATGGAGTTCTGTAGCAGCCTCAGCAGTAAGGTGTTGCTGACGCTTGCCTATAAACGCCGGATTTCCCGTTCCCATAACGGTTTCTGGCAGCAGTTTCATTGTAAGATAATCTTTTCTTTCCTTCAAACTATACCATGAAGTGTCGAGGGTTCTCAGAAAAAGAAACTGTGAATGCAGACTGTCTTTGAAATCGAGGGTGTATTTGAAGTTTCCGTTCATAGGTAATGCGCCCGGATGCTTCACTTCCTTCCAGCTTACAGGATAGTTGTACAATACTTCTTCATGATCAGGGTTGATAACCGGCCATCCATCAATCCACCTTACAGGGGCTATGAAAGTTTCCCGTCCCGTATTATAGTAGTCGCCTTCGTAAGGTCTGACAGCGATAAAAATGGCGTAATCTTTCCCGTCAGGTCCTTCAACGATATCGGCGTGACCTGTCGATGTGATCGGATTCTTCCTGTTTGGATCCAAATGACGCTGGGTAAGGATAGGATTCTTTTCGTATGGAATATAGGGGCCTCTTACATTCTTGCTTCTAAGAATAACCTCTGAGTGATTGATCGCTGTTCCACCCTCTGCAGCCATCAGATAATACCATCCGTCCCTTTTGTAGATATGAGGTCCTTCGATCCACACCGGCTTGGTGCTAATATCAACACCTCCGTTAACCAGCAAGGTCTCCTCGCCTACCACTTTCATATTTACACGGTCAAATTCGAACATTCTCAAGGTCCGGTGTCCGGGATATAAAGACTTATTTTCGGGTGGATTACTGTTGTAGATGATATAGGCCTTGTCTCCTTCAAAATACAATGAAGGATCGATCCCATGAACTTCCTTAATCCAGACCGGGTCGCTCCACGGACCGGCAGGATTCTTCGCAGTGACCACAAAGTTGCCCCCATTGTCGATATCCGTACAAGTAACGTAAAACAAGCCCTCATGGTAGCTGATCGATGGTGCAAAGAGTCCCCTGCTCACCGTCTCTCCCATGAAGTCCATCTGAGATGGGCGACTAATAACGTTTCCAATTTGACGCCAGTTTTTTAAGTCCTGGCTATGTAAGACCGGAATCCCCGGAAAATAGGAAAATGTAGAATTGACTATATAGTAGTCTGGTCCAACCTTACATATTGCCGGGTCTGGGTAGAAGCCTGCCAGAATCGGATTGGGTAGGGTCATTTGTGCAAATCCCTGGTAGAACAGAGACATAAACGATATCAAAAGCAAAGAAGAAAAACGGTTCATAAGCGACAAAGTGTCTTTGGTTAATTAATAGTCATAAATGTAGCCCGACTAACGATATTACTGTTGCCATTATTGTAGGAATAAGTAGTACAAATGTTCAACAGTAATGTGTTTTGCTGAAATATCTCGTATCTCGATTGTCAAATCAACCTCATGGCTCTCAGAATATCATTTCCTTTAGAACTAAGGCTAATCCCAAAAACCGGCGGATCAAGGTCTAAATATAACCAGAAAGTCTGAAATAGCTATCGATAGCTATTTCAATGAGGAGCCGAATTCCCTAGCTTTGGTAACCAGAATAACTATTTGTAAACCCCTTAAAAACAAAATTTCCACCACCTGCTTCGGCCCCATGACCCGAGAGCGGAATCATTTTCAGGTATTCACATATCGATGCGCGGATCAGCGACATTTTGGTAAATCATCATTTCCCAAGAAGAAAAGTAATAAGTGCAAAACATGAAAAATCCAGTAAAAGTATTGGTAGCTACGGCATTTCTGGCTACCACATTTCTCAGCAACACTTCTGCAATCGCTCCTGACAAGACTACGATCAAAAAAATTATCATAAAGGGCAATGCAAACGTAATACTGGTTCAGAGAGACCAGGAAGAAGTCGTAATAGCTGAAACCTATAATTCAGCAAAAACCACCGTCTCTAAAGACGGAATATCTCTTGTTATTAACTCGCAGGAACAAACGCCCCTAACGATCAGGGTATATGCGAAGGCCCCATTCAGAATTGAAGCTTTTAACACCGCAACGGTGGAGACTGTAGGCAGCTTCGATTTGCAATATCTCCAGATCTTTCTGAACGACAAAGCAACTGCACGTATAAATTCAAACACTGAAGGTCTCTATACGCGAATAAACCATTCAGCAAAATTAACGCTGGGAGGCAAATCAGAAGACCATGTGTCGGTGCGTAGTATCGGAGCCAGAATAAGAACAGAAAGTCTTGTTTGCCTCAATACAAACACATCTTACTTCGTCCCTACTGCATATACCAGGAAACTTACGGCAAAAAATCTTTCACGCTAAGCAATACCTGGATCGCTGATTCCCCGGGCAAAGCCACTTGCATTCTTAGCTGAACACAAGCTATTCAGACCACATTTTTGAGAAATGTGGTCTGAATATACCGACTACTTCAACACCCCTAACTCTTTTCCTACTTCTGTAAAGGCAGCAACAGCCTTTTCCAGATTTTCGCGTGTATGAGCCGCAGAAAGCTGGACTCTAATGCGCGCCTGTCCCTTTGGCACCACCGGATAGAAGAATCCGATCACGTAGATACCTCTGGAAAGCAATCTGCTGGCAAACTCTTGCGCAAGCTCTGCTTCGTACAACATCACGGGAACGATGGGATGTTCACCCGGCCTTATATCAAAACCGGCGGATGTCATCTTCTCTCTGAAGTACAGGGTATTTTGTTCCAGTTGATCACGCAGTTCTGTAGTCTCCGACAGCATATCCAGGACGGCAATCGAAGCTCCGACTATCGATGGTGCCAGCGAATTCGAGAACAGATAAGGCCGGGACCTTTGTCTGAGCATTTCAATAATCTCCTTTTTACCGGAAGTAAAGCCTCCCATGGCCCCTCCCAGCGCCTTTCCCAATGTACCGGTGATGATGTCTACCCTATCCATCACACCGCGGTATTCATGCGTACCGCGACCGGTTTTGCCAATGAATCCCGACGAATGACTTTCGTCTACCATCACCAGGGCCTGGTAACGGTCTGCCAGATCGCAGATCTTGTCCAGCTGCGCAATAGTTCCGTCCATGGAGAACGACCCATCAGTAACGATTATGCGGTGCCTGCATGCTGAGCTCTCCTGCAAACATCTCTCCAGATCTGCCATATCGTTATGGTTATAACGAAATCGCTGCGCCTTGCAAAGTCGCACGCCGTCTATAATAGATGCATGATTCAGCGCGTCAGAAATTATCGCGTCCCGCTCATTAAACAGCGGTTCAAACACCCCCCCGTTCGCATCAAATGCAGCCGCGTAGAGTATAGTATCTTCCGTTCCCAAAAACTGAGCGAGTTTGTCCTCAAGCTTCTTATGAATATCCTGAGTACCGCAAATGAACCGTACGGACGACATCCCATAGCCGTGCTCGTCGATCGCCTTTTTCGCAGCTTCAACCACCAGTGGGTGAGAGGAAAGCCCGAGATAGTTGTTTGCGCAAAAGTTTAGCACTTCTTCGGATTCGGTAGTGCTGATCTCAGCACCCTGCGCCGTTGTAATGATCCGCTCTTTTTTGAACAGGCCGGCTGCTTTTATTTCAGCCAGTTCTTTTTCCAAAACTGGTTTTAGGGTTTCATACATATCGTTAATGTTAGCTTTTTCTAAACAGTTATTTTCATGCCTTTCAGCATCTCCTCTACCATGGCTTCCAAATCAAACTTTGGCTTCCAGCCCCAGTCCTTCCTCGCGACACTATCATCAATACTTCCCGGCCAGCTTTCAGCAATCTGCTGACGGAAGTCAGGAGCATAGGAAATCCGGAAGCCCGGAATGTGCTTTTTTATAGCCTGCGCAATTTCAGCCGGTGTAAAACTAAGTCCCGCCAGATTATACGATGTGCGCACCCCGATATTTTCCGCATTCGCGTCCATCAGCTCCAAAGTCGCTCTTATCGCGTCATGCATATACATCATCGGAAGCGGAGTATCAGCCTCCAGGTAACACTCGTATTCAGCTGTCTCCACCGCTTTGTGAAATATGTCTACCGCATAATCGGTTGTACCTCCACCCGGAGCCGCCAGATAGCTGATCAGGCCGGGGAAACGCAAACTACGAACATCCAAACCAAACTTTTGATGGTAATAATTGCACCAGTATTCGCCCGCACACTTACTTATGCCATAAACGGTTGTTGGTTCAGTAACGGCTTGCTGCGGACAGTTCTTTTTAGGAGAATCGGGACCGAATACAGCAATACTGCTTGGCCAGAAAACTTTCTCCAACCCAGCTGAAACTGCGATATCCAGCACATTCAACAATCCCTGCATATTGATCTGCCAGGCCAGTTGAGGTTCTTTCTCCCCTGTGGCCGAAAGCACAGCCGCCAGATGGTAGATCTGCGTTATATTCTCGTCCGCTACGATTTGCGAAAGGTGTGCTTTATCCAGGACATCCAACTGAACGTAGGGCTGAGCCTGACCGGCATGGCTACCGGCACTTAGCCTGTCTCCAGCTATCACCTGCGCGTTTCCATAACGCTCCCGAAGCGCAGAAGTCAATTCACTTCCGATCTGGCCACATGCACCGATCACTAATATCTTCCCTGTTTTGTTCATGAATATGCTTTTGTTTAACATCCGCATCAGGACAATTGTTCGGATGCCTGATGAGTACAAAACTGAGGATTGCTAGTGTTTAATCCTACAGGAGGTAAATAAATTAGAATATTTTTCTATCTCACTATCTACATCCGATCATTTATTCTGAATTTTGACACTAACATTCATCAATAGCAGAAATTTCATCTTATGAACCTCGACCCTACAGACCTTAAAATCCTCGAATTACTACAGAAAGATGCCCGAATGACTATCAAACAGCTTGCTTTAGAACTTAAGCGATCCCATACGCCGGTTTTCGAAAGAGTGAAGCGTCTGGAGGAAAAGGGATATATCAAACGTTATGTAGCGATCGTAGACCGCAGGCTGATCGGCAAAAATCTGATCGCATTCACCCATGTTCAACTTAAGGAACATTCCCAGGAAATATTAAGCACCTTCGAAGCGGAAGTGATCAAATTTTCGGAGGTAATGGAATGCTATCACATGACGGGTGCCTTCGATTTCATTCTTAAGATCGCCTTGAAAGATATGGACGCCTATCATCAGTTCCTGATGGGTAAGCTGTCCAAACTACCAAACATCGGGACGCTTCAAAGCTTATTCGTCATGTCGGAAGCCAAGAATGAAACCGCTTATGAGCTGGGGGAATTTTAGCGCAATTCCGGCTTTATTCTGAGGGGTTTTTTTGAATCTCCCCCTCCTTTACCGGCTTGCCGAAATTGGGGGTACCATCTGCATTCCAGCCAAACTTCTGCGCCCTGGGCGACCGGTGTATGCCGCAGCCCTGCCCGGGTTCTGAATTTGCATGATATAAAATCCAGTCTTCGGTTCCGTCGGGCGACTTGAAGAATGAGTTATGTCCCGGAGCATAAACCTTATTTTCAGGCGACTGCTTAAAAACAGGCTCCGGTTTTTTTCTCCAGGACGAAGCCTTCATCAAGCTCCTGCCTTCCAGAGTAAGCATTCCCAAAGCATAAAAATCCGTCCAGCAGCCACTTGCCGAATAGATTAGGAACGTTTTCCCATTTTGATTTCTCAAGATCTGCGGACCTTCGTTCACATTTACATGCGGCGGATTCTCCGGATCGTTTAGATCGCCATGCTTTTCCCATTCATATAGGGGACTGGAGATCTTCACACGCTTCCCTTTTATGGTCCATGGGTTTTTCATCCTGGCGATGTAGATCTCCTGCGTATGGTTTACGTCACCTTCCCAACCGGCCCAAACCATATAAAGCTTGTTCTTATGTTTAAATACAGAGCCGTCAATTGCCCATTTATCCGTGCGGTCTCCCACCTTTCCTTTCAGCACCCAGTTGCCGTTCATCGGGTCGCCTGATGTATTCTCGAGCACATACATCCGATGGTTGTTATTATTGCCGTCGTCAGCCGCAAAATAGACATACCAGTTGCCATTTATAAAGTGAATTTCGGGTGCCCAGAGCTGTTTAGAATACATCGTGCCGGGAGGCGGAATGAAAATCGTTTTTTTCTGCGCGTCCTTCAGCTCCGCGAGGTTGTCCGTTTTCCAGATGACGATGCTATCCTGAAGGGTGTGCGTATAGTAATAAAACCCGTCCTGATGTATGCTCCATGGATCTGCTCCCGAAGGAAGAAGCGGATTAGTGAAGGTCTGTCCGAAGGATAAGCCCCAAAGCAGTGTGAGGATGCAGGTTAATACCGTTAGTTTTCTTCTCATGATGTCAGTAATTGGCTTTGACAGTTTCTCTTACAGGTATGGCAGCTTGATTAACTACAAAATACGAAGAAGCATTTACAAGTTCGTATTGGAAAATAAATAAGACCCGGAGCAGCGGTACATGATAGCTCAGAGAGTGGTCACCAGGTCTGATAGTACGTTTTTGCGTTTCATCGATTCTTCTTGGTCGCTACGCTGTCAAAATCAATGCGTCAGTAGTTAGGAAGTGTTGCAGGTACAGATTTTTCTTAGCAACTTCACGAAGATACCGGAGAAATCGCGTATCGGTAAACCAAACACGTCATGGAACTTGGCTTAATTACGTTCGCAGATATGCAACCTGAATCGCTGTCAGGGGGCTCAGCAAACGCACACCAACGAATAAAAGATCTGCTTGAAGAAATTAAGCTGGCTGACGAACTGGGCCTGGATGTTTTTGGAATAGGAGAACATCACCGGCCAGATTATGCTGTGTCTACGCCTGCGGTAGTACTCGCTGCCGCTGCGGCAATCACGAAAAACATCAGACTTGCGAGCGCCGTAACCGTCTTAAGTTCAGATGATCCGGTACGGGTATATCAGGATTTTGCCACGTTGGACCTGCTGTCTGACGGCAGAGCAGAGATAATGGCCGGCCGAGGGTCGTTCATTGAGTCCTTTCCTCTGTTCGGCTATGACCTGAACGACTACAACGAGCTCTTTACAGAGAAACTTGAACTGCTGTTAAAAATAAACGCAAGCGAAACAGTATCCTGGCAGGGAAAGCACACCCAATCGATCAACAATCTTGGTGTATACCCCAGGGCCAAGCAGGAGGCTTTACCTATATGGCTGGCTGCAGGAGGAACACCTGCTTCCGCCGTACGGGCCGCCACATTGGGAATGCCGCTCATGCTGGCCATTATCGGCGGGCGACCGGAGCAGTTTGTGCCCTTTGTTAAGCTCTACCGAGACACCGCAGCAAAGTTGGGGAGAGATATCAGCAAGCTTCAGACGGGGATCAACAACCATGTGTACATCGGAGAAGATTCTCAAAAAGCGGGGGACGAGTTTTATCCCTATTACGCAGCCATGATGAACAGGGTAGGTCGAGACCGCGGATGGCCTCCACTCTCCCGTCAGCAATTTGACTATTCCAGATCCGCCGAAGGCGCTCTGATGGTGGGTAGCGTTCAACAAGTGATTGATAAGATAATGTACGAGCATGAGTTGTTTGGAAACACCCGCTTTCTTGCACAGGCAAGCGTGGGCAATGTTCCGCACAAGATGACCATGAAGTCAATTGAACTCTTTGGAACTCAAGTCGCCCCCGTCATCAGGAAGGTAACATCCGGAAACATCGCAGCCAACAAATGAATGAGATGTCGATTTGAGTGCACTTCATTAAAGAACTGACAATTTTTTGTCACTTTTCCCTCTTATTTGATACAATTCAGGCCTTTAGAAAAATAAATAATCATTTACCTTTGCTTACCGGGGATGAAGGCCTGTACTTTTCCCCTCCTTTAAACAGTTACTATTAATAATCACCTCAAACACTTTTATAACGCATGGATGTACTGATTCAAGAATTTATGAAGAAAATCGAATTACGAAACGCTAACGAGCCCGAGTTTTTGCAGTCGGTGTTCGAAGTAGCAGAATCGATAATTCCATTTGCTGAGGAACATCCAAAATACAAAAAGCACAAAATTCTTGAACGAATAGCGGAACCGGAAAGAGCGATCATCTTCCGTGTACCCTGGCTTAATGACGAGGGTGAGGTGGAAATAAATCGTGGATTCAGAGTCCAGATGAATAGTGCCATCGGCCCTTATAAAGGAGGCCTTCGCTTTCACCCATCTGTAAATCTCGGCGTGTTAAAGTTTCTTGCCTTCGAGCAGGTATTCAAAAACAGCCTTACAGGTCTCCCTATGGGAGGTGGAAAAGGAGGATCTGATTTCAATCCACGGGACAAGTCAGACAATGAAGTAATGAAGTTCTGCCAGAGCTTTATGACGGAGCTATATCGCCATGTGGGTCCGGATATCGACGTTCCGGCAGGAGACATTGGTGTTGGGGCACGTGAAATAGGTTTTATGTTTGGCCAGTACAAGCGTATAAAGGGCGAATTCACCGGTGTACTGACAGGCAAAGGACATGAATGGGGCGGTAGCCTTATCCGCCCGGAAGCAACAGGTTACGGTGTAGTTTATTTTGCACAGCAAATGCTCCATACCAGAGGCGACTCGATGGAAGGCAAAACCGTTATTATTTCAGGATCAGGAAATGTAGCACAATACACTGCTGAAAAATGCATAGAAGTTGGTGCCACGGTACTGACGATGTCTGACTCCGAAGGATATATCTACGATCCTGCAGGTATCGACAAGGAAAAGCTCGCCTACATTATGGAACTAAAAAATGTACGAAGAGGCCGGATCAGAGAATACGCTCTTAAGTACGGATGCGAATTCTTTGAGGGACAAAAACCATGGAACGTAAAATGCGATGTCGCATTCCCTAACGCTACTCAAAACGAACTTGATGGTATAGATGCTCAAACCTTGGTAGATAACGGCTGCTTCTGCGTAGCAGAGGGTGCTAACATGCCGTCTACCCCGGAAGCTATCCACGTGTTCGAACAAACGAGAATCCTGTATGCTCCAGGAAAAGCAGCGAATGCGGGTGGAGTTGCTGTATCTGGTTTGGAGATGTCGCAGAACTCTTTGCGTTACTCCTGGAGCCGCGAAAAGATCGACAGCAAACTCAAACTCATCATCGAGCAGATTCACCACGTGTGCGTGAAATACGGACGCATCGACAAGGACTACATCAACTATGAAAAAGGTGCAAACATTGCCGGCTTCGTTAAAGTAGCTGACGCAATGATTGCTCAAGGTGTAGTATAAACGCTAGTCGCTCTACATAAAATTCCTGGGGGCTGTATCTGATAAGGATATAGCCTCTTTTTTTATGCCCTCTTGAAGAGTTTATGCCCCTTTAAAAGAGAACCTAGGCTTTAGACGAAAACGACACCCGCTTCCCTGGTTGGAAATGCACTTTATTCTCATCTACTTTCGGTCGTTGCTTCGTCGTTATTGTCGTCGTCGTCGCGGGCATTTTTATATTTCTTCGTTCCTGATCCCTTAGCAGTCTGTTGCCTTCGTAACACATATTGCATATAGATTCTCCCCTTAGTTGCTGCGCCTCGTCAAGCGTCATATTCACCGGACCCGCTGGGTATTCTCCCGGTTCTTCAGCATGAAACGCGGCAATGATCGAACATGGACTGAACTCCTTGCTGTTGAGCAATACATAGCCTTCTTCCATTCGGGTTTCGCTATAGGCCAGCAGTGACACGCTGAGCATCAGCAACTGATCCGCTTCCGGCCGGGTATCAAAGCGGATCTCCTGGGCTTCCAGCTTTCCCTGCCAGCGAAACTCCACATCTTTCACTTCCAGATATTCATAGTACTCCTTCCTGAAATTGAAGCCGATCAAACTGAAACGGATCCTGTACTTGCTCACCGGTTTACTGATGCTTAGCGGTACCCTCAGGTCGGTTTTGGCGTTCAAAACTCCCATAAAAACGCTTAAGCGCCCTTCCTCATCCCGCTCCACTCGCTGACTGACCTGCAGCACTTCGCTCAGCCGGCTTTTGATATTGAAGTCCATTCCGATGATACTGTTCAGGTCTGCATCATGCAAATCACGCTGACCTGAACTTGCTGTGAGGCTACCCCGAAGACCCCGGTACACCAGCTGCGTACTGCGGCTCACCGCCTCTCCATCCCGGTGCACATAAGCCGGCTCAAAGGCCTGCCTGATCACTGCCGCCGTGGTACTGGAGAGACCAAACTCCGTGGAGGCCTGGATGCTTGCGCTGGTCTGTTCGAATTTGCGGGGCTTCCCCTGGATGATGTTCAATTCGCGGTAGCCGCGATATACAACGGAACCCGCCTTGCCGCGAACGATTCCTTTCTTGTCTACTTTTGCCATAACCTTGTTTGAATTGGAGAACAAGGTAGCGCGGCAGAAAACCTGTGACGATTTTTTCGCCAAAATCGACAAAATTTTATGGATTTTTTAAAATAAGGCACCTCAAAAGCAGTCAAGCGGAGAAGAGGCTGAGCTTAGACATTCCTTAAATGAGGCTTATTATTCCTTCAAAGAACCTCCGCAACAACGCTATATTCAGCTTACACCATCTTTATATAAAGGGCTAAACAACTGAATGTAGAACCGTAATAAGTCCGACGTTAAGCATCTCAGGTGGGACTTATTACGGGATAACGATTGGCTGTTATCGCCTGGATAAGAATGGTTGTCTTTGTTCGCTAAATCATATGATTCGCGGCCTTTTACCGACAGAATGCCATCATCAACAAGAAATCTACTGGTCAACAAGTACATCTTACAACAGCTAAAACGCAAAGCCCCCTCCTACGGCTCTTGAACTTTATTTGGCTATTTATCACTCACGCAACGGAAACCGAGGTGCTGAAAGCTGCTGTCTTCTGTACTCTTCATCCGCCTGGCGGACCTGTAGCCAGAGCAGTAACTGTCATTACATAGATAGGACCCTCCCCTCATGACTCTTTTCGAAGCGTCTGGCTCTGCCGGATCAAAGCTTGTTGAAGGCCCTTTGGGGTTTACTGTCCCGGAACTCACATCTTCATAATACTTATGATGGTATAGGTCTGCACACCATTCCCAAACATTTCCTGCCATATCATACAAACCGTACCCGTTCGGGCTAAATGATTTAACGGGAGCTGAGTAGTAGAAGCTATCCTTCAAGGTATTTTTACTCGGGAATTTGCCTTGCCAGAAGTTTGCCTTGGGTACACCGCTACTGACCGGCTCATTTCCCCAGGGATAAATACTATTTTTCAGTCCTCCGCGGGAGGCATATTCCCATTCCGCTTCAGTTGGCAATCGTTTGCCCGCCCACTTTGCATAAGCTTGTGCATCATACCAGGACACGTGAACAACCGGATAATTCTCTTTCCCTTTAATGTCGCTCCCCGGCCCCTCAGGATGCCTCCAGTCTGCGCCTTCCTTCCACTCCCACCACTGAGAATAGTCGTCCAGAGATACCTCCGTTGGCGTTGGTTTAAAAACTAATGAAGCTGCTACAAGTACGCTCTCGTCGGGCTTTGGAGTGCCGGGTGGGAGTTGTTGTTTTATCTCCTCCCAATCGGGCTTCTTCTCAGCTGTAGTAATATAGCCGGTTGCCTTTACAAATTCAGCGAACTGAGCGTTCGTAACTTCCGTTACGTCAATCCAGAATCCGTCCAGTTTCACTTTATGCCGGGGAAACTCGTCTTCTGCCGCCTGATCGTTGTTCCCACCCTGTTCGAACTCCCCCGAAGGGATCCATACCATTCCTGTTCGTTCTTCATCCTTATCTACGCTCGCGTTTACCTCTGTATCTTCGATAGTACCGACAGAACCTGTTTCATTTGCCTGCCCCTTCTGCTGACAGGAATTTATAAGTGGAAGTGCAGTCAACAGCATAAACAAACCCAGTTGACTGGCTGTCCTTTTTGGTGATAAGGTCGATTTATATTTCATTTTATGTTCCGATATGTTCAAGGTTTTGACAACTCCGTCTTGCCTGCCACGTAAGAGGCGGCCAGAGAATGCATCTTAGCAACGACATCCTTATATTTCGGATCATGAACCAGATTTACCAGCTCGTGTGGGTCATTGATTGGATCTGTCAGATAGACACCGGCTCCATGACCAAAGAATTCAGCATATCGCCAGTTTTCTGTTCTTACGCACACACCTGTTATTCCTTTACCATGTTCATTCCAAATGGTATATGCCGGTCGGTCGCTGGGCTTATCAGGATTATTCAGCAGCGGGGAAAGGCTTACTCCGTCAAGCCCCTCCGGTCTTGGAAGCCCACACAGATCAGCCAGAGTAGGATAAATATCCAGTAGCTCGACAATACGTGGCGAGGATTTTCCATTCCCTTTAGCTCTTGGGTCATGAATAATGAAAGGAACCCTGGCTCCCTGCTCCCACAGCGATCCTGCCTTGGACCACTTGCCCTTCTCTCCCAGCTGATAGCCGTGATCAGACCAGAAAACGATGATTGTGTTTTCCCTAAGCCCCTGGCGGTCCAGTTCGGCAAGAACACGTCCTATATTCCAGTCCGCGTAACTCACGCAAGCCAGATATGCACGGGTCATATCCTTCGCTTCTTCGGGAGACGCAGAACGGCCAACAAATAAATCGGCATTTCTTTTTCTTATGGCTCCTTCAGGAAAGCCCACCGGAACGGATGGAAGAGAAGCAAAATCGGGAGGAAGAACGATCTTGTCAGCCGGATAGAGATCAAAAAATTCCCTGGGAGCAATTAAGGGTGAGTGAGGTTTTGAAAACCCGCAGGCAATAAAGAATGGCTTCCCGCTTTTTTTGCTTTCCTGAATGTATTGTATCGTACGATCAGCCACTTTTGTATCTCCGAGGTTCTTAACTGAATCTCCTTCTATAGCAGCCCATCGGTCAGAGTGGGAATATCCTTCTGTACCGGGAGTGAGTTTAGGGGGACTTTCCGTGTACTTGGCCCAATATTCTTCAGGTGACACATAGGACGGTGCGGTGGTGTCGATCGGATTACTCCATAAACGCTTTTCACCTCCCTGGTTCCAGGCTTCCGTGTCATCAATTCCGCCATGAAATATTTTGCCGCTGCGCAATGTAACATAGCCTTGCTGTTGAAAATATTTCGGCAGGCTTACCCAGTCAGGAAAAGAGGCACCGAACCACTCCCGGTTCCCATATAGACCGCTGGTTGTTGGCCGGCGACCTGATAATATGGACGCGCGTGATGGCCCGCATAGAGGATATTGGCAGTATGCCCGTTCAAACCTAACCCCCTCGTTTGCCAGCCTATCCAGATTGGGAGTCTTGGCTATCTGGCTACCATAAACATTCAACTCGGCCCGCATATCGTCTGACACGAGAAACAGTACATTCATGGGCCGCTTATTTTTAGCATTGCCCGTACCTTTCTTCTGAGCTCCTGCCAAACCTGGCAGAGCGATCGCTATAGCGATTAAAAACAAAAGCTTACGTGACATTTTCATCTGATTTCTTGTGTAATTTAGCTTTAATATCCCGAATTCCGGTACCAGCTAATGTGACTTCGTTCAAAAGTTCTCCAGTTCTCGTCGGTTAACATATTCATACAGGACTGAAACATTTGCTAAGGGACGATCATTCAAGTTTCACCCTTAATTTTTGTTATGGCTCCGGTTATATCCGCTAGCGCGTTGTGCCGTAATCAGCTACGACTACTTCGTCAGGTGTTTCTTTACAAGGTTTTCAGTGTGACATTTCTGCAAGAAAAACATCACACTGAAACTATGCGAATCTGCAGATATCCTGCGTATCCCTGGAAACGAAAAAAGCCTGTAAATCGGCGATTTACAGGCTTTTGATGTGTTTGGATATGCTTATCAGCGGTGAGGGAGGGATTCGAACCCTCGGTACCGTTTCCAGTACGACAGTTTAGCAAACTGTTCCTTTCGGCCACTCAGGCACCTCACCCCTCTTTTCAGGGACTGCAAATATAGTAATTCAACCTATCCTTCAAAAAATATTTTAACATTTTGAAGCGGGAATTGCGCTCACTTTTACGCTTCGAATCAAAGAACCCTGACAGCTAAGCAGTTATTCACACGACTTCAAAAAAGATTTTCTTAAACCACATAGTCAATACGGACATGATAGATGCTCATGAGCATGTTTTTAAAGATTGAACGTATGGTAGCAATGTCTTTTAAGGTGATATTACAGTTATTTAATTGCCCTTGCTCCAGCTTGTAATCGATAATACGGTCTACAAGTGCGCTGATACTTTCCTTATTGGGCTCTTTCAGGCTTCTCGAAGCAGCTTCTATAGAATCGGCAAGCATCAGCACTCCGGTTTCTTTAGAGAAAGGAATCGGTCCCGGATAACGGAAGATATTTTCATCGACGAACTTTTCAGGAAAGTTTTTCAAGAAAGACTGGTAGAAATAATCCATCCGGGTATTTCCGTGATGCGTCTTGATAAAGTCGATCACAATTTCGGGTAAGTGATTCTTCCGCGCTAATTCCACTCCCTTGGTGACATGCTGGATGATAATCTGCGCACTAGCCTCATAGGATAGTTTATCGTGCGGATTGGAACCTACATTCTGGTTTTCGATGAAATAATGCGGGTTTTCCATCTTCCCGATATCATGATACAAGGCACCGGCCCGAACAAGCAGCGCATTTCCTCCGACATTGAAGATTGCCGCTTCAGCGAGGTTGGCAACTTGCAGCGAGTGCTGAAACGTACCCGGAGCCTTGAAGGAAAGCTCACGGAGGAGCCTTGAATTGGTATTGGTGATCTCCATCAATGTTACTTCAGACGTCAGGCCGAAGACCCGTTCAAAGGCATAGATGAGCGGGTATGCCAGAAGCGATAACAGAACACTGAATACGAACGGCATAAAGCTCATCCACTCCAGATTAGTCAGCGTGCCGTTATTTCTGATGAGTGAGATGCCGAAAAAGGCCACGATGTAGGTGCAGAGGATGAGTAAAGCCGAGATTAGCAATTGCTCGCGCTTCACGAGGTTTTTGATACTGTAAATGGCTACCATACCTGCAGTTACCTGCAGAAAAGCGAACTCGAAGCTATTGGGTACAAAGAAACCTGCAATGAGAACTACTAAAAGGTGAATATTCAGTGCGAGCCGGGTATCGAACAGGATCCGGATGATGATCGGGACGATACAGTAAGGTATGTAGTAGAGATTAGGTATTTTCAGGCTAATCGCCCAGGAGAGGCTGACCAGCATCATGGTGATGACGACCAGAATAAGCGACATCTTCCGGTTGTCTTCAAAGATGTCCTTTCGGAAGAGCCGGAGAAACACCATCAGCAGGCATACGATCAGGCCACCTAATACAAGCTGACCAAAGAAAATGGCTTTCCGGTTTCCGCTAAAATGCCGTTCTTCCTCGAATGTACTCTTCAGCGATTCCAGCTTTTGATAGATCTCCTGACTAATCACTGCACCGTTGGCGATGATCAATTCGCCCTGTTGCACCATCCCCCGTGTTGGCGATAGATTTTTCAGGGCTTCTGTCTCTACCTTCTCCGTGAGATGTTCATCATAAATATAGGTTTGCTGGATATGGTCTTTAATCAGCTTGCTTAACCAGGCTTTGTTCTTAATGGCGTTGGCCTCTTTGACCTGCTCATCAATATACGATTCAGCGGTTTCCAGTGTTAGCACGCCGATGGTATTCATCTGCTTCGCTTCGTTATTATTGAGTAAGGTAAAGTTGTAATTGGCACCCGATCGCTGGAACTTTTTGACGTGGGCCATGATCCCCTTTTCATATACAGCCGCCAGAATGCGTACACCAACCTCCTGGTAGGTTTTCTTGAGTCGCTCCTCTTCGGCGGCGTTGTCCCATTTGACGTCGAAGTCACCAATGAAAGCCTGAAACTCGGTTTTGAAGATATCCGAGCGGTTGTGATATACGGGAAGCACTGATTTATAAACTTCAGCTTTATCCTCCTCTATCTCATCAAAAGTCTTTTCTATAGCGAAGCTATATGGCGAGACAAGATCTTTGTTCATCCATACTTTGCCCTTCTCGTACTCATATTTAAAACGGGCATGTTTCGGCAAAAACATTGTTACAATAACAACGCAAGCCACCATCATGATATACTTTAACTTAGACCCGTATCGCCGGTATAAAAGGAGATGGTATTTTTTTTTTAGTTTTGCCACAGAAGTTCTTTATCTGTTCAAAAATAAGCAAGTTTTGATTAATTCTTCGTTTATATGAACCTATTGACTGAAAGAGAGATATGTCGAGGATAGTTTTATTGCTTTTGCTGGTAGCAGGATTGGGAAATGTGGTGTTAGGGCAAAGACCTCTGACTGATACTCAATCGTCCAGGCTGAACGCTTATCAGGACACGCTGAAAGAACTTGCTTACAAGGTGATCAACAGTCCGGATCAGGCAGAACGATATGAATCTAACGCATTAATGGTTCGCAAGCTGGTCAGGGCCTTACAGATACAAAATTCCTATTCCTTCGATTTTGATTCGCTAAAATCGCTGAGCATTCAGCGATCACCAGATAACGCTTTTAGAATCTTTACATGGCATGTGATGAACCAAAACGGAACTTACCGTTTTTATGGAGCAGTTCAGATGAAATCTTCTGAACAGCTGCAGCTGCATCCTCTCGTTGACTATTCAAACAACATTACCTCGCCTCAGGATACCTTGCTGGATAATAATCACTGGTTAGGATCTCAGTACTACAAGATTGTTCCGGTTACCAAAAACACATCCACGCCCTACTATATATTGCTGGGCTGGAAAGGAAATAACGTTAAATCCACCAAGAAAGTCATCGAAGTACTGCATTTCAAAGGCGGCAAACCGATTTTTGGAATGCCTGTATTTGAAGGAAAAGCCGCCTTTAATGGCAAACAGCGAATCATCTTTGAGTACAGTCGCTCAACTTCGATGATGCTGAACTATGAGCCTGAGGAAAATAGAATAGTTTTTGATCACCTGGCGGCGCCAAGTCCGGAAATGGAGAGTAACCCGGCTTTTTTCGGTCCGGATTTATCCTACGATGCCTTGAAATTTGCCAATGGACGATGGAAATTAACCGAGAATGTTGAGTTAACAAACCGCGAATCAGAAATTGACGACTTATATATCGATCCCAGGAAGAGAAGCACCGATATTATCAACAAACTGAAATAGCAGAATAGGACTTTATTTAAAAAATTATTGATATTTGAGCCCTTCCACATGTTAGAAATGAGATTTCACACTAAAATTTATTCTTCTTAACACTTCATGAAGAAATTACTGCTTTTACTCCTTATTTCTGGAAACGTTTTCGCACAGACCAGCCAGAACATTACGCTGGAAGATATTTTCAAGAAAAATATATTTGCGCAACGTTCGGTTTACGGACTCAACTCCATGAAGGATGGAAAGAGCTTCGCCTCTATCCAGCGTGATCCGCAAACGGGGAAGATATTTGTAGCTAAAAGTAACTTTAGTGACGGAACGCTCAACAAGGCTCTCTATTTCCAGGATAACCTGATCTATAATGGCGATACGCTGGAGCTAAGCACCGATTTTAGTGGCGACGAAAAGAAGGCACTTATTGCACAAGATGAGGAACCGATCTATCGCCATTCCACAAAAGCGAATTACTACGTTTACGAGCTTGAATCTAAAAAAATCATCAAGGTATCATCAAAAGGTAAGCAGTCTTTCGCCAGTTTTTCTCCTGATGGCAGCAAGATTGCTTTCGTGAGAGACAATAACCTGTTTGTTAAAGACCTTGAAAACGATCTGCGTGAAATACAAATCACCAATGACGGATCTTTCAATCGAATCATCAACGGACAGAGCGACTGGGTGTATGAAGAGGAGTTTGCTTTTGCAAAAGCGTTCTTCTGGAGTCCCGATGGACAGAACATTGCCTACTACAAGTTTGACGAATCCCTTGTTCCTGAATACTCGATGACGGTTTTCGATAAGCTGTACCCTACCGAGTATAAATACAAATATCCGAAAGCTGGTGAAAAAAATTCTGTCGTAAGCATTCATGTATATAGTCTGGCACAGCAGACAACGGTAAAAGTGGATATTGGCGCGGAGACAGACCAATACATCCCGAGGATAAGGTGGACGAATAGTTCTTCTGTATTATGTGTATTGCGGATGAACAGGCATCAGAATAAACTGGAGTACTTACTAGCGGATGCTGCTAGCGGAAAGTCGAGGGTCATCTTGACAGAAACCGACAAGTATTACATTGACATTGAAAAAGAACAGCTTACTTTTTTACAAAACGGGAAGCAGTTCATTAATGTCAGCGAACGTGATGGATTTAATCATATCTACCTGTACGATCTGAACGGTAAAGTGGTTAAGCAAATCACAAAAGGAAATTGGGAAGTAACGGAACTCTACGGGGTTGATGAGCAAACTCAGACTGTTTTCTTCCAATCGGCAGAAAGCTCCCCTTCACAGCGGGACATTTTCTCCATCAAACTAAACGGTACAGGAAAAAAGCGGCTTAACGATCAGGCGGGAACCAACAATGCAACCTTTAGCGCCGACTTTTCGTACTTTATACTCAACCATTCGACAGCTAATCAGCCAGCTTATATAACGCTAAATGATCGTTCGGGAAAGACCGTCAGATTACTTGAAGACAACGCTACGCTAAAAACACGTCTGGCTGGCTTTAAGACTACGCCAACGGAGTTCTTTAGCTTCAAAACATCAACGGGTGTGAGTTTAAATGGCTGGATGATCAAACCGGCAAACTTCGATCCTCAGAAAAAATATCCTGTGCTGATGTTCGTGTATGGCGGTCCCGGCAGCCAGAGTGTTGCAGACGCATGGGGTGGTACAAGAAACAAGTGGTATAATATGCTGGCGCAGCAAGGTTATATCGTTGCCTGCGTGGATAACCGTGGTACGGGTTTCAGGGGAGCTGAATTTAAAAAGATGACCTACAAGAACCTGGGCAAATACGAAACGGAAGATCAGATTGAAGCAGCGAAATGGCTGGGTAGGCAATCATTTGTAGATCCCGGGCGAATTGGTATGTTCGGGTGGAGCTATGGAGGTTATATGTCGTCTTTATGTATCACTAAGGGTGCAGATGTATTTAAGATGGCCATAGCCGTTGCGCCGGTTACCAACTGGAGATTCTACGATACGATCTATACCGAACGCTATCTTCAAACACCCCAGGAAAACGCGGCTGGCTACGATGATAACTCACCCGTCAACTTTGCGCATCTCCTGAAAGGAAAGTTTCTCCTGATCCACGGAACAGGTGATGATAATGTGCACTTTCAGAACAGTGTCGTCCTCTCAGAGGCCCTGATACAAGCGAATAAGCCGTTTGAGCAGGCTTACTACCCCGATAAAAACCACGGGATATACGGTGGAGAAACGTCAATGCACCTTTATTCTAAAATGACAGATTTTATAATAGATAATTTATAATGGCCGGACTAGCAGCATCCAACCAACCTACGTTGGAGGAAATCCAGAACTTTGAGGGTAAATACCCTAAACAATTGTGGTATCTATTCTTCTCAGAAATGTGGGAACGGTTCTGTTTCTACGGAATGAGGGGAATGCTCACCTATTTCATGGTGACTGAACTCTTGATGAAAGACGAAATGGCGAACCTGCAATACGGAGCCACACAAGCTTTCGTATACGCATTTACCTTTATCGGCGGACTTTTTGCCGACAAAATACTGGGATTCAGAAGGTCACTGTTTTGGGGTGGTTTGCTGATGATTGTGGGGAGTGCGATCTTAGCGTATGATCCACACGCGTTATTTTTTCCTGGAATTGCCTTCACTATTGTAGGTACCGGATTTTTTAAACCCAATATCTCTACGATGGTTGGTGCGCTATATAAAAAAGACGATTCACGAAGAGACGCGGGGTTTTCGCTTTTTTACTCGGGTATCAACATCGGCGCTTTGATGGGTGGTTATGCCTGCGTGGCAATTGGAAAGGAATATTCGTGGCACCTGGCTTTCGCACTTGCGGGGATAGTTATGACCATTAGTTTAATTACTTTCGTTTTTACACAGAAAAGTCTCGGCCCTATCGGTTTGCCGCCGTCGGCGAGAGTTCCGCAGCCACCTACAACCGACAAAGATCTATCGGTAAGTACTGCGGGTGATCAGGTTGTGGAGACGAAGACTCAGTATACTCAGCCCGCGGCATGGAAAAGCTACGCGGTATACCTCGGCTCTCTGGCTGTTATTCCGCTGATCGTGATCATGGTTTCGCAAACGCAGTATACTGACTGGTTTATGTATACCATCGGACCGGCCACACTTATTTATCTTTTTTATGAGATGACCAAGCATACAGTTGAAGAGCGCAAAAAGCTGTTTGCTGCTCTGTTCTTCATCTTGTTCTCTATTCTCTTCTGGGCGTTCTTCGAACAAAGCGGAGGTTCGTTAGCTCTATTCTCGGCACGTAACCTCGACAACCAGTTGTTAGGTACCTTTACGTTAGATCCAAATGGAGTAAACAACTCCGTTAACTCCCTTTTTGTCATCATCTTCGCCCCTATCTTAGGCTTGGTCTGGCTCGCTATGGCGAAAAGAAAGATTGAACCGAATACAGTTGTTAAATTTGGTCTGGGCTTCCTGTTTCTTGCCGGGGCGTTCTTTACATTCTACGCTACCCGCTTCTTTGCTGATGAAAATGGCATCACTTCACTGGATGTTTTCACGATAGCTTATCTGATCATTACGTTTGGGGAGCTTTGCTTATCCCCTATCGGCCTTTCCATCATGACTAAACTTTCACCTGCTCGACTGCAGGGTGTTATGATGGGTATGTGGTTTTTGGCGAGTGCATACGGACAGTATGTTGCGGGAATATTGGGAGCCGGATTGTCCAAAGCAGGTGAGAATGATTCTATTCAGCAAAAGCTGATCACCTTTACAGATGGATACAAACAATTGGCTGTATATGCATTAATTGCTGGTATTGTAATGATTGTCAGTGCGCCCGCGATCAGAAAGCTCATGGGAGAAGTAAAATAGACTGCTTTATTTATTTGAATATGTCGTATCAATCAAATGATTTATTTAATTCGAAGGTATTAGGACATCCTGAAGGATTATTCGTGTTGTTCTTTACCGAAATGTGGGAGCGCTTCTCTTATTATGGTATGCGCGCTCTTCTTGTACTGTTCTTAACATCTTCTGTGCTGGGATCTAACCCGGGATGGGGTTGGCCAAGAGAAAGCGCACTTGCTATTTATGGCTCTTATACTTCTCTTGCCTACCTGACACCGATCGTGGGTGGCTATGTTGCCGACAGGATAATCGGTTACAGATGGGCGATCGTGCTGGGTGCTTTGCTGATGACCATCGGACATTTGTCAATGGCTATAGAAGTGGATCCTATCTTCATGTATATAGGTCTGTGCTTTCTGGTCGTTGGTAATGGTTTTTTTAAGCCGAATATGACATCTATTCTTTCCAAGATGTATAAGGATCATCCACAAAAGAAAGACGGCGCCTATACCATATTCTACATGGGCGTTAATTCGGGTGCCTTTCTTGGTATGCTTCTTTGCGGATACATTGGTGAGAGTCCGGATTGGGGCTGGAGCTATGGATTCGGTCTGGCAGGAATCTTTATGTTTATCGGGATGCTGCAGTTCTATTTTACGCAGAATATCTTTGGGAATATTGGACTGAAGCCAGTTGAAGATGAGATTTCGAAAGAAGTGGAACACCCTGATGAGGCGACTAAGAATCCTTTCTCTGCATTTGATCTGGCAACGATCGGTATTATTGCGATCGTAGGTCTGGTATGGGTAATCAACGACCCTGTGTCTAAAATTACATCATTTGATATTTTCAACTTTTCCATAGGCGGCCTTTCAGGAAGCAACTTTGCAATCATGACAGCGCTTATCCTGTTCCTTCTGGTCATCGTAAAAAGAATATCACAGTACACGCCGATTCTAAGGAACAAGATGATTGCAGTGGTTATTCTGGCATTCATCACGATATTCTTCTGGGCGTCTTTTGAGCAGGCAGGTGGATCCATGACCATCTTTGCAAGAGATTACACCGCCCGTGTGTTGGAGGGGAACTATAAAGTGATTTTCAATGTGGTGAACACGTTAATTACTGTCATCCCGCTAAGCATTATTACCTACGTTCTTTATAAGCTGATCAAGCAGACTTTCAAAAGATTCGCGGTAGGAAACATTGTGCTGAGCAGCGGCTTTGTGATCATCTGGGGCATCGTTATCTATATGCTGAAAAGTCAATATAACGATGTGAAGGCTGAAGTGCCTGCCACTTGGTTTATGGTGCTAAACTCATTGTTCATCATCACTCTTGCTCCGCTGTTCTCAAAAATATGGGAGAGTAAATTCAACCCGCCGGCAACTATTAAAAACGGATTGGGAATGATCTTCCTTGGTATCGGCTTTGCTACACTGGCATATGGCGCAAGTGGAATTCCGCAGGGTGCCCGGGAGGCTTCAGTAAGCATGTTATGGCTCGTTGCTGCGTATTTCTTCCATACCTCCGGAGAGCTTTGCATTTCGCCGGTAGGGCTTTCGTATGTCAGCAAGCTCGTTCCCGGACGAATGATCGCTATCATGTTTGGTATATGGTACCTCGCTATTGCTATTGGAAATAAAATAGCAGGAACCATGGGCGGAATGATTGATGAGATTACAGCGCAATATTCTATGTCGACGTTTTTCCTGATCTTCACGTTAATCCCCATCGGGCTGGGCGTGCTTATCATGCTCTTAACGCCGCTCATGAAGAGACTTATGCACAATGTACACTAGAATAACAGACTTGTTTCATATTCATAATTCAAAGCCGTGTTAGCTGATAGCTTAGTCATAATTCCTACTTATAACGAAAAGGAAAATATTGAAAAAATTATCCGGACGGTCTTTGCTTTGGCTACTCCATTCCATGTACTCATTATTGACGATGGCTCGCCCGACGGTACAGCTGATATAGTAAAACAGCTGCAGGGAGAATACTCGGGGAAACTGTTTATTGAGGAGCGGAAAGGAAAGCTGGGTTTAGGGACGGCATACATCCACGGCTTTAAATGGGCGCTTAGGCATACATACGAATTCATTTTCGAGATGGATGCTGATTTTTCGCATAACCCTTCAGACCTTCCGCGGCTTAGACAGGCGTGTCTTGACGGCGCCGATCTTTCGATCGGCTCTCGATACGTTACAGGAGTTAATGTGGTAAACTGGCCTATGAGCAGGGTTTTAATGTCGTATTTCGCGTCGGTGTATGTCCGCTTCGTAACGGGGATCGATATACATGATGCAACAGCCGGGTTCAAATGCTATAGAAGGCGGGTATTGGAAAAAATAGAGTTGGATAAGATCAGGTTTGTCGGCTACGCGTTTCAGATCGAGATGAAGTTTACAGCT
Source organism: Arcticibacter pallidicorallinus (assembly GCF_003002875.1). Taxonomy (GTDB): domain Bacteria; phylum Bacteroidota; class Bacteroidia; order Sphingobacteriales; family Sphingobacteriaceae; genus Arcticibacter; species Arcticibacter pallidicorallinus. Next base: position 68,040 of record NZ_PVTH01000008.1, read on the forward strand.
ATCAACTATGGATTTACGGTTGTTGAAGTGCCCATCATCTTTACTGACAGAACGGAGGGGACATCGAAGATGAGTACGCGAATCTTCAGGGAGGCTTTTTTAGGTGTGATTCAAATGAAGCTGAGCAGTTTGTTCAGAAACTATAAATAAAAGAAAAAGCTGGACGAAACGTCCAGCTTTTTTCATATAGGCCATCATCTTACACCAGAGTTCGATGAGCTTTCAGTTGATAGCTTGCGCTATTTCTTTGCCTGATGATACAATTCTTCAACAGCCTGCCAGTTTACAACTTTCCACCATGATGAGATGTAATCTGCCCGCTTATTTTGATATTTCAGATAGTAAGCATGCTCCCAGACATCCAAAGCCAATATAGGGCTCCCCTTTTCTGTAACCACGTCCATCAGTGGATTATCTTGATTTGGGGTGCTTGATATTTTTAGATTCCCATTTTGCACAATTAACCAAGCCCATCCTGAACCGAAACGTTTAGCTGCAGAATCGGCGAAAGCAGACTTGAATATGTCCAGTGAACCGAAGTCTTTATTGATTGCTTTAACAAGCGCTGCTGAAGGTTCGGTGCTTTTAGGCGACATTATTTTCCAGAACAAAGAATGGTTGTAATGTCCGCCGGCATTATTGCGAACTGCAGGAGATGCAGCCTTTAATGATCCCAGGATTTGCTCTAGCGACTTTGATTCCATCCCCGTACCCTTGAGAGCCATATTCAGGTTGGATACATAACCTGCATGATGTTTGCCATGATGCAAGGCCATGGTTTCCTTGTCTATTGCCGGTTCGAGAGCGCCATAACCGTAAGGTAGTTCGGGCAGGGTAAACTGCGCCTTCAATTGGTCTGAAACCGCGACAAATAGTAGTCCGGTGATTAAGAGCGTTTTGAGCTTCATATATATTTACTGTTGGATTAATTTGCGTTTGACACGTAAGGCTCTACGTGTATTATGGCTCCTTTTATCTGACTATTACTCTTCATAAGTTTATCTTTAACCATGTGGGCGATGGTATGCCCCGCTGAAACGGTCAGATTAGCATCCACCAGGATATGAAGATCAATGAAATAATCGAGGCCCATTTTTCTGACATAGCACTTTTCAACCTCAACAACATCCTGTACACTTCTTGCACTATCCTTTACTCTATTTACTATTTCGCCGGATGGCGCACTATCCATTATTTCGTCGAAAGCAGGCTTTAGTATGTTAAATGCATTATATACAATAAGTGCCGCCGCTATAATAGCTGCCCAGTCATCGGCTCCCTCGTAACCGCTTCCACCAATAACCGCGATTAAAATACCAATAAATGCTGCGGCCGAGGTAATAGCATCGCTTCTATGGTGAAAAGCATCCGCTTTTACAGCCTGACTATTCAACTCCTTCCCCACTTTCATTACGTATCGATACAAGAATTCTTTGATAGCTATAACGGCAATTAAGATCCAAAGGGTAAAGACTTCGGGACCCTGATGTGGTGTATTTATAAAAGAAATCGCATTATAGGCTATCCATACAGCGGCTGCGATAAGAAACAAGGAGATGACAACAGCTGCAAGTGGCTCGGCTTTACCGTGCCCATAGGGATGACGCGCATCGGCAGGTTTAAGCGAATACCTTAAGCCCAACCATAAAAGAAATGAACTGACAATATCTGCCGCGGTCTCAGTTGCATCGGCTATCAGCGCGTAAGAATGTCCGAAATGCCCAGCCAGCGCTTTCACCACGACAAGCACTATACTCACTGCTATGCCAAGCTGTGTTGTACGTATGGCTTTAATAGATGGATCCAGATCGATATCCTTCATTTATGAGGTGTTGATTCCGACAAAAGTAAGTGTTAATACATGCATTACCGGTATCTGTGGAAAATTACTAGGCTGGGTGGACGAGAACTTGTTTGTTTGCGGTTTTATAGGAACTGAAGGTTACGTATTTAACTCACGATAATACGTATTTGTTCGATAAACTTATCGTCAGATTCGATGTTGTTAACTTATCTTACCTCTACCTGTGAAAACATACAAGAGCCGGTACGCCGGCTCTTGTATCCTAAACCTTATCTTATTTTAATTTCGCGTTGTATCTCGCCTGAATTTATCTTTAATCTGCTGGCCGGTCCTTTCGAGGCTGTCCCCGAGTCTGTTCAAACTGCTTCCGACCTTATCGCCAGTGCGTTCTATCGAAGTCTCGATAGAATCGATCCGGGCTTCAGACGATGTTACGATATTATAAACCGTGTCCTTGCGAAAGATAACGCTTCTGTCTGCGTCGGGATAAACCCAAATGTCAACTACCGCAAGTTCATTTTTCTTCGTAGGTTCACCAACTGCTGAGGTAACCTCATCCTTCGTCATTCCAATAGAGACTGAGCTAAAATCTTTTGGTGCTTCACGGCATGAAAGGAGGCTTAGAGGTAGTAAGAATGTGAATAGTCTTTTCATAATATTAGCTAACAAAGGTCAATAAAGGATGTTTGCGAAGTACGAACTTCAAATAATGATAAAGAGTTCATGCAGATTTATCATTAATTTGATGTCTCTATCGTTACTGACCTTAGTCTGGTTTTTGGCCTTGTACCTCGTGCTGGTCAATTAATTCGCCGATCCTGGATGCAGAATCTGGATACAAATTCACCCCTCCATGATTAGGGCCTTCTTTGCCTCCAGATTCCCAAGCCCATGAGCTGTTGTCATGCTTGACCAACACCCCAAGACTAACTTCATCGATAACGATAGTATATCGCCACTTCGATTCTTGATTTTCCAGGGAACGATATACGGCAAGTACAAAGGATGTATCGCCGCTGCTGTAAGTTATTTCGAATGGCTCTTCCATAATTTAACAAGTTGACAGTTAATATTTTAGGCTTTCATGAAACTTCTTTTAACATAGAAACTCTGCATCGCCCACTTATTGAATGAACGAAAGAAAGGGCTCTTTGGTTTGACATGTTAGCTGAACGTGTATAATCACGTTAGAAACAATGATAATAGCTACATACTGTAAGGGGTGGCCAGGAAAGAGCGGGAACGCTTTGGATAATAAAAAAACCTCTTCAGAACAATGTCTGAAGAGGTTTTATGTACACCCATCAGGATTCGAACCTGAGACCGACGGTTTAGAAAACCGTTGCTCTATCCAGCTGAGCTATGGGTGCCTTTGGTGGCTGCAAATATAGAAAATCTTTAAATTAACTCGCAAGCTAATTTAAAGATTCTACTAAAAAACTAAGATCCAGCAAATTAATTTTGTTCCAGACTTAGTTCAGCGAAATATTTATGAAATAAAGGTATCGTTTCGATGCCCTTATAGTAGTTAGCAATGTCATATTTCTCATTTGGAGAATGTAGATTATCACTATCGAGACCAAAGCCCATGAGTACTGTTTTAATTCCAAGCTCAGCCTCAAAGAGCGCCACAATAGGAATACTTCCTCCGCCCCTTGTAGGAATGGGCTTTTTACCGAAAGACTCTTCTATAGCCTTCTCTGCGGCTTTATATGCAACGCTATCTGTAGGCGTTACGACAGGCTCTCCTCCATGGTGAGGGGTGACCTTTACATTTACATATTCAGGAGCGATACTCTCAAAGTGTTCTTTGAATAGCTGTGTGATTTTGTCTGATTGTTGATTTGGTACCAAACGCATGGATATTTTAGCGCTGGCCTTTGAAGGAAGAACCGTTTTAGCACCTTCGCCAATATAGCCGCCCCATATTCCGTTTACTTCCAGGGTCGGTCTTATGCCAGTACGCTCTATAGTTGAGTACCCTTGCTCCCCCCATAGAGCTTTGACTCCAAGGTCGTTCTTAAACTCATCTTCATTATATGGCGCTTCGTTGAGGCTATTTCTCTCTTCCTCAGAAAGGCTCAAAACGTCATCATAAAAACCAGGAATGGTGATATGGTTATTCGTATCGTGTAATGAGGCTATCAACTGGCATAAAACAGTAGCTGGATTGGCAACTGCACCGCCATATACGCCTGAGTGAAGATCCCTGTTTGGTCCAGTGACTTCTACTTCTAGGTAAGATAGTCCGCGAAGTCCTGTTTCGAGTGACGGGTTTTCCAAACTGATCATCGAAGTGTCTGATATCAATACGACATCAGATTTAAGGCGTTCTTTGTTTGCCTTTACAAAAAGGCCCAAATTGCTTGATCCGACTTCCTCCTCTCCCTCGATCATAAACTTGATATTGCAGGGGAGTGAATCGGACTTTATCATCAGTTCAAATGCTTTAATATGCATATAGAACTGGCCCTTGTCATCACAAGCACCACGTGCAAATATTTTTTCATCTCTTATTGTAGGCTCGAAAGGAGGCGTTTTCCACAACTCCAGTGGGTCGGCAGGCTGCACGTCGTAATGCCCGTAAACCAATACCGTCGGTTTTGAGGGATCTATTATCTTTTCACCGAAAACGATCGGATAGCCCGCTGTAGGGCAAATTTCCACGTTCTCCGCACCTGCTTCTCTGAGCTTATTTGCTACGTAGTCTGCTGTATTTAAAACATCTTCTTTATATGAAGGGTCGGCGCTTACCGAAGGAAACCTGAGCAGCTCAAGTAGTTCGTCCAAAAAACGTTGCTTATTTTCTTCAACATACTGTTTTATAGTCTGCATAATCTGTAAAGTTTACGCAAATATACTTTAGTGAAGACGAACTATAGGGGATTCAGGTGATTTTCGAAAGATTTATCATGATACTTGGATTAATCCCAACCGCTCATATCTTTCTTCTCTCCACCCATTACCGTCTTTTCTGCTTTTGCGGATGGTGTGGCACCTTCTTCTTTCTTGCATGATGCAAACGTTATTGCTACTAATGCTAATACTGCTACGATCTTTTTCATTTGTTCTGGCTTTTTGATTTATTCTGTTTGTATTTTCCTGTTCCTTATTCGCTTAATCCCAACCGCTCATATCTTTCTTCTCTCCGCCCATTACCGTCTTTTCTGCTTTTGCGGATGGTGTGGCACCTTCTTCTTTCTTGCATGATGCAAACGTTATTGCTACTAATGCTAATACTGCTACGATCTTTTTCATTTGTTCTGGCTTTTTTGATTTATTCTGTTTGTATTTTCCTGTTCCTTATTCGCTTAATCCCAACCGCTCATATCTTTCTTCTCTCCGCCCATTACCGTCTTTTCTGCTTTTGCGGATGGTGTGGCACCTTCTTCTTTCTTGCATGATGCAAACGTTATTGCTACTAATGCTAATACTGCTACGATCTTTTTCATTTGTTCTGGCTTTTTGATTTATTATTATATACTTCTATTTTAAATTAATCTCTTCGCTATATCTCAGACACTATTTCGAGGTCAGCTTTATTTCGCTGCGCTACAAGTAACCGCAAATAGTAGGTGACTATCATGTCAGCTTATTAAATCGACTGATATAATATTAACTTAAATGTGCTACAATTGCGAATAGTCAAGGAGGAAACATCTGTCAAGTATGCAATGTTTATTTCTATTAACGAAACTTTTTTAACATTTACTCATAGGCCCAAACCTAGGAATAAATTCTGCTTTTCTAAAAGGTCAATCGTAACAGTATTTGATACATTTAAATGCAGATTTACACAGGCGATGCTCATGTTCTACACAATGCTACTCAGCAAGAACACCTTCCTAATCAGGACGATTAAACGCTAGACATTGAATGAAATAGTCACTTTAGCCTGATGTGCCACGTAAATCAAAAAATATTATATATCTTTCCTTCAAGATTAGAAATGAAAGTTAGCCTTCTCATAACATCCTTGCTTTTATCGTGTATTTTCAACTGCTATTCCAAGGTAGAGTCTTTTGAAAACGATAGCTTATCGGTTGACAAACTTAATGAACTCGGTTATAATATTCGCTTAACAGATCCAGAACAAACCATAAAGCACGCCGAGAAGGCTTTAAGTCTTGCAAATAAGATCAGTTATGGCAATGGCATTGCGGAAGCCCAACGGGTCATGGGTATCGGATATTTCTATATATGGAAAAACGAAAAGGCCCTAAGCTATTATTTAAGATCTCTGTCAGGGTTCAAAAATAGCAATTATAAGCCCGGACTTGCGAAGGTTTACAATAACATTGGCAATCTTTATCGGGAAATCGACCTCGAAAAGGGTCTCATGTATTTTAATCAGTCACTTGTGCTGGCAAACCAGCTTAAGATGGCTGATTTGATTGCAGGCACAAACCTGAATATTGGCATAATATACTTTAGACAGAAAAAATACAGCCTGGCGCTGTCGTGTTTTGAGAAAGCCCACAAAATATTTACCGATTTAAACAACCCGATTGGAACGACTCAATCACTACACAATCAAGGCGTTATATACTTTAATCTAAAAAGAACAGATTTAGCGGAAAAGATTTTACTCGAGTCTATTGTTAATGCGAAAAAGAACGAACTGAATAATACCGTCGCGAGCATCAATCTTACACTAACTGCCATATATATCAACCAATCTAAGTTCGACAAGGCAGAGGAAGCTCTAAATGAAGGAAAAGCATATACCGAACTCGTTAAAGACCCCAAACTTCAGCAAGATTATACTTTTACATCTTATCAGCTTGAATACAAGAGAAAAAATTACAAACAAGCTCTTGATTACTTGAGAGAGGTATACACACAAGACAGTATTCAGTTTAACAACATCGAATCACAAAAAATAGGACTTCTCCAGGAGCAGCAGCGACATATGGAGCGGGAAAAGCAAACCCTGATCCTCATTGAAAGGCAGAAGACAAACCGGGTCATGCTTTGGGCCTCGGTGATCGTTTTTATACTTCTGGCAGCAGTCATTATGCTTTTATACATCAACAACAAGAAGAAAGCAAAGACCAATAAACAACTGCAGACACTTAATGACGAAGTTTCATTGCAAAAAGAAAACCTCGATCGAATCAACCATAATCTGGAAGAAATCATCACAGAGCGAACCCTTGATCTGCAAATCAAAAACAAAAAGCTGTCTGAATACTCTGCTCATCTCTCCCACCAGATCAGGAGTCCAATAGCAACCATGAAGGGACTCATGATGCTTGAAGAAGATGACCTCATTGAGAATGAAGAATTTGTAAAAGAAATCAGCAAGTGCATTAATGACATTGACGACAAGATTAGGAACATCAATGCAAACCTCCATAGCCTTGAGAACAAGGAGCTTTGATGACCCGTTAATAAAGAAATGATATAATCGATAGATTTGCCCTCAATTTTTTAATTTTGGCAATCAAAAAGGGGATTAGATTTGGAATATTTAAAGGGGTTAAATCCATCGCAACGAGCAGCAGTAGAACAGACAAAGGGACCGGTAATGATCGTTGCTGGAGCCGGCTCAGGAAAGACAAGGGTAATTACTTATAGAGTCGCTCATTTGATCAGGACAGGAGTCGATCCTTTTAATCTGCTGGTGCTGACATTTACCAACAAGGCCGCGAAAGAAATGCGTAACCGAATCATGGATGTAGTCGGATCGGAAGCGAAGAATATTTGGATGGGAACATTCCACTCCGTATTTGCCAAAATTTTGCGTTTCGAAGCAAATAAGATTGGCTACCCTACCAATTTTACAATTTACGACACAGACGACAGCAAAAGCCTGATCAGATCAATTCTTAAAGAACAGCAACTCGACGACAAGTTATATAATGCAAACTTTGTTTATAACCGCATTTCGTCTGCTAAAAACAATCTGATATCTGCAGCAGAATATCAAAAGAATGCACAGATCCAATCTGAAGACTTTTCGAGCGGTCGCGGGCGCTTAGGTGAGATCTACCACACTTACACTCAACGTTGCTTCAAAGCTGGAGCAATGGATTTCGACGATATCCTTTTTAAAACAAATGTCTTACTCCGGGAGCATCCAGACGTACTTTATAAGTATCAGAATAAGTTTAAGTATCTTATGGTCGACGAGTATCAGGATACCAACTACTCTCAGTACCTGATTGTCAAGAAACTTGCGGCCATCAATGAAAACCTTTGCGTTGTTGGAGATGATGCGCAAAGCATCTACGCTTTTCGCGGAGCGAACATCCAGAATATATTAAACTTCGAGAAGGATTACCCGGATCTCAAAGTGTTTAAACTGGAACAGAACTATCGCTCCACACAAAACATAGTCAACGTCGCTAATAGTATAATCGCAAATAACAAAAATCAGCTAAAAAAGAATGTTTTCTCTGAAAATGAAGATGGCGATAAAATCAAAATTGCCAGGGCATTCAGCGATAATGAAGAAGGAAAGATTGTAGCAGAAAGTATCATTCAGGAACGCAGTTTGAAGGGCTTGAAATACCAGGATTTTGCCATTCTATACCGCACAAATGCACAGTCCCGTGCGATGGAGGAAGCCTTACGTAAACTAAACGTTCCATACAAGATATACGGCGGGATGTCCTTCTATCAAAGGAAAGAGATCAAAGATCTGATCGCATATTTCAGACTTACGTTTAATCCTAATGATGAGGAAGCACTGAAACGCGTTATTAATTATCCAAAACGAGGAATCGGAGATACTTCCATGGAGCGTATCATTATAGCGGCGGATAAAAACAACACTACACCTTGGGAGATAATAAAAGACGCGCCCAGCTATCTGGAATCACGCACTGCAGCTCCGGCAGGCGGATTTGCTACGATGATTCAAAGTTTCCAGGCTGTAGCTAAACACCAATCTGCTTATGATGCAGCCTTACATATAGCTCAACATTCGGGCCTCTTAAAAGATCTTTATTCAGATAAATCCATAGAAGGTCTTAGTCGCTACGAAAACATCCAGGAGCTGCTGAACGGAATAAAAGAATTCTCTGAAAGGGAGGATCTGGAAGAGAGAGGACTGGATATTTTTATGCAGGATGTTGCTCTTCTTACTAACGACGATAATGACAAAAACCCTGATGCAGATACTGTCTCATTAATGACTATTCACTCTGCTAAAGGCCTTGAATTCCCGCACGTATACATTGTTGGACTGGAGGAGAACCTTTTCCCTTCCCAAATGTCTGTCAACTCAAGATCAGATCTGGAAGAGGAAAGACGTCTCTTCTATGTCGCCATAACCCGTGCAGAAAAGAAATTAACGATTTCGTACGCCACGTCACGATATAGGTGGGGAACATTAACGAGCTGTGAACCCAGCCGCTTTATCGATGAAATAGATGCGCGCTATCTCGAGCTGGCCTATGGCGAACAGCAGAAATCCATCGAGCGGAATCCGTTTTTTGCCGACCGCTTAGAATCTCCCGGAGTTGATAGTTTCTCCAAACCTAAGCCCAAAACCGGTGCTTTGAAGACTACCTCCATGCTGCCGAAAGCACACGTACCCAGCGCTGGGTTCGCACCATCTGATACCTCGGGGCTTCAAGTTGGCATGGAAGTTGAACATGAACGCTTCGGTTACGGCAAAGTAATTAATATTGAGGGAAGTAAATCGGATATAAAGGCAACAATTTTCTTTAAAGAGTTAGGACAGAAGCAACTTTTGCTTAAATTTGCTAAACTTCGTATCGTCACGTAATCTATACGGATAGAGATCCGACCGGGAACCTTCCCCTCCAAACAAAACAAAAGAATGACATTTGACTATAATAGCACAAGGAATAAACTGATCCTTGCAGAGTATGGGAGAAATGTACAAAATATGGTTGCCTATATTTGTACCCTTCCGACTAAAGAAGAAAGAAATCGCCATGCTCAAGTCGTAATCGATCTGATGGGGTTTCTCAACCCACATTTGAGAGATGTTGCAGACTTTAAACACAAATTGTGGGATCACTTGCATATCATCTCGGATTTCAAGATAGATGTTGACTGCCCCTATCCTATCCCTACCTCGGATGTTCTCAACGTCAAGCCTGACGCGCTTCCTTACCCACAGCAACGCATTCGCTATAAACATTATGGCAAAACCGTTGAGGTGCTAATCAAACAGGCCAGAGCTCTTGAAGATCCTCAACGCAAGCAGCTGATGGTCCAGTCTATCGCCAATTTTATGAAAATGGCCTATGTTACCTGGAACAAAGACTCCGTTACTGATGAGACAATCATCTCAGACCTAAAAGAGCTTTCTAATGGGGAGCTGGTCCTGGAAGATAACGTCAATTTGAACAAAGTTGAGGTTGCCCGCCTTGCTCCAACCAACATGAGGCCTAAGAACATCCAAAAGGGTGGCGTCCAGAACAATAAAAACAGACAAAACTCGAATAACAGAAACAGTAGTAACCGCCCGAAAAATGCTGGGAAGCGTTACTAGATTCAATCATACGAAGCAATGAATGCATTTGAAATTAACGGAGGGAAACCTCTGAAAGGAGAAATTATTCCTCAAGGCGCCAAAAATGAGGCTCTTCAGGTAATCTCTGCTGTACTATTGACAAGCGAAAAGGTTACCATCAGCAATATTCCCGACATTGTGGATGTGAACAAGCTTATTGAACTTTTGGGTGATCTAGGTGTAAAAATTGAAAGATTAAACAAAGACACTTATACCTTTGAAGCTGCTGATATTAACCTTGATTTTTTCCAGTCAGCACAATTCAAGGCCAAAGGCGGCAGCCTCAGAGGATCAATAATGATCGTGGGGCCACTACTTGCTCGTTTTGGCAAAGCAGCTATTCCTAAGCCAGGAGGCGATAAGATCGGCAGACGTCGCTTGGATACGCACTTTTTGGGCTTTGAAAAGTTGGGCGCAAAATTTATCTATAATGCTGAAACCGGCTTCTTCAATGTAGATGCCACTAACCTGAAGGGAGCTTATGTCCTACTAGACGAGGCCTCAGTTACGGGAACGGCTAACGTAGTGATGGCTGCAGTTCTTGCCAAAGGCACTACCACAATATATAACGCCGCTTGTGAACCTTACCTACAGCAGCTCTGCAAGATGCTGAATAGGATGGGAGCCAATATCTCCGGCATAGGGTCTAACTTGATCTCGATCGAGGGTGTTCAAAAGCTCGGCGGTACAGAACACCGTTTGCTTCCTGACATGATTGAGATCGGCTCTTTCATAGGCCTTGCTGCCATGACGGGCTCGGAAATTACGATCAAAGACGTTCAGTACAAGGAACTTGGCATAATCCCCGAGGTTTTCAGACGCCTGGGAATCAAACTTGAGCTTAGAGGCGACGATCTTTACATTCCCGCTCAGGAAAACTATGAAATAGAAACGTTTATCGACGGATCAATACTTACTGTCGCTGATGCCCCCTGGCCGGGCTTTACACCCGACCTGCTGAGCATTGTACTTGTTATTGCAACCCAGGCCAAAGGAAATGTTCTTATACACCAGAAGATGTTTGAAAGCCGGCTGTTTTTTGTCGATAAATTAATAGACATGGGCGCGCAAATCATTTTATGTGATCCGCACCGTGCTACTATAATTGGTCTTAACAAACAGGTACAACTGAAAGGTATCGAGATGACATCCCCGGATATCCGCGCGGGAGTTGCTCTTTTAATTGCAGCGCTATCAGCCAGTGGAAGATCTATCATTCACAATATCGAACAGATCGAACGGGGATATCAGGATATTGACATCAGACTAAGAGCTTTAGGTGCGGACATTAAGCGCATTAACGCAATGCCAAAATCACACTAAACAAAAAGAGTCAGCTTCTCATGGAGCTGACTCTTTTTGTTACTAAACTATCTTGCTTTATCAAGCAGACATGGCGCTTATAATGTCAAACTGAGTAATAATCTCCAGCTTTCCAGTTTTGTCTTCAACCAGCACTGCTGTATTTTCCTTATTGATTAGACTAGATATCTTATCTATAGAAGTATTTAAATCTACAAAAGGAAAAGGTTTGGTCATCACATCGAGAACCTTAAACGACTTTGCTGATGGATACTCGAGCAGGGCATTTAGAATATCAGTCTCTGTGACCTTCCCCACGACCATGTCATGCTGCGTAACAGGAAGCTGAGAAATATTCAACATTTTGATCGTATTGATCGCTTCCAGCACAGACTGACCTGCATCGATTGTCACTATCTCCTGACTCTCTTTACTATCAAGAATGGAACCTGCAGTAAGCTTCTCATCCTTCATAAAGCCACGTTCCTTTAACCAATCATCGTTAAACATTTTGCCTAAGTAACGCGTTCCGTGGTCATGGACGATAACAACTACGAGATCGCCCGCTTTTAGATGATCCTTCATCTGCAAAAGCCCTGCAATGGCCGCTCCCGTTGAGTTACCGGCAAATATCCCTTCTTTCCTGGTGATCTCCCTGGTCATCAGTGCGGCATCCTTATCAGTAACCTTTTCAAAATGATCAATCACAGAGAAATCCACATTCTCTGGTAGGAAGTCTTCTCCTATGCCCTCTGTTATATAAGGATATATCTCATCCTTGTCAAACTCCCCTGTTTCCTTGTACTTCTTAAATACCGAGCCGTACGTATCGATGCCCCATATTTTGATATCGGGATTTCTCTCTTTAAGATATCTCCCCGCACCTGATATAGTACCACCGGTGCCCACCCCTACAACAAGGTGCGTGATCTTACCTTCAGTTTGCTCCCATATTTCCGGACCGGTCTGCTCGTAGTTTGCCTTGCTATTTGACAGATTATCATACTGATTCGCTTTCCACGAGTTAGGAACTTCTTTCTGCAATCGGGATGAAACGGAATAGTAAGACCTTGGATCCTCGGGCTCAACGTTGGTCGGACATACAATTACTTCCGCTCCAAAAGCCCGTAAAGCATCCACCTTCTCCTTAGATTGCTTGTCGGTTGTGGTGAAAATACACTTGTAACCTTTTATGATTGCAGCCATAGCCAAACCCATACCGGTATTGCCCGATGTACCCTCTATAATTGTTCCGCCCGGTTTCAAGAAGCCAGACTCCTCTGCGTCCTCAATCATCTTAAGGGCCATACGATCTTTTATCGAGTTACCGGGATTCCGCGTCTCAATTTTCGCGAGCACGGTGGCCTTGACATCAGAAGTAACCTTGTTCAGCTTAACAAGGGGGGTATTCCCTATAGTCTCCAAAATATTATTGTACCACATATAGTAAAGGTAGTAATTACTGTTTTAACTATTAAACGTCGGCGCAGTTTAGCATCTTATCTTAGAACTTCAAATGCTTAACTGTTAAGCCATTATTGATCAATTGCATAAGAGAATCAATCCCGATCTTTAGATGAGACTCCACGAATCTCTCAGTTACCTTTGAGTCACTTTCCGAGGTCTTTACACCCTCTGGTATCATCGGCTGATCTGATACCAAGAGCAAAGCTCCGGTTGGGATTTTATTCGCAAACCCGGTTGTAAAAACGGTAGCAGTCTCCATATCAACGGCCATAGCACGTAGTGTCTTCAAATATTTCTTGAAATTTTTATCATGCTCCCACACTCTCCTGTTCGTTGTGTAAACAGTCCCAGTGTAATAATCCCTGGAATGATCTCTTATGGTAGTAGATATGGCCTTTTGCAATGCAAACGAAGGAAGAGCGGGGACTTCAGCCGGCAAATAATCATTTGATGTACCCTCACCCCGAATTGCAGCAATTGGCAGAATAAGATCGCCTATACTATTCTTATTTTTCAAGCCACCACATTTTCCAAGAAATAGCACCGCCTTTGGTTTAATCGCACTCAGCAGATCCATCATTGTCGCAGCAAGGGGGCTTCCCATACCAAAGTTGATAATAGTAATACCGTTCGCAGAAACACTTTGCATCGGCTTATCCAATCCCATAATGGGCGCATTATCATGCCACTCTGAAAAGAGCTGAAGATACTTTGAAAAGTTCGTCAGCAGAATGAATTGGGAAAAGTCCTGCAAAGGTCGTCCTGTATATCTTGGCAGCCAGTTATTAACAATGTCCTCTTTGGTCTTCAACCCCTTTTTCACTGGGCTCTCCACTTCCTTAACCTTTTGAGCCTTTTGAACAATTTCTGAATCTTTCTTTACATCTTTTTCTTCGTTCATAACTTTAAGTTTAAAAAAAACCCCGAATCTCTTCGGGGTTTTCATTATGCAACTTTTAATTTCTTTATGTCTGACTTGGCAAACTTCTCAAGCGCGTAGCTCAACGTTATAAAAAGCTCCTTATTTTTTCCCTTTTGGGAAGGAACTTCAAACATTGCATCGATCATGATGGCCTCACAGATAGACCTTAAACCTCTGGCTCCTAATTTGAACTCCATCGCCTTATCGACGATAAATTCCAAGACCTCCTTGTCAAAATCTAATTTAATATCTTCGTATTCGAAAAGCTTCTGATACTGCTTGACAAGTGAATTTTTGGGCTCTGTAAGGATACTAATCAGTGCATCTCTGTCTAACGGATTTAAATGCGTTACAACCGGAAGGCGTCCTATTAGCTCAGGAATCAATCCGAACGAGCGAAGATCTTGCGGAGTAATGTACTTATAGAGATTTTTAAGATCGATATTTGCATCGTCATCATTAATCCTATACCCTACAGTCTGCGTTTTTAAACGATTCGCAATCTTTCTGTCAATACCGTCAAAAGCACCGCCGCAGATAAACAAAATATTATTCGTATTAACCGCGATCATTTTCTGATCCGGATGCTTACGACCGCCCTGAGGAGGAACGTTTACTATAGTACCTTCAAGTATCTTCAGCAAAGCTTGCTGAACACCTTCACCGGATACGTCCCTTGTAATAGACGGGTTATCACTTTTACGCGCTATCTTGTCTACCTCATCAATGTAAACGATTCCACGTTCTGCAGACGCTACGTCATAATCTGCGGCCTGAAGCAACCTTGTCAGTATACTTTCCACATCCTCCCCAACGTATCCGGCCTCTGTTAAAACAGTGGCATCACAAATACAAAAAGGAACATGCAGGATCTTGGCAATGGTTTTCGCCAAAAGCGTTTTTCCAGTTCCCGTTTCTGCCACCATAATGATATTGGATTTCTCAATCTCAATTTCATCCTTCTCCACTTTCTGGTTAAGGCGCTTATAGTGGTTGTACACAGCGACAGAAAGTACCTTCTTCGCCTCATCCTGACCAATCACATACTGATCAAGATGTTTCTTTATCTCCAAAGGCTTCATTAAGGTTAGCGAAGAACCTGTGCTCTTCGTTTTCCTCACTGATAACTCTTCTGCTAAAATCTGATTTGCCTGAGCAACGCACTTATCACATATATGAGCATCAAGGCCTGCAATGAGCATTAGTGTATCCTGTTTTCCAGAACCACAAAATGAACACTTAATATCTTTCGAGCTTTTACTCATTGTTTAATTTGTTTTCGCCAAGCACCTCGTCAATCATTCCGAATTCTTTGGCCTCACTCGCAATCATCCAGTAATCCCTGTCAGACGCATCATGAACTTTCTGATAGTCCTGACCTGAGTGGTTGGAAATGATCTCATACAACTCTCTTTTCAGCTTCAATATTTCGCGTGCTGTGATTTCAATATCAGATGCCTGACCCTGAACACCACCTAGCGGCTGATGGATCATCACACGTGAATGAGCCAAAGCAGCACGTTTACCGGCAGCTCCCGCACAAAGTAGAACAGCACCCATGGAAGCAGCCATACCTGTACAGATGGTTGCTACGTCCGGAGTGATATATTGCATCGTGTCATATATCCCGAGTCCTGCATAAACAGAACCTCCTGGAGAATTAATATAAATCTGGATGTCCCTTTTTGCGTCCGTTGACTGTAAGAAAAGTAATTGCGCCTGAATTATATTTGCGTTGCTGTCATAAATCGCATCCCCAAGAAAGATAATGCGGTCCATCATCAGTCTTGAAAACACATCCATCTGAGCAACGTTCAACTGACGTTCCTCAATGATATATGGAGTCATAGACATCGGGATAGCACTTTTCTCTACCCTGCCAATGAAACTGTCTACATGTTGACTGCCAATGCGATGATGTTTTACAGCGTATTTACGAAATTCATTTTTGTCGATATTCATTGGATTAAAAGTTTAAAGTCTGATATATAAATAAGTAATTATGCTAATAATAGTTTGAACGAATCAGAATTAATAGCATAATTACCATTATACCGTAGCTCTTAATTCAATTCAAGAAATTTGTTGTATTCAATCTCCTGACGATCTAATGTAACAACACTTTTCAGGTAATCAAACACTTTCTGTGCTTTTACTTCTTCAAAAATTTTATTCGCGTTTTCCTTGTTTTGAAGGAATTGCACGGTGTACTCTGCCAGCTGCTCTTCAGGAAGAGGTTGAGGGCTGTACATTTTAAACTGCGCATCAAGTCTGCTTTTCGCAGTCTGAAATACATCTTCGTATTTCAGCTCGATACTATTTTCTTTGATAATCTTGTTCTCAACCAATGTCCATCTCAGGTTGTTCGCAAAATCCTCATATCCTTTCTGAAGATCTTCCTCAGTCAGGTTCTGATTTGTCGCCTTTAACCAACGTTTCAAGAACTCATCAGGCAGTTGCATTTCATATTTAGCAACACCGTATTTCACGATATCATTCTGAAGCTTTTGCTCAGCGTTCTGAACCATCATAGACTCCAGTTCAGCAGTGATCTTTTCGCGGAATCCCTCCTCTGTAGTAACAGTACCGGGGCCGAATAATTTATCAAAGAACTCCTGATCCAAATCTGATTCTTCCAAACGGTTAACATTTTTAACAGTTAACTGAAATTTGGAAGCCAGATCCTTAGCGTCTTCTTCAGAGATGTTCAAAACTTTTGAAACTTGAAAAGCATCATTTTCAAAAGCTTTTTGAATATCAAATTCAACAACATCACCCTTCTTCAAGCCAACAAGAGACTTCTTAATCTCTGCATCCTTTATAAGATCAAGTCTTACAGATCCAGTGCTGCTTATACCACCTTCAAAAACAGAGCCATCAGGAGAAAGTTGCACCAACTCGGCAAAAAGAACGTCTTCTTCTGACGAAACTTCAGGGTTTGTCATTTTGCCATAGCTTCTTCTGATGTTTTTGATTCTTGACTCCAGTGTTTCGCTGTCAATTTTGATCTGGTAGTAAGGAATAGAATCCTTGTCAGAGAAATCAAGATTGAATTCCGGAGCAAGACCAAGTTCGTACTTAAACTCGAACTCGTCTGTGTAATCCCAGTTAAACTCCTTTGACTCATCAACCTTTGGAAGAGGCTGACCAAGGATTTCAATTTTATTATCGGCTATATATTTATTAATCGAATCACTTAAAAGAGAGTTAACCTCCTCAACAAGAATACTCTTTCCATACATCTTTTTGATATGAGAAGGAGGAACCATTCCTGCTCTGAATCCCGGAAGTTTCGCCTTTTTTGCCTGAGTTTTTATGGCCTTTTCTACACGTTCCAGATAGTCTTCAGGCTTAATGCTCACATTAACTAAGGAGTTCAGGCTATCAATTTTCTCTTGTGTGATATTCATGTTCTAATTATTTACCGTTAGTATTATACAAAAATTCCCCCCGTTATAGCGGGGGGAATCATGTGCGGAAGAAGGGACTCGAACCCCCACGCCTCTCAGCGCCAGATCCTAAGTCTGGTGCGGCTACCAATTACGCCACTTCCGCGCTTGGGTTTCATTAAATTTGGAATGCAAAAGTAGCTTTTATTTTCAGTATTCCAAATGAATTTGAAAGAAATTATATCTTTTTTTTCAAGAACATCCTGCCCACTTGGTGATCTTATAATGCAACACACTAAGATCGAACGGCTTAGATACTACATCATTCGCCCCGGCCTCCATTGCTTTTTTTTGATCTTCTTCCAACACAGCTGCCGAAAGGGTAATAACCGGAATATCCTTAACGTTCGCCGGCAATTCTTCCCGGATTCTCTTTATCGCTTCGAACCCGCCCATCACGGGCATATTCGTATCCATCAGAACCAGATCATAATGGCCCTTCTTTAATTTCTCCAGGGCAAGTTCTCCATTTTCGACAATATCTACATCAACAGACCAGCGTTGCAGTACTTTCTGGATCATAAACTGATTAATTGCATTGTCTTCTGCCACAAGTACTCTCGTGCCGGGAAGCTTAGGCAGTTCTCCGATGTTTTTAACAGGCTTCTCACTTGCAGTTCCCACTACCTGGAACCAGTTCGTAAAAACAAACGTTGTCCCCTTGTTGGGTTCACTTTGCAGACTTATTTCCCCTCCTTTTAACTCTGCCAGTTTCTTAACGATCGCCAGCCCAAGTCCCGTTCCACCATACTGATGTGCCGTATCACTCGCCGCCTGCTCAAACGTTTCAAAGATTTTTTCAAACCTCTCAGGCTCGATCCCGATGCCCGTATCCTGCACACTGAACCCTATTTGCACCAAATTTCCTTTTGCCTGCAGTTGGGTGACACTCAGCTTTACAGATCCTTCATCTGTAAACTTAATCGCATTAGCCACCAGGTTCAACAGAATCTGATTCAATCTCAATCCATCAACAAGCACAACAGCCGGCAAAACCGGGTCGATATCGACGATAAGCTCGATCCCCCTCTCCTGTGCTTTAAACTGCATTAAACCGATAACTGAAGATACCAGATTTCTTATACTTCCTTCGGTGCGGACGATCTTGAATTTGCCCGATTCTATTTTAGAGATATCCAGAACATCGTTAATGATTCCTAGCAGAGACTCACTTGATATCTTCAGCAAGTTCACCATTTTAGTTTGCTCAGCATCAAGGTCGGTATTCTCCAGCAAATGGACGATCCCCTGCATTCCATTTATGGGGGTACGTATTTCATGGCTCATGTTTGCCAGGAAAGTCTCTTTTACTCTTCTTCCCTGCTCAGCCTCTTCCTTTGCCGCTATCAGCTCCTGTTGAAAACTTTTTAGTTCTTCATTCTTGCGCTTAACCTCACGCTGCGAGCGAACGATCTGAATAAACGAATCTACTTTCGCAGCCGTCACATACGGATCTAAGGGTTTAAATAAATAATCTACCGCACCGACAGACAAACCCTTCACCGCATATTTCATCTCCATAGAGATGGCCGTCACGAAAATAACAAGGATCTCCCGGGTTCGCGGGTTCCCCTTCAATATCTCCACCAGCTCAAAGCCGTCCATCTCCGGCATCTGAACGTCGATCAACGCAACCGAAATATCCTGTTCCCAGCAAATCTTGAGCGCTTCGTTAGGAGATGTCGTGGTGACGATTTCTATATCGTTACGATCAAGAAGTGCTTCCAAAGCCACTATATTTTCCCGTCTGTCGTCTACGATTAAAAGCTTCAGATGATCCATTTCTTAAAAATACTATTCTTTTGTAATGCTCTTTATAAAAGCAAAGATACTTTCATCAGTCAATATCAAAGCATCTTTACACAATGATATTGCAGATTCAGGCATCGTCCTTACTTCCGCATCCGCCGGATCTTGTATGATAACAATACCGTTCCGTGCTTGAATATAAGAAAGTCCTTCCGCCCCGTCAGCGTTTGCTCCCGATAAAAGTACCGCAACAACTCTGTCCTGATATACGTCCGACACACTAACAAAGGTAGAATCGATCGATGGCCTCGAAAAAAACACCGGCTCTGAATAATCCAGTGTAAACGTTTCATCTGGCTCCAAAAGCAGATGATAGTCTGGAGGTGCAAAATAAACATTTCCCTGCCTCAGCTTTGTCTTGTCCTCCGCAAGACTTACAGAAAGTGCTGATTTACTATCCAGCAGTTTTTCTATTTCCGACTTAAATTTCCGGCTCCGGTGGATAATAACAATTACAGGCAGCGGAAAATCTCCGGGAAGCTGTTCGATCAAATCGAAGATCAGCCTCGAACTTCCCGCGGAACCTCCCAGCAACAGAACCCTGGCCTTCGCTGCCTTCTCTAATATCGTGTTATCCCAGTTAGCCAATTTTTTGATACAAGTTTTCATATTTATCAACCGACCTGAACTTCCCAGTCACGTCGAAAGCCCTCAAAGATTCTTTTGCACCCAGGCAAAGAAAGCCAAAGGGACATAAACTGTCATAAAACAACTGAATTACCCGCTTTTGCAAGTCGGTGTTGAAATAGATCAGAACATTTCGACACGAAACGATTTGAAACTCGTTGAACGCCCGGTCTGACACAAGATTGTGCACCGAGAATAGCGTATTTTTTTTCAGCTCGTTGTTTATCGTAGCAGCATCATACTGGGCTACGTAGAAATCTGCTAACGAGCCTGAATAGCCGGTATGCAAATAGTTTTCTGAATACTGCTTCATATTTGAAAGCGGATAAACTCCTGCTTTCGCCTTTTCTAAAACCCTTGGGTTGATATCCGTACCATACAAGAACGAACGATCCAACAAGCCCTCCAGTTTTAGCAATATAGCGAAGGAGTAAAGCTCCTCTCCGGTCGAGCAGCCCGCGTTCCAAACCTTCACACGGGGGAAAGAACTAAGATATGGCATCACCTTTTCTTTGACCGACCTGAAAAAAGATGGGTCCCGGAACATTTCCGTCACATTTACCGTAACCTGAACAAGAAATTCTTCGAAAAAAACATAATCATTTACCAGTATCCCTTTCAGATCAACCAGATCAAGGTGATGCAGGTCCATGATCCTGGTAACACGTCGTTTCAGAGAAGCTCTCGAGTAACCACTAAAATCAAATCCGTGGATGTGGTTAATCCAGGAAATCAGCTCTTCAAGTTCATCGTACGAAATTCGTTCCTCCACAAGTGACATGTCTAGCTTAACCAAACACGCATCATAGACAAAAGTTTGTCTACTTCAACGGGTTTGGAAATATAGTCATTGGCTCCTGCCTCGAGACATTTTTCCCGGTCATTCTTCATCGCCTTCGCCGTAAGCGCAATAATGGGCAAACTCTGATACTGCCGCTGTTTTCGTATCTCCCGCATTGCCTCATAACCATCCATTTGAGGCATCATGATGTCCATTAGAACAATATCAATATCCGGCATTTCATCCAGCTTTCTCAAAACCTCTACTCCATTCGACGCAATTTCCACCCGCATGTCATAAGATTGTATGGCCGTAGACAGCGCAAATACGTTTCGCATATCATCATCCGCAACTAGCACGCATTTACCCGACAGCGCCTTCTCCAGCGTAGAATTATCTTTTAACAAGTCCCCCGCAAAATTCGCTGTCACGGCCGAATTCCCTTTGGTTCTTATCTTATGCATGAACAGGTTTACCTCATCCAGGATACGGTCATTTGACTTTGCACTTTTAAGAACCATCGCATTCGTATGCTTCATAATTATGCCCATCGTTTTCTCGTCAAGCTCCATGGCTGTATTGATAACCACCGGCACCTCCGCAAGTCGCTCGTCGGTCTTTATTTTTTCCAGAAGCTCCACACCTGACATATCTGGCAGATGCAGATCAAGGATCAGACAATCAAACTCCCCGTCACTTTCCAATATATCAATCGCCTGCTGTCCGTTGTAAGCCTGCTTTACCTCGATACCCTTATCCACCAATACCGCCGTTAACGCGTCGCTCTGCACCTGCACATCCTCCACAAGCAGCACCCGCTTTAGCTTCAACTGTCCGCTGCTGCTTAACAAAACGTCAAACGCTTCGTCCAACTGGTCTTTATCGATCGGTTTTCGAAGGAACCCAATTGCACCCTCCTGTCGGGCTCTGAGAGTTGACTCATCGCGGGCAGACATCAGATGTACTGGAATCCAGTTCGTAGCCTTATCATTTTTCAATTCTTTTAAGACTGTCCAGCCGTCCATACCCGGCAGCATGATGTCCAGAACAATGGCGTCCGGCTGATACCCACGGGCCATACTCAGGCCATTAGTTCCGCTATAAGCCACCATCGGTACAAATCCGCGTTCTCTGGCGTAATCTTCCAAAATCTCCGAAAATGACACGTCATCTTCGATAATCAGCAACCTGGGTGTCTGGCCGGCATGGGCGGTCGTAATATCTTCCGCTCTTGGAAATTGCAAAGCCTCTACTGAACTTTCAACAGGACTTGTCTCTGCTGCGGGCGAGGGCGAAGGTTGATGTCCATTTCCGGAAACCGGAAGATAAAGCGTGAAAGTGCTACCCTGGTTAAGTTCGCTTTCCACCCTGATCTCTCCTCCCAGCAAGTTGCAAAGCTCCCGGCAGATGGACAGGCCCAAACCGGTACCCCCATGCTTCCTGCTGATCGACCCGTCTGCCTGTTGAAAGGCCTCAAATACTATCTTCTGCTGCTCCCTGCTCATACCAATACCCGTATCCCGAACATCAAATCGTATCGCACCCGATTCGTCCTGACGAAGCACCTCATTTTCAAAATCCTGCCCTTTTAAAATATGCGACACCTTCACACTAACCTGGCCTCCTTCAGATGTAAACTTAAAAGCATTTGACAGGAGATTCTTCACGATTTGTTCTACCCTCTGTTTATCAGAAACAAACTGTATGGGCGTATTCGGATCAATATCGAAAACAAAGGCGATCTTTTTTGAAGCTGCAACATGGTTAAACAGCTGCTGCAAGTCATACCTCAGATCCTCAGTCTTCACCTCTTCCCACTGAATATCCAGTTTGCCCGACTCAATTTTAGATAAGTCCAGAATATCATTGATCAGATTTAAAAGGTCGGTTCCGGCATTGTGTATAACGCTGGCATAACGAACCTGATCAGATGTCAGCGTCTTTTGTTTGTCCTCACTCAATATCTTAGCCAGGATGAGAATACTGTTCAGCGGCGTCCGCAGTTCATGGCTCATGTTCGCCAGAAACTCCGATTTATATTTGCTGCTTTGCTCGAGTTCCTTAGCCTTTACCCTTATCCCCTCGTTAGCCAGCTCAACAGCAGCGTTTCTTTCTTTAAGCATCGCCGCCTTTTCTTCGAGCTCTGTATTTGTCTGCCTCAGCTCCTCCTGCTGCACACGCAGCTCTTCCTCCGAAACCTGCAGTTGCTGAGTTTTTGCCGTGAGCTCCTCATTTGCAGCCATCAACTCTTCTGTCTGAACTTCGAGCTGCTCCGACTGGTAACTGGTCTGCTCATAAAGAGCTTTAAGCTGGGCCCGGGATTGCGCAGATTTCACAGCCACAGCTATCCCATCCACTATTTGTTGGATAAACTCCAGTTTCAAATCTGTAACTCCTTCGCTGTAGCCAATTTCGATCACTCCGATCAGTTCATCCTCGAACAACACGGGCTGAAGAATAATCGACCGGAGCTTGACATCACCGATCCCAATACGGACAGACAGTTGATCCTCCTTAATCTCACTGATTACTACACCCTTCTTTGACAAAGCTACCTGACCCAGCATACCTTCACCGATCTGATAGGTAGCCTGCTTCATGGGATAAGCGTAGGCACCAGCCAGATACAAACTACCTCCCTGAAGGAGATAAAATGAGCCAAGCTGAGCACCGCTATATTCGGCCAACTCTCCTATTACGCTCCCAGCCAGTTCATCAACATTTTGCATCCCGCGCATACACACCTCGATGCGTTCAGAGCCGCTTAACATCCAGTGTTTCTTACTGTTCTCCTCTCCAATTCTGTTCAACTTTGCGTTGGCTTCCCTTACGTTAGCCTCTATCTGCTTCTGCCGTCTGAAAGTCGTCTTAATGTAGCGGAACAAGATCAACAAGAGACCCAGCACAACGAAGCAGCCGCCAAGCACGATAACCACCGTTCGCCGCATACTGTTCGCTGTAGCGTCCTCCCGCTCACGCATCAGGTTTTCCTCTATCGCCGATATCCTTTTGGTAAAATCCCTTACAGCATCCATATGAGTTTTAGCCGACAGAAACTGCTCACGCATGTCACGCTCTTTGCCGCCCTCGACTGAATCGTATGCAGCTATTATCGCGTCCATATCGGCTATTTTAAGCGAGGCATAGTAATACAGGGAATCGACATTTTTCACCTGTTCAGGATTATCAGCAACCAGGTCCCTCAAATGTTCAATCGAGGGAATAATCAGCACTGAACTGCGCTTGTACTGCGTGCCCAGGCTCTCGATCCCCGTTAATGCATACCCACGCTGAGCACTCTCAGCGGTAGTAACCTGAGACACTATCAGCTCGTTCACCTGAAACACCTCGCTGGAATGACGCAGCCACTCGGCATCTTCTTTCTGATCTTCCATGCTCACATAAGAAAGAATGGCTACGATAAACAGGATAATAAGCGTTGATATAAAGCCGGTAAGGACTTGCTGTTGGAACGAAAATTTCTTAAACATGAGCTAATGGATACAATGAATAAAGATAGTATTTCAATTTCCAAACCAAAACTCTTTGTCCGCTGTACTGTTATTCGATGAAACCTTTACGACTCAAAATAATACGATGGAAAACCAAAATGAAAAATCAATAGCAAACCTTAAACATCTGCTGTCGATCTGTAACGACGGTAAAGAAGGCTATAAAACAGCAGCTGAAGATGCAGACTCTCCTGAACTGAAGACACTCTTTTCGATGTATTCCATACAGCGGGCCGAGTATGAAATGCAGCTGAAGAAAGCCATACATCAGCTGGGCGGTGACCCTGATAATGAAACAGGAGGACCGGTTGGTGCATTGCACCGGGTCTGGATGGACATCAAGACCGCATTTACCAAGAACGACGACAAAGCTATTTTGAGCGCATGTCTGACAGGAGAGCACTCTGCGCTCGAAGCTTACGACAAAGAATTGCAAGACACGGGCATCAGTCCCGAAATCATCGAAATCATCGCTGAACAACGCAATGGAATTTCTGACTGTATAAAAAATGTCGAATCACTTAAAACCCAGTACTCTTCCTGATCTGCTTTTACCGATTCGACTGATAAAAGGGTACAGAATGTCTCATTCTGTGCCCTTTTATTAACAATTTCATAGCAGTAACCCCCACTTTTGTTATTTTTGCCCAACAGCACATCAATCGACGCTCACATTATGGCAAACATACTATTAGTGGAGGACGATACCACATTCTCTCTCATTCTCGAAAACTTTTTGAAAAAAAAAGGCCATACCGTCCAGATATGCCATACACTAAAAACAGGCCTAAAATCACTGGAGCAGAATACTTATGACCTTCTTCTGCTCGACTACCGTCTTCCCGACGGCAATGGCCTGGAGGTCATGAGCACCGCCCGCGAGAAAACTCCGAACATACCCTCTATCATCATGACCAGCTTCCATGATGTGAGAACCGCAGTACGGGCGATACGCTCGGGTGCATATGATTTCATTACCAAGCCAGTCAATCCAGACGAGCTGGAGATGGTGCTAAACGAAGCTTTAAACCGCAAGCAAAGCGCCCCCGAAATACAGAAAAAAGCAGAAGTCTCTACCTTCATACAAGGAAGCAGTCTCGAATCCAAAAAGCTGCAAAATTACATTGAACTGGTGGGGCCCACAGACATGTCGGTCATCATCCAGGGAGAAAGCGGCACCGGAAAGGAGTACGTTGCAAACTCCATCCATAAAGCCAGCAAAAGGGCTGAGCGCCCCTTCGTGGCCATTGACTGCGGATCTCTATCCAGAGAACTGTCCGCAAGCGAATTATTCGGACATGTTAAGGGTGCTTTTACCGGCGCTTTGCTCGACAAAAAAGGCCAGTTCGAAGCTGCCGACGGCGGTACGCTCTTTCTTGATGAGATCGGAAACTTAAGCTACGAAGTGCAAATCCAATTGCTGCGTGCTATTCAGGAACGCGTAATCCAGCCTATCGGAAGCAATAAGCAGATAAAAGTCGACGTGCGCATCATTGCAGCTACCAACGACGATCTTCTCAACAGCGTATCCCGTGGAGAGTTCCGGGAAGATCTCTATCACAGGCTGAACGAATTTAAAATTCATGTGCCCGCACTTCGAAATCGTGAACACGACCTTCAGGTATTTTTATACCACTTTATCAATCTGGCAAACGCAGAGCTCGACAGAAACGTAAAGACGCTTTCCACAGAGGTGGCAACTATCTTTCAAACCTACGACTGGCCCGGTAACCTCCGCGAACTTAAGAACGTGATTAAGCGAATGGTCCTCCTGACACGCGGCGAAGAAGCCGGCATTGAGTCGCTACCAGATGAAATGATCGCCTCACTGAATCAGGTTCCCAAACCATCAGGCACTGATCTCAAAGCGTTGAATGAAGCCAATGAAAAAGAGCTGATAAAAGAAACACTCAGAAAAGTTCGCTACAACAAAACCCAGGCCGCTAAGCTGCTGAATATCGACAGAACTACCCTTTACAATAAAATGGAGAAGTATCAGATCGAATAGATCTCCTGCGTAAGCGACTCCAGCTGTTCCAACAGCTTGTGCACCCGCTGTTCCTGCGTCCTGTCAATTGGCTCACCCTGGTGCAAGAGCAGTTCTTCTGCGCGGAATGCGGCACCCAATGATCTCGCGCCAAGCTGAGACGTTCTTCCCGCCAGCCTGTGGAGAAGGAGCGTAAGCTCATCCCTGTTCTGCGCCTTCAGTGCTTCGGTTATGATACCCGCGTCCTTACGGTTATCCTCGCAAAAGCGCTCCAGAATCTGCTTCAGCATTTCTTCATCACCGAATGCCATCTTTTCAATCATAGAGAGATCAATAACATCCTGAGGGGCTTGTTCTGTGGTGTCGACTTCCGCCGACAACTGGCCTCTGAGCAATCCGGTGAGGTCAGTTTCTCTGAATGGTTTCATCAGAAGAGCATCAAATCCCTGCTCCAGTATGGAAGCGCGCTCTTCCGGAAGTGCCTGTGCCGTCAGAGCCACGATCCTGACATGATCAGACAATCTCTGCCTCATACGGCGGCATAGCTCCGTACCGTTCATTTCCGGCATACGGATATCCATCATAATAAGAGACAGATCTTCCGCAATAGGCTCTTCCAAAAGTTGAGATGGCAAACTAAAAGCCTTATATCTAACATGATGCTTGTCCAGTAAGTTACAACACAATTGCAGGATGAAAGGGTCATCATCAACCAGCCAAACAAGTCCTCTGAAATTCTCACTCTTCCCAATCTGCTGTTCTGTAAGCTTTTTGTTCTCTTTCGGAACAGTATAACGCAGATTCAATGTAAAGCTGGTACCCTCGCCCAGTACGCTCTTCACATCAATTGTTCCCCCCTGGCCTTCAACCAGCGTCTTCACGATACTCAAGCCCAAACCTGTTCCATTTTCATTAGTAGGGACATAGTTACCAGCCTGCTCAAATTCAGTAAAAATCCGTTTAATATCTTCTTCGGAGATGCCCATTCCGGTATCCGTCACTTCGATGGTAAGGTAGGCCTTTCTCTTCACAATCCGATTGGTCACTGTCAAAGTCACCTCCCCCTGGCTAGTAAACTTCACGGCATTACCCACCACGTTTATTAAGATTTGCTTGAGACGGAAGGGATCTCCTATCAGTAAATCTGATCCGATGATACTATTATTCATCCGTATGTTCAAACCCTTACGCTCTGCCTGGGGCGTTATGATCGTCACCACTTCATCCATCACCTCGCTGATATTGAAAATACTCCGGTGAAATTTGAATTTTCCGGATACTATCCTGCTGTAATCAAGCACCTCATTGACTATATGAAGCAAGTGAATGGCCGAATTGTATATCGCTTTAAGGTTCTTTTTGTCAACTTTTTCCTGATCCTGAAGTTGCTCCGCATAGCCGATGATGGATTGCAGTGGCGTCCTGATCTCATGACTCATGCTCGACAAAAACCGCTGCTTCGCCTGACCATGGTATTCCGCTTCATCTCTGGCCAACTCCAGTTCCTGCCGATAGCGGTTACTTTTCCCTATATCGGTCAGGATCATGTAAGCAAAAACCGCTGTGATGAACAGAAAGATCAACATGATCATCTCTATACGGTTCGCACTGTGATTCACAACTTCCTGAGCCCTCAGATTACTCAGCTCGACCTGGCTGATTACGTCCTTCTCCACCTGTTGTAAAACATCCAGGATCTGATTGATCAGGATGTTTCCGGCATTAGCAAGCTCAATTTCCTGACTGATAAAGAGGTCACTCCTCTGGCGCTGCCGGAGAGCGAGCGTTTTTACCGCATTCTCCATTTCCTGAACAACGCTGTCCGTATTTACTCTGGCAAGCGTATCGATGGTAATGTTAATCTCTTCCTGAACAACCGCCGCCGCAGTGTCCGCTTTTTTCTTGCCAAACAGACGGTTAAAGAAGCCTCGGTCCCTCTCCTCCTTCTGCGCAGGAATCGTTGTCGTAGAATGTGTCTGCTCCGTCTTCACAATGGTACTATCCATCTCCGAGGAACTGCGACTGATCAATCCTGTTAGCGAATTGATTTGTGAAGAAAAAGCCTTCCCATTTACCAGACCCTCCCTTACACGCAGATAAGTCGTAAAAAGACTGTCGCGTTTCTTCAACAGGTCCTTCATTTTATTGATCTGTTCAATCTGCAGCTTATCTCCGCTATACAACCGCTTAAGCGTGTCCATTTTCGAGCGAAGAGAATCCGACTCTTTGAAAAATGACTTATATGATCCCGGATTTTGGAAACTCTGACTGCGCTGAAACTGGTCCAGCTTAGTAATATCCCGAAACAATTGATTGACAACAAGAAGCTTTTCATCCGGGGCAGAAACAGATTGTACCGTCGTCAGCATTTCCCTGAACGCTACCTTACTAACCGTCCAGGCAAGAACCAGCGCCACGAAGCCCAGCAGGAAGGCAATGATCACCTTTCCCTTCAGCGATTTAGTAAAGGAACTTTGCCGTAGATAGCTCATGCGTTTATGTTAACTCCTGTTTACCCGCTCCGGATGTTTCGCAGCGTAGTCCATGATGATATTTCGAATATAATCATTAGAAGGATACAGTTCCAAAAAAGGCGCGACTGCGTCCGCATCAGAAAGATCCATATCACTGGAAACGTAACCCATTCCATGAAGGTGCCCCGCGTTCATTCTGATGACACCCTTTTCCCCATCAGTACGACCATTGTCAACCAGAAGGAAAGAAGGAAGCATGACTTTGATCTCGCTGATGGCCCCTTTAGCACGCAAATTGTAATCTGATGAAGGTTCAGCTCCACGGCAGGCTCCGCGACAAGCTGCATCCTCCGCAAGCTCCGGACATATTCCCTTACGGGATACAAAACACAGATGCGGACAAAGCTCAAACTGATGGATCAGCTTTTGCAATAAACTGTAACCTTCCGATACTCTATTAAAGCTGTACAAAGGCGCAGAATTTTTGCGTTTCTTATCAATAACCAGGCGCAGGTATCCCAGCTGATCCTCATAAGCATAAAGACCGAAAGCAGGCTCATAACGCTTCATAGCCCGGTTATTAGCAGGCCAGAGACGCTTAATTTCCGAAGCTTCCAGAATCAGCGCCATCAGCTCCGTACCACAGGCGCGGTAGCTCACCGAGAAAATATTTCTAAGAAACTCCTGTCTTTGCCTGCCAAATTTATTCCCGGTAAAATGCGACCAGACTCGCTTCTTCAGATTCACTGCCTTTCCCACATAAATTACGGTTCCTTTACTGTCTTTGAAATAATAAACTCCCGGCGTCTTAGGCAAAGAATCAATATCGGCTTTACGTAAATTTGGAGGCAGCTGCTGTTCACTGGTCCGCCCGTTCAGAAAACCAGCGACATGTCCTTCCTGATCATTCATCAGCAACATCCGGAATAACTCAGCGGTCGCTTCCGCATCGCCAGACGCTCTATGCCGGTCCGTCGCAGCAATCTGAAGGCTATGACAAAGTTTACCAAGACTGTAGGACGGCATTCCCGGAAAAATTTTCCTTCCAAGGCGGATCGTACAGAGCTTTTTGCACTGGAGATCATACCCGGCACGGGATAGATGGTATTTTATAAAAGAATAATCGAAATTGACGTTATGCGCAACGAAGATATTAGCGCTGAGGATTTCATAAACTTCTGGCGCGATCACATGAAAAGGCGGAGCTTCCTGCACCATTTCATTGCTTATTCCCGTCAGCGTCTGAATAAAGTAGGGTATTGGAACCCCTGGATTCACAAGAGAATGAAACCTTTTAAATATTGTATGGCCATCATACACGACAATGGCTATGTCTGTAATGCCATTTGCTGAAGCATGCCCCCCCGTCGTCTCAATATCCACAATCGCGTACATGCACAAAAATACTAAATACTAACATATTTAGTGAATGGCAAATCATCAATTAACAGTTTATGCAAGGCGCATAAACTGTTAAAAAAATATTTTTAGTAGGATCCGGCGTCGCGTCCACCTTTCTGGTAGCCACCTTTGCTGAATGAACCGCCACGGTCTCCGCCAAAGCCACCAGGTCTGCGTCCACCATTTGGTTTCTCTTCAGCCTGTGTCACTGCGATCGCTCGTCCAAAGATTTCCAATCCATTTAAATCTTCAATGGCTTTTTTCGCCTGCTCATCATCGGGCATTTCAACAAATCCAAAGCCTTTCTTTCTTCCTGTCTCTTTGTCCAGAACAAGTTTTACTGAAGATACTTCGCCGTATTCTTCAAAAGTCTCCCTGATATCGTTTTCTTCCAATTTAAAGGGCAGACTAGCAACAAAAATTTTCATCGTAATTAAGTATTTGAGTTAACCGGTATAGGTAAATAGTTATTTAAAGCTGGAGGTATTTTTGATAATTTATTGTTCTTCAGATATGTTTAAATTCTGTTACAATATAGGAAGAATTTCAGTGAAAAGAATTTTTTTTTAAAAACACAAAAAAATGCGATAATTAGTGACAATATGCACAATAGCAATCCCTTACGCTAGTCAAAATTTCGCTAAAAGTTCGGTTTGAGAACATATTTTTCATAGAATCTGACGATGTGTTCTGCTGCTTCTTCTGCGGTATCCACCAGTCGGTACAGATTTAAGTCATCTGCGCTGATATTTTTTTCTTCCAGCATTTGATTCTTGACCCAGTCCATCAAGGGTTCCCAATAATCTTTCCCAACCAGAACGATAGGAAAGCGTGCTATCTTGCCGGTCTGGATCAGTGTTATAGCCTCAAACAGTTCGTCCATTGTTCCAAACCCACCGGGCAAAACGATATATCCCTGAGAGTATTTCATAAACATGACCTTACGCACGAAGAAATAATCAAATTCCAGAAGCTTATCCCGGTCTATGTATTTATTATGAAATTGCTCAAACGGAAGTTCTATATTCAAACCCACAGACTTACCACCAGCCTCATAGGCACCCTTATTAGCTGCTTCCATGATACCAGGCCCTCCGCCCGAGATAACACCGTATCCGCTCTCGGTTAGCAGGCGGGCAGTGTCTTCTGCCAGCTTATAGTATTTGCTTCCCTGTGGCGTCCTGGCCGATCCAAAGATAGATACACAGGGCCCAATTTTAGCCAGCTTCTCGAAGCCGTCTACAAACTCTGCCATTATCTTAAATATCTGCCAGGAGTCTGTAACCTTTATTTCCTGCCAGTTCTTATTTTCAAAAGCGTTCCTTATTTTGTCGTCTCCAATCATCTTCTTAGTACATATTAAAACCTAAATATACACGCATTCTTAATATTTCAACTCCATCCGTAACTTAGCAACATGAATTTCTCATCACGTCTGCTCGAAAATGCGGTTAACGAATTTTCAAAGCTTCCCGGCATAGGTCAAAAAACTGCGCTCAGGCTCGTTCTTCATTTGCTCAACCAACAAGCAGACGACGTGAATCGTTTTAGTGAATCGATCCTAAAGCTGAAAAAAGAAATACAGTATTGTAAAATATGTGGTAACATCTCAGATGCCGATACTTGTTCAGTATGTCAGGCGCCGAAGCGCGACAAGTCGCTGATCTGTCTCGTCGAGGATACCCGCGATGTCATGGCCATTGAAAACACGAATCAATATAATGGTGTGTACCACGTGCTGGGCGGATTAATATCCCCCATGGATGGCATAGGCCCTTCGCAGCTAAACATCGGGGCACTGGTTGACCGGGTACGGGAAGGTACGGTTCAGGAAGTGATCCTGGCGCTTAGTGCCACTATGGAAGGCGACACCACCATTTTTTATATTTACAAAAAGTTAAAGGACTTCCCTATCAAAGTAAGTACCATTGCCCGCGGAATAGCCTTCGGTGGAGAAATTGAGTACGCAGATGAAATTACGCTTGCACGATCCATCGCTACCCGGGTACCTTACGGAGTTTAATAATCATCCATTAAAGCAGAACACCTTGAACCTGAAAAATAAAACGGTTATTATCACAGGCGCCTCTTCCGGCAT
The DNA here is from genome assembly GCF_003002875.1 of Arcticibacter pallidicorallinus. Classification (GTDB taxonomy): domain Bacteria; phylum Bacteroidota; class Bacteroidia; order Sphingobacteriales; family Sphingobacteriaceae; genus Arcticibacter; species Arcticibacter pallidicorallinus. The sequence continues at coordinate 100,167 of NZ_PVTH01000008.1, forward strand.
CGGCAAATCCTGTGCAGAAGAATTCGCGCGACAGGGCGCTAACCTCGTACTGGGAGCCCGCAAGTATGTCGACCTTTGCAAAATCGCTAGCGAAATAGAACAACAATACGGCGTTAAAGCTGTCGCCGTCCAATGCGACGTATCGATTGAAGCTGACTGCAAACACCTCAGCGACCAGGCTTTGCTCACCTTCGGACGCATCGACATCCTGATCAATAATGCCGGAATAAGCATGCGGGCACTTTTCAAGGATCTCGACCTGGTCGTCATTCGTAATCTAATGGACGTTAATTTCTGGGGGACCGTCTACTGCACGAAATATGCATTGCCCGAACTGCTGAAATCGAAAGGCTCTGTTGTAGGTATCTCGTCCATTGCAGGATACCGCGGACTACCCGGCCGCACCGGATATTCAGCCTCCAAGTTCGCCATGAATGGATTCCTGGAGGCTCTGAGAGTAGAGAACCTGAAAACCGGACTACACGTTATGATCGCAGCTCCAGGCTTCACGGCATCCAATATCCGCAACACTGCACTGTCTAAAGACGGCGAGCAGCATGGCGAAACCAGTATGGATGAAGGAAAAATGATGAGTGCAGAAGAAGTAGCCAGAACGATCGTCGATGGCGTAATTAAACGTAAACGGACACTAATCATGACGGGCCAGGGCAAACTTGCCGTCCTAATGAATAAGCTCATACCCGCTTGGGTTGATAAAAAGGTGTACGAGCTTTTCACCAAAGAGAAGAACGCCCTGATCAAATAAAACTTAAGGGTTATCGTACTGATCTGTCGAATCCAGATCAGATACTATAACCCTTAAGCTCCTCTTTATCGTAACCCCCTGTACAGTCCATACAAGCGTCGGCATAAGCGTTATACTCATCATAAGCTGCTCCGGGTTGACCGAACAACGTAATGATACGGTCGATCCTGATCCGAACACCGCTATCAAGAAAAAGATATAACCCTTCCCCCGGAAGATCCTTCATATCTACGATCGTACCCTGCCGTTCACAAAGTCCCTGCCGACAGAAATAGATGATCTTTCCAGTCCTGCCGTCGTTAATTCGTTCCTCAACTATCTCCCGGTATTCCCATGGAACCGGTAAATAGTCAGGTGCCAATGATTCTTGTTTGATATTCATGACATGCCTTTCAGTTAGTTGATCTCGCTCCTGTCTTTGAAGCTCCTGACTCAAAGTTACAAAAAGAAATCTTACAACCTATCAGCGTTTTGAGCGTCAAACTTCTCAAATGAAGCTCACTAAATCAGCTTCGCAGTCGTCTTCTTAAGATCGCGGCTTCTCCCAATTTCCTTTCCGTCAGCATAGATTCTCAATCCCTTGCCTTTCCCATATTTGGTTCCGGTCTTGTCCCATAATATAGTCAGGATCTTACCATGATATGATACCTTATCCAGACAGAACCAATCCCATTGACCGGCAGGAATTAGCGGACTAATCTCCACAACATTATCAGCCCTTGGTTTCAGGCCAACCAGGTCATTGATCACCAGATCAGCAAATCCCGAGTGATTGTAAAATTCGCTGCGAGGATCATCGCCTTTTAACCATTCCCCTGTCTTCTCATCCTGATACTCGCCCAGATAGATCTTTCCGCCCAGAGATGGAAACTTATGAGACATAGCATATTTGCGAAACTGATCATAAAACACTTGCTTAGTCATCCTACCATGATGCTTATAGTTGTTCAGCAAATTGGATAGACCCTTCAACGTTTGAGTTGTGGCATAAGGCCATATCGCTCCGTCCCACTCGCAGCTACTACCGGTTCCATGAGTACGGAAAAGCGGGTGGCGTCTTTCAGCAGTCGTAAGTCCCCATGGAGCATCAAATCCGGCGGTATCAATCAGCTGATTCCACTGCTCAGCATATTTCGCTTCATCGCGTGGCAAGTTAAAATACCATGGAATAAAGCCGATCGCTTCCCGCGCATCACAGAAACCTCCCTTTTCGTACTGAACCTTAAAGAACTTGGCATCATCGTCCCATAGCTGTTCGTGCACAAGTTTCTCCAATTCCGTAGCTTTCTTATTGTAGATTTTTTTCAAAGTATCGTTCTTTGCTATAGCCGACATAGCAACCAGCGCCTTTGCATTCCCATACATATAGCTATTGATGGTAGGTCTTATATTCTTCACCTTGCGTCCACCACTAATCGACTCCTCCATAGCATCCCTCACGTCATATTGCCAGAACATTTGATTGGGCAGTTGCTTCGCTTGCTCCCAGCGGATATAGTCCTTGTGAAGATCAGGCAGGAGTTTCTGAATAAATGACTTATCCTGATTAACGAGGTAGCGATTGTAGACAGCATCATCTATCCAGCTACTGAAAGCATGAAACCGCGATTTAGTATGCACCGGATCTACATAAAACCAAAACGATATATAATCCTCCATATAGGCGGGATTTAGCAACCAGCGCCCCTCGTTGATATGATGGCCTAGTCCGCTGCTTATAGTATTATGCTTTCCGGCGTGGTTGGCGGGTGTAATAAACTCCGTAAACACATAACCGTCCTCCGTTTTCTTCAGGTGCTTCCGGTAAGCCCACCAACGGAAATAATACACCTTTTGAATGGCCGAATCCGGACAATCAAACAAAGGAATATTGCGGGACAACCATTCAAAAGACTCCGCATTAGGAACAAAGTTCTTAACACCTTCCTTATCCTCGGCGTTAAAGCTCTTAACATATTTGTTTAGCTTTTCCGTGTTAAGCACATAACTCTTTTGAGCAAATAAACGCTGAACAAAACACGAACAGAAAACAACAATGGCAACTGATATTTTTAAATTCATTCTATAACTTTTATATTTCACTTATTCATCTATCTCTGATTTCGTTTCCACGGATGTTCTTTTGCCCTTATCGAACATCAACTCCCGTACAATCTTACCCTCAACATCCCATTCCGTTGCCGGACCGTGCGCAGATAAGCCCCACCATACAGACTCTGTTCTTTTCTTTCCGTTAGACCAGTAGTTGGTCCATACATCCGTTCCGAAAGGCGTGTGCTCAAGTGTCCATTTTATTTTTCCGTTGCGATCCCAGTAGCTTTCAGTGCCTTTGATCGCTCCATTATGGAACGTCGCTTCATATTGCTTAGTGCCATCTTCGTAGAACCAGGACTCCTTACCATGCAACACAAAGCCAGTTTTGCCCAGCCAGCCACCGGAGGTGATTCTGGTTTTTCCATTCGGATATTTCTCAGTAATCGTTTGAATCTCCCCGGTTCTCTGGCCCGGCAGGTGATTGACTTCTGCGGTATAATCTGAAAGGATCCAGGCTTCGTTCAGTGCAAAATGCATAGACGGCTTTCCTTTGGAAGTCATCAAATGAATAACACCATTCTCCGATTGTGTAATGGCAGAATACCCTACAGTCCCAAAACCGTGCTGAGGCTTCGTTCCACCTTTCACTACTCCACGCCAATCGTTGTGCTCAGGCGCCATCACGAGATTCTTGATCTTCCAGGTCTGCCCCTCATCATCAGATAAAGCCACATACGATCCGCGCTCTTCAATAGCTGCCGGCGGAGGAGTTTTCATCATTCTGATGTCCTGATAATCGCCTGTAAAAAACAGCCTGCCGCTCTTCAATCGCATAATCGAAGGGCGCTGATTACTTCCCAGGGCAGCAAAAGGAGTCTTGACGCCTTCAGTCCAGGTCTTTCCGTTATCCGAGGAATAGTTCTTAGGCATATAGCCGTCAATATCCGAGTTCTTCCCGCCCATCGATAAAATCCGATTGTCTTTCAAAAGAACAAATGTGGAGTGCCTTCCACTGGTCCTTCCCCGTGTGTCATACCAGGTCTTTCCATTATCTGAACTAGCCCATAAGAACGATTCCGCTTCTACGCCATCGCTACCAAAATAGATAGTACCATCAGGTCCCCGGAAAGCACTGTTGATAGGTTGAGCAGTAAATGTCCCCACCTCTCCTTTAATAAGAGGTGTCTTCAACTCACTCCAGGTAACGCCGTTATCCTTTGACGTCGCAAACACGAAGGGAAGATCGCCTAAACCCCGGCCACCGCCGAAGAACCACAACGTTCCGTTATCATTCCAGAGTAAAGCAGCCTGGTCATTCAAGGTTGCTCTATCATAAAACAACTCCGTCATATCCCACTGCTCGGCGCCATTACGTAGTCGTGTAACAACCATACTCGTGTTAGTGGCGGCTTCACTTTTCAAGCGAGATGATGAAAATCCAATAAGCAAGACGTCGCCGTTCGGACAAGCCACAAACCCACTGCTGTGAACTTTCCCCTGTATAGCATGATGAAGTCCGCTTGCCCTGATATCCACTGGCATAGTCAAATCAGGAGGACTCGCAACCACCTGCCGCGCCTTAAAATACGGTTTAGACATATCCGGTCCCTTGCCGGCTAACGCAGTGCTTTGCTTAACACCCTGAAGAGGGAAGCTAGCTGTGTAGATCAGCGGTTTACTCTTAGGCAACGCAGCCTGCACCACGCGGAATCCGACAAAATGCGGACTCAAGCCTGTGCTCCCCGCAGCCGGGCAATCCGGTTGCATAGATGCCCTATTCGATGCACGGTAGTAAACAGCGTCCTTTTCCGGATGAAACTCCACAGAAGTGCCTTCCAGTTCACTCGTATGAGCAGCGCCACCTCTTATCACCTTTGAGAATCCCTTATCATAACCAACAGGGTTCATTTGAGGAGATTCCGGATAATCACCATGCCAGTCATAACACCACTCCGCTACCCCAGAATGCATGTTCTTGATTCCCCAGGGATTGGTATCGTTTGCCGGAACCTGATCACCAGACCAGAAAACGGTCTGACTGCCGCTACGACAAACAAACTCCCATTCTGCCTCTGTTGGCAAGCGGTAGGGTTTTCCCTCTTTTTTACTTAACCATTCACAAAAAGCCGTCGCCTCATTCCAGCTTATCCCCGAAACATAAGGATTGAACAATCCCCTGTCTTTATATTCCTTTCTGAACTGACGAAACTGCTCCACCGTAACCTCCGTTTCCGAGATATAAAAAGGATAGTTAATGGAAACCTGATGAACAGGAAGCTCGTCATAATACGGCGCATCTTTCGAATAATCCGTTTTCTTCCCGAGATCAAATTTCGTGTTGATAGCACCCATTTTAAACGTGCCGGGCTGAACAGACACCATTTTCATTCCAAGGCTGTTAGAAACAACGCGGGATTTATTCTTAGTGGATTTAGTAGCCTGATTCTTCTGCTCTGTAGTTTGAGCATTCAGACTAACGGAGGTCTGTAGAGCCAGTAGCATCAAAGAGGCATAACCTAGTAATGGGTTCATTTAATTAAGTGTTAGTTGGTTAATGGTAATGGTGTAAGAGGAATAATTCTTTGTAATCGTTTACATTCAAAGCTAAGAACATTTTTCAAAGCGACAAGACCGAAACTATTATGTTACACGTGGGTACTTTCAAACAGCCTCTACCGTTGCACGGCTTTTTGCAATTTGGCCAACTTAAATCCAGGACACATGCTTGTAAGTCAATCTGTAATAACAGACATCAAGGCTATCATTGCTACCGCTAAGAAAAAGCTATTCGTTCAGTAGACCACATGATGTATTGGCAGATCGGGCAGCGTATTTTTGAAGAAGAACCGCAAGGAAAGACCGTGCCGATTATGGTAAATATCTAACGGAATTTCTATCCGAACAGTTGGAACCTGAGTATGGAAGCAGTTTTTCTAAACGTCAGATAGAACTCTTTCGCCAATTTTACAGAACATTCACAATTGCGAACCCAGTGCGTTCGCAATTGGGCTGGACACACTACCAAATGCTTATACGCCTTGATAGTCAAGATCAAAGAGATTTTTATATTGCTGAGGCCATCAAGAATAATTGGACTACCCGGCAGCTAGAGCGGCAAATTCACAGTAGCTTATGGGAACGTCCACTGATGAGCAATGATCGGGCGAGTGTATTGTCTGTTGCCCGAAATGAAAAGCAGCCATCAGATGCGAAGGAAATCATCAAAGGCACAAATGATCTTACTCAAGAGAATGAGATCAAAGGTGTTCTTTTATGAGCTCATTTAAGGTAAATTTGAGCCTATTAAAGCATATATTTGAGCTTAAACATGCCGCAAAATCCTATTTCGTTCAGACATATATCAGGGAACGCTCTACGTACGGTAAATAACTTGGTTTTATTCCTCTTCGCGAAACCATATCAATTTTATGATTGAAAAGGTCCTCAAACTCCTGAGCCAGGCGGATGTAGTCAAACCCATCTATCCTGCCTTTGAAATCGACAAGAATGTCAATATCGCTATTCTCATTGTTATCTCCTCGCGCAAAAGAGCCGAAAAGGCCGAGTTCCGATAGCGGATATTTGGCATACAAAGCCGATTTGTGTTCTTTCAGAATAGCTATAATTTCGTTCTTTGTATACGACATAATTATTTTCAATTACAACTGTATGCGTTACAAAGTTAGCTAAAGGAACAAACAATTAAAAGGGCCTCCCCTTCTACCCCTCAACAGGCTGTTGACTTATTACTTTACCTTCGTTTTTCAAAAAGTCAAGAGCCTGTTGACTTTTATTGTCTCAATACTTCTTAATCTGCAACAGGTTGTTGCAGATTTGCCGCAGATCGTAGCGATCAACGCGATGAAAACAGAACCCGCTTCCCTATTGGTATGACTGCTTTATCAACACGCTGTTTAACCCCTCTTTCCGGCACTTTAGCATTTACCCCCATTCTTCGTTCCTGATCCCGTAGCAGCCTGTTACCTTCGTAACACATGTTGCATATAGACTCTCCCCTTAGTTCCTGCGCCTCTGTGAGTGTCATATTCACCGGACCCGCAGGATATTCTCCCGGTTCTTCCGCGTGGAAAGCAGCGATAATCGAACATGGACTGAACTCCTTGCTGTTTAGCAATACATAGCCTTCTTCCATCCGGGTTTCGCTATAAGCCAGCAGCGACACACTGAGCATCAGCAGCTGATCGGGTTCCGGCAGGGTTTCAAAGCGGATTTCCCGGGCCTCCAGCTGAGCCTGCCAACGAAACTCCACATCTTTCACTTCCAGATATTCATAGTACTCCTTCCTGAAATTGAAGCCGATCAGGCTGAAACGGATCTTGTATTTACTCACCGGTTTACTGATGCTTAGCGGTACCCTCAGGTCGGTTTTGGCGTTCAAAGCTCCCATGAAAACGCTTAGGCGACCCTCTTCATCCCGCTCTACCCGCTGACTGACCTGCAGTACTTCGCTCAGCCGGCTCTTCATATTGAAGTCCATCCCGATGAGGCTCTCCAGGTCCGCATCATGCAAGTCGCGCTGACCAACGCTTCCGCGTAAGCTATTGCGAAGACCCCGGTACACCAGCTGTGTGCTGCGGCTGACCGCCTCGCCATCCCGGTGCACATAGGCCGGCTCAAAGGCCTGCCTTATCACTGCCGCCGTGGTACTGGAAAGACCGAACTCGGTGGAGGCCTGGATGCTTGCGCTGGTCTGTTCGAATTTGCGGGGTTTCCCCTGGATGATGTTCAATTCGCGGTAGCCGCGATAGATGACGGAACCTGCCTTGCCGCGAACGATTCCTTTCTTGTCTACTTTTGCCATAACCTTGTTTGATTTAGAGAACAAGGTAGCGCGGCAGAAAACCTGTGACGATTTTTTTGCCAAAATCGACAAAATTTTATGGAATTTTTAAAAAAACGTACCTCAAAAGCAGTCAAGCCTCGCTTAGGCTGAGCTTAGTACTTCTTTATATGAAGAGCTATATGTACTGATGAAAGCCAGTGATAAGTCCGACCTTAAGTTCATCAGGTCGGACTTATCACGGCACAAAGTCTGCACATTATCGCCCGAATACAACCGTGGTTAAAAACCGCCACCTAACAAGGTCCGAAATAAATTGCCCTACCATCTTTTTATATCTGAAACATTTTACCATATTTGTAATACAGGTATGAAGACAAATACTATACATAAGCTTTGGTGGTGGCAAATCGGTCAATCGTAAGGGCAAACTGTATATGTATATTTTTATAAAAAGAAAATAAACAGGGTTGCCCGGCAGGCAACCTTTTTTTTGTCCTGCCGGGGGACAGAAAAGACAATAAATGAAACAGATACTCAACCGCTTATTCGAGCACAAAACGTTTAATTCCCGGGAGGCCAAAGAAATTCTTACCAATATCACCACAGGGAAATATAATTCATCACAAATGGCTGCCTTTATGACGGCGTATTGTATGAGAAGCATGACTGTCGAGGAGCTGCAAGGCTTCAGAGATGCGATGCTCGACCTCTGCCTGGATCCCCAGCTGGGGCAATACAAACTGGTTGACCTCTGTGGCACCGGTGGTGATGGTAAAGATACCTTCAACATCTCGACACTGGCATCTTTCGTCGTGGCGGGAGCTGGTTATCAAGTCGCCAAACACGGCAATTATGGAGTATCTTCAGGCTGTGGGTCGTCCAACGTCATGGAGTACCTGGGTTGCAAATTCAGCAATGACCCGTCTTTCCTGCAAAAAAGCGTAGAACAGGCAGGCATCTGTTTCCTCCATGCGCCCCTTTTCCATTCGGCAATGAAGAATGTGGCCCCTATCCGCAAGGAGTTGGGCGTGAAAACGTTCTTCAATATGCTGGGACCCATGGTTAATCCGGCGAATCCGGCTTATCAGGTGGTAGGTGTATTTAGCCTGGAAATAGCTCGTCTTTATGCATACCTGTACCAGAAATCGGATAAACAATATACCATCATTCATGCCCTTGACGGATATGATGAGATCTCGCTGACCGGCAGTTTTAAGACCTTCAGCAACAGTGGTGAACAAATATATACGCTCGAAAAGATCGGGTTTGAGAAGATTGATGCTGCTGCCATCGGTGGCGGAAGCACGGTTGAAGACTCAGCAAAAATATTCACAGAAGTGATTAACGGTCGTGGCACGAGGGAACAAAACAATGTGGTGTTGGCGAACGCTGCTCTTGCTATTAAAACCATCTGTCCGGAGAAGTCGTTTGCCGACAGTTTCTACGAAGCGGAGGAAGCGCTCCTGTCTAAAAAGGCACTCAAAAGCTTTAATACTTTAATTAGCCTGAACTAATGGCGGAAAGCGACAACATAGCTGCTCGTCCGTTTAAGATTAAAGTCTGCGGAATGAAAGATGCTCACAACATCCCGGAGGTGGCTTCTTTGTCGCCGGATTACCTGGGCTTCATCTTTTACGCGCCATCGGCAAGGTACGCTGCTGAGGTTGATCCTCAAATCTTGCGGAATCTTCCGGCCGGCATCAAAAAGACGGGGGTGTTTGTAAATGAGGTAGCTGAACAGATCAAATACTGGGTCGACAAAATGGGCTTGGATGCTGTGCAGCTGCATGGAGCCGAATCGCCTGCCTTTTGCAGGGAGATAGGCCTTCTGAATGTCGAAACAATTAAAGCTTTCGGAGTAGACGAGCATTTTGACTTCAAGACACTCGACGAATACACCGACAGCGTAGACTATTTCCTTTTTGACACCAAAACCCCGGCACATGGCGGATCGGGAAAGTTATTCGACTGGAAACTTCTGCAGCAAAACAAAACGACCAAACCGTTCTTCTTAAGCGGGGGGATCGATATTCAACATCTGGATGAAATACGGCAGATCGACGACAGCCGTTTATATGCTATAGATGTGAACAGCCGGTTTGAAATATCCCCCGGAATGAAGGACTACAAAAAATTAGAAGCGATATTTAAATAGACATTATGAGCTATCAAGTAAATGAAAAAGGTTATTACGGCGTATTTGGCGGAGCTTACATCCCCGAAATGCTGTATCCGAATGTCAAGGAACTGAGAGAAAAATATCTGGAATATATTCAGGACCCTAAATTTCAGGAGGAATATCTGCAGTTGTTGAAAGACTATGTAGGACGCCCTTCTCCGCTTTATCTGGCAGAGCGTCTGTCGGCTAAATACGGTGCGAAAATATACCTGAAACGCGAAGACCTGAACCATACCGGTGCCCATAAGATCAATAATACGGTAGGTCAGATCCTTTTGGCGGAACGCCTGGGTAAAAAGCGTATCATTGCTGAAACCGGGGCGGGCCAGCATGGTGTGGCGACGGCTACGGTATGTGCGCTGAAAGGTCTGGAGTGCATCGTTTACATGGGTGCGGTCGACATCGAGCGTCAGGCTCCTAACGTGGCACGTATGAAGATGATGGGTGCTACGGTGATCCCGGCAACTTCGGGAAGCCAGACATTGAAAGATGCTACGAATGAGGCTTTGCGCGACTGGATCAACAATCCTACGGATACGCACTATATCATCGGATCTGTGGTAGGTCCTCATCCTTACCCGGATATGGTGGCTCGTTTTCAGTCGATCATCTCCGAAGAAACGAAATGGCAGCTGCTGGAGAAGACGGGAACATCGAGTCCGGATTACGTTCTGGCCTGCGTAGGCGGAGGCAGCAATGCGATGGGGATGTTCTACCATTTTCTGGACGATGAGCACGCCAAGCTGATCGCTATAGAAGCTGCCGGAAAGGGAGTTAACACCGGTGAGTCTGCTGCAACGACTTTGCTTGGAAAAGAAGGGGTGCTTCACGGAAGCCGCTCTATCGTGATGCAGACAGAAGACGGACAAGTAGTTGAGCCTTACTCGATTTCTGCCGGCCTGGATTATCCGGGTATCGGGCCTCAGCATGCTCACCTTCACACGTCTAAGCGTGCGCTTTATGTGAGCATCACGGATGATGAGGCTATGCAGGCTGGTTTGGAACTGGCTAAGCTGGAAGGCATTATTCCGGCTATCGAAAGCTCGCATGCGCTGGCCTACCTTTCTAAAATGGAATTTAAAGGCGATGAGACGGTTGTGGTTTGCCTGTCGGGCAGAGGCGACAAGGATCTGAGTACATATATGACCTATTTCGGACTATAATGAATAGAATAAACAAGCTTTTTGAACAAAAGAACAAATCGGTACTATCTATATATTTCACGGCGGGTTATCCTGCCTTAAATGACACGCTTGATATTGCTGAGGCTTTGGAAAAGGCGGGAGCTGACTTCCTCGAGATAGGTATCCCCTACTCAGATCCTCTGGCAGACGGCCCGGTGATTCAAAACAGTTCGTTAACTTCCATCAGTAACGGAATGACCATTAAGGTATTGCTGGAGCAGCTTAAAGATCTGCGCAAGCGGGTAAGCATTCCGGTGTTTCTGATGGGTTATTTTAACCCGGTGTTACAATACGGGGTCGAGCGTTTCTGTGAAGCCTGCTCCGAGGTGGGTGTTGACGGAATGATCATCCCCGATCTGCCGATGTATGAATACGAAGAGCTTTATCAGGACTGCTTTAAGAAGCATAACTTGAGCAACGTCTTCCTGATAACCCCGCAAACTTCTGACGAGCGGATTCGCCATATTGATGAGCTGACCAATGGGTTTATTTACTTACTGTCATCTGCTTCAACAACGGGCAAGAACCTCGATCTGTCTTTAAAGACAGATGAATACTTCAGCAGGATCAAAAATATGAACCTGAAGAATCCGGCCATTGTTGGCTTCGGTATCTCGGATCATGCGAGCTTTAGCAAAGCGAGTGAGTACGCTCACGGTGCAATTGTTGGGACAGCGTTTGTAAAGCTCCTTGCCACAGAAAATTACCAGGAAAAAATCCCGGCATTCATTCAGTCACTGAAGAACCCTGCCTGATAAATCCAAGCGGTTTTACACGGGCAAATAACCCTTGTAAAACCGCTTGATATACTGAAGCCAAATTTCGCAGATCCTCCAAAACAAATCGACGCTTTATTGATTAACTTTTTGACAGTTAGTCATTAAACATCGTTCATGAAAGTTTGGTATCAGCTCAGCAAAGAAGAGGTCTTAAAAGAACTCCATACCGGCAGCTCCGGCCTTAGCAACTCCTCCATTCCTGCTCTTCAGGAAAAGTTTGGCAAAAACACCCTTAAGGAAGCTCAGCAAAAAAGCAAACTCAGCATACTTCTATCCCAGTTTAAAGATGTAATGATCATCATCCTGATCGTTGCGGCTGTTATATCGTTCCTGGTTGGCGAACATACCGACGCTTATGTGATTCTGGCTATCATCATCGGAAATGCCTGGATCGGGTATACGCAGGAATATAACGCCGAAGAGTCGGTTCGTATGCTGCAGAAAATGTCGGCCCAGTCGGCCCTGGTTTTGCGCGACGGTCATCCAACCGAACTGGAAGCTTCAGAAGTTGTCCCCGGTGACATTATCTTACTGGAAGCGGGTGACATTGTACCGGCTGATGGCAGGCTTCTGGAGTCGAGCTCGCTCAAAACCGAGGAAGCTGCCCTTACGGGGGAAAGTCATTCGGTCGAGAAGATCACCGAAAGTATCTCCGAGGATGACCTTCTTCCGGGCGACCAGCACAATATGGTATTCAAGGGTACAACCGTTAGCAACGGAACGGGGAAGGTTGTGATAACAGGCACCGGAATGGATACGGAGATAGGCAAGATAGCGGGATTGCTGGAGGTAAAAGACCAGCAGACTCCGCTGCAGAAAAGACTTGCGGTTTTCAGCAAACAGCTTGCGGTTATCGTGGTGGTGATTTGTCTGATTGTCTTCGGTTTTGGCCTCTGGCGCGGTGAGCCTGCATTTGCGATGTTCCTGACGGCCTTGTCACTTGCTGTTGCTGCACTCCCGGAGGCGCTTCCGGCGGTCATTACCATAGGCTTAGCTGGTGGTGCGCGCAGGATGGTAAAACAGAATGCGCTGGTGCGGATGCTGCCGGCGGTGGAGACGCTGGGTTCTGTAACCTATATCTGCAGTGACAAAACCGGGACGCTGACACAGAACGTGATGACAGTGGAGATGTTTCAGGCAGTCGATGAGCAGGAAGATTTGCTGCTCCATGCGATGATACTGAACAATGAGGTACGCTATTCTGCTGAGGGCGAACTGCTCGGCGACTCGACTGAAACAGCCCTGGTTAGCTATGCGAACGAACGTGGCAATACCAGGGAAGATTCCGAAGGGCGGTATCCCCTGGTTGGAAAGACTCCTTTTGATTCTGTGCGTATGCGCATGAGCACGCTGCATGAGCATGATGGGAAATGGATCCTGTTTGTGAAAGGCGCTCCGGCAAAAGTCGCCGAGGTGCTCAGCAACCAGTATGACTCGCAGAAGGATGAATGGCTGGACCTTAACCGGGAATGGGCTGCAGAGGGCTTGAGGGTGTTGTTTTTTGCTTACCGGAAATTTGATGAGAAGCCGGAACTTCAGGAGAAACTGGAAAGCGAACTCGATTTTCTGGGTATGGTTGCGATGATCGATCCACCAAGAGAGGAGGTGATTGACGCCGTACGGGAATGCCAGACGGCGGGAATCAGGTCGGTTATGATCACGGGCGACCAGCCATTAACCGCTCTGGCGATTGCTTCACGGCTAAACATTGTCAGCGAGGGCAATGCCGCAAGCAGAACCGGCGTTGAACTTTCGCAAATGTCTGAAGAGGAACTGAGGCGCGACATTAAAGATATTGCGGTCTTCGCCCGGGTGTCTCCGGAACAGAAGCTGAACATTGTGAAAGCGCTGCAGGCGAATGGTGAGTTTGTGGCCATGACGGGTGATGGTGTGAATGACGCGCCTTCGCTGAAGCAGGCGAATATAGGCGTAGCGATGGGGATCACGGGCACCGATGTTACGAAGGAAGCTTCGGACATGATCCTTCTTGACGATAACTTCGCCACGATAGTGAAGGCGGTCAAGGAAGGCCGGAGGATTTACGACAACATCAGAAAGTTTGTTCTGTATGTGCTCTCCTGCAATCTGGGGGAGATCCTGGTGATCTTTCTGGCGCCTTTTCTGGGTTTCCCGATTCCGCTCCTTCCCATCCATATCTTGTGGATAAACCTGGTAACGGACGGGCTTCCCGGCCTTGCACTTGCGGCGGAGCCTGCGGAGAAAGATATTATGAACCGCCCTCCCCGGCCGCCACAGGAAAACCTGTTTGCGGGTGGACTGGTTAAAAAGATCCTGGCAACGGGAATTGTATTGGCCGCGGCAGCACTGTTTACGCAGTACTATGCCATCAGTCACGGCTATGATACCGCTACTCAGCAAACGATGGTATTCACCGTGCTTTGTTTCACTCAGCTAGTGAATGCGCTTTCTGTTCGGTCATCAGGCAGCAGTATGTTTTCCAAATCAATTTTCTCTAATGCAGGGATGTGGGGAGCGATTGCGCTTACCGTGGTGTTGCAGCTGCTGATCATCTATGTACCGGCAATCGATTTTATTTTCAAAACGAAGCCTTTGGATCTGAAAGCCTTTGAAATCATCATGAGCATTACGGCAGCCTCGGCAATTGCGATAGAGCTGATCAAATACCTGACAAGGCCTAAGCGGACTTAGATATAGTATTTTTCTCCGTCGGTTTTTATCTTCCCGGCGTCCAACAGGTTACGCAGGACGGCGACGCGCTCCTTTTCGGTGCCTGAATGCAAGGCGCTGATCAGCTCCTCGAGGTTGAGGTGATGACCGGAGAGGGTATCGACCAGTTCATAGGTAATCTGTTCGTTCAGGCCTGCAGTAGCGGCATTTCTTTTTTCTTCCAGGCAGACATCGCAGGTACCGCACTTCTCGGCGTTGGGCTCATTAAAGTAGCGAAGGAGCGTCACGCTTCTGCATGTTTTCGTTTCCGCGTAATGCAGCATCGCATGGATTTGCGCGGTCATGGTTTCCTTACGCTCTTTCATGTATCTGGTATCCAGGAACATGCTTCCGGCTTCCATTCGTGCTCTTAAATATTGCAGCTGAGGCTTATCTGTTTGTGGCAGGTAACTCAATAGTTTGTAATCCTGAAGCTTGTTGAGCATAGACACCACTTCATCGAGGCTTTTGCCGGTCTTTTTGGCGATCTCGAATTCCTGAATAGCCGTGTACGTCTCAAACATCCCGCCGTAGGAACGTAACATGACTTTAATGAAGGAGTCATAGAACGCATTTTCGATCTGGAAGCGGTAAAGCTCCTCTGAAGATACTTCTATCTGTACTCTGGCAGGCAGATAAACGCTCTCGCTGAGCATCAGATAGCCGTCATGCTCGAGAAACTTCAGGGCGTTGATGGTCTTTACGGCGTCGAGTTTGAAGCGGGAGCAGAAATCGCCGATGTCAAAATCAAGGATCAGCCCTTCACCCGCACAGTGAGCGACCTGATAATAGTTACCCAGACATTGGTACACGTGCCGGATCTCCTGTACTGGCGGAAATTTAAGTTCCAGCCTTTTTTCGAGCAACTCGCGGTCGCCGGGATTATAAAGCAGAACGGCATAGGCCTTCTTCTCGTCGCGTCCTCCGCGTCCTGCTTCCTGGTAGTAGGCTTCGAGACTCTCGGGAACATCCATGTGCACAACAAAGCGAACGTCTGGTTTATCGATACCCATTCCGAAAGCGTTGGTGGCAACGATGACGCGCAGCTGTCCTTTCATCCAGGCGAGCTGCTTTTGAGTTCTCTGCGGAGTATCAAGTCCCGCATGATAGAAATCGGCCTTTATACCGGCGCTGTTGAGGAGCCGGGAGATCTCCTGAGTTTCCCGTCGGTTTCTGACGTAAACAATACCTGTTCCCTGAACATTATGGGCGACGGAAAGCAACTTCCGAACCTTATTTTCTTCCTGCGAAACGACATAGCTCAAGTTTGCACGACTAAAACTTTTAGAGAGCACGTTAGTGGCTTTGAAGGCCAGCTTTTCCTGAATATCGGCAATGACGCGCACGGTGGCAGTGGCTGTAAGGGCCAGGATGGGCACCTTCGGCTGAAGTTGTCGCAGCTCGGCCAGCTGCAGGTAGGGAGGTCTGAAATCATAACCCCACTGGGAAATGCAATGTGCCTCGTCGATAGCGATCAGGTTCACTTTCATATAGCTGATCCGCTCGCGGACAAGGGACGACAGCAGGCGTTCGGGAGAGACGTAGAGAAACTTGATATTGCCGTACACGCAATTGTCGAGAAGAATATCCACTTCACGTTTGGACATTCCGGAGACGAGGGAGACAGCTTCGATTCCCTTATCCTTGAGCGCTTCTACCTGGTCCTTCATCAGGGCTATCAGCGGCGATACGACGATGCAAATTCCGGGCTGTACGAGCGCCGGGACCTGGAAACAGACGGACTTCCCTCCTCCCGTCGGCATAAGGGCAAGCGTATCCCTTCCTTCTAACACGGATCGGATGATGTCTTCCTGCAGGGGCCTGAAGGAGTCAAAGTTCCAGTATGCCTTAAGTGCCTCGTATATGGTCATGGCTTCAAACATACATATTTTTTGTGCGTTGATATGAACACGGCAATCGGCAGGGGTCAAACTTTAATGACAATCCCTGCCTTGTGGGATAAGAGCGTATATTTGCACAGCTTAGGGACATACATAATGAAAAGATACACACTGATATTGTTTACACTGCTTTTTCAATACGCATCTGCACAGGTTAAGTCGAATTGGAACGTAGAAAAACCGGGAGGACCAACCAAAGCAGTTTCTTTTAGCACTGATGAAGGGACATGGATGAATCTGGACGTCAGTCCGGATGGTAAAGAAATTGTGTTTGACCTGCTGGGTGATATTTATAAGATGCCTATATCTGGGGGCAGGGCGACCTTACTTTCGGGCGGCAATGCGTTTGATGTACAGCCCCGCTTCAGTCCGAACGGCAAACAAATCTCCTATACCAGCGACCGTGAGGGCGGCGACAATATCTGGGTGATGAACAGCAACGGATCAGGTAAGCGTGCTGTATCGAAGGAAACCTTCAGGCTGCTGAATAATGCAGTATGGACGCCCGATAATCAGTTCCTTATCGCCAGGAAGCACTTTACCAATACCCGTTCTCTTGGAGCAGGCGAAATGTGGATGTACCATATTTCGGGGGGCGAAGGTGTGCAGCTGACGAAACGCAAAAATGATCAGCAGGATGCCGGCGAACCGGAAGTGTCCCACGACGGGAAATATATCTATTACAGTGAAGATGTGAGTCCGGGCCCCTACTTTCAGTACAATAAAGATCCGAACGGGGAAATCTATGCTATCAAACGGTTGAACCGCGAAACCGGAGAGACAGAAAAAGTAACAGGTGGGCCGGGAGGCGCAGTACGTCCACGCGTATCGCCGGATGGGAAGTTGCTTGCTTTTGTAAGAAGGGCAAGGCTTAAATCGGTGCTCTATCTGCATGATCTGAACACTGGAGAAGAGTGGCCTGTTTATGATGACCTGTCCCGCGATCAGCAGGAGACATGGGCGATCTTTGGCGTTTATCCGAACTTTGCCTTTACTCCCGACAGCAAGAACATCATCTTTTATGCCAAGGGAAAGATCAGGAATCTGGATATCCTTACGCAGACGGTAAGTATTATTCCTTTTGAAGTCAACTCTTCACATGTTATTGCCGAAGTCCTTCATTTTGAACACCAGGTCTTTAATGAGGAATTTGATTCGAGGATGATCAGGCAGCTGGCTACCTCTCCTGATGGAAAGATGATTGCTTTCAATTCAGGGGGATTCGTCTACCTGAAGGAACTGCCTAACGGTCAGCCTAAGCGTATCTCTACGGGCACAGCGTTTGAGTTTGATCCTAATTTCAGTCCGGACGGCAAGTCAATGGTTTATGTTGCCTGGACAGACGAAGACAAGGCTTCTATCAGGAAACTTGACCTCCAGACGCTCGAGTCACAACCTCTGACCTCTGAAAAAGGGTTTTATTATACGCCTCGCTACTCCAACAAAGGAGACAAAATTATATATGCAAAGGGGGGAGGCAACCATATGTTGGGATATACCCATGGAAAGAATCCGGGGATCTATATCATTTCTGCTAATGGAGGAACGCCTCAGAAAGTTGTCGGCAAAGGGGTCGATCCGTATTTCAACGGAAACGACTCGCGTGTATTTTTCCAGAGCACACATGAAGGCAAAAAAGCTTTTATGAGTGTGGACCTGAGCGGCGGCAGTGAGCGTGTGCACTACCATTCCCAGTACGCCAGTCAGTTTGCGCCTAGTCCGGATGGCAAATGGCTTGCTTTCACTGAGTTGTTCAACGCTTATATCACCCCTCTGCTGAACACGGCCAACGGCATTGAGCTGTCGGCAACCAACAAGTCGCTGCCGGTAACCAAGGTGACGCGTGACGCGGGGATTTATCTTCATTGGAGCCACGACAGCAAGAACCTGAACTGGACACTCGGTTCGCAGTATTTTAGCAGACAGGTAAAGAATACCTTCAGTTTTGCTGAGGGTGCACCCAATAACCTTCCTCCTATCGACACCTCGGGCGTTGAAATCGGTCTGAAGATCAAAAGCGACCTTCCGGAAGGCAAGATCGCTTTTACAAACGCACGGATCATTACGATGAAGGGTAAAGAAGTAATTAAAAAAGGAACGATCGTGATAGAGGGTAACCGTATCACGGCCGTCGGTCCGGCGGATCAGGTGAAGGTTCCGGATGATGCGAAAGTGATCAGCGCGGACAACCAGACCATTATGCCTGGGCTGGTAGATGTGCATGCTCATCTGCCTACCAGTCCGGACGGAATCTCTCCTCAACAAGACTGGAGTTACTATGCCAACCTCGCTTATGGCGTAACAACGGCACATGACCCTTCCAGCAACACGGAGATGGTCTTAAGTCAGGCTGAAATGGTGAGGGCAGGAACAATAAAAGGACCGCGGATATATTCTACCGGCACTATTTTGTATGGTGCGGATGGCGACTTCAAGGCGGTGATCAATAGTGCTGACGATGCACGCTCGCACCTGAGAAGATTAAAGATGTCGGGCGCCTTTTCAGTAAAATCGTACAACCAGCCCAGAAGAGAGCAGCGCCAGCAGATCATACAAGCGGCCAGGGAGCTGAAGATGGAGGTATTCCCGGAAGGCGGCTCTACGTTCTTTACCAATATGTCGATGATCCTGGACGGGCATAGCGGCATTGAGCACAATATACCGGTTATACCGGTTTATAAAGACGTTAAATCGCTATGGAACGCCAGCAAATCGGGGTACACTCCTACACTGATCGTTAGTTATGGCTCACAGTCGGGAGAAAACTTCTGGTACGACCGCACAAACGTCTGGGAGAACGACAAACTGCTAAGCTTCACTCCCAGAGGCATTATTGACAGCCGTTCAAGACGGAGGACGACCTCTGAATTTGGCGACTACGGGCATATCGAAGTGTCGAAAGCCGTGAAATATATAGCCGACGGAGGCACGAAGATTAACTTAGGTTCTCACGGACAGATTCAGGGTCTCGGAGCACATTGGGAGCTCTGGATGCTGGCTCAGGGCGGCATGGCTGCGCATGACATCCTCCGTGCGAGTACGATCAACGGCGCATCCTACCTCGGAATGTCGAAAGAGATAGGATCCCTTGAACCGGGTAAACTTGCGGATCTGATCGTCCTGGACGCCAATCCACTGGATGATATCAGAAATACAGATAAGATCAGGTCGGTAATGGTAAATGGTCGGCTGTTTGACGCACAGACCATGAACGAGGAAGGAAATCATCCGATGCAACATGCAAAATTCTGGTGGCAACAAATTAAGGGTGACACCATGGGACCTGAAGGAGCGTCAGATACCTTTATTTTTACACATCCGAAGTGCGATTAAGGCTTCTTAAGTTTTTAATTTAGCCAAATTGCTCGTATTTTTGATTTATCAAAGAGAAATGCTCCTGTAAATTAGTGATCATCGCTTATTTGCAGGAGCATTTGTAATCATTAACTAAAGAATGAAGTTCAGACCATCCATTTTAGCTGCTGTATTCGTTTCAGCAGCCAGCATTTCCTTCGCGCAAGACAATCTTGTTAAATCATTAGACGCCAATCAAAGCAATAACAGCAAGGCAGGCTTCAAATTTAGTGAAGTCATCAATCTGGAAACGACATCCATCAAAAATCAGGGATCGTCAGGAACCTGCTGGGCTTATTCAACCAATTCATTTCTGGAGTCAGAAATGATTAAACAGGGACGTAAGCCTGTTGAGCTCTCTCAGATCTACCCTGCACGTTGTGCTTATATTGAAAAAGGCAGAAACTATGTCCGTATGCAGGGTGCAGTAAGCCTTGGCGATGGTGGTGCTTTTCATGACGTGATCAATATGTATCGTAAATATGGTGCGTTACCTCAGAGTGTTTACACCGGTTTGAACTACGGCACATCAAAGAATAAATTCGCGGAGATGGCGGCGGTTTCTCAGAGCGTTCTTCAGGCGGTGGTTAAAAACCCAAATGGGGTACTGACACCAAACTGGCTGGAAGCTTACACAGCGACTATCGACGCTTATCTTGGAAAAGTTCCTCAGTCGTTTACTTATGAAGGTAAAAGCTATACTCCACAAAGCTTCGCCAAGGAGGTTGTAGGCCTGAATGCCGACGATTATGTGGAGATCTCATCTTTCAAGGAATATCCAGTATACAAGAAGTTTACCTTGCTTGTACCGGATAACTGGTCCTTTGATCAGGTGTATAATGTAAAAATGGACGAGCTGACCAGCACCATCGACAATGCATTGAAAAACGGCTATACGGTTGCCTGGGCAACAGATGTGAGCGAGAAAGGCTTTAGCTGGAAGAACGGGGTTGCTTATATCCCAGAGAAGAAATACGAAGATATGAACCAGGGGGAAATCAACGAGATGTTCAACGGACCAAAGGCTGAGATGAACATCACGGAAGATTTGAGACAGCTGGAGTATGATAATTACAGCACAACTGATGACCACGGTATGCATATCGTTGGCCTGGCGAAAGATCAGAACGGTAAGGAGTATTACATTGTTAAAAATTCGTGGGGATTATCTAATGATTACAAAGGGTTCTTGTATGTAACCAAGAACTTTGTTAAGTTGAAGACGACCACCCTTCTTCTCAATAAAAAGGCTATTCCTTCTGATGTAAGAAAGAAACTAGGCGTATAGCGCGAGTCACATTATCAACAAGAACGGCTGCCAGTACTTTGTACTTGCAGCCGTTCTTGTTACGGGGGTTCCTTTATGCCTTCTCCGGCTATGAGAATTTCTCTATTTTTGTTTAAAATAAATCTATATGCCTCAAAATATTATTCCCTCGACGGGCAATACACCGGCTTCTGCATTTGAAAGACTCTTGACGGTAATGAACACGCTCAGAGAGCAGTGTCCATGGGATAAGAAACAGACCATGGAAAGCCTGAGACATCTGACGATTGAAGAAACTTATGAGCTGTCTGACGCGATCCTGGAGGCTGACCCCGATGAGATCAAGAAGGAAATAGGTGATATCATGCTACACCTGGTTTTTTACGCAAGGATAGCTTCGGAAACCGGGCAGTTTGATATCGTCGATGTGCTGAATGGCATCTGTGAAAAGCTCATCATCAGACATCCACATATATACGGCGACACGGTTGTTCAGAGTGAGGACGACGTGAAACGGAACTGGGAGAAGCTCAAACTCAAGGAAGGCAATAAATCTGTTCTGGGAGGCGTCCCCCCTTCCCTTCCGGCCCTGGTAAAAGCTTCGCGGATACAGGAGAAGGCCAGAGGAGTGGGCTTTGACTGGGAGGATAAATCACAGGTTTGGGAAAAGGTGGAGGAAGAGATGCAGGAATTTAAGGAGGAGTTCAATACCGTTTCCGGAGTTCCTGTTGATATAGAAAAGGCTGAAGCGGAGTTCGGGGATTTGCTGTTCTCGCTGATCAATTACGCCCGCTTTATTAAGATCAATCCGGAAAATGCTTTGGAAAAAACCAATAAGAAATTCATCAAGCGTTTTCAGTATCTGGAGTCCAAGGCGGCCGAAAATGGCAAGGCTTTGCAGGATATGACCCTGGCAGAAATGGATATATTCTGGAACGAGGCAAAGACCATTTAAAACTTCAGCTTTATTGTAGCGAAACGATCCGGATCAGCGTATTTATATCATTATGATAGCAGATCGTTTTAAGTCAAAAAAACAGTAGAATTGATTAAGAACGATTCCAAGTCCATGCATAAACCTCAGAGTTTTTCTGAAAACGAGTTGATTTCAAGGTGCAAGTCGGGAGAGATAAAGTTTCAGGAAAAACTTTACAAGCATTTCTATGGATATGCTATGGGCGTTGGGATGAGGTATTTACAAAACAAAGATGACGTATTGGAAGTGGTGAATGATTCTTTTATTAAGGTTTTTAAGGCGATAAGTTTTTACGATGAAAACCAACCTTTTAAGGCCTGGCTACGTAGAATTATTGTAAATACGTCTATCGATCATAGAAGACGAAACCTGAAGCACATGAATCAGGAAGATATAGACGAGGCAATATATATCGGCAAAGCGCCGGAGGCAGTGGAGAATATTAATGCGAAAGATATACTTAAGCTGCTGAACTACCTTCCGGAGATCCAAAAAACGGTATTCAACCTATATGAAATTGATGGTTACAGTCATGACGAAATAGGCAATATGTTATCTATACCGGTCAGCTCCTCCCGCGTTTACCTGAGTCGGGCTAAAGAAAAATTAAGAAAGCACTGGAATCATCAGGAGGGTAGCTATGCAAGATAGTTTTGACAAAAAGTTGGTTGAACGAATTGTTCAGGTCTTTGATGAGTATGAGGATGACTCTGCTGATCATGGATGGGAACAACTGCGTCTGAAACACCAGCCTGCCAAGCGCCGCTCTCCTGTCATTTACTGGCTTGGATCTGCCGCTGCAGTATTATTGTTGATAGCCGGTGTCTGGATGTTCTATCCGAAAGACGCCAAGATCCAACTGGCATCGCAGGAAAAACCTCGGGAGGCTACTTTATCTCATGACGGAGGCTTATCCCGGCAAGGCGCCGAAGAAGCAACTGCGAGCGCCGGAGAGCCCATGGACAGAGAAAGCGGAGAGGAAACCAGATTGTACGTTGCAAGATCGGGCAAACGAAATAATGAGCCAGGGCTAGCGGCAGAAGAACAGCCTATGTCTGTGTCGTTGGCCGTTTCTGCAGCGAGAGACACTTTGGCGGCGAATAGTTTGGAACAAACTCCGGTCATTGCCTCTATAGAGACCGGGGAACAAGTTCAGGAGCATGCACCTGCGGTAGCTAGCGAAGTCAGGAGACCTGCTGCAACGGCTGTTCCGGAAAGCTATGATCAACTGCAGCAGGCTAAGCGTGAGCTGCTAGCAGAAGAAGGTTCCAATCATAAAGAAAAAAGCAAGGATGCGAAGCTATCGTTCAGTTTGTATGCGGGTAGTCACGTCTCTTATGCGGAAGGAAGTAAATCGCGGGTCAATACCGGTGTAGGAATTAGTTCTGAATTGGATCTGACATCGAAACTGAAGTTGACAACAGGTGTTTCTATAGCGCAAAACTCATTGCGATATGACTCTCGCATTCCTGAACAGGCAGCTGCGTCTTTCTTAAGCTCAACCATGTCCAAAAGCCAGAATCTCATGGTTGCGGGTCCGGATGCTAAAGTTTCGGCTATCAATTACTCTATTCATGGCTATGACGCCTCTTTGATGGGTTTGGATATTCCGGTTAACCTGAAGTATACCTTCTTCGAGAAAAAAGAGGAATTGTATGTGGTTGCCGGGCTGAGTTCCAATTTCTTCTTCGACGAAACCTATACCTACGACTACGGATATAATTCCATTTATGACAGTTCAGTGGAATCGTTCCCTAACGAAAAGACCACTACCAATACCAGCAGCTTTGACTTTGCCAGGATGCTGAACCTGTCAGTGGGCTATGGTTACCCAATTGGCAAGCAAAGCAAGTTATCCCTTGAGCCTTTTCTAAAATACCCGCTTGGGGGACTTGGTTCACAGGATATCCGCTTCAGTTCCGCAGGGCTTAATCTAAAATGGAACTTTAATTCGCGCTAGCCTACTTGAAGGTAATGGCCTTGACGGGCGAGATTCTGCTGACCAGCGTTGAAGGAATGATAAGCACCAGGAGGCAGATGACGAGCGTTCCGGCGTTAAGTAAGAGGATATCGGCGACTTCGAGTTCCACCGGCACAAAAGACATGTAATAGGATGCCTGATCGAGCTCGAAGAAGTGAGTATGCACCTGAAACAGGCCGAGGCCAATGCCTAACACATTTCCGAGTAAGAGTCCGAAACCAATCAGATAGGCGGCATTTTGGAGGAAGATCTTCTGGATGCCCCAGTTAGTGGCGCCAAGAGCCTTTAATACCCCGATCATGTTCGTTCTTTCCAGAATAATGATAAGCAGCGCGGAGATCATGTTGATGATCGCTACAGCAAGCATCAGAATCAGGATTACCTCTGTATTGACATCTAAAAGGGAGAGCCACTGAAAAATGGTTGGATAATACTCCGTGATAGAATAGGCACGCAGACCCATGCCAATGTTATCATTGACACTGAGGGCGGAATGGTCGACGGCGTCGAAATGTTTGACCTGTACTTCATAACCTCCAACGGTGCCCGGCGCCCAGTTGTTCAGACGCTGTACTACGGAGATGTCCCCGATAACATAGGCTTTGTCTACTTCCTCAATCCCCAGATCGTATATTCCGACGATATCAAACTTCCTTCTCCGGAGAGGCTCCTGCACAAAGTACATAAGAAAGTCATCCCCCACTTTCAGTCGCATTCGATCTGCTATAACCTTGGAAATCAGGATCTGTCTCTTGGCTTTGACGCTGTCTGTGAAGTCGATGACATCCCCCGAAACAAGTACCTTTTTGAAATAGTCCCAGTTAAAGTTCTTGTCTACCCCCTTAAGGATCACGCCCTCCATTTCATCATTGGCATTGATTATCCCTTGCTTTACGGCATAAGGATACATGTGGGAGATGTTGGGGAGTTTGGAGAGCAGTGCAAGGGTGTCGGGATGGATACTAAAAGGCGAGGCCTCATTAGATGCGTTTAAGTCATATTTCATGACGATAATGTCGCCCGAGAAACCCCTTACTTTCTCGCGGATTTCAGACTTGAAGCCTTTAACAACGGCAACAGACAGAATCATCACGGCAAGACCGAGCATGATCCCTACAATAGCGATCCGCACACTGAGCCTGGAAAAAGTGCGCTTCGAGCGGAAAGTTATTCGGTTTGCAATGAAGGAGGCGAAAGTCACGCTATAAAGTTTTTTTGTAATTTAGCAAAGATGCACATTTTTCTGCCTTGACAAATGTGCAGATATATCTTTACATACATGATAAAACATCTCACACCTCTTCTGCTTAGCGGAATTTTACTCAGCCAGCCGGTTATTTCCTGCGGCAATGTTAAACAAGCAGGCAGCGTACAACAGACTTCTGAAACTGGCTCTGAAGCCAATAGCGCGACAGTGAATCCAAGTGCGACAAGCGGACTTCTGACTGGTGCAGACCAAACGTCGCAATACCTGACTGACCTAAAAGGTAAGAAAGTGGGTATGGTTGTCAATCCGACTTCCATAATCGGCAAAACACACAGCGTAGATAGCCTAAGGTCTTTAGGAATCAACATCGTGAAGGTTTTCGGACCTGAACACGGCTTCCGTGGCGAGGCAAGTGCCGGAGCCAAAGTGAGCAGCAACATCGATGCGAAGACAGGACTTCCGGTAATCTCCCTGTACGGCAGTCATTACAAACCTACTGTTCAGGACCTTAAGGGAATTGACATTATGGTGTTTGATATACAAGATGTTGGAGTACGCTTTTATACCTATATCTCGACCCTACATTATATCATGGAAGCTTGTGCGGAAAACAAGATCAAGCTTATCGTGCTTGACAGGCCTAATCCCAACGGTTTTTATATTGACGGACCCGTTCTGGAAGAGAAATTCAAATCCTTCATTGGCATGCACCCCATCCCTGTCTTGCACGGCCTGACGATAGGTGAATATGCGAAAATGGTGAACGGCGAAGGATGGCTGAAAGGAAAGATTAAATGTGATCTTAAGATCGTCAAACTTAAAGGATATAAACATGATATGTATTATACCCTGCCTGTAAAGCCCTCACCGAATCTGAATACACAGCAGTCTATCTTGCTTTATCCATCGTTGTGTTTGTTTGAGGGCACAATTATCAGTCAGGGACGCGGAACACATATGCCTTTCCAGGTACTGGGAAGTCCGCTTTTGAAAGGAAAGTACGATTTCACTTTCAGCCCCGTCAGCATAAAAGGAATGAGTGAGACACCACTGCATCAAAATCAGCTCTGCTACGGGCTGGATCTGCGCAAGTATGATACCTCCGTATTCAAAAAAACGGGAAAGCTGAACCTAAGCTGGCTGATCGATATGTATAATGCGTATCCGGAAAAGGAGAAGTTTTTCGATTTCAAACAAAGCAAGCAGATTAACAACTTCAACAGACTTGCAGGTAATGATAAGCTGCAGAAGCAGATTGCCTCAGGCATGAGCGAGCAGGACATACGTGCAAGCTGGGAGCCTGAACTCTCTGCCTATAAACAAATGAGAAAGAAATACCTCTTGTATCCGTAGTCATGAGAATAATATTTATGGGGACTCCAGACTTTGCGGTAGCATCGCTGGACGCACTGATCAGGAGTGGAAAAGAAGTGGTGGCGGTAGTAACTGCGCCTGATAAGCCGGCAGGCCGCGGGCAAAAGCTACAGCAATCTGCGGTAAAGCAATATGCTGTAGAACATCAGCTGCCGGTGCTTCAACCGGTGAAGCTAAAGAATGAAACCTTTTTGGAAGAGCTGAAAGCATTTAAGGCTGATCTTCAGGTAGTGGTAGCCTTTCGGATGCTGCCTGCTGTAGTCTGGGATATGCCTTCAAAAGGAACTATTAACCTCCACGGCTCGCTCCTTCCGCAGTACAGGGGTGCAGCTCCGATAAACTGGGCGATCATCAATGGCGAAAAGGAAACGGGGGTGACCACCTTCTTCCTTCAGCATGAAATAGACACCGGGAATATCCTGTTTGCTGAGAAAGTGGCGATCGGGGACGATGAGACAGCGGGTGATGTACATGACAAGCTGATGCTGACAGGTGCGGATTTGGTGGTAAAAACGGTCACGGCAATAGAGAACAACAACTACCAGGAGAAGCCTCAGGACGAGATTCTGGATGAGGAGGGTAAAGCTTTGGATACAAAGCACGCCCCCAAGATTTTTAAGGAGACTTGCCTGATCGACTGGAGCAAGCCCGTTAATGACGTATATAACCATATCAGAGGCCTAAGTCCTTATCCAGCTGCTTATACGCATTTAGACGGCAAAACACTGAAGGTTTATTCTGCGACGCGTGAGCTCTCGAAGCCTGATGTCGAAGCTGGCCAATACGAGACAGATGGTAAATCCTTCTTAAAGTTCGCGTGTACGGACGGCTACATAGCGCTTGAGACCATTCAGTTGGAGGGCAAGAAGCGGATCGGCATTGCTGAATTCCTAAGAGGCTACAGACTGTAGCCTTCATTTTCTTTCTTCACCTCGATACCCAGTTTTCTCAAAAGCAGAGAAGCATTGAAGGTCTTACACGCACCGTTCTTCAGCTTGTAGTCAAAAGTCATCTCCTCTCCAAGGACCCGGATATCAAAATAGAAATTCCGGATATAATCAGGGTATTGCTGCTCAAGCTCAGCGATCTGTAGATCATGTGTCGCCACTATCCCTACAGATCGTTGAGAAATGAGCCTTTCGATGATGGCTTTAGACCCCAGGTATTTATCCACGGAATTTGTTCCGCGGAGCATCTCATCAATCAAAAAGTACACCTTTTCATCCTCTTTGAGAACGTCTAAGAGAAGTTGCAGGCGGTTCAGCTCCGCTTTAAAGGTTGAAATATTTTCGTTCAGGGAATCCTTGATGCGCATATACGAGAAGATCTTCATATTGCTTAGTTCCATACTCCTGGCGCATACAGGGGCGCCGCAGAGAGCCAGAATGGTGTTTATACCCAGAGTTCTTAGAAAGGTACTTTTTCCAGCCATATTAGAGCCGGTTATGATATCAATCTTAAGATCGTCAGATAGATCAAAATCGTTGTTCACGCGAACATCTTCGGCGATCAAGGGGTGGCCTATTTGTGTTGCTTTTAACGTGTAACGGGCCCCCTCACTAATCAGCGGCATGCTCCATGAAGGATAATTTATATGCAGACCCGCAATGCTCTGAAGGCATTCGAAGGAACCCGCACTTCCAAAGGCATTCTCAATATAGTCTTTGTTAATCTCTTTCCATTCCAGGATAGCCGCATATTGTCTTACATCCCAGGCAAAACTGATATTAAGCAAAGTGCCGACGAACATGTTCAATCTGTAATCCAGCTTGTTCATGATTTCAGAAAGATGCTTAATTTCCGATGAAAGTGTTGTATTGGTTTCGGGCAAGGTAAATTTGCCGGCGAGTTCCCGACAAAGAGGAGAATTCCACTTTTCCTCTTCGATCATACGAAAGGCCCGTGAGTAATGGGAAAGTGTCACTCCCACTCTACCCATCATTCTTTCCGCCTTGTTTACCCGCTCATGAAAGGCAATGACCAGGATGATGTTGGCTAGTCCCGTTGCAAATAAAAGCAGCAGGAAGGGTGCATAGAAATAAGCCGCCACCGCCGAACCATAGAACAGCCAGGGACTTATCTTTATAAATGACTTTACCCAGGCTTGTATTGATTCCTTACCGGTTTCAAGATATCTAAAAAGTCCGGATACCTCCGTCTGCCCGGATTTCGAGTTAGCAAACAAAAGAGCCGCCTGAAATTGCACCTTCCAGCTCCTTTTTTCTGCAATTTCCAGAGAGGCGCTTTGGCGCTTGAGGATAGTGTCGTTTGGAGATGCATCTTTAAACCAGGCAGCCATTTGCGTTCGGCCAAAGGTAGTAGCACAGCGGTTGATCAGATGATAGAGGCTTTGCTTGCCAAAGATGTCGAGATCTGAGGTATAATTATGATGATCGTCCATCCATTCAGAGCCATCATCATACAGGTTAGTCCGGCTTCTTACACTTTCCAGTTCATTTTCATTTACCTGCAGAAGCGCCTGGTTGAAATCCTTTAATACGCTGAACTTGCTTTGTCTACTCACTAACCATGCGAAGCTGATGATGACAAGGAACAATGACAAGTAAAGCAGCCAGACTGCCTCTGCCTTAACCGCGTTGTAGATCAGAAATCCTCCCAGTACGAGGGTGCAGACCCGCAGTACGGAGTAGAGGTTAATCTTCTTATTAAGACGCCTGATCTCCGCAGATGCCTGATCTATATTTTCCTGGTAAATTCTCATGCGAAATATTGTTGTTAATTATAGCAATAAAATCCAACTCTCCTGCCCATTAAAAAAAACCGGGAGAGATACAACCTATTTGGCTATCTTGTGTTGAGCTTAATATAGTATAAAAATGAAAGAAATGCCGATTACAGTCAAAAGGTCTATTGAACTTCTTGGCTTATTTTTGCTTGTAGCCCTTGTTATTCTTGGCAATAACATCATCATGCCACTTGTAATGGCTTTTTTTATCAGCATAGTATTGCTTCCGGCCTACAGGTATTTCAGGAAGTTGAGATTCCCCAATTCGCTGGCGATCTTTCTTCCGATACTTTTAATGGCGATGTTTCTGGGTGGGATAGGCTGGTTTTTCTCCTCACAGGTTGCGAGGCTCGTATCCGACTTCCCGCAGATACAAAAAAACGTCTCTATGCACCTGAACTCCCTGAGCGGATGGGTCAACTCCATAAGTCATTTTTCGACGACCGAACAGATAAACTTTATTAATGAGCAGAGTAACAAGTTGTTGACATATGCAGGTACGCTTCTTACGGGAGCTGCAACATCTGTGACATCCACTCTTGTCTTTATCGCGCTGCTACCAATATATGTTTTCCTGATGCTAACCTATAAAAATCTGCTGTTACGATTCGTTTTTATGTGGTTTAAAAAGGAAGATCACACGAAGGTTGAAGACGTTCTTGGAGAAAGTGAAGCCATTATTAAGAGCTACCTGATAGGTTTGCTGATCCAGATCACCTATATGACCATCCTTCTTGGCGGCATATTACTGGTATTGGGAATTAAGCATGCTTTGCTGATCGGTGTGCTCTTCGCTTTTCTAAACCTGATTCCTTACGTGGGCGCCCTTATTGGCAACCTCGTGGGTGTGATACTAACTCTGGCCTCATCCCCTGATCTTACTCCCGTGCTCATCGTGCTCGGCGTAATTGCCTTTGTGCAATTTCTGGACAATAACATCCTTATGCCCCGGATAGTTGGCTCTAAGGTCCGCATTAACGCCCTCGGAACCATCGTAGGAGTGCTTGTGGGTGGAGCGATCGCAGGTGTATCCGGTATGTTCCTTTCACTTCCTATCATCGCGGTTATGAAGATCGTATTTGACCGCTCGGATATGTTCAAACCTTGGGGGGTATTGCTGGGCGACGAGATTCCTAAGGAAAGCCCCATGAAAGACACCCGGCTGAGGATGAAGTCAGATCGCCTGAGAAAGCAGCTGGAAGTAGAAAACGATATCATACCGGAAGATCATTCTAACGACAAGTAATTCCGCTTCGCAGGATTGTTAAAGCTTTAGAAGGCGATTTAATGCCAATCTAAAGTATGACCCAGACAAGAATCTTTCGGGTGCGCGCTTCTTCTGCATAAGGCATAGGCATAGAAAAACCTCCATTAAAAATTCTTAATGGAGGCTTTTCTATGCTCGTACCGCTTTTATCAGTTACGACTGTAGCTTGCTGTATTATTTAAAGCTTGCTGAAGTACATCGACTTCAGCTTTTTATCATGATCATACACATCATCGAAGAAGCGAACGTGTCCATCTGTGTCGGCAGATGCGGTAAAGTAGACGAGATATACCGGCAGCTTGGCCTTTAGGGGCACATACTTCTCATTACCAGTTTTGATCTGATCTAGAATTTTTGTCCTGTTCCATCCTTCAACATTACGCAACAGGTAAACCGCAAGATCTATCGGCTTTTCTACCCTTACACAGCCATGGCTGAAATCACGCTTAGAAGCGTTGAATAACTGATCTGCAGGAGTGTCATGCAAATAGATATTTCTTGAGTTCGGAAATATGAACTTAACATTACCAAGGTCATTATTTGGACCAGGTCTTCTCCTGACTATGTATTTAAAACCGGAACTACCTGCAGCGGACCAATCAACTGAACCGGGATCGACAACTGTACCGTCGTTTGTGATAACCTCCATATCCTTTGACTCCAGGTAGCTCGGGTTCGCCATCACGGAGGGTACAATTTCATTTTTAAGAATTCCCGGGGGAATATTCCAGTAAGGGGCCAGAACAATATGTTCCATCTTATCATTGAAGACCGGTGTGGAGTGGAGCTCCTTGCCGACAATAACCTTCATATTCATCGCTTCCTTATTTTGCTCATATACCCTTAGCTTGAACTCGGGAATATTGACGATCAGGTAATCAGAACCGAATTTCTCCGGTATCCACCTCCAGCGCTCCATATTGATGATGATCTGACGGATCCTGTCTTCCACTGGAACATTCATGAAGCGTATGGTCTCCGCATCGAGGCGCCCGGTAGCAGTTAGACCGCTGACTTCCTGAAACTTCTTAAGTGCTGATTTGACGTCGCTTGAGAATACCGGCTTATCGTCTTTCATCACGGTGCTATCTTTACCAAGAAAGGTTGCTAATCTGCTTTTAAGAAGTGGCACTACCGGCGACGCCTGCCCCTCCTTCACCGTAGCGTTAGCAGGTATTTTGGGCCAGCCCCCGGCTTTCTGCACTTCTCTAAAGTTAGCCAGCGCCTTTTTCAGGTTGGCATATTCGGCATGATTTGGCCTGAAGTCAATATCATCTTCTGCATTTTCGTTAAGGAACTTCGTGAGTGCGTTGCTGAGGTTCATCTTATTCAGGTTGATATCCCAATCAGCTTTTCGTGATTCTGAAGGAGCCAGAAGCCCCCGATAGTAATCTGAAGACCAGTTCAGGTAAGACGCAGTCAGGGCCATATCAATTTCCAGCTCGAGAGAATCGCGCTTTTCGAGATCGCGTTTGATGCCCTTAAAATCTTTGAATAGCTTCTCAAAGTCTACCAACTGGTAATCCTTAGGGTCAAGGCCATCTTCGCCGGCTTTACCCAGCTCATCAACAAAGGCCTGTGCCTGCGGAATCAGCTCATGACCTCTGAACCAGGCTAATTCATAAGCCCGCTCTTTGTAAAATAATTTCCCCCAGTATAACTCATCTTTGAACCGGGGTTCTGCGTTCATGTACTGTGCAATATAAGTACTATCCATCAGGGGTTGATCACCCGATTTTCTTTTACTGCATGATGATGCTGAAAGAATGAACAATAGCGCGACAAGAAATGTCAGTGTGTGATTAATAGAGAATATTTTCTTCATAGAATGCGTTTTAGTGATAACCCAAAAAACACATCTTGGTTTTTAGAAGCCCTGAGACCCTAAGCAGCCCGGAAGCCTATTCTCTCCACAAGAAAGGGAAAAGAATGATGGACGCAGTAACAACGATCAGGTTTATGGCGATGAGAACGCCGATTTCGTTGTAGCTAACGCTGCGGTCAAGATCGTCCATCGCATTTTTGGAAAACTTAATGAGCACCATCAGCAAGGGTATAATTATCGGAAAGCTCAACACCGCCATCAGCGTTCCGCTGTTTCCCGCCTTGGAAGAGATCCCGGAGATCATGGTAAAAACACAGGCAAAGCTGATACTGCCGATGATAACCGCCAGAAAATAGAACAAGGGGTCGCCTATCGGATTGCTAAATACCAGCGTATAAAAGCCAATTGCTATAGTAGAAAGCAGCAGCATCAGAAAGACGTTGTAAATAATTTTAGAAAGAATGACCGCCTTGGCACTGGCAACGGTATAATAATACAACTGCCTTCCTTTGTTTTCCTGAGAAAAGCTCTTGGAGATGGCGTTAACCGAGGCAAATAGCATAATGATCCAAAACAGTGCATTCCAGGTTACCGGGTTTATTTGTTTAAAGGAAAGATAGCACACGAAGATGGTAGAGACCACGTACAACAGAATGCCGTTCAAAGCATACTTTGAACGCCATTCCAATACGAGTTCTTTATGGATCAGAAACTTTACCTGGCCGAATAACCCCATCTCTTAAGTAAACTACATTAGCCGACAACCCCGACCTTCTTACTCCCCCGGCGGGAAGCAACGATCATAATAACAGATCCGGCAGCCAGCAATGCCCAGCCCATCCATCTGTATTTAACCAAACCGGTTGCGGCTTTGGCCAGTTTTTTGAACGGGATAAAGCTGAAAGAGTCGCTCACCTTTAGATAAACGGCAAGCAAAGTCAGCAGGATAAGAGCCACCTCCGCCCATCCGGCAAATTTTAATAGCCCATCGCGACCCGACACCGATGCAAGAACACCAAGGCCGGCTACGACGTATACGACTGAAGCCATTCCGGTATGCAGGTCCCAATAGTTCCAGTTGCCCAGAATAGGAACATGAAGCATTGGGCTCATCGCTCCCGCGATAACAAGCAGGGAGCCAAACAGACCCAGGTAATTCTTTGAGCTCATGATATTTACTTATTGTTTGATCTCCATTTTTTCCGCGAAGTGAGCACAGTAGTCTCTGAGATCTTCTACGATATTAGTCTCGCCTGTAGCTCTGAGGAAACTGTCCGCCATGGTCTGCAAGGTTTCATAGAAGAACCGTTTCATCTCATCAACAGGCATATCCTTCGTCCACAGATCAATACGCAGGGCATTCTTGTAATTGTGATCCCATAACGATAAGATCATCGCTTTAGCAGCCAGTTTCTCTTGCGTTTCTGCATCTGTAGATTCCCAGGTAAGTACTTCAGGAACATTATTATCGTCAAGTTCAACG
Organism: Arcticibacter pallidicorallinus; assembly: GCF_003002875.1. Classification (GTDB taxonomy): domain Bacteria; phylum Bacteroidota; class Bacteroidia; order Sphingobacteriales; family Sphingobacteriaceae; genus Arcticibacter; species Arcticibacter pallidicorallinus. The sequence goes on from NZ_PVTH01000008.1 coordinate 133,982, forward strand.
GTTATTTTAATTTCTGCTTTTTTCATTAGAGTACAGTTTGTTCTTATTGTTTAACATTCATTTCTCCCGGAACAAGAGAGCATTATATCTGCTTTATTATCAACATCATAGCCACTACAAAACTTATAAAAAGCAGTTCTATCAGCCATATCCGCTTCAGGTTCTTTAATATTCCCCGGAACAGAATATCCGAAACGACGCTGAGCAGCAGTATTCCTGCCACTAGCCAGACGTTGGTGCCGACGCTATTCGTTTCCTCCCCAAAGATAGTATAACCGAGAATAACCACGAGCACCGCCGAAGTTAAGTTCAACGGAGTAATCCTTGAAGTCATTATTTTTTACCTCCCCTTGATGATTTGGCGCGAGATGCCTTGCTGCCGGAGCTCTTTCCGCCACTCTTCCCGAATCCGGCACCACGACCACCGCGAGGATTATTTTTCGCAGCGATGACATGCTTCTTCTCATGGAAAGCGCCCTTAAATTCCGGATCTTCCTTCCGCATCTGCATATCTATCTCACGGGCTATGTCCTGCCTTTCGTTATATGGCGTTTCCTCTACGAATACCTCATCAGGAATCTGGGCAACAGGTATCTGCTGGCGGATCAACTTTTCAATCTTATTGACATAATAACGCTCAGCCTCATTGCAAAAAGTAATAGCGTCGCCACTCTGCAAAGCTCGTCCCGTACGTCCGATCCGGTGAACATAATCTTCAATAATGATCGGCACATCAAAGTTGATCACGTGGCTGACATTGGTCACGTCGATTCCCCTTGAAGCTACATCTGTTGCTACGAGAATCCGCACGGATCCCTCCTTAAACGCACCGATAGAGTTGATACGGGTATTTTGACCTTTGTTGGCATGAATTACCTTAACCTCCTCTTCGCCATGCCGTCTTTTCAGAAAACTATAGATATTGTCAGCAACCGTTTTAGTCTTGCAGAAGATCATGATCTTGTGAAACTCTTCCACATTCTTCAGCAGGTGCTGCAAAAGATTAATCTTGGTTTTAAGATTGGGTACGAAGTAAAGCAGCTGCTTCACCGTCTCAGCGGGCGTTGCCTGCTCGTCTACCTCAACAACCGTAGGAAATTTCAGGAAATCGCCCGATATCTTACGAACAAGCTCGCTCATCGTAGCAGAGAAAAGCAGGTTCTGCCGCTTTCGTGGTACTACCTCAAGAATCCGGTGAATTGAGCCGATAAAACCCATATCCATCATCTTGTCGGCCTCATCTATCACAAGAAACTGTAGTGATTTGGTGGAAATATGTCCTTCCAGATAAAGGTCCAGAAAGCGTCCGGGTGTTGCAACCAGAATATCGAGACCAGCAGCAATATTCGCAATCTGGGTCTTAGGGCCCAGTCCTCCGTAAATAACCACAGTCCGCAGATCGGTATACTTAGCAAATTGCTTGATGTTCAGCTCTATTTGCATAGCCAGCTCCCTTGTAGGAGCCAGGATCAGCGCACGGATATCCGTTCCCTGAGCATATTTTAGCTTCATGAGCATAGGTAGCACATAGGCCGCAGTTTTACCTGTACCTGTTTGCGCTATCCCCATCACATCCTGACCAGACAAAATGGGCGTAATCGCTTTTTGCTGTATAGGGGTAGGATCTGTATATCCCGCGTCGGCAATCGCATTAAGAATTTGCCGGTTTAATTTAAAATCTTCGAAAGAAGGCATTCTGCAAAGATACTATTTAGTTATCAGCTCTGCCCATTGATTGATAAATGCTTAACTTCGCTCCTATATACTCTGTTCTCTATGTCATCTATTCTCATCAAATCTGCAACCCTCGTAAATGAAGGAAAATCTTTTGAAGCCGATGTTTTTATCCGTAACGGACTGATCGAACAGATCGGCAAGAGCATCGACAAGAAAGCCGATAAGGAAATCAATGCGGAAGGATTACATCTTTTACCCGGATGCATCGATGATCAGGTGCATTTCAGAGAACCCGGACTGACCCATAAAGCCGAAATCTTCACCGAAAGCCGGGCTGCCGTAGCGGGAGGCATAACTTCCTTCATGGAGATGCCGAATACCGTCCCAAATACCGTTACCCAGGAACTTCTGGCAGATAAGTATGCAATTGCATCCGCCAGATCATTGGCGAACTATTCTTTTTTCATGGGCGCTACAAACGACAACATGGAAGAAGTGCTGAAAACAGATCCCCGCAACGTATGCGGCATCAAGATCTTCATGGGCTCTTCAACCGGCAATATGCTTGTCGATAATGAGAAGACGCTGCAGACGATCTTTAGCTCCACTCCTATGCTGATCGCCACGCATTGCGAAGATGAAGAAACGATCAGACGGAACATGGAAGCTTTCAAGGCAAAGTATGGCGATAACATCACCGCAGAGATGCACCCTCAGATCCGTACTGCCGAGGCGTGCTACAAGTCTTCCTCTATCGCAGTAGAACTAGCAAAGAAACACGGTTCCAGGCTGCACATCCTACATATATCTACAGCACTCGAAACTGATCTGTTCAGTAATACCCTGCCCCTGGCAGAAAAGCGCATCACCGCCGAAGCCTGCATACACCACCTCTGGTTCTCTGATAAAGACTACGCCGAAAAAGGCAACTGGATCAAATGGAACCCCGCGGTTAAATCAGAGCAAGACCGAGACGCTATCCTGCAGGCAGTGCTCGACGACAGGATCGATGTTATTGCTACAGACCACGCTCCCCATACGATAGAAGAAAAAAAACAGTCTTACCTGCAAGCTCCTTCGGGAGGCCCCTTAGTACAGCATGCCCTTACAGCTATGTTGGAGATGACTAAACAAGGAAAGATCAGCATTGAAAAGGTCGTAGAAAAAATGGCCCATAATCCTGCGATTTGCTTCAACATAGAGAAGCGCGGATTCATAAGAGAAGGTTATTGGGCAGACCTGATACTGGTTGACCTAAATACCAGCACCACGGTTTCCAAAGAAAATATCCTTTCGAAATGTAACTGGAGTCCTTTTGAAGGCTATACCTTCGCTTCTTCCATATCGTATACTATTGTTTCAGGGCACCTCGCTTATGAGCGCGGACACTTCAACGAGGCTAAACAAGGCGAGCGTTTACTATTCAATTGAGCATCAGCTTAGTGAATAATCTTAAAAACCATTTCTTTCAGTAGCTCTCCACTATCCGTATTTCCCGTGGACTCTACTCCTTTGGTTTTCAAGTCATATTCCCGCAGTATGCTCATGATGTCGAATAATCTGCCCAAATTGTAGTTCTTCGCCGCCAGTTCGTAGTCTTTCACAAAATAAGGATTAACACCCAACTCGCGCGCCAGGTTCGCAGGGCTGCGATCCTGAATATAATGGAACTTCAGTACTTTGGTAAACCAGGTATTCAGCGCTCCCAGCACCATCTGTATAGGATTAGCTTTCGGATTAGAGGCAAAGTAGGCAATGATCTGGTTCGCCTTCAAAACATTGCGCTTAGCTAAGGCGTCCTGCAGCTCGAACACATTGTATTCCTTGCTGATACCAATGTTATTCTGCACATCATCCACTGTGATCTCATTTCCCTTCGGGATGTTCAGCATCAGCTTGTCAAGCTCATTTGAAATCTTCGAAAGATCAGTACCCAAATACTCAGCGATAAGGGCCGATGCCCGCGGGTTCATCCTGTAGGCTTTCTCCCTTGCGTAGTCTTCTACCCAGCCCGGCACCTTGTTATCATAGATAGTAGCCGATTCAAATATACATCCCGACTTTTCTATCGCCTTATAGGTTTTCTTCCGCTTATCGAACTTCCCGTGTTTATAGCAGAAAACGAGGATGGTACTTTCCAGAGGCTTTTCCAGATAAGCTAACAAGGGATCCTGATTTTTCTTATCGTCTCCTTCCTTACTCCACTTCATATCCTGCGCTTCCTTAATCAGCACAAGCTGATAGTCACTCATCATGGGATAGCGCTTGGCAGAATTCAGGACGGTCAGTACATCTGTTTCACGGCCGTAAAGCACCGTCTGATTGAATCCCTTTTCGGCATCAGAGAGTAGATTCTTCTCGATGTAGTCACTGAAAAGATCAATATAATAGGGCTCCTCACCATGGAAAAGATAAACCGGCCTGAACTTTCGGACCTTGAGATCATTTAATAAAGCGGAAGCCGTCATAGAGCTAGCGAAGATACGTCAGATTGCCGAAAGCCGGAAAATGATTTTTTTTTATCAACTTTGAACGTGCAGTTTCAACCCTATCCGCTCAATTTACCGGCCTACCCTTTTAAACTCAGACAAGCCGACGATACCACCTTTATTTTTGACGAGATAAGGAAGAAATTTCTGGTACTTACTCCTGAAGAATGGGTAAGACAACATATCGTTCAATACATGATTCAGGAAAGAGGATACCCAAAATCCCTGATTAAACTGGAAGGGGGATTAAAGCTTAACTCCATGCAGAAGAGAACCGATATTGTTGCCTTCAACTCCAGGGGACAGAAAGTCCTGCTTGTGGAGTGCAAGGCACCTTCAGTCAAGATCAATCAGAAAGTGTTCGACCAGATCGCCCGTTACAATATCGTCCACAAAATCCCCTTATTAACGGTAACAAACGGACTGGAGCACTATTATTGCCAGATCGATTTTGAAGCCAAAGCATACCACTTTCTGGAGTCGCTCCCTTTTTACAGCAGCCTGTAAATTCCCGCTAAAAGGAAACACAGGGACCCATCCATGAGGGTCTTAACCTACATTCTTGATCTTGATATTTACCAGCCGTGGATTAAACTTAGAAAATAAAGGATGCGAAGATTTAATTAGCTTGTCGCCCATCAGCTCTCCAGCTCCTGCATCCGCTGAAGCCTCCTGAGGTAAGGCCAGCACCCCTTGAAAACATGGAAGGTTGTTAGATAGTTTCCCCGAGTTGAAGTCGACAATAGTACCACCGTTATCCCATCCAAAACCATAGAAAGAGAACTCTATTCCCCCGTTCTCTTTAACTAGATCCTGCAGCGTACTGCCAATCTTGAGGCCATTCGCAAAATGATAAACAGAAGCAGAATCACGGAGCTCCAGCATTTCGATCGTCACAAGAGGAGCCTTTTTTTCTTTCCAGTACACCGTTATTTCCTTCTCCGTATTAGGCCATACTCTGGTAATAACTCTTTCGAACATGCCTTCCTTAAAGAGAGAATCCTGCTTGACATGATCAAGTCCAGCTTTCTCAACAAGTATATCGTAGGAGTCTTCCAGCTCTATGTCGCCGATGCCCCAGCAGGTAATCTCAGTTGGATCACCTCCCTGCAGCCAGTCGCCGGCTTCTTCTTTCACCTTCGGAGAGTTGGTACAAGACATCATAAACAGTAACAGGGCAAAGTAAGCGACTCTCTTCATAAGGAACTTTATTAATATAAAGGGGAAATTGATACTATTGTTTGTTCAGCACCCGTATAGCGCTCAGATTTACCTCGATTCTTTGGAGGATCTTATCGTAAGACTCTACAATCTCCTGCTGTTTGAATGCTTCGTACTGGTCTTTATAAACATTCTCCTGACTCGACCACTCGAGCACCCCTGTAAGACAAGGGTTTCTCTCCGCAATGGAGCCATTATTGAAGCTCGTAATCAAGCCACTTCGCTCCACTGCATAAAAGTTGCGAAAGGTAAGAGGCATGTTATTGTTCATTCGCACCATATCCCGCATACCTAATCCCACCCGTATCGAATCTCCCGTGCGATAAATGGAAGCGGGGTCTACAACTTCCAGATAATTAACGGTTTTAAATGGAGGCGTCTTTTCTTTCCAGTAGACATTTACAGCCTTCGGCGTGTTCTCCCAAACCGTTGTAAAACTTCCATAAACCGTATTCTCATGAGGTGTCAGCGCCTTAGCCCCAACCTGCTTTTCAAGCTCCTCATAGCTGATGCTCATTTTAATTTCCCCTACCCCTTCACACGAGATCAAGATAGCCGGATCAACCTGATCTTTTTCAGCCTCACCCGCAGCCTGCTTAGTCGTTCCCGACTGTTGGCAGCCCGCAAAAGCGAGCAGTAAAAATGAATAGAAAAGATACTTCATATTATCCCAGGTTTAATGCCTTCAAACTCTCTTTTAAGGTAGCGATCTTCGCTTCTGCGTCTGCCTGTTTGGCTTTCTCATTAGCAACGACCTCCGGTTTAGCGTTTTGAACAAAGCGCTCATTAGAAAGTTTTTTATTTACAGAAAACAGGAAGCCTTCAAAATATTCGATATCCTTCATCATCCGGTCGTATTCCGCCTGCGGATCAACGTTGCCTTCCAGACTGATGAAGAATTCATCACGACCGGTCATAAACGAAGATGCACCAGAAACCTTTTCCTCTACGAAGGTTACTTCGCTCAGATTGGCAAGCTTGTTCAGGATATGCAGATAAGCGTGGTAATCCACATCAGAGTTTACTTTTACCGATAAAGGCAGCGCTTCTTTCGGCGAGATCTGCTTACTGTTACGGGTATTACGAACTTCAGAAACCACTTTCTTGATCACCTCAATTTCTTTAAGCAGCTTCTCATCTGTTACAGCAGGCTGTGGATATGCCGCAACCACACAGCAATCAAGCTCCCCACGCTCTCCGAATATTTCATCATGCCATAGCTCTTCCGTCAGGAACGGCATGAAAGGATGCAGCAATGTCAATATCTTCTCAAAAAATGCCTTAGTCGCAGTCACCGTAAACTCATCTGCCGGTTGCTGATAAGGAGGCTTAACCATCTCCAGGTACCAGGAGCAGAAATCATCCCATATCAGCTTATATGTCGCCATTAAGGCTTCCGATAACCGATATTGCGCATAATGCGATTCAATCTCCACCAGCGCTTCATTAAAACGGTTTTCAAACCAGCTGATCGCTGCTTTATTATCCGGATTCTCTCCCGGGGTTGTAGATTCAGACCAGCCTTTAAGCAGTTTGAACGCGTTCCAGATCTTGTTGGTGAAATTACGTCCCTGCTCACAGTATGACTCATCAAACATCAGGTCATTGCCCGCAGGCGAGCAAAGAAGCATGCCCACGCGCACGCCATCTGCCCCATATTGATTAATCAGCTCAATAGGGTCAGGTGAATTACCTAAAGACTTGGACATCTTACGGCCGAGCTTATCACGTACGATTCCGGTCAGATAAACATTCTTAAAAGGTGCTTCTCCGCGGAACTCATGTCCTGCCATAATCATACGTGCCACCCAGAAGAAAAGAATTTCCGGAGCAGTAACCAGATCATTGGTTGGATAATAGTAGTTCAGATCTGCATTTCCTTCCTTCTCAGGATGTCCGCATACAGAGGGGTCAAATACCGATATCGGCCATAGCCAGGAAGAGAACCAGGTATCCACCACGTCTTCATCCTGAACGATACCATGGGCAGACTGTCCACCCGCAGTAAACAAGGCCTCAGCTTCCTCTGCAGTCTTGGCCACTACCCATTCTGCTTTGTCGTTATACCAGGCCGGGATACGCTGTCCCCACCATAGCTGCCTGCTGATACACCAGTCTTTCACGTTCTCCATCCAATGACGGTAGGTGTTGGTGAACTTATCCGGAATAAGCTTCACATCGCCTTCCAGCACATATTCCAGCGCAGGCTTCGCCATCTCTTCCATCTTGCAGAACCACTGCAGCGACAGCTTCGGCTCAATGACCGCATCGGTTCTTTCAGAGAAACCAACCTGCGATTTATAATCTTCAACTTTTTCTAAGAGCTCTCCCTCTTCCAGCAAACGAGCAATCTTTTTACGGGCTACGAAACGTTCTTCACCAACCAGAATAACAGCCTTCTCATTCAGCGTACCATCATCATTCAGAATATCTATAACAGGGAGCTTGTGTTTCAGTCCCAGCTCATAGTCATTCAAATCATGCGCAGGCGTAACTTTCAGGCAGCCGGTACCGAATTCCATCTCAACATACTCGTCTTCGATAACAGGAATCTCGCGATTGATAAGCGGGATAATAACTTTCTTACCCTTAAGATGCGTATAGCGCTCATCATTAGGATTTACGCAGATTGCGCTATCCGCCATGATGGTCTCCGGACGAGTCGTGGCAATGAGGATATATTCCGGATTATCAGACGTCGTACCGGCAACCTGATAACGGATGTAATATAGCTTTTGATTAACTTCTTTACGGATAACCTCTTCGTCTGATACCGCTGTCTTCCCTTTAGGATCCCAGTTAACCATACGCACTCCGCGGTAGATCAGTCCTTTATTGTATAAATGTATAAACGTATCGGTTACTGCTTCAGACAGGTCCTCATCCATGGTAAACTTGGTTCTGTCCCAGTCACATGAAGCTCCCAATTTTTCCAACTGCTTCAGGATGATGCCACCGTACTTTTCTTTCCATTCCCAGGCATATTTCAGGAACTCCTCGCGGGAGATATCCTTTTTCTCGATGCCTCTCTCCTTCAGCATGGCAACAACCTTCGCCTCCGTTGCTATAGAAGCATGGTCTGTACCAGGAACCCAGCAAGCATTCTTACCAAGCATTCTTGCCCTGCGAACCAGAACATCCTGAATGGTATTGTTCAACATATGCCCCATATGAAGCACCCCGGTTACATTAGGTGGCGGAATCACAATGGTATAAGGTTCACGATCATCCGGTTCTGAATGAAAGAAGCCTTTTTCCAACCAATAGCTATACCACTTATCTTCTGTTTCCTTAGGATTATATGTTTTAGAAATGCTCATTTTAGAGGGAGTATAAATTAATATATCCACAAAAATAAAGCTTTAATGCGGAATATTGAATTATATAAAGCGTTTTGGGAGCTAGAGCAGCAACGGTGCGGACTGCACAGCACTGCCCAAAAACAGCGAAGCCTTCTCATCGAACTCAGGCACCGCACCTGTGGTGTAGAACTGCCGGCTATCCCCCAATGAACAGCACGCCCGCAAATCGCTGTGTCTCTCCAGGTAATCAGCCAAACTATCGGCTATCAACTCCCCTTGAGAGATCAGGTTCACACCTCCTGGAAGATATTTCAAAATAATATCCTTCAGTAGCGGATAATGCGTGCAGGCAAGAACAACCGTATCGATATCCGGACTCTTGGCAAACAGATTTTCCAGATCTTTTCTGATGAAATACTCAGCCCCGGGTGTCCGAAACTCATTGTTTTCAATCAATGGGACCCACAAGGGACACGCTTCCTGATAAACCTGTATTTCCGGAAAGAACTTATGAATCTCGATAACGTACGATTCGGAACTGACCGTTCCCTGTGTCGCCAAAATTCCCACCTTCCCCGTTCGGGTATACTGACCGATCACTTCCGCAGTCGGCCTGATCACACCCAAGACCCTCCTAAAGGGATCATAAAGCGGCAAGTCGTTTTGCTGAATGGTACGCAAAGCCTTTGCCGAAGCCGTATTGCAAGCCAGTACCACCAGATTACAGTCTAAAGCAAATAACTGCTGTACACACTCCCAGGTATAGCGGTAAACCGTTTCAAACGAACGCGTCCCATAAGGCACCCGGGCATTGTCGCCGAGGTAGATATAATTATATTGCGGCAGGCGCTGCACGATCTCCTTAAAGACCGTCAATCCGCCGTAACCCGAATCGAAAACCCCGATAGGCCCTTGTTTCATCATCCGGCCAGACCTCCAAACATACCAACAGAAATAATAAGTAAAACAATTACAGTGATCACCACATACAGATAATCCCCTTCGAGAGCAAAGGCAAATACTGAAAGCGCTACACGCAATATCGGCGTAGCAATCAGGATGAGCACTCCTGCCTGAATAACCGCTCTCGCATCCAATGCAAGAAGCCCTCCATAAATACCCTCCAGGCTCCTCAGATACTCAGGCGCCCCCCTGAACTGAGTAAAATCTGAAATCTCCGATCGGTGCAGGATCAGAAACATCAGTCCTCCGATAATAGCTACCAGACAAGCCGACAGTACCCCAAACCTCAGGAGCTTACCCACAACAGTGGCTACATCTCTGTCCGTTTTGATTAATCTGCTCATAGCCTCCCCGTTAAGCCGTTATAAATCATCTCCAAAGCGAGAAAACCAATCACTACACTAAAAAGCAGGCGCAATTTCTTAACATCAGCTTTCAGCAGGATCTTCGAACCGGCAAATGCACCGATCAGTACACCGATCACAACCGGCATAGCCAGATCCGGATCGATATACCCCCGCTGAAGATAGACCACCGCACTGGCAGCTGCGGTAACGCCTATCATGAAATTGCTGGTTGTTGTGCTCACCTTGAAGGGTATGCGCATAACGGTGTCCATGGCCAGGACCTTGAGAGCCCCGGATCCGATACCCAGAAGTCCGGAAATCACCCCCGCCACGGTCATCAATGAATAACCTCCAAGAACCCGATGCACTTTATAGTCAACCGGCCCGGCCGGACCTGTATAAGAACCGTTAAGTTTAAGAAGCCGGGCAAGCTTACTTTTTTCGGAAGTATCCGCCGCTTCGTTCTTCTTACGCAAAGCCATAAGAGCAGAAAACAGCAATACCACACCAAAGATCACCGCCACGATATTAGTAGGCATATAAACAGCGATCAGGGCGCCTATTATTGCCCCCGTTGTCGTCGCTATCTCCAGAAACATCCCGATTCGGATATTGGTAATCCCTTCTTTAATATAAGCCACTGCCGATCCCGACGACGTGGCGATAGACGAAACCAGCGCACAGCCAATGGCGTACCGGATATCTACGTTAAATACCAGCGTCAGCAGCGGAATCAATACAACTCCCCCTCCTAATCCCGTCAAAGCGCCGACCAGGCCGGCCGCAATAGCGCCCATGAAGAGAATAGATGTAAAAAGCAATACGCTCATAAGCCTGATACCCGATTAAGACATGCAAACTTATGATTTTAAATTTTTATCTATAAGGACCTGAATGATTCCGTCAGCCATTCCAACCCTGGGTACATATATCTGCTTTACTGAGGCCCATTTCATTACGCTCAGGTAAATTTCAGATGCCGGAACAATTACGTCCGCCCGGTCAGGATTTAACTTCATCAGGCTAATTCTTTCCTTCAATGAGTAGGAACGAAGGTTCAGATACATATCATTGAGTTTTGAAAAGCTCAGCGGACTACCATCTTTTTGATCAGACATGCGGAATAATTTGTTGATGTTTCCACCGGTCCCAATCCCGATCAGGTTCTTGTAGATACGCGTATTCGCTTTGATCCACTTATGCATCTCATCCCATTCCTCCTGCGTGTCAGCATTGTCCAGCATACGGACCGTTCCGATCGAAAAGGACCTCGACACTTCGACCTTGCCTTTCGTAAAGATCGAAAGCTCTGTACTACCTCCACCCACATCGATATAGAGATAGTTCTTATCCAGCTCCAGACTTTCAGCAATATGGGTGGAGTAGATAATGTTGGCTTCGGTCTGACCTTCCACAATCTGTAGATTAAGGTTCCCCTCCTCCATGATCCGTTTCGTTATCTCCGCACCGTTCTCGGCCTCCCGCATGGCCGAAGTTGCGCAGGCCATATAATCCGATACTTTATAAACATCCATAAGGAGCTTAAAGGCCGACATCGTTTTGACCAGTTCCTCTGCTTTCCGCTCCCCGATCTTCTTATCGAGAAAAGCGTCATCTCCCAAACGGAGAGGCACCCGGATGAACGTATTTTTCTTATATGTAATTTCTTTACCCTCCTGATTAATATCTGCTATTAATAAGCGAACGGCATTTGATCCAACGTCTATTGCTGCGTATCTCACTTCTGTAACTTGTTTTTTAAATAGGTGTATATTTCTTTCTGTGCCCTATGCTTTACCACATCCTCCGTCCGGCGGTAACGATTGGTATTGGCGGCATTGATTTCACGTGCTTTGGTATTATCCCTGAGCTGAATATCGATGATATCTCTCAGTTCCTGTCTAATTTCCGGATCCAGTACCGGAAAACCGACTTCAACGCGCTGGTCGAGATTCCGTGTCATGAAGTCAGCCGACGACATAAACATCAGCTCCTTCCCCCCATTGCCGAATATCCAGAGGCGGGCATGTTCCAGATATTTGTCGATGATACTGATCACTTCAATATTCTTACTCATCCCGGGAACTCCGGGGACGAGGCAACACATCCCCCGGATAATCAGTTGAATCTTCACCCCTGCATTGCTTGCTTCATAAAGCTTGCCAATCATCTCTTCATCTGCCAGACTATTCATTTTCAACACCATGTATGCGGGTTTACCCTCATGAGCGTTTTTCACCTCCTGATCGATAAAACCATAAACCTTCTTGCGGGTCTCCAGAGGCGACACGATCAGATATTTGTAATCGTCGAGGAAGATCTTCTTATCCAGACTCCTGAACAAGCGCCTCAGTTCGTTAGCGATACCCTGATGCGTGGTAAATAAACTATGGTCGCAATAGATCCTGGATGTCTTTTCGTTGAAGTTTCCTGTAGCCAGACTGGCATAGTATACCGGCTTACCTTTCTCTATCCGGGTCACCAAACAGATCTTGGAATGGACCTTGTAATCGTGCAGCCCATGGCTCACATTAACACCTTCCTCCTCCAGTCTGTTCATCCAGTAGATATTGTTCTGTTCATCGAACCGCGCCTTCAGTTCCACCAGGCAATTGACCTTTTTCCCGTTCTTGGCTGCATTGATCAGTGCATTGATCACCCTGGAATTAGCGGCAAGGCGATAAAGCGTGATGCTTATTTCAGTCACCTTGGGATCGATGGCCGCCTCGCGCATGAAATGGATGATGTAGTCGAATGACTGGTACGGCAGGTTAATGAGGTAATCGCGCTTGGCCATCTGACTGAATATACTTTTACTCAGATCCAGATCCTTCACCCGCAGCGGAACTTCCTTTGGATATTCGAGTTCCGGCCTGCCTACGTTAGGGAAATTGATAAAGTCTTTAAAGTTGTGATACCGGCTGCCGGGAATCAGGCCGTCGGATGTGAGGTCAAGCTTAGCCACCAGATAACTGAGCATCGACAGCGGGATATTATTATCATACAGCAAGCGCATCGGCTTCCCTTTTTTACGCTTCTGCAGGCTCTTGGCGAGCGTATCGATAAACTTCTCACTCACATTGGTATCAAGAGTCAGCTCCGCATCACGTGTCAGCTGTATAGAATAGGCCTCCACCTCCGGATAATCGAATATAAAGTAGATGTCGTCGAGACAATAACGAATGATATCGTCGAGAAGGATGACAAACTTGAGATTGTTGGTCTCGGGCAGTACAATGAACCGCTCCAAACTCTCCAAAGGAATCTCAATCAGGCTGTACTGCACCTTCTGCCGTTTATCCTTTTTGCTGAGTCTGACGAAAAAGTAAATTCCGCGGTCCTTCAACTCAGGGAAAGGTTTCGTATCATCGAGCATCACAGGCACCAGCGTCGACAAGAGCTTTTCTCTGAAGTAGTTACGAATAAACTCCCCCCTTTTGACGTTTAGCTGCTTTTCATTGATGATAAAGATCCGTTCGGCCTCCAGCTCCTTGATAATGACGTTTTCATAGAGGTCGTCAAAACGATATTCCTGATTAACCACGATCTCCTTAATCTCCTTTAAGATCTTCTTCGGATTATAGCCCAAAAGCTCTTTCGCTTTGGCATTAATATTCGCCAGTCTGCTTAGCGTAGGAACACGCACACGGTAAAACTCGTCGAGGTTTGATGAAAATATCGCCAGGAACCTGATGCGCTCAATCAAAGGCACGGAAACATCCGCTGCTTCCTGCAATACTCGCTCGTTGAAGTATAACCAACTTATTTCACGGTTTGTCAGCTGAATATTTCCCTTAGCCATTTAGATAGTTTATATAACGACAGCAGTCGTTACCTTGCAAAACTGTAGATTTTAATGTTAAATCTACATTAACAAATCGAGGTTTAAGCAAGTTCTGCGAGAATCCGGAATATCGCTTCCACCGTCATTTCTTCATAAACCCTGTTCGCCCGAACATGTTTACAGAATCTCGATTATGCATATAAATCTGTAAGTTTACCTTTAGATAAAACTAGTATTATGCCTTCATTTGATATTGTAAGTAAAATTGACGCTCAGACTCTGGACAACGCCATCAATAACGCTAAAAAGGAGATCCTGAACAGATATGACTTTAATGACTCAAAGAGTACAGTCGATCTGGATAAAAAAACGAACGAAATAACTGTCGTTACTGAAAACGACATGCGGTTAAAAGCGATTATAGATTCCATCATTTCCAGAATGCTGAAACAAGGACTGGACCCCAATTCGCTTGAAACCGGAAAGGAACATTATGCTTCTGGCAATATGATCAGAAAAGAGATTAAAATCAAGGAAGGAATCGACAAGGAAACTTCGAAAAAGATAATCAAGAAGATCAAAGACAGCGGTATCAAAGTACAAGCTTCGATAATGGACGAACAAGTGAGAATTCAGGGAAAGAAGATTGATGATCTGCAGGCAGTGATCTCTCTTTGCAGATCGGAAGACTTTGGTCAGCCGCTGCAATATATCAACATGAGAAACTAACGGGCGGTAGGTAAGGGCAACCTAGATTACGGTTTTAAGTAACCGCAGTCATATTTTACCTCAACTAATCGTCCTATCTTTGAAATATACAAAAACCCACGATCATGAGAACTATCATCGTAGCAACCGACCTTTCGAACGACGCGAACAACGCATTGGAATATGCAGGAGCACTGGCCAGACTTGCAAACGCGAAGTTAGTTTTATACAACTCGTTCGTTATTCCACCTCATGCAGCCAACACCCTTCTTCCGGCTTCCGGAATTGAAAAAATGATTGCATCCAATAAGGCCTCACTGGATTATATCGCTTTAAAAACTTCGGTAAATTACGATATCGAAGTAAGCACTGTCAGCAAACTTGCTGATATTCAGGAAGAGCTGGACAAGCTTGTCGCTGAAAATAACGCAGAGCTTGTTGTCATGGGAATGAGAGGTGACAGTATCGACCAAAAATTGTTCGGAAACACAACCACATCCATAATCGCTCA
The DNA here is from genome assembly GCF_003002875.1 of Arcticibacter pallidicorallinus. Classification (GTDB taxonomy): domain Bacteria; phylum Bacteroidota; class Bacteroidia; order Sphingobacteriales; family Sphingobacteriaceae; genus Arcticibacter; species Arcticibacter pallidicorallinus. The sequence continues at coordinate 148,984 of NZ_PVTH01000008.1, forward strand.
CGCTAAATATCCTGTATTGGTGATTCCACAGGGCGCGAAATTCAAAGGAATGAGCAAAATCTTATTTGCTTGCGACGAAAAGTGCCCAACGGCTAATACCACGTTGGAGAAGCTTCGCACGATCGCTTCTGATATGAAAGCTGACGTCCAGGTGCTGCATGTTGATAAGCTTTTAAAGAAAGCAGGCGCTACACTGACTACCAACGCAGAGATTGAAGAACACTTTGAGGGTATCAGCCACTCTTACCGCGAGATCGATGGAGGTAGTGTAATTGAGGGAATTGAAAGAGGTATCACAGAGTATAATGCGGACCTGCTCGTTATGGTTCCTCAAAAATATGGTCTATGGGATTCCATCGTACACCGGAGCAAAACCCGGATCATGGCTTCAAGATCAAAAGTACCATTATTATCTATCCCATTCGGGAGAAACTAAATACACTGCGGTCCCCTCCGCAGTAAAGAACCAAGGGGTTGGAGTATTAAGTAGTAACAGACCGGCAATAGCCGGTCTTTACTTTTTTAAGAACCTAAGAGGGTATTTTTATGTATATTACCCACTAATCCTAATGAGTTTTCCGCCTATGAGATGGATATACGCAATTCCTCAGAAATTTAAGATCGCCTGCGTCCTGGGGTCAATCATTTTCTGCATAACCATATTTACCTTACTCGAAACCCGCAATATCAATAATATTAATAAGGCGGTATTATCCATATACGAAGACAGGCTTATTCCGGCTACTGACTTGTTTTTTCTAGCGGAGGTTTCCTATCAGAAAAGAGATCAGCTCGAATCATATCTCGAATCATCTGATCCGTCCTCCATTCTGATCAGCAAGCAACTTGCAAAACAAAATGATCGTATAGAGGCTCTGATAAGGAAATACGAGAAAACATATCTAGTTGACGAGGAGCTTGTTCATTTCAACGGACTTAAAAACAACCTGAAAGAGTATCTTGCCTTGGAAAAAGAAATCGTTGATCTTTCCACACATAACTCCAAAGAAGCTGCAAAATCTGCCTTTTACAACCGGGCGGTTGCAAGCCATCATAAAATGATGGATCACCTCTCGAAACTAACACGCATCCAGTCTAACGTAGGCGCTACCTTAGTAAGCAGCCTTAAAAACGATGTGGCAAAGTCTGACCTGATCTCGAATTTGCAGCTGATTGTCTGTATTATAACGGGCCTGCTGATCATTGCCATCATCTTTGCAGCAAAGGTCACAAGCGTCAAATCAGACAAGTATAACCTGAACTAAACATCATGACTTACACGCAATTAAGTCAGACACTTGCGATTTCCTTACTCCGGGCTAACAGTGCCTGAAAACGACACCCTGGTGCCTACCGGCATGGATGTCATGAGGCTACGCTGCTTCGACGGCTTAGCTGACATTTTTGACTGTCCGCTACTTTGTTTCACATTTCTTCGCTCCTGATCCCGCAGCAGTCTGTTGCCCTCATAACACATATTATATATAGACGCTCCCCGTGTTTGCTGCGCCCCGTCGAGTTCCATATTCACAGGTCTTGCTGGGTACCCTCCCGGTTCTTCCGCGTGGAAAGCAGCGATAATCGAACAGGGACTGAACTCCTTGCTGTTGAGCAATACATAGCCTTCTTCCATCCGGGTTTCGCTATAAGCCAGCAACGATACGCTGAGCATCAGCAGCTGATCGGGTTCCGGCAGGGTTTCAAAGCGGATCTCTTGGGCCTCCAGCTGAGCCTGCCAGCGAAACTCCAGGTCTTTCACTTCCAGATATTCATAGTACTCCTTCCGGAAATTGAAGCCGATCAGGCTGAAACGGAGCCGGTACTTGCTCACCGGTTTACTGATGCTTAGCGGTACCCTCAGGTCGGTTTTGGCGTTCAAAGCTCCCATGAACACGCTTAGGCGACCCTCTTCATCCCGCTCTACCCGCTGACTGACCTGCAGTACTTCGCTCAGCCGGCTCTTCATATTGAAGTCCATCCCGATGAG
>NZ_PVTH01000009.1 GCF_003002875.1 Arcticibacter pallidicorallinus
CATCGAATTGCTCAAGATTTAACTTAAAAGCCCAGTCCATCGGACGTTGAGCTTTTAATTGCGTACATATCAAGACAAGTAACGAGATAAAGAGAGTTCTTTTCATATCATGGAATCACTTAGATCAACAGATAAGTCCCACAGACTGAATTTGCCCCGATCCAATCTGCGAAGTTTGCCCAAAGATGGATAGTTATAACAGGTTATACTTCAGCTAAGTTATTGAAAACTAAAAACAATCGCTGGCACACTTTTAGTTATTTATAGCACTAATGTTCAGCGCCTGTCAGCATAAGGTTACCAGATTAATCCTATCAAATACTGAACATTTGTCGATAATCCGTTCGCACAGTTTTACCAACTAAAAAATGCTCATCAAAACAAAACAGTATGTCCGATATCAAGATCATCAAAGAAGAAACCCTTTCGGATAAAAAGTATCCGCTAAAATTCTATACCTTCCAGAGAACCGGCAGCAAGGGAAAGCTCCTGGAGAAGAAAAACGAAGTTTACTTCCGTCCTGATGCAGTGACCGTTTTGCTCGTGGATAGTGTAAACAGTAAGTTTCTGCTCATTAAACAGTTCAGATTACCCACCTTCCTGAACGGAAACGAGACGGGCTATCTGGTAGAGGCTTGCGCTGGACTAATCGACGAAGGCGAATCTCCGGAAGAAACTGCTTATCGGGAAGTTGACGAAGAAACAGGATATCCCATCCATGATCTTACTAAAGTTGCCAATGTCTATACCTCTGCAGGTGGAATCACCGAATTTCAGCACCTGTACATTGCCTGGTACAACAGCAGGGGCAGGCATGGTGAAGGCGGTGGTCTGGAAGAGGAAGGTGAGGATATAGAACTTGTGGAAATGAGCTTTGATGAGGCCCGTCGAACCCTGAAAAAAGGGGAGTTCATGGATGCAAAGACAATCCTGTTGCTGCAGCATTATTTTCTTAACTATGAGTGAAGGGACATCCTGAAGATGGAATCGGATGATAGAGTACAAACAATAGCGAACGTCTGGATGTTTGAATAACAAGCATACTTACAGCAATCAATGAACCGTTCACTTAAAACATTCGGACTCGTGTCTGCAGGCCTACTGCTGGCCTTTGGCAGGTACCCCGTTTCCTGGCTGGTATCTTCGCGAAGCAGGTTGGCTAATCCAAAGCGATTAAAATCAAATGGTCACCAGTACATCAAAAGCCCGACAGGAAATACGATCTATGTCGAAATCGAAGGTCCTGAAAACGCGCAGCCCCTGGTGCTGATTCATGGGCTCAATGGAAGCCGCGAACAATGGTTCTACCAGCGGTCCATGCTGCGCGAATCCTACCGGCTGATTATCGTCGATCTGCCCGGACATGGAAAATCACCAGCTCCTGCGAGTCTTGCTGTAAAGGACCTGGCAAGGGATTTAGCAGCAGTTATTTCTGCTCTCTCACTCATCAAGCCGATTTTATATGGTCACAGTCTGGGAGCTATGACTGTTATGGAATATTGCAGCACATACCCTAACGAGGTAAAAGCAACGATCCTGCAGCATTGCAGCTATACAAACCCTTATACCACCTGCCAAGCGTCATGGCTTATGCAATATTTACAGGAACCCGTGATACGGCCTTACTTGAAATATGCGAAACGACATCCCTTGTTGTTCAGTTGGTTAACACGGATGAACTACATGAACGGCTTAAGTATCTTGTTTCACCGTTATATCTTCTTCAAAGGGGAGCAGAGTGCAGCGCAGCTTAGATTCATTTCCCGCATTGCAGCATTTTGCCCACCGGAAGTCACCGCCGAAGGGCTGCTTAGATGTGCTGATTTTGAGATGTCCGCCCGGTTGAAAAAGATCATAGCTCCTTGTCTGGTAATTGGGGCTGCGGATGACAGGCTAACCAGAGCATACGCTGGTAAGCACATAGCCAAACACGTAAAACGAGGGGAATACGCACTGGTAGAAGGTGGTCACCTCAGTTTAATCGAACATGCTGATAAGGTTAACGATTTAGTTGCAGGTTTTTTGGCGAGGAATAAGTAGGCTCAGGTTCGTAATTAGCATGTTTTTCTTATTTTTAAGCATGAATTACGCCCTTTCTATTGCGATAGCTTTATCGCTGGTTTTCTCTCATGCATCTGCACAGCACACACCCAAAGGAAAGTTATTTATCATCGGAGGGGGGAGCCGCTCAAATGATCTGATTAAAAAGCTGGTTGAAACAGCAGATCTTAAGAGCAAAGATTATATTGTGGTACTACCCATGGCAAGCGAACTTCCTGTGGAGTCATTTCAGGGGATTGCTAAACAGATCGGAGAGCTCATTCCCAACAAGATCACTTCATTTAATTTCAGTAGGGCAACCGTGGGTAATAAGCGATGGGTAGATTCATTACGGAACGCCCGTTTAATTTATATTGCCGGGGGAAGCCAGGACCGGTTTATGGACGTCGTCAAAAATACACCGGTTTACGAGGCTATTCATGCGGCCTACAAGAACGGATCAACGGTGGCAGGTACCAGTGCGGGTGCTGCTGTGATGAGTAAGGTGATGATCACCGGTCAGCAGCTTGCAGGCGACACTACGTATAAGGAGACTTTCGACAAATTATGGGATAAAAATATTGAATTCAAAGACGGCCTTGGACTTCTTGACTCGGTTATCATAGACCAGCATTTCTTGAAACGCAGCAGGCATAACAGGCTTATTTCTGCTTTAGCTGCCTATCCGGATTATACGTGTATAGGAATCGATGAGAGCACCGCGATCATTGTGAGAGGAAATAATATAGAGGTCTCTGGCGAGAGCCAGGTGATGACCATTTCTGAACCTCAAGGTTTAAAGGTCAATTCCCGCGGTTTGATACTGATGCAGGATCTGCGATTTGGTTTATATGCAGATGGGGAGAAGTTCCTGATTCGATAAATAAGAAAGGGAGCACAACGCTCCCTCTCTTATTACTTATAAATCTCGATGGTAATTTTTCCATCCGCGGTTACCATTCCACGGTACATCCCTTCGGTGTTGAAAGGGGTCGCTACATTGCCCTTCCGGTCCAGCGCAATCACACCTCCATCGCCCCCCAGCTTGCCCACTTTATCCATCACGAGTTTAGAAGCTTCGGAAACGCTAAGTCCCTTGTATTCCATCAATGCTGAAATATCGTGCGCCACTACGCTGCGGATATAAAACTCTCCCCAGCCTGTGCCGGAGATACCGGCTGTAGCGTTATTGGCATATGTTCCTGCACCAATTATGGGCGAGTCGCCAACGCGGCCGTACTTTTTGTTAGTCATTCCTCCGGTTGAGGTTCCGGCGGCCAGATTGCCTTGCTTGTCGAGCGCTACTGCGCCAACGGTGCCGAACTTGTTATCGCGGTTCTTTATTCCCATTAAAGCGGCCTTCTTACTGCCATGATCGAGCACGCTCTTCGTAGAATCTTCTTTGATCGCTCTCTGAAGCCCCTGCCAGCGCTCTTCGGTACGGAAGTACGAAGGATCAACCAGCGTGATTCCTGCTTCTTTTGCGAAGGCCTCGGCACCCTGACCGACCATCATCACATGTTCTGATTTCTCCATAACTGCCCGGGCGGCGCTGATGGGATTACGAATGGTGGTGACACCGGCCACAGCGCCCGCTTCCAGCGTTTTTCCGTCCATGATGGAGGCGTCCATCTCATTGCGCCCGTCATGTGTGAACACCGCACCTTTCCCGGCATTAAAAAGCGGGGAGTCTTCCAGCACATGGATCGCTGCTTCTACAGCATCGAGGCTGGGTTTGCCTGATTGAATCACGCTATACCCCCGTTGCAGGGCGGTCGTGAGGGCTGCGCGATAAGCTTTTTCCTTTTCGGCAGTCATACTTGACTTCGTTATGGTTCCCGCTCCTCCGTGGATGACCATGACATATTTTTGAGCAAATGCACCACTCAAACATGCGCTGGTGAGTATAACGACCAGGCCCGCTTTAGCTTTCTTAAAATTCATCTTATTATTTCATTATTAATTTTCCCTGTTCTGCCGACCACCACTGCCAGCTTCCGCCTTTTGCTTCAGTTTCAGCGTAGGTGCTTAGGTCGAAGTTTCCGTTGCCTTGTTCTGAACCTGCTATGGCATAAACCTTAACAGCTGCCTGTTTAGCGTTCCAGCTTAAAGCCTTTCCGCTTTCACAAACTTCAGGAATTTTATTCTTATCAGTCATCAGAAAGAAAGCCTTGCCTTTGCCGAATACAGCGGCCTTACCATTCGCATCTATACAGACAGCGGTTCTTTCGTCAGCTGCAATACCTTTGGCTTCGATCCCTTTATCTTTCAGCATCCTTGCGAGAAAAGCAAGATGTCTTCCCTGGCGGCTTCGCGCTACATAATGCTGATCTGTTAGCACCGTTTTCATAAACGGAGCCTTAAGAAAGTCATTGGCATACAACGTCACGTTGGGATGATAAGGATTCGCGAGCGCCTCATCGGAAACAACGCTGCCGTTTTCGCCGCTGTAGTAGAGTTCACCGAGGATGGCGCAACCCGCACTTGTACCGCCCACAGGCGCTTTTTTAACGTTCAGCAAGTAATTGATGGCGTCCATGGTTTTGGTATTTTTCCAGTACTTCATGTAATTGGACTGGTCGCCTCCTGCGATAAACAGCATCTCCGCATTTCTGATCATGCTGGCTACCTGTTCGTTGTCAGCCAGAGCTCTTGAATTAATGTAAAGGGTTTCGACGGAGTTCACCTTTCCGAGCTCGTAAATGTAAGGGTTGTAAGCATCAGCTCCTGATGCCCGGATGATGACCACATCACCTCCGCCGCTTCTCCCGATCATCCATTTGAAGGCTGCGTCTACGTCGGATCCGCCGCCCATCAGCACTAAGCCGCCGTTAACCGGAGTTACGACATCAGCACTATCGCCCACATAACCAATAGAACCCGGCCGCAAGGCGGCCGGGTCGGGGTTGAGAGCATGCTCCTTTTGTATATCAGACCCCTTGGGGTCTTTTTTACATCCCACTGCCGAATAGCAGAGGAAGAATAACATTGCCGCCAGTGAATACTTCATTAGTAGTTCGGGTTTTGTTCCATATTACGGTTCACCGAGATCTCTCTTGCCGGAATAGGGAAGGCATATTGCGCCTGGGTCGGCTCTAGCTTTACCGCACCAACAGCGTTGACAGCATCCTGCGGTAAACGTTCTACGGGTAATTTTCTTCTTCTCAGATCAAAGAAACGATGACCTTCAAAGGCAAGATCTTTGAAGCGCTCCTGGTAAATAGCGGTAATAAGGGCTTCTTTGCCAGCAAAGGTCTCAGAAGCATAGTTCTGTATGCGCGCTGAACGGAGTGTATTGAGGTCTGCGCCTGCAGCTTGCGGCGCGAGTTCCGCTTCTGCCTCTGCTCTGATCAGGTACATCTCTGCTGTCCGGAACAGCTTCACGTCTGCGCGACCGGGTGCAGCAGCGTCGCCACCGATATATTTCTTGACGAGATAAGCAGACTTGCCCGCTCCCCGGTTAGGCGAGTATGTGATATAAGAGCTATAGCGGATGTCATTTGCCTGGTCAAAACTGTTGATCAGCTCAAAAGACGGCGCGTATAGAACAAGACCTCCGGTCTCGCGGAAGAAGAAGGCGCCGATTCGTGAGTCGGAACCAACTCTTTTTAACTTCCAGATTACTTCTGCATCGCTCTGGTCTGTCCAGATCTGCGGAAACTGTGTCCTGCTGGCCAATGGAACGGCATTGATTACTTCCGTCGAATAGCTGACTGCTTCTGCCCAGTTGCGCTCGTAAAGGGCTGTCCGGGCCTGAATGGCGGCCACTGCAGTTCTGGTAATACGGGTCCGGTCATTGAAAGATGCCGGGATCAGATCTTTTGCCTCGATTAAATCAGCTTTTATGTTCGCGATGACAGCTTCAAACTTATCCCTGGCAGGGTAGCTGATGATGGAACTTTTCATATAGGGCACCCCTAAAGCGCCATTGTCATACGAAGAGGCGTAAGCCCGAAGTAACTCCAGATGACAATATGCTCTCAAAGCAAGCAGTTCCCCCTGATATCGCTGTTTCAACGTGAGGTCTGCACCTACTGCCTCTACAGCGGGTATGGCGGCAAGAACGCGGTTAAGACGATCAATCGCTATATAGTAATCATTAAAAGCGGAGGTTACTGATCCGCTGCCTGAATTATAAAGCCAACGATAGGCTTCGGTATTGCTGACAGTATTCTCATCGGGTACGGTGATTTCATCAGAGACGATGGCATTGCTGCCGATCAGTGAATAATCCAGATAGGCGTAAGTACCCAACAAGCCGAGGTCAAGATCTTTCACGTTTCGGAAAGCCTTTGATGGATCGATAGTGTCCGTCGGGTTGACGTCGTCGAGCTTTTTACATGAGCTGAAGGATACCAGCAGCACGATAAGCAGGGAGATATATTTACGGGTTGATTTAAGTATCATGACTGTACTGATTAAAAGTTAACATTAAGACCTGCCGTATAGGTTTTTGCTGCCGGGTATTGGAAACGTCCGTAAACATTGTTGTTTTCAGGATCCAGTCCGCGCCATTTAGTCCAGGTAAAAAGGTTCTGGCCCTGAACAAAGACTTTCACACCTTTGACAAACTTTAAGCGTTCGATAACATTAGCCGGAACGGAATATCCCAGGGTAACATTTCTCAGTCTTAGAAACGAAGCATCCTGGATGTCTTTGGAACTGAACTGACGTCTGATGTCTATACGTTGCAGGGTAGCAACATCTCCGGGTTTTTTCCAGCGGTCTTCGAGCATCCGTATTGACTGGTTACTGGTCATATAACGATCATTTTCATTATATAGATCTTCGTTGTTCCAACGTTTTACGCCAGACACAAAGGAGAAGAGAGCACTTGCAGTGAATGATTTGTACTGCAGTCCGGTATTGAAGCCTCCCGTCAGCTTTGGAAAGAGACTGCCTGATTCAGTTACTGCCAGAGCGTCAAAATCATAGGTCGTTGTGATGTTGCCTTCCTTATCATAATATTGTGCCTCGCCATTTTCAGGATTAACGCCTGCCCAGTTAGGTGCATAATAGGTTCCTAATGGATATCCCACTTTCCATATACGTGTATCGCCGTCAGGTATCTCATCCAGATCGTCTGTTAAGCGCAGGATCTCATTTTTGTTGTAGGCAAAGTTTAGGCCCAGATTCCAGCTGAAATCTTTTGTTTTGATGACCTCACCCTGGATATCTGCTTCTATACCGCGATTTCTCATCTTCCCGCTGCTAAGGGATAGCACCTCAAAACCGGAAGTTATAGAAGGTGGCTGATCTATGAACATATTCGTCGTAATCTTATTATAGTAATCGGCGGCAATACGCAGTCTGCCTTGTTTGAATAAAGCAACATCAAAGCCTGTGTTAAACTCGTTAACGTACTCCCAGTCGAAGTTTTCGTTACCTGCAGCAACTGGTCTCAGGGCACTGGCGCCCCCATAGCTGGTGTTAACCGCGTAGGTAGGTAAATAGTCAAAGTTTCCGCCGAAAGGACTTGCTGTACTACCGTAACTGGCACGGAGACGGAGCTCAGGGATGAAATCCAGGTTTTTAAGGATTTCTTCTGCCTTAGCATTCCAGTTAGCTCCTAAGGAATAAAATCCATGCCAGCGGTTTTGAGGCGCAACTCTTGTAGAGCCGTCGTAGCGGTAGCTGCCTGTCAGGGTATATTTATCATTGTAGGTATAGCGTCCCACTCCCATATAGGAGAGCAGCGCAGCGCTGGTACGCCCACCGCCAATGCCTGGCAAGAAAGCGGTGGAAACAGTTATGCCCGCCGGTGTTTCAGGTAGCCGTGCATCTAGTCCGTAGCCGTTATAATTGAAAGAGCGGTAATTCTCGTAAACGTACTCCAAAAACGCAGACGCTTCAAAATCGTGTACGTCGTTGAACTTCTTGCTGTAGGTCAGTCCTGATGTGGACATGATGCTGAAGTTCCTTCTGCTGCCTTCGCCAAATTTTCCGCGACCTCCCACAGTATTGGAGTTGCTTCTCGATCCGTAATATGAATCCGGGTTGATATAAACCTGATCGGTAGAATTTCGGTAGTCAACTCCCGTCCGGGTGCTCAGCTTTAGTTCAGGAGTGATCTGGTAGCCGAGCGATATGCCGGTGATCGTCTTAAATTGATCGGTTTTGTCAGATGAATTCAGAAGGCGCTCCAGTCCCTGACTTCCCTCACGCTGATCCAGAATATTCGCAGTCCGGTTACCGGGATGAATGAGTGTTCCGTCGGGTGCGTACGGGTATTCGTAAGGCAAAGCATAGTATACAGATGCCATAGAGGCTCCGACCGAGGTACTTTCAACGCCCTCAGTAAAACTCGACGAGGAATAGCCAAGCGAAAGGTTTACGTTTCCTGTAAACTTACCTGAGCTGAAGTCCACATTGCTACGCAGGTTATATCGCTCCATGCCTGTGCGCTTGGCGATACCGTCCTGCTTGTAATAGTTGAGTGAGTTGTAAAAGCGGACATTTTCGTTGCCTCCGCTCGCACTTATCTGCTGTTCCATGAACTGGCTTTGCTGAAAAAAGAGGTCTCTCCAGTCTGTGTTGATGCTGCGAAGACTGTCGAGGATCTGATCTGATCTTCTTTGCTGGTCAGGAGTTTTCGTGGCGTAAGAAGGGTTCTTTGGAGAATGCACCCATCCCGGACCGATATTTCTGCCGATCTCCAGACCAACCTCTTCTTCAAAGCGAAGTCGTTGCTCTGTATTCATCATAGTGAATCCGGGTTTAGTGAGATCAGACTGTCCGTATTGTGATTTGTAATCTACCTGAACTCTGCCCGTTTTGCCTTTTTTTGTTGTAATTACGATAACACCATTCGATCCTCTGGAGCCGTAAAGTGCTTTGGCCGAGGCATCTTTCAGGACGGTTACACTGGCTATATCATCAGGATTGAGAGTTTGAAAGTAAGATGACTCAATTTGAATGCCGTCCATGACGTACAGTGGTGCGCGTGAGCCGCTGATACTGTTTACTCCCCGTATAGTAACGCTTGCGCTGGTACCGGGCTGGCCGGAGCTGGCGATTACCGTCATTCCCGGAACGCGTCCCTGCAGGATCTGATCCACAGAACCTATAGGTACCTGTCCAATCTTGTCTGAGGTGACTACGGATGCAGCATTTGCAGATTGCGTCCGCGAATAGTTTGTATAGCCTGTAACGGTAACTTCTTCCAACGTGCGGTTATCTTCGCGGAGTATGATATTCACTTCGCCTGATCCTGTAAGGGAAACGGTTTGAGAGGCAAAGCCAATGAACCCGAATTCCAAAGCGTTTGCGCCTTCAGGAACGACAAGTGTATAGCGCCCCTGAATGTCTGTAGAGGTGCCTATACTTAGACCTTTTACTTTTACAGAAACGCCCGGCAGGGGATTGCCCTGACCATCCGTCACTCTTCCTTTCACCGGAATATCCGCCTGCACTGCAGATCCAGGATTAAAGATAACGATGAGTCCGTCTTCCTTAACAGAATAGCTTAAACCTGTCCCTCTCAGTGTTTGCTTCATTGTTTCTTCGAGAGTCGCGTCCTTAACCGACACCGTGACCATTTTATTTTCGGGTAGGATGCTGTTGTTGTAGACGAAGCGGTAGTTGCTTTGTTTCTCAATCTCTTTCAGCAGTCGTTTAACGCTTACTTCGCGCAAGTCTGCGGTGATACGGCTTTGAGCATAAGTCGATGCCGTGACCTGAATGCACATAAAAAGTAAGAGGAGAGGGGTCAGTTTCATGGTGCGGATGATTTGTCGTGCGAACATATTTTCGCCTGGAGGAACTGTGAGGAGAGGTTTTCTCATAATAATGATTTAATTCGTTGATGAAGATGTTTCGATGATATTATTTGCTGATTATGATTTTTTCATTGTCGTGCTTGATCTTGAAAGGGTATGACAGCTGCAAGGCCTCCAGTGCACGAACCACAGTTTCGCTCTCAAAGGTTCCAGAATACCGGTAGGATTTGGGCAGACTATCTTCAAATGCGATCTCGATCCCATACCATTTCTCCAGTCTGTCGGCAATGTCTTCCAAGCGTTCATTGTCCAGTTCAAGCCGGTTACGCAGCCAGGCTGTTTCTTTTGGCGCAGAGTTCACAGAGCCTTCGACAGGAAGGGTAGCTGTAAGCGATATGTCAGGTATGGCTGCTGCTGTTCGCGCAGGTCTGGTAATGAACTTATCGTTTGGCTTAAGAATGTACCGTTTTGAGGGTTCTGCGTTTAAAGTGACTTCGACCTTTCCCTCAAAAAGAACCGTCTCCGTCTCGTTTTTCGCTTGTGGGTAGGCGCTGATATTGAAAGTAGTGCCCAGCACCTTAACCGTCACCTCGTCGGTACGTACAAAAAAGGGATGTTCAGTATCATGGCTCACTTCGAAAAAGCCCTCGCCGCTTAGCGTTAGTTCTCTTTTTGTCTTTGAGAATTGAGGGGAAAGGGTAATGCTGCTGTTTTTATTCAGCGTTATAACAGAGCCATCGGACAGTACCACGGTTTTCCGGCTAAGGGCAGTGCTTGAATATTCCAACGGCCGCGATCCGGCATAAAAGATTGATAGGGGATCTTTTGTATAAAAAAGATAGCCGATCACAGCTGCGGCAAAACATGCGGCGATAGCTGTAAGATAGGTCTTTCGGGGTTTGCGGCTTTGATGAACATTTCGAACGCTACCCAAGCCCGCCTCGAGAAGGTCGCGTTGTCGCAGCCCTTGTTTAAGATGGTCCAATTGTTCCTGGCGGTTACCTTGTCCGGCGCTTAAAAACCAAACAAGCTGCCTTGCTTCAAGAATCAGCTGAGCTTTCTCAGGATTCCGCTCGATCCATTCGGTCCAGAAAGCCACGGAGGATTCGTTCTCCTCACGGCAGTACTCCTGAAAGCTATGATCACAAGCGAAGTCCTCGATGTCGTAATTCTCTACGTTCATTTTGAGTCTTTACACACAGACGTGAAAACAGTTAAAATTCCCCTGATTTATTTTACTTTTTTTGTGGGCGGTGTTTTTTCGAGACAGGAAACAGACTGGGAGGCTGTTATTTTTCTCTAAGAGGCACAGAAAGTGATTTTTTTAGACTCTTAATCGCATCGTAAATCACATTATAGCATGTTTTTACACTTTGTGTGTGCTTTTCTGCTATTTCGTCGTAACTAAGCCCTTCAAAAAACTTGAGCTTGATAAATTCCTTCTGTTTTGGACTCAGTTTAGTGAGCGCTTTGTGCAAACGCTGGTTCATCTCCTGATCCCCCTGTACACGAATTAGCATTTCTTCGTAAGAGGTAACATTCTGCTCATCTTCGCTCATCATCCTCACCACTGCTGTATCTATTTTAGATTTATAGCTGATCTGATCAAGGATAATTCTGCGAAGCGTGGTAAATAGATAGGACTGTACCTGCTGTACAGGCTGAAGTTTTTGTCTGCGATCCCAAAGATGCAGAAACAGTTGGTTGACGCAGTCAAGTACCAGTTCATTGTCATTGCAAATCTTCAGACCGAACCGGAGTAAGTGAAAGTAGGTGGCATTATATAGATCAAAGAGGCATTGCTTATCTCCATCCAACAGGCCCTTCCATAGTAATCTATTATCCTCTTCCAGCGACATTCAGCATTAAAAATAGCATATTTTGCCTTAACTTCAAGTTTTTTGTCGATTTGACCACTAAGTGGCGCCCGAAACCTTTGAACCCGTATTTTGTTTTAATCTGTAAAAACAAGTTATGATAGTACAATCTTTGATCGACGAGTTTGAGCACGAGGTGAACAGCACCAGAAGACTGTTACTTGCGGTGCCGGAGAAAGATCTTGGCTTCAGACCCTCGCCAACTTCCTGGACAATGGGCGAGCTGGCCCAGCATATCGCCACCATCTACTATTGGTATGTGGGATCTCTTACTCAGGACGTGTATGATATGGGGGCTGATAGTTTTGAGCGCGGGGCGACGGATGATATCCGTGCTACTATTGAGCTTTTTGAGAAGAATGTAGAAAAGGCCAGGGTTGCAATACGCTCGATAACCGAGGAAAGCTTGGCAGTGCAGTGGACGATGAAATTCGGTGACCGTACCTTAATTGGACCGATGCCCAGAAACCTGGTCGTTCGCGGATTCCTTTTCAATCATCTTTACCATCATCGCGGTGAATTGATCGTCTATCTCCGTGCAACCGGAAACAAGGTTCCGGGCCTTTACGGACCGACGTATGAAGAGAGTACAGGCCTTGGATAAGGAAATGGGCTAGCCTGTAGTTTCGATAGTGCTTAACTCAGGCTAAGCTTCTTGCTCCCGACCGTATGGATAAGCAATGCGGTCGTAACTACAACGGTCATGATCAATGGCATGGGCAGTACAGAATCTTCCGGAAAAAAGCTTACCAATACGGAAGCCAATGCTCCCAAACCCATCTGGATGGCGCCCATTAGAGCAGATGCACTCCCCGCGTTTTTGAAAAAAGGAGCAAGGGATAACGCAGACGCATTCGGATTAATCAGTCCCAGGCAGGCCAGGAAAAGCGCAATAAAGCTAATCGTACTATATAGATCGAGCATGTCATAAAATGCCGCAATCAAAAATGCAATACTAAAGATGGTCTGGCAAAGCAAAGCCCACTTGACGATAGATTTACTGCTGAACCAGCGGAGCAGCAGACTGTTTACCTGACTCGAGCCGATGAACGCGACCGATAAGAGAGCGAAGATCCATCCATAACCGGTCTTGCTTACGCCATATATATTCATAAATGCAACAGGGGAGGCCGCCACGTACGTAAACAAGCCGGCGAAACACAAGGCGCTGACCAAGGCATACGTATAAAACTGAGGCTCAACGATCACGCCAAGAAAGCTCTTGATTATGGGAGATGGTTTCAAAGAATAGTCAGGGTCGGGACTGAAGCTCTCTGGCAGGAAGAAAACGACCGCAGCCAGCATCAGAGCTGCCATTACTGCCAGGAACAGAAATACTGATGGCCATCCATAGGCTGCAATCAGGTAACCTCCCGCTGTCGGCGCAAGCATAGGTGAAATAGCGATGACAAGCATTAACGAAGAGAAGACTTTCGGACTTTCTTTGACGCTAAATAAGTCTCTTACCATTGCCACCGACGCAACCGCTGTGGCACAACTACCGATTGCCTGAACAAAACGAAGTATAATGAGCTGGTTGATGTCTTTAACTGCAAGGCAGGCCACTGAGGCAGCAATATAGAGAACCAGGCCGATGTATAGCGGCTTTTTCCTGCCGAACTTATCCAGCAGAGGGCCGTAAAGAAGCTGCCCGAAAGAGATTCCGATAAAAAAGCCCGAAAGCGATAAGGAAACCTTTGGTACGGTGGTATTAAGATCCTGAGCTATAGCATCGAAACCAGGAAGGTACATGTCTATGGAGAAGGGACCCAGCGCTGCTAAAGACCCGAGTATGAGAATGAGGTAGAATTTTTTGGAAATTGCCATTAGGCCTGATGTTTTTTAAGGAGGCGCAAAGATTGGAGAATTTTTCCAAAGTAAAGAAGCAACTTGCATTTAATGATGCGTTTGTTCGGAAATTTCTTTCACGATCTTGTCAAGTTCATGTGCTGAATCAAGGATGTAGCTTAGTAGCTCTTTACGTTCAGCCTCTGTATGCTGGTGATTATTGATCAAATCTACGAGGCTCATAATACGTGCAACCGGAGCTCTTAGTACATGAGACTGCATCCAGGCAATCGCCTTGAAGCGTTTATTCTGATCTTCTATAGCATTCACGTAATGAAGTCTCTCGGTTATGTCATTCGCCAGTGCCAGGTAGGTGATCTTGCCATTGTAAGATAATACATTACTGCGCATATCGACGTAGATGCTTTCACCATTTTTCTTTTGGTGCTTAAAAACGCCATGATGAGTTGTTCCCGAGTCCTTCTTCATTATCCCCACAGCTTGCAAAAGGGAGGGTTTATCCTCATCCTTCCTGATCGCCAAAAGGTCCATAGAGAGAAACTCCTTTTTGCTATAGCCGTAATGTTTTATTGCGGCTTCATTTACATCCAGAAATTTAAGGGTATCCAGTTCATATACCCACATGGGTTGAGGACTTAGATGGAATAACTCCCTGTAGCGTTTGTGACTGGCCTTCAACTCATCTTGCGCCCGCTTCCTTTCCGTATTGTCTATCCCAATACATTGGATCTCCGCAGGATTTCCGCTCATGTCGGTAAGGCATACAAAGTGCCAGATCGTTGATTTCGCTTGTCCATCCCTTCGATACTTATCCAGTTCCACAGTATAAACTTTGTTAGGATGCAGACGGCAGCGTTCTGCTGTATCGAGGACTCGCTTATGATGGTGTGGCAACACAGATTGCATGCTGTCTCTTCCTATGAGAGAGCCTTCGGGATGTAACCAGCCAAAATCGTCATCGTATTTCTTGTTATAATACGTGTAATAGCCATCAATATTTGTCCTGATAACATAATTAGTCTGAGAGTCGACGAGACTCCTCAACCGGCTTTCGCTGAGCTGCAGTTTTTCGATATATTGACGGTTTTCAAGAATAATCTTCAGGATAGAAGTCGCTTTATCGATTATATTAAGCTCCTCAGCTCCCGGTTCTTTTACGTCCTGATAGTAGATTCCGAAAGTCGCCATGACCTTGCCTTCCGCATCGATGATCGGATAAGACCAGCAGGCACGTAAGTTGTATTTGAGTGCGATCTCTTTGTAATCTTTCCATCTTATATCATTTGCTATATCTCTCACGATCACCATCTTCTTGAGGTATGCTGCCGTACCACAAGAGCCCACATGATCGTGTATTGGCAAATGATGCGTTGCGGACACATATTCAGCCGGCAATGATGGTGCCGACCATATATAAAGATGCTCGCCTTTTGCCTTCAGAATGGAGCACTGCATATCGGGAAATAAAGATTCAATTCCCTTAAGATAATAGGTCAGCAGGTCATTCATGGAGAAGTTCTTTCTAAAATACAGTTCAAGAACTTCTCGTTCCAGATGTTCCAGATTATCTATTCTTCTCATCCGGACGGCAGTGTCAATGGTCTCCGTTATATCGTTGATAATGTGAAGGATATAAGAAATGCCTCCGGTAGTGTCCGGGATAGGGATATTCTCGATCTGCAAGTACCTGTCATCGTCAATTCCACCGTCCCGACGGTAAATATCATAGCCCCGCAGCGGGAAAAAATCTTTTGTTTTTTCGCTCAGGACCTTGTTGAATGAAGCACGTAAGATCGAATGAGCAGAGTCGGCATGTTCTGGAAAAGCCTCGAAGTAACCTTTGCCGACTACTTCCGCCTCCCGGACGTTACACAATGAAAGATAGGCATCATTCGCTGCAATAATGGTTAGTTTGGGATCATTTGGTAAAAGAACGATACCCGGATTTGGCAAATATTGAAAAATAGACGTAAACCGATCCTCGCTGATCATACGCTTCCCCTAATTGGCTTAATCTAATTTAGATAAAGACAGGGAAATATAAAAATTTAAACTTGAATGCTTTTCCATTTGCCTCTTCGGAATAAGAGGATAGCGGCCAGGGTGATGCAAGTTTCTGCTATAGGGATTGCCATGAACACCCCTGCAGGGCCCATGTCGAAATACTTTGCCAAAACGTTTGCCAGCGGTATCTGAAAGAACCAAAATCCAACAAGGTTTATCCATGTAGGAGTCTGCGTGTCGCCGGCGCCGTTGAATGCGTTGACCAGCACCATACCAATTCCATAAAGAACATAGCCCGTACTCATGATATATATGGCCTCTTTGGCAACTTTCCTGACTTCAGGGTCGTTCGAGAAAAAAGAGACCATAAGGTCTGCGAAGGCAAAAGAAATAGCGGTGACGACCAACATATAAAACGCGTTGTACCTCGCCGTCTTAAAGACTGCTTTCTCCGCGCGATCCAGAAATCCTGCGCCAAGGTTCTGACCAACAAGCGTCGCTGCCGCGTTACTTAATCCCCAGGCAGGCAGCATAAAAAACATCATGAGTCGCAGTGCAGTCTGATATCCGGCAGAGCCTTCGTCCGCACCTGTAACAGCGACCAGCTGAGCCAGGAAGATCCAGCTGCAGGAAGCAATCACAAATTGAAGCACCGCGGGCCCCGCAATTTTACAAAGTGCGATAACTTCAGTCCATCGCGGCCTGAGGTATTTTAAATATATTCGGATGATGTGCTTACCGTTGCTGAGGTGATAAAGCTGATAAACGACGCCTGTTGCGCGGCCAATCGTTGTTGCAATAGCTGCTCCGGTGAGTCCGAACCCTTCATACGGGCCTATGCCGTTAATTAAAAGAGGGCAGAGAATAATATTGATAACATTAGCAACAACAAGGCTTTTCATGGCTATAGCAGCGTTGCCGGCTCCACGAAAAATGCCGTTTATCAAAAACAGGAGCATGATGAAAATGCTGCTTCCCATCATAATTTGCGTAAAGGGCTCTCCGTGGCTCGCAGATTCTTCTGAGGCTCCCATGAGCAGCAGAATATCTTTGGCGTAGATGACGCCTAAAGCGCTGATAATGGAATTTAAAACAAGGGCAATAAATATCGCCTGTCCACCTGCCTTTGATGCTTCAACGTTCTTCTTCTCTCCAATCCTGCGTGCCACCACAGCCGTTGTTGCCATGCTTAGACCTATTGCCAGCGAATAAAGCACCGCCAATACCGATTCTGTGAGGCCCACAGTCTGAATCGCGAAGCTGCTGTGCTCGAGGTGGCCCACAAAGTAGAGGTCAACCAGCGCAAAAACCGACTCCATGGCCATTTCAATCATCATAGGGATGGCTAGCAGGACAATGGCCGTCCGCAGGCTTCCTGTTGTCAAATCTATATTTTCTCCGCGAATCGATCTTTTTATTACGGAGAAGATGCCGGAAAACGTAAGGGTGGAGGACGAGCTTGGGTCAGACATGGTAAAGGCAGATGTTTGCACAAAGATAGATGTTTAAGCTTTTCCATAAAACTTGTGAAAAGCCTCCCGACCCGAAATGTGAAATGCCTATACAGTGAAACAAAAGAATCATAAAAAGCATTATGTGATATAAATCTATAGCTATGACGCAACATACTGAACCGGAAGAACAGAATGAACAGGGCCAGGACAGGTCTGCAGATTCTAAACCCTTGACCACTCAGGGTACGCCTGAGGAAATCGAAGAAAACCTGGGAGGCACAACCAACCTGTCTCTTGATCAACTGAAGAAGGAAGGTGATGCGGGACATTAGTGCCCGCCATTCTTCCACTTAAGTCGATTAAACCGGGAGATTGCCCCTGTTGCAATCGACTCCATAACAACGTATAGATACAATGAGAACATACATTACTGCATCAGTGATAGCTGTGGCGCTATTAATAGGATCTTTTGTCCTCGCCGGAGCATATAAGTACAAATACAAAGACAAAAAACGTATTATCGTAACCGGCCTGGCAGAAAAGAACTTTGTTAGTGACCTGATCGTTTGGAACTGTAACTACAACAAGAAAAGTATGGATCTCCGTGAGGCCTATGCTGCTTTGAAAAAAGACGAAAACGCTATTAAGCAGTATCTTAAAGGCAAAGGCCTGAAGGAAAGCGAGATGATCTTTTCGTCTGTTACCATTAATAAAGAATTTCAGTACTCTTACACCAACATGGGTCAGATCAGTTCGACCACTTTCGCCGGATATAACCTGATCCAGACGGTCAAGATCGAATCGAAGAATATTGATATCGTAGAAAAGGTGAGCAGAGAGATCACCGGCTTAATCGAGATGGGCATTGAACTCAATTCAAATGCTCCGGAGTATTATTATTCACGTCTGTCGGAGCTAAAGATCGACCTTTTAAGTAAGGCCAGTAAGGACGCGAAGGACAGGGCGGGGAGTATTGCAGAAAATGCAGGAAGCAGCCTGGGCGAGTTGAAATACGCGAACATGGGAGTATTCCAGATAACAGGTCAGAACAGTAACGAGAATTACAGTTATGGCGGGACCTTTAATACCGCGTCAAAGAACAAGACTGCGTCGATCACATTACGGACAGAATACGCAATTGATTAGTTTTAAAGAACAGATACTACTCGTTCTAACTGCCATCTATTGCACTGCCTGCTAATAATACCGTAGAAATTAGTCATATTTGTCCATTGCTCATTTGAAATGGAAACTAAGAAAGACCTAAAGTTGGCTGTACTGATTGACGCCGACAATGTGCCTTATGCGAACGTGAAAGAGATGTTCGAAGAGATCGCGAAGTACGGGACACCTACGTTCAAACGAATTTACGCCGACTGGACCAAACCAACCGTCTCAGGCTGGAAAAAAGTATTACTGGAGAACGCCATCACGCCGATCCAGCAATACAGTTACTCCACCGGGAAGAACGCTACCGACAGTGCATTGATTATCGACGCCATGGATATCCTTTACACCGGTAAGGTGGACGGTTTTTGTATCGTTTCCAGTGATAGCGATTTTACAAGACTGGCTACACGCTTGCGGGAGGCGGGGATGAAGGTAATTGGAATAGGAGAGAAGAAGACTCTTATTCCGTTTATCACGGCCTGCGATAAATTCATCTATATTGAAATTCTAAAACCTGAAGAAACTGCTCCTGAAGAGGTAGATGCAAAAAAAGCTTCTCCTAAAAAGCCCAAAGCGGCCAACCAGCCTTTGAGCAAAATTGATCCGAAGATCATCCGTTTGTTTGCCGACAGTATCTCCGACCTGGCGGACGAAAACGGATGGGCCTTTCTTGGTGAACTTGGCAACCTGATGCTGAAGAAGAAGCCGGACTTTGATCCCAGAAATTACGGTTATCCTAAAATGCTTCCATTGATCAAGAGTATCAATCGTTTTGAGATAGACGAGAGAGATACGGGAAATCGAAATATTAAGCACATCTATATCAGAAAGAAGTAGTTATACTATTCCATCCACATTAACGCTTGAATCTTGAACCCTTTGATGGTTTAGATGAAGGTTTGCTTACCGGTCTTCCTGAAGACTGGGGTTTTCCTTTCGCTGCCGGCTTTCCGGAAGTGCCGCGAGATGAGCGAGGCTTTGCAGATTTTTCTGGCGCAGGTTTCTTAGGGGCTGGCGACTGAGTTCGACCAGAAGACTTCGCCTTCGGCGCTGTCCCTTTTTCTGAGCTAGACTTATCCAAGAGCCTCTTAATTTCTGCCATTTCCTCGTCGCTAAGCTCCCTCCAGTCGCCCAGAGGTAAACCTTTCAGCCTGATGTTCATTATTCGAACACGCTCCAGCTTCACCACTTCATATCCAAAGTACTCGCACATCCTGCGGATCTGCCTATTGAGCCCCTGGACAAGGGTAATTCTGAAAATGAATGGACTTTCCTTAGCAATCTTACATTTCTTAGTCATTACATCCATGATCGGGACACCTCCCGCCATACCCGTTAAGAACTGATCGGTTAGAGGCTTGTCGACTGTTACCAGATATTCCTTCTCATGGTTGTTTCCCGCGCGAAGAATCTTATTAACGATATCGCCGTTATTGGTCAGGAAAATAAGTCCCTGCGAATCTTTGTCCAGCCGGCCAATCGGAAAGATGCGGTCACTATGATTGATATAGTCGACAATATTGCTCTTATCAGAACTCTCTGTGGTACAGGTTATTCCAACAGGCTTGTTGAAGGCTAACAGGAGCAGGTCTGAACTCTCTCTCGGTTCAATATTCTGCCCGTTCACGCTCACCAGGTCGCCATCGTAGACCTGATCACCAATCTTTGCACGTTTCCCATTGATGAACACATTGCCGTTTTCAATGAACTTGTCGGCCGCTCTCCTCGAACAGAGTCCGCTTTCACTGATGTATTTATTTAGACGTGTGCTGGTGTGAGACATGTGATGTAATATAAGTTGCGAAGGTAATCTTTTCCCCCGTTTATTCTCCCCAACCGGTGACCAGTATTGCTCTTTCGCCGCCGTAATCCCGATGTTCGCAAAGGTAAATACCCTGCCATGTACCCAGAGCAAGCCTGCCGTTGCGTATTGGAATACTGACAGAAGATCCCAGTAGAGAAGCCTTCAGGTGCGCAGGCATATCATCAGAGCCTTCATCGGTATGTAAATAATCGGGATCATTCTCAGGCACGCTCTTGTTAAAGAACATTTCGAAGTCGCGACGCACCGTGGGGTCTGCGTTTTCATTGATACTTAGTGAGGCGGAGGTGTGCTGTATAAATACAAAACACATTCCAACGCCGATATCAGCGATCTCCGGAGACGCACGAACAATGTCCTGCGTAATCAGGTGAAAGCCTCTGGAACGCGGCTTCAGTTTCAAAGCGTGCTGAAATATTTTCATTTTTAGTCGATTGTCTGTTCGTAATTTTAAGCCAAAAGTATAGATTTAAAGAATAAAATCTACCAATGAGCCCCAAGCCCGAAGCTAAGTCCAATAACATTGTCATCCTTATAATTGTTGCCGCGCTAGGCTATTTCGTCGATATTTATGATCTCGTCATATTCTCCATTGTACGGGTCCAGAGTTTCCGCGATATCGGGATTCCGGAGGCCGATATGCGTCTGGATGGCGAGTATGTTCTGAATATGCAGATGGGAGGACTGCTGATCGGCGGGATTTTATGGGGAATAATAGGCGACAAGTTCGGCCGGATCAAGGTCCTCTTTGGTTCAATCCTTTTGTACTCATTAGCCAATATTGCAAATGGCTTCGTAAACGACATTCATAGTTATGCGCTGATCCGTTTCATTGCTGGTATTGGGCTTGCCGGCGAACTCGGTGCCGGGATCACCCTCGTCAGCGAGAGTATGAGTAAAGAAAAGAGAGGGTATGGCACAATGATCGTTGCCGGGATTGGCGTACTCGGGGCAATTGCCGCTTACTACATTTCGGAGCATTTCAGCTGGCGCCAGTCGTATTTCGTGGGAGGAGGCATCGGGCTCTTACTTCTTGTACTGAGGGTTGGTACGTTTGAATCGGGTATGTTCAAACATACAGCTTCAAAAAGCATCAAAAAAGGGGATATATGGATGCTTTTCGCTTCCAGAGAACGACTGCTTCGTTATATATACTGCCTCCTTATTGGCCTGCCGATCTGGTTTGTTGTAGGAATTTTTGTGACGCAAGCTCCCGAGTTCGGTCAGGCATTAGGCGCTCAAACCATACTTAGCGCCGGTAAGGGGATCATGTTCACGTATATAGGGATTTCAGCGGGCGATATTATTGCAGGGCTTCTTGCTCAGGTAAGCAAGTCCAGGAAGCTGGCCGTTTTCATCTTTCAGGTGATGATCCTTACCAGCTCGGTGTGGTATTTGAGCAGTAAGGGTATTACCGAGCAGGAATTTCATTGGCTGGCTCTATTTATGGGTCTTGCTGTCGGCTATTGGGCTACCTTTGTAACGATCGCATCTGAGCAGTTCGGCACGAACCTGCGCGCTACAGTGACTACCACGGCACCGAACTTTGTGCGCGGTGCGTTGATACCCAGCACACTTCTGTTTGAGTATTTTGTACACCGATTTTCTATCATCACCGCCGGCTACATCATGATATTTCTTTTAACAGGTATCGCAATGCTGGCACTTACACAACTCAAAGAAAGCTTCAACAAGGACCTTGACTATTTCGAAGAATAAGTAAGAGACCAGGTAATTGAGTTTCCGGGAAGCAAAGCTGTTGCCGCTTGAGAGAGAGACTCCTATTGTTTGGAAGGATGACTGCTATCGTTTGGAAGAATAACTACTAACGTTTGGAAGAAAACGATACGCGTTTTTTTGACTGAAATTTACTGCTGTCTTCAATTTGGTCCATTCCTTGCCTCGTAGCCGTTTTCCCCGATTTCATGGTTGGTTTCATCCTTCCTGATGAGTTGCGCATCATACCTGCGTTGACTGCTTTTAGCTTTCCCTTACTCCGTTTCTCTTTTCTTCGCTCATGCTCCCGCAGCAGCCTGTTACCTTCATAACACATGTTATTAATGGATGCGCCTCTTACTTGCTGCGCCGCGTCGAGTTCCATATTCACAGGTCTTGCTGGGTATTCTCCCGGTTCTTCCGCGTGGAAAGCAGCGATAATCGAACATGGACTGAACTCCTTGCTGTTGAGCAATACATAGCCTTCTTCCATTCGGGTTTCACTATAAGCCAGCAACGATACGCTGAGCATCAGCAGCTGATCGGGTTCCGGCCGGGTTTCAAAGCGGATCTCCCGGGCCTCAAGCTGAGCCTGCCAACGAAACTCCACATCTTTCACTTCCAGATATTCGTAGTACTCCTTCCTGAAATTGAAGCCGATCAGGCTGAAACGGAGCCGGTATTTGCTCACTGGTTTACTGATGCTTAGCGGCACCCTCAGGTCGGTTTTGGCGTTCAAAGCCCCCATGAACACGCTTAGGCGCCCCTCTTCATCCCGCTCCACTCGCTGACTGACCTGCAGCACTTCGCTCATCCGGCTTCGGATGTTGAAGTCCATCCCGATGAGGCTTTCCAGGTCCGCATCATGCAAGTCACGCTGACCAACGCTTCCGCGTAAGCTATTGCGAAGACCCCGGTACACCAGCTGCGTGCTGCGGCTCACCGCCTCGCCGTCCCGGTGCACATAGGCCGGCTCAAAGGCCTGCCTTATCACTGCCGCCGTGGTACTTGAAAGACCGAACTCGGTGGAGGCCTGGATGCTTGCGCTGGTCTGTTCGAATTTGCGGGGTTTCCCCTGGATGATGTTCATTTCGCGGTAGCCGCGATATACAACGGAACCTGCCTTGCCGCGAACGATTCCTTTCTTGTCTACTTTTGCCATAACCTTGTTTGATTTTTAAAACAAGGTAATCCGGCGGAACGCAGATGACGATTTTTTCGCCAAAATCGACAAAATTTTATGGATTTTTTAAAATTCCGTACCTCAAAAGCAGTCAAGCATCGCAGAGACTGAGCTTCGACCTTCTTTATATGAAGAGCTATATGTGCAGCTGAAAGGCAGTAATACGTCCGACTTTAAGCTACTCAGGTCGGACTTATCACGGAACAATGAGTGCCCATTATCGGCTGTATATAACAGCCGTCTAACGAAACATCAACAGCAGTATCGGCACATAACTAGTTGAATATCTATATGCATAATTTTCTTATGTATGTAAAAAAAACATATATTCGCATATGGCAATATCCAGTAGTATGCTCAAGGGAAGTTTGCAAACCATTCTCTTAAATATGTTGCATGAAAACGGGAAAATGTATGGTTATGAGATTACTCAGAAAGTAAAGGATATCACCAAGGGCGATATAAAACTTACTGAAGGTGCAATCTATCCCTCTTTGCATAAGCTTGTGGCAGATGGATTACTCGTAACACATACCGAGACGTATGAAAACCGCGTACGTAAGTATTATGCGCTGACTGCTGCCGGCGAGGCTGAGCTGGCCAACAAATTGAAGGAGGCCGAGAGCTTCATCGGCAATTTGCAGATGCTTTTAAACCTTAAACCTAACCTGTCATGAACTTGACCGAACATCAACTGTCTAACATTCGCAGTTATCTTAAAAAGGTAAATACCGCTCCGGAGCTATTTGACGAGATGTATGACCACGTTTTAAGTGCGCTCGAGGTCGAGCCCCAGAACATACCCTTTGATATGAAACTTGTGGAACGTTTGGCGGTGTCTGGATTTCGGAAGATGGTTCAAACGGACTCGGATACCAGCAGATACAAGCGCTTGAACGCTCTGATAGGCATCATGCTATTCATAATAGCGAGTTTTACATATTGGTTGACAATGGAACCTACCGTGAGTTTCTGGGATTGTGGAGAGTTCATCGCCGCCGCCTACAAGTTACAAGTTGGACACCAACCAGGGGCACCTTTGTTTCTCATGCTTGGCAAGCTGTTCTCGATACTTTCTTTAGGTGACGCGTCAAAAGTAGCCTATTGGGTTAACATGAGTTCCGTTGTGGCAAGTGGCGCCACGGTTATGTTCTTGTTCTGGACGATAACTTCGATTGGGACGAGAATCCACAAGCATGTAAAGCAGCCCTCGGCCAGCATTTTGATCGCCGGGATTGTTGGCTCACTCGCTTTTGCTTTCTCAGACACTTTCTGGTTCTCTGCTGTGGAGGCAGAGGTTTATGCTATGTCGACTTTGTTTACTGCCATAGTATTTTGGGCGGCACTAAAATGGGAGAAATCGGGTGAAGACCGCTGGCTTGTGTTTATATCGTTTATGATTGGTCTCTCGATAGGTATACATCTTTTGAGCCTTTTGGTGATTCCCGCGGTGGCGTTGGTTTATTACTTCAGGAAGCAGCCTCGTCCGCGGCTGAGGGGTATTTTCATCGCTTTTTTGACCGGTTGTGTTCTGATAGGAATGGTTCAATACGGAATCGTTCAGTATCTCGTGCTGGCAGCAGCAAAGTCAGACTTGCTATTTGTGAACAGTTTTAATGCTCCCTTCGGTTCCGGAGCAGTTGTATTCCTTGGACTTATAGGGGCAGCTATAACTGCCGGGCTGGTCATTTCGGTAAAGCGAAAACTTTACCTTTTGAATTTAGGGCTGGTATGCCTGACATTTGTACTATTCGGTTACAGTTCATACTTTATGATCTATATCCGCGCGAATGCTAAACCCAATATAAACCTTAGTAACCCTGACAACGCTTTTTCTCTATATGAATACCTTGGCCGCTCCGGATATGGAACAACACCTCTCTTGTATGGCCGGACATTTGACGCGAAGCCGGTCCGCCACGAAGAACGAGGCTTTCTTTACCGAAAAAATAACGAAAAGTATGAGGTCTCGGGATCTAGGTATAAGACAGAGTATGACAAGAATCTACTCTTTCCCAGAACGCATAGTCAGAAACCAGGCCACGCAGATTTTTACCGGCACTGGCTTGCCCTGGAGGAAGGGCGGAGCCCCGGTATGTTAGATAATGCCAGCTTCTTCAGCTCATGGCAATTGGGGTTTATGTATTGGAGATATTTTTTCTGGAATTTTGCCGGCCGGCAGAATGATATTCAAGGGCAGGGGAACGTACTTGAAGGAAACTGGATCTCGGGAATTCAACCGTTAGATGCATTGAGGCTTGGCAGCCAAACCGGCCTGCCGCCGAGTATAAAAGAAAACAAAGCACACAATATTTTTTATGGACTGCCCTTCATTATTGGCCTTGCCGGAATTGTATGGCTTTATAGAAAGAGCAAACCTGATTTCCTTACAATTCTGAGTCTATTTCTCCTGACCGGAATGGGTATTGTATTATATCTCAATCAGGATCCTCTTCAGGTAAGAGAACGGGATTACGCTTACGTAGGATCTTTTTATGCTTTCGCTATATTCATCGGCTTCGGCTTTATGGCAGTTAAAGGTGCTTTAAGCAGGGTCGGTCCAGCAAAGGCGTCTTTCGCCATGGCCACCTTAATATGCATTTTGAGTGCTCCGGGACTGATGCTAAAAGAAGGTTGGGATGACCATAACCGATCAGATAAATTTACCGCTTTGCATTGGGCGAAAAACTATCTAAATTCTTGCGCACCAAATGCGATCTTGTTCACTAACGCAGATAACGACACCTTTCCGCTATGGTACGCTCAGGAAGTCGAAGGAATCCGGACTGACGTACGCGTAGTGTGTTTGCAGTTTTTGGCGGACGACGCTTATATCAGCCAGATGAAAAAAGGGTCGGGTCTTTCAGCGCCGCTTCCTATAAGTATGGATCGTTCGATTTATATGGACGGTGTTCGGGATTATTTTCCGTTTGTCGATTATGGAATTACGGACAGCGTGAACCTTCATGATCTTGTGGCGGTAATGAAGTCGGACGCGAAAGAGGACAAGATACAGATGTCGGACGGGTCATTCATCAACTTTTTGCCGACAAAGAAGTTGAGGCTGGGAGTTGATAAGCAAATTTTGCTTGACACCGAGACGCTTACATATGACGAAATTTCCAGGACGACCAATATGGAATGGACTTTTAATAAAGAATTCGCGACCAAGGCAGACCTGGTTCTCTTTGACATCCTGGTCAGCAATGAATGGAAACGTCCGATTTATTTCGCGACATCAGTGTCAGAAGACACCTATATGGGATTGGATGATTATCTCCATCTGGAGGGCTATGCATACAGACTGCTGCCTCTCGTCCCTGTACCCGGAGTCAAAGCAGACAAATCGGAACGGACGCATTCAGATGTCATGTACTCAAACTTCATGACGAAGTTCGAGTTTTCTTCTTATTCGGAAGCCTCTTACGCCGATCCAGAGACACGCAGGGTGATCGGTGGGACATGGAACTTAACAAATACGCTTGCCGCCAATCTAATCGAGGAAGGGAAAAACGTCGAGGCAGAGGCCGTAATGGAAAAAAGCCTCAGAGAATTACCTGTTGATAATTATGCTATCATAGACACCTTGAACAGAATAATGACCGTAAAGAATCTTTATGCGGGTAGTCGAATAGATAAGGCTAGTGAAATAGCAGAAGATACCGTTCAGTTTCTTGACGCTGAGCTCACTTATATCTCATCCCTGTCTCCCAACCAACAGCGAGGTTCAATACAAGACATCCGCATAGGCATGTACGTATTGCAGTCGCTCCAGATATTGGCAGCAGAGAATAAGCAGGCGCAACTTTCTTCATTGATTGAAAGGAACATGGAATGGCTGAGTCAGAAGTTTTCGTTAACCGATGTATAGGCATCTGCGGCGCGTCCACCCTCGCTTATCCCTGTGACTTTGATCTCTGCTGATAAAAACGTATCTTTGCATCAAACGGTATATTTCGAGCATTTTCTATGTAATCTACATCGATAACCTACGGTTATCCCCCCACTTCCGCCACATTGTTGTTAAACCGTTGCAACAGTGGAAGTTCATAAGCGATACAGTTTCTACTCTGATATGACGCGGTTACATTTTTATGCTTTTAACTTAAATTGATTAGTATGGCTAAGTCTCAGGCAACCTTCATGAAAAAGCAATTAGAAAAAACAAGACAAAAGAGGAAGGAAGAAAAAGAGCTACGTAAACAAGAGCGTCAGCAAAACTCAACAGGTGGAAGTCTGGAAAGTATGCTCGCTTATGTTAATGAATTCGGTGAGATTGTTTCAACTCCGCCGGAGAATATCAAACCTCCGGTTGTTGAATAAAGATGGACAGTCGGCACATCCGGCAGCCAGATCGACCTGACGTGATCGAAACAAGTATTTGAATAACGAGTCCCATCGTAAGTCGCGATTTCCGGAGCAACATGCGTGATCTATGCATAAAACTGTGCAATAAAGGTCGTCCTAATCAGGGAAGAACCTCGGTATCACCAGCGACAGCTTCGGCTTATACCTGCTCTTAATAGTAGTTTCCGTATCTATTGTGTTATATATGGGTAGTGGATAAACAGTATGGATAAAGTAATACCCTTATATTTGTGAGTATCCAAATACCAGGTTAACCTTACATTATAGCTATACACAACCATATGAAGTCCATTAAAGTCTTTTTAGTTGAAGACCATAACATCGTGCGAAACGGGATTCGCACGCTTTTGGAGAGGCAGACAGACATTGAGATTGCCGGGGAGGCGGAAACGGTTAACGCAGCTCTTGAAAAACTCAGAACAGGAATCCAGGTCAATATTATCTTATCTGATATCAATATGCCTGACCGGAGTGGTCTGGATCTAATCGATATCGTCACTTCCGAATTCCCGAATATCAAGGTCATCATGCTGACCATGTTGGATCATGAAAATTACATCAAACAGTCTATAAGAGCTGGAGCCAGCGGTTATTTATTGAAAAATATCGACATTGAGCAGATGCTTTTCGCCATCAGGCATATCGCTTTGGGCGGAAGATATATAAGCTCCGAGATAGTTTTTGAGATGTTTAAGAAGCAACTAAGTTCGCCGCCTGAGCTGGGCGCGGGCGAGTTGGTAGAACTGTCGCAAAGGGAAGAAGAAGTTCTGCATCTGATAGCCGACGGATTTACGAATCAGGAAATTGCCGATAAGCTATTCACCAGTCGCAGGACAGTTGAAGGACATCGCCAGAACTTACTGGAAAAGACCCGCACCAAGAATACGGCTACACTTATCAGATATGCCATACGCAATAGCATTATTAACTAGCTTCTTACCAGGTAGTTACTACGTGAATTTATGTCTTTTTCCGCTTTTTTTGACTAGTTTGCTTTATTACCTTTATGGTGGATCAGTCGCAATTCAACTACATTAACCTTTACCATAAAAACATAGCGATGAAAGTGAAAAGGAAGATTTTAGTTTTAGACGATGACAGGTATATTCTCGATGTCCTCGACGAAGCACTGACCTATGAGGAGTTTGAAGTAAAAACAGTAACGGATATCAAGTCATTTTTTAGCTTAATGACAGAGTACCAGCCTAACCTTGTTTTAATTGATTACTTGCTCCAGGGAATCAATGGTGGGGAGGTTTGCCACCAAATAAAAAGCGCAAACTCTACACGGGAAGTACCGGTAATCATGATGTCGGCCTATCCAAAGGTTTTCGAATCACTTGGAACGTACGGTTGCGACGCATTCATCGCTAAGCCCTTTGATCTGTATATGCTGATTGACAAGG
The DNA here is from genome assembly GCF_003002875.1 of Arcticibacter pallidicorallinus. Classification (GTDB taxonomy): domain Bacteria; phylum Bacteroidota; class Bacteroidia; order Sphingobacteriales; family Sphingobacteriaceae; genus Arcticibacter; species Arcticibacter pallidicorallinus. The sequence goes on from NZ_PVTH01000009.1 coordinate 28,568, forward strand.
TAAAGAGCCACATGCCGCTCGGACATGCAGGCTAAGTATAATCAGGCTGCCTTCGTTTTCGCTTTGGCAGGTAGCAGGTCATGTTGAGAGGAAGTCATCACGTCCCGGTATTGATCTCTGATTAAGGAAGCGACCTTTTGCCACGTGAACAGGGTGTTTACCCTCTTGATCGATTCGATACGCATCAGTTGACGCATATGTGAATCAGAAAGTATCATGCCGAGCGATTCCGCTAGCGCTTTGGGATTCTCCGGGGGGACCAATAAACCTGTATTACCATGGTCGACGCTGTATTTAATTCCGCCAACGTTTGATCCGATCACTGGAGTACCGCAGGCCATCGATTCAAGTGGAGTAATTCCGAACGGTTCATACCAGGGGGTTGTAACAAAAACATCTGCGGCAGAGTAATAGTATTTAAGAAGATTTCTTCCCTTTCTGCCAACGAATGTAACAGCATGATCCATGTTTTCTTCTGAAACGATGGATTTTAGCCTGTCTAGTTCGGCATGATCAGCTGTATCAGGGTCTTCGAAATCGCCTCCTACCACCAGAAGCCGTACCGGGATAGCCGCCTTATAGAGCAGCGAAGTTGCCCTGATTACGTTATCTATGCCTTTTCTCGCCACCATACGCCCCAGCTGCAAGATTATCTTTTCCTCGGGGTTAAGTCCCAGTTTCTTTCTCGAGTAAGATTTACTGATTGGCTGGAACTCTTTTTTACTGAAACCGCAGGGTACAACAGCAACCCGATTTTCGGGCGCCATATAATAAGTTAAAAGGTCATGCTTGTCCTGGGGGCACTCGGCAATAATGACACTGGCAGCCTTTACGATTTCTTTCTCTATTGAGATTCGTATTGCCGGGAACTGGTCATCATCGTGCTGATAGAGCTTCCGGATATATCCCAGGGCATGGAAGGTGATCACAAAGGGAACACCCAGAATTTCTTTGATCTCTGATGCTACCCAACCAGACATCCAGAAGTTGGCATGGATTAGCTCATAGCACAACTTTTCCCGATGCATGAATCGGAGCATATTATCCCTGAATTCGGGCATGTGCTGCCATAGCTCTTCTTTCCGCAGAGGGTATGGTCGACCTGCATTTACATGGATGACGCGTACGCCTGGTAGCCAAAAAATAATCTTCTCAAGTTCTGGGTCATCGTTTCTCGTGTAAATATCTATTTCATAGCCCAAGGCCGCCAATTGCCTGGCTAACTCTGCTACGTAAACATTTTGACCACCGCTATCGACCCCGCCGATTGTAGCAAGCGGAGATGCATGTTCACTTATAAACGCGATCTTCGGTTTCATAGGAAATGTCTTTTTGTGATATTTTTTCTCTTAATGCAGTCGCCAGAGGTTGATACAGTATCCTGTTGGGGGTGCCGGAGAGATTGGTATTGTCCCAAAGTCCAGAGCCGTGCCAGTAACTCGGATCGTTCCAATCGGGCCGGTCAATAATAGGGTATAGGCATACACCCCAGAAGGGGATTTCATCAGGAATTAACTCCAGCTCTTTCCAGACGAAGTTGAACCAGTTAGGCCTGTCCTGTCCAGAATGACTCGTCTCGCTCAAGATCATCGGCTTTTTGTAGCGTAAATACGCTTCGCTCAGCAGGTCACACAGGGGGCGCCATCTTTCGTCGTGTTCCAGGTTCGCCCATGGGAGAAATTCTTTAAATCCGGTGACCCATTGGTTGTTATAATAAAAATTGAGTCCTAAAACATCCAGGAGCTCCGGAGTTCCACCGAGTTCCGGACAGATTCTCCCGCAGAGCATATCAATCGCCTGATATTGAAATTCGTGCTGCATCGCGGCCTCGAATACTTGCTCATCCGTCGCATTCAAAGGAGGAACGATATTGACAAGGGGCTCCGTTGCAAGGATGACGATGCGATTGTCGAGCGCCTTCAGGGCTTTTGCCGCGGCGATATAGGCTTTCATGAGTACATACTTGGCATTCCAACCCTGATTCTTGTAATATGGAGCAGTTTCACCTGCATCTGCGCATAGCCATGATATGAAGCTTACCTCGTTGATAGGCGTCAAAATCAGAGGCTTAGTGGACTCGGTCTTTTCTAAACAGTACCGGGCAAAAGCAAGGCTCAGCGATACAAGCCTTTCCTCAAAATGCGGATGGAACGGGTCCAGATCATCCGGGAAACCGAAATGACAGATATCCCAGACTTGCTGGATTCCGGTCTCAGCAGCAGCCTCTATCATCAAGCCGGCGATACTAAAATCATATTGATAAGGACGAATTTCTACCTGGCTCCAGCGAAGGCCCTCACGGACGGTTTTGATGTCAAAGTCTCTCAGCATGGCGTAGTCATTCCCGAGCTGTTCCAGATGACCCGTAATTTTCATAAAGTCGATTCGCTCCCCCTTTAGATTTAAGAGGTCGGCGCATTCGAAACCGGCCATCAGATATGATCCGAAGGGATTATTATCAATAGACTTGAATTCCATTAACAAATGTTTTTTTATTAAGTAGATAAAGTATCGACAAACAACCTCTTCGTTTGTTTAGAACAAAGGGTATTAGCGCTAGACGATAACTTGCTGAAAATTAGATAGACGCAGCATTGCAGGGTGTTGTACTATCGTACGAGCGGTAAGATCAGGTGTTTCTCTTGCGAGAATGCGTATATTCCGTATCGGCATTATGTCGTCCAGGAGTATCATTAAGGAAATAATATAATCGGCACTCTGGAAAAGCTGTATATGGAGGAACTTGACTTAAATAGTTTGTTGAACATTCCGTGACGCTTCCACTGCAAGACCATAATGTCGGCTTTAATTTCCGCCATCTTCTGATTCAGTTCTTCAGCTTTATTCTTATGTTTAAGATTTACATACCGCATCTTCGGATAGTTCATCAACTTTGACAATTCATGCTTAAAATAGTCTCGCATGTAGCATTCTGCCATTTCAGGCAAGCCGTCTGCTGTAAGGTGGACAAGTTGAATGCCCGCAGAGAATGCCTGAGCTAGTTTTACAACAGGACGAATAACAGACATATCGCAGTACCTGAGGTCGGTAACATAAGCAATCGTATCAATATTTTTAATTACGTGGTTCCGGGGGATGATCAACACTGGGCATTTTGCCTTTTCAAGTATTTCGTATACTTCACTTTCGGGCACGTCGGGAACAGAGTTTTTCGATCCTGATGAAATTACAACAAGCTCTATCTCCTCTTTCCTGACAACGTCAGACAGCAGATCATTAGAGTACTTGGTTTCAAGAAGATGTGCAACGTTACCCGGAATTTTGGGCTTATCTAACATGCTCCTTTCCTGGACGCCGTCAAACTCATCTAAGGGCACCTCGTCCCTAAGGGTTTCGAGCTCTCCGGCGTGGACCATCTCTTTCTTTTTGTTCTGAACAAAGCCTGCATCCACTTTCATCCATAGAAATGTTTTGGCTTTCAGGTTATTGGCTATACGTATGGCGCTCTGGGAAATATCTTCATCGGGCGAGTCTATCGGATTGATAGCAAGAATCTTTTTCATCGTCTGGTTGGTTGTCGTGTTGATGATACAACAACTTAGGAGGTTAGATTGTTGGCAGGGTAAATACGTATTTTCAGGTAAAAAATACGCTTTCGAATATATAGGAGCGAGGTTTTATTACCCTATCTTTCTATGATGCTATCAAACATCCAATTAGCCGTTTCTTCATCGGTTCCATCCCTGAAAAAAATTACGAGATAAAAGTAGCCGTTAACAGTTACGGGCACATGAAGCTCGTTTTCCTGGGGCATATTTTTTATTTCCAGGTCCGGTATTGCCTCTTCTGCGGCTTTGCGTATTTCATCTGCGGTTGGTATCATCATTCTTAAACAACGGAAAATAGAGAATTGTGTGAAAGAAGTTTGGACGAGTCGTTAACAAGACATCAAAAGAGCTTGAGCTGCTTGTCGGAAGGAGCTTTAACGTTACCGAAAACGGTCCTGCCGCCATATTTCCAGGAATCTTTCCGCTCCCTCTCCAGCAAAGGTTCGAGGCCGTGCTGGGGAGTGAATTCCTTTTCCGCTGCTTGGGACATCTTGAAGAGCCGTTTTACGGCCTCTGTTTTTTCTGAGTGTCCGATTTTAGCACTATCCACTGCTTTCTTCAAAACCTGGATCGTATCATCGTAAACCTTGAGCGGAACAGGGAAGGGCTGTCCGTCCTTGCCACCATGAGCCACTGAAAATCTCGCCGGATCGCTGAACCGGGCGGGCGTTCCATAGATAACTTCACTTACCAGAGCGAGCGACTGTAATGTCCGCGGACCCATCCCGGTCAGCAGCAGTAAGTCTTCGAAATGTTTGGGTCCCTGATCGTGTGCAACCCAAAGCATAGCGCCTAATCTTTTCATATCGACGTCCTTTGATCGAAGATCATGGTGCGAAGGCATAACCAGCTTTTTGATTTCAGCCATCATTTTATCGGGTGATTCAGCACTCATCTCCATGATGCTCGTTCTCGCATCAGTAGCCTGCTTATCCGCCAGGTTAATGATGGTACCAAGACCCTCGCCATAAATTGATGTATGCGGATTTTCTACGAAGGATTGCAGACCGGCGGAGTGCCAGTGATAGCGTCGGGCAGTGGAGCTTCCCTGCCTCATTCCTTGTTGTACTACAGTCCAGTCGCCCTCACTGCTTACGATGAAAGAATGCATATATAGCTGAAAACCATCCTGAATAGCGGTGTTATCGACCTTTGCACTTAGCTTACTGCTGCGTACGAGCTCCTCTCCATTTAGTCCGGTTCGTTCTGCCACTCCGAGCAGTTCTGAAGGGGCCATCAATGAGGATTTACCTTTCCCGCCGCATATATATAAACCAAGATCACGCGATCTGGAGTTTACTGAGCGCTTTAGAGCTCCCATGACGGAAGTCGTTATTCCCGACGAATGCCAGTCCATGCCCATTACGGCACCCATGCTTTGAAACCAAAACGGGTCACTCAGTCGCCTCAGAACCTCGGCCTTGCCATATTCCAGAACAATGGATTCTATTATGGCAAGACCGAGGGTTGACATACGGTCTGCAAGCCAGATGGGGACTTTTCCGTAGTGTAAGGGAAGGTCTGCTGTTCCTGAATGCTTCATTACTAACGAAGTTAGTAATTTAAACTTGATATCAGATACCGCTGCGCAGCCTTTTGCTGTTTTCAACCTGGCGCTCAATAATGCGCGTACGAATTTGCTTCCTGAATATTTCGCTTCCTTCTTCCGGCTCGGGATTTATAGCGGTGCCTACCCTTATTTCCGGATCTTCTTCCACCTGTGCACCGTAATCCTCGAGCACACGCATGGCAACTTCGGATTCGGCAATAGACTGGGTGTGTACCGTTACCACTGAACCTTCGGCTGCAAGCTTCGAAAAATGAGCAGCCTCATCATGATCGTCAAATAAAGTTCCGAAAAAGCCGCTCAGTCTGTTTGCATATTCAGACTCGGTATGATGCGTTCCCCGAACGGATACGTCAATATTTTCGTCAAGAAAACCGCTATTCTTTAATTTCTGAATAGCTGTCTGTGCAGTAAAGCCATTTTCGAACACACCTATTACTGTGTGAGGGGTACTCGCCGCCTTAGCTTTACGCCGCCTGTAGAGCCTTTGCTCATCAAAGTGTTCATGCCCGTAAAAATTGTCCTGAAAAGCAGCTGAGCTGACGGGGTCGGTATTCATGAAAATGCCCCTGATGCTCATCTCCGTCTCCAACGAGACATTGTTTTTGCTATAATCGGGTAACGCAGCAAGCTGTTCCGGAGTCACCATAGGCAATATTACCTCATCCCGGTCTACGTCAATTTCAGCAAGACCTATCGGAATCAACACGTCGCGGTCTTCGAGATTCCACTCATTCTCCGTAAGATCCAGAACCAGGTAACGCACTTTGCGGGAGCTTTCGTCAAATAATAATTCAGACACTTCGCCGAGATCCTGGCCTTCCGCCCCGATGACTTCCCAGCCTTTAATGTTAGGCTGACCATCGGCTATTTCAAAATTGCTACCACCCAATTCCTGAAGGTGGTTGCTTTTTACATTCTCATCATTTGCTTCCATTGTCGTTTTTTAAAAAAGGTAAAGTATCAAGGCCACTATAAGCAAGATAATGGCAAGCCAAATCCACCAGGGATTGCTTTTTTTAGGTTGAACATCAAGTTGAGCCATAGCGTTTTTAGTTAGATGTGTTTACACGTGAAGTATTTCCCATAGTCTGATGCTGTTTGTATTTCTCCACCAGAGGCTCCGCCTTTTCATGATGTGCTTTCAGTACCGGCAGGGTCTTAGTGGCAAAGGCCTTAACTTCAGGATCTGTCTCATTCTTACTTGTTTCTTCGAACAATTTGATAGCATCCATGTGATGAACCATCATCAGGTCCATATACTGTTTATCAAATTCAACGCCCGTTTTGGAGCTCAGATCTGTTAGCTGCCCCTGAAATACACCGCTTATAACAGGCGACAGTTGAACCTTCTTCGAAGTGGCAAGAGCCTTTAGCTCACTGTTTGCTTTTGTATGGTCTTTCACCATCTGAGCGGCAAAATCCCTGACGTCCTGGTTTTTAGCCGCTTGCTGCGCCAGTTTGCCAAATTCCACCTCTGCCATTCCTGCATCTGCGGCTTTCATAAAGAACGTGGAGGCCCCGGCCTGGGTAGTATCCTCGTCTGCTGAAATATCTTCCAGATAAGCGGTACTATCCGTCTCCGTATTTCGTCCGTTATTGTTTTTGCTGTCTGTACACGCTTGAAACGCGAGTAGAGCGCCGAGCGTCATTGTTAAAAATGTTGCGTTTTTCATAGGTTAATCGTTTGTCTTGTTAACCTGTCGTATTTCAAAATGTTTGCAAAATTCAGAAAACCATCAGCTATCCTCATTGTTCGTTTCTTTGAATCTATCTATCAAAAAACAGATCATGTCTATGAAAAACGAACAGTTAAATCCGAACCCGCATGAGCGGTATCCCAGACCTCCATTCCCTAAACAGGAGCAGGAGGTACCCGGCACGGAAGATCAGATGCAGCCTAAGGCAGACCACGGTGAAGAGTCCTATGTGGGCACCGGCAAGTTGGAAGGTATGAAAGCCGTAATAACCGGGGGAGACTCAGGCATCGGCCGTGCCGTCGCGATTGCCTTTGCCAGGGAAGGTGCTGACGTATGCATCAGCTATCTTGCTGATGTGGAGGATAAAGATGCTGAAGAAACAGCCGAATACGTGAGGAACGCCGGAAGAAAGGCCCTGCTGATCAAAGGCGATATTCGACAAGAGTCACATTGTAAGGAAATCATTGATAAGGCCGTCGCAGAATTCGGCAGGATTGATATCCTGGTCAATAACGCGGCTTATCAGATGGCTCACGAGGACCTGCATGAAGTACCCTCTGATGAGTGGGCACGGACATTCGATACGAATATCACGGCGATGTTCTATCTATGTAAAGCCGCTGAGCAGCATATGAAGCCGGGCAGCAGTATCATTAACACTACGTCTGTTAATGCCTACTCGCCAAGCCTGAAACTACTTCCTTATGCTGCGACCAAAGGCGCGATTCAAAACTTTACTGCCAATCTCAGCCAGATACTGCTGGAGAATAATAAAGGCATACGAGTAAATGCGGTGGCTCCTGGACCGGTATGGACGCCGCTGATTCCCTCTACGATGCCAGAGCCTGAAAATTTCGGAGCTGATACGCCAATGGGCCGTCCCGGGCAACCCGTTGAGATTGCTCCAGCCTATGTCTTCTTAGCTTCACACGAATCCAGCTATATTGCCGGAGCTACCATACCTGTAACTGGCGGGCGAATTACTATTTAAAGAGATAGACGTGGGTCTAACAGTCGCTGAGACTAATGGGAATATTGACGGCCAGGCCTCCCTCGGAAGTTTCCTTATAGCGGGAATGCATGTCTTGCGCGGTGTCCCACATGGTCTTTACCACGTTGTCAAGGGAAACTTTGGCTAACTGCGGGTCACTGTGGAGGGCAAGCTGCGTCGCCGTAATGGCCTTAATTGCTCCCATTGTGTTGCGCTCGATACAAGGTATCTGTACCAGTCCGCCTACAGGATCGCAGGTCATACCCAGGTGGTGCTCCATAGCAATTTCCGCAGCCATGAGGCATTGCTGCGGAGTACCACCTAAGACTTGTGTAAGACCCGAGGCAGCCATAGCCGATGATACACCAATCTCTGCCTGGCATCCGCCCATTGCCGCTGAAATAGTCGCGCTTTTCTTGAAGATACAACCGGTTTCTGATGCAGTGAGCATAAAGTGCATCACGTCAGTTTCCTTGCCCTCGCAAAAAATCAGGTAATAGAGCAACACTGCAGGGATCACTCCCGCAGCTCCGTTGGTAGGGGAGGTGACTACCCGGCCATACGCGGCATTCTCCTCATTAACAGCGAGCGCAAAGCAGCTCACCCAGTCCAGCGTGTACTGAAACCCGGTACCCTTTTGCTTGATGGCCGCTGTCCACTCGTTAAAATCTTCATAGTGAGCATTAGCTAGCAGGGTCTTGTTAATTTCTGCAGCCCTTCTTTTTACTTCTAGTCCGCCGGGAAGCACACCATTGATATGGCAGCCCCTGAACACACATTCCTTCATTACCTGCCAGATCGCCTGAAGTTCCTGCTCGACCTCCTCATCACTTCGCCAACTGAGTTCGTTTGCATGGACAATTTGGGAAATGTTCTTTCCACTTTCCTCAACATAGGCGAGGAGGTCGCTTGCAAATTCAATTGGATAAACGAGCGATACCTTTCTGCTTTTTATGTTTGATGTATCATCACCTTCTCCGTATATAAATCCTCCGCCGATGGAATAATAGGTCTCGGAGATACTTGATCCGGCGGTAGTTTTTGCCCTGAAAGTAAGGGCATTAGGATGAGCCGGAAGCGATTCAAACATCCGGAATTCCAGATCTTCAGCGAAGTTGAAGGGCACAGCGCATTTTCCATCCAGCTGGATTGCAGAGGAGCTCTTGATAAGGTCGAACGTTTCGGTGATGTTATGCGTTGGAATGGTTACCGGATCGTAGCCGCTGAGGCCGAGGATTACGGCCAGATCAGTGCCATGGCCTTTACCGGTTTTTGCAAGCGAGCCATAAAGAATTATCTGAAGGGACAGTACATTTTCAAGAGGGCCGTTTTGTTTCAGCACCTGAAGGAACCTCTGGGCGGCGCGCCATGGACCCAGGGTATGCGAACTGGAGGGACCTATACCTATTTTAAATATGTCAAAGACGGAGATCTGTTCTTCTTGCATTTATAGTTTTTTAACATTTCAGGGCAGCATTTCAGGCTAATGTCGACCTGAAATGCTCTGCTCTTGTAAAATAGCGAAAATAAAACCTTCATCTGGGGATTTTATTTGCTAAAATGTTATATATACTAAATAAATGCTAATAAAACACAGGAAGGAGTATAAGGTACGAAGTTTACGACTGTTATGAGATGATCAGATGCAGTCCTAAGCTATTTAATCTGCTGCCAGATCAGACGTCTCCTGACTCACATTCTGAACAACTCTTAATATTTCGAAGGTCTTCAGGCCATTGGGCATTTCCCATTGAACGGTTGAGCCTGTACGATAACCTAACAAAGCAATGCCAATAGGGGCAAATACGGAGATTTTTTTGTGTTTCATATTTGCTTCAGATGGAAGCACCAGATGGAACGTGAATGTTTGTTTGCTGGTCATCTCCTGTATGTCTATTTTGGAATCCAGACATACGACGTCATCTGGAAGATCCTGCTCCTTCATTATCTTAGCAGATTTCAGCTCAGCCAGGAGTTTGTTGCGGTTAAATTCGGAAAGGTCGCTGTGTGCTAAGTGTTTCTTTAGTAATTCTAATTCCTTTTTAAGGATAATTAATTGTTCTGTCTTCATAATGAATAATTTAGATTATTGATGTGTCTATAAGAGGGAAGCCTCAAGCATCGTACTTACACCTTAACTGAATGCCGAATGGTATTATGCTTAAAAAATATAAAAGCATTTAATGGTCATTAAGAAATAACCATTCAGTAAACATTGAGAAATAAAACGATTGCTTATTGGCTGGCCCCAAGACCAAGTATGGCCGGGGCTATAGTAATAAAGTCCTTGGAATTTTGGGATACCGCATACTCACATACAACATGGACACCCTGCGATCGTGACGCAGAAGCCTTTAGGTTGCCGTATGTATTCATCAGGGTTGCCATTATTTCAAATGTCTGCTAAATATTTCATTTAAGCAAATCCTCAAAACCTCCCATTCAGAATGTTACAGGGAAACAAGCTTTTTTAGTTCAGCAGCATTTCTGACTGCTGCCCCGCCGATGTCGTTATTAAAGAAGATGTAAGCATCAGATACATCCTTCTCTTCCACGAGGCGAACAAATTCCAGCAGCTCCGCTGTAGAATACTCAGAACTGTATAGCTCGTTCGCTCCATGAAACCGGTAGTACAAGGATCGGGCATTGCTCACAAGCCCGTTTGGCAGTGTAGGATGACTTATTCCGCTGAAGACGATATTCCTTTCAGCAAAAGCGATATAAACCTGTTCATTCCACCAGCTGGGGTGGCGAAACTCGACAACGTTGGTAAAAGCAGGACTCAGATTGTTCAACATGGCTTCGAGATGAGCTTCCGTATAGGCATAGTTGGGATGCAGCTGAAAAAGGGTGGCAGCCAGCTTCTCCTGAAGTCCGGTTTGTATAAGATCGTAGAAACGTGTAATAATATCCTGAACATCATTAAACTTCCTGTAATGAGTGATCGCCCGGGGCGCTTTAACGGCAAAATTGAATCCAGGCGGACTGATGACATACCAGTTCGCCAAAGATTTTGGAGTGGGAGTTCTATAAAAGGTCGCGTTTAACTCCAGAGAGTCGAAATGCTCCGCATAAAAGGAAAACCACTTGCTTTGCGCAAGACCTTCCGGATAAAAAAGACTCTTCCAATGCTTATAGTGAAAGCCAGAACAACCAATATGCCACCTGATCATAAGCGTATCAATTTAAAAAGGAAATACAGCATCGCTATCTTTTTGTTTTGAGTAGCTGAACACCGACAAGCTCCGCCCACTTCTATCGTATGCATAGATGATAACATTCTACCAAATTCCGCCAAAATCGTATTATCGATTCACTTTGCCTGCTGCTATCTTTGAGATAATAACCAACGCTTAGATTATCATCATGAATAAAATCTGGAACATTCTGCTACTCGTAGCAGCAACCGGGTATGCGGGGCAAGTGTCAGCACAATATCCGGTCATACCGAAACAGCTCGAAGCTCAGGCCGACTCGGTGATGAAAGAGTACGAGAGACTATCTGACGAAGCATGGAAAAAGGCGCTTCCGATTGTAGAGCGAGACAATAAACAGGGAAAGCCATTTATTCCATGGGCATCCAAACCCTCTGATTTACCTCAGGCTGCTATTCCGGCGTTTCCGGGTGCAGAAGGCGGCGGGGCTTATAGCTTTGGAGGAAGGGGCGGAAAAGTTTTTGTGGTGACTTCGCTGGCAGACAGCGGTCCAGGCACCTTACGCGAGGCTTGTGAGCAGGGGGGAGCCCGTATCATTGTATTTAACGTGGCAGGGATTATCCAGCTGAAAAGTCCGGTTATTATTCGTGCTCCATACATTACGATTGCAGGCCAGTCTGCACCCGGAGATGGTGTCTGCATCGCAGGCGAGTCCCTCTGGATCAACACCCACGATGTGGTGATCCGATACATGCGTTTCCGCAGGGGCGGTACAGACGTAACGCGTCGTGATGATGCCCTTGGAGGAAATGGCGTCGGCAATATCATCATCGATCATGTATCTGCGAGCTGGGGTCTTGACGAGAATATGTCCATGTATCGGCACGTATATGATAAAGGCGATGGCTCGAAGCCGGAGAAACTTCCAACGGTAAACGTCACCATTCAGAACTCCATTTTCTCCGAAGCACTTGATACCTATAACCATGCCTTCGGTAGTACGATAGGTGGGCTCAACAGTACCTTTATGCGGAATCTGTGGGCGAGCAATATCAGCCGTAACCCTTCCATTGGCATGTACGGCGACTTCGGCTTCGTTAACAATGTAATTTTCAACTGGTGGAACAGAAGCGCCGACGGAGGGGACAACAATTCCTTTTACAATTTTATCAATAACTATTACAAGCCAGGACCCATCACGCCACTGAACGAACCTATCGCTTACCGTATTCTGAAGCCTGAATCGGGCAGGAGTAAAGAAAGCAGAGACCTTTTCGGAAAGGCTTATGTTCATGGAAATATCGTTGAGGGTTACGATAAGGTAACGAAAGACAACTGGGACGGAGGTGTACAGATAGGCAATCTGCCAGATGCGGGCGATCTGTTAGCTAAAATCAAAGTTGACAAGCCCCTTCCAATGAGTGCGGTTTCGACCCTGTCTGCTCAGGAAGCCTACAAATACGTACTGACCAATGTAGGTGCCGCACTTCCGAAGCGCGACGCCGTTGATGAGCGTATCATCAGGCAAGTGAAGACCGGCGAAATAGAGTATACAGAAGGCGGGAAAACAGGAGTAGGGAAGGAATACATCAAAAGACGACTTCCCGAAGATTCTTATAAACAAGGAATCATCACTGACGTAAGTCAGGTTGGCGGGTACCCGGTCTACAAAGGGACGCCTTATGCAGACTCAGACAGCGACGGCATGCCCGACGCTTATGAAAAAAGCAAAGGCCTTAATCCGAAGGATGCCTCTGATGCTGCAGTGATCAGTAAAAACGGCTATTCAAATATCGAAAACTATCTGAACAGCCTGGTTCCGCTGAAGACGGTTAAACCATAGAAAAGAGCCCATAAGACGGGCAAGAATACTGCTTAAGAAGGCTGAACATTAAGTTTGGCCTTTTTCATGATTATATGATAACGATCAGGTAACAATGTGTTAATATCGAAACTTAAGTGATCAGCGAAACGTAACTTTATAAGAGGGTTACGACCATGTTCAGGAAAGCGCTATTTATACTCAGCTTAATGATCTGCTTCCTAAGCAGATCTTCCGCAGAAGGCGGGAGTGACCAATACTGTTTTGAATTTTATGAAAGCACGTATAATCTTGAAGTAGACCGTTCTGTCCATATCCTGTCTCCGCTTGAACTTAAGCCTTCCTCCATCACAGCGTTTTACACTTTACTCAATGGCAGCAAATATCAGCCCATCGTCGACTCCATGCTCGCTTACCGCGCGCGCTACCAGTTAAACGACTGGCTTTATTACCAGCTCATCAGAAGAATTTCGCAGCAGATCAGCCCAAAAGCCGAAAACTATACCCGATACACTTTATACAAATGGTTTTTCTTAAGCAAATCAGGCTATGATGCCCGCCTGGCGATCGCAGGCGATAAGATCATCTTCTATGTCTATAATGACGAAGACATTGCCGATATACCCTTCTTTATGGTGGATAATAAGAAATACATGTGTTTGAATATCCACGATTATCCCAAAGCAGATCTTCACAAGAATCCACCTTTACCGGTGCGGATTAACCTGCCCGATGCAACTCGCTCTTTCTCGTACAAGATTACAAGGCTTCCCGACTTCAAGCCAGAGAATTATAAGGTAAAGAAGATCGAATTCAGGTACAAGCAGAAGACCTTCCATTTCGCCGTGAAACTGAACCCCGAGATTGAAAAGATATTTGCAAACTATCCATCAGTAGATTTCGAGTCTTACTTCAATATCCCCTTAAGCAAGGGAACCTATGGCTCTCTTATTCCGATGCTTAAGCAAAACGTCGATGGGATGAGTCAAAAGAAAGGTGTCGATTATCTGATGCGTTTTACCCGCTACGCCTTCCTGTATGAAGATGATGAAGAGAACTTCGGAAAAGAGAAGAGGCTCTCGGCCGAAGAAACACTGTTTGCCAAGTACAGCGATTGTGATGATCGTGCAGCCCTGTTTTTCTATCTGGTGAAGGAGATTTACAATCTACCCATGATAGCCGTGCTTTATCCTACCCATATAACGATGGCAGTCCGTTTCGACAAAGCCATCGGGAAGCCTATTATCTATGAAGGTAAGGCCTACAGCATCTGTGAGCCAACCCCGCAAGAAGAGAATCTTCAAATCGGCCAAATCTCCAGGAAGCTAAAAAACTTGCCGTATAAGATAGTGTACCAATACGAACCCCCGAGTTTTTAAAATCCGCCGTTTGTTTTTTTCATGACTTAGCTATCTTAGCTAAATACAGCTAAAGAAAATCCCCATGAATAGATTACAGCAGGCATTCGAACTGTTTGACAAATACAATAAGCAAAGTCCTGAACAGGTCGTATGGAACGGCGAGACTTTTCCTTCGGAGTACTTTTATGCAGTCGAACTTTATAACTGGGTTCGTAAGATTCAACCTGATGCGAACGAGTATCTGCTTCTAGCCTCAAGAAGTCAGCATATCGGCAGATGGGAAATTCCAAGGAGCGATTATCCAGAAGGGCGGACCGGATATCTCAAATGGAGAAGTGATCTTGGAAAATTCCACGCCCAAAAAGCAGGTGAGATTCTGCAAGGAGCAGGTTATAGTCCTGAAGAAGTGGAGCGCGTTCAGCAGATCATACAAAAGCAGCGGCTCAAGCTGGACGCCGATGTTCAGACAATCGAAAATGCGCTTTGTCTTGTCTTTCTGGAATTCCAGTATGACGACCTGATCCGGAAGCTAAGCGAAGAAAAGATGATCAACGTGTTGCGGAAGACCTGGAAAAAGATGAGTAAAGCCGGACATGATGCCGCGCTGCAGTTGCAGTATAGTCCGGAAGGATCCGACCTTATCGCAAAAGCACTTCAGGAATAAACAGTCTGAGATCAGAATCTGAACCTCTTCCTCATCCAGATAAGGAGAAGGACACCCGCTATGGTAAGTAGTATTTTCAGCAGCATTTCAAACAAATACTTGTGCGTTTGTTTCTAAAGGTATAAAATATTATCCTAAAAGAAATGCTGCTGAAATTAGACTGGACAAAGGTGTTGGTGGGCGAAGAAGACTGGCCCTTTTTGCTGGAGATCGGCGTCCGTACATTCGCCATGTACGTCATCATTTTAATCGGCTTACGCCTGCTGGGGAAGCGGGGAGTTGGCCAGCTTTCCGTTTTTGAGCTGGTGGTTATTATTAGCCTCGGATCTGCCGCCGGTGACCCTATGTTCTACAAAGAGGTGGGAATGCTCGTCCCGGTTGTGATCTTCACGATAGTAGTTGGCTCCTACAGACTTACTACATACCTGACTGCCAAGAGTAGTGATTTCGATGCGCTCATCGAAGGCAAAGCTACCTACCTCATTCGCGAAGGCGAGTTTTCCATAGGCAACTTTAGTAAAGAAGGACTAGCGTATGATGAGTTCTTTTCTGAGCTCAGGCAGTACAGTATATCCCATCTCGGTCAAGTCGAGACTGCGATCATCGAAACCTCGGGCAACATAAGCGTCTATTTCTATCCGGATGAGAACGTACGCTATGGATTGCCTATCCTCCCGGAGCTGTTCGATCAGGCGACCGTAAAAATCACTAAAGCGGGTATCTATGCCTGCACGTTCTGCGGAAACGTCGAAAATCTGGAACCATCAGATGTCTGTAGTTGCAAACGGTGCAACCGGGAAAGCTGGATCAAGGCAATAGACTCAAGAAGAGTTAAATAGGGGGTGCTTAATGAACTTCTCGTATAACAAAAGTCTTGTTGTTCAGTTCCACAGAATCACCCGACTTTTTGCCCAACATTAACCTTCCAATTGGGGAGTTAGCAGATACTGCATAAACGGGTTTTCCCCCGACCATCAATTGCCCAGCGCTGATACTGATATAAAAATCAGCTCCTGATGTAACTACGAAACTGCCTTGCTTTATAGCATCTGACGCAGTTTCCGGATTGAACCGATCAAGTGTCATACGCAGCTTTTTCGCTTCCATAAGCTGCTGGGCATTCCGCGAAATCTCCTGCTGCATCATTTCTCTAGTGGTCTCATACTTATCGCCCGCACTGCTCTTTGTGTCATTAACTGAGGCCTCGTGTGAAGCTTGCAGCGCATTTTCAATAGAGGATATCCGCTCATCGGCATACCTGACGCACTCTTCATACAAAACTTTCTTGATCTCTTGCATTATCGCACTTAGCTAAATTCGAAACCGCTAAAGTTAAATAATTAGATCACATCTTAGGAATACAAGAAATGCTATCTTTATCGAAACTCGTAACCAGTTATTATGACCTTTTGCCGGTTTATCTTCTTACTGATCGTAACGTCGTTTTGTATTCAAACGGCCCGCGCTCAAAAGATGAAGACCGTGAGTGGTTTCCTGACGGACGATTCTAACGGCGAAAGGCTTGCGACAGCGCTGGTTAGCGCCGGGGCCACGACTATTGCTGCCAATGCCTACGGTTATTATTCCATATCCATCCCTGTCAGTACCAAAACACTGAAGTATTCCTGCCTCGGGTACACCCCGGTAGAGCATCAGCTGCATACAGCTGGAGATACCGTAATCAACGTCAGCCTTTCGTTCCTGCCTAACATGATCTCAGAGGTGGTTATTGATGTATCGGGTAATACAGCTTCAGACAGAGCTGCCAAAGCACTTAATATGAACGCGGTAAAACTGCTCCCGTCTTTTCTGGGAGAAGCAGACCTGATCAAGTCTTTTCAGCTGCTGCCAGGGGTAACCAGCATTGGTGACGGAGCCTCCGGCTTTAACGTAAGAGGAGGAGGAGTGGACCAGAACCTGGTACTTTTGGATGAAGCGCCATTATATTTCACCTCTCATTTGTTTAACCTGTTTTCAGTAGCAAATCCTGATGCCGTAATGGATGCTGTTTTATACAAGTCCGAAATACCTGCAAGATACGGGGGACGCCTATCTTCTGTTCTCGATACCCGCTTGAGGGACGGTAATAATCAGCACTGGCAGGCGGCGGGAGGTATTGGGCTGATTGCGAGTCGCCTCACACTGGAAGGGCCATTAAAAAAGGATAAAAGTGCGATACTCATCAGTGCCAGGAGATCGTATACAGACGTCATTACGCGTCAGTCATCGAATCCCGATATCAAAGACAATTCTATTTATTTCTACGACCTGAACACCAAAATTAACTTTCCTTTAGGCCAGAAGAACCGTATTTTTTTATCCGGATACCTAGGGAAAGACAAAATCGAGTCAGCAGAAGACTTCATGCTCCAATGGGGCACCGGAACCGGAACCCTGCGTTGGAACCATGTGTATAGCAATAAGTTGTTTTCCAACTTCAGCCTGATATTTTCCGATTACCGCTACCGGCTTGGATCCATGAGCGAACCCTCATCCAGCTTTATCTGGAAAGCATCGATACGTGATTATACCGCCAAAAATATTTACAACTGGTATGCGGGTAGTGGAAGCACCGTAACTTTTGGCGCCGAGTCTGCTCTGCATGTTTTCAGTCCCGGGTCGGCGACACCTGAAGGTTCCGCGTCCATATTTCAACCGGTACGAATGAAGGGGCAGCGCTCCGCTGATTACAGTCTCTTCTGGAATCATGAGCTTAGGCCGGCGAACTGGCTCAGTATTGAATATGGCGCAAGATATACCGCATTTCAAACTATTGCTACGGATTCCATAGTGGTGTACGATTATGAAGGGAAAGCTGGTTCCCGTAGAGATCCGGTTAACCCACGGGCGTATGAAGATGGCAAGGCAATAAAATGGTATCACAGTCTACAGCCTCGGCTGTCGCTTATCCTGAAAAGTGGCGAATCTTCCACATGGAAGGCCTCCTATATTCAGACTGTTCAGAATTTGCACCTTATATCAAACAGCCTTTCCACCAGTCCGCTTGATATGTGGACACCAAGTTCATACAATATCAAGCCCGAACGGGCAGTACAGTACTCTGTCGGATTTTCGAATCGCCCCATCCATTCGCCATACAAGTTCAGTGCGGAAGCCTATTACCGAAAGCTCAGCAACCAGCTCGACTTCGTAGACGGTGCCGAAACTTTACTCAATGAGCATCTGGAAGGAGACATACTCTCGGGTGCAGGCAGGGCCTATGGAACGGAGCTGCAAATTGAGCGAACCTCTGGGAAAATAACCGGTTGGATCAGCTATACGCTCAGCAGAACGGAACGCAAAATAGAGGGCATCAACAGCAACCAATATTATCCGGCAAAACACGATAAAACCCATGCGTTGTCAGCTGTTGCTATATATCGCATGAGTTCTCGCATTCTCTTATCTGCAACCTATAGCGCTGCCAGCGGAACGCCCGCAACCCTGCCGTCCTCCCGTTATGAGTTCAGTGGATATACCGTACTTTATAATCCCGGGAATGCCAGAAACAATTATCGCATCCCGTCTTATCACCGCCTGGACTTATCGGCGACTTTTAAAAACAAGACCAAACCAGAGGCTAAAACGAGTAGTGAGTGGGTTATATCAGCCTTCAACGCTCTTAACCGCAGAAATGCGTTTTCTATGTATCTTCGACAGAAAGAAAATCAGCCTTTGGACCTGGAAGCTGTCCAGTATTCTATGCTCGGGATGATTGTGCCCTCTGTTACCTGGAATTTTAAATTCTAAATATGCGACTGACACGAATAATCATCCTCTTCTTGTTTACGGCTATTCTTGCCGCATGCGAACGGGTGCTTGATATCGAAATAAGGGAAGAACAGCCCGTATTGGTAATAGAAGGCTCCCTAACTACTAAACGAGAGCCACATACCGTCAAACTTTATTATACCCGCCCGGTTATTGCAGGCACGGCAGCCTCCGTAGTCAGTCAGGCTTTCATAACGCTTAAGGACAATGTCGGCAACATCGAGACCCTCAGGGAATTAGGAAATGGTGTTTACGAAATCAGCAATATGCGGGGAAGAGAGGGACGCACTTATACGCTGTCTGTGGCCTTCGGCGATAATACATACGAAGCAATATCGACGATCCCAAGACTGAGCATGGAAGCCGATACGCTCGAATTCAAGTATAAGAACAAACAGTTATTATATCCGGAGGAAGGCTACTATCCTTTTATAGGCGGACAAGATTTAGATGGACTTGGTGACTTTACCCAATACAAAATATTCCGGAACGGAAAGTTCCTTAACAAAGCGAAAGAAATAAACCTGTTCCGGGACAAATACGTCGATGGCAACCGAATCGGGAACTATGAGCTGGAAATTGACAGTCCATTCGTTTCCGGAGACCATATCAGGATAGAGGCCTGGTCCTTGACAGAAGCCCACTACAATACCTTGGCAGACATTCGGGAACAGCTCAGCAACAGTGGACTGTTCGCAAGTCCCCTTCCCAATGTCCGATCCAACATCCGAAAAGTCAATCCCGCCAGCGCCAGCGTAACTGGCTTTTTCGGGACATCCTCCGTCAAATCGGTTGAACGATACGTTCCATGACCATTAATATGGCCGGGGCTATGAACCTTTTGCATTATCCTTTTGCCATACAAGCCGGTTCTTTACGCATTTAGGGCAAAAATAATTGCGAATAGGGAGGAAGGGCAAAAGCTTTTTCAGGACCCAGGGTCTAGGACTTTGATAATGAAAAGGGGTGTTACACTTAGGACACTTATAATCTCGATATGACATTCTGATTGGTCAAACAACAAAATTACCAAAATGTGCTACCGAAACAGTAATTTTTTGTAAACTTTACGTTATGAACCTAAAAACCGTGAAATTCCTTCTCGCAACGGTGTTAATACTGATCGGTCAGACCGTATTTTCACAAAATTCACCTGCGCCGTTAAAGCTCGTAGAAATTCTTCTGACACCGGATCATGCCGATTGGAACTACCGGGCAGGAGAGAATGCACAGGTTAAGGTTACGGTGTTAAAATACGGAGTTCCGATAAATGAGGCTGAGGTAGAATATTCGTTTGGGCAGGAGATGATGGAGCCCGAAGTAACTCGGCGCCTGAAGTTGAATGACGGGCAGGGAATCATTAATATAGGTACCAGTACTCAACCGGGTTTCAGACAGCTGAAGGTCAAAGCAAAACATAATGGCGTAGCCTATGATGGCCAGGTCAAACTCGCCTTTTCCCCGGAAAAGATAGAAGCAACTACAGCCTTACCGGCTGACTTCAACGAGTTTTGGAAGCAGAATTTAGAAGAAATCACGAATGTCGCTTTAAGTCCCGTAGTCGAACACTTACCTACACACTCAACAAATACCGTTGACGTCTTTTTAGTTACCATCCAGATCAATGCAAAGGGTCAGAGGCTTTTCGGCTACCTCTGCAAGCCAAAGAAAGCGGGAAAATATCCTGTACTTTTCTCTCCGCCGGGAGCGGGAGTAAAGCCATTCGCTCCGAATACTTCTTTTGCAGATCAGGGCTTTATCAGCTTCACAACTGAAATTCACGGCATCTCACCGGTGCTTGATGCAACGGCTTACCGCAGCATCAGTTCGGCCTTTGGAGACTATTGGCTGAACAACCTCCATAGTCGCGACACCTATTACTACAAAAAAGTCTATCTCGGCTGTGTACGGGCCATAGACTATCTCTGCAGCCTGCCGGAATTTGATGGCGAGAACGTGGCGGTTACCGGCGGCAGTCAGGGAGGGGCACTAGCCATTGTTACCGCAGCCCTGCATCCGCAAGTCAAGTGCCTGGTGTCGTTTTATCCTGCGCTATCAGACATTAACGGCTATTTGCAGAACAGGGCAGGAGGATGGCCACATATGCTGAATCCCTCCAATGGCAAAGTAAACAACCGCCCTGAAAACCTGCTTACCATCGGCTACTATGACGTCGTCAACTTTGCGAGACAAATCAAAGTACCCGGATTTTATTCATGGGGTTACAACGACAACACTTGTCCGCCTACCTCCGTATACGCTGCTGTTAATTCAGTAAAAGCGCCCAAGACGCTAAGTATAACGCCCATTTCCGGGCATTGGAGATTTGAAGAAACCAATCGCGAATCGCTCAGCTGGATTAAAAAGCAGCTAAAGTTAGTCGAGACCAGGAGCGAGTAGGTCCGGGTTGACTTCCCCTTCGTTAGACTCCGTAATTTTGCTCAGGTTGTAGGTCATGATTCCATTATGATCTATTGCCTTTATCAGCCCTTTCTCATATAAGCTCTTGAGCACTACTTCAGTCATTGCGGCTAGCTGAGGATCTGCACTTCCGGGTTGAAGCTCCTCAAGCCTGGCGAAGACATCTTCAGCGCTTCCTTCTCCAAGTTGAGCAAGAGCAAAGATGATTTTGCTTTCCTGAGTATCGGCAGTTTCATAAGAAGAAGGAATGGAGAGAGGTTTGTACTCCTCGCGAAAGTTTTCATCAGATTGTATCATTTCTTATCGTTTTAAAGGGAACGCCAAGGGGTATCAAATTGTTTAAGTTCCGCGCCTGGCGCTGATAAGACTTGCAGACAGCACACCCACCAATACCGCTGCAGCCAGGATGTACTTACGATGAGCTCTCGGCTTGCCGGCCACACCCCATCCGCCATGTGCACTGGTACCGAACGGCAGGGGATTGAAAATATTCCCGCTAGTAAGCTCTGTGGAATCAGCAGTCTTCAGGTAAGTGCGGATAACCTTTGCCGTTACACCTGCCGTCAGTTTCGGCATAAGCGAATGCGCAAGCCGCAACAGCGTCGATACGCTACCTACCGTCACGGAGGATCTTGGATTCAGCGCCAGAGACACCGCTGCCTGGGCAAGACGTATAGGATCATAGACCGGAGGTGCAGGTCTCAGAACCTTACCGGTATAGTTCGCAGCGTGCCGAATACCGGGTGTATCCAGGAAAGCCGGAAACAGATCACATACATGGATCTCCTTCCAATCCTGTAGTTCAGCTTTTAATGCTTCGGAAAAGCCACGCAAACCAAACTTACTCGCCGTGTAGGACGTACCCATGGGAACTGGCAGGAACCCGCCAATAGAAATATTGTTTATCAGGATGCCTTTGCCCTGTTTCTTAAAGTACGGGATGACGGCGTGAGCACCCGATAGGAAACCCAGGAGATTTGTTTGAATAACCTGGGTATGCACTTCCAAAGGTACCTTGTCAAACTCTCCGGCAGTTAAAACTCCGGCGTTATTTACCCAGACGTCAATTTGTCCTCCAAAAATAAAGGCATCGTTTGCAAGACCGATAACCGCTTTTGGGTCCGAGACATCAGCTACAACAATCAGTACCATAGATCCAAGTGCGCGGCATTCTTCCGCAAGTTCCGAAAGCGCCGACTCGTTTCTGGCGGTCAGCACCAAACGCGCCTTGTGACGAGCAAATTCAAGTGCCATGGCACGACCAGCGCCGGAAGAGGCTCCGGTGATGACAACGGTTAGATTATTTAATGATTTAATTTCTCTCATTAACTGTAACGTTTATATTCGTGTATCCGGCAACAAACAACAAGGTCGCATAACTAAATGTCTGTAGACGAAACCATACGCCGGTCCACCTGTTCATTTACACATATGCGAGAATTCAGTGCAGAAGAGTTCATTAAAGAACCCTATACCTGGCTTATCACCGGGAAAGTTACAGGTATAACAATAGCCGTGTACATTGGTTCTGAAAATTTCAGAACGCTTGATAATGAATTGCAGTTCTACGTATCCACGGAGCAAGACACCGTCTACTTCCAGACCGTCCAATACAGACACCAGAAACAATCCTATATCGTTGCGGGAATAGAATGGTTTATTGCAGGTCATCTGGTACCGATCTCACCACTGCGGCCATATTAACCCAATTTGTCTATTTCGCAAACAAATAATCTCTGGCAGGCTTTATAAGTTATGAGAAAATTGAAAGGTATTATATCCGGACTAGCTGGCGCCCTGGCTGTTAATATTCTCCACGAAACTATCAGAAGATACGACAGCAAGGCTCCCAGGATCGACTTAATCGGAAAAGAAGCGTTAACTAAATCCTTGTCGGGTATAGGCGTAAACCCGCCTGAAGGTAAGAATCTTCATCAGGCGACTCTGGCGGGAGATATAGTCAGCAACACATTATACTATAGCCTTATCGCTTCCGGAGACATTAATAAGAAATGGATGAGAGGAGTGATGCTTGGTGCTTCAGCAGGACTGGGAGCGCTGAAACTACCCAAACCTATGGGTCTGGATGACACACCTGTAACAAAAAACAGAAAGGCCGAGGTGTTAACCGTACTGTATTATACATTCGGCGGATTAGTAACCGCCGCCACATACGCACTGTTAACCAGAAAATAACAGCGCAAAAAAAGCGGCAGGAAATCCTGCCGCTAAATAACTATTGATAATCGCGGTGTGTAGTTTTAGGTCCGCCGTACTGCTCCTTGAACTGATCGGTATATTTCTTTGCCTGATTCATCCACTCAGGAGCCTTTTCATTTATGTCGTCCATAAATGACTTTCCATCCGGACGTTTCTTTGTTGCATACTTGACACCTGCAGCTACTGCAGCACCAAGAACTATATATCTTAATAATCCCATAACTTGTTTATACTGCAATTAATACAATATTCATTCCAGTTAATTCAGATGTCCGCAGATTGGATGTAAACTGTTACATTAGCGCTTTTTAACAAGAAAAATTATAAACATCCATGATTACCATAAGCAACTTTCAGGATTTTGAACAGTATAAAGGACAGGAGCTGGGCATATCGGCCTATCATAAGATCACTCAGGATCAAATAAATAAGTTCGCTGAAGCTACTCTCGATCGCCAGTGGATTCACACTGATCCGGAACGTGCGGCTCAGGAAAGTCCGTTTAAGGCTACCATTGCGCACGGCTATCTTACACTTTCACTAATCCCTTATTTATGGCAGCAGATTGTGTCTATCCAGAACCTGAAAATGGAGATCAACTACGGTGTGGAAAGTCTCCGCTTTGGTCAGGCCGTACGCGTCGATAGCGAAGTAAGGCTCAAGGCAAAATTGTCGGATATCGTAAACCTGCGCGGAACAGTAAAAGCCACAGTAGAGGTGACCCTCGAAATCAAAGACGAGAAGAAATCCGCCTTTAACGGAGAGGCCGTTTTTCTATACCATTTCCATTCCTGATCAATCAGCTAAATCGTAAATACAAGTTTTAAAACTATCGTAGTGCTTAAATGTTAGACAGATATGGAACTTTTAAAATTTGGAAACAGAATAAAAACCTCGAACGGCCAGGAAGGAACCGTGCAGGAAGATCAGGAAGCTAATTCAGACGAAGTCAAGGTAATGATTGACGGAGAAGAAACAGCCAGTGTGCTCAAGGCAAAGGACCTGGAGAAGGTATCAGATCACCTATAATTAAAGAGATATGGAAGAGAAACGCAATGATTCAACTTCCCTTCGCCCTGAAGGCGAGCGCCTGCTGGATGCAGAGCTCGTCAGCATTGACCTGTATGACCTGAATGAGCAGATACAGCGGGAAACAGCATGGCTGGAGGGCGACCGTACAGCTATAACCGTGTTTAAAACGGATGGTATGCGTATCGTGCTGATCGCTTTGCACGCAGGGGCGGAGATGAAACCGCATACCGCGCCCGGCGTTATCAGTGTTCAGGTGTTAAAGGGAAAAATCAACTTCGCAACCGATCAACATAACGAAGATCTGGAACCCGGACAGATGATTACCTTGCACAAACGTATTTCGCATCGTGTTAAAGCTTATGAAGACTCTTCATTCTTGCTTACCATGGCTACCCCCGGAGACACCGATCACTAAGAGAATTTCTATATTAACAGAAAAGGAAGCTAATCGCTTCCTTTTCTGTTTTGCTTCTATTTCTGTAAGCCGGCAAACGTTTTAAACTCTTCGGCTTCAACATAGCGCTTGAAGTTATTGATATCCTCTTTGATCATGTCTTCGAATACTCCATTGAACAATGAGGTGATTCCACGACCAACACTTCCGGCAGGAGGGAAGTAACTGATTTCAACCAGTAGCTCAGTACCCAAACCGTTAAGTGCATCACTGAACTCCACTTTACCGGCGTTGTCGATCATCGAACCTTCAATAGAACGCCAGCCGATATATGCGTTCTCTTCCTGACGTGTTACTTCCGCATTCCAGCTTAAGCTCACGATATTACCCGGCGTATTGGCAACCCAGTGAGATACATTATCACCGGTCTGCTCGACAGACTTAAGGTGTTTCATGAACTTTGGCAAATTGCTTACGTCACTCCAAAAGCGGTATAGCGTCTCCCTCGGAGCATTCACGATGAACCGTTCGGTAATATTGATCGCTTCGGGATCTGAAGTATCCTTACCGAGTCTGGTATAGACAGGACATACACCTGTCGCTCCGCGATAAAGCAAAACCCCGCCAACTGCCGCTTCCTGCAATGCAATGATGGGGTGGTGCCAGATGTTTTTCAATCCCTTATAAAAAATGAAGGCACCTGCCGCTATGGAAATAACGCGTTCAGTTGTGTCCACATTGGGTGTTCCGCTACTTTTTAGGAACGAATTGTTCAGCGTATCCGTTATTTTATCTGTAATGTTTTCCATTATGTATCTGTTTTCATACTTGAACATATACAATAACAACTTGTTTGTTGTTATTAGCTAAACATAGCAGAAGCCCTGTTCAGCTTAAATAAATAGTTCTAAATTTGGCGCAAGAATATGGACGAAAACACCAGACAACTAAGAACAGTTAATGTCACCCGCTACGTCATTCCCCTCCGGGAAGGAGGATCGCTTCCAGCTATCGCGGAAGCTGACGACGACTTTCTATACGTATTGAAGTTTAGAGGAGCCGGACAGGGTGTAAAAGCACTTACTGCTGAGTTAATCGGTTGTGAAATAGCCAGGGCACTGGGACTTCAGGTTCCCGAAGTGGTATTTGCCGAGCTGGATGAAGCATTTGGCCGCACGGAAGGAGACGAAGAAATTCAGGATCTGCTCAAGTTCAGCCGAGGGCTTAACCTTGCCCTGCACTATCTCTCGGGCGCTATTACCTTCGATCCCGTGGTGAATACGGTAGAGGCGCTTCTTGCTTCAGAGATCGTATGGCTGGATTGTCTGCTGACTAATGTCGATCGTACAGCCAGGAATACCAATATGCTGATGTGGCACAACGAGCTATGGCTGATCGATCATGGCGCATCCCTTTACTTTCACCACTCCTGGAGCAACTGGGAAGAACAGGCGCGAAAGCCTTTTGTACAGGTGAAAGACCATGTGCTGCTGTCGCAGGCCACCGAACTCGATGTTGTGAATGAAGCCTTTATCAAACTTCTGACTCCAGAGCTGATACAGTCTATCGTAGACCTTATTCCAGACGAGTGGCTATCTACAGAATCAGAGGAACAAGCCGGGCTGAACCGCCGTGTATATTATGATTTTTTACTAACCAGAATCGCAAATTCTGACATATTCGTTAAAGAAGCCCAAAATGCAAGACAGACACTTATTTGAGTATGCCGTAATCCGCCTTGTTCCGAGGGTCGAACGCGAAGAGTTTCTCAATGTCGGTGTGATTCTCTATTGTAAATCATTACGTTTTCTGGAAATGACCATGACCATCGACCCTAATCGTCTGCTGGCATTCGCTCCGGACCTGGACCTGAAGGTTGTTGAGCAGAATCTCCAAGCATTCGCTCGGATCTGCGCGGGCGGAAAAGATGGAGGCCCGATTGGACAGCAGCTGATAGCAGACCGCTTTCGCTGGATCACGGCCATGCGAAGCACCATCCTGCAAACTTCTCGGGTACATCCGGGCTTCTGTACCAATCCACAGCTCGCTTTAGAAAGACTGCACCGTGAGCTGGTACTATAAGAGAATCTGCGGGTATTATCCCGCAAATTCCCTTATCAGAGGCAACGTAAAGAAAAATTCAGAACCCTTCCCGTGTTCACTCTCCACCCAAATGCGGCCCTTATGCCTTTCAACGATCTCTTTGGTGATGAACAAACCAATCCCAAGACCGGAAATATGAGATGCCAGGCTTTCAACCCTAAAAAAGCGCGCGAATATATTTTCCAGTTGTTCTGTTTCTATACCAAATCCAAAGTCCTGAATACCCACCCGTACTTCCAGGTCAGTCTTTCTAACGCGGATAAGCACTTTCGAGGCATCAGGAGAGTATTTGATTGCGTTGGAAATTAAATTAATGATCACCTGCTCTATACGCTGCTTGTCAGCCTGCACCGGAAGCACAATACTGTCGCTGTCCAGTTCAATTTCATGCGTTTCAGATGTAAACTGAACAAGTTCAATAACCTCATGTAACAACGTCTGCAGGTCGAACGTCTCAAAATCAAGGTAAAGCTTTCCCGACTGTATCTTAGACACATCCAGCAAGTCTGATACCAGGCTCGAAATCTTATTCAACTGCTTTAGCGCTTTTTTAATGAACGCCCTGTTGAGTTCACCCGACTCGTTGCGTTCCAGGATCTGCAAGAATCCCTTCATGCTGGTCAGCGGGGTCTTCAGCTCATGACTGGCCAGGCCGATAAACTCGTCCTTCTTTGCATTGAGCGCCCTAACTTCCTCGTAGAGCTTGGCATTGTCCAGCGCCGTAGCTGCCTGAGCCGCTACGCCGGCAACCAGATTCTCCTGATTCCTGCTGAACATGGCAGGCCGCGAATGCCCGAATACAAGTCCCCCCACCACAACGTTACCTTTCGTCGTGACAGGAACAACCAATAAGCTCGAAACCTGCATGCTCACCTTCAGTAAGTCAAAAAGCGGAGCATGATTTAGATAACGTTCATCTTTTCTAATTTCCTCAATCCGGACGATCTTTCCTCCCAGAAAAATACTATCAAATAGCGCCCTAAACTCCGCTGATCCAAAGCCTTCTACAGATCCAACAGCTGCAGCGGAAGTCGCGAATAGTTGAATCGCATTGCCAATGCCGTCCTTTGTATTGTAGTAAAAAGTTCCGAATTCTGCTCCTGTCAGCTGTGTAGTAGCATCCGTAACCTTCTGAAGGATCATCTCCGCCTCAAGACCTTCCGAAATGGCCTTTCCGATAGTGTTCAAAACGGCAAGATCAGTCGCGTGGCGCTTAATCGCTCGCTCTGCTTCCTTATTTTTAGTTATATCACGCGCAATCTTTGATGCGCCTATAATATTTCCGTCCTTATCCTTAACAGGGGAGATAGTGAGTGATACGGCTATTTTCCGACCGCCTTTACCAATCCGCACTGTTTCAAGGTGCTCTACCTTGATACCTCTTTTGATTTTGCTGATGATGTTGTCTTCTTCAGACAGACGTTCTTTGGGGATAAGAAAAGAAATATGCTCGCCTATAATCTCCTCTTCGGTATAGCCGAAGATTAACTCAGCCCCTTTATTCCAGCTGGTAATAAAGCCATCCAGCGTCTTGCTAAGAATAGCATCATCAGACGACTCAATTATGGCAGCCAGCATGGCCTGCTTCTCTTCCGCCACCTTCTGCACGGTGAGATCGTGAAAGATGTGGGACACGCCCAGCACTCTTCCCTGCGCATCTCTGATCAACGACGCTGTGAGCGATATATTAACTTTCTGATTGTTCTTGCTTAGCCGGATGGTTTGGTAGTGTTCCACTGAGCCGCCTGCGACCACTCTTTGGAAATCGGCCTTTTCGTCAAAGGCAAGCTCCTTTGGAATCATAAAATCTATATGTCTGTCAGTGACCTCGTCCGCCGTATAACCTAGGATCCTTGTAGCCGCAGAATTCCAGTGTATAATGTGCCCATTGATGTCCAGTGTAATGACTGCGTCATGCGCACTATTAAATATTGAAGACAAATCAAAGTCATTCAAGCTAATGAGTGGTTTATTAAAGTCCTCCATCAAAACAAATATATCCAATAAAACATTTGTATGGTATTTAACTAAATATTTGCTGTCGCCCACATGCCGTCCTCCGTCATATCGTCATATCACTTTGAGCCCTCATCCCGTACCCTTACAGTGGTTTTTCTTTCGGGCATGGTTTACGAATATCAGGGCGTGCCTGAATCTCTTTATGACGAGATGAAAGCAGTAAAATCAAAGGGGACTTTTTTAAACAAAAGAGTCAAGGGGGTTTATCCTTATCGAAAACTTACATGAAATTTATGGGGCAATTCTCTCCAGAACATCCTCGAGGCTTCCTTTAAACGGACCAGTAGATTCGATTTTCAGGGTCGCCATAGCCGCGCCAAACTTACCTGATTCCACACAGTCGAAATTTTTTGCTCTCTTATATAGATAACCGGCCATATACGTATCCCCGCATCCGGTTGCATCGACAACCTGATTAGGCTCGTAAGCGGGGATTTCGTAAAAGACGCCCCCTGTGTAAATCAACGACCCCTTACTTCCCAGCGTGACAATCACCTCATTGACGCCAAGCGCAGCGATGATCATGGCGCCCTCCCATATATCGTCGCAACTGGTAAGCACTGCCAGTTCAGCGTCATTGGCTTTCAGAATATCGACGAAGGGTAGTGCTTCGTTCTTTTCCGACCAATCAGTAGCCAGCACAGTCTCATCCTGAACAAGCCTTAGAAATCCCTGCACGTCGAGAGACACAATACCTTTCGCCGATAAGTACTTGATCAAAGAAAGCGGTATATCATCGCCCAACAGAGGACCCAGGTGATACATTCCGGCATCCACATCCAAAAAGGAGTTCATATCAAACGGATCTGCCTTTTGCAGTACCCGTTGTTTCCGGTTATCCTGATTGGTATCGTAAATATTCTCGAAATAGACGGTATGTCTGCTCGAAAGTGCGCTCACACTAATTCCTGCTGCCCGTAATTCGGACACAATATGCATTTCCGATTCCGCGATACCAGTAACCAGACTGTATCGGACATCAAGATTAGCCATTGCGTGCGAGAAGTAAAATGATGTTCCACCCGGCATGTGAACCTGGCCCGAGGGATTGACGACTTTATCCAGTGTAATGTGCCCAATACAGCAAATATCAATCATGTGCTTTCTTTATATCAAAAGGCTGTAAATGTAAGGATAAACTTATATCTAAAGACACCTCCTTAGCCTTCGAGGTTCCTGCGAATGTTCTCCCCTGCAAGAACAATGTCGCTACCGCTGGGAGCCTGGAAAATCTCCAGCTCAAAATGCTTCGCCGCTGCAAAAAGATGGTCGAATATATCCGACTGTATACCTTCATATTCTGCCCAGACAACAGTCGCCGTGAAACAGTACACTTCGATAGGAACGCCCCTGTCATCAGGCGGAAGTTGACGCACCATCAGCGTCATGTCTTTTCGAATATTTTTATGGTGGTTGAGGAAAGCTTGAGTATAGTGCCTGAATACACCGATATTGGTCATCCTTCGCCCGTTTATCAGCTCCGAAGTATCCACATCATGTTCCCTGTTAAATGTTGCGATCTCTTCCTCACGGCGTTCTATAAAGTCCTTGATCAAATAATATTTTTTGAAACGTTCACGCATTTCCGGATTGACAAACTTGATAGAGCGAATGTTGATATGCAGCGCACGCTTTATCCGCCGGCCGCCGCTTTCCTGCATGCCGCGCCAGTTTTTAAAGCTATCGGTTATAAAATAATATGTAGGAACCGAGGTCACGGTTTTATCCCAGTTACTTATCTTAACCGTGTTCAGGTTCATCGCTATCACACTTCCGTCGGCATTAAACTTGGGCATTTCCACCCAATCGCCAACCCTCACCATATCATTCGCGGAGATCTGCACACTCGCAACCAGGCCCAGTATGGTATCCTTAAAGATCAGCAGCACAATAGCCGTCATCGCACCAAACGCACTCAGGAAATAAACTGGAGACTTACCCATCAGAGTGGAGAGCATCAATATGCCAACAGCAATATAAATGACGATTCGAGCCAGTTGAAAATAACTCGCAATAGGTTTGCTTTTGAACAGGGGAGAGCTGGAAAGGATAAACTCCAGCGCTTTCAAAACAGACAAAATAACCTTTGTAATTACCAGGATAATAATAAGATCCAGCAGGATGATCACGCCCGGCAGCGCCTCGGGGAAATTGACAAACACCGCAGGAGTTAGACTTTTTACGATCAGCACGGGAATCAATTGTACCAGGTTGCTGAGTAGCTTAAACTCGATAATGATATCATCCCATTTAGTCGAGGTACGCTTGAAGAAGGAATGAATAAGGTTCTTCGTTATCCACTTCGCTATATACATAAACAAGAAGGCCAAAAGAACAATGATCACCAGGTTGCTGAATATTGCGATATAAGGAACGAACTGTCTCCCGACGCCCGAACGGATAAGAAATATTTCGAAGTAATGTTGCAGATCTCTCATTTTTTAACGGTAATGTATCCCATAAAATGCGTGCAAGTTACCCATTTTATGCTAAAGAGGCGGGGTGAAGGGGCCTTAGCATCAGCGGAGACCTCATCCGGTCAAAATTAATTTACTAATACTGAATAGCTTAAATGTTATTTAAAAAAAAGCAATAAAAGCAATTTGCAAATGAAGCGACTATTTGTACTTTTGTCGCGGAGAGTTGGCAGAGTGGTCGATTGCGGCAGTCTTGAAAACTGTTGACTGTAACAGGTCCTGGGGTTCGAATCCCTAACTCTCCGCAAAAAAAGCCTGTATTGTTGAAAAATGATACAGGCTTTTTTGTTTGGTATTTGATGAAGCCCCCGAACTATCCATACGACATTAGAATTTCGTTGTCAATGGTCCTATTAGAGAAGATCCTGACTAGAAAGCATCCCCTTTTATATGCAGGCGTATTTAAGGAGCCATGCAGCCCAGATGAAACAGGGTTTGCCAGTCCGCTTTCCTAAGTCTGCAGGTCAGCCACAGTGTATGCCGGGATGCAGACGGGAATCTGGAAGTAAGCTTGGGCGGGCTCAAGCCCAAACAAGATGTGAAAAAGGCTGTAGAATATCCTACAAGCGCATCAAATACCGGATACGCCTCATGGTGGTAGCCTTGCATTTCGGGAGGAATATCTGGTGTATCTCTGGATATTAGGATCTGGATGTGCACCGGACAATGGCGGCCAAACCTCTCCGCCTCATCAAAGAGGCTTACCCGAATCGCTCTATGAAGATGCAGGAGATGGGGTATGATGGGAACAGCTTGCTAAGGAACTTGAGCAAACTAATAGAGAAGCAACCAGAGCACCTTAGAAAGAGCACAACGCCGAAGGCAACGCCACCGATTTCCCGGCGACAAAAGATCTTTTTTAATCTCCAGATATAAATTTTCGCCGAGAATACTTATTATTGTTGATTACGACATGCCTATTGAATGAATAACACCTTCGTTGACCTGAACAATTGCAACATTGAGCCGATCCGTATACCAGGTCAGATACAGTCGCACGGGTTCCTAATTGTCATTGATCAAAATCAAATAATTCGTTTCTATAGCGAAAACATACACAATTATCTGAAGCTCCCGGGCGTTGCCCTGCTAGGACAACCCATTAGTTCAATCGAGCCGATTATCGGCAAAAACGAACCGCCTAATTTCATCAACCAGTTAATCGTATTTGGCCGTATAAACGGTTTTGATCAAACAAACCCATTTCAAACTGATATTCAGGGACAGGCATTTCATCTGATCGTCTCACAATCAGAAGAATATTTTCTTTTGGAATTTGAGCCATCTCATTCTGATTTGAGACTTGACATTCAGAAAATGGTGGGCAGATCTATTTCTGAGATGCTGGCGGATAAAAACCTGCAAAATCTGCTGAATAATACGGCGCAGCAGATCAAGAGCATAATCAACTATGACCGCGTAATGATCTATAAGTTCGCGGAAGACGGACATGGAGAAGTCGTGGCAGAAGCCAGGAACACTGACCTGGCTCCCTGGCTGGGATTACACTATCCTGCATCCGATATACCTCAGCAAGCAAGAGAATTATATAAGGTTAATTTAACAAGAATTATTGCTGACGTTCATGCAGAACCTTCTAAAATTCTCGGCGAGGAGCTTGATTCAGAAAAGAGTCTTGACCTCAGTAGCTCACAATTACGGGCAGTCTCGCCAATACACATACAGTACCTGAAAAACATGGGCGTATGCTCGAGCTTTAGCATATCTTTGATTTATCACAAAGAATTATGGGGCTTGATTGCCTGCCATAATTACAGTCCCCGCTTTATTAATTACAAGTCGCGGGAGTCGGCAAAACTTATCGGGCAGATCTTATCATCTGCACTTGAATTCAGACAGGACGAAGAAAACCAGAGCACCTACGAAAGGTACAAGGCAGCAGTTAGTGAGTTGTCCCGAAATATGTTGCAAAGCATGAGTATCGAAGACGCCCTGACGATCAGCGACATTACACTCATGGATGTGGCCGATGTAACCGGGGCAGTTCTTGTTTATGAAAATAATATTACAAAGCTTGGGGTAACCCCCGATACTGAGCGGTTGAGCAACCTGATCTCCTGGATCAATGAGACGGTTAAGGAACCGATCTACTACACTCAGGAGTTGTCGAAATTGTATCCGGAGGCCACAGCCTATAAACAGATGGCCAGCGGAATGTTTGTTTATACGATATCCAAAGAGCTGAGTGAATATGTCATATGGTTTAAACCGGAGCAACTGCAAACGATTCAGTGGGCGGGCAATCCCGAGAAGCCTGCAGAGGTTGATGTCCGAGATGGCTTACTCACCATCTCTCCGCGCAAGTCATTTGAAAATTGGGCGGAAACGGTGGTAGGAACATCAACGTCCTGGAGTAATTCAGAGATTAAATCCATACTTAGACTAAAAGGGGAGATTACCTACGCTATTAACCAGAAAGCGAGCGAGATAAGGATGTTAAATGAAAAGCTCAAGCAAGCCTACGAAGAGCTTGATACATTCAGCTTTACGATTTCTCATGATCTTAAGAATCCGCTGACGACTATCAAAAGCTACTCGCAGATTTTAATGCGCGACAAAAGTATGTCTCCAGAGTCTTTGAAGATCCTGGACCGGATAAACGCTTCTTCAGACAAGATGGATCAGATGATCAGAGAGGTCCTGGAATATTCGAGAATCGGCAAATCCGCGTTGACGAAAGTGCCTATCGATATTCAGACGCTGGTCGAAGAACAGGTTAGAGATCTCTCTGTAGCGTATGAAGCTTGTGATCTGGAAACAACCATCGGTGAAACCCCTGTTCTGCAAGGGGATCCGGTAATGATATCGCAGGTATTTTCTAATCTCCTGAGCAATGCTATTAAGTATTCACGCCGGTCAAATCCCGCGAAGATAAGTATTCATGGCAGCATTACGGATACAGAGATCGTTTACAGTATTACTGACAACGGGATCGGTATAGATATTAAACAGCTTCCAACGGTATTTGAACTATTCAAGCGAATGGATAATGCCAAGGACATCGAGGGTACCGGGGTTGGCCTTGCCATAGTGAAACGGATCGTCGAGAAGCACCAGGGCAAGGTATGGGTGGACAGTGAACTGGACAGAGGCTCTACTTTTTATCTTGCCTTTCGGCGCTAAGAAGTTGTTTTTAACCCAATCCAGCTCTTGAATTTTTTAAATGTATCGTTTGCGGTCTGGATGACAATGGCTTGTTCTTCTTGCCTGTCAACCTGCCGATCTATATTTGACTTGAATGCGTTCCACATTTCCTCTGTTTTTTCGCCATAACCGTC
Organism: Arcticibacter pallidicorallinus; assembly: GCF_003002875.1. Lineage (GTDB taxonomy): Bacteria > Bacteroidota > Bacteroidia > Sphingobacteriales > Sphingobacteriaceae > Arcticibacter > Arcticibacter pallidicorallinus. Next base: position 63,133 of record NZ_PVTH01000009.1, read on the forward strand.
GAAGAATGACATGGATTCACCATCTCTCAGGTTGAGCTGTTTCGCGATCATTTTGCTGATGTAGAGTCCGCCTAGAGTAGAACCCTCCATGACGTATAAAGCGCCGATCGCCTGAAGCTTATCGTTCATTTCCGGAAGATATCGATCCGGTGTCAGTGCGGGTAGTGTCCCGCCGAGAGATAGAATGTCATTGGCAATGGCTTCTTTTTTTCTGCGCAGGTGGTGATCTGGAAGGTGCAGATCAGTTACGGCCTCCACCTTGGCTTCCAATCCACCAAAATAACTGTAAAATAGTTCGAGAATCCGGATGTAATCTCCTGAAGCGCGAATGTCTTTGATCATGGGGATCATCACCTTTTCAAGTGCCGCGTGCAGGTCTTTTGTTTCTTCTTTGAGCGTTATAGATAGCATGGTACAAAGATAAAAATTGTCGGTTGGTATCAAGAAACAAACCTTATTGTTACTTTAATAGACCTTATTAGCAGATTCTAAATCGTAAGTTTGACGCAGATGATGAATTTATCACATAACAGGATTTGGAAGGGCATTTTTTTAATGCTCTTCGCGATGTTCTCATTGTCTCCTTGTTCGGCAAAGCAAAGCGTTCTTCAAACGTTTGACTTAGAGTTTGGTAGAAACGCAAACAAGACTAAAGCGACCGGTAATATGATCAACGGTTGCAGCATTGTAAAGCACTCACGTGGCAAGGCGTTGGTAAATCCATCTGTCATTAAATTATTGCCGCATCACCAATCAGATCATGACACCGTGGAGCGGTCCGAAAGTGCTGTTATAGGTATTTTAGTTAATAACAGTGTCGGCATCAAAACAGCGGGCAGACTACCCCAATATATTCTATTTAAGCGATTTAAGGTTCATCTGGCATAGTAATCCTACGAGCTGATCATACTTTTAATCATTATTACAATAGAATTTCATGAGCAAATCTAGTTTTGCTGGCGGGCCTGCGGAGATGGCCGGCCTATTCACCTTATCGATTCGCCTGGTTATAGGCTGGACCTATTTTTCTGCTTTTTGGCGCAGGCTGATTCTCGACAATAAGCTTATACCTGACGAAGCAGGATATATCGGCGAAAAGTTCAACCATTTTCTGCCGAATGCTTTAGGCATAAAGCCGCTGATAGAATACCTGGTAACGCATCCCGAGGCGCTGCATAAGTCTATGGTGGCGTTTACCATTATTGAGGCGATCGTTGGGCTGTTGATTATTCTGGGAGTATTTACACGACTGATGTCTTTGGGGATATTCGCACTCGCAATGGGAATTCTTCTTGGCTCGGGCTGGCTGGGTACTACCTGCTTGGACGAATGGCAGATCGGGGTACTGGGTATTGCGGGCGGTTTTACCTTGTTCTTAACCGGAAGCGGTTCTTACTCGTTAGACAACTATCTTCTCAGGAACAAAGAAGGACTGCGAGCCAAACGCTGGTTTTCCTGGTTAGGCTCGGGAAATTTCCCGATCGCCAAGGTCAAGCCCTTTGTTTTGACCGTATCGCTGCTGATCTTTGGGCTCACGCTCTATACCAATCAGTTTTTCCATGGAGGTGTTTGGGGGCCTCTCCACAATAAGTCGGTTAAACCAAAGCTGGAAATATCAAACGTATCTTTAAGTAACAATGAACTTCGCTTTGAGGTCTACCGGACGGAGGGTGCAGATGTTTACGGCTCGTTCCTCATCGGCATAGAACTGATAAACGAGAGGGCTGAAGTATTGAAATCCTGGAATAATGTGGAGCTTTCCAGGTTTCCGGAAGCCGATATTCACAATCACTACGTTGCGAAAATTAAGCCTGGCAAACACGCTCTGATTATCCCTCTGGGGGCGAAAGCGGACCTCACACTAAATACTGCAGACATTGCTGACGAAATGGGCAAGGTACAGACACTTAAATTGGTGGATGTTAGCGGAATAGAATGGACAGCCAGGCTGAAATAATATTCATTTTTTTATTTAGATTAGCGTACAAACTAACCCATTCACAAATAACGCCATGCTGAAATCATTCATCTCCTTAGTCGGGATTACTACACTGGTACTGGGCACGCTCACCGGAAGCGGTGATAAAGATAGAGCAGCTCGTCCAGCTAAGTGTCCGGTTCCTGCAATGCCATCTTTTTCATCTCTGACAGCCAATGCCAAGTTGCCCGATCCTTTTTTGTTTATGAATGGTTCCAGGATGAAGAAGAGGAAAGACTGGGATTGCCGACGAGCGGAGATTGCAGGACTAGCACAGGAGTTTGTGTACGGATACAAGCCGGAGACGGCTTATGCCGCTACCACCGGATCATTTGCTGAAGACAAGATCACCGTAAATGTCAATGACAACGGCAAAACGATAGCATTTACTTGCTCAATAACTTATCCGAAGACGGGAAGTCAACCTTACCCGGCGATGATAGGAATGGGTGCCTCCAATCTCAATAACTCGGAGCTTCTCAAAATGGGAGTGGCTATTATCAATTTCCCGAACAATAAGATTGCGGAACAACTGAACGGAGGCTCGAGAGGGAAGGGTTTGTTTTATGAAATGTACGGTAGTGATCATTCCGCCTCGGCGATAATGGCCTGGGCCTGGGGGGTAAGTCGTCTGATCGATGCGCTGGAGAAAACGCCTGCGGCCGGGATAGATCCGGCAAGGCTTGGCGTTACGGGATGTTCAAGGAACGGAAAAGGTGCGTTGGCTGCCGGCGCTTTCGAGCAACGGATCAAACTGACGGTTCCGCAGGAGCCGGGTGCCGGGGGTGCTGCCAGCTGGCGTGTTTCTGATGCACAGAAGGCTGCAGGGAAAAATGTTCAGACACTTTCTCAGATAGTGGGGGAGAACGTTTGGTTCAGATCGGAATTCGGACTATTCGGGAAAGTGTCGGACAAGCTTCCGCTTGATCAGCATATGATAGCGGCGCTTTGCGCGCCAAGGGCTCTTTTGTTTCTGGAAAATACATCCATGGAATGGCTGAGCCCTGCGAGTTCCTGGATAACGGCGAATGCCGCACATAAGGTTTGGGAAGCACTAGGTATTCCGGACCGGATGGGATTTTCGCAGATCGGCGGTCATAATCATTGCGCCCTTCCGGATTCGCAAATGCCTGAGTTGAGAGCCTATGTCATGAAGTTTATGATAGGTAACAGCAGTGACGATACTGTTGTTATGAAAACAGATAGTGACGTTTCGCTGGATGATGGGAGATGGCTGGACTGGAGCGTGCCAAAGTTGAAGTGATATTGAGATTCAAGGAGGTATATTACTTAACTTTCCTCAGAATAGCGTGAGCCTTATCCAGTTGTTTATCTTTTCCCTTTCGAATACTTGAGATATCTGGCTTCACATATACGTCGATTTTAACTCCCACGCGCTGAGCACATATGCCATCCGGATAGTAAACTCCCAGACCCGAAAAAGACGCTGTGATTGCGCCCGGCAGATCGATACTGGTAGTGTTACCGTCCGCGCCTGCTGTCTGACTACCCAGGATGGTAACATTGGCAGCGCTCTGCAGAGCCATAACAACAAATTCTGAATTGCTTTGTGTGTATTCATCCACCAGAACAATTACTCTTCCTGAATAATGTTCGCCTTCGACGCTACCAATTTCTGTGGAGGGCTCAAGCAAGAAAGCGCCGGGTTTGAGCAGTGTTCCATGAGTGAACCGGACAAAAGGTGATACTCCTGACTTAATGTAATTTACAAGGGACTTTGTACGTCCGTTCGAGTCGTAGGTCAATTCGTCTGACGGATATCCTCTAAGGTCGATGATGAGGCCCTTGGTTTTTCCTAAACGATCAACCAGGTCGCGCAACTCTGATGCCTTGAAACTAGGTCCATGCACATAACCAATATTTCCCGGCATCACGAGCAATGTTGAGTCGTAGAAATTATGACTAAAATCAGTACTATACCAGTTCGTCAATGAGTATAGCTTTCCTTGCTGCCTTATAGTTTTGTACTTGCCACTACGTTTAGTTTTAACAACAAACCCGCTATCATTACTTCTCAACAGATAATCTCTTATCATATCTCTGAATCCGGCAGCGCTATTTGACGCAGGAACACGGTCGGAATATGTGTTAATCAGCTTCTTTATTTTTATTCCATTAATGGCAACGATTTCATCCCCCGGTTTAATTTTCTTCCCTAAGCCAAGCGTATCAGAATAAAACCCGGTAACGATCATCTTTCTTTTCAGCATCCGCGCTTTTACAGGGAATATATACTTGCCTTTAATCGCGTCGAGGACTCCGCTACTTATAAAAGCATGAGAATCTCCTGTTTTAGCTACTAATTTGGTCATCGCAATCGTGTATTTATTTACATCAGCTGCAGCAATTATTTCTGGCATATGTTGTCTCAGTGCGGATACCCATGCTTCAGACATTAAATCTCTATAGGGGAAAAAGTATTGGATAGCCGCCCAATACCTGCAAAGCGCCAGATATCGGAGACCTGCGTCGGGGTATATGGAGTTAAAGCTTTCTTCGTGGACGAAACGAGGACTTGGTCCATGAAGATTTACATAATAGTGATTGTCGCCGCAAGGTCTGGACCATGTCCTCAGTTTTTCCTTTAAATCAGCGGATAAGATCGTATTGGTAAATAAAGTACCGTAATCGGATGCAATGAGAACGCGGTCTCCATCGATTTTGAGTTCTTGTGTACAGGGACTTATCGCCTGTAAACCCCCGACCCATTTTTCAAGGACCTGAGACACTTCGGCCTGGCTTGTTGCTTGAATAACCAGAGGCAACGTACGTATCAGCTCATTGTCCCAATTATAACGACCCCTAGCTACCGCCGGATGATGATATTTGAGGTAGCCCCATAATTGACAAAGCACGTCAAGAGATGCAAGCGTGCGTTCATCTGTTGGTATAAAATCTATCTTTGACCCGCGTCTGAATTCAGTGTCTTTCCGGCTGGCAGTTGGGGGGATAACCCGGGCTTTATTAATAGGGGTATTATCTATATAGAGTCGTAAACTGTCTATCCAAATCTTTCCCTGCCCATTTAAGATAACGTGTGTGGATATACTACTACCGCCCACATCGTACGGAACACTAAGCATGTATTCCTTCCAGTCGGTCGTACCACCGGGTCCGTCGGCACCCAGGTCCTGCGAAACAATAACCTCTCTATTTTCGCCATTGATACTCAGATGAATGGTTACGCGACCTCTAACATCCTCTGTTTTGATATTAGCAATGAACATGAGCGACTTGCCTTCAAACTGTTGGCCTATATGACGATACAGATGGGCCTCTCCTGTAACCGCAGCTTTGCTTTCTATTCTAACACTATACTTGCCTTGCTTTCTCGTTAGACTATCAACCGCAATATTGTATTCTTTATGGTTGTCGTGGTATGACCAGCCGACAGGGACTTTATTTTCAGTAAGGACTTCCAGATTGCCATTAAAGTCAAATTGACACTGTGCCTCTACTACCCAAAAACACAAGACGACTAAGAAGTTGATTTTCATGTTACTAAAGATAGCTGCAAAACGAATGCGGCTCTTAATTTTAACATCCATTAACTAAAGGAGAAGGTTTAAGATTAGGTTTAGATGAAGATTGGCTTAGATGATCTTGGTTTAAACAAAAAATGCCACCTTTTTGAGGTAGCATTTTTTTGCGGAGAGTTAGGGATTCGAACCCCAGGACCTGTTACAGTCAACAGTTTTCAAGACTGCCGCAATCGACCACTCTGCCAACTCTCCGCGACAAAAGTACAAATAGTCACTTCATTTGCAAACTGAAACAGGGTAATTTTCGGCCTTTTTAATTAAACCATTAAAAATTAGCGCATTAATTTTCAATGGTGCCAGGGGAGTATTAGAACGTTAGTTTTTTAGGGTCTTTTCGAGCTTCATTTTCGCGATAATATAATCATAAGCTACATTCAGGTAATTATTCTTCTCGAGCTGGTAAGCATAGCTGCTTCGGGCAAGGTCTCCGATCAAGAGCCTGCCGTTATTATATTGTTCTTGAACGATCCGATAGGTGTCGGATGCCAGATCGTAGTTCTCCTTTGAACGGCGATATTTATTCCCCAGGAAAAGAATCTCGCGTTCGGCTTCCAGTCTATCCAATTGATTTTTGTTTTGCTGGGATTGATAGGCCAGACGGTTCGCCTCGGTTTGTAAACGGATTTCGGTTAGCTTTTTTGATCTTTCAATGCTTTCCGTAATGGGCAGACGAACGCCAAGGCTGATGAAACTATTCCCGTACCAGTTATCCCCTTTGAAGATCTCCAAATTATTGTCGAAGTAGCTTGCTCCGTAGTAGCCTCTCAAACTTATGGTCGGAAGAAAACCCTCCTTCGTGTTTCTGATCTGGGACTGTAAAAGATTTTCTTCCTGGCGGAGCTTTTTCAATGTTATGCTTTGAGCCTCAGATGTCGCGTTTCCTTGATAAAATGAATACAAGCTTTCTATGCTGTCTGTTAATTCGATGGAGATAACATCTGAGGGCTCGTATCCCATCAAAAGCATGAGTTCTGCCCTGGTTTGCTGCAAGATTTTCTGAGCTTCCTCGAAACGGTTGAATGCGTTATTGCGATCGGCTTTAACCTGATTCAAGTCCGCCTGGAATAGCCTGCCTGCTTCAAACTGCTCGATACTCATCTTCCACACATCATGAGTGGCCAGTGTATCGTACGCAGCGAGTTTCAGCTGCTCTGTAGCGATTACCGTTGCCGCATAAGCTTGATCCAGGCTATAGCGCAGATCGTTTTCCTCCAATTCCTTTTCCGTCTTTCGTATCTCAGCCTGGAGGCGGGATTCCGCATAGTCAGCGCGCTTCTGGGGGTTGAAGATATCTACGTCGGCGTTTAGGCCTGTATTTGATGTCCACTTTGTAGTGAACCGGAGGGGTATCAACTCGCCTGGAACTGCGTCAGGACGGAAGGCATTAGCAGGGACCGGAGTGACCGGAATGATCAGATTCCGCTGTGTATTGAAGTCGCCGTAAATCTGAGGAATGCGTCTCGATCTTGTTTGTGCGACCTGCGTATCAGCTATGCGAATATCAAGATCTTTGATTTTCAAATCAGGGTTATTTTCCGCTGCAATCTTTCGTGCTTCTTCAAGAGATATCCTGAGAATCGTCGGGGAGGTCTGAGCGTATATAAATGCAGACAAAAATAACGCCGCTAATGTGAATATTTTTTCTTTCATCTGTCTAAACTAAAATATGGAAGCAGGCTCCAGACGACTGATTTTGATAACTGCGAAGAGTGAACCTCCGACCGACATAAACAAGGTAAAGCCGAATAGCAGCAGGGAAAGTGGCCAGTCGAACTCCAGCGTTAGGCTTGAATTGGAAACGGCAGCTTTGAATATCAGCAACAAAGCGAAGGCAATACTAAATCCGATGACGGCGAAGAGGAATGCCTGCGTCAGGATGAGCTTGCTGACGTAACCATTAGTTGCGCCGATTGCTTTCAGTGTTCCGTAGTCGACTAGCCTGTCTAACGCTGAAGAATAAAGAGTAAGGCCGATGATGAAGAAGCCGCTTACGGTTGCGAATATGATTAGCGAGCCAAAGCTGACTCCCATATTCGAGGAGATCAGAATTTCGGAGTATGTCGCTTTTTTCAGATCCTCCGCGTTCCATGCTCTTACTCCATAGAAGGTTGCATTTATACGGTTAATAACCATTGCAGGATCCGCGTCGGCTTTTATTTTGACGACGATGGCATTGACCTTATCTGAAGGAAGATCAGAGAAGTAGCGTACGTTGTCGATACTGGTGTACATATTGTCGCCGCCAAAGCGCTGCGCATTGCGGGTTATCAATCTGGATATGGCCTGTTTTTTATTTAGCTCGAAAGTCTGCCCCTTTTCCGGAGGGATACCAAAGGTTTTGGCGTTGAAATATTCAAGAGTTACAGCGCTGCTTTGAGTCAGATCGGTCAAACTTCCCTCGAGAATCTTTGAAGGGCGGGGACCTGCGATGAAGGCAGGACCGTCGCTTCCAATCAAATTGACCGCCCCGGTTTTACCGTTAGGCAGGGTGATGCTTGCGTTTGCAACAAGAATGCTGTGGCTACTTTCAACGCCATCGATGCTTTTTACCTGCTGAGCAATTCGGCTGTCTATGCGACTCAATACATTTACATTTTGAGTGATGTTGTCAATTACCCAGATATCGCGGGGACCTGCATTGGAGTTCTCAACTAACGCAGTCATCAGGCCGGTCAGAAACCGTAACGTAGCCAACTGCTGACCGATCAAAAAAATACTAATTACGATACCTACCAAGATGCCGACGCTCTTGGGACGATCAAATTTCATGAATTTAAAAGCGGTGATGATCATGTGATGCCGGGATTTACATGGATACTGCATTCCACTTTGTGATTGATCAACAAGGGAACGGCAGAGTCAAACTCGACTTTGAATTCGCGCACGCGCCTGTCCTGTGCCTCCGCAGTGGACTCGTAAAGGATGGACTTATCGGACAAAACAGGAGACAAATACGTCACGCGACCTTGCCCAATCGTATCCTTAACACCTATATACCGGATGGTTACCGCCTGACCGAGTGCTACCCGGCCGGAAAACATTTCGTCGATCTCACCATGAAGGACGAGTTTCCCTTTTGGCGCCAGTGTAGCGAATGACTCAAAAGCCTGTATTGATGCACCGGGCTTCGCGTCCATTCGGGTTATTATTCCATCCTGCTGCGCTTTAATCGTCTTATTGTCAGAGATAACTTGCGATTGGCGCAGTTGTGTTTGAAGTGTAAGAATTTGGCTGCGACTTGCTTTTGCCTTGTTTCTGGCGCTCTGCAAGTTCGCCAGAATAACGTCGCGCTCTTTTTTCTTTTCTGCCACATTCTGCCTTGTCTCTGCTCCGGTCAGGGCAAGACGTTCGCTTGTAAGCAAATCGCGTTCCTTTTCTTCGAGTTCGGCAATGAACTGTTTGACGCTAGCTTCCTCAGCTGCTGCCTGCGACCGTTGGGTAACCATTTCCCGCCTGATGACATCACCCGAGAGAAGCTCGTCTTCAGCATCGAGTAGCAGAATTACTTCGCCTTTTTTTACCGTATCTCCTTCAGATTTTTTTATCGAGACAACATTTCCGGCTACAGAGGAAGATAAGTCGATCAGCCCTGATTCAGGTTCCACTTTAGCAATAGCAGAAACGACAGAGACATTTTCGGGTCGGGCAAGGGAGTCCAGCATAGCTTTCTCTTGTTCCTCGCTCTCTTTTTTGTTTGCGCCACAGGACGACAGAACGAAGACTCCGGTCAGCAATATGGCGTATTTGAACATAAAATTATTTGTAAGCTTCTTCATCTTTTAATTTATCAGATACTTTTCCTTCTTCGACGTAAATAATCCGGTCAGCGAAAGGTCTCAACCGCAAATCATGGGTCACCACTACAACAGCTTTCCCGCCAGCGGCAAGTTGTTTAAGGTCTTCCATTACCAGCGCTGCGCTTTTCGCGTCAAGGGAGGCTGTTGGTTCATCGCATAATATAATGGCCGCATCGCTAACCAATGCTCTGGCAATAGCCACGCGCTGCTTCTGGCCACCGCTCAATTTCTTTGGCAAGTTGTTCTTTCGGTCGAGCATATTTACTTTTTCCAGCGCTTTAAGCGCCTCCTCTCTTGCCCGCCGTTTCGGCTCACCCTTTAACGCAAGCGGCTGCATCACGTTTTCTAAAGCGGTAAGGGGGTTCAACAGATTGAAGTGCTGAAATACAAAACCAATGCTGTTCAGGCGTATGTCGGCCAGTTTTTTCTCAGGCAGATCGGTTACATCTCTATCAAGGATAAAGACACGTCCGCTCGTAGGATATATAACACAGCCTATTAAAGACAGCAGCGTAGTTTTACCCGAACCGGAGGGTCCCATTATGAGCGTCAGCTGGTTGTTCTGAATTTCGATGGATGTCGTATCCAATGCTACGATCGTGGTATCACCAGTCTTGTATTCCTTTTTTACATCTTTAAGTGAAGCAACTACTTCCATGAAAAATTCGGTATATTTAGTAAGCAAACACTGAACAGGCAGCAGAAGTTTCAGCTCCCGCTGTTGGCTTAATGTAAAGCAATTATTACCTCAGTAACCAATTGGCAACCTTCGCTTAACAATGGCTTAACATATGACCTCTAATTTAGCGATTATTAAGATGATCACATGAAACAGCTGCTCGGAGCAATATTACTAATTTTTCTCTCTGCCTGCGGTGGCGAGAACCGCGCGATTAAAGTCAAGGGGTCGGACACGGAAGTAAACCTTGCCGTAAGCCTGGCAGAAGCTTTTTACAAAGTAAACGACGACTTTAGTCTGGCTATCTCCGGAGGAGGATCAGGACTTGGAATTGCCTCGATTATTAACGGACAGGCAGACATTGCCAATTCGTCGCGACCGCTCAGTAAATCTGAAATAGCCTTATTTGAAGAAAAAGGAATTAAGATACGAACGGTAGTTTTCGCAGAAGACGCTACTGCTATAATCGTCAACAAAGATTTTCCGATGGACTCGATAGATGTGGTCACGCTTGGTAAAATCTTTGACGGAACGTACAAAAGCTGGAAGTCAGTAACAGGTCAGGACATGCCGATAACGCTATACGGAAGGCAGAGCAATTCAGGAACGCATTCTTTTATTAAGAAAAAACTGGATATACGCTTCAGTCCCGACGCCAAAGAAATGAACGGCAGCGCCCAGATAATGGGTAGCGTAAAGAGTGATAAGACTGGGATAGGATACATCGGTGCGGGATATTTGCTCCAGAATACCGAGCAACTAACGGTTAAAGCACTTAAGATATATGAGAAGGCAGGAGACGCTGCTGTGTCGCCCATGGACAGAAAGGCAATATTAGAAGGGCGATATTTTCTCCAGAGACCGCTTTATCAGTTCGTTCCGGAAGAATCATGGGAGAAGGTTTCTGCATTTATCGCATTTGAAAAAGGCCTGACAGGGCAAGAAATAATCGAGGATTCAGGCTATTATATTGTAAATGACTAAGCACTCTTTATGAAATTATTACAACGTGAACGGATTGACTTTGCAATGAAACTGATATTCCAGGTAACCGGTTTGCTGGTCATTGCCGTTCTTGGAGGGATTTTCTTTATGCTGATTTGGAACAGCAGCGCCTTCTTTTCGGAAGTAAAACCATGGGATTTCATTACAGGAACTCAGTGGAACCCTTCGGGCGACCCCATCCGGTATGGTATTTTACCTCTTTTGGTCAGTACTTTCCTGGTAACACTTGGAGCAATGATTATTGCGATACCCATAGGCATTGGAACCGCCGCGTTTATGTCTGAGTATGCAGGAAGCCGAATAAAGAATATCATGAAGCCCGCGATTGAGATGCTGGCAGCAATACCCTCAGTTGCGATAGGGTTTCTCGGAATCGTGGTGTTGAGTCCCGGGTTGGCAAGTATCGCTGGGCTATCTAACGGTTTAAATGCACTGAATGGCGCTATTTTATTGGCTGTCATGGCATTACCTACCATTATTACAGTAACAGAAGACGCACTACAGGGTGTTCCTCATTCTTTTAAAGAAGCCAGTTACGGTGTTGGCGCCAGTAAGTGGGAAACATTGACGAAGGTTGTGATTCCATCTGCAGCGCCGGGTATTCTGGCAGCGGTCATGTTGGGCGTGGGTCGTGCCATCGGGGAGACGATGACTGTGTTAATGGCCACAGGCAATGCGGCTGCGTTTCCTCAGGGCTTCTTTCATTCTGTCAGAACGATGACTGCTACAATTGCTATTGAAATGGGAGAAGTCCCTTTCCAGACGACTCACTATTTTGCCTTATTTGCCATAGCTTCGGTGTTATTTCTCATCACGCTAATCGTGAATGTGATCGGCGAGTACTTTGTAAATAAATTCAGAAAATTCCATTCATCATGATGAAGAGACTAACACCTGTAATTGAATGGGGAACGCTGCTGCTGAGTACCGGAATTGTCGTATTCTTCCTGGTTGTTATTCTGCTTGATCTGACCATTAAGGGTATGCCCGCATTATCGTGGGAGTTTATCAGTACTTTTCCAACCGAAGGAATGACAAAAGGCGGAATCCTTCCTGCAATCATTGGCACCGTGCTTCTGACCCTGATCACCGCTGCGGCAGCTGCACCTTTTGGAATCTGTTGCGCCATTTACCTGAATGAATATGCGGCTGAAACCTGGATTACCAAGCTCATACGGGCATCTATACGGAACCTTGCCGGTATCCCCTCAATTATTTACGGTCTATTCGGCCTGGCTTTGTTCGTGCAGGGCCTGGGAATGGGTACCTCATTACTTTCGGCAGGGCTGACGCTTGGTTTGCTGTCTTTACCCTATATCATTACAACCACGGAAGAAGCACTGCGCCGTATTCCTAACAGTACCAGGGAGGCCGCTTTAGCCGTCGGGGCCACGCAGTTTGAGTCGATCCGCGACGTCGTTCTTCCATCCGCATTACCAGGAATCCTGACCGGACTCGTGTTGACGCTGTCAAGGGCGGCCGGAGAAACTGCACCGATCCTTTTTACTGGGGTGGCATTTTACATAAACAACCCGACGGGCTATCTGAATCAGGAGTTCATGGCACTACCTTACCATCTGTATATGCTATCTACGCAGCATCATTCTATCGAAGAAGTGAGGCCGCTTGCCTACGGCACTGCGCTCGTACTGCTTTGCGTGGTATTTTTCCTGAACCTAACGGCCTTTTATATACGCTATAAACATAATAAGAATGGACCAAGAGCACATTAAGTTATCTGCCGAAGGGGTAAACCTATCGTTTGGCAGTAAGCAGGTATTGAAGAACATTGATATCGCTTTCCCTGAGCATCAGATCACCGCTCTTATCGGACCTTCAGGATGCGGGAAAAGCTCCTTACTGAGGGCGTTTAACAGGATGCATGACCTTTCTTCCAACGCGCGGATCGAGGGGAAGTTTAATCTGGAGGACCAGGATCTTTACGAAAAGAACATCTCGGTTACACGTGTTCGGAGTCGAATCGGAATGGTTTTTCAAAAGGCGAACCCCTTTCCGAAGAGTATTTATGAAAACATCAACTACGGCCTCAAGATAAATGGCATACCTAAAGATCAGCGGCCGGGGATTATTGAGAAAGCGCTCAAAGAAAGCTACCTATGGGATGAAGTAAAGGATGAATTGCACAAGCCGGCGATAACACTATCGGGCGGACAGCAGCAACGTCTATGTATCGCACGTACCGTAGCTCTGCGTCCGGAGGTGATCCTGATGGATGAGCCCTGTTCGGCGCTTGATCCATTAAGTACCCTCAAGATTGAGGATCTGATACTGAAGCTTAAAAAGAAATACACGATTGTTATCGTGACGCATAATATGCAGCAGGCACAGCGTATTGCGGACAAGACAGTTTTCATGTATCTTGGGGAGATCATTGAGCAGGGAGATACAGGAGACGTGTTTAACAACCCTAAGAATGAACTTACGGGAAATTACGTACGTGGCCGATTTGGCTAAGCCTGCAAATTTGTGCAGTACTATTTAAGTAAGATGAAGAGAAGAGACTTTTTCAAGAACACATCCCTTACTGCTCTCGGAGCAGCATTTCTTTCTCCGGCTGAGTTATTCGCGTTCAATAGAACTAGAGAGACTGCGGGATCAGGGAAAATAGCCAAAAATATCATTTTTTTGGTCAGTGACGGAATGAGTATGGGGACGCTCACCCTGGCCAATCTCCTGTTGCAACGCAAGGAAGGCAGAAAAAGCAAGTGGATTGAAATGTACGAGCAAAACCGCGTCAGTCGTGCCCTCATGGACACCGCTTCCGCCGATGCTCTGGTAACAGATTCCGCAGCGGCGAGCTCCTCCTGGGGCGGAGGGGTACGCGTTAACAACGGTTCTCTGAACGTAGGTCCACAGGGACAACAATATAAGCCGATCCTGCAGAAGTTTAAATCAGCGGGAAAGTCTGTCGGCTGCGTGACCACAGTTCCGATAACCCATGCTACACCCGCAGGCTTTAGTATTAACTCCGACAAAAGATCCGCACAGGAAGACATTGCTTTGCAATACTTGTCACTAAGGTTCGATGTCATGCTGGGAGGTGGCCTGGAATATTTTTCCGCGCATAAAAGGAAAGACAAGAAGGATCTACTTGCTAATTATAGACAAAGTGGATTCTCTGTTCTGAGAGACAGATCTCAGCTTGCAGATGGTTTAGGTTGGGGGAAAAGACCGGTTATAGGAGTATTCCATGAAGATGGCTTGCCATATTCGCTTGACCGGGAGCAGGATCCGGCACTTGTTGCATCGATACCCACGCTGGCCGAAATGACGACGCAAGCGATAAACCATCTCAGCAAAAATAAAAAAGGTTTTGTGATGCAGGTTGAGGCAGGCAAGGTTGACTGGGCTGCACATGCGAATGATGCAGCTGCTTTGATATATGATCAAATCGCATTCGACGATGCCGTTAAGGCAGCAATTGATTTCGCTGAAAAAGACGGGGAGACGCTGGTGATCATAACCACGGATCATGGAAACGCCAACCCCGGATTATTTGGAGCAGATAGTAATTTTGACAAGCTACATCACTTTAAGCAAACGAACGACTGGCTGCTTAAAGGTATCGACCGAAGTTTCAGCGCGTCGAAAATAATTGAGCGAATGGAGGCAGCGCAGGGGATAGTTATTACAAAGGATGAGGCGGCTTCTCTCCTGAAGCCTTATGAGACAATGGATTCAGATAGTCTTTACAATCCTTACAAACTACCCTTTAAAGAACTGGCAGACATACAGTCGAAATATACCTCTATCGGTTGGGGAGGCATGAACCATTCTGCGGATCATGTTGAACTGGCAATGTTTGGACCTGGAAGTGAGCGATTGAAGCCTTTCGTTAAGAATACCGAGTTACATAACTTTATGCTTGAGGTAGCGGGAATAGACCCGAAAAAAACTGTCTAGAACGAACGAAAGATCAGCCTTATTTGGGCTGATTTTTTTTGTGTATATGAACGGTAGCTTCTTCGTCGCGAAAAGTATTGAATCGGGGTCTGACGATCTTGATGCTTCTTTTTGATAGATCGATACTTGCATTTAATTCAAAGCCAATCAATATGATCAGGGAGTTTAGAAACATCCAGATCATGATCACGATGAGTGTACCGATAGACCCGTATAACTTATTGTAGTTCCCGAAGTTATTGATGTAGTAAGTAAAGCCCCAGGAAATTAAAATAGTCAGCAGCGTTGCAAGCCATGCACCAGGACTAAACAACTTCCATTTTTTTGGATTAGCGGGGGCATATCTGTATATCACGCTGATCGTAAGGAAGTAAACGACCATAAGAATGAGCCATCTTGTTCCGGCGATGACGTAGACCCAGATCCAATCGGTACCCTCGAAAGATAGTTGGGATTGTACCTTTGCTATGATGAATTCGCCTACCGTGATGATCGACAGCCCGGAAACAAGGCCGAGGACAATAACAAAAGTCAGGGTTATAGCCACTATACGCTGTTTTACCCATCCGCGCGTTTCCATCTGCAGCGATGATTTATTAAACGCCGCCATGAGATTGGTTACTCCGTTGGTAGCAAAGAATAAAGCCGCAAAGAAACCGAAGGACAATAATCCGCCGTTCTGCTTTTTGATGATATCTTCGAGGGTAGACTGAACTGCAAGATAAGCTGTTGAGGGCAATATCATCTCGATCAATGACAGCAGTTTTTCCTGAAAGCCCTCTATAGGAATATATGGGATCAGCGTGAATAAAAATATTATCCCCGGAAATATGGCCAGCATGAAATTGTAGGCGAGAGCGGAGGCTTTGTTGACCAGTGAATCCCGCCCGATCTCTTGAAAGAAAAAACTGCCAATAGTATAAATAGGCAAAGGACTGAAAACGGGAAAAACAGCGGATTTCGTCCACTCGATAAACCTGTTGTAAGGCTTGAATTTCAGTAGAAAACGCTGAATGCCTGCCATGTTAATTAATCAAAAAAGGGTTTCATCTTTGACTGAAAATCTTCAGGCGGCATGCATGGACGATTTCTTTTCATATCGACGAATGCCAGCGTGGTTTCTCCCAGATGAATATACTCGTTCTGTTCGTTGAAAAACTCATATTTGAATTCAATACGCACTCCGGGCATCTTTGACACGATGGTTTTGATCAGTAACTCCTCATCGTAACGGGCCGGTTTGATATATTTGGCGTGCATTTCAAGGACGGGCATCATAATTCCTGATTCTTCCATTGAACGATATGTCATCCCTAAACTCCGGAGCATTTCCACACGTGCGACCTCATAAAACTCCGCGTAATTTCCATAATACATGTAACCCATCTGATCTGTTTCCCCATATCGTACCCTTACTCTGGTTTCGTGTATAAACATTATCTTTTGATATTGCGTTCGTTTAAAGCTTGCTGGAACCGTCTGGCATTCGCCTGATGCTCGGCTACCGTCACTGCAAAGTTATGATATCCTGAAAAGTCTTCTTTTGCGCACATATAAATATAATTATGCGTTTCATAATTAAGAACTGCATCTATTGCATTGATACTGGGCATCATTATAGGACCAGGAGGCAGGCCCTTATAAACATAAGTGTTGTATGGGGAGTCTTTAGTAAGATGTCTATTCAGGACGCGACGAATGGTAAAGTCGTTGTTGGCGTAGATCACGGTGGGATCAGCCTGTAGTTTAATGCCCTTCCGTAACCTGTTCAGGTAAAGGCCTGCAATAGTAGGCATTTCCTTATCATGCAACGCTTCAGCATCTACAATTGCGGCAAGTGTACTAACCTGTATGGGGTCAAGACCTACAGCCTTAGCTTTAGCGAGCCTTTCCTTTGTCCAGAACTTTTGATATTCATCATACATGCGTTTAAAAAAAGTGTCGGTACTGATGTTCCAATACATGTTGTATGTATTGGGAATAAACATGGCGTAGACATTATCCTTGTTAAAACCATACTTACTGATAAACGCTATTGAGTCGAGCAAATTCACCAGGGAAGCAGAATCGGGTTCAATCTGTTTTGACACATATGACGCGAAATCCTGTTTCAGGCGGTAGCCGCGGAAACGCATACTTACTTCTTCCTGGTTTCCAGCTTTCAACATGTTAATCAGCGCCCGATTGCTCATGCCTTCCTGAAGTCTGTATTTACCAGGCTTAACGGCAAGAGGGTAATCCATATTTTGGGCTACCCAAAGAAAAACGATTGAATCTCCAACGATTTCTTTCTCGCGAATGGTTCGGTAGACGTCGTCGAAAGAGGAGCCTGTATTGATGTAGAGGTACTTTTCGTTATTTGTGACACTCTTACCCATATATCGTAAATAGTAGTTGAAGACGGTTATGCCCAAAATAACTACTATGACCAATGCAAAGGCAATTAGAAACTTTCTGAAGGGAGAGAGCCCTTTCTTTTTCTCTTCTGTCATTTTATAGGAATGCTTAAAAATTAGTATGAGTTCATTGTTTAAGGGATGGGAGCCGGGTCGTTCGAAAGAATGATGTCGACCGAAGTTCCAATTGCCACCTTATACAAAGAATCGCTTAGGGCCGGATATTGTTTGATGATCCGGGCATTTGCAGTGTCTGTGACCGTTCCTTCGTAGTAAATCGACCCCGGGGTCAGCGAAGAGCCCTTCAGTGAAAATATGGCTTCGGGAAGCGAAAGTCCCACGAGATTTGGTAGATCAACTTCGGAGGCGCCTTTTCCGTCACCAAGAACCATGGAGACAGAGGAGCCTTTGGGAATGGGATCGCCTTTTTGAAGCGATTTGCCCTTGTATGATACCTGCAGAACCCTGTCGCGCATGATATCGGAGGTATAGCTGGTGTCGGCTATTTTAATACCGTAGTTGCTTAGCACGGCCCGCGCTTCGAGGTAGCTGGTATTAAAGATATCTGGAAAACCTACATCAGGTGCATTCAGCGTAATAATGGTAAGATAGATTGTTCTATTCAGCTTAACATTAGTGCCTTCGTCGGGATCCTGTTCGACCACTAAGCCCGGAGCCTTATCCATCTGGTAGACGGAGTCGATCTGGTAGCGGAGTCCTTGTTCTTCCAGAAGAGCGATAGCCTGACCAACAGGCAGACCCTTTAGCTTGGGAACGGCAACACCCTCACCATGACGCGTATAGAATCGGAGACAGAAAAATATCAGAAGTAGAAAGGCGACGACTGATACAATTGCGATAATCAGGTTTTTACGAAATGTGTTTGTCTTAAGGTATGATAAAAACTTACTCATGGATCAAAATCTTTGGCAAAGATGGCTAAACTTAAATAAAAAATGGGATTTTAAAATATATTTGGACCATGAAGAATACCATTGCCCTCGTTACCGGAGGTTTTACCGGTGAATCTTATGTATCGTTCAAAAGCGCAGAAGTAATCGAAAAAAATATAGATCGGGATAGGTTTGATGTTTATACTATTGTGATAACTCGTGAGAGCTGGTATCATGTTGACGCAAATGCAGTAAAGCATCCGGTTGACAAGAACGATTTTTCGATTGTGTTAAACGATTCTGTTATTCGCTTTGACACCGTATTTATCGGCTTGCATGGTTCCCCGGGTGAAGACGGGAAGTTGCAGGGATATTTCGATATGATCGGCCTGCCTTATACTACATGTGACGCGCTGACATCGGCGATCACGATGAATAAGGGTTATACGAAGGCGATAACAGAGGGGATTGAGGATCTGCATGTCGCCAGGTCACTGCAGCTGTTTTCTCATAATGCACTTTCTTCCGAAAGCATCCTTGCACAGCTTAACCTTCCACTGTTCATCAAACCGAATAACGGTGGAAGCAGTATCGGCATGAGCAAAGTTAAGACTGCCGAAGAATTGCCGGAAGCACTTGAGCGCGCGTTTCATGAAGACACCCAGGTGTTGGTTGAAGAGTTTATTTCAGGCCGTGAATTTTCTATCGGTGTATTTAACGGGAAAGATGGGGTGCAAGTTCTACCTGCAACCGAAATTGTCACCACGCGGGAATTTTTCGATTTCGAGGCCAAGTATACTCCGGGTGCAACAGAAGAAATTACTCCTGGCAGAATGACAGAGGAGGAGAAGGAGCGAGTCGAAGCAATTGTTAAGGCCGTTTATGAAAAGTTAAACTGCCGTGGAGTAATCCGAATCGATTACTTCCTGGAAGAAGGTACCCGAAAATTTTTCTTCATAGAGATTAACACAGTTCCGGGGCAGACTGAAACGAGTTTCATCCCTCAACAAGTACGGGCGGCTGGTAGAACCATTCAGGATTTCTATACTGAGCTCATTGAGGTGTCGCTGGAAGGCCCTAAATAGAATAACGTTCGATCATTTCGGGCGTGACCCTGGCGCTACGTCCTGATTTAATTTCGATCAGGACGTAGTCGAACCAGCCATCGGAACATATCTTATTTGTTTTCTTATTCACTATAGTAAAGATGACCTTACATCCGCGCTCCTGAAGTTCGCTTATACCCGTTTCGACGACGAAAGAATCGCCCAGGGTTAAGGGCCGTTTATAGTCGACATAGGCTGTCTTTACTACCCAGCCGAACCCCTGACTAAGGAATTCTTCCATCGACATGCCGTAATGAGCTTCCATCTGCTCGTATCGAGCGGCAAGAACATAATCAAAATAGGTGCTGTTGTGGACGTGATTAAACATGTCTATATCATCCGGCCGGACTTTAAATTCAGTTTTAAATCTACTGTAGGATCGGTTGCTGTTCATTAGCGGAATTATATCTCTGCAAAATTGCTTTAAAATATTGGTTTTAGGGATATATAATCTTATCTTTGCAAGATTATTCACAAAAATTTAAACGCTTTAATATTATTCAGGTAATGTATTTAAGTAAAGAAAACAAGGCAGAGATTTTTGCCAAACATGGAAAAGGAGCAACTGACACAGGTTCAGCTGAAGGACAGGTTGCATTATTTACTACTCGTATTGCTCATTTAACCGGGCATTTGAAGAAAAACAGAAAAGATTTTTCTACTCAGCTAGCTCTTCAAAAACTTGTAGGAAAGCGTCGCGCATTACTTGCTTATTTATTTAAGAAAGATATTAACCGTTACCGTGCGATTATCAAAGCTCTTGAATTAAGAGATATCATCAAATAATTCATCATCCAAAAATTAAAAAGCCGTTCGCTGATGTGAATGGCTTTTTTTATTTTATTTT
The DNA here is from genome assembly GCF_003002875.1 of Arcticibacter pallidicorallinus. GTDB lineage: Bacteria > Bacteroidota > Bacteroidia > Sphingobacteriales > Sphingobacteriaceae > Arcticibacter > Arcticibacter pallidicorallinus. The sequence continues at coordinate 83,321 of NZ_PVTH01000009.1, forward strand.
TGCATCAAATAAAATAAATACATTCGAATGTACTTTAAAGAGGACGAGTACATTGCAATGACGACAAAATGAGTTACAATCTAATTAAAAAGTCTTTCGATTTAGGCGATGGTCGCATAATCGAAATTGAATCCGGTAAACTAGCCAAGCAAGCCGACGGTTCTGTAGTAGTAAAGATGGGTAATACCATGTTATTAGCTACTGTAGTTTCTTCAAAAACAGCGAAAGAAGGTGTTGACTTTCTTCCATTATCTGTAGATTATCAGGAAAAATATGCTGCTACGGGACGCATTCCAGGAGGTTTCCTGCGTCGTGAAGCACGTTTGTCTGATTATGAAGTTCTGATCTCCCGTTTGGTAGATCGTGCCTTACGCCCGATGTTCCCGGAAGACTATCACGCAGACACTCAGGTGATGATCTCTTTGATCTCCGCTGATACGAATATTTTACCGGATTGCCTCGCAGGTCTTGCTGCTTCGGCTGCTCTTTCTGTTTCAGACATTCCGTTTAACGGGCCTATTTCAGAAGTGCGCGTAGCGAAGATTGATGGCCAGTTGGTTATCAACCCCTATCTAAGCGATCTGACCCGCGCGTCTCTTGACTTTATCGTTGCAGGTTCTGAGAATGACATTACGATGGTTGAGGGAGAAGCTAACGAAATCTCTGAGGAAGAGATGATCGAAGCGATCGAGTTCGCTCACCGTGCGATCAAAGTTCAGGTTCAGGCGCAAAAAGAGATGACTGTTGAGGCAGGAAAAACTGAAAAACGTGCTTACTCTCATGAACACAGCAACCCTGAGTTGAGAGAACGTGTTTTTGCTGAAACATACGAAAAAGTGTATGCTGTTGCAAAATCAGGTGTTTCCAAACATGAGCGCTCTGACAAGTTTTCTGAGATTCAAGATGCGTTTATCGTTTCTCTTGGCGAAGGTGTAGATGATATTACGAAATCACTCGCTAAAAAATATTTCCATGATGTACAATACGATGCAGTACGTAACCTCATCCTTGATGAAGGTATTCGTTTGGATGGCCGTGATGTACGTACCGTTCGCCCGATCTGGAGCGAAGTAGGATATCTTCCTGCAGCACATGGTTCGGCTGTATTCACACGTGGAGAGACGCAAGCGCTTACATCTGTAACATTGGGTACAAAGCTTGATGAGCAGATGATTGATGGTGCTTTCTTTAACGGTTATCAGAAGTTTATCCTTCATTATAACTTCCCTGGATTCTCGACAGGTGAGGTGAGACCTAATCGCGGCGCTGGACGTCGTGAGATCGGTCACGGTAACCTGGCTCAGCGCTCGTTAAAAAAGATGATGCCTGCTGACGAGGAGAATCCATACACAGTTCGTGTAGTTTCGGATATTCTTGAATCTAACGGTTCTTCTTCTATGGCAACTGTTTGTGCGGCTACGCTGGCACTGATGGATGCGGGTGTGAAGTTGAAGTCGCCGGTTTCAGGTATCGCAATGGGTTTAATCACGGATGAGAAGACCGGTAAATACGCGGTTCTTTCTGATATCCTTGGAGATGAGGATCATTTGGGTGATATGGACTTCAAGGTTACTGGTACCGATAAGGGTATTGTGGCTTGTCAGATGGACTTAAAAATCAACGGACTAAGATGGGAAGTATTAAGTGCTGCTTTAGCGCAGTCTAAGGAAGGCCGTCTTCACATTCTTAACGAAATTAAGAAAACGCTTGCAGAGCCTAATCCTGAGCTTAAACCACATGCTCCTAGAATTGAAGTACTGAGAATTGATAAAGAATTCATTGGTGCAGTAATCGGACCCGGTGGAAAGATCATTCAGGAAATGCAACGCGAAACAAATACCACGATCACTATTGAAGAGAAAGACAATCAAGGTGTTATCAGTATTTTCGCTCCGGGAAAAGATGCGATCGATAAAGCTGTTAAGCGTATAAAGAGTATTGTCGCTAAGCCAGATGTAGGCGAGATCTACGAAGGTAAGGTAAAGTCAATCATGCCGTTCGGTGCTTTCGTTGAGATCATGCCGGGTAAGGATGGTTTGCTCCATATTTCAGAGATAGACTGGAAACGTTACGAGTCTATGGATGGTATTTTCCAGGTAGGTGATGAAGTAAGAGTAAAACTTCTCGAAGTTGATAAACAAGGTAAATTGAAACTTTCAAGAAAAGCTTTGTTGCCTCGTCCTCCGAGAGAGGATAAGAAGCCTGCTTCTGAATAACCTCAGTAATAGAATAAAAAAAAGCCGCTTATAAAGCGGCTTTTTTTATGCTAGGATGGGAGCACAAGAAAATCAAGTACTCCTTTCAACATTTCTATTTTCAATTCTTGACCTTTTTCCATGAAGATCAGATTATCGTCTATGTGGGCAAGTTTGCCTTCCCATTTAAAGGTGACATTCTTTGCCTTAATAAGCGTTACATTCAAAATTCCCTCTTTACCTTGCTGCTTGTCTTCTATATAAGAGATAAACTCCTTCTTCTGTTTATCGGTTATCAATATCAGTTCAAAAAAGCCGTCTCCAGGATCAGCCATTGGGGCTAAGACCAGATTAGGTCCAATTGACGCGATATTCATGAGTTCTACCATCAGGTATTTTCCCGAATAATCACGCCCATCAGCTTCGATATCGCAATGTTTTGCTTCATAGGTTTGTACGATCTCATGAAGTTTCTCCCGTGCAACCTTCAGGCTCTTTTTTGGTGTATCGATAAGAGAACTATCAACCTCGTTCATGTCTTTAATAAGGCGGGGGAACACACCAAAGCCCATTCCTTCGACGAAGAAATTCGCTGCATCAAAATCTTCGATCTTTCCTACATCAAGCTGACGGACATTTCTTCTCGCCCAGGACCGGATAATCGTTTCCTGATCCGCATGTAATCCGAGGCTTTGGGAAATGTTATTCGCCGTTCCCATCGGCAACACAGCGATGGGATACTTTTTCTCCAGGAGGCCCCGTTGCAACATCTTCTGGACAACGGTACGAACAGTTCCATCTCCCCCTGCCACGACAAGAAAATCGACTTCTTTCTCAATTTCCTTGAGAAATTTTTTGTCCTTTGAGGATGTATATATACAGTCAAATCCTTCTGACTCAATTGTTTTAATAAGCTTTTTCTTGCTGTGGGACTCATCCCCGGCGTCCGGATTATGAACTAGTTTTGCTGTCTTCATGTATGGATTTCGTGCGAATTGTATCTTATTAAAACATGACTGAGGTTTTTTGGTTGGCACTTAGGAGGAATATTTACACTATGAGGATTTTAATAACCAATGATGACGGGATATACAGTCCTGGAATCGCCGCACTGGCACGTATTGCACAGAAGTTTGGAGAGGTCAGGGTTGTTGCACCAGACGTGGAACAATCCTCCATGGGACATGCCGTTACTCATTCCAGGCCTTTAAGCTATAAAAAGTCACCAATCGAATTTCCGGGTATAGAGGCTTATAGGGTGAATGGCACACCCGCAGACTGTGTTGCTTTAGGGACACATCTCTGGTCGAAAACTGATGTTGTTTTGTCGGGCATTAACATGGGTCCGAACCTTGGAAACGGTATGTGGCATTCAGGAACACTGGCGGCGGCAAAGCAAGCAGTACTCTTCGGAATTAAAGGTATTGCACTAAGCACACCTGTAGGTAAAACTGAGCCTGACTTTAAAAAGCTGGAATCGTTCGTCGAGAAGACCCTGGCGCTGCTTTTAGAAGATTCAAAACTCTCGCTTTATAACGTAAACTTTCCTGAGAATCCGGAGGGAATGAGATACACGAGACAGTCGGTCCGTTTATATGATGGAACTATCATACCAGGGCAGGACCCCTTAGGAAGAAAACACTACTGGTTCACCGTATCACCGCTTGAACCAGCTGAAGAGGGAACCGACCGCTGGGCAGTAGAAAACAACTTGGTCTCCATCACGCCCTTGCGGTTGGATCTAACCAACGAGGCAGAACTGGCAAAAGCACTTCAGAGCAATGATTTGGCGATCTGATAATTGAACGACTGAATTCTAAAGTCGTGGCATACACAATTGATACATTTAGTTCTTTTTTCTGTACAATCGTGTATGTCCTTCAGGAATGGACAAGGCGACTCTAAGGGTTTCTTCCAAGCAAGGTGAACGAGGGTACTGTTTGAAAAACTGGCATACATCTTGGTTAGTGTTAGTCATTATGGGAAAGCGAATATTGGCGATAGATGATAACCCTGCAATTCTGGACGTATTGAACGAGATATTATCTTTTGAGGGGTATGAGGTGGTAACCATATCTGATGGGAGGAAAGTGTTTGATACAGTGGAGCAAGTGCACCCTGATTTAATTCTACTCGATGTGATGCTGGATAATCTTGACGGGAGAGAAATTTGTCGTGCGCTCAAGAATAACCGTATGTTTAGTGGAATCCCGGTGATTATGATCTCTGCTACACATGATCTCAAGAGTTTGCTTGATCAGCCAGGAGCGCCTGATGATTTCATTGCAAAGCCTTTTGATATATACTATCTGATCTCAAAAGTAAACCATCAACTTGCTGCATGATTATGAGGCAGTATAATATTCCTCGGTATCAGTTGTATGTAATTTAATGATTCCAGATAGCACAAGGGTCACGAGCAGCCTTTGAGTTCTTCTTCTGGGGAGATTCAAAAGTTTACTTGAGTCGCGGGCAGAGATACGCTCGTTCTCATCGAGATACTGAAGAAGCGTTCTTTCTTTTTCCGAATACTCGATCAAAACACCGGCTTCGCCCTGGCTAGCCTTAAGCACATCGACAACGATCTTACTTGCCAGCAAGCTCTTATCTTTTACTCTGACATACACCCACCATTTTTTATCGTCTCCAAGGGAATAATGAGGCTTGGTGTCACTTTCCTTGACGTCGGCAACCAAAACGAGTTTATTATCAACATATACTTCTTCGAAACCGACCTCTACCATAGGTCTGCAAAAATAGGTTGCAGCTTTAGTAAGCATATATTTTTCTTCTTCTTCGGACCTGACGCCCTTAATGGTGCCGTTATCAGCCACACCAATCAAGAGCTTACCGCCCTTGTTATTAGCAAAAGCTACCAGCGTTTTAGAGATTTTCGAGCAGGAGGTGATCGTTTTTTTAAAGTCTACGAGCATATTCTCACCTCCAAAAATCATTTGCTTTATATTTTGTGGTCTAAGTCTGTTCATAGTTTTGGGTGGTTTATGATCGAATCGAGATTCCTAATATATACCAGATTGGAGATGCGTGCGGTTACATCGCCCTCTCTGTCTGTTATATCCAGTATGCAACGATGCTCCGCTTTTCCATCCGTTTCTATCAGAGAACAGATGTGATCTATTTCTTCAACGCTTATATTGATTTTAAAATATAGGTCTGATCTTCCGGGTTTCAGAAAAGATATCTCAGCCGCCTTTTGCCAAACAATCACCCGGTAGCCTCTTCGAAGCATCAGCTGGTAAAAAAGAACCGCATAGAAGGGGTCGGCAGCCGCGTAAATGGTACCACCAAAGACGGATCTGTTGTAGTTGATATTGAAAATACTCTTAAATACTTTTACTTCCACACCCATAAAGTCGGGATGGAATCTCTTAACCCAAATCCGCTGAAACAGCATCGGCGGATAGAATCGCATCGCCCATTTGAGCATATTTTCGGATATAAGCATTTAGACGAATATCAGAAATTTTGGCAAACTGAGCGTAATCTGTGTGAATAGATGTTAAAGATCTGAACCAAGATTCTTTTGTTAAAAGTCAAAATTAATCTATCTTGTATTAAATACTGAATCATAAAAAACCAGAAAAGCAATGAAAAAGACAAAGGTTCTAGGCTTATTCACTTTTGCGGTATGCGCATTATTATTTTCCTTAAAGGACGTTAACGGACAGGCTAAGCCAGTAGCAAGTCCGGCTGACAGTGTCACCGCCAAGGTTGGAAAGGCCACGATTGAAATTAAATATAGCAGTCCGTCCGTAAAGGGACGTAAGATCTGGGGAGAACTTGTTCCGTTTGACAAAGTTTGGAGGGCAGGAGCTAATAAAGCCACAATTTTCACGACCAGTGAGGACATCCGTGTTGAGGGTAAGCCCCTAGCGGCAGGAAGCTATGCTCTTTTTATGATTCCTACCGCGCTTAATTGGACTGTGATATTCAACAAAGCTTCGGATCAATGGGGGGCTTACAAATACGAGGAAGGCCAGGATGCATTGCGCGTAACTGTAAAACCGAAGAAAGTATCCGCTTCCAAAGAACGGCTGGGCTATACGATCAGCAAGAATGGATTTGTGCTTCATTGGGAGAACATAGAAGTTCCTGTCGGCATTAAATAGGCCGGATCTGCAATTATAGTTTTAAATTTGTCTCGTTGTGCTAGTTGTAACATTCAAATTTAAATAAGCAAGAAATGACGAAAGAAGAGATTTCCGCCCAATACCAGATTATTCAAAACGAAATTTGTGAGGGTCTGGAACTTCTTGATACATCAGGAAAATTCGAAGAAGAAGTATGGTCGCGCCAAGGGGGCGGGGGAGGAAGAACCCGGATCATGCAGAACGGTACCGTCATAGAAAAAGGTGGAGTAAACTTCTCTGCAGTGTTCGGACAACTACCAGAAGTTGTAAAAGCCTCTCTGAAGGTGGATTCCAGCGACTTTTTTGCTACAGGTGTATCCATCGTCATACATCCGAATCACCCATTGATACCGATCATCCACATGAACATCAGGTATTTTGAGATGAACGACGACATCCGCTGGTTTGGTGGGGGAATAGACGTTACACCGCATTATGTCTATCAAGACGATGCCAGATTTTTCCACGGATACATCAAGGAAGTGTGCGACCGCTTTAGCCAGGAGTTTTATTATAAATTCAAAACCTGGGCTGACAACTATTTTCACATCAAGCACAGAGATGAAACGAGGGGTATAGGCGGCATTTTTTATGACCGTTTGAATCCTGAAAACACCGGTATTAGCTGGGAATCTATATTTGAATTTTCGAAGGCCGTTGGCCGTGCATTCGTGCCTATTTACACTGAATTAGTGGAACGGCATCGGCATGAGGCGTTTACTGAGCAGCAAAAGCAATGGCAATACATACGCCGAGGACGCTATGCAGAATTTAACCTTGTGTACGATGCAGGTACAAAGTTTGGGCTGGAAACAAATGGCCGTATAGAATCAATTTTAATGAGCCTGCCCCCGCAGGCAAACTGGGCATATCACCACATTCCGGAGCAAGGATCTGAGGAGGAAAAGACCCTTAAGTATTTGAAAAAAGGAATTAACTGGACATTTTAGTGAAGGCTTCTGAAATTTGCATTCATTATCAATATTTTGCTTCAGTTTCAGTCTGAAAACGGCTCATTTTCCCGCCTAAAGGCGTGTAATCTGCAATAATTTCTTATCTTCGCAAGTCGCAATTTATTACGACTGTACATTTCAAAAACCAACTATCATACGATGGCTGAAGAAACAGAAAACGAAAACTTAGAACCCACCCACGATCGCATTATTCCCATAAACATCGAACAAGAAATGAGGTCTGCATACATTGATTATTCAATGTCTGTAATTGTCTCTCGTGCGCTTCCAGATGTAAGGGATGGTATGAAACCCGTTCACCGCCGTGTGCTTTACGGTATGCTGGACCTTGGCGTTACAAGCGGGAGACCCCATAAAAAATCTGCCCGTATTGTCGGCGATGTATTAGGAAAGTACCACCCACATGGTGATTCATCTGTTTACGGAACAATGGTACGTATGGCTCAGGACTGGAGCCTTCGATATCCTCTTGTTGACGGGCAGGGAAACTTTGGGTCTATCGATGGGGACAGCCCGGCAGCAATGCGTTATACAGAGGCTCGTCTGAAAAAGATAGCCGAAGAAATGCTGGCTGATATTAACAAAGATACTATTGATTATCAGCTAAACTTTGATGATTCGCTAGAGGAGCCCTCTGTTCTTCCTTCGAAGATACCCAACTTGTTAGTAAACGGAGCATCTGGTATCGCCGTAGGTATGGCGACTAACATGGCGCCCCATAATCTTGATGAAGTTATTGATGCAACAATTGCATTCATTGACAACACAGATATTGAGATTTCGGAATTGATGCATCACATCAAAGCTCCAGATTTTCCAACCGGCGGAACCATCTATGGTCATGCAGGAGTGAAAGATGCTTACGAAACAGGCCGCGGCCGTGTAGTTGTAAGGGCAAAAGCGGAAATTGAGAGCTACGGAAATGACAGAGAGCGAATCATCGTTAGTGAGATACCGTACCTGGTAAATAAGGCTACGATGATCGAGCGGACAGCAGAACTCATCAACGAGAAAAAGCTGGAAGGAATCTCAGAAATCCGAGATGAATCTGACCGTGACGGAATGCGTGTGGTTTACGAGATTAAGCGTGACGCCAATTCATCGGTAGTTTTAAATAATCTTTATAAGTACACAGCTCTACAGACACCATTCAGCATTAACAACATTGCGCTTGTAAAAGGCCGTCCGATGCTGCTGAACCTGAAAGATCTGATCAAACATTTCGTTGACCACCGCCATGAGGTGGTGATCCGACGTACCCGATTCGAACTTGCTGAAGCAGAAAAGCGGGCGCATGTGCTTGAAGGTTTATTAATCGCCCTTGATCATATAGAGGAAGTAATACGCCTTATCCGTTCATCAAATACTCCTGATGAAGCGAGGACTGGTTTGATGGAGACGTTTGGCTTATCGGACATTCAGGCACGCGCTATTCTGGATATGACGCTTCGTCGCTTGACAGGTCTGGAGCGGGATAAAATAAAGGATGAATATGATGAGCTGATGAAGTCCATCGAATATCTGAAGTCGGTACTTGCTGATGAAGGTTTGCGTATGGAGATCATCAAAGACGAATTGCGCGAGGTTAAGGAAAAATATGGCGACGCAAGAAGAACATCGATAGTTCATTCAGCCGAAGACATGTCAATGGAAGATTTTATTGATGATGAGGAAGTTGTAATAACTATCTCTTACGAGGGTTACATTAAGCGTACTCCGCTTACTGAGTACCGTACTCAGGGAAGAGGAGGAAAAGGCTCTATCGGCTCTAACTCCAGAGATAAGGATTTTATTGAGCATATTATCATTGCTTCGGCACATAATTATATGCTCTTCTTCACGGAAGCAGGTCGGTGTTTCTGGCTGCGTGTGTTTGAAATCCCTGAAGGGTCGAGAACGAGCAAGGGTAGAGCTATTCAGAATATTATCAATATTCCAAAAGAAGAAAAGATTAAGGCCTATATCAAGGTTAAGAATCTAAAAGATCAGGAATATTTAGAGAACAACTTTATCATTATGTGCACGGCCAAGGGAACGATCAAAAAGACCTCCCTTATGGCTTATTCTCGCCCGCGTGCTAATGGTATCAACGCAATAAATATCAATGACGGTGACCAGCTGTTAGAGGCAAACCTGACAGATGGTAGCAGCGAGATCATTATGGCGTTGCGTTCGGGTCGGGCTATACGCTTTAACGAGAGCACGGTTCGGCCGATGGGCAGAACTGCAACGGGTGTGCGTGGAGTAACACTGGCCAATGAGAAAGACGCTGTTATTGGGATGCTTAGCATTAACAATCCTGAATCAACCATCTTGGTGGTGTCTGAAAAAGGCTATGGAAAGCGTACGGATTTGGAAGACTATCGCGTTACAAATCGGGGTGGAAAAGGAGTGAAGACGCTTAACGTAACAGATAAGACCGGGGAACTTGTGGCGATTAAAGACGTTACGGATACCGACGACTTGATGATTATTAACAAATCAGGTATTGTTATAAGAATTGCCATTGCCGAACTTCGCGTGATGGGTCGTGCTACTCAGGGTGTAAGATTGATTTCACTTAAAGGTGACGATGCAATCGCTTCGATTGCGAAAGTCGAGCATGAAGAGGAAGCAGAAAAGGCGGAAATTCTGAATGAACCTGGTGATGAGGCCGATTCGGAAGCAGAGCCACTGGACGATGAGGCAGGTGAAGATGAAGTGAGCGACGAAGAAGAATCAACTGATGACGCTAATACGAATCCTGAAGACGATACGTTAGAAGATTAATGTCAGCAATGAAAAGGCAAATCATACTAATCACAGTTTTGTGTTGTGCAGGAAGTTATCTTTCTGCACAAACACTTACTAAGGAAGCGATGAATAACTTTGCCCTCTACACATCGACGGCACAGTTTACACATCTGGAAAAAGCCAGAAGCGCAATAGACGGCGCATACAAAACCAAAAAGGATTCCTTTAGTTACAAGAACAATCTAATCAGAAGTCTTGTTTATTCATCACTCGCTTACGCGGATTCGACCAGAAAGTTGAAATATGTTAAAGACCCGATCGAGGAAACAAAATTTTCGTTTGGCAGACTTAAAAGCTCTAAACTCAATGATGAAAACAAACCTGAACTCGACTTTGTGCTCAATCAACTGAGCAAAGCTTATCTCGTTATCGCAAATAAAGCTTCTGCGGCTGAAAAATTCAATGAAGCATTTAATGCCTATCTATCGGTAGACTCCCTTGATAAAACCAATTATTTTGTCAAACATAATCTGGCCATTCTGAGTGAAAGGTTGGGTTATAACAATCGTGCTATTTACTATTATGAGCAGTTAATTGATGACAAAAAGCGCTCATTACCTGCCTATTACCTGGCTTTATCTAACTTATACGATTTTAAAAACAGTAACAGATCTCTTGAAGTGGTCAGAGAGGGTAGAGCACTATTTCCGGGAAATAAAGATCTTCTTTTCAAGGAAATAAATATCTACGTGGAGAATGGCGCTTTTGGTGAAGTTGAAAAGATCGTTGGCGCAGCATTAGAGCTCGATCCTGAAAATGTGAGTCTTAATTATCTTGCCGGGTTCTCCTACGAGACTATGGACAAGAAAGACAAGGCAGTCGGATATTACGAAAAAGTTATCGCTCTAGAACCGAACAACTATGAAGGGAATTATGCCCTTGGACTTTTTTATCTTAATTCATACATCAACCCAAGCAATAACCAAGAATCGAGTCTGAGTCTGGCGAAAAAGTATCTTATCGCAGCTGGCGAAATTAATCCTAACTCAGTTAATGTTTTAAAATCTCTAGCCGTTCTATATAATAATACCGGGGATATGGTAGAACTGGAAAGGGTTAATGAGAAACTGAAACAGTTTATTCTTACAAATTGAAATATATGAAAACCAAGTCTCTTTTACTTGCATTAGCTGTCTCAGGCATATCTGCCACAGCGTTTGCACAAAAATCCGCAGTGAATACTGCAAAATCTGAATATGATAGTTATGCGACGCTTAAGGCAGCTAGCCCTCAACTTGCCACTCCTAAGATTACAGCAGCCAAAGAAGCTGTAGACAAAGCCGTTGCACATGAGAAAACCGCAGCGGATCCAACTGCATGGACGTATAAAGCGTTAATATACGCTGACCTCGCTACGAGCGATACTACCAGTGCATCTGCGACACTTGCAGCTGAAGCTGTGACAGCTTTGGCTAAAGCTAAAGAGTTAGATAAGGAAGGAAAAAATAAGGAAAATATTGGTAAAGTAAACAATTTACTATATATCAGCCAGTTTTCAGCCGGAAAACGTTTCCTGGATAAAGGAGACTATTCAAACGCTTACACTGAGTTTACCAAAGGCCTGGATTACGCACCCGGTGATACCTTATTAAACTATGCTGCCGGAATTTCTGCTATGAACGGCAAGGACTATCCAAGTGCTATTAAAAGGTTTACGGAATTGCTTCCAACGAATTATTCTGCTTTAGAGAATGTCTATTCGAACCTTTCAGTACTTTATGCCGCAACTAAGGACACGGCAAGTGCGATCCGGATAGCAGGAGAGGGCGCAGCAAAGTTTCCAGCTAGTTCAGATCTTGCAACTAGAGAAATTGAGTTTAGTTTAATGACCGGAAAGCAGAAGGAGGTAATTGAAAAAATTACTGCCCAGGCTGCAAAGGATCCGAGCAACAAGCTATTTCCATTTTACTTAGGAATTGCATATAATTCTTTGGAAGAGAACGTTAAAGCTGAGGAGGCTTACAAAAAAGCAATCGAGCTCGATCCATCGTATACAGATGCCTATATTAACATAGGCGGCCTGATTATGAACAATGGTATTGTGATTTACAACAAGGCAAACAAGCTGCCAGCTAACAAGCAGGCAGAATATACAGCGACAATGAAGAAAGCCCAGGAGGAATTTGACCGCGCTTTACCGTATTTGACTAAAGCAGTGGAATTAAACCCTAAGTCTGAGTTATCGTTAAAAAACCTGAAGACTTATTATACAATTAAAAATAATAAAGCGAAGATTGACGAAATCGACGCTAAGATTAATGCACTTTAAAATTCAGCAGTGCCACATTAAAGAAAAGCCAGCGCCTATTGACGCTGGCTTTTTTATTGACGATGTTTGATTTACGCACCTTTTCTTGATCCGCTCAGGCTCTGCATCAATTGGTCATAAAGATCATCACCTGCAGCTTTTTGTGGTTTAAGCTTTTTAATGGTGGGACGTTTGCCTTTTGATTTAGCCTTGATGATTCTTAAAAGCTCGTTATGGTAGTCGTCTTTAAATTTTGTTATATCGAATTTGCTGCTATACTGGTTGATGAGCGCCAATCCCATATCCAGCTCTTTCTTACCGATGGTAAGTTCTTTTCCTTCAGCAGGGATAAGCTCGTCGGAAGACCGGATTTCTTCGGCAAATCTGATCTTCGTAATTACTATTATCTGGTCTACCGGATGGATAACACAAAGATTTTCAGTGCTCCTCAATACAAATCGGGCTAGTCCAGCCTTCTTAGATTTCTGAAGTGATTTTAGTAGGAGGGTATAGGCTTTACGTCCCTGAGTTTCAGGCTGCGCGTAGTAAGATGTTTCATAATACATCGGGTTGATTTCATCAGCCTCTACAAAGTTTTCGATCTCTATTATTTTCGTTTTCTCCGGACTCGCGTCCTCGAAATCTTTGTCTTCCAATATGATGTACTGCTCGTCCATCATATATCCCTTAACTATCTTATCATAAGGAACTTCCTTCTTAGTCTTTTCATTAACGCGCTGATATTTGATTCTGGAGTGATCCCTGGAATCAAGCATATCCAGGTTAAGACCGCTGCTTTGAACCGCCGAGAATAGCTTAACCGGAATATTTACCAGCCCAAATCCTATCGAGCCTTTCCATATTGATCTCATCCGAAAAATCTCCTATAAGCTTGGGTCTTTTTTAAACATATCAAAGTAACGCTTGTCAAGTTCAAGAAACGTTTCGTTGATCTTTAAGCGGGGCTCCATCAGGAAAGATTTAAGTGCAGTATCATAGAGAATTTCACCCTGTAAAACGTCGTCAAACGCATCGAGGGCAGCTTGATCGGCGTTGCGGCAGCTTTCCAATATGTTCTGATCCGTATTGGATGTCAGGGATGCTTTTAAGTTCATCCATCCCCGATGAAGTGCGCCAAGGGCGTCCTCATGATCATCAGGAGTATAGCCGAACTCGGCCATTTTAGCGCCCATCTGGTTAACCAAGACTGCGCGTTCAGAGGCGATTTTTTCAAACAGTATTTTTAGGTCAGGAGACTTTACATGCTCAGCGGCTTCTGTATAACCTTTATGTCCATCCTGAAGAATTCTATAGAGACGTTGTAATTGCTTGTTGTAATTTTCTGAGTAATCCATGGTATCTAATTATACGGACTAAACGAATGACACCAAAAATAGTTTTATGAGCTACAAGAAGGGGCAAGATGACAAGTTCTATTTAACATAATACTAATTATGAAACAAGTCATTTGCCTCTTCTAATGGGCTGAAAATCAATGTTTTTCTAGGTTATTATTTCATGAAAACATCCGCAATGAAATAATAAATCGCTTTATAGATTCCCCGTCTATCTAGTGATACACATCATTTTCTCATCTCGTTGCTATGATGGATTATTGTAGCTGTAAGTGTTCTTTGACATTCGATAAAAATAATTAAGCATCAAAATGATGCTGTGCACTTACATTTTAAACTTATCCTTATGACACTTATTCTTAAAAAAAAGCGCATGACTAAAGCGCAGCTAAAACGGCTCGCTTCATACTTGGAACTTCTCCGTCTTGACATACGGATACCAGACGAGTTTGCACTCAGACACCTGAGCGAACGAAAACAAAAAAAAATTACATTGAACTTTAGGAATTACATTCATTCACTAAACGTTATCGAACATTATGTATTCTCGCATATCCCCGAAAAAAACGTGAAGTATGCTGAACGTCCAAATTTTCGAATCACCAAAGATGCGTTTGTTCTTCATAACGAAATCATCAAAGAGCGTGAAAAAATATCGTCAAGTTCAAAAAGCAAAAAATCTAAAAAATGCGACCGACCTATAATGCAATTGCAAAAGTCGGAAATGAAAAATTTGTCAAGTATCGCAAAATCAATAACATCAGGCATTTCCGTGAATTCTTACTAAAGAATTTTCCAGATTTCAGATACTGTAATTATTACGATTCCAGAACCCGAACGCTCGTGGGTTCTTTTACAAAAAACACCAGGTACATCTAGTCATTCAGTTGGCTACATGTACCGACCTTCCCTCAAAAAACATGACAGTACTAGGCCGTTTTGCCTCTTCTGTTTGTGCCTCCTCCACAGTTTTAACAGTTGTACCAATTAATGAAGCAGATCAAAAGGTTGTTATTTCCTTTTTATCTGCTTTGATTGTACAGGTATGTATCAAGGGCTGGGAGTATATGCAAAAGAAGAGACGTATAAAACGAATTAACCGAACCAAATGAAAGATACAGATAGCAATTCTAAAGTTGTGGCTATTGGCCAACTACGTTATAAACGTACAGTTTATAAAGATCCTCGTATAGTCCGTTTGTATATGGACAAAAAAATGTACTTCGACCTTAACACACTTTCACATTATGCACAAATGACCCCGGATGAACTTATACGGGAGGTTCTAGGGGACTGGATTAAAGAACAAAATGGAAAACCCGGTCTTCAGTAATCAGTCCATTGTCAAGTTTGCACAAATGAAGCTAACGGTAAAACAATGCTTCGTACAGAATGACCAATGGTACTATAAGCTTTACGGATTTTATAAAACGTCCTCTATCACATTGGAGGTTTCCGAAAGTTCACTTTTGGAATATAACTAACACTTAACTTTCTAAACTTATCTTATGAACATTGAAAAAATAGCCTACTATCTAGTTTTAACGGCTGGAATTATTCAGGCTCTAATCATCATCAAAATCATTTTTTTCTAATGGCAAAAAAACCTAAATACAGGGTTGGCAACGAAGTCTTATATCGTGGCAACAAGTACAGCGTAGGCGCTCATATCCCCTCTCCTGTCGGACATTATTACTCCCTAGAGGGTAGACTTGGCCTAGTCGATGAAATCGAATTAACGACAGTTAAAATGGTTCTTACAGGCAATCAAAAAAAGGCTTCATAATTCCTCCTGCAAAATCATAAAACGCAAAAACAAAAAATGGTGTGAAGCTTATAACATACACCAAACTATCCCGTCACTGGGACTCACTTCAACTTTATTCACTTCACTTCACGTAAACATCAAAAACAAAAAATGGCATTCAGACGAAGCTATCGGAAATTTCGCTCCCGTTTTTCGGGCGGAACCTCCAAAGTAAAAAAACAGCTTAGCAGAGCAAAACGCTACGCAAGTAACAACAAAAAGAAAGCTGCAACGATGACGACAATCGTCATGGCATTAGGTGCCTACGTTGCGTATGATAAATTCATTAAAAAATAACACAATGTTCGGACGTAGAAACAACTTCTTTATGTATGCAGCAATCGCAGCTGTAGCAGGTTACTTTTTCAAAGACAAATTACCTGCATCCCTCCAATCAATTTATCAAAAAATCGAAGACAAACTAAAATCCTAAACAATGATTATCAGAGTAGACGAAACAAGAAAACAAACCATTACAGGTAAAACGATTAACGGCTTTTATCTTTCAGTTTTATTATTACATTCTCGCGCAAATGTTTTGATTCCTAAAACACAGTACGGTACAGGATTGGGTTTTGATGCATCGCAGGTGAATTTGAAAGCAACACTTAAACGAGACGGTAAACTTTATTCCTTCTTCAATAACAACTTAGGAATTCTAGGGCATTATAATAGCCTGCTTTCTGGTACAAAAAACTGGCTTTTAGGAACTGATTATGTAAGGCCGACGGCTGAAAACAAACACAGAAATGTAAGAACGCTATTCGTCGAGCTGGGCGGTCATGTCAATTTAAGAGGGACAGATGAAATTGAATTTGAAGTAACGGTAGGTAGAAATACTTTTAATGCTACACATTTAGATCAGTCTGTTTGCTACATTGACGTTAACCCATCTTATTCAATCGGGAAAGAAGTCGGCATTTTTAGCACGTACAGCGAAACTATACAGGCTGGAACGACTTCAGACCGGTTTAACTTGGGCGACAACGTTACAAAAATCGCTCTTGTTAATTTCGATGATACGGACGAAACGCAGCAGATTGTTCAAAATATGCAGATCAGTTCTGACCGTTTTGATCAGTCTTACAATTTGGCCGAACTGATTAACAGACATAATAGAAATTTTGGTAAGGCTGCGTTTAACTATCCGTTTCCTCCTAATCAGCCTGGCAATATTTTAGAAACTTATCGCCCCGCTTACGCACAAAGTTTCGTAGTTCTTAATGATGAGGAAATTGATCAGGCGATTGTAGACTTAACCTTTGACGGTTCAAAGGTCACAAGCAGTAAGAATTACCTTGTGTATACATCTTTTGTCACTTCACTTGAAATCATTCAACGGTCACAGGCTTTAGAGGAAAAACACACTGTAGAAAACCTTAACAAGCTCCCCGTATCACTTTAAAAAATGTCTTTTCTAAAGAACATCTTTACAAAGAAAAAAGGCGGATTCTTAGGTAAAATTGTAAAAGGTGTTACAGGTATTAATAAAATGATACCTGTAAGTTCACTTTCCAAAAAGATTCTTAAACGAGTTACAAAATGAGTTTTTTAAAGAATCTTTTCAAAACGAAAGAAGGCGGTACCAAAATAGGGAACCTTATTAGAAAAGTAGCGAAGCCAGCAGTTAAAGCAATTGCTGGCGGAGTAGGTACTTTGGTAGGTGGACCCGCTGGGGCTGCTCTCGGTGCGAAAATCGGTGGTGCTATTGCAGGGGGTATTGCTAACGGCAAAAACCTAAAACAGGCGCAACCAGAACCGGAATCAGAAAGTACACAACACGAAGTAAGCGCAGAAATGGCGCAAACGTCACAGGAACCTTTATCAGTTAACCCACAAATCATGTCAGATACAAGCGATAAGAGAAGTATTATCGACGAAATCGCAGCGTCCGTAAAATGGCAAGGCTCAGGCGGTAATACAAACGAAGTGTCATTTGGCAGTCAGTCCCCACAGGCTGCCAGCGATGACAAAACTATTTTATTTGCAGTCATGGGACTAGCTGCAATTGTTTTACTTAATAACAAACGTTAAAATGAGATTACCCGAATTTTGTCACTCTTTAGCAGAGCGATTTGCTCCAATGTCTGAACGATCATCAGTAGAATTACAGACAAAAGCATCAGAAAACTACATGAAATTGCTTAATCAAGTAGAAGAAAAGCAAAGGATTATAGAAAGCAATAAAACGATACAAGAAGCAATAGACAGCCCGTCTATCTCCGATGCGGAGAAAACACTTCTACTCGAAAAATTGCAGCATGCACCAAAATTAACAATTACCGAAAAGGTAATTGAATTATCGGAAAAATGGTGGTTTCGCTATATTCTCTCCGCACTATTTGTATATGTGCAACCGAAAATTCAGCAGTATTTAAACCCCGCTCCTGACAGGCAGGAGCCAGAGTACGAGGAAAACAGGTAAACGTTCAACGGTTTAAAATAGGGGTCTAAGACCCCTATTTTAGTTTAAAGCAATATTTATGCAAATCGATAAATTATTAAAAAACAACTGGCTTTTAGTCGCCCTAGGCGGTCTAGGCCTATATACCCTAAAGAAAGCAGCTGACGTTGGTACGGCTGCTGTTAATGGCGTAGGTTCTGCTGTTAATGCGGTCACGCCTGCAGCTGATAAAACCAGTAGCACGACTAATAGCGTAATTGAAACCTTAAATTCACAGACATCAGTTAAAAAGGCTTTAACAGTTGCCGTACAGAATCAGGCTAATATATTATACGGCTATTTAAGAGGGTTTACCATACTTCCCGCAGAGCGCAACAAAGGAATTAAAGCTGTATTTGACGCAATGACTACTACGGATATGATCAAAGCTTTACATGTTGCTTATGGCCTACGACCCACTTACGATAACTGGATTATGTTGGGTTTTAAAAAATATGATATGGTTATGGCGTTGAAATCAGATCTTTCTGAGGCGGACTTTAAAGCCATATGTTACCCTAAACTACATAAAGCAGGCTTAGTATAATGGAAAATCAAGAAATTTTATCACTTGGGTACATTAGACAGTACCTAGAAAAAAACTACGCAGGACGTAGAATAAAAAGTATTACCCCGTACAGCTTCACAGTTGGAAGCGACCATAATAACGAGGGGTTGCAACTACATTTAGGCATTGAAAAGGCATTGTTTTACGGACACTTGTATCTCTCAATCAATCCGAACGATAAAAATTTACAAGAAGAGAAAATTGTAATAAAATACAGGTCTTACTTTAATCACACACCGTACTTCAAACATATTACCCGCTTTGTAGAAAAAGAAAATCTGATAAATGAAAGTAGCTCGTCAATAGAGCTTTTTGATAGCTTGGAAATCGCTCAGCAAAGCACTAAGTATGACTTTTACTTTACATTCATAGGGTTTAAAATCGATTTCATATAATGAGCTATTTCAAATTAGATCGCCCTTTGTACCGTAAGCAGGTGCAAAGGAGAAAAACAATGCAACCCAAAAAAACACAGGGTACTGTTTTTAAGATCATCGGCTATGATGCCTTTGTGAAAAAATATTCAGTAGCCGTCTTTATCAATTCCACATATTACGGTACAAAACTAATGACAAAGGCAGAAATGGAAAGCTTCAAAGTTCGTACTATCGAAAACAAAAAGACAAGAAAATGAGCGGTTTAGCATTTCAAAAACTCAATGGCGAAGGAACCAAAGCCTACGACCAGATACAAAAATTACAAGAACTAATAAACGAAACAGCAAAGCTGAACTTTCCCGACGTTTGGAAAGAAGCAAAAATGTTTGCTGGTGATCGTGTTTTAATACCTGTGTCAAAAACGTGGGTATACACACAGGAAGAGAACGATAACAGGGCAATAGATTTTCAAGGCAGATATTACGGCCGTTTCACTATCTGCCAAAACCTGACCACACAAGCAAAAAATGGCGGTTCCCTCTGTTCAACCCTCCAACTATATGACGGCTTAGAAGTGGTTTTAAGGCGGACGATTTCAAATTTCGAAGACGATGCGTATAGTCAAACAAATGATACCTATTGCTTACAAGGCTTTGCAACTAGTAGCAGATTCTTGAAAACAGGCGGAGGGAAAACAATGGAGGGTTCCGTAACTATATCATTTATAGGGTTTCAATTAGGCGAAGCCGTACCCGCACCTGACGCACCTACGTTAGATGTCTTTTTAAATGGGCTGATGTATGAAGAGTATGAAATCAGTTTCGGAAATGATTACTCCTATCAGACACTAAAACCTACTATGCTCTTTGAGGGCGGTTTATATTACCTTAGAAAAAAGGAACAATTTAGAACCCTTTACGGAGGTCTTTCCCTCGGCACTATTGAAAATCAATTTCAAAATCAAAAGGGCAAAGGAAATGAAGAGTTGATGTCTGGCTATTATTCACCGAATCCCGAAATGCGGTGGGCGTTATCTCTACAGCGTTATTATGCGGGTCAAGCTTGGCATGTGACAAATAACGTTGAATCATTAGCAGGTAAATCCGTTTGCTTTTCAGCTAACGGAGGAATAGACTTTACTCTTCCAGAAACATACGGCAATATTGGAATGATTTCAAACTTCTATGCATGCTATGTCGATGCGGATTTAAACGAGTATATGATATTTAAGCCTGCCGAATCTTGGGGCGAAAATATCCAGATTGAAATAAACGGCACAAAGTATAACAGCAAAGATATCACACCAATACGCAGGGTAATAAATGAAAATACAGGTTATCCCGAACAATTTTGGGTTACAATAACACAGATATGAAGCCATCAAAACAATGCGCAGATTTTATAAAACTTAGGGAAAAATGTACGCTCTATGTAATCAAAGTAGGAGGAATAAATACAATTGGTTGGGGTCACACAATATTAAAATCGGAAAGCCATATGTTAAACAAAGGCTTCCGATTGACCCAAAAACAGGCAGATGACCTATTCTACAATGATCTTTGTAAGCATTCCCCTATTGTAGACAAAGCAATCAAAGTGCCTTTAAACCAGCATCAATACGATGCGCTTGTAAGTATCGCTTTTAACTTCGGCCATATTAAGACGCAATTAGCAAAAGTCCTTAATATGGGATTTCCAGCTAAATCAGTAGCAGAAACAATTATTGCGCTCAATTCCTCGGGCTTTCTTAAAAAGTCAAGGAAGGCAGATGCGCACCTTTTCCTAACAGGGCAATACATTGACCCGCAGAAATTTAAAGCATGAAACAAGTATATTATAACGTAGTGCAGAAACGCTATGGAAACGCAAAAGAATTCTTTAACAAAGTAAATAACATTTGTATTGAGCTAGGTATAAGTAACTCTGACTGGTTATGTGATTTAATGCACGTGGAAACGGCTGGAACCTTTAGAGTTGACATAAAAAACCAATACAGTTCAGCCACAGGCCTAATACAGTTTTTGGAATCGACTGCTATCGATCTAGGTACCACAACTGCAAAACTAAGGCTTATGAGCAATCTAACACAGTTAGATTATGTCAGAAAGTACTTAAAACAAAAGATTGCAAAGCATGGTAAACCCTTAAGCTATTTTGATACTTATTGCCTGGTCTTTTATCCTGCTTGGGTGCGTCAACCAGATTCGGCAAAACTTCCAGATTCTTCCTATGCCGTTAACAAGGGTATAGACCTGAACAAAGATAAAATCATCACACGTGGCGAGTTTCGCCAATGGGCGGAAAAACAAGTCGGTATAGTATCACTACCAATAAGCGACAATTACAACTTGGTTTTTTAGCTGCTGTTGCTGCATCCGTATACTATGCCGTCAAAAAGCGGTAACAGCTCTTTACCTTAAATACTTATTCTTGGGGTGCATCAGTACCCCGTACTACTTTCATTACTTTGCTATGAAAAAGGTTGAAAAAAAACCTAGTAGCTATATTATTGCTGTTGATTATACAGCAGGATTTCAAAAGTTTCACCTCAATTCATTTGAAAACACTTCCCTATTCTTTCTTAGAAAATCAGTAGAAATTGAATTGTTTAGCAGGATTGTAAATCACAAACAATTATCAGCTTTGATTGATAATGCAAAATTTCATGACCCTGCTGATAATGTCAATCTACTAAACTGTGATTCTGATCTGCTGATAGCTGTTAAAAAAGCAATAGATATTGAACTGCAGCTCCGTAACAGTTCGCCACACTTCATAAATGAACGTGCAGAAAAAAAAGATATAGAAAAGCAGGAAAATAAATACAGCCAATTATCTATAGGATTATGATAGATACAGTACATTTTAGGATTCATGACTTACAAAAAAATGCAAAACTTAAACATCAGTTATCAACTACCGACAAAAAAGGAAGTACCACAGCGGAAATTTCACAAAGTACTCTTGAGTCTTTACAAGGCGATAAAATACGCGTACATCTTTTTCACGATAGCGGTAACATTCTGCCTCTTGTTCGCCGTTCTAATCTTAATATCCCCTCTTCTCATTATTCTGTTTCTTATGTTATACATGAGATAAGGGACTACATAGAATTCAACGTTGCAATTCCCAAATATGAATGGGGTACAAACATTTTGCAGTACATCCCCTATTATGATCAATCACCGCAGGCAATGTTTAATTTGCTACGTTCATTCTTCTTTAAGTTCTTTAAAAATTTCACGTGCGATCCAGACACAGCAGATATTGAAATCGTGCGTTTGGATATGTGCTATAATCAATTTTTTGTAGACAAAAATCAAGCCTTAACATATTTAAACTGTCAAAAAGAACTGGCGGTAAAATACGCTCGCAGCTCAAAGAACAATTATAGAACATACGAAACATCTTTGTTTTATCAGACAAGGCGGTACACCTTCAAAATCTATCATAAGGGAACCGAATTCACCGCAAACGATAAAAAAGAATTAGCGAAGCATAAAGTAACAAATCTTAGCATCCCGAAACTACAGTATGAAGCCGATAGGATTTTGCGGTACGAAATGACATTCAGACCCTCCTATTTCGACTATGTACTGAAAAACGATATAGTATTCAAAGAGGGTAAAAAATCATCTTACACAGACGTTTTTACCCGTATGCTGCGCCATAACAACGTAACAGCTTCAAAGGTTATAGATTCATTCAAAAGAAAACAACTATCTTTTTATCTTAAGTCGCTTTGGGACGTTCCCGTCTCCGATCTTAATCAATACATAGAAAATCATCAAGCAACTTTTAACAATGATCTGTTTTTCTGCATGTATGAACGATTCTGGAAAAAAGTACAGGATTATCAGCTAAATATACCGATGACACCTTATGATGTTCTAGCAAAAATTAATGAACATAACGGCTTCGTAGATACTAAAAATCAATTTGCAGCCAAAAAGCAAAAACAAAGCCCAAAAGAACATAACAGGCTTCTAATATTAGCTATGCTTTCGCAATACATGGATGTTGAAAACCTAAAAAAATACCTCCCAAAAAGTAGCTTCTTCAGGATGAAAGCAGAGCTAAACAAACTAGGAATCAATATGTATAATAATAACCATACCATCCCCGCCCCTCCTACGGATTATTTAGAATATAAATATATATTTGGAAATAAATTTAACCTAACCTTAAAATGAAGCGACTTATTTTTGCTGTAGCGTTTATAATGCTTGTAGCAACTGCATTTGGACAAAAGCGGATTTCCGCTACAAATCAAGAACTCCAAAAATTCTGTACCAACTATGTCAATTATATAAGAACTGACAGTCGTACACTCGTGGCGTTACTTATCGACTACCCTATAACGGTTTCTATAGAAAATAAGCAAGTTGAGATAAAAGATTTTCAGGAATTATTGAAGGTATATGATAAAGTATTTTATCCAGCCTTTAAGCGAATAATTTTAAATAGTTCTTTTTCAAATTATAGATACATGGACGGCTATCTAGTAACAGCCAACGGAGAGTTGTTTATTTGTAATGCCAATAACCCTGATGCTGAAGGAACTAAGTTTAAAATTTTCGCAGTACATAATGACCCTTCCTTTTATTATAGTAATGGCATTTTTAAGTAGAAAAATTAAATAAAATGACGAAAGTCATTTTATTTAATTGCTCAAAAGTTTATATTTGATCATCACATTTCGGAAACGGAACACGTTCTTTAACTTACACTAGAAAATCATAATTTATACTTAACGTACTACTAATTATGTAACAAATAGTGCATTGTTGTTGTGAATGCTAAAATGGGGTTTTAAAGCTCCTGCACATACTGAAGATATTTCTGTATCGCGGAACGCTTTTCGGTTGTTAGGTTGAAGTCTAGTTTATTATGGAAATAGTCACCGAGATCAAAGTTTTCAAGCTTGGGCAACCCTTCGAGTACAATATCGATATTGTCTACGCCAAACTTTAGCGCTTTGTTTAATTCGTATACAAAGCCGGGTGCTATTGGCTTATTTGAAGCCCATACAGCAAATGCGAACGGAAGGCCTGTAAATTGAAACCATTGTTCACCTAAATCATAGGAAAAAGGAAAAACATCGATATGAGGAAATGTACGATCGCCGATCTCCACGAATGCATCGGCTTCGCCTTCTAAAACAAACTCGACAGGTACTTCCCAGTAATTTTTTAACAAGACTTTCGCCAGGTTATTCGAAGTTCTCGATTGAGGATCCAACCGAACTGTCTTAACTTCACTAATGGGCTTTTCACTAAAGATAAAAACTGAGTTTACAGCGCCAACTGAGCCGATACAGTAATCTCCCAGAATATAGTAATTTGGAATACTTAGTAAAGCTGCTACAGGAATGAGACCTATATCACACTTATTATCAATTAGTTTCTGAGCACAATCCGAAGGAATGTCATATGTTAACTCTATTTTATCCCTTAGTTCTGAATGTTCAATTCCGAAGGCGAAAGGTTTTGTGTTTGTGTATGATACTGCTGATATTCTAATTTTACTCACGCTTAAGTCAGATGGTCGGTGTTGTTAAACTCAATAATTGAAAACTTTTTTCCGTCATACTCAAGTTTGTATAACGTTGTGTTGGAATGAGGAAATTCGTCCATCTCGGACAAAGGCCTGTCAAGTAATACGCATAAAAGTATTCTCATGGCGCGTCCATGCATACACACAAGAATATTTGATGCCAGCTCGTTTTGGAGTATATGCTCGAATGCTTCCAGCTGTCTAAGCTTCACATCCTCGGGACTTTCACCATTTTCAAACTTTTGTGCTAACCGTCCCGATACCCAACTGCCAAGCATATCTGCAAATGCCAGTTTTACGGCGTCGCTGCTTTCCACTCCCTCGTATATCCCCCATCCTATTTCGTCCAAACCGGAGAGTTGAGTCCAGGGAATATCCTTCTCTATAAAGTTACGGACAGTCTGGTGGGTTCTCTTCAATGTTGAGGTGTAGATATGATCGAAGGGAACATTTTTATAATATTGATAAAATGCCTCAGCCTGAGATCGGCCAAGGTCGTTCAAATCAGTGTCCATCCCTCTTCCTTGAACAACGCCCCTGAAATTGAGGTCTGTTTGTCCATGGCGGATAATGTATATGGTTTTATTCATTTTTTATACCTCCGCTCCCGTCGAGTTTAAAACCGGGAGCTTGTAGAATTGAGGCTTTACTTCTTCTTCTTCCTCAAATGTATAGTTTGCGTAGTCTGTTACCACGTTGTATAATGTATCTCTTTCGATGGGGTGACGACCTGCTTGCTTTATCAAATTGACAAGTTCTTTAGTCGACATTGCTGGATTTTGCTCTTCAGCACCAGCCATAGAGTAAATTTTAGTAGTATCATCGAGAGTACCGTCAATGTCATCAACACCAAAATTGAGAGATAATTGAGCCGTGTTGCGACTAATCATCGCCCAATAAGCTTTTATGTGGTCAAAATTATCCATGTAAATACGAGAAATTGCGTAATTACGCAGATCTTCGATGACAGATACCTCATCTATATTCGACATCTGATTGTCTTTGTTCCTGAATTTCAACGGGATAAAAGTTTGAAAACCTCCGGTACGATCTTGCAACTGCCGAAGTTGCTCCATGTGATCTACGCGATGCCAGTACTTCTCTATATGTCCGTATAACATTGTAGCATTTGAACGCTGACCCAGTTTATGCCATTCCTCGTGTATCTGCAGCCATTGATCACCTGTACACTTGTCTTTGGCTATCAAATCTCTAACTTCGGGATGGAATATCTCTGCGCCGCCGCCGGGCATGGACTCCAGTCCGGCTTCTTTCATAAGACGCATTCCGGTAGCATAATCCAGCTTGGCTTTCTTAAAGATATAGTGATACTCAACCGGCGTCAAAGCCTTGACGTGCAGTTCGGGGCGATGTCTTTTTATAGCACTAAACAAATCGCTATAGAATTTCATGTCGTACTGCGGTAGTACGCCGCCCACTATATGAACCTCAGTGACAGGCTGACCATCGTATTTTTTTACCATATCGAGCATTTCGTCCATGGTAAATTCCCAGCCATCAGAACGCTGTTTAATTAAACGGGAATACGAGCAAAATTTGCAATCGTATACGCAAAGATTCGTCGGTTCAATATGAAAATTCCGGTTGAAATAGGTTTTATGACCATGAAGCTTCTCCCGAATATAGTTTGCCAATATTCCGAGGTATCCTAACTCGCCCTTCTCATAGAGAATAACACCTTCATCGAAGGAGATACGTTCACCGGCTTCAACCTTTTCTGCAATCCTTTTGAGGTCAGGATCTATTGTCAAATCACTTAAGATCAGATTCAATGCATGTTGATTGGTATCCATCATTTTCAAAAATACAACAAACACTGTACTTACACTATCATTTTCTTGTAAGAATGAATAAGTAGCTGAATATGAATTTGCATATTTGTTATCATTGGAAAAAGATAAACGGCATTTTAACGATATAAAATGAAAATTGAGACAATAGCTATTCACGAAGGGAATAAATCAGATTCATCGGATAAAGCGGTTATTCAACCCATTACGTTGTCTACCACATTCGAACGGGGCCGAGATGGTAATTATCCAGGTGGCCACATTTATACACGTGCAAGCAATCCGAACCGGACATCACTCGAAAACGTTGTTGCCAAGCTCGAGCAAGGTACGGACGCTGCCGCATTTTCCTCCGGAAACGCGGCTGGATCGGCGGTATTTCAAGCGTTAGAGCCAGGAAGTCATATCATCGCCCCGGAAGATATGTACCACGGTCTCAGAAATCTGCTGAAGCAAGTTTATGCCGGTGTCCTCGAGGTTGATTTTGTTGATCTTACTAACCAATCGCTTGTACGTGAATCGGTAAAAGAAAACACAAAGCTCATCTGGATCGAAACACCTTCCAACCCTTTGCTTAGAGTGACTGATATATCCGGAATATGCAGCATTGCAAAAGAGATGAACGTGCTTGTTTGCTGCGATAACACGTTTGCCACCCCCGTCTTCCAATTACCCTTGAACTTAGGTGCGGATCTTGTTATGCATTCCTCAACAAAATATATGGGAGGGCACAGTGATGTCCTTGGAGGAATTCTGATCACGAAGGAATTAACACCTTTTTGGAGTAAGATTCGAGATGTTCAGACGCTTTCGGGCGCAGTCCCCTCTCCTTTCGACTGTTATATGATCGTAAGAGGAATTAAGACTTTGCCGTACAGAATGCGAGGGCACGCGGAAAACGCAAGAAGAATCGCATCATTCTTAGACGCTCATCCTTCCGTCGACAAGGTCTACTATCCAGGTTTGGTTCAACATGAAATGCATGAGGTCGCTGCCAGCCAAATGTCCGACTTTGGGGGTATGATGTCATTTACGATTCATGGATCAGAAGAGAAAGCGAGGGATACAGCTTCCAAACTCAAGATTTTCACACAGGCAACAAGCCTTGGCGGAGTTGAGAGCCTTGTAGAGCATCGTGCTTCTGTAGAAGGTCCGGATACGAAGACTCCTGTAAATCTGCTAAGGTTATCCGTGGGATTAGAGCACATCGATGATCTTATAGCAGACCTTGATCAGGCTCTTTAAGAATACGGAGATGTTTTGAAAGAATATTTTGCAAATTTCAAAATCAAGATTATATTTGACACCAATTGATAGTAATATCAATCTGTCAACACCTCCATAAAGGTTTTGATTTATAAAGAAGCGGTGAGAGATCAGGCTCAGTGACCCGCTGACAACCTTCCTAGAATGGAAAAGGTGCCAAATCCTGTTCCAGCGTAAAAGCTGGAAAAATATAAATTAATACAACCATGAACAAAGAAAAGATTCATCATCGTCCCCTTGCGGACCAAAGGGATTCAACCCTGATTACTGGTTTTAAAGCTACACGTTTCCTCGAAGTGCTTACTACCAGCCAATGTTGTTGCTGCTAATTTCAATTGTTTTGTTATCACAATTGACCAACTCTTGCGAGAGTTGTTTATGCAATTCATTTTCCATATCCATTTCATTAATTAAACCTTCGTTATGTCATCAAACAATTTAAGATTCGAAACACTGCAGGTACATGCAGGTCAGGAAGTTGACCCAACAACTGGCTCCAGGGCAGTTCCGCTATATCAGACATCTTCCTACGTTTTTAAAAGTTCTGAACACGGCGCCAACCTTTTCGCGTTAAAGGAATTTGGCAATATTTACACCCGTATAATGAACCCCACTACAGATGTTTTCGAGAAGCGAATAGCTGCACTAGAGGGGGGAATTGCTGCATTAGCTGTGGCTTCCGGACAAGCCGCACAATTTATTGCCCTGAATAACATACTTGAAGCGGGAGACAACTTCGTCACTTCGTCCTTTCTTTACGGTGGTACATATAACCAATTTAAAGTTTCATTTAAGCGTCTGGGCATCGAAGCTCGCTTCGCAAACGGCGACGATGCATCTAGCTTCGAACAACATATCGATGATAATACTAAAGCTATTTACCTGGAGACGATCGGCAATCCCAGCTTCAGTGTTCCTGATTTTGAAGCATTCGCTCAACTGGCAAAGAAGTACGACCTTCCTCTCATCGTAGACAATACCTTCGCAGCCGGAGGATACCTTTTCAAGCCTTTGGAGCATGGAGCACACATTGTTGTTGAATCAGCTACAAAGTGGATTGGCGGTCATGGCACAAGCATAGGTGGTGTTATCGTTGACGGAGGTACCTATAATTGGGGAAATGGCAAATTTAAAGCATTCACGGAGCCGTCTGACGGATATCATGGATTAGTTTTCAATGACGTATTTGGCTTGGGTGGTCCTTTCGGAAACATTCAGTTTATCATTCGGGCACGGGTCGAAGGCTTAAGAGATTTTGGTGCTGCATTGTCCCCATTTAACTCTTTCATGTTCATTCAGGGTCTTGAAACACTTTCCTTGAGAGTTCAACGCCATGTAGACAACGCTCTGGAACTTGCGAAATGGCTGGAGAAGCATCCTCAGGTTGAAAGTGTAAACTATCCCGGTCTAGAAAGCAATCGTTACCATACCATTGCGAAAAAATATCTTCGTAACGGATTCGGTGCAGTATTGTCATTTGAGATAAAGGGTGATAAAGAAAATGCCGTTAAATTCGTCGACGGACTGGAGCTTACCAGCCACCTGGCGAATGTAGGTGATGCCAAGACACTGATCATTCAGCCTTCTGCAACCACACACCAACAGTTGAGCGAAAGCGACCAGTTACTGGCCGGGGTTAAACCTGCCGAACTACGCGTTTCTGTAGGAATTGAGCATATTGACGATATAAAAGCTGATTTCGAGCAGGCTTTTGCAAAAATAAAAGCATAAAGCAAAAAGTTCTGTATAAACAAAGTCCCGGTTCACACGGCCGGGACCTGCTAATAAATAATGAACATCAAAAAATACACATACAAGGGGACGTTTAAGCTGGAAGATGGTTCGGAATTACCCGAACTTGAAATTGCATATCAAACCTTCGGTACGCTCAATGAAAAGAAAGACAATGTCGTCTGGGTATGTCATGCCTTGACAGCAAATGCGGATGTCTTTGATTGGTGGAAAGGCTTGTTTGGAGAAAACGAATTATTTAATCCTGGGGAACACTTTATTGTATGTGCGAATATTCTCGGTTCTAACTACGGAACAACGAATCCTCTCTCCATAAACCCGACGACTGGCGAGCCCTGGTATTTAAGTTTCCCGCCATTCAACATCAGAGATCTGGTAATGGTCCAGAAGTTGCTGGCTGATCATCTTGATATCCAAACCATCGATGTCCTTATCGGGGGCTCCCTTGGAGGTCAGCAAAGTCTTGAATGGGCAATTTTGGAGCCAAACAGGATCAATAAGCTGATCATTATGGCTACCAATGCACAACATTCGCCATGGGGAATTGCGTTCAATGAAAGTCAGCGTTTAGCACTTAGTGCAGATCCTACTTTCCATTCTAACACACCCGAAGGAGGAAGTCAGGGTTTGAAAGCGGCAAGAAGCATAGCTCTCCTCTCTTACCGACATTACGATACCTACGCAATTTCACAACAGGAAATTACGCATGATAAAACGGACAATTTCAAAGCTTCGTCTTATCAGAATTATCAGGGCGACAAGCTTGTAAAGAGATTTAACGCCTACAGTTACTGGTATCTTACCAAGGCAATGGACAGTCACAATATTTTTCGTGGCCGTGAGCACCATGCAGACATCTTGGGGAAAGTAAAAGCCCGCACCCTCGTACTAGGCATAACATCCGACATTTTATTCCCTCCGGTAGAGCAACGCTTAATCGCTGAGGGAATTCCGGGGGCCGAATACTTAGAGATCAGCTCCTTTTATGGTCATGACGGATTCCTTGTTGAGACGGAAACGTTGACGCATGAAATAGGCAAATTTCTTAAAGGCACGGCCGGCGTTTCTACCGCCAGCCATTATACAAAATCACACCATTAATGAGTACAAAATTAACTATCGGTCTATTCGGCTTTGGAGTAGTAGGTCAGGGCTTAAATGATATCATCCGTACCAAAGATCTCAATCTGGAGATAAAAAAAATCGCTATCAAGAACCCTGAAAAGAAGCGTTCGCTTCCTGAAGAGCTTTTTACTACCGATGCCTCGGTTATTCTTAATGACCCTGAAATTAACACCATTGTAGAGCTCATTAATGACGCAGATGCTGCTTATTCGATTGTAAAAGCAGCACTAAAGAGCGGAAAGAATGTGGTTTCAGCTAATAAGAAAATGGTCGCCACTCACCTCGAGGAGTTTCTTCATATTCAGGAGCAATACGGAACGTCCCTTTTATATGAAGGAGCAGTGTGTGGAAGTATTCCCATCATTAGAAATCTCGAAGAATACTACGATAATGAGCTACTCTATTCTATCAGAGGTATATTCAATGGATCTTCGAATTACATTCTTTCCAAAACATTCACCGAGAACCTTGATTATGCAACTGCATTGAAACAGGCTCAGGACCTTGGTTTTGCAGAAACAGATCCTATACTAGATGTGGGAGGTTTTGATGCGAAGTATAAACTGGTCATCGCAGCTTCACATGCATATGGCGTCTTGCCAAACCCCGATGATGTCTTCAATATCGGAATCCAGAACCTGTCGTCGAAGGATATACAGTACGCAAAAGAAAAAAATTACAAGATCAAGCTTGTTCCCACTGCACTCGAGTTTGGTGAAAGGCAGGTAGTACTATATGTGTTGCCTAAAATGATTAAAGCTGATGATTTTCTATTTAATGTAGAAAATGAATACAACGGAGTCATCGTGCAGGCTGCCTTTGCAGATCAACAGTTTTTCTTCGGGAAGGGTGCTGGCGGTCATCCAACGGGATCAGCAGTTCTCTCCGATATAACGGCTTTACGGTATGAGTATAAATACGAGTACAAGAAATACAGGTCGAATAAAGGCTTTATTTTATCTAACGACTATCAACTAAACGTGTATTTACGATACACCGATGAGAGCATTCTCTCGAAACTCAAGCTTTCAGAAGTAACCGAAAGATTTTACTCTCCAGATTTCAGTTATGTAATTGGAAAAGTTGCTTTAAGTGAACTGTTTGCCAATGCAGATCTTTTGGATAACAAACATACATTTATAGCAGAGATAAATACTTTGGCGACGCCAACCATATAAAATCGCTTAATAACCGAGCTCAACTGCTAGGGCTCGGTTGTTACTTTCTACTTATAAATTGATTTCCTTTGATGTAAAATCGCCAGGGAATGTCTCGATAAACGCCCTGGATGTTTAGACCTATTCTGGACGTTTCGACAATACTTTCCGCTTTTAAATCGTCAGCGTCTTCAATCCAGATTGCATCACTTTGCAGCGACACCCCGTTGTGCAACTTATTAAGCCCAAGTGCTTTTGCAAGCGCCCCCGGGCCTTTGCACAAACGCTTCAGATCCTGAATTCCGCGTCGCTCACACATATGATAGACGCCATCAGCGGGTTGTAGTGCTCTGATGAGCACCGCATGCGAACTTCCCTCCTTTCCGGTTACAATGTTTAACATGTCATGTATGCCGTAGCAGATGTACATATAAACAACCCCTCCCTCTGAATACATCATGTCATTTCTTGCTGTCCTCTTCTGGTTATAAGCATGCGAACCAAGATCTTCAGGACCGCGGTATGCTTCTGTCTCGACAATTATGCCCGATGTATAAACTCCATCAATTGAAGTGCAAAGCTTTTTGCCAAGTAATTGCCTGGAAACCTGCAAGGTATCTTCCTGCATATAGAAATGCGGCGGTAATTTCGAAGATATTGACATGAATTAAAACTCAATCAAACGAATGATCTCCTCAAGATAACGGTGGTCAACCGCGTCAAACGCGCCGAACTCAGCGCTATCAACATCCAGGACCCCTATTACCTCAGCACCGCTAAACAATGGGATAACTATCTCCGACTTCGACAGGGAACTACAAGCAATATGTCCGGGAAAAGCATCCACATCAGGTACAATTAGGGTTTCGCCTCTCTCCCATGCTGCCCCGCAAACACCTCTGCCTTTGGAGATACGGGTGCATGCAACTGGCCCCTGAAAAGGTCCAAGCACCAGTTCATTATCCTTAACTAAATAAAAACCTACCCAGAAAAACTGGAATTGCTCTTTCAAGGCGGCACTTACGTTAGCGAGATTGGCTATCAGGTCGCTCTCACCCTGCAGCAACGCACATATTTGCGGAATAAGTGACCTGTATTGCTCTTCCTTACTACCTGTATTTATATTCAGATCCTCTGCCATGCCGTAAAAGTACTTTATTAAATTTATTTTTGTCAATTGATAAACACATATATGATGACTAACAAAAAGAAGAGAGTTTTGATTACCTCATTGCTCGTTCTACTGATCGGGGGCTCGGCTTACGTCCCGCCTGATGAGGGAATGTTCCCATTAAGCGAACTTAAAAATGTTAATTTAAATAAAGCAGGTTTAAAGATTGACCAAAAGGAAATCTACAATACCGAGACTGCAAACGCAAGCCTGGTGGATGCACTTGTCCGTGTGGGCGGATGCACCGGGTCATTTATTTCTGACGCCGGCCTTATTATTACCAACCATCATTGTGCATTCAGTGCTGTGCAACTGGCCAGTACACCCGAACACGACTACTTGGAGAATGGATTCGTTGCCCAGGATAAAGCTTCCGAAATCGAGGCAAAGGGCATGACTTGTCGTATTACCGACAGCTATGAGGATGTATCAGACAAAATTCTTTCTTCCGTAGCCAGCGTATCCGATCCAGCATCACGTATCCGGATCATCAACGCAGAGATGAAAAAACTGGCTTCTGAAGCAGAAGCACAGGATTCAACCATCGAAGCAGAGGTATCAGAAATGTTCATTGGAAAAACCTATGTCCTTTTTCGCTATAAGACTATAAAAGATGTACGACTGGTTTACGTTCCGTCTCGCAATGTTGGTGAATTCGGCGGAGAAACAGATAATTGGGTTTGGCCAAGGCACACAGGTGACTTTTCTTTCATGCGTGCATACGTTGCGCCTGATGGCTCACCCGCCTCTTACTCGAAATCAAACGTCCCTTACGAACCAAAGAAATTCCTGAAGGTTAACGCCGATGGTGTAAATGAAAACGACTTTGTTTTCATCCTCGGATATCCTGGCAGAACATTCAGGCATCGCCCTGCCCAATTTATAGAGCACCAGCAAAACTTCCTCCTCCCTTACGTATCGAATCTATACGAATTCCAGAACAAAATGATGGCGGAAGCCGGAAAGAAAAGCAGGGCTACCGACATTAGACTGGCTACTCGCGTGAAACGAAATGCCAACGTAATGAAAAACTATAACGGAAAGTTAAAAGGGCTCAAGGGCCTGGAGCTCGTTAAAGAGAAAAAGCAGGAAGATGAGGCCTTGGCCGCCTATATCAATGAAAACGTCGAGCTCAAGGCGAGATACGGCAGCTTAATGTCGGACATTGACAACTTATACAAGCTCATTTTCAACGATGCTTATCGTGAAATGTGGCTTGCTCAAATTTATGCTAGTACAAGTTTATTGGACATCGCCAGGCAGATAAACAGTTTCAAGGTTAATATGAATTCTAAGCCTGTTGCGGATAGAAACCAGTACTTTGCTGAGAATGTTGGGAGCATAAAAAAGTCACTTCTCGGCAAGTATGACAGCTTTGATATTGATGCTGATAAGGCGATATTCACACGTATGCTGGAAGATGCGGCTAAACTTCCTAAGAACCAAAGAATAGCTGTTGTTGACAAGCAGGTTATCAAAGGGTTCAACGCCGAAGAGCAAATTGATAAGTTCGTAAGCAGCCGTTACCAGTACACACGCCTGAAGGATAAGAACTATGTGATGAGTTTGATTCTTAAATCACCTAAATCCCTGTCGGATTATAGTGATCCTCTCCTTCTGTTTGAAAGTGAAATTTCTGATCAAATCAATGTCCTCCAACCTGAAAAAGAACGCCGTGAGGGTCAATTAAACAAATTAATGGGAGACTATGTCGCGGTTAAAGAAAGGTTTAAACAGCGGGACTTCATTCCGGATGCTAACAGCACCTTGCGTCTCACCTATGGCTACGTAAGAGGTTTTTCGCCCGCTGATGCTACTTATATGAAACCATTTACGACCATAAAAGGGATGCTCGAAAAAGGCAGTACAGATAATCCGGAATTCACTTACCCTCCAAAGATTAAGCAATTATGGTTGGCTAAGGATTTTGGTCCATTTGTCAAAAAAGATCTCAACGATGTTCCCGTTTCTTTTTTATACAATCTTGATACTACAGGCGGAAACTCCGGTTCACCAGTAATGAATGACAAAGGTGAACTTATCGGCGTTAATTTTGACAGAGCATACGAAGCTACAATCAACGACTACGCATGGAATGAAAATTACAGCCGATCAATTGGCGTTGACATCCGATATGTATTATGGGTTGCTTCTAAAGTTGACAATGCTAATTTCCTCCTCGAAGAGATCGGCGTGAAGCCGTAACGGTATATTTTATAAACAGAAAAGGGGTGTGTCATTGGATTATGACCACCCCTTCTTTGCTTCCTGGTATGGACAAGGTTTATATGAAGCCCATAATAAACCGTGATTCTCCCGTGTTGAGTCCGACTTAATAATTGTAAAGTCGGACTCAACACGCACTTTTGCCGGGTTATATACGCCTTCCTATAGACGCGGTCTAAGCTTAGTATAGAGCAAAGGCAAATTGCTAGTCAGGGTTTAAGCTCCTGCTGCATGCTGCAAATCCCCCGTAAAATTCCTCGTAAACAAAAAAGGCTGATCACTTCTTCAATGATACAGCCTCTTTTGTTTTTGGTATCTATTAAATTAAATACTCGGCTCTTGCTGACTCAGGCAATGAAAGCTGCCCAAGCCCCATATAATATCGGTAGAATCTAAGCCGACTACCTTCCTTTCCGGGTAGCAGGTGGTGATAATATCCAGTGCTTTATCGTCGGCAGCACAACGATAAGTTGGCACGATTACATACTCGTTGCTGATGTAGAAGTTGGCGTACGACGCTGGTAAGCGCATATCATCGTAAACTACCGGACCAGGCATAGGAAGTTCCACCACGTTAAGTTGTTTGCCATCCAGCAAACGAAGCTTACTCAACGACGCAAGATTCTGTTGGAGCAAGGAATAGTTCTCGTCGTAGATATTGGTTTCTACTACAGACAACACCGTATCTCTGTTTACAAAACGAATGGTATCATCAATATGACCATCAGTGTCGTCTCCTTCTATCCCTTCATCAACCCATAAGATTTGTTCAGCACCATAGAACTCACATAGATATTCTTCAATCTGTGCCTGATTAAGATGCGGATTACGGTTCTCGTTGAGAAGGCAACATGTGGAGGTGAGTATTGTGCCATCTCCATTAAATTCAACTGAACCGCCTTCCATTACAATCCCCGGATGAAAAACCGGAAGATGAAGTGATTGCCCAATTAGCGTGGGGATAACATCGTCCTGACCATACGGAGGATATTTACCCCCCCATGCATTATAGCCCCAATCTACGATGACCTTCTTATGCTCAGCCTCGGGATTAATTAGAAATGCCGGACCGTGATCGCGACACCAGGCATCGTCTGTTCTATGGTAGAAAAATTCGATCTTAGTTAAGTCAGCGCCTGCCAGTTCGATATGTTTTAAAGCAAAGCTTTTCATCGCTTCATCTAAAACATTGATTCGCACCCTTTCGCTTAGAGATAAGATCTTAATAAATTGAGCGTATTGACTGAATATAGCATCTAACTTACCTGGCCAACTCGCTTCTTTATGCGGCCAACTCAGCCACGTAGCCTCATGTCGCTCCCATTCTGCAGGAAACTTATAGCCTAGTGATTTGGGGGTATTACCGTTTGCAAAATCGGGATATCCCGCCGATATAAAGTTACTCTTCATCGATATAACGTTTGGTTATCGGTGCATAAGAGTCTATTCGCCTATCTCTAAGAAACGGCCAGTGGGTACGGTAACGGTCAGACTTACTTAAATCTAATTCCTGGACGTGATTTTCTTCCTCAGTGTGAGACGCCTGATATAAAACGGTTCCAAAAGGATTTGCTATAAAAGATCCCCCCCAGAACTTCATATGTCCTTCGTCACCAGTACGGTTAACCGATACTACATGAACTCCGTTTGCAACTGCGTGGCTACGCTGTATCGTCTGCCATGCATTGTACTGCTCGGTGTTTGTGTCGATCTCCTGAGAAGACGCCCAACCGATGGCGGTAGGGAAGAATAATATCTCTGCCCCCATGAGAGCGGTAATTCGCGCGGCTTCAGGATACCATTGATCCCAGCATATAAGAACCCCTATCTTAGCATACTTAGTATCGAAAACCTTATACCCCATGTCTCCCGGGGTAAAATAAAATTTTTCGTAATAACCGGGGTCGTCGGGAATATGCATCTTACGATATTTCCCAAGGTAAGCTCCATCCGCATCCAGAACTGCTGTTGTATTATGATATAATCCCTGAGCTCTCTTTTCAAATAGCGAAGCGATAATTACGACATTGAGTTCCTTTGCCAATTCCGAGAGTGAGTCGGTTGATGGACCAGGAATCGTTTCTGCCAACAAAAAGTTGTCATAATCTTCAACATCACAAAAATATAGAGAAGTGAATAATTCCTGTAAGCAAACTATTTGAGCGCCCTGGCCTGCAACCTCTCTGATTTTAGAGATTGTTTTTTTAAGATTGTCCTCCTTACCCGAAGTGCAACTCATCTGCACCAATCCAACTTTGACTTTCTGATCCATCTAATATTTTAATGTTTCGCAAAAATAATCAAACTTGTATAATATTCATCTATAGTATTAAACCAAAGCAATTTAATATATTAGATAAAAAACTATCTACCTGAATTTCCGTTTACTGCATACCAACTTTATAAACTTGAAAACCGATATCAAAAACAATAACCCGGAACCTCCGAGAGACGAGGTATTTCGAGACCAGATTAATCGTGTCTCAGACTTTAAGTTCGGCACCAAAGTTGTCAGTGTTTTTGACGACATGGTAAGCCGCTCAGTTCCTTTCTATGACGAAATGCAGCGGATGATCTCAGAACTTGCGGCTGAACATGCACTCCCTGATACAGCGGTTTATGATCTTGGGTGCTCTACAGGAACCACCATGATCGGGATGAATGAAACAGTCTCAGCCGATATTAAGTTCGTTGGCATTGATGATGCATCGGAGATGCTGAAGAAATGTGATGGTAAATTGAAAGAGGCTGGCTTCCAACGCCCTTACGAATTGATTGAAGCGAATATCCAACAAGATTTCGAAATTAAAAATGCATCCGTGGTTGTACTATGCCTGACGCTACAGTTCATCAGACCCATATGCCGTGAAAAGGTGTTGCGCAAAATTGTCGACGGATTGGTACCTGGAGGGGTGCTTATTCTTGTCGAAAAAATATTAGCGGAAGAAAGTTCTTTCAACCGCAGCTTCATTAAATATTATTACGACTACAAGAGACGGAATAATTATAGCGAAATGGAAATATCGCAAAAGCGTGAAGCATTGGAAAATGTCCTAATCCCCTATAAGTTATCGGAAAATATTCTTTTACTTAAGGAGGCCGGCTTTTCGCAATGCGAGGTTTTTTTCAAATGGTATAATTTTTCAGGCATCGTAGCGGTAAAAGATTAACATGGTCTCGATTGGTAACTTTTTCTTCAGATATAGGAATGTACTCTTTATTTTTCTGTATCTCACTCTTTTTATTCCTTCTCCCCGCATCTTTACAGAAGAAGCACTAGGTCAAAATTATTATATATGGCCAATTATTTTGGGACTGATAATCACTGTCAGCGGACAGCTTATCAGGGGCCTGACCATCGGGCTGGCTTACATAGTTCGCGGAGGACAAAACAAGAAAGTCTATGCGGATCATCTGG
Source organism: Arcticibacter pallidicorallinus (assembly GCF_003002875.1). GTDB lineage: Bacteria > Bacteroidota > Bacteroidia > Sphingobacteriales > Sphingobacteriaceae > Arcticibacter > Arcticibacter pallidicorallinus. The sequence goes on from NZ_PVTH01000009.1 coordinate 121,714, forward strand.
TTACAGAGGGCATTTTCCGTCACTGTAGAAACCCACTTTATGTCGGAAATATTTTGATGCTTTTAGGTGTCGGAATCCTTTCCAATTCTATCTTATTCGTGGGAGTTTTGATGCCTCTTTTCCTGTTTATATACCAGGCTATAGTTCTTGCTGAGGAAAACTTTCTGAGAAACAAGTTCGGGAAAGACTTCGAAATGTATTGCCAGCGCGTTAACCGGTGGTGGATAAACTGGAAGGGTATCGGACGGACATTCCAGGGCATGCGGTTTAATATAAGAAGATGGATCCTCAAAGAATACAACACGCAGTTCATCTGGTTGGCAGGAATCACGCTTATTCTTCTTCTTTACTATCCCCAGATTACGAATGATGACCATGACTTGAGAAATATCTTAATTGCCGTGTTTCTCGCCGCACTAACACTGATCTATCTGTTTGTAAGATATCTCAAAAAATCAGGCAAGATGGTAGATTAACAACAGCCCTAAACCTTCAATTTATAACTAACCAATCGATCACTATGAACTTTCTGTACGCAAACTTAATCTACCTCATCCCCGTGTTGGGAATTTTCGGAATAATCGTCATGTTCTCAAAATCGAAGTGGGTTGTCAGGCAAGACCCTGGTGACGCTGAAATGCAAAAGCTTTCTGGGTACATAGCTGCCGGTGCTATGGCTTTTTTAAAGGCAGAATGGAAGGTCCTCAGTTATTTTGCGCTTGTAACCGGTGCTTTATTGTTCTGGTCAGGCACTCTTGTAGAGACTTCAAGCTGGATGATCTCCGTTTCATTCCTGATCGGTGCTTTTACATCGGCTCTTGCAGGATACATAGGAATGAATATCGCGACGAAAGCTAATGTGCGCACAGCTCAGGCCGCTAAAACGAGCCTTGCAAAAGCATTTCGAGTCGCGTTCAATGGAGGAAGCGTTATGGGATTAGGTGTCGCGGGCCTCGCTGTTCTCGGTCTGGGCTCCCTCTTCATTGTATTTTATCAGCTCTATGTTGTTCAAACTGGCGCTGAAGTTAACGGAAAAAGCATGGAGAAGGCGCTTGAAGTACTTGCGGGATTTTCATTGGGGGCAGAGTCAATTGCACTTTTTGCGCGTGTAGGCGGAGGGATATACACCAAAGCTGCGGATGTTGGCGCTGACCTGGTTGGCAAAGTCGAAGCAGGTATTCCAGAAGACGATGTCAGGAATCCGGCTACAATTGCCGACAACGTAGGTGATAACGTAGGTGACGTCGCGGGCATGGGTGCCGATCTTTTCGGCTCGTACGTCGCTACAATACTTGCAACCATGGTATTGGGCCGCGAAATAACTTCGGTAGATAATTTTGGTGGAATCGCCCCTATTCTGCTTCCTATGCTCATTGCTGGTTTAGGACTCATTTTTTCGATCGTCTCTACTTCTTTTGTGAGGATTAAAAATGAATCGGATAGCGTTCTCGCTGCTCTAAATTTAGGAAACTGGTCTTCTATAATCTTAACAGCCATCGCATCCTACTTCGCCGTTATCTGGATGTTACCAGATACCATGCTCATAAGAGGGTTTTCTTTCACCAAGGAGGATGTCTTTTACTCCATTTTGGTTGGTCTGATAGTAGGCACACTGATGAGTCTGATTACTGAGTATTACACAGCAATGGGCAAAAGACCTGTTCAATCGATAGTTAATCAATCCTCAACGGGGCATGCTACCAACATCATTGGCGGGCTTTCCGTTGGAATGGAATCCACCTTACTTCCCATCCTCGTCTTAGCATTTGGAATTTATGGATCCTATTATTTCGCAGGACTCTACGGGGTCGCCATAGCTGCGGCAGGAATGATGGCAACTACCGCCATGCAATTAGCCATTGACGCGTTTGGCCCGATTGCGGATAACGCCGGTGGTATAGCAGAGATGAGCAAATTACCTGCAGAGGTAAGAGAACGAACAGATAATCTCGATGCCGTAGGCAATACAACCGCGGCTACCGGGAAAGGCTTTGCAATCGCCTCCGCCGCACTTACCTCTCTCGCACTCTTCGCAGCATTTGTCGGCATTGCCGGAATCGATTCTATAGATATTTATAAAGCAGACGTACTCGCTGGGCTGTTTGTGGGAGGCATGATACCCTACATATTTTCTTCCCTTGCGATCGCTGCTGTTGGAAGGGCTGCGATGGATATGGTACAGGAAGTTCGCAGACAGTTTCGCGAAATTCCGGGCATAATGGAATATAAAGCACGTCCCGAATACGAGAAATGTATAGCAATTTCTACCAAAGCCTCCCTAAGAGAAATGATGCTTCCAGGCGCAATTGCCCTGGTTGTGCCGGTACTGGTTGGTTTCACCCTCGGTCCAGAAGTTCTGGGTGGAGTCCTGGCTGGAGTTACTGTCTCGGGAGTGCTTATGGGTATGTTCCAGTCCAATGCGGGAGGAGCCTGGGACAATGCCAAGAAATCGTTCGAAAAAGGCGCCGTAATTAACAACGAAACCTTTTACAAAAACTCAGAGCCCCATAAAGCATCGATTACTGGCGATACTGTAGGAGACCCTTTCAAAGACACCTCCGGGCCCTCAATGAATATTCTTATTAAACTAATGTCAATCGTTTCTTTAATTATCGCTCCGCATATTGCTGATTCACAAAGTCAACATGCGATTAAGGATTTTCCAAAGTCAGAAAAAGCAGCTCACATTATCCCTGTAGCTCCTCTCGAGAACATCATTCCGAACAACTAAAAAAGGGCAGTTGATTGCAAATCACTTGTAATTTCCAAGGAAAAAGCATTAGGTTTGTCTCTATTTTTATCATTATGTTCCATAAAAAGTCTATTGAACAGCTACTATTAGAAGCAGGTGCGAGTGGTGAAGGTCATCTTAAACGAACGCTTTCTAGCTTTAACCTTATCGCCTTGGGTGTTGGCGCCATTATTGGTGCCGGATTATTTTCACTCACTGGCATAGCAGCTGCAGAAAACGCTGGTCCGGCCGTAACTATATCTTTCGTTCTGGCTGCTGTAGCCTGCGCTTTTGCCGGGTTATGCTATGCGGAGTTTGCATCAATGATTCCTGTGGCGGGAAGTGCCTACACTTATTCTTATGCTACTCTTGGAGAATTCATGGCTTGGATCATCGGATGGGATCTTGTTCTTGAGTACGCCTTAGGCGCAGCTACTGTCTCGGTGAGCTGGTCGAGATACCTGTTGGAAATTCTTCATAAATATAACATCGATCTCCCTCATCAACTTGTTGTCTCTCCCTGGGAAACAGTGCGTCTTGGAGACGGGACCATCATAGACGGAGGTTTGATCAACCTTCCTGCGATATTAATAGTTTTGCTTCTGTCTTTTGTACTTATGCGCGGAACGCGCGAATCAGCAGCTATTAATAATGTTCTGGTAGTAGTCAAAATCACTGTAGTTGTGCTCTTTATTGTATTGGGCTGGAACCACATTAATCCTGATAACTATGTTCCTTATATTCCAGAAAACACAGGGGCATTTGAGAACTTTGGCTGGACGGGTATATCTACAGGTGCTGCCGTAGTTTTCTTTGCGTTCATAGGTTTTGATGCGGTATCGACTGCTGCACAGGAAGCGAAAAATCCTCAAAAAGGCATGCCGATAGGAATTATTGGCTCGCTGATAGTGTGTGTAATACTCTACGTCTTGTTCGCACATGTAATGACGGGCTTGGTGAATTACAAAGACTTCGCAGGCGACGCTAAACCAGCTGCTACTGCCTTTGCAATGACTGGATATTCTTTCTTGCAGGATGGATTGATTATTGCAATTCTTGCAGGTTACACGTCCGTCCTTCTGGTAATGCTAATGGGGCAGTCACGGGTATTTTATACTATGGCTAAAGACGGCTTGCTGCCTCAGTTTTTTTGTGCAATACATAAGAAATTTTATACGCCCTGGAAGACAAATCTTTTCTTTATGGTGTTCGTCAGCTTGTTTGCCGGATTTGTTCCGGTATCAGACCTGGGCCACATGGTAAGCATAGGTACACTATTTGCTTTTGCACTGGTTTGCTTTGGAATATTAGTACTCCGAAAAAGATTGCCTAATGCCGAACGACCTTTCAGAACTCCCTGGGTACCTGTTGTACCTATTCTGGGGATACTCGTTTGTGTTTACCTAATGTACTCTTTACCTTCCGAAAGCTGGATCAGATTGGCTGGATGGATGCTGTTGGGGATATTGGTATATTTCTTCTACGGCAAGCGACACAGCAAAATAAGACAGGTGCGCGAAGAAAATAATTCATAAAGATTTTGTAATCTTAATATCTTTGCGCGCACTTACGGCACCAAATGATGACAGAATACTTCGACTTCGACCACAAACAGATCTTATCTGTTACCATGATCCTGTTTGCCATTATCGACATTATAGGCGCAATACCTGTAGTGATTGAGCTAAGAAAAAAGGCAGGTCATATCCAGTCGGAGAAGGCAACAATCGTATCCATGATATTAATGACTCTGTTCCTTTTTCTAGGAACAGAGCTTTTAAATATTATCGGATTAGATGTCGCATCCTTTGCTATAGCAGGTTCTTTCGTCATCTTCTTCATCGCTATGGAAATGATATTAGGGATCAACCTGTTTAAGGAAGACGTTCCGGAAAGCGTCTCTATTGTTCCTCTGGCCTTCCCTCTTATCGCGGGTGCAGGCACGATGACTACACTTCTATCTTTGAAGTCTGAGTACGATACCCAGAATATCCTTGTAGGTATCGTACTGAATATGGTTTTCGTCTACTTCGTTCTGAAGAAAGTTATCTGGCTGGAACGTCTGTTAGGGAAATCAGGATTGAATGTGCTGCGTAAAGCATTTGGTATTATTTTGCTCGCAATTGCTATCAAGCTGTTTAAAAATAACACGGGGCTATAGACTATATTAGCGAATGAGCCTAGCCACAAACATGCTGTCAGCGCGTCTGTCGTAACCTTTGATAAGCTCCATACTTTCAATTTTAAGATTATAGGCCTCTACGAGATAGTCGACATTCGCTTCATTTTCTTCTTTAAAAACTGAGCATGTGATGTAAACTAGTGGTTTACCTTCTTTTAGAAACTTTACTACGTTCCCCGCAATCATTCGCTGAAGACGTTGAAAGGTTAATATTTGACGAGCCTCAAACTGGCTGATAAGCTCAGGACTTCTACCCCATGTTCCTGACCCTGTGCAGGGTGCATCCAAAATGATACCATCAAACTGATAGCTGTTCAGGAAAAGAGATGGATCTTTGGTCAGATCTAATATCTTTTTCTGATAGGTCTTGATTCCCGCATTCGCGAAACGCTCATCCAAATTCGCCAGAATATTCTCGCGAATATCGGAGACCAGTAGTTTGATATCAGGTTGCTGATGGTATAGGTGTAATGACTTTCCTCCTGAAGCCGCACACGCGTCCCACCAATAGTCGTATTTTAGAGGCTTGAAGAAATCTCCCGCACGTTGGGATGACAGATCTTGGACTTCAAACTGCCGTTTTCCCATTGATTCAGGGAATAAATGATCGAGCTTCGTCCCATTTGGTAATGCCAGACAGTGCTCGTTGGTGCGCCGATAGGTAACGCCGTTCTCCGAAAGTTTTGCTTCCACGCCCTCAGACCTACCAGGATGTATTCTGATAAATAGATCTGGTTGCTCAAAGAAAGAGGTAAGAAAACTACGCAGCTCGACACCTTTGGAAAGATGATTAGTAAAAGGATACACATCTTCTAATGAAAATCTGTACTCTGCTCCTTCTAAATAGGAAATACGCTTCTCAAGAGGAAGATCTGCATAAGCGTAGAGCTCGGGTTTCAGAGACTGAAGAAAAAGACTTTCCCTGCCCTCGCAAAGAAACTCGGCAAGCATAAGCCGCTCTTCAGGGGGAAGGGAGCTGCAGGCATTTCCGAGCCTGTGGTAGTTATAAAGAAGGCGACTGGCTGTACGCCTGTCGCCTGATCCCATTTGTTTGTGTTCACGAAAATATCCCGGAAGAAAACGCGATAACTGCGTTGTCTTGGGGTAAGCTTCCAGTATCCTTAAAAAAGTCCTTAGCTGATTCTCGTATTTATTTGACATGTATTATTCCCACTCAATAGTTGCAGGTGGTTTAGATGATATGTCGTAAACAACCCTATTGATTCCTTTTACGTTATTAATAATTTCATTTGATATCTTTCCAAGCAGATCATACGGAAGGTGACTCCAATCAGCCGTCATACCATCCATTGAGCCAACAGCCCTCAGACAGATAACATGCTCGTATGTCCGCTCATCGCCCATCACACCTACCGACTGAACCGGAAGGAATATAGCACCCGCCTGCCATACCTTATCGTACCATCCTGAGCTCTTCAGGTTGTTGATGTAAATTGCGTCCGCGTCTTGTAGAATAGCAATACGTTCAGGAGTTATCTCACCGATAATTCTGATAGCCAGGCCCGGACCGGGGAATGGATGACGACCAAGAAGTGCCTGGTCAAGTCCTAAAGCTTTACCGACCCGTCTGACTTCATCTTTGAAAAGAGTATTTAAAGGCTCTACAACCTTAAGTTTCATAAAATCAGGCAAGCCTCCAACATTATGATGAGACTTAATAGTAGCTGACGGTCCATTAACCGAAACTGACTCAATGACATCCGGATATATAGTACCTTGTCCTAGCCATTTAACGTCCTGAACCTCATGTGCCGCATTGTCAAATACTTCGATAAACGCTGCACCTATGATCTTTCTTTTTTGTTCAGGATCCTTAATACCGGTTAGCTGTCCGACGAACAACTCCCGGGCGTTAATGCCGCGAACGTTAAGACCCATGTGCTGATATGAGTCAAGTACTTGTTCATACTCACCCTTTCTAAGCAGTCCGTTGTCGACAAAAATACAATGCAGATTCTTACCAATAGCCTTATGTAACAGAACCGCAGCTACAGATGAATCAACACCTCCAGATAGACCGAGAACAACCTTATCATCTCCCAGTTTCTCTTTCAGTTCTTTTATCGTACTGTCAATAAAGGAATCAGGATTCCAATCCTGAGAACATCCACAGATCCCAACCAGGAAATTTTCCAATAACTGCTTTCCGTCGGTGCTATGTGTAACTTCCGGATGAAACTGGATACCGAAAGTTTGAGTTCCTTTGATCTGATAAGCGGCCACACGCACAGTGTCAGTACTCGCAATTACTTCGAAATCATCGGCGATTTCTGCAATAGTATCTCCATGAGACATCCATACCTGCGAATTTGAACCGATGTTCTTTAACAGAGGATTATTATCGTTTACGTAGTGCAAATGTGCGCGTCCGTATTCACGTATAGTCGACGGTACTACATCGCCACCTGATTTGTAGGCCAAATACTGCGCTCCATAACAAACCCCAAGTAATGGGTATTTTTTATGAAATAAATTGAAGTCTATTTGCGGAGCATCAGTTTGTCTCACAGAGGCGGGACTACCTGAAAAAATAATGCCTTTTACACTTTCGTCAACCACAGGAATATGGTTGTACGGATGGATTTCACAGTAAACGTTTAGTTCTCTAACCCGGCGAGCAATAAGCTGAGTATATTGCGAACCGAAGTCAAGAATGATAATTTTCTCTTGCATGGGCGAAACTACAAAATATCAATAAAATACACAAATATAAGGCTTAGGACACTGAACCACGATTGTGCTCGGCCATTAGGTTCTTCAAAAATGCGCCTATCTGAATCATCACTTCGAAGTTCAAATAAGCACCATCCGGGTTAAAAACATATTCCTTCTGAGAAAGTGAATACCGGATAATGCCAAGCGGAAAATCTTCAAATGATTTAACATAATAGATCTTCGTGTTGACAAACTTATCAGCGAGAATGAAATTGACAGGTCTTTCCATAGGAGCGCTAAAATATAAAAATACCTATTTTTTACCGGTAATAACTTTGTTAAAACGATCAAAGTGCCAGTACTTGTTCGCGAGACTTAGCAAGTCTTCAGAACTTATTTCCTTAATCACTTGAATATAACGCGTATAATAGTCGTAGTCTAACCCTGATAGAAAAATACTTTTAAATTTCTCTGCGTGTGAAAATGCATTCTCCAGACTTCCCAGAAAGGACCCTAGCATGTAATTTCGTACAAGTTCGAGCTCGTCGTGTGGTATAAGTTCTGTTCGGAGTAAGTTGATCTCCTTTTCTATCTCGGCCATCGTGGAAGAACAAACATCAGCACCAACTTCCGAAGCAATCAGAAAGTATCCGGCATTCAAAAGTGACACTTGCGCCGAGCCGATGCCATAGGTATAACCTTTGTCTTCGCGAATATTTGCCATTAGTCTGGAACCAAAGTATCCACCCAACACCGTATTAAGAAACTGAAGACCCGGAAAATCCGGATGCGTTCTGGACACAGAGATTTGCCCCAACCTGATTGCCGACTGCAACGAGTCTGGTTTCTCTGTATAAAGCGTACTTCCCAATGTTTCAGAGAACTGAAAAGAATTCACAACGAAATCGTCGTTGGCTGACCACTCTGATCCAAAAAAAGAGTTGATTTTCGAAACTGTATGGTTATCAACTTTCCCGGACGCTATGATCGTGCAGTTATTGGGCTGGTAAGCTCTTTTATAGTACTCAAGCAACTGTTCGCGGTCAATGCTGTCGTAATCTTCGGCGACTACAAGATGACCATAAATAGTGTCTCCAAACAATGAATGGTTAAATACTCGTCGCGTGACGACATCGTTTTTTTCTAAGCTCACGAGCAGCTTTTGCTTCTGGTTCCGGATCAGCGTATCCAGTTCTTCTGGTGGAAACACTGCGTCAGTGAGGATATCCTTGATGATTGGGAGAACTGCATTCAGATGTTTACTTAAAGTGTAAAGCGTGAATGATGAATAATCAAAGCTATATTCGGGTTGAACAAAAGCGCCATAGCTGTCAATACTATCAGAAATCTGAAAGGATGAACGTTTGCTTGTGCCCTCTATCAAAAGTGCGTTTGTCGCATAAGCCTGAAGTGGGCGTAACACATCCCAGTTGACGTTGCGAAAAATAAATTCTATGCGGACGAGTTCCTGCTCACCAGCGTCAACAATAAAAAGCTTTATTCCGTTGTCAAGAAGCCTTGGAGAAGCCTGGATGAGACTTATTTCTTCTATCTGTTTAAATTCCGGCGCTATAGTTCTGTTTATCATGAATTGGACAGATATAATAAGGTAGAAGAGTTTTCTTTTCTAAAAATAGACTGGGCACGACGTTGGATGTCTTCTGAGCTAACCTTGAGGTAACGTTCGGTTTCTTTGTTTAATGCCTCTGCATCACCGAGCACTTCGAAATACGCTAAATTCATAGCCTTATCCAGCAAGCTCATTTCCGCGAACACCATGGTCGACTCAATCTTGTTTTTGACTTTGTCAAGTTCAGTTTCAGGAACAGGCTCTTCAGATAATTGTTTTAAGACCTCCCAAATGGCTGCCTCGGCTTCCTCGATGGTAACCCCCTCCGATGGTCTTCCATCTATAATCATCAAGCCAGGATCAGAGCTCCCGGTCAGTGAAGCGTTTATATCCGTAAAGAGTTTGCGATCTTTGATCAGACTTTTATACAGACGTGAGGAGTTGCCTCTTGACAGAAGATCACCGATTAAATCGGCTTCGTAATATCCCTGATCGTTCTTCGCGGGAACATGCAGGGCTATGTAGATCGCATTTACAGGAACATCCGCATAGTGAACAAGCCGTCTGGGTTCGAGCTGGATTGGCTCCATTGGAAGGTTTCGATTGTACTTTTCCCCGGAAGGGATGTCGCCGAACCACTTCTTTGCAAGCCTTTCAACATCCGCTGTTTTCACGGCACCGCCTACTACCATTATCGCGTTAACCGGACTGTAATGCTTTTTGAAAAACGCCTTAACGTCTTCCATCCTGGCTTCCTCTATATGCGCTAGCTCCTTCCCTATTGTCGGCCATGAATACGGGTGCATGGTATAGGCGAGCGGTCGCAGTTTAAGCATCACGTCGCCATACGGCTGGTTTAGGTATCGCTGCTTAAACTCCTCGCAAACAACGTTTCTTTGTACTTCAAGACTCTTATCTGAAAATGCTAGACTGAGCATCCTGTCGCTCTCTAACCAGAATGCTGTCTCCAGATTTACCGCCGGTAAAGTCACGTAATAATTAGTGATATCGTTACTTGTAAAAGCGTTATTCTCGCCCCCCACGCGTTGTAGAGGTTCATCATAAGAAGGTATATGTAGAGACCCACCGAACATCAGATGCTCAAAAAGATGCGCAAAGCCGGTCTGAGAAGGATTCTCATCCCTTGCCCCTACATCGTATAATGTATTAACTACCGCCATCGGCGTAGTCGGGTCCTCATGAACAAGAACCGTCAATCCGTTATCTAGTGTAAATCTGTCAAATTTTACCATTAAGGTCAATTTCAGTTAAGCATCAAAGGTAAACGATTTAATTTAAGCGGTGTAACAAATTACCTATTAGAAATGTAATCAATTCTTTCAGATCGTCCTTTTTTTCGTAGTTTTGTAACCCGTACAAAAGAACGTAGAAACTAGCGCTTATGCTCGTGTTTTACGTTTAAATTCATCACACTCATGACCAAATACATATTTGTTACGGGCGGCGTCACTTCGTCGTTAGGAAAAGGCATTATTTCCGCTTCATTAGCAAAGCTGTTACAAGCCCGTGGCTATCGCGTCACAATTCAAAAATTCGATCCCTACATCAACATTGATCCCGGAACGCTTAACCCTTATGAGCATGGCGAGTGTTATGTTACTGAGGATGGAGCAGAGACAGACCTCGATTTGGGTCATTACGAACGATTCTTAAACGTCCCGACGTCTCAGGCGAACAATATTACCACCGGGCGGATTTATCAGAATGTGATAAACAAAGAACGTGAGGGTGCTTATCTAGGGAAAACTGTTCAGGTGGTACCTCATATCACAGATGAAATCAAGCGAAACATGGTCCTTCTTGGTCAGGGTGATGACTTTGACATTGTGATCACTGAGCTCGGCGGAACCGTTGGTGATATTGAGTCTCTTCCATTCATTGAAGCAGTTCGTCAGTTACGCTGGGAATTAGGAAGCAGCAACTCGCTTGTTATACATCTTACATTGGTACCTTTCCTGGCTGCCGCCGGAGAACTAAAAACGAAGCCTACGCAGCATTCAGTTAAAATGCTACTTGAATACGGTATCCAACCCGACATTCTTGTTTGCCGTACGGAGCATCATTTATCTGCCGACATCAGGAGGAAAGTCGCGTTATTTTGTAATGTTAACATCAATGCTGTAATTGAGTCAATAGACGCATCAACCATATATGATGTGCCTTTGATGATGCTTAAGGAACAGCTTGACAAAACCGTTCTTTCAAAACTAAAGCTTCCCTTAAAAAGTGACCCTAATCTGGAGAACTGGAAAAACTTCCTTGGCAGACTTAAAAACCCTACCTCAGAGATAAAAATAGGTCTCGTAGGAAAGTATGTAGAGCTACCTGACGCGTATAAGTCCATTACTGAAGCCTTTATTCATGCCGGAGCGAGCAATGAATGCAAAGTAAAAGTCGTCTCCATCCATTCTGAAAGCATTACGACGGAAAACGTCGCAGAACGCTTGAGCGGCTTAGACGGCGTATTAGTAGCGCCAGGTTTCGGAAGCCGCGGTATTGAAGGAAAGATTATTGCCATCCAACACGTTCGCGAAAACAATATTCCATTCTTCGGTATCTGTCTTGGTATGCAGTGCGCGGTAGTAGAATTTGCCCGTAACGTTTTAGGGTTGAAAGATGCGAACAGCAGCGAGATGGACGAAAATACTCCGGATCCCGTAATCTCGATGATGGAAGAACAGAAGAAAATTAAGAATAAGGGAGGCACAATGCGTCTCGGATCTTATATCTGTGACCTTAAGAAAGGAAGTAAGGCATATAATATTTACGGCAAATCTCAAATCACCGAGAGACACAGGCACCGATATGAGTTTAACAATGAATATCTTAAACAATTCGAAGAAGCTGGAATGATAGCATCTGGTATCAACCCAGACAACGGTCTTGTTGAGATCGTAGAGCTTAAAAATCATCCCTTTTTCGTTGCCGGCCAATTTCACCCCGAATTAAAATCAACAGTTGCCAATCCACACCCTCTTTTTGTTAACTTTGTCGCCGCTTCTTTAGCAAATTCCAGGAAAAACAACAAAAAATAAGAATAGATATCACGAATAAATGGATAGAAATACATTCACGGGACTCTTTTTAATCTTAATCATTTTCATAGGTTCTATGTATCTGATGAACCCGTCAGAAGCAGAACTTAAAAGAGAGAAAATATTACAAGACTCTATTGCCCGTGCAAAATCTGGGATCCCTGCTCCGGCCAAAACAGCAGACAAAGCAACAGAAGAAGCCGCAAAAACGGTGGTCATTGACTCCAATGCATTCAAGGGAGCTTTTGGAGCTGCGCTTAGCGGAGTATCCGAAAGCGTTGTGTTACAAAACGAACTCTTAAAGGTTAACCTAAGCACGAAAGGTGGACGTGTAGCTTCAGTCGAGCTAAAAGGCATGAAGACTTTCGATGGCAAGCCTTTGATTATGCTCGATAGTGCAGACAATAAATTCGGTTTAACGTTATCCGCTTCCAATCAGGAAGTCAACACTGAAAACTTTTACTTCACACCTTCTGCAAAAGCTTTAACTGTTTCCCAAAGCGATTCATCAAGCCTGACCATGCGGCTTAGCTATTCTGCTAATCAGTACGTCGATTACATCTATTCCTTAAAAGGAAATAGCTATAATTTAGGACTTACTATCGTGACGCATGGTTTAGACAACGTTATAGGGTCAAAGCCGATCACGCTTAACTGGCAAGCAACGCTTAAGCAGAAAGAGAAGGATTTGTCGAGTGAACAACGCTATTCAAGTGCCTACTTTAACCACGGAGAAAATGAAGTAGATCATATCGGTGTTAGCGAAGACGAAAAGAAGGAATTGGGCGAAGATGGAAAGATCCAGTGGATTTCGTTTAAGCAGCACTTCTTCTCCAATGTCTTGATTGCGAAGAATGGCTTTGAGAAAGGCACCCTGGATGTTAAGGTTCCCGCTCAACTAGGTCTTGTAAAATCGTTTTCTGCTAATATGCAGTTGGCTAAAGGAAAAGATTCAAACTCTTACCCACTTGAATTCTATTTCGGTCCGAACAGGTTTAACACCCTCAAAGATCAAGGATACAATATAGAAAAACAGGTTGATCTGGGATGGGGTCCATTAAAGTGGATAAACCGCGTAGCAGTATTACCGATCTTTAACGGTCTGGAAGGAATGGGATGGAACTACGGGCTGATTATCCTCATCCTGACAATCATCTTGAAAGTAGTTCTTACGCCTCTAACCTATAAGTCTTATCTGTCGATGGCTAAGATGAGGGTTCTGAAGCCAGAAATGGATGAAATAAAAGGTAAAGTTGGCGAGGATAACCCTACGTTACTTCAACAGGAATATCTGAAATTATATAAAAAAGCTGGTGTAAACCCACTTGGAGGATGTATTCCGATGTTGTTACAGCTTCCTATCGTGATGGCGTTCTTCTTCTTCTTTCCTAATCTATTCGAACTCCGTCAGGAAAGCTTCCTATGGATGAAAGATTTGTCAACTTACGACTCGGTCATCAATTTCCCGACGATTCCACTGTTGAACGTAAACCACATCAGTCTGATGTGTTTACTGATGACGGTATCGACGTTGGCTACTACTTACATAAACAATCAGACCTCAGGTGTCACCGGACAAATGAAATATATCGGCTACATTACTCCGATTATTTTCCTGACCGTTTTGAATAGCTACCCTTCAGGTTTGAATTACTATTACTTCTGCGCTAACGTCCTTACGTTCGCTCAACAGTTAATTATCAGACAACTTGTGAACGATGAAAAAATACATGCTCGGATTCAGGAAAACAAGAAAAAGCCTGAGACTGAGAAGAAAAAATCAAAGTTTCAGCAAAGAATGGATGATTATATGAGGCAACAACAGCAAGAAGCTAAAAAGAAGAATAAATAATTTCAGATTTATATGAAAGGCCGGTTATTCCGGCCTTTTTTTTGTACAAACATTTCCATAACGCCTCCCATTAAACACATGGGAATGAGGTAAATAAATATTACGTGACCACTATCAGGCTCCTACAAAACATCGTATCTGCGAAAAGGCATCATCAAGAGTCATAGAATTTTAATTTAATCAAAAGAACGTTCGGAAATTTGACATATTTTCAACTTATCCGTAATTTTATACGATCATTCTCAACGAAATACATCAACCGAGAGAAAGAAGCAAATGGCAAGCTAGCGTCTAGCCTTTACCGAAGCAAACATTATAATGGACACAAATAAGAATTCTTTTCAGAACGAACCCGACGTCGTATTGATTGGTGCCGGGATAATGAGCGCCACTCTCGCGGTGTTGCTTAAGAAGTTAGAACCTAATCTGACGATAGAAATATTTGAACGTTTGGATGCTGCCGCTGCTGAGAGTTCAGACGCATGGAACAATGCCGGTACGGGGCATGCTGCTTTCTGCGAATTAAACTACACACCGCAATTAGCAGACGGCTCGATCGAAACGTCTAAAGCTGTCAAAATAGGTGAGTCATTTGAAATCTCGCGCCAGTTTTGGGCGCATCTTGTCGAGACTGGCTTCATTTGTCCGCCGAAGAATTTCATTAAAAGTATACCGCATATGAGCTTCGTTTGGGGCGAAGAGAATGTGGATTATCTCCGCAGGCGTTATGAAGCACTTAATGAGCTTCCTCTGTTTCACGGCATGGAGTACTCTGAAGACGCGGCAACACTCAGGGAATGGATTCCCCTTGTTATGGAAGGTCGCCCTGAGAATCAAAAGATAGCCGCGACAAGGATGACGATAGGTACCGACGTCAACTTTGGTTCTCTTACAAAATGTATGTTCGGCGCAGTTAAGGCTCTTGATGGCGTTAACATGCATTTCTGCCAGGAGGTAACAAAATTAAAAAAAGATGACAGCTCTCGTTGGACCATATCACTTAAGGATGAAAAAACTGGCAAGAAACGAAAAGTCAGAGCGCGCTTCGTATTTATTGGCGCAGGTGGTGGCTCCTTGCATTTACTGCTGAAATCGGGAATTAAAGAAGGGAAAGGATTTGGTGGTTTCCCTGTGAGTGGGCAATGGCTGGTTTGTACAAACCCGGATGTGATTAGGAGACACGAAGCGAAGGTTTACGGAAAGGCTGAGGTCGGCTCACCTCCGATGTCAGTGCCGCATCTCGACTCCAGAGTTATAAATGGTAAAAAGGCCCTGCTGTTTGGTCCTTACGCAGGATTTTCTACCAAGTTTCTCAAACAAGGTTCATTCTTCGACTTACTTTCATCTCTACGAATAAGTAATATAGTGCCAATGCTAGCGGCTGGCATACAAAATATCCCGCTAACCAAATATTTGATCGATCAGGTAAGACAGTCCAGCGACGAAAGAATGGCCGCTCTAAGGGGCTACTATCCTGATGCGAAAATGGATGACTGGAAACTGGAAGTTGCAGGTCAGCGGGTTCAAGTAATCAAAAAAGACGCTAAAAAAGGGGGAATTCTCGAGTTCGGGACTGAAGTCGTGACCGGTTCTGAAGGCAGCATTGCGGCTCTCTTAGGAGCTTCGCCTGGCGCCTCAACCGCGGTGTCCATCATGCTTGGTTTAATTAAAACCTGCTTTCCTGAAAAATACAACTCTGTCGAATGGCAGTCGAAATTGAAAGAGATGATTCCTTCCTTCGGCAAGTCATTGAACGAAGATCCTGAACTTTGCGCTGAACTTAGATCGTGGACAAGCCAGGTTCTTAATCTGAAGAATGTTGTTTCTATCCCGGAAGATAACGAGATAGCGTAAAAAATAATACTGCGTATTTCAAATTATAACTAAGGCTGTCCCTGCAAAGACAGCCTTAGTTATTTGGTCGCTTTTGAAAGCGTTCTCTCCCGAATATATAAATGAGAGCTGCCACACAAGCGCCTGAAGATATGTAGAAGATCATCGGAATCATAGTCACTACATCCTTATAGAGTGCGCCTGCCAGTAGCGCTCCCGCGCCAATACCTATCTCAAGAGCAATATACATCGTAGCCATGGCCTTTCCTCTGTGATCGGGGTGACTTAAATCAACTGTCCAGGCATTCGTCGCCGGAGAAAATATTCCACCCGCAATTCCATAAGCGACAGAACCAACCAAAAGATCAGTAACCGATTGAGCATTTCCTATCAAATAGAAAGAAACACATAGCATCACCAACGCAACTTTTATCACAGAAACACGGCCAAAGCGATCGGAAACTTTCCCAGCAACAAAACGGATCATGAGGGAAGACACCGTGAACGTCATGAAGAACAAACCCTTATTTGTTACGCCCAAATACTCGCCCCAGTCCGGGATCAGCGTCAACAATACACCATAGCCTAAATAGGAAAGCAGGATAATTAGGGCCGCAGGTATGACACGCCACTCGATGATTTCCGTGCGGGAAATCTTCAAATGAGACAGCTTAAACGACTCTCTCGATTTTAGGGTTTCCTTCATGTTGAGCAATATCAGGATAGAAAGCATCGCAAACACCGAAGAGCTGTAAAACAAGACGTTGATCGAATAGTAGCTGGTGATCAGACTGCCGATAGCAGGCCCAATGGCCATACCGGTGCTAAAACATAAACCGTGAATCCCAAGAGCTTCGCCCCACCTTTTTACCGGAACAATGTCTGCTACATATGCTGCAGTTGCCGTGGGTTTAAATCCTGTAGAAAAACCATGTAAAAGCCTTAAGAATAAAAAGCCATTTATTGTACCGAGCACCGGATACAAAAACCCGCAAACAAAGCAGACTATCGAACCAACCGCCATCACGGGAACACGACCTATCGTGTCTGTCAGCTTTCCACTGAAAGGACGCGAAATGCCAGCCGTCAAGGTAAATAACGCGATGATCAACCCTTTGTATTCAGCGCCTCCCAAGCTACTTAAATAAGCAGGCAACTCGGGGATTAGCATATTGAAGCTAGCGGAGAAGAGTAATGAGCTTAAGCATAACAGGCCAAAAGACCATGTATAAAGACGAGTGTTGTTATCCGACATATTAAGATGCGCGCAAAAATAATGATAATATAGCTCAGAGCCCTACTTCGTTATCCATATCTTTGTACGATGTACAATAATGCGGGGAGATACAGTCAGCTAATTAAAGAGGAGGCGCGCAGGCTTGGTTTTATGTTCTGCGGTATCTCAAAAGCAGGTTTTCTGGATAAGGAGGCCCCCCGATTGGAGAACTGGCTCAAAAACGGATATCATGGGAAAATGTCGTACATGGAAAATCACTTCGACAAACGACTCGATCCAACCAAACTGGTTGAAGGGTCTCGCTCAGTGATCTCTTTGGCCCTTAATTATTATACAGACGAAAAGCAGCATGATCCTGCTGCTCCTCGCATTTCCAAGTACGCTTACGGCGCTGACTACCATGATGTCATAAAATCAAAGCTCAAAGATCTTCTTCAATTCATAAAGGAGCACATTGGTGATGTTTCCGGAAGAGCGTTCGTTGATTCTGCTCCGGTTCTCGACCGCGCATGGGCGATACAGTCAGGGTTCGGATGGATAGGAAAAAACAGCAACCTAATTAACAAAAAGTCTGGATCCTTTTTCTTTTTGGCAGAACTCATTACAGACCTCGACCTCCAATATGATCTGGCATCGGATAAAGATTATTGTGGCACCTGCACGAAGTGTTTAGATGCATGTCCCACCGATGCGATCGTCTCCCCACAAGTGGTGGACGGCTCTAAATGCATATCTTACCTAACCATAGAGCTAAAGGATGAATTGCCCAACGAATTCAAAGGTAAGACCGACAACTGGATGTTTGGATGCGATATATGTCAGGACGTTTGTCCCTGGAACCGATTCTCAAGTCGTCATGATGAACCTGCCTTTGAACCGTCTTTTGACTTACTGAAAATGTCTGCGTCAGACTGGGAAGAAATCACCGAAGATGTCTTTAAACAATTATTCAAAGGCTCCCCCATCAAACGAACAAAATTTACGGGACTTAAAAGAAATATCGAGTTTCTAAAACCCATAAAACAATAAAAAGCCGGTTAAACCGGCTTTTTTATTCAGGCTATTTGCCAAACTTCTTCTTTAACTCATCGAGCATCGAATCGGTCACCGGCGCTGCAGACTCCTTCTTTTTGAAGACAGGTCTGGCCTCAATATCTTTTTTAGGCGTAACCGTCCTCGGGCTTTCCACCTCTATTTTCGTCTCTGTTGTCTTTTTTACAAGAACCTTTTTCTCATTCCATCTCATCCAGATCTTCTCAAGGCACTTCTTGGTATACAGTGGAAAATCGCCATTCTGCATCCAGGCATAATAGCTGGGTTCTGATTGGAACACCTCCTCCACACATTTTCCTTTATGCTTGCCAAAATTAAACACCTCTATACCTTTGTCGTTAAAAACCAATCGGCCAGCAAAATCTACCGGATTGTGGAGATTGGTGAATTCGTGAAGAGCATCCACGTCGTTCTTAACGGGGACGGAAACATTACCTTTCTTATCAACGAACTCCACATCCTTATACCTTTCCAGCTGACCCAATAGTACTTCATACGTGGCCATGGTATCCGCATCAGCGTTATGTGCATTTTCAAGCGACTTACCGCAGTAGAATTTATAAGCAGCTTTTAAAGTTCGCTGCTCCATTTGATGGAAGATGTTCTGTACATCAACGAACTTCCGGTTGTCGATATCAAAAGGAACACCCGCGCGAAGAAACTCGTCCATCAGCATCGGTATATCAAATTTATTAGAGTTATATCCCGCCAAGTCGCAATCATCAAGAAACGCTGCAAATTCAGGACCAGCCTGCTTAAAAGTCGGAGCATCCTTTATATCCTCATCATATATTCCATGAATCAATGAAGTTTCCAAAGGGATCGGCATTTCCGGATTAATACGAGCATTTTTCATCTCCTTTGTACCATCAGGAAATACCTTTAGGACAGCAATTTCAACGATTCTGTCGAAGCCAATAATTGTACCTGTAGCTTCAAGGTCGAAGAAAGCAAGAGGGCGTTTCAGATTAAGTTTCATTTATTAAATCATTAAAGGCTTAGAGTTCAATCTTTCTCCACCACCACAGCAAAAGTCGTAAAAATAATCTTATATGCCTAGCATCCGTTTCTAAAGCGATTATTTCGGAAAGACTATCTACTTAACGGAGCCACAACGCGAAAAGTACTTGTAATACCATGGATCTCTTAGGTCGCTGATAATTACCCCTTTACTCGTGGATACATGCACAAACTTATTGTTATGAAGATATATACCGACATGATTAAAGGGCTGACCACCGAAATCAAAAAACACAAGATCACCTTCCTTCAGGTCTTCTTCATACAAACGCTTAACCTGTTCTGCCATTTCACGTGCCGTACGGGCTACACTCTTCTTATAAATTTCTTTTTGCAAGATGGTGGTGAAGCCTGAACAATCTATTCCACCTTTGTCCATACCTCCCAACCGATGAGGAGCCCCCATCCAGCTATCAATAAACTTATATAAGCGCTGGTCTTTGATATCCTTTTCCTGTACGCCCAACAAGGTAGCGTAGCGTTGTTCGATAGTTCCGCTCAACTCCTTCCCGCGAGCACTGGAAGCATCAGTGATGATTTTTCTTGATTTACAGGATGTGAAAAATAAACATGCTATCATCAAAAAACCACATGCTCTTAAAATCTTCCCAGTTACTCTCATCCCTTTAGAATTCGTTGAATATCATCCAGCTTCATTAATGCCTCTACTGGCGTTAATGTGTTCACATCAAGATTATTCAGCATATCTCGTATTTTTACGAGTACCGGATCATCTATCGAGAACATCTGAAGCTGATATGCCTGCTGCTGTACCTTTTTTATGCTGTCTTTGATATGTTCTCCACCCGTTCTCTCCTGCTCGAGCCTGCGTAAAATTTCATTAGCTCTGGAAATAAGCTTCGGAGGCATTCCAGCCATCTTCGCAACATGAATACCGAAACTGTGTTCACTACCCCCAGGCACCAGTTTACGCAAGAATATAACTTTGTTCCCAACCTCTTTAACAGTCACGTTAAAGTTCTTTATTCTGCTAAACGAGTTTGACAGCTCATTCAACTCATGGTAATGTGTCGCAAAAAGCGTTTTCGCCTTGGAGGTCGGATGGTTATGAAGAAACTCTGCAATAGCCCACGCAATAGAGATTCCATCATACGTAGAAGTACCCCGACCGATCTCATCCAAAAGAATAAGACTTCGCTCTGAAAGGTTATTCATAATACTGGCCGTCTCATTCATCTCCACCATGAAAGTTGACTCTCCCGATGATAAATTGTCTGACGCGCCTACACGGGTAAAAATCTTATCAACAATGCCGATACAGGCTGCTTTTGCAGGAACGAAACAGCCCATCTGAGCCATCAGCACAATTAAGCCGCACTGACGAAGGAGAGCCGATTTACCAGCCATGTTGGGCCCGGTTATGATAATAATCTGCTGAGAATCGTTATCAAGATGTACATCATTTGTGATATAATCCTCTCCTAGGGGAAGATTTTTTTCTATCACCGGATGCCGTCCCCCTTTAATATCCAGAACGTGGTCATCTGTAATAACAGGCTTCACGTAGAAGTTCTTAATTGCAAGCGTTGCAAAGCAAAGAAGTACATCCAGCTGAGCTGTAAGTTGAGCATTCAGCTGAATCGGACGTATATAATCTGAGAGAGAATAAACGAGTTCTGCGTACAATCGGGTCTCCAGCGCATGTATCTTTTCTTCAGCACCCAGAATTTGCTCTTCATACTCCTTCAGCTCAGGTGTGATATAACGTTCTGCATTGACCAGAGTCTGCTTTCTTATCCACTCCGCGGGCACCTTATCCTTGTGAGAATTAGTAACTTCCAGATAATATCCGAAGACATTGTTGAAGGCAACCTTCAGCGATGGTATTCCGGTAAGTTCCGCTTCGCGTTTTTGGATTTCAACAAGATAGCCCTTTCCACCAAACGCAATTTTACGAAGGCGATCGAGCTCCTCGTTAATGCCGTCTGCTATAACACCGCCCTTTAGAACCAAAGCCGGAGGTTCAGGATGAAGTTCTTTTTCGATTCTTTCACGAATGAGCATACAGGGATTGAGCTGTTCGGCGATTCGTCTTAAAGCCTCGCTGCCAGAGCTGTCGCAATTATTCTTTATACTTTCAATCGCTATTAACGCTCGTTTTAGCTGACAGATCTCCCTTGGATTTGCTTTCTGAAGCCCAACTTTAGATATGAGCCGTTCCAGATCTCCAATCTGACCGATTTCATGAATTAAAGCTTCGCGAAGAGCCTCGTTATTAAGAAGGAATTCGACCACATTCAGCCGTTCCTCTATAGGCCTGCGTTCCTTCAATGGCATGACGATCCAACGACGAAGCATCCTGGCTCCCATTGGAGAACGCGTTTGGTCCAAGACGTCAACCAATGTAACGGCGTTCTCATTAGCAGACCCGATAAGTTCAAGATTTCTGATCGTGAAACGATCAAGCCACATGTATCGATCCTCTTCAATACGCGCAATGGACGAGATATGCTGGAGATTACGGTGTTCCGTCTCGTTAAGATAATGCAAGGCAACGCCCGCAGCTATATTAGCTACTGCCAGTCTCTCGATACCAAAGCCTTTCAGCGATTTTACCTCAAAATGCTTAAGCAAATTTTCATAGGCGAAGTCTCCTGCGTATGCCCACTCATCCAGGGTATAGGTATAAAAGCGATCGCCAAAGGCCTCTTTGAACTCATGAGACCGACTTTTCGGAAAAATCACCTCGCTCGGTTTCAGACTCTGCAGCAGTTTATCGATATATTCGTTAGTGCCCTGAGCAACTAAAAACTCGCCGGTAGAAATGTCTATAAATGCAACACCGGTGACATTCCTGTCAAAATATACCGAAGCCAGGTAGTTATTTGACTTCTGTTGAAGTATATTATCACTATATGCCACTCCGGGTGTTACCAGCTCCGTTACGCCCCGCTTCACAATCGTTTTGACTGTTTTGGGATCTTCCAGTTGATCACATATAGCAACTCGCTGACCTGCCCTGACTAACTTTGGAAGGTACGTTTCAATAGAATGGTGAGGAAACCCGGCAAGTTCAATATGCGAAGCCGAGCCATTAGCTCTCTTGGTAAGCACGATACCTAAAATTCCGGCGGCCTTTACAGCATCCTCTCCGAATGTTTCATAAAAATCTCCAACGCGAAACAGCAATAAAGCACCAGGATATTTCGCCTTGATCGTATTATACTGCTGCATTAGCGGGGTTTCCTTCGTAGTACTCTTAGCCAATACCTCTCCTTTTAGTCGCTAAATTAATCAGATTCCCCAGCTTTACAGTATATGTTGAAAAATGATACACTAACCCCAAAAGCAATAGTACTCGTCTTGCTCTACCAACGCGACAAAGTCGCGAATATTCGGAACCAACGGTTCCGGTGTATAGGCATGCCATCTGAGATCACCTTGCTTCCAGAAAACCTTCCACATTTTTTTTGACATGACATACGTTGCTTTAGCTACCGGTATCTCAACAATCTCTTCAGGTCTATCCCACCGGGGGCGTATCTCATGAATAATCACGCTTTGCTTTTCGATGACATAGGAAAGATCTATCTGAGATCTAAATTCCTCCTCAGGTCTTTTGCGCACAAGGAAGTTTTCCATCGCCTCAATTATCTCCAGAGTATGTAATGTTTCAATTGCCATTTGCCATAGGTTTCTGAATCAAATATGGAAAAATATCCTACAATATGAAATAATTAGTTAAAATTAATTAAAACTATAATGATAGTGTAAAAGCAACACTTCCGTCACATTATCTGCACAAGTATTACCCAGGATCGAGACCTGAAGACATCCCGAAATTGCCGTAACACTAAACTAAAGCAAACATGAAAGGTACCGTTGCAATAACCGAAGAAGAGATTTGAAGAATGGAATGAACCGGTGCTGGATTTCTGTCTATACAACAAAAGCATAACGCACAAAAAAGCCCGGTAGTACTGAAACTACCGGGCTGATTTAAGATTTGGCACCGACCTACTCTCCCACATGTTACTGCAGTACCATCGG
>NZ_PVTH01000010.1 GCF_003002875.1 Arcticibacter pallidicorallinus
TTCCTCTTTTCAATCTCTCACTTAGCCTTGCGCCTCGCTTTCCCTTGTTCGTTTTGGGACTGCAAAGATGGGAACTTTTTGTATTCCCTGCAAGTCTTTAAGGCTTTTATTTTTATCTACAGGGGCTTTTCCGGGCAGCAGAGAGGACAGCGGCTTTGAAATCAGAAGATTATAAAGTGAAATTTGATCAAACAATTTTTAGGGGGTGTTTGTAAAGGGGGTCAAAAGAGTGAGTGGATAGGGTTTGAGGATCCGGATCGGACATATATGCAGGGAGCATAGGCAGGGAGCAGGCTCCGGGCCAAGAGGAAAACCAAAATCTGAGCCTGGCCCCGGAAGGTTCAGGATATACCAGGTGTGCGGGATGATATAAATTGCATAATGAGGTATAATGTCGCCTGTATGCTACAGGCGAATGTCTATACCGCTTTCAATATTAGTAAAAGGTGTAAACGAATTGGATCATTCATCTTGTCTATCCAATAATATCCTTTCAATAAGGAAGAGCTTCATATAGATGCCTGTCTGGGGCGAAGCAGGTAAGGCTGTTTGGAAAGCCTTGCACAAAGTCGAATCAACCTCCCTTAAACTCCCTACCAACTTCGGCTTTTCTTCGCATTTTATCGAAGCTGGTACGACGCTGGTACGACTTTGGTTCGGAGCTGACAGGGCCTTGACTCAAGAATGATGCTACAAAGGAAACCCGGGCAAGAAGCGAGGCTTACCAAACTTGTCTCCTCTTACATTCCATAATCGATCGCATAGTTTCTCTGATTTTGAAAAATGATTTCAGGTCGATTCACTCATCTGTTCCAGCTATCATCTTCGACGCACCAATGAAGCTTATTGCTTCTTTTTGATTCAGGAATATGGTAGCATCGTCCTGTCGAGGCTATACATCTTTCATCGCCCGTCCTATTATAACTATACAACCTTTGAATGTCACCAGATCAGGACCTTCTTAAAATCTTCACAGCATTCGATCTTTTTGTCAACCTTCCGCGATGCTGGTGTATCCTATAACTAGTGACCCGGGCGCGAATGACATCAAAGACAAGTTGTGTTTCAAGCCGCACGACAAACAGTCCTATTAAATTACACCTTTATATAGATGATTTCAGGAAGACGTCCGGAAACAACTACCTATATAGTATTAACCAATACCCCAATGCATACTCCGGCTAGAGAAAGATCCCTGCAGTCGATTTCGGGAGCACCCGATAAAAAGCTATTCAAAACAACCAGCATCCCCTACCAAAACCACCCCTGTTAAAGAGCATCGCTATAGATATTCAAAAACATACCTATAATAATTAAGCAGCCGGCGTTCTAGCAAGAGCATCCCAATGAGATTGCTCCACGTGGCACATTATAATTCCACCATACACCACTTGATTGAGACATCTGACCAGGTCTGCTTTTGCTACATAATCCCGATCATCAGTCGTGTTGTTAAGTTTTGTTAAAATCATCTCACAGGCCGTAAAAAAACCTAACTTCGAACGAATTAATTGAATTGACTATTATTTTGATTTAATGTATCTTTGCAGGATGTTTAAAAACAAGCGTTTATTAACGTGGTGCTTATTGCTGGCTGTTGCTCTTGTGACCAGCTGTAAGAGCAAATTTGAAAAGTTAGTTGCTAGCAACGATACTGGTAAAAAGTACCAGGAAGCCATTCGTTTATATAATAAAAAAGATTACAGCAAAGCGTTGCTCCTGTTTGACGGGTTAAACCAAAAATATAAAGGTCGGGGTGAAGCGGAAG
The DNA here is from genome assembly GCF_003002875.1 of Arcticibacter pallidicorallinus. Lineage (GTDB taxonomy): Bacteria > Bacteroidota > Bacteroidia > Sphingobacteriales > Sphingobacteriaceae > Arcticibacter > Arcticibacter pallidicorallinus. The sequence goes on from NZ_PVTH01000010.1 coordinate 1,769, forward strand.
ATCTTGCTTATTATTTCGCCTATACGAATTACAGACTGAGAGATTACACTACTGCACGCTATCAGTTTAAGGTATTTGCAGATACCTATCCAAACAGTGCGAGAGCGGAAGAGTGCAGATTTATGTCGGCTTACTGCTACTATCTGGACTCACCCAATTTTACGCTCGATCAGGAGAACACGTATCGTGCAATCGAATCTCTGCAGCTTTTCATTAACCTTTATCCAAAGAGCGACCGTGTTGTTGAGGCGAGTAGCCTGATTGCGGATCTTCGTGATAAGCTGGAGAAAAAGGCAATGGCAAATGCCCGTCTGTATTTGGATATAGGAGACTACAAATCGGCAATCTTCGCATTCGAAAATGCTTTGAGAGACTACCCTGATACCAAATATGCCGAAGAGATGGAAGCGTTAAGCGTGGAGGCTCAATACCTTTATGCAGCGAACAGTCTGGAAATCCGTCAGGAAGAACGTTACACTCAGGTTGTAGAGATGGCGAATACTTTCAGCGAAGAATTCCCTGAAAGCAAGTTTCTGAAAAATGTACAAGACTACAGGAAACGCGCTGAACAGGGCATCGTTCAGGTGCAAAAGTTGTTGGCGCAGTCTCAGCCACCAGCACCTGAGAAAGATAAAGAAGAAGTAAAAGAAGAAAAATCCACTGCGGAAAATAAATAAGGTAAAGATGAGTAATACGAAAACTACAGTTGCTTCAAGCACAATAACAAGAGATCTGCGTCAGTTGGACACAACTACAGATAATGTATATGAGTCTTTAGTTGTTATTGCTAAGAGAGCAAACCAAATATCGAACAACATCAAAGAAGAACTTCAGGGAAAGCTTTCTGAATTCGCTTCTTCAAATGACAATCTGGAAGAGGTATTTGAAAACCGCGAGCAGATTGAAATATCCAAGCATTATGAGCGTATGCCGAAGCCTACGCTGATTGCGATAGACGAGTTTTTACACGATAAGGTTTATTATCGTAACCCTTCTAAAGAACAACAGGGTTAATTTGTTCTTCCGGAAGTCTGGATAGCATATTAGTCATCCAGGTTCATTACTTGATGTGATATGCTTGAAGGAAAAAAGATATTACTAGGCGTTTGCGGCAGTATAGCCAGTTACAAATCTGCTATTTTAACCCGTTTACTGGTGAAAGCTGGTGCAGACGTCAAAGTAATCATGACACAGGATGCTACGCATTTTGTTACCCCTCTTACGTTCTCTACTCTATCAAAAAACCCGGTTTTCAGCACTTATTTCAAGGCGGATTCGGGTGAGTGGAACAACCATGTTGAACTCGCTCTTTGGGCTGACTTCATGCTCATTGCCCCTATAACCGCTAACACTATCGCCAAACTAGCTAACGGCCATTGTGATAACCTGCTGTCTGCGGTTTATCTTTCTGCTAAATGCCCTGTCTTCTTTGCGCCTGCAATGGATCTTGATATGTGGCTTCATCCGGCGGTACAGCGTAACGTTTCATTACTGGAATCTTATAAAAACAAGCAGATTAAACCCGCCTATGGCGAACTTGCCAGCGGACTCGTCGGTGAAGGCCGAATGGCTGAACCTGAGGAAATCCTCGCTTATCTTCAGCAAGCGTTGGGCACCGATCTTCCTCTGAAGGGGAAACGGGTATTGATAACGGCAGGTCCCACATATGAATCAATTGATCCCGTAAGGTTTATAGGCAATCATTCATCCGGCAAGATGGGTTTTGCAATTGCGGAGGAGTTCGCTCGCAGAGGGGCGCAGGTGACCCTCATTAGTGGTCCCTCCTCTCAAGTACTGCGCGCGCCATCTATCAGGCGGATCGACGTAAGTTCAGCAGAAGAAATGTACCATTCGGTTCACCAGGAGTTCCCTGAAAACGATATCATGATCATGAATGCTGCGGTGGCCGATTATCGACCCAAACAGGTAGCGCCAGAAAAGATCAAAAAGAGTCCTTCTGAGTTTGTTATCGAGCTGGTAAAAACGAAAGACATATTGTCTTCACTTGGTGAAATGAAAAGGGATGATCAGATTCTGGTTGGCTTCGCTCTGGAGACCAATAATGAAGAAGAGCATGCCATCGCGAAGCTTAACAAGAAGAACCTTGATTTCATCGTGCTGAACTCATTAAAAGATGAGGGGGCCGGTTTTCAGGGGGATACTAACAAGATTACCATTATCGATCGTCATCTCCGGAAAGAAACGTTTCCTCTTAAATCTAAGGAAGAGGTAGCAAAGGATATTTGCAGTAAAATAGCCGACTACCTGTAATGAGAATCATTGCCCTCATTCTCCTGCTCGTATTTGCCCTGAATGCAAAAGCACAGGATTTGAATGCGCAAGTGCAGGTAATATCTCCACGGGTACAGAACAATAACAAACGTGCGCTCATTCAATTGGAGTCGGCGATACGCGACTTCCTGAACGGCCGCAGATGGACGGGTCTTGCTTCTCGTCCGCAGGAAAGAATTGATTGCAATTTTCTGATCAACATCAGTGAATGGGACGGATCATCAAGTTTCAAGGCAGAGGCTCAGATCCAATCAAGCCGGCCAGTATTCGGAACGACGTATAACTCGCCACTTATCAACATCAGCGACAAGCATTTTGATTTCAGCTATATTGAAGGGCAGGCTCTCGATTTCTCGGAGCAGCAGTTCCAGTCTAATATCGCTTCGCTTCTCGCCTATTACGCCTACATCATTGTGGGCTTTGATGCAGACAGCTTCTCGCGATATGCTGGCGCACGCTATTTTGAACAGGCCCGACAAATTGTTAACAATGCGCAGAATGTTCCTTTTGTGGGATGGAGAGCAGTCGAAAGCCAGACAAACCGCTATTGGCTTTCTGAAAATCTGAACAACCAACAGTATAACGATCTCCGAAATTTTATCTACGAATATCATCGCGATTGCCTGGATATTCTGGAGTCTAAATCAGAGCGAGCGAGGAAGACTTTAGTTTCTATTCTTCCCGGCCTGCAAAAAACGGACAGGGCCCGCCAGGGAAATATGTTAAGTCAGATTGTGTTTACGGCGAAGTCAGATGAGATCGTGCATGTTCTGAGACCTGCGCCCGAACAGGACAGACTCCGCGCATATTCCATATTAAGTTCTGTCGATCCGGTGAACATCCGCAAATATGATTTGTTAAAGAGTAATCAATAGTGCTATTGTATATTTGATGTACCTTTAAAACAAAAGCTCAGTTCATATACCATTATGCTAAGTCGCTTAATAATACGCAATTATGCACTTATTGAAGACCTCGATATTGCATTTTCAGGGAAATTAAACATTATCACCGGTGAGACAGGCGCTGGGAAATCCATCATTCTGGGAGCGCTATCACTAATCCTGGGTCAGCGTATTGAAGGAAGATATTTCTTCAATCAGCAGAAAAAATGCGTCATAGAGGGTCACTTTGAAATAGGCGCCTACCAAATCGCTGCCTTTTTCGAGGATAAAGATCTGGACTATGAATCATCGACGGTCCTGCGCAGGGAAATTTCCGCAGATGGCAAATCACGGGCATTTATTAACGACACACCCGTTAACCTAACGGTATTGCGAGAGCTGGGTGAGCTTCTTATCGACATTCACTCCCAGCATGCTACGTTGGAGATAAATAACGAGAGTTTCCAACTGCTCGTGGTAGATTCTATCGCTGCAAACGATCTTCTGCTTAAAAATTATCAGGAGAACTACCGTCAGTATAAGTCGATAACCCAGAAATTGAAAATACTGGAAGAACGCTCCCATCAGGCAAAGGCAGACGCAGACTACTATCAATTTCAGTACAACGAACTGGATGAGGCATCGCTGCACGACGAGTTTGAGCAGGAGGCTCTTGAGCAGGAGCTGAATGCGCTTACACATGCGGAGGAAATTAAAAAAAGTCTTTTAACGGTCGGGAGTGCCCTTACCGAAGACGAGCAATCAACCGTTATACTGCTAAAAGAAGCGCTTTTGCAACTTCAGCATGCAGAGAAGTACCTTCCGGAAGTGCATGAATTGAGCGAAAGGCTCAATAGCGCGTTGATAGAAATCCGCGATATTGCGGCAGAAGTGGAAATACTCGAGAGCAGCACGTTAATAGACGAGTCGCGGGCAGACGTTGTTAATGAACGCCTTAGCACTATATACAACCTTCAAAAGAAGCATCGGGTTACATCCATTCAGGACTTAATAAAAATCCGTGAAGGCATTGCGGAAAAGCTTGACTCAGCATCCACTACTGACGAGGAGATTGAAAAACTAAAAAAAGAAAGTGCCGCGCTGAAAGATGAACTGGTTATTTTGTCTGACACGCTATCGGCCAGCCGGAACGAAATCATACCAACCATTGAGAGGCGTGTCAGAGAGATGCTGACGGAGGTCGGGATGCCTAATGCGGTGCTTAAAATCGTAAATGAACTGCTCGACGAAGACGCCTTAGGGCCAAGGGGCAGAAACAGGATTCAGTTTTTGTTTTCGGCTAATAAGGGACAAGACCCGGCGCCGATGAACAAGGTCGCTTCCGGCGGAGAGCTTTCCAGACTGATGCTAAGCATCAAGTCGCTCATGTCTAACCACATTGCCCTGCCTACCATTATATTTGATGAGATAGACACCGGAATTTCTGGTGAAGTAGCGTTAAAGGTGGGGGGTATCATGGAGAAATTGTCGGAAGGCATGCAAGTGATAGCGATTACTCACCTTCCGCAGATCGCCAGCAAGGGAGATGCTCATTATTTCGTTTTCAAGGATGAAAGGGACGATATCACCCATACGGATATCACTTTGCTTAGCAGTGATGAACGCGTTGTGGAGATTGCAAAGATGCTCAGTGGCGAGAATCCCGGTGAATTTGCCTTACAGCATGCAAGGGAGCTGATTGAAGCTGCGAAATCGTAATAAACTGATTTATAAATTGATCGTAATTGATTTCGTTTTAACTGATAAGAATCCTTATTTTAGACGCCAAATTGGTTAATAATGGCTTATAATTTACTAAAAGGCAAAAAGGGTATAATCTTCGGAGCTCTTGATGAAAAGTCAATCGCTTGGAAAACAGCCTTACGCTGCGTTGAAGAAGGCGCTGAAATAGTGCTTACAAACGCTCCAATCGCGATGCGTATGGGTGAGATCAATAAACTGGCCGAACTGTGTAATGCTCCTGTTATTCCTGCTGACGTTACCAGCCTCGAAGACATCGAGAACCTGTTCACTAAGTCTATGGAACATTTCGGAGGGGGTGTCGACTTCGTTCTGCATTCAGTAGGCATGAGTATGAACCTGCGCAAGGGGAATCACTATACTGATACGAACTACGAATTCATGCACAAGAGCATGGATATCTCTGCAATCAGCTTCCACAGAGTGTTGCAAACAGCTATGAAACTGGATGCCATCAATGAATGGGGATCTGTTGTAGCTCTTTCTTACATCGCTGCTCAACGTGTATTCCCTGATTACAATGATATGGCGGATGCTAAAGCAATTTTGGAGAGTATTGCACGTAACTTTGGTTACCAGTACGCTGTTAAAAAGCACGTGAGGGTAAATACGATTTCTCAGTCGCCAACCCGCACTACTGCAGGCTCAGGCGTTAAGGGCTTTGAAGGATTTATTCTTTTTGCTGAAAAACAATCACCTCTTGGTAATGCATCAGCAGACCAATGTGCAGACTACACCGTTACCTTGTTCTCCGACCTAACGAAGATGGTAACTATGCAAAACTTATTCCATGACGGAGGCTTCTCCAACACAGGTATCAGCCATGCTGTTATCGATCAAATGGAAAAGTAAGCACTCTTCTTGAGATATTAAAAAAGGGGCCGCGGATAATTAATCTGCGGCCCCTTTTCTGTTCATAGGACATTATGTTAGTATTCGGAAGAATCGATAAGCACAATCTTTATGCGCATAGAGGCTGGCAAGTTAGTTATCACTCCTCCATCTAAACGCTTGATTTCAAGCAGAAGACTTCCCGCTGTTACTACATAACCATACGATATTCCTTCGTAGACCTCTGGAATTTGTTCATAATTGCGTCCGCCATCAAAGGAAATGTAGATTAAAATAGCTCCCTGTTGGTTGGTGTAACTATCATATTCAGGCAAATCGATTGAGGCCTCATATGTTCTTCCATTGTCAAACGGCTCCCAATCACGAGCTTCCAGGTCCACTATCACTGTTCTGTTGGGGACAACGTATTCGGTTTTCTCACATGCTGTTACGAACAGCATCAGTGGCATAATTAGCGTTAGTAAATATTTCATATCTGGCGTGTTTCCTATATAGACGAAAGATACGCCCGATGGTTTCATCAAGGACTAAACTTTTGGGAAACGGCGGCAGAGTGCTCCTAGTTAAAGTCTTTGAAACTAGCCCTGGTGAAAGTACCCGGCATGGCATGATCCCCTTCCTCAAACTCAATCTTTACTGCTTTAACCGCAGGGATCTCCGTTAAGGAAAAAGTCGCTTCTGCCAGATAAGACTCCGCACCGGATGTGCCGATACTTTGGGTGAGTTGCATGGCGTCGTCAATTCGAGTGACAATTGTATCACCCTGCATGCGCAGGTATTTCATTTTGATCCCCGGATACTTTTGGTTTAACACGCGAATGATCTCTTCATGTCCCACCCCTGCCATACTTCCTGCTGTATGGTCCAGCTGCAAACGTTGTGTAGTTTCATTATAGGTGGTATTCCAGGGGAGCGAATCTAACTTTCCCTCCTGCTGCAAGGAATCGGTAATGAGTGTATCAGCGGTGTCAGATGACGACCGTTTCTCATCTCTTGTACAAGCGGCTAAAAAGATCATACATATCAAAAGGAAACGGCCGTATTTCATAACCTGGTAATTGAATCGTTAAGGTGTAGTAACCGCAACAGGAAGGACCTTACCGTTGAAGAACTTATGTGCATTAAGAGCAAAGTCGGCAATGTATTTGCCCATCTCAAAAGCCATAACCGGAGACTGATAGCCAGGGAACGCTTCTTCAAGCATTTCCGTCTGTGCAGAACCCAATGCCAGACAATTGAAGTGGATATTACGCTCTGTATATTCTACTGCCAAACATTCCGTTAACGCATGTAGTGCAGCCTTGCTAGCCGCGTATGCCGCCATCCCCGGAAACTTAACGCTACCCGTGAAGCCTGCCATACTTCCTATATTAACAACATGTGCATTGTCGTTCAGCACCGGAAGCATATTCTGGATCATCTTAATATGCCCCATTAGATTGCTTTGCAACATTGCAGCAAAGTCTATCTGTGAGATTTCTCCGAAAGGCTTTTGGATTAGCTGTCCGGCATTATTAATGAGAACGTCCAGGGTTCCTACCTTCTGCTTAACAAAATTGACCAGGGAGGTATAGTCATCATGCACAATGTCAAACTTGGCTGGGTAAAGTTTGCAGTCCGGATTTAGGCCTAATGCTATCTCGTACAATCTCTTTAATTTATCTTCGGAGCGTGCCAGTGCAATAATTTCATGATCACCGTTCTGAATCATATCCAGCACCGCCTCAAACCCTACTCCACTGCTGACACCTGTTATTAAAATCTTCATCGTACAATATCTTTAAAATACGAAATTAGGGAAAAAGATCCGCTATATCTGAAACGTGCATACAGGGATTATAGTTTCCATTAGTTCCGCAAGTCGAAAAAACGTAGCTTTGCGCTTTAGCGAAATATGAAACACATTCTGGTAACTGGCGGGGCTGGTTTTATTGGTAGTAACCTGATAACTACATTATTATTAAGCGGGGAGTACAAGGTAACGTGTATTGACAACTTCGACGATTTCTATCCGATTGCACAGAAGGAATGGAATATTAAGGACTTCGACCAGAATCCAAACTTTTCTTTAATACAGGGGGATATTCGCAATCCTGAAGATCTGCAGAAAGCTCAAAATGTCGACGCCATAATCCATCTGGCAGCAAAAGCCGGCGTCAGGCCGAGCATTGAGAACCCTGGCTTGTACCTGGACGTGAATATAAATGGCACCAGGATTCTTCTTGACTACGCCCGCGAAAACGGGATCAAACAGTTTCTGTTTGCGTCATCAAGTAGTGTCTACGGTATAAATGAAAATGTGCCATGGATTGAAGAAGATCCTTTGCTCCCCATTAGCCCATACGCCTCGTCGAAAGTAGCCGGCGAAATGCTTGGTCATGTTTATAGCCATCTTTATGGCATCAGGTTCGTTGCGTTACGTTTCTTCACGGTTTATGGCCCTGGACAAAGGCCGGACCTGGCTATACACAAGTTCTTTAAGGCGATCTCCAATGACCAGCCTATCCCCGTTTTTGGTGACGGTTCGACTAGTCGGGACTATACTTTTGTGGACGATACCGTACGGGGGATTGTTGCAGCGCTGGACTACACCCGCTCTGATTTTGAAATCATAAACCTGGGCAACCACCGGACGATTACCTTAGGCAGCCTGATTGAGGCTATAGAAGATACCGTTGGCAAGAAAGCGATCATTGACCGCCACCCTGAACAACCGGGCGATGTTTCTCAAACATACGCCGAGATTTCCAAGGCTCAGGAATACCTGGGATATGACCCTTCCACTTCTTTGGAAGAGGGCTTGGATGTCTTCTATAAGTGGTTTAAGGAATTTTATTCGGAAGAAGCCTAAGGATTGTTAGGCTCCTCTTCTTTCAAATGGGCAACCTCTTCTTCTGAAGGAAGAGGCTCAAATTCTTTGGACCGGTATACAAACCAGAGTCCGGGTAAGGATGCCAATACATTGATCATCCAGAACGTAAACGTAAGGAATACCGCAAGGGTTTGATCGATATCAAACACGTCGGAAGCATGAGCCATGAATACGTCTCTGACTCCCAGGCCTGCCACTCCAATATTGATCAAAGCAACAATAGACGACATTAAAAAGCTGAACAGGTAGGGCGAGAACTTGCCATCGAAGTCCTGAGACAGCAGAATACATATAACGGCCAGGATCTGAAGCGACTGCACCATCCCTGCTTTAATATGATTACGGATGAAGTGTCTGGAAAAATCGGTAAAGAAGCGCCGCAATACCAGAAAGTAAATTAACGTACCGAGTAATAGAGCCGTTATCGGCCATGTGGCAGGTATCTCAATCTGGGGGATAAAGATGATCAGTACCACAGAGATAAAGCCGACTGCCCAAAGACCACTCAGGCGGTCAAAAAAGAACGCCAATAGCAGACGCTTCGTAGGCAGCTTAAATTTCTTCCTTAGCAGATAAACTTTATATCCATCGCCTCCTATCCCTCCCGGGAGGAAAACGTTATAAAACATCCCCAGCAGGTAAAGCCGGAAGTTATACCAGAAGTTGAATTCCAAACCTATTGCCTTTAAAAAGCTGAGCAGCCTCCAGGAGGAAACGACTTGCGATAAAAAATAGGAGCAAAAAGCCAGCAGGATAAACCACATGTTGCTGGTAAGAAACAGTTGCTTGACCTGATTAAAGTCTATTTTCTGGAAGACGTAATAAATCAGCAGGCCCGTTACTATAACCTTCAGGGGGATTTTAACTTTATTCCAGAGTTTCTTCTTGTCCATTAAATATTCTCCTAACCTGGTATGTTTTCCTGTTTGTACCTTCGAAATAGTTTCTGATGCTGATTTCGGCAATGATGCCAATGGTGATTAATTGGATGCCTCCCAGCAAAAGGATAAGTCCTAATATCAGCAATGGTTTTCCTCCAATGTCATTACCCAGCACCTTCAGGATGAGAAGATAAAAGTTAATGAGTAAACCCAAACCGAATGAAATAAAGCCGATGGTTCCGAACAGGTGCATGGGGTTTTGGATATACTTTCTGAAGAATACCATGGTCATTAAATCGGCCATTACTTTGAAGGTACGGTTGAGTCCGTACTTGGACTGACCATGAATACGCGCATGATGCTTCACATCCACCTGCGTTATATTAGCGCCCTGCAGCTTAGCCAGGACTGGGATAAAGCGATGAAGTTCTCCATAGATGCCGAGATCTTCTGCTATTTCGCGCTTAAACACTTTTAGGGTGCAGCCGTAATCTTTTATATATACACCGGTCATACGACGGATAATATTGTTGGCAATTTTAGAGGGTACTTTCCTTAAGAAGACGCCATCCTGTCGGTTCTTGCGATTGCCCGCTACAACGTCCCAGTCTTCGTCAATCAGCTTCTCCAGCATCATCGGGATATCACTTGGGTCATTCTGCAGGTCTCCATCAAGTAGTGCAACATATCGTCCTTTGGAGTGCTCGATACCGGCTGTCATGGCGGTACTTTGTCCATAGTTCCTTCTCAGTTCGATGAGGGTAATGCGCTCATCAGCATATTTCCTTATCTCTTTCTGCGTCCCGTCAGAGGATCCGTCATCGACAAAAACCACTTCGTAATTAAGGGTCCCTAATGCTTTGCGTATGGCCTCCAGCAGAGGCTGTATATTTTCTCTCTCGTTGAGGACTGTGATAACTACGGAAAGGTCTTTCATTTAACTTTAAATAGTTTGAGATTGTTGTTATAGGATTTAACCAAAACCGCCTGCGGATTGCTCAAATCCCTGTCAAAGGTAAGATAATAGCCGGGCTTCGTGTCATCCTTCGTAGTCTGCATAATTTCCATACGTTCTCTTTCGATATAGAAAATGAGGCGGTGGTAAAAAGGAATCTCCAGAACCGGGGGATTAAAATGGTAGAAGTATATACTTTCTCCTTTACTGATCCTGGCCATTTCTATGGACGCGGCTTTGAAATAACCGCTCTCATTATGTGCGGCACGATGCGGCAAAACAAAGAAACTAAAGGCCAGCCTCACGGCGATAAGTACTCCCAGAAACGCTACAAGTTTATGCCGTTGAAATTTATAAATCAACCATGTGAAGAAAGCTGCGCCCAAGAATACGATGCCCACTTTTAATACTAGGAAGTCCACGTATTGCTCGAGGTCCAGAAATAACGGGGCTAGCATCGCGAGCGATACCAGGAAACCCAGCACCAGTAGTATGGTGTTGAATATTCTGCTAAGCCTCGGAAACTCTTCTCTATAGCTGTAATATGCGTGACTCCAGATAATAAACAGCAAAGGGTAAAGCATCAGCAGATACCGTGGCCTGGTTTCAGGCGATAACCAGTATACCCAAATGTTGGCGAGGAACGTAATGGCGCAAAAGAACAAGAATTCATTGTGACGGAGCTCTTTTAAGAACTTTTTATGGAAGCAAAATATCACCAGTAAACTGGTCGGCAACATGTGCGCGACATGCTCAAACGGAAAGGTTACCAGATGCTGGATACTGCTCCAGAGCCCTGTTCGAACGGCTGTACGCTGACTGCTCTGATCCCAGATAGTGGAGAAATAGCCTCCCAGGTCAGGGTTATATAATGAGTAATTATAAAAATACAAGCCGATAATCAGCAGACATATTGAACCTGAAATGATGTGCTGCCAACTGAAAAGCTTCTTAAAGTTCTTTGTGACAGCAAGGAATGCAATTAAAGTAAAGCCCTGAAATACTACTGACGGCAATCCCTTACTTAGAAAGGTGACAGATGTGATCAGATAGGATATTAAAAACAGGAAGAACCATTGCTTCTTTTGGTAAAAATAGAAGATGCTCATGAAAGAAATGAACGTGAGCCATGAGTAGAAGATGTCAATATGCCCCAGCATGGAATCATACAGCAACATTCGCCCGTTTACCAGGAAAAAGAATGCGCTCATAAGGGCTATACGCTTATCTGTAAGGAAGGTCCGAACAGCTATGTAGATAGTCAGTGCATAAAGAAACATAGGCACCGCCGCGGGGAGACGCGTAATGAACTCAGAATAACTTCCCGTGAGCAGGTACAGACCAGCCAGAATCCAGTTATAAAGTGGTGGCTTATTGTAATAATACTCCCCGGCAATTGTAGGAACCGAATAGTTGCCGCTAACGATCATTTCCAACGCTACGTTGGACCGCGTCGATTCATCTGCAAATAGAGGAAGCAGACCGAGGTTGAAGAGAAAAGCCGGTATTGACAGGGCGATTAAAAAAAGAAATGTTCTACCGGGATACTGATCTATATAGTCTTCTATCTGCTTCATGATATTCAGCTGCAAAGATAGAAGGATAGAACTATAATTCTACGCTCAATCCGGCAAAGAAATTTCGTCGGGCAGCAGGGTTGAAATAGCGGTTGCCAAATGCGTTCAGATCATTACCCAGGCTGTATGTCTCATCAAGTAAGTTGTCTGCGCCTATATAAAAGGATATGCCAAGTCCTCCCGCTGTTGTAAATTTACGGCTTGCCTTTGCCTGTAGCAGATGATACTTCTCCGCATAAACAGAGCTGGCATCGTTTAATGTAATGTCTGATGTATAATTGTGCTGCAGGAACAAGCTGTATTGTTTAGCGAAACCAAGGTTAACGGAGCTTACCAGAACATGCTTAGGAATTCCGGTCAGCCGGTTTCCGGTGTAATCTTCGGAACCGCTCTGATAATTATCAAATGAAAAGTCGCTATAGGTATAGCTATTCCTCAGCTGCGTACTTCTCAGGAACCCCTGCTTCCTCGGCGGAACCAGCCAATAGAGTAATTGAGACTCCAGTCCCGACTGGTTAGTTCCTCCTGCATTAACGAAGTATTCCGCATCATCCTCGTTAACGCGTCTCACGATTGCGTTTTTTAAATCATATCTGAAAACCACAGCATCCCAGTACAAGCGGTTATTAGCAAGTGACATTCTCAAGCCTGCTTCGTAGTTCCAGCCAGACTCGGGCTGAAGTTCCGTATTGATTACCTGATCGGAGGCACGAACCTCTGCTATTGTGGGCGATGAGAAACCGCGACTCGTGGAGGCCCTGACGGCAAGCTCCTCAGACAACTTGTATGATGCCGCAATGCGAGGCATAACCTGAGCGTCAAACGCTTTATCGTTCAGAGCAGATCTGGCTGCATCTATTGCTCCGTATTTATAACCGTTGAAGTTGATACTGGCGGCTGCCTCGAGAAGCAACCTGGAACTGGCCTGGATACTTAGGCGAGAGAAGACGAATTGTTGATTTGCATTCAGTTGATCGGCCGATTGTGTGTTACCCCGGATGCCGCCATTATTATCATAATTACTAATATCAGAAAGAGTGCGTTGTCCTTCATAGCCGAGTTGCCAGGTTAGAGGTACCGCGGTTCCGGTGTATTGGAAATACGTCCGCAATCCTGCCGTTCTTTCTTCTCTAACCTCATAATTTGTAATAAAGGGATTGCGGAAATCTGTAAGTGAGCCAGTGATGGCGAGTACGTGTTTGAAGGATGGCTTGAAGGTAACTTCATGCATGAGACCGCCCAGGAAGGTCTTATTATAGATGCCTGCTTGCTGTTCCCTGGCTCCGGGGTTGGGTCCTGCCGCGGGCCGCGCAGATCTTGGATTGCTTTCCATCTGCCCCGCAGTTAAGCCTCCAGGTGTCTCATAGTGCATATCCGAATATACAAGCAGCGCCTTTAGTGAGCCATTAGAAGAATAGCTCCATTGTGGTAGTGCTTGTATATACTTTCTGTTCATTGCGCTGTTCTCCCGGTATCCGTCCGAACGTTGATAAGCTTGGTAGACACTCAGGCTGACATCGTTCCACTTCTTTTGAATGGAGGCGTTCTGATATAACAGGCCATAAGATCCACCATTAATAGCAGCTTCGACAGTTTCCGAACCTGCAGCTTCAGTGTTAATCAAGACAACGCCACCTGTATTCGCCCCATAGACACTGCCCTCCGGGCCCTTCAGAATTGCTATCTCAGAAGCAGCACTTGCATCAATAGCATTCAGATATGTATTTCCTCCTGCATCAGTAAGCAGGAAATCGTCCATATACATCTTCACGTTTCTGATACCAAAGGGGGAGCGCAATAAACTGCCGCGAATTGAAAGTCGGTAACTGCCCGGCGAGCGCTCTTCCATACGCATTCCCGGAACGGAATTCATTGCAGGAACCAGCGAAAACGGTTGCTGCTCAGCGAGCATACCAGCGCTAAGCACGCTGACAGATGCAGGCAGGCTTAGCACGGGTTGCTTCGTAAAATAGGCCTTCACTTCGACCGTATGCAGCAAACTGGCAGTATCTGCCTGTTGTCCCTTTACCTTGACACACAGTAATACCAGCAGAACCGATAATCTTAAGTGCATTGTATCTATTTAAAAGAAACGCGCCAAATAGTATTTCCAGCATCATCAGCAACCAGCAGAGAGCCGTCTTTGGCTACCGCAACGCCAACCGGCCTTCCATAAACGTCCTTGTCTCCACCCTCAACTATAAATCCAGTCAAAAAATCCTCCTGCTTCCCTGAGGGCTTGCCGTTTTCAAAAGGCACAAAGGCGACTTTGTAACCGGAAAACTCCGAGCGGTTCCAGGAGCCATGCTGACCGATAAAAGCTCCGTTCTTATATTTTTCAGGAAACGATTCAGCGGTGTAGAACGTGAAACCAAGTGAGGCAGTATGAGCGCCTACTGATAGATCAGGAGCTATAGTTTTCTTCACCAGATCAGGTTTTTCTCCCTTTCTTCTGGGGTCTTCATTCGGACCAAAATAGGCGTATGGCCAACCGTAGAAAGCTCCATCCTTAACGCTGGTGATATAATCAGGCACGAGCTCATCCCCTAATTCGTCCCGCTCATTCACCGCGGTCCATAATTTCTTACTCTCCGGATTCCAGTCCATGCCTACTGGATTACGCAGCCCGGCAGCATAAATGCGCTCTCCGCTGCCGTCGGGATTAATTTCAAGAATATTCGCTCTCCGGACTTCATGCTCCATTCCATTCTCTCCAACGTTGCTTCCCGAGCCTACAGATACATAGATTTTTGATTTGTCCTTACTGGAAATGATATTTCGGGTCCAGTGATTATTGTACCCGCCCGCTGGAAGCTCGACAATCCTCTTTCCCGGAGACGTCATTTCCTGTTGACCCTCCTTATATGGATACATCCAAAGGCCATCGGTGTTGGCAACATAAAACGAATTTCCGATGATCAGCATCCCGAAAGGCTGATTAAGTCCCGACAAAAACACCTTACCTATTTCAGGTTTCCCGTCATGATTAGCGTCTCTGAAAATCAGGATAGAGTTAGAACTTTCGTTCATATTCTGTGATTGCGCGCGGCCAGATACAACATCAGATACTTTCTTCCCTTCAGTCGTCGCCTGAGCAACGAAGATATCTCCATTCGGTGCGACATATATCCATCGCGGATTCGTTAGATCTCCAGCAAACTTACTCACAGAAAAGCCAGAAGGAGCCACCGGGGTTCTGCCATTTGGCCAACCAACAACCTTACTAAATTTGTTCTTAGATTCGCCAGGTTGCGGAAGATTTCCGCTATCGGTGGTAACGAGGTTTGTATCTCCATCCGTTCCAGCACGGCTGCTACCGGAACTACAAGCTCCTAATGTTAGCGAACAGCCCAGGCCAAGGAAGAGTAGCTTTCTAATTATCATAGGGTATCGTCTTTACTTTTGAACCACTTAACACAACTCTTTGTTTGGAGCCTTGTGAGAATCCGACTAAGAAGTCAGCTTGGCAATCAACTTGGAGCTCTGTTGCGCACCCTCCTGTAACCTGTCGGAAAAAAAATCTTTCACCTGGTCGAAGTGAGACAGATAACCACTCATATCTCCATATTCAATAATTGAGGCCCATTCTCGTACGGCTGAATGAAATTCCAAATCGTCTGCACGGATACTCTTGTCATATAAAGCCGTTTGTATGGTTTCTTCCAAAAGATCTGCATTTTTAAACAGATACTCTGCAATACCTAGACGAAGACGAAAGGGAGGAGTCTGACAAATTAGATTTTCATAAGGGTTTACACCTATTTGATACCAAGCGTCAACCATAGCCAGTAAGCTTAAGTGCGAGTTTGGCATATAGTCATCAGCCTTTTCAGCCATCTTAAAATCCTTCATTACCTCGGGATCCAGCGTTATAAAGTCTCGCTCCCCATGAAAGACAAACCTACTGGCAGCTTGTATGCGTTCGCGGAACAGATCCTCCTGCTCACAGATCATCATCTTAAACAGCTCCGACTCAGACTTGGCATACTGCCTGACCTGCTTGCGGGCAAAGGGATTGAGTATGGCAAGCCCGGCATACACGTGTGCCTTATAGCTGAATATGCGCAGGGTTGTCAGGATCTTTACGTTATCAATTCCGTTAGAATAAGCGCCGTGATCCCAGGGATAAAAACCGGCATTTTTCCATGCGGTTCCCATACTTTCAAAACCCATATGCGTTACTGCTTGCGTATCTGCCATAATCTGATCATGCTGCTGATAGTCGGCCACTTCAATGATCTGCGACTCCAAGGCCTGAAAAACCTCATATGCACGACGGTATGCCTCCTCAGTTGAGCGATGATTAACTACGATAAGCTTCTGTCCTTCCGTGGAAAAAGCCGGACCATGCAGTGAATGGCAGGTCACAATATGAACGTCTTCGGGGAGGTACTTTTCAAAAGCAGCGATCTCGGGCGTCTTCACGGAAGTCTGACCAGAAATGATCGACCCATATTTTACCGAGCTTGCCGTCTGAGCAACCACCTTTCCTATATTGGACGCTTCTACCGAAAACAGGAGAAAATCAGCGACGCGGGCAACATCATTACTTGTTTGAAGTACGACAACGGATGTATCGCTAAATTGCTCTTTAAGTATTTCGTAGCGCTCAGGGAGATCGCAACCGTAAACTGTGAAGCCGCTGGAAGCCCACTTTCTGGCGCATACTGAGCCCATATCCCCTAAGCCGATGATACCTATATTCATAGGGTAAATATATGCATTGATTTCAGATCTTATTTTTACAAGTAAGAACTTTAGCCTATTATTGCCAATATACCGTATGATTTCGTACCAACACAATTTCACTTAAACACGAATACCATGAAAAAATCCTTTTTTATTAGTTTATCACTAACAGGCCTGCTACTATGTGGAGCTTTTAGTCAAACAAATGCACAGGATACCACCAAAGCAGTGAACCAAACCTTAAATATGCAGTATACGGAGATACTGAGAAAGTCGCGTAACCTGGACGGATACAAGTTGGTGAATCCAAACCGACTCTCCTCCTTCTGGAAAAGCACAGCCGATACCTTAAAGAAGGAAAGAAGAAGTCTCGCCGAGGCGCGAGCAAAGGTTAGCACCCTAAGCACATCGCTTGAAGGGCTAAAAAGCACACTATCGTCCAGTGAACAGCAACTCACCGAATCAAATGCAAGGCTTAATCAAGTAAGTTTCCTCGGATTTCCGATGGAAAAAGGAACATATAATCTGGTTATGTGGGGAACAGTAATAGTCCTGGCAATTGCGCTTACCATTTGCATTATTCAATCAACCAGAGCGAGAATGGAAGCCCGATATAGGGTGAAACTTTTTGAAGAGCTTTCTGCAGAGTTCCAAACCTACAAAGTGAAAGCTAACGAACGAGAAAAGAAGCTGGCACGGGAATTACAAGATGAGCGGAATAAGCTCGACGAACTCGGCTACAGAGGATAATAAAATAAAAAAGGCGGATAGTATAACTAACCGCCTTTCTTGTTTGGGTACTGTTTGTACTTAAACTTTGATCTCAACTTCAACTCCACTTGGCAATTCAAGTTTCATTAAAGCGTCTACAGTCTTTGAATTAGAACTGTAAATGTCAAGAAGTCTCTTGTAAGCACATAATTCAAACTGCTCACGAGCTTTCTTGTTCACGTGCGGTGAACGCAACACTGTGAAGATTCTCTTTTCTGTTGGAAGAGGAATCGGACCACTAACTACTGCGCCAGTCGGCTTTACAGTTTTAACGATTTTCTCAGCTGATTTGTCAACGAGATTGTAATCGTAAGATTTTAATTTAATTCTAATTCTTTGGCTCATCTTATTTGTGTTAAAGCCCTGCTTAAGAGCTATTGGTTAAGCAGGGCGATTTTATTTTATTAACCGTTATTTTTAGCGCCCTTTACTTTGGCAATAACTTCTTCCTGAACATTACGTGGAGCTTCCGCATAGTGATCGAACTCCATGGTAGACGTTGCACGTCCTGAAGTGATCGTACGTAACTGTGTTACATAACCGAACATCTCAGACAAAGGAACATGCGCTTTGATAACTTGAGATCCGGCACGTGAGTCCATACCTAAAAGCTGGCCACGACGACGGTTCATATCACCAATAACATCACCCATATTCTCTTCTGGAGTAAGGATCTCAACCTTCATGATTGGCTCCATCAAAACGGGCTTACACTTCGGCAATGCCTCACGGAATGCTGAACGAGCACAAATTTCAAAAGACAAAGCATCTGAATCGACTGCGTGGAAAGATCCATCGATCAAGCGAACTTTCATATCAGGAAGAGGGTATCCAGCTAACACACCATTAGACATGGCTGCAGCAAAACCTTTCTCAACTGAAGGAATAAATTCACGTGGAATTGAACCACCGGAGATTTCGTTAACGAACTGAAGTCCGCCTTTTTCGAAATCAGCATCGATAGGAGAAATTACCACCTGAATGTCAGCGAACTTACCACGACCACCAGTTTGTTTTTTATATGTCTCACGGTGTTGAGTAGTACCTGTAATCGCCTCTTTGTAAGCAACCTGAGGAGCTCCCTGATTAACTTCTACCTTGAACTCACGCTTTAAACGATCCATCAGGATGTCTAAGTGAAGCTCGCCCATTCCTGAAATTACAGTTTGGCCGGTCTCTTCGTCGGTCTTTACATGGAACGTAGGATCTTCCTCAGCTAATTTACCAAGAGCCATACCCAACTTGTCAATATCTGCCTGAGTCTTCGGCTCAATCGCCAAACCAATTACAGGCTCAGGGAAGTCCATAGACTCAAGAATGATTGGATTCTTTTCGTCGCAAAGTGTATCTCCCGTTTTGATATCCTTAAAACCAACTACCGCAGCAATATCACCCGCACCCACATTAGGGATAGGATTCTGCTTATTAGCGTGCATTTGGAAGATACGTGAAATACGTTCCTTATTTTGTGAACGGGTGTTGTAAACATAAGATCCGGCATCCAGGTTACCTGAATAAACACGGATAAAACATAAACGACCTACGAATGGATCTGTCGCAATCTTAAATGCAAGAGCAGCAAACGGCTCTGTAACATCTGGCTTACGAACAATCTCCTGCTCTGTGTCAGGGTTTGTTCCTGTGATACCTTCAACGTCCATAGGTGAAGGAAGCAATTCCATCACATAATCCAGCATGGTCTGAACACCTTTATTTTTGAAAGACGAACCGCAAACCATAGGAACGATCTTAGCATCCAAAGTAGCCTTACGCAGGGCGTCTAATACTTCGCGCTCAGTGATTGTTTCAGGAGCATCGAAGAATTTCTCCATTAGAGACTCATCGTATTCAGCAACAGCTTCCAACAATTTTTCTCTCCATTCAGCAACTTCCTCTTCCATGCTTTCCGGAATAGGAACTTCTGTAAAGGTCATACCTTTATCATGCTCATTCCATACAATACCTCTGTTGTTGATCAAATCAACTACTCCAGTAAATGCATCTTCTGATCCGATAGGTAACTGCAATGGAACTGCGTGGCTGCCTAACATTTCTCTTACCTGCTTAACAACCTTTAGGAAATCAGCACCTGAACGGTCCATCTTGTTGACGAATCCAATACGTGGTACATGGTAGTTGTTAGCTAAACGCCAGTTTGTCTCAGATTGAGGCTCAACACCATCAACCGCAGAAAACAAAAACACCAACCCATCAAGTACTCGTAATGAACGATTTACCTCTACGGTAAAGTCAACGTGTCCCGGTGTATCAATGATGTTCATATGATACTTCTGACCTCTGTAAGCCCAGTCAACAGTCACCGCTGCAGAAGTGATCGTGATACCACGCTCCTGCTCCTGTGCCATCCAGTCAGTGGTAGCCGACCCTTCGTGAGTCTCTCCCAACTTGTGGTTAACCCCTGAATAGTAAAGGATACGCTCAGTAGTAGTTGTTTTACCGGCGTCAATATGGGCAGCAATACCTATATTTCTTGTGTATTTTAAATCTCTTGCCATTTTATTGTTTGTGATTCTCTATGACCCAAAAAAGATTACATTGATTTCAAAACTCGTATCCCTCAATGTAATCTTCTTTAAATCTATGTAATCTTTATATTAGAAACGGAAGTGTGAAAACGCCTTGTTAGCCTCAGCCATTTTGTGCGTATCTTCTTTCTTCTTCACTGCAGCACCTTCACCTTTAGAAGCAGAGATGATCTCTCCTGCTAATTTCTCCATCATGGTCTTTTCACCACGACGACGAGAGTAAAGGATTAACCACTTCATTCCTAAAGCAATCTTACGTTCAGCACGAACTTCTGTAGGAACCTGGAAGTTAGCACCACCTACACGGCGAGATTTAACCTCTACAGCAGGCATTACATTATTCAAAGCTTTTTTCCATGCTTCAAGACCACTTTCATTCGTTCTTTTTTCAACTAACTCAACAGCATCGTAAAAGATAGAATAAGCAACTGATTTCTTTCCGTCGTACATCATGTTATTTACGAAACGGGTTACCATCACGTCATTAAACTTCGGATCAGGCAGGATAATTCTCTTTTTTGGTTTTGACTTTCTCATTTATATATCCTCCTTTGCTTATTTCTTTTTACCCTTTGCTGGTGCTGCCGCTGCCTGTCCTGGCTTTGGACGCTTAGTACCATATTTAGAACGACGCTGATTTCTTCCGGCTACACCTGAAGTATCAAGTGCTCCACGGATGATGTGATAACGTACACCTGGTAAATCTTTAACACGACCTCCTCTGATCAATACGATAGAGTGCTCCTGCAAGTTGTGTCCTTCTCCTGGAATGTAAGCATTCACTTCTTTTCCATTTGTTAAGCGAACACGCGCAACTTTACGCATTGCTGAGTTTGGTTTTTTAGGGGTAGTAGTGTATACACGGGTACACACGCCTCTTCGCTGTGGACAGCTGTCCAACGCTGGGGATTTACTCTTATCCTCCAGAGCTACTCTACCTTTCCTAACTAATTGTTGAATAGTAGGCATTTACGTTTTTTGTTTTTAAATTAATTTGCTTTACTCTTTTCTCCTAAAAAGGAATGCAAAGGTAGTAAGTTTTTTTGATTATCAAGGGGTTGAGAATAGAAATTCAACCTAATTCTTAACCTTCCAAACATTATTATCGGTATTTACATCCGGCAAACTCTGATCAGGGTCTATGGTGACTGATGCTACGTCTTCATTTGTGGGATATTGAAAAGTCCAGCTTTTGTTCCGCTTCCATATCTCCACGGGAAGCTGCACTCTGGAAACACTACCGCTTTTTAACTTGATGTCAACAACAACCGGCATGACCATCTTTTGCAGATTCGCCACTGTGATCAGCACGCCGTTCGCCGGATCATTTTTTACGTAACTAACTCCGGTAACCGCCTGATCCAGCTTCCAGTTGTTAAAAAACCACCCGCGCCAGAACCAGGAAAGGTCCTCGCCGCTCACATTTTCCATTGTCCTGAAGAAATCATCTGGTGTCGGATGCTTATACGCCCAACGTTCTATATAGGCTTTGAAAGCCCGATCGAAGCGCTCAGGGCCTAACACATTCTCCCGAAGTAAGGATAGTGCGATAGCTGGTTTATAGTAAGACAAATAAGCGGTATTTCTTTCTTTCATATTATCCGCGGTGGTTGCTACCGCCTCCATAGAAGGATCCATGATCAGTGACGTCCACTTTCTCATATTCCGTGTCCCCTTGTCGTACTCGCCTTTGTTAAACGCCGCGGTCGACAGCTCGTTGATAAAGGTATTCAGCCCTTCATCCATCCAGGGATGAAGGCGTTCATTTGATCCTACTATCATAGGGAACCAGATATGCCCGAATTCATGATCCGTAACTCCCCATAAGGCACTCCCCCTGGCATTGCTTCCACAAAAAACGATGCCTGGATATTCCATCCCACCAACATTGCTGGCGACATTAATAGCCGTCGGATAGGGATATTCAGTCCATTTTGCTGAATAGTATTCAATAGAAGCTTTTATGTATTCTGTAGAACGTCCCCAGGCTAACTTACCTGCCGACTCTGCCGGATAAGCAGATATCGCCATCGACGTCCTCCCTTCCTGAAGATTTATCCTTGCTGCATCAATCAAAAATGATGATGATGATGCCCAGGCCACATCCCGCGTATTCTCCATCTTGAACCGCCAGGTTTTTGTCCCCTCTACCGGCCGCGACGCATTCCTTGCATCCTTTTCTGAGCGGATCACAACAGTCTCATCACTACGCTTCGCCGCTGCCCATGCTTTCTGCTGATCCGGAGAATAAACTTCCTCCGGATTCAGCAACTCTCCCGAGCAGACAACAACGTGATTGGCAGGGACAGTAATATTCATATTAAAGTTTCCGTACTCGAGATAGAACTCGGCGGGCCCCAGATAAGGCGTGGTATTCCATCCCAAAATATCATCATAGACACACATGCGCGGATACCACTGCGCAATAGAAAACACTTTTCCGTTCAAAGTTTCCAGAATACCCATCCTGTCGGACCCGTAATCAGGTATCGTAAAAGAGAACTCAATCTTCAGCTTCAGACTACCGCCGCCGGCCTTCAACGGTTCCGGAAGCATCAGTTGCATGCGCGTATCGTCAATCATGCAATTAAGCTCCGTCTCTTTCCCGCTTTCATCAACCAGCTTCGCGAACTTGATCGCATATCCGCCATCAAATTGCTGACCTTTATTCCCACTTCTGCTTCCCGTCAACGGAACCGTGTTAAGTCCCCGCGACCCCTGCTTGTAAAGGTTCTGATCTAGCTGAAGCCAGAGAAACTCCAGGTCATCCGGACTGTTATTGGTATACGTCAGCAACTCCGTCCCGCTAACGGTCTTAAGCTTCTCATCCAAGGCCACATCAATATGGTAATCAGCGCGATTTTGCCAGTAAGCATGTCCGGGCTTGCCCGAAGCCGACCGATATTGATTCCCTGTACGCGTATAGACCGATCCGCCAAAGGTCTCGGTGTAATTGTAGCTGCCAGGACTTTTATCGCCGTCAAAATAACTTTCCGACTGCTGGGCGTCAGCAACAAATGAACACCAAAGAAGAGAAAAAGAAACTAGAAAACTTTTTAAATACATAGAATATATACTTCTGACATCTTAAGCCAACAACAAACAAACCCTGATGAAACAGATATCAGTAATGAACAGAATAAAAATTTACACACTGAAGACCTCAGCATATCTGCCCTCATCAAAACCCAGGAGAACCTTATCGCCTGTTTCTACAACCGGCCGTTTGATGATACTCGTCTTTTCCGTCAGAACCGTGAAGGCCGATTTTGCATCAATAACGCCAGCCTGAACCTGCTGATCGAGCTGCTTCCAGGTTGTCCCCCTCTTATTAACAAGCGACTCCCAACCAACTGCATCCGACCATGCAAGCAGTTTTTCTTCCGTAACGCCCCATTTTTTAAAATCATGAAACTCATAAGAAACATGGTGCCTATCCAGCCAATCCAACGCTTTTTTTACCGTACTGCAATTCTTTATACCATATACCTTAACCATATTTATTTATTAAAACGAGTCATTGTTAATTCAGCCCCTACCGTCACAAAACTTTCTATCATCTCTATAGAACGATCAATCAGCTCCGGTAGTGCAGGCGTTTCATCATCATCAAAGCCACTCAGCACATAGTCAACCTGCCGACCCTTTGGGTAATTGTCCGAAATCCCGAAGCGGAGTCGCGCATAATTATTAGAACCTCCCAGCACCGACTCAATACTCTTTAATCCGTTATGACCCGCGCTGCTCCCTTTCGGTTTGATTCTCACCTTGCCAAACGGTATAGCCAGATCATCAACCAGCACCAGCACATTCTCAATCGGAACTTTCAGCTCCTGCATCCAGTAATTAAGGGCTTTTCCGCTCAGGTTCATGTAGGTTGTAGGTTTAATCACAGCGACCTTCCTTCCTTTGAACCCGAATTCGGTATAATAAGCCAGGCGGAGATTCATAAAACTCACTTCCGCTTTCTTGGCAAGAGCATCTGCGATCATAAAACCAATATTATGGCGCGTATCTGCATATTCGTGGCCAATATTTCCAAGACCTACAATCAGGTATTTCATCAATATTTACTTTTAATCCAGTGGTGTTTGCCGACAAAAATATAGCAAAACTCCTATAAAAAGCAAAAGAGGTCACCTAAATAGGTAACCTCTTTTATAAATTCAAAGAAGAAAGAGATTATTTACCCTTTGCTGCTTCTTGTTCCGCTTGTCTCAACGCACGTGAAGTTGTTACAGATACGATAGTATCCTCAGGAGTGTTAGTGATGTCGAAACCTTCGAATTTAAGGTCACGAACACGAACAGACTTTCCAACTTCTAATGGCTCGATGCTTACTTCAACGTACTGAGGCATTGCACTTGGCAAAGCTTTAACACGAAGCTTACGCAGCTTTTGTACCAGCTTACCACCCATTTTCACACCCGGAGAAGTTCCGGTTAATTTAACAGGGATCTGCATAACCAAAGGCTTGTCAGCATGAAGTTGCAAAAAGTCAACATGTATAACCTGCTCAGTCAAAGGATGAAATTGTGCATCCTGAATAATAGCCTGAGTTGATGTACCGTCAATCTGGATGTCTACGAAGCTCACGTCTGCGCTGTAAATCAATGCTCTTAACTCACTTGCTTCCACTGCGAAATGCTTCTGACCTTCTCCACCATAAAGAACTGCAGGCACTTTACCTTCGTAACGCAGTTCCTTTGCGTCGCGTTTCCCTACGTTCCCTCTAAGGGAACCGCTAATAGCGATAGTTTTCATATTATATATTTAGTTATTTGTATTCAAATTTTGCTCCACGTTAAACAAGCCGCTTATTGAGCCGTGCTCATGAACAATAGAAATAGCTTTAGCAAACAGATCAGCTGTCGAAAGTACACGTATCTTGTCAGACGGACGCTTTAAAGGAATCGTATCCGTAACGATCAGCTCAGTAAGAGCCGAGTTCTCTACCGTTTCATAAGCGTGACCCGAAAGAACAGGATGTGAACATACCGCTCTAACACTATTCGCACCGTTCTCCATAATCAGAGCAGCAGCTTTTGCCAGTGTTCCCGCCGTATCGCAGATATCATCCATCAAAACAATATCCTGACCGGTAACATCTCCAATGATGGACATCGATTCAATCTCGTTCGCACGCTTACGTCGCTTATCACATATCACCACCTCTGCATTGAAGAATTTGGCGAAAGTACGGGCACGATACGAACCACCCATATCCGGTGATGCGATCGTCAGGTTCTTCAAACCAAGACTCTTGATGTAGGGAACGAAAATCACAGACGCATCCAGATGATCCACCGGAATATCAAAGAAACCCTGAATCTGGGCTGCATGAAGATCCATAGTCATGATACGATGTGCTCCGGCGGCTGTAAGCAGATTGGCAATCAACTTTGCTCCTATAGCTACACGCGGCTTATCTTTCCTGTCTTGCCTGGCCATCCCGAAGTAGGGAATAACAACCGTTATATAATGCGCAGAAGCCCTTTTCGCTGCATCGATCAGCAATAAGAGCTCCATCAGATTATCGTAAGGCTGATTGGTAGACTGTATCAGAAAAACATCGCAACCTCGGACAGATTCGTTGAAAGAAGGTTGAAATTCTCCGTCGCTAAAACGAGCTGTAACAACATCACCTAGATCTCTTCCATATGAGCTGGCTATCTTCGCTGCTAACAATGTAGAGCCTGAGCCGGCAAATAACTTAACGTGATTGGGTTGGAATGGCATTTTTTTCGTTCGGATTTCGAAACTTTTGAGTACAATAAAGAATTCTGTCTCTGATCATTAGTGGTAGAAAAAATCCGGA
Organism: Arcticibacter pallidicorallinus; assembly: GCF_003002875.1. Classification (GTDB taxonomy): domain Bacteria; phylum Bacteroidota; class Bacteroidia; order Sphingobacteriales; family Sphingobacteriaceae; genus Arcticibacter; species Arcticibacter pallidicorallinus. The sequence goes on from NZ_PVTH01000010.1 coordinate 27,667, forward strand.
CTTCGAATTAAATGTATTTCCAAGAAAAATATCAGAGAATCCGAATTTTTATGTTGCCCGACCAGGATTCGAACCTAGACAAACGGTACCAAAAACCGTCGTACTACCTTTATACTATCGGGCAATCTTCCATTCCGTAACGCTTGCTGCGAAATGGAATGCAAATATAGCGTGATTAAAGAGATATCCAAAACATTTTTTGCTTTTTGAGCCTCTAAGCACGAATTCCGAAACAACTCTCTGAAAATCACATGAAAAAGTTTAGTCCCCTGCAAGCGTCTCCCACCATCTCACTGTCTTCACACCTAACTCAGGGTCTCAGATGGTACATAAATCCATAAACCTGGGGCATCAGACTTGGTAATTAAATTCTATTCGTTAATTTCGGGCTCCATATCGATACTGGTATCTTATATATGAATTACAACAAAATTAACAATCTCTTCGGTTGGCTATGTTTTATAATCGCCACGGCGACTTATGTCATGACCGCAGAGCCAACAGCGAGTTTTTGGGACTGTGGTGAATTCATCGCCGCAGCATACAAATTACAGATCGTACACCAACCCGGTGCACCTTTATTCCTGATCCTTCAAAAGATATTCTCCCTTCTGGCAGGCTCAGATGTAACCAGAGTTGCCTATTGGATGAATATTGGCTCAGCAGTTTCGAGTGGTGCCACCATCCTCTTTTTATTCTGGACCATCACGGCCCTGGCGAAAAAGACCTTATGGAAGTACGGCGAGGGGCTGAAACCAGCAACCCTCATCACCATTATTGGCTCCGGATTAGTAGGAGCGCTTGCCTATGCATTCTCAGACACGTTCTGGTTTTCAGCCGTCGAGTCTGAAGTATATGCCATGTCGTCGCTATGTACGGCAATCGTATTCTGGGCAATCCTCAAGTGGGATTATCATGCGGATGAGCCGGGAGCAGATAGATGGCTTGTATTTATTGCCTACGTTATGGGACTATCCATCGGCGTTCACTTGTTAAACCTATTGGTAATCCCTGCAATAGCACTGGTCTATTATTTCAGAAGATATAAAAACCCTACCGCTAAAGGAGCTCTGCTTTCATTGCTGGCAGGTATCGTCGTGCTTGCCATAGTACAATATGGAATCATACAGTACCTGGTAAAATTTGCGGCTTACTTCGACTTATTCTTCGTAAATACATTGGGAATGGGCTTCGGAAGCGGCGTTCTGGTCTTTGTTCTTCTTGTAGTTGCTGCTCTTACCTACGGCATCATCTACTCGATCAAAAAGGTAAAGCCCACACTTAATCTCATCCTGATCTCCTTTGCATTTATCGTATTCGGATACAGCTCCTACGCCATGATCGTCGTACGTGCAAAAGCCAACCCGGCACTAAATAATAGTGATCCCGATAACGCTTTCGCTTTCCTGAGTTACCTCAACCGCGAACAATATGGCGACCGTCCCCTTTTATACGGCCAGTATTTCGACTCACAACCTATCGATTACAAACAAGGAGATAATATCTACCGCAAGGGAGATGAAAAGTATGAAGTTGCCGGAAGAAAATTCTCAACAGAATACGATCGCAATACCTTACTGCCACGTATGTACAGTGACGATCCTCAGCACGTAGGATATTATCGTGACTGGATGAAACTCGGCGAAACCGAATCTCCAACTTTCTCAGACAATCTCGGATTTCTTTTCTCTTACCAGACAGGCTTCATGTACGCCCGCTACTTCCTTTGGAACTTCGCAGGCAGACAGAACGACGATCAGGGACATGGGAACTATACCTCAGGAAACTGGATTAGCGGTATTAAACCTCTTGACGCCATACTATTGGGGCCTCAGGATAATCTCCCTCCAAGCATAAAGGATAACAAAGCTCATAATACCCTCTTCTTCCTACCTCTTATCATTGGTTTGATTGGTGCTTTCTGGCATTTCAAATACAACCAGAAAGATGCAGGAGTAGTTGGCTTGCTGTTCTTCTTTACCGGCGTAGCCATTGTATTATACCTGAATCAAAATCCCCTTCAGCCAAGGGAACGTGATTACGCGTACGCAGGTTCGTTCTATGCCTTCGGTATCTGGATCGGACTGGGTGTTGCCGGAATTGCCAGCTTCCTCAGTAAAAAAATGTCACCCAAGACAGCAGGAATCGCTGCAACGGTCCTTTGTTTGTTTGCAGCCCCGGTGCTGATGGCCTCCCAAGAATGGGATGATCATGACCGCTCAGAAAAGTTTACTACACGCGATTTTGCCATAGACTATCTGGAATCATGTGCACCCAATGCCATCCTTTTCACCTACGGAGATAACGACACCTACCCACTTTGGTACGTACAGGAAGTTGAAGGCGTACGTCCGGATGTGCGCATCGTCAACCTGAGCTTATTGGGTACCGACTGGTACATCCGCCAGATGAAAGACAAGATCAACCAGGCAGATCCGCTTCCATTAACCATGGGGAATGAAAAATTCGTTCAGGGAGTGCGTGACGTAATCCGTTACTACGATTACAAATTCGCGGAACCTCTCGAGATGAAAAGCCTGTTTGAAGTACTAACATCAGACAACGACAACGATAAAGTTCCTATGCAGGATGGTACCAAGGAAAACATCCTTCCAACGAAGAACTTTAGAATCACCGTCGACCCGACGCAAGTGCTCGCTACAAAGACAGTAAGTGAGTCGATGAAAGACAGCATCGCCGCTACTATGGACTGGACCTATAACAAAAACTATGTAACCAAAACAGAGCTGGCGATGTTCGATATCCTTGCACATAACGACTGGAAAAGGCCTATTTACTTCGCCGTTACCGTTCCCTCAAGCAACTATATTGGTCTGGACAAATACCTGTATAATGAAGGGTTCGCCTACAGACTACTTCCGCTGAAAAAACCGGTGGCAGACTCAACAGCACAGGAACCTGAGCTTATCAACGCCGACCGCATGTATGATAACATGCTTAACAAGTTTGTGTGGGGAAATATGAAAGGTGCGAAGTACCTCGATCCTGAAACGACCCGCATGATCGCAACCATCATGAAAAGCTTCAATACACTAGCAGGCAAGTTATACGAAGAAGGTCGTGTTGAGGAAGCGAAAAAAGCATTGAACAAGTCTCTTGAAGTTGTTCCGGAGAAAAATTACCTTTTCTACTATATCCTTCACAGATACTACACAGCAGATTTACTGTACAAAGTAGGCGAAACAGAGAAAGCAAACACACTGGTTAAACACACCAGCAAATTCATCTCAGATGAGCTGGCCTATGTCGGAGGTCTTTCAGGCAGTCGCCAGCGTTTCGCCATGAACGACATCCAGTTAGGTGTTTCCGTTCTCAATGAGTTGCTCAAGATCACAGAAGCGAACAAGCAAACCGCGCTGCATGCTGAACTGCAAAAGCAATTTACGAGCCTGCAGGGTTCATTGTCTCTCAATTACGAATAAAGACAGACAATCGTTAAAAAAGAAAGGCCTGAAAATTAAATTTTCAGGCCTTTCTTTTTAACTGCTGCATTGAGATACTAGCCCTCCACAACGACACCCATCGCACAGAACTTCTCTATCCGCTCATTTACAACGGTATCAATATCTTTAGCCTTAAGCTCTTTCAAATCCCCAAGGATTCTGTTCTTCAACGTTTCAGCCATCCATACAGGATCCTGATGTGCACCTCCCATCGGTTCCGGGATAATACCATCTATTAATCCATTCTTCAACATATCGTCGCCGGTAAGCTTCAAACATTCCGCGGCCCGTTCTTTATAGTCCCAGGTACGCCATAAAATAGCCGAACAATTCTCCGGCGATATAACAGAATACCAGGAATGCTCCAGCATCAGCACCTTATCGCCGATCCCAATGCCCAATGCGCCGCCTGATGCCCCCTCTCCGATCACTACACAGATTACCGGCACACGTAAAACTGACATTTCCAGCAAATTTCTCGCGATGGCCTCACCCTGGCCGCGCTCCTCCGCTTCCAGACCTGGGAAAGCCCCGGGGGTATCGATCAGCGTCACCACCGGCTTGTTGAATTTTTCCGCCAGTTTCATCAGCCGCAGAGCTTTACGGTAACCTTCCGGATTTGCCATACCAAAGTTCCGGTACTGACGCAGTTTCGTATTTGTACCTTTTTGGTGACCAATCACCATCACCGTCTGACCGCCAATCGAGGCAAAACCTCCGACAATCGCTTTATCATCTTTTACTGTACGGTCGCCATGCAGCTCAACAAAGTTTTCGCACATCATCTCGATATACTGCAACGTATAAGGTCTCTCAGGATGTCTGGAAATCTGAACCTTTTGCCAACCCGTCAGATTAGAATAGATCTGCTCTTTCGCAGCCGCCAACTGTTGATCCAACTCCGTCAGCGTTCCGCTCATATCCACTTTCGTCTTCTCGGCAATTTGCTTAACTTTCTCTATCTGCTGCTGAAGATCAGCTATAGGTTTTTCAAAATCAAAGGATGTAGTCATTTTTCAACAGAATAATTTGTTTCTTAATGGTGCTGAATCGTTCATGAGCTCATGTTCGGTCCAACAGAAAGTAACGTTTTTCATTAAACAAATAATCCGGCTAAGGTAGGAAAATGCAGGCACAACAAGAAAACAAAACTACTTCGCGCCGAACCTCACTGAAAAAACAGCACCTTGCCCAACTTCACTTTTAACAGACAGAGAAGCTCCATGTTTTTCGATAAGATCCTTGCAAATGAGCAGCCCAAATCCAGTACCCGACTCTTTATGTGTGCCCTTGGTGGTAAAATAACTCCTGCTCAACACCTTTTTCAGCACTTCTTCACTCATGCCGATTCCATTATCCTCCACATGAACGGTTATGCCATCGTCCACGGTCGCATAAATCCTCACATAGCCTTTCTCGGTAAACTTAAGCGCGTTCGTGAGCAGGTTCCTGAATACAACTTTTATCATCTCTCGGTCGCCTGAAATAGACAGCCCGGCCTTGATATCATTAATCAACAGGATGTCTTTCTTTGCGGCGGATATCTCCAACTCATGGCAAAGGCTGTCAATCAATGGCTTCAGATCGATCACCTTAGATTCCAGGGCTGAACCCGACATCTGGCCCTTGATCCAGAATAGCAGATTATCAAGCAAGGTCAGCGATTTAACATATTGCGCATCCAGATCTTTCAATAACTGGTTAAGCTCAGCCGAACTGAGATAATTCCCTTCCACCAGATCCAAAATACCTTTTGTATTCGTCAAAGGAGTCCGAAGATCATGGCTTACGATAGACAAAAGCTTATCTTTCATGCGGTTTGACTCTTCCAAACGCTCATTCTGATCGGTTATGGCACTGTTCAACTTGTTAAGTGCCAGCACATGCTTCTGAATGACTTCATTCTTGTCCATCAGCTCTTTGCTGTACGACTTTGCGCGCTTGTAGTTCTTATACCAAAGTATCGTCAGCAGGATTAAGGTAATCAGTCCCGCAGATACAACACCGAGAACAACATTTGAATAAGCTACCCGCTGTTGCGCAGTCACAATCTTCTTTTGAAACACAAACCTTTCCTGTTCCTTCGCTTTCAGAATCTCAAGAAAATTCATCGAATAAAACTTCTCGCGCTCGGCAAGATCATTTTGCCTGTCGATCAGCATTTCCTGGTATTTTACCAGTTCCGTCATATCTTGCTTTTTCCGGTAAACCTCACACAGGCTTTTGAGCGACTCAATTTGTAGTTGCCCGGCAGAAATTGAACCTGCAGATTTTAATGCCAACTTCAGCAGATCAACCGCATCCGCATAATCGCCTTCCCGGATTTCAAGCCGGGCAAGTTCATTTCTGTTAAGAGCAATCCCGTATGCATCCTTGGCCTTGATATCAATCGCAAGGGAGGTATTGAAATAGTCTCTCGCGGTTGCCAGCTTCCCTATCTTCGCATTCAGAAGCCCCAGGTTATGATTCGACTTCTTAGTGCCATATGTATAACCCAACCGCTGACTAGCTTCTCTTGCCTCAATAAAATAACTGGTGGCCGAGTCGATTCGTCCGGCTGCCAGCTTAACCGAACCCAGGCTGTTCCAGATATTGACGAGATCCTCACTCTGACCCAGTATGCTATAGTAATCAACAGCAATTGTATATAAACGCTCTGCCTCAGCGTAGTCCCCGCTTTCCATCAACGCATTCCCTATCTGCTGATTAGCTTTGGCAATATGAAGAGAATCCTTAATTTTCGTACTGATATCGAGCGATTTATAGTACAGCGTTAACGCCCTTTTGTGATAGCCATTCTGATGATAAATTCCCGCTTCAGTCAGTAACGACGCAGCCATCCCCTTGTCATAATGATATAGCTCAGCGAGATAGGCGGCCTTGTATACAACATCAAGTGCCCTCATCACATCATTCTTCTTCGTCCGGAAAGCTACCTCGTTCAGTGAGTCAATCGTGCGGTAGATGCCCGCATCCACTTTACCCAAGTCCGCAGACTTGTCGGGGATATCCCCGGCGCAACTGCTGATAAGCAATGCCAACAGCGAAATACTATAAAGGAGGATCGATCTGATATCCATATCAATCAGCCTGCAACGTGTGTATACTCCAGATGGATCATCACGGCCTTTATTTCCGTGAAAGATACCTTTTCTCCCAGAGCCATCTTAACATCATTCATCGACTCCGGATTATTTTCCGAAATATAGTCGGAGATCAGCTTTATCTTACCCTCCCCTACTACTTCATTAATTTCGACCCGGCCATTTCCTATGAAATGAATCAGATGCCCTTCTATGGTATTAACGGTCAATCCTCTTTCTGAGGCAATCTGACTAACAGACTTGCCTGCGCGAAGCATCCCCAAGGATACTTCCTTGGTATCAGGCTTAAGCTTAGGTTCCTTTAACTTCATTTCCATTGGATTCCGGTCAATTCCCTTCTTGTCGCAATAGCGGGCGATCAACTCCAGAATCGTTTTTCCAAAGGCTTTTACCTTTGTCTTTCCGATACCCTTGATGCTTTCCAGCTCCTGGAGGGTCGATGGCAGACGCTCCACCAGTTCGATCAGCGACTTCTGGGGCAGCACGATATACACCGGAACATGCTTATCAGCGGCAAGCTCATTGCGCCATTTCCAGAGGCTGGAGTATAACTCCGCATGTAATGTACCTGTTGCAGCCGGAGTCTTTCGGGTAGCCGGAACAACCTTTAATGCCGCCTCATAATCGATATCGGCGTTCGCCTTGGTTTTCAAATATCCGATAGTATCAAAGCCGCCAACGCCATAATTGAATACCATCACCTTAATATGGGTAGCCTTCTGGAGTCTTCCAAACACATCCGTCAGGCTCTTTTTCAGTGCCTTGTTGTCCGTTTCCAGATCGAACTTCTTAAGCTCCTCCTGAAGAACCGAACGCACTTTGTCCACAAAATAGACGCAGGCTTTTTTCACCCTGTCCTGCAGCTGCTGGTAATCTTCCGGAAGCTTGTCTTCCTGCAGAAGCGTTCTGAGCTGTCGTTCAAACGATTCTGCTACCTTATATATGTCCTTTTCAAGAGCCTGCCCCATGGCAAGCACATCGTCGGCAAGCGACGGCACCAGCACACGATCATTTTCCTGAACGATTCTTTGCAACTGAAAAAACGCCTGCTTGATTTCCCTGAAGTCGAACAGATCAAACAGCAGACTTTGCTGAAAAGCGATCTTCGAACGATTCAGCTGTTCCTGACCGGGCTCGTTGTTACTCGCATCCCGGGTATAAGCGGCAATGGCCCCATCCGTTTTCACACTTCCGTAAGAGATCGCCGAGCTGAGTACCATGCCTTCAAAGCTCTTGCAACGACTCAAAGCAACATAGACCTGACCGTGTGCAAACGCCGCATTTGCATCAATGATAGCCCGCTCAAATGTCAGACCCTGACTCTTATGTATGGTAATTGCCCAGGCCAGCTTGAGAGGAAACTGTGTAAAAGTACCGATTACTGATTCTTCCACCTCCTTGGTCGCGGCATTTAGAGTGTATTTGATATTCTGCCACTCGGCCTTTTGCACAGGAATCTCGGCCAGATCACCCGGACATTTTACATAGATCAGCTCCGCAGTCATGCGAACGATCTTCCCGATCTTTCCGTTGTAAAACAGCTTATCCCGGGATGTATCATTTTTCACAAACATCACCTGGGCACCCGTTTTTAGCTCCAGATCAACCTCAGTAGGATAGGCAAACTCCGGAAACTCCCGGTCTATCGCAGCAGCGAACTTTTGCGTTTTCTGCTCAATCTGAAGCAACTTCCTGATGTTGATATCCTGTGCAGAACTATTATGCGTCGTCAGCGTGATATATCCCTCTTCATCCGATGGATTAAAGTCAGGTATGTACCGCTCGTTCAGCTTATCGAGAACCGAGGCGTCGATCCGGTTATCCCGGATACTATTTAATAAACTGATGAAATGGGTATCCGACTGGCGGTAGATATGTTTCAGCTCAATACTTACCGGCGAGGTCTTCTGCAAAGCCTTGCTATTGAAGAAATATAAATTCGGATAATAATCTTTCAGTATCTGCCAGTCCTCTTGCTTTACCACCGGAGAAAGCTGGTGGAGATCTCCAATCATCAGCAACTGAATGCCTCCAAATGGCTTTGAATGATTTTTATATCTCCGCAGTACTTCATCTATCCCGTCGAGCGTATCTGCCCTAACCATACTGATCTCATCAATAACAAGAAGATCCAGACTTCTGATGAGATTGATCTTTTCCTTATGGAATCTGTTCGCATTAAATGACGTGTTCCTCTTTTGAGGATTATCGCCATCTCCCGGAATAAAGGGACCAAAAGGAAGCTGAAAGAAAGAATGGATCGTCACCCCTCCCGCGTTGATAGCTGCCACTCCTGTCGGCGCAACAACGGCCATACGTTTCACCGAATCTTTTTTAAGACGGTGCAAGAATGTTGTTTTTCCTGTTCCCGCCTTACCTGTTAGAAAAATATTTTTGTCAGTAAAGCGTACATAGTCCGACGCCAATTGCAATTGAACATTGCTTTCCATATAAAAACAACTTTTATTCTCGGGAAGAAATTGAGAGCACGCAATATAGGCAATTTAAAATTTATTCAAGGCGTTCCGTATCTTTGCAACCTAATTTCGAATTTATGATTAAAGGGTTTTTCACTGTACCTGCACCGGTTAACGAACCCGTGTTGAACTATAGTCCGGGTAGCCGGGAAAGGTCTCTTTTGAAAGAAGCGATCAACCACGCTTATTCAGATCAGAAAGATATTCCGATGTATATCGGAGGGCAGGAGGTCAGAACCGGACAAAAGGTTGAGATAAAACCTCCTCATAACCACCAAACTGTAATCGGGCACTATCATAAGGGCGACAAGACTCATGTTCAGCAAGCCATCGACGCGGCCCTTGCAGCTAAAGCAGACTGGGAGAAAATGGCCTGGGAGCAACGTGCAGCGATATTCTTGAAGGCCGCAGACCTGATTGCTGGTCCCTACCGGTATAAAATCAATGCCGCTACCATGCTTGGGCAGTCAAAGAACGCCTATCAGGCAGAGATCGATTCAGCCTGCGAGCTAATTGACTTCCTGCGTTTCAATGTGCAATACATGACGGAGATCTATGCGCAGCAGCCCATATCCTCTCCAGGAAGCTGGAACCGCGTCGAACAACGCCCGCTTGAAGGCTTTGTATTCGCATTAACCCCCTTCAACTTCACCGCAATAGCCGGAAATCTTCCAACCTCTGCAGCATTGATGGGGAACGTCGTCGTATGGAAACCTGCCAACACTCAGATCTATTCAGCCCAGGTCATCATGGAGGTGCTCCGGGAAGCAGGCCTGCCAACCGGCGTTATCAATCTTATTTACGTATCCGGACCTGATGCCGGTGATGTTATATTTCAGCATCCTGATTTCGCAGGAATTCACTTCACCGGATCGACAGGCGTATTTCAGGATATCTGGAAAACGATTGGTAACTCCATCCATAAATACAAAACATACCCGCGTATTGTGGGTGAAACCGGAGGAAAGGACTTTATCCTGGTGCACCAGTCGGCTAATTTAGAAGTAGCCAATACCGCCATCGTAAGAGGCGCATTTGAATATCAGGGACAAAAATGTTCAGCAGCTTCCAGGGTTTATATCGCTAAATCCATCTGGCCTGAGCTAAAAGAGATGATCGTACGCGACCTCGCCAGCCTGAAGGTAGGGCCCGTAGAAGATTTCAGCAATTTCGTGAATGCTGTTATCGATGAGAAATCGTTTGATAAGCTTGCTTCAGCCATAGACAAAGCCAACGCTGATCCCCAATCAGAAATCATTGCCGGCGGAAACTACGATAAGTCTAAAGGTTACTTTATTGACCCGACCGTTATCGTCAGTCAGAACCCCTCATCGGTAACCATGTGCGAAGAACTGTTCGGTCCCGTGCTCACAATCTATGTATACGAAGATGATCAACTGGATCAGACACTTGAGCTGATCGACAAAACATCGATCTACGCCCTTACCGGCGCCGTTATTGCTTCAGACCGTTATATTATCGAGAAAGCAACTGTCGCCCTCCGCAACGCTGCAGGGAATTTCTATATCAACGATAAGTGTACAGGTGCCGTGGTAGGCCAGCAGCCCTTCGGTGGAGCCAGAGGCTCGGGCACAAACGACAAAGCCGGTTCTATGATCAACCTCCTGCGCTGGGTATCTCCGCGCACGATCAAGGAAACGCTCGACGCTGCCAGAGATTATCGATATCCCTTCCTTCAGGAAGATTAAAACTCAAAAAGGCTTCCTTAAGCAGAGGAGGCCTTTTCATTTCAACAGAAAGAAGATTTTACTATCAAATAAGATGCGCCAACCCGCTATTTACAGGGTCACAAAGGTCTTTTACCTTTTTCTCCTCAAACAACTTCTCTAACAAATCCCTCGCAATCTTATATTCATCATGAATAGGACAAGGGTGCAGAGCCGAGCATTTAGTCAAACCAAGTCCGCACTCTTTGAAAATATCTTTCCCCTCAATGCTTTCCACGATCGCGCCGATAGGCTGACCCAATTGGGCCTCATTAACATGAAACCCACCAGACGGCCCCTTAATACTATTGATCAACCCCCGCTTTGCCAGAGTCTGCAATATCTTACCTACGGTGTGTTCACTGGCATTGATGTGTTCAGCCGTTTCCTTAATGCCTGCCTTCCCGCCTTCCATACTTCTCGAGGCTAAATAAATAACAGCTTTGATTGCCGTTTTACACGTATAACTCAACATTCCGCACCTTTTTAGACACTAATTTTCTAGTCCTGCTCAACACCGGAGTTTGCAAATGTACTATTTAACCAAATCTTGCCCACGCAACACCTGTAAAAAGATGTCATCGGCTGATAGAACGAGCGCCCGCTATTCAAACCGCTCGTAAAAATCAAGCACGATATCTTCAATCTTTTTAACCGAAAGTTGCCCTTGTGCAATTGTTTCAGACTTTTTGACCGCCGACACCTCCTCAAGTAGCGGTGTTAACCAACCGTGTAATGCGTCATGATCTGGTCCCTTCATTTTGCAACCCGCAATGAGCTTATTCAAATCATCTGATAACCCCCCTCCTAAAGCTTTGAAAGAAGCAAGTTCCCCGTCGTTCTTCAACTTAAATTCCTTTAGCCTTGTATCCATTTCCGCTACATACGTTCTGGTATTTTCATCGGTCATCCACTTTTTAGTTTCAGTAGCATCTTCCCCTGTGTGTGGTTCCTTATGCTGGGCCGACGTATGCTCATGTGTCGCTTCTTCGGTTTTGGTATTCCCTTGCTGGCACGAAAAAAGTAAGATGGCATTCACTGCCAATAATAATACAATAGTTTTCATTGATGGTTCAATTAATGTGTTGCTCTGTTAAATTTTATAACGCCATTTAAATCCAGAACGAGGTAAGAACTAAAGTCCTCATTGATATCCAGTCTGTGGGGTTCATCCGCCTTTATCAGCAAGCTATCACCTTGTGAAATGGTAACCTGTCTGTCGGCAAAAATAATCTTGCCCGTCCCCTTCCTTCCGATTAATAACGCGTCGGAAGTGGCGTGATGCAAGGGAATTCCTTCGCCAGCATGTAAAGATACACTCAATACCTTGTATTGGTCATTACTGTCTACTTCTATTATTTCCATTTGACGTTTGTAAGTTAGTTCTACCTTAAACCTGACATATAACAATGGCTGCCCCTCATTTCCGGTACCACTAACGCCTCAGCTTGACTGCTTTTTTTCTGCTGTGCCGGAGCTTTTTGTGCCGGTTTGATGATCAACCGTAAAGACTGATCATAAGTGACATACTGCCACATCCAGTTGATTAAAATGAATACCCGATTTTTGAGTCCGATCACAGACATCAGGTGGACGAGCATCCAGGCAACCCAGGCAATAAACCCACTCAAACGCATCCTGCCCATTTCGGCCACAGCCAGATTTCTCCCCACGGTGGCCATGCTGCCCTTATCTTCATAAACAAAGGCTTTCATAGGTTTATTTAAGAGGCCGCTCAGGAGATTTTTGGCTAGAAGAGTAGCTTGTTGAATCGCCACAGGAGCAACCTGAGGATGGCCTTTCTGATATTCCATCGCAGCCATGGCAGCGATATCGCCGATGGCAAACACCCCATCCATATCCTTTACACGGTTGTAATCATCAACCAATATCCTGTTGTTCGGAAGTACCGATTGCTTTGGAATCCCCGACATTGCCACTCCTTTTACACCTGCTGCCCAAATCAGGCAGCGGCTTTGAATGGCTGTACCGTTTTCCAGCGAAACCGTTTGTCCGTCATAGTCTTTCACCACAGTTTCCGTCTTTACGTCCACTCCAAGCTTCCCGAGATACATCTTTACCTTATCGGAAGACGGGTTGCCCAATCCGCCGAGCACTCTCTTTCCGGCTTCCAGCAAGTATATTCTCATACTGCCGAAGTCGATCTCCGGGTAGTCCTTCGGGAGCAATTTATTCTTCATCTCAGCCACCGCACCCGCCAATTCTACTCCCGTTGGTCCACCTCCCACAATCACCACATTAAGCAGGGCATTTCGCTCTTCTTCATTTTTTGAGGTCAGGGCATGCTCGTAATTCTGCAAGAGCGTATTTCTGATTAGCAAAGCATCCGAAACTGATTTCATAGGATAACCATAATGTTGCAAATTGCTATTGCCCAAGAAGTTCGTCTCTGCACCATGCGCAAGGACCAGATAGTCATAAGATATCCTACCTATACAGGTGTCTATTTCCCGCTTGTCAGCGATCACTTCCATTACCTCCGCTACCCGTAAAAAGACATTGCTGCTTTTTTGAAAGATCTTTCTAAGGGGAAAGCTGATGCTGCTAGGCTCCAGTCCCGCCGTAGCGACCTGATAAAGGAGAGGCTGAAATTGGTGATAGTTGTTCCTGTCAAGCAATACGACCTGAAAGTGCTGAGGAGGGAGCGTCCGGGCTAGCTTCAGTCCTGCGAAACCGGCCCCGACAATTACTACCCTTCTCTGTTTCCCTGTGGTGAGTGGGATATCCATGACATTTGATATTAGTTAAGCGGTTAAACTCTTCTCCATTTCCGCTGCTTTCGGGAAAAGGATGTTATTTTCCAGGTGAATATGGATGTGAAGATCATCTTCAAATTCCTGTATCATTTTGTATAAAAGCTTATAGCTTGTGCAGGCGTCAGCAGGAATGGCGTAGCCCTGGCTCAGTTCTCTGATCCTGTCGAGAAGCCGGCCTACAGTATCGTGTTCATGCTCCAGCTCATCAATCTGTGATGCCAGTGTTCTGCTCGGAGTTACCAGAGTTTTCTGTTGATTCTTAGCCGCAACTATTTCTTTTACGTAACTAAAAATTCCCTTTTCCTCATCTTCGCAATGGTCCAGAAGTTCGTCTTTGATGGTACCTATTATCGTGCTGATCTCGATTAGCTCCGGATGCTCTGCACCATGAACCTGTGCCACTTTCAGCGCGTAGGAATTGATTTCGGGTATATACTTCCGAACGTAGCTGTGATGCGTATTGATGATGTAATCCGCGAGAAAATCTATATTCCAATCGTTGTAAGATACAGCACTTGCCTTCGCCACGCTATTCACCTGCTGAAGCTCAGTTTCTACTTTGGTAACGTCGATGTTCTTTTCATTACAAACCTGCGCCAGTGTTTTCTTACCTCCACAGCAGAAGTCAATTCCGTATTTCTTGAATACTTCAGCTTTTCGCAAATCCTTTGCAGCGATTTCTCCAACCGTCTCCTTGTCGTTCTCGCCTTTTTTCGTGATCCTGACGTCCCACCACTCCGGACCTTCCTCCAGGTATTCCCAAATGAAAACATCCCCACGCTCACCAAGCAGTTGATAATACACCGGCTTTGGGTCATGGTCGTTATGAATAGTCAGGCTCTCCCCACCTGCTAATCCATCGAACACGCGGAAGATGGTTGGGTGCTTTAACTTAGGTTCAATCAGGGGTACGTTGATGTAATTTTGCTCTATAGTTTCCATGTCTTTTTGATTTCTTAAAACAAAGATAACCAAATAAAAGTAATAAAGTACTTTTATACCTTAAACTTTTTATCACCGTCTGTGTTATACTAGAAAACGACATAACTATGACTAACCCAACTAATCCTAACAAAACCATCTCAGCCACAATGAGTACGCTTTCAGAGGTTCTGGCGAAGTTAAAAAAGGATGGCTACAGCATGGATTTTAACCTGAAAGACAACTGCCTTATTTGCAATGGAAATGCTCTTCAAGTCTTTCCTGAAGACTTCGTAGTGGATAAGCATTATCGTTTCGAAGGCATAACCGACCCAGCCGATGAAGCGATTGTTTACGCTATTTCGTCAGAAAAGCATCAGATAAAAGGAGTTCTGGTAAACGGATACGGCCCCTCAAGCGACCCAATGACTGATAAGCTAATCACCTCGTTAAGTTCGGAAGGTCCTGCAACGGGACAATGACAACCCGACTAATGAACAGAATTGACAGAGAGAACTGTTATTTATATCCTCTGAAAAGAATTGATCATGTAATAACGGATAAACAATATTAAGTCAGCGTAGCAGAGAAGACCCGATTTATAACCCCGTAATTGGCGGCACCTGCTCTACCATTTCCTCGTTCTCTATTCAGTCTCGGTTATATGATGCCCATAATCGCCTGAGATAATACCCACATAAGTCCGACTTACGATACTGTAAGTCGGACTTATGTGGGCTAAAAGGCGCTTTATATACGCCTGCATTCAAAAGGGAATAAACGGCCGTCCCTTCGAGCTTACCCTTCGGGGATTATAAAGCTTACTGAATACTTTGGTTCTTTTGTCGCGCAAGAATCTTCAGCAACACGCCATTCGTCCAGCCAAAGCCGTCCTGGTTCGGGTACTCGCCGCCCCCGGCAAAAACCGCGGTATCGACCACATTATACTTTTCCATCAGCTTCCCCGTCTTATTGAAAACGTTGACGTTCAAACTGCTCCATCTGCGGGACACTTCGCGGGACAACTCCTCCTTTTTATAAGTAGACAAGCCGGCGATCGCCATCCATTGCAACGGAGCCCAGCCATTAGGCGCGTCCCATTGCTGCCCTGTGGTCGCCAGGGTCGAAACCAGACCTCCCGGCTTGAGAAACTTCTGCTGCAGGGTATTTGCCATCGTATCGGCACGGCTTGTAGCTATCATATTGAAATACATGGGATAGACACCGGCCAGACTCATAGAGGAAGTCGCCATTTCCGACTTCCAGTTGTAGTCTCGAAACCATCCTGCCTCTTTGTCCCAGCAGTATTTCATAATCGCTATTTTGCGTTGTTCCGCTGAGCGCGTCATGAAGTCTTTTGCTTTATCGTCTCCGCCGATTTGGTAGGCTTTAGCCAGCATGATTTCAAGATGATATAAGAGGGCGTTGAGGTCGACAGGAATGATATCCGTGGTCTGTATGGTATTCAGGGTCTTGCCATCGCTGAACCAGCGACTGCTGTAGTCCCAGCCCGACTCCGCTCCGGAGCGAAGATGGCGGTAAACTTCAGGTTTTGAGGCGGAGCTGTTCGCCGCGATGGCAACGTCTTCCGAGTAAGCTTCCTCCCGGGGCCAGTCGCCCGAATCGAAATAGCGGTTCAGCTTTTCGCCATCAGGCATAAACACGACATGCAGGTTAGCGCCCTTCTTCGCATCGTTATTATTCATCCAGAAACTGTATTCTCTCTCCAGAGCATCGCGGTTAGCTTTCAATACGGAATCACCTTTCAGCTTTTTGTTCTCCATGAGCAGCTTTACCATCAATGAAAAGTATGGAGGCTGAGATCGGGTAAGATAATAGGTACGGTTACCGTTGGGGATGAAGCCGTAAGTACGAATGAGGTAGGCAAAGTTGTTCACCATGCTTTCGATTAGGTCGGTGCGGCCGCTTTCCTCCAGCCCCAGCATCGTGAAATACGAATCCCAGTAATAGACTTCGCGGAACCGGCCACCCGGCACCACGTATGGCTGCGGAAGCGCCAGAAGAGAGCTGTACTGGTAGTATTTGTCGGGCCTGCGCGTCAGTACATCCCAAAGAGAGCGAATATGCGGTTCGACGCCTGCGCGAATATTGGTTTGGTAGTCTTTTGCAACTTCTTCCGGCAAACTGAAGTTCTTGTCCACAAAGGCCTTCAGATTGAAGCCGGCCTTATTCTTCTCTTCCTGATAAGTTTTGAGAATGTCTTCCGGATCGCGCTTAGGCATACAATCGGTGAAAGTTTTACTGTCTTCAAACACATGGCCGGCCTGCACAGCCTCAAATAATCCCGGAAAGAGGTCGCGGGGAGACTGATGTTTGGTTTCGGTTTTTTGTTTGCAGGCGGAAAGGCTCAAGATCAAGAGGACGATAAAAAAGGAGGCGGACTTAAAAATCATAGCACAGAAGGATTTAGTTGTGCTAACAAACCATCAACAGAGAGGTTTCATTTATAGCGGATTTCCTTTTCAGAAAGGACCAATAAAATAACGTAAATTTATACATAGCCAATCCGTATGCCACCATCCCTCCTCTATATCAGAAAGTTGCTGATGCTGCTGGCTGCGTTCAGCTTGCTCAGTTCGGGAGGCTTTGCCCAGAGTTTTCAGTTCGAGGACAAGCGGAAGCGGCACTCTATTTCGTTCCGTCTCGTAAAAAACCTGATCGTCGTTCCGATGACCATCAACGGAAAGGGTCCCTTTAATTTTCTTCTGGATACAGGAATAGGTGTTTGCCTGATCACGAACCCCTCTCTCATTGATTCACTTCATTTGACTGGTCTCCGGCAGATGAAGATTACCGGCTTCGGGCAGGGCGAAGAGCTGAGTGCATCGGTGGCTTCGGGTGTAACACTAGGACTCGGCAGGACGGTAGCGCATTCGATGAATGTCATCATTCTGAACGAAGATTTGCTGGAGCTTTCAGAAACACTTGGCATGCCTGTTCATGGATTAATTGGATATGATTTCTTCAACAGTTTCATGGTTGAGATCCGATACTCCGCTCAGCGAATTACGCTACGCCCTTTCTCCAGCGAATACATTCCTGAAAAGAGCACGGAAGTATCTATCAGCGTTGAAGATAAAAAACCGTATATAGAGAGTACAGTTGAACTGGATGGCAAGGTTTACAAGGCGTTGAAAATGATCGTTGACACGGGCGCCGGGCACGCTGTTTCTCTGGAAAGCTATGATAAGAAGTCGTTTGATGCTCCTGAAAAAAATATTGAGGCCAATCTTGGAGTCGGGTTGCTCGGACCTATTCATGGCCATATTGGTAGGATACAAAGCATTACCATCGGAAGTTATCTGTTTCAAAACGTCGTGTCATCCTTTCCGGAGTTTCAGGAAGTGATCAAGAGAAGCGGATTTCCGGAGAGGAACGGTAATCTCGGAAATCCTGTCCTCAAGAGGTTTCGGGTAATGTTCGACTATAGCAGGAATAAGATATACCTCCGCCCTGCCCATTCATTTAAAGAGCCCTTTGAGCATGATATGAGCGGACTGGAACTGGTGACAAGGGCACCGGACTTCAAGCGTATACTGATTAACCGGGTTGAGCAGCATTCTGCGGCAGACAGCGCGGGGCTTCGTGTGGGGGAAGAAATTATCAGTATCAACTTTCGACCCGTCAAGGAACTAAGTATGGAGGAAATCAATAGCATGTTCAGTTCCCGAGCCGAAAGGACCTTTATCCTTTATGTAATCGACAATGAAGGTGAGCGAAAATTTGTCATGCTCAAATTAAAACGACGCATTTAAGGCAGGAGATGGTTCTTCTACCTTGGAAATGTGAATAAACTGTCATTTTCTAAGGAAATAGGTGTTGCAACATCTATTTTTAATAAAGATGTTTACTTTTGTATCATAATGAATATGAAAATGAAATTAACATCAGTATTAGCCATTGCAGCAATCGGCTTATTTTCGGCGTTCAAGCCAGCTTTAAAAACAGAATCTTTTACTGTTGATACAAAGAACTCATCCATCAAGTGGTTAGGTGAAAAAGTAACAGGCAAGCATTTCGGAACGATCAACTTGTCTTCGGGCAGCTTGAATTTTAACGGGAATAAGTTAGCTGGTGGTTCATTCACTGCAGATATGAACTCCATCGTTGCTACTGACGTTCAGGGAGAAACTGCTCAGAAACTGGAAGGTCACCTGAAAGCTGATGATTTCTTCGGAACTGCGAAATATCCAACTTCTACCTTTAAGATCACTAAGGTTACTCCAGCCGGAGCAAGCCAGGTAAATATCACCGGTGACCTGACTATCAAAGGGATTACCAAGCCGCTTACTTTCCCTGCGACAGTAAAAAGACAGAATAACGCAGTTGTTGCTGTAGCGAAGGGTGTTAAAGTAGACAGAACGAAATACGATATCCGTTACAACTCTAAGAGCTTCTTTGAAAGCATTGGAGACAAAGCTATTTATGATGATTTCGTACTTGACTTTAATCTGGTAGCGAAGAAGTAATAAGAAGAAATCTAAAGTAGAAAATACAAAGCCTGCATCATAATTTTGATAGCAGGCTTTTATTTTTACGGAGAGTTTGGACATCTCGTCTGAAATATCTAATATCACACCCTGACTTTCAATCTAAGTTAGGATCCAAGACTAAAGAGAGAAATATTTGTTGAAAAAAGAATGAAAGACAAACTAAAAGTATAATAAGAAAATACTTGTGAAAAAAGAAACGCCTCCAGAAGGAGGCGTCGAACTAAGGATACTATCCTTAGTGAAGTTCTTGACTACAAAGATACAGTAATAACAACGTAAAATGCAAGAAATAGTTCAAAGAAAAGAAAGAGTAGTTGCGTACATAGATGGTTTTAACCTGTATTTTGGAATGCGAGAAGCTGGCTTTGATAGCTGCAGGTGGTTAAATATAAAACTCCTTGTGGTGAATTTATTGAAGCCACATCAGGAATTAACTGGAATAAAATATTTCACAAGTCGAGTAAGCAACAACCCCGACAAGCAAAAGCGCCAGTCTACATATATCGATGCGTTAGAAAGCACAGGGATCAAAATCGTGTATGGCAATTATCAGGACGGCACCCAAGAATGCAAAAGATGTGGACATATCTGGCGCACCGCCAAAGAGAAAATGACCGATGTGAATATTGCTACAGCCATTATCGTTGACGCTTTTAAAGACGAATACGATATGGCTATGCTCATTTCTGGGGATAGCGACTTAACACCCCCTATTAGAGAAGTCCACGCCCTATTTCCCAAAAAACGGATATTTATTTCATTTCCGCCTAAGCGACACAACTCTTCGATGACAGTGGCTGCAAAAGGTTCTCAAATCATAGGTAGAAAAAAACTCGTAGATTCACAGTTCGATCCTGAAGTGATAAGTAAAACAGGTTACAAATTAAAAATCCCACACGAGTGGAAGGCAGACGTCTAAGAGCCGCAACGCTCTGTTTACCTATTCTTTAAGGATCTTAAACGCCCCCTCAACCTCTTCTACCCTGGCTAGCGAATCCCTCTTCGCATGATAGAACAGACATAGCCAGTTTTCCTGGGCCGCCAACTTACCGTAGTGTTCCCGCAGCTCCATGGATTTAGCGCCGTCGTAGTCGTATTTGGCCTTAAACTTTCGAAGCAGCTGTTCAGGTTCAGGAAGGATATCTGCGCCAAAGAAGCACTTATCGCCCTGGTCATCTATCAGGAACACCTGATGGAACTGGCAATGTCCGCCTGTCACTTCGTAACTGATCTTATCCGTTAGCTTTCCGTCGCCCTCTATGAAATGAATACTGCCGCTGCGCTGAACGATGTCAAAGATATCTGTGTGGTAAGAGGACGATGCTCCGCTGTAGGCCACTTCCCATTCGTTGCGGTTGATGACATACTCTGCATGTGGAAAGGACAGCTGCATTGTGCCGTCTTTCTCGTAAATCATTCCGGCAGCGTGATCGTAATGAAGATGCGACATCAGTACCATGCTTACGTCCTCTGGATCATAACCGGCCTTGCGGATGTTTTCATGAATGACGAGTTCGCCTGCGCCATTCTTGTAGCCAAGGCCTGTGTCCAGAACGATTAACTTACCATCCAGCTCTATCAAAAACGGTTGAACGTGGATAAATAAAGACCCGGGACGATCTTTCGCATTGTCGGTCTCCGGATTAAAGGGTATGAATTTTTTAGAGCTGTCTACAGAGTAAGAACCTTCGTTTAAAGAATATACTTTCATCAGATATATTTTATTTTTTCATGGTGATGAAGCGGTCATAAGCCTATTTTCCATTGCTATTGAGCAGCTGTGCTCAAGACGATTTCATCGGAAAAATGTATAAGTTGATAATGAATTGCTTAGCAAGACATGGGTAGATAATAACGTATTAAATAGTATATTTAACCCCACAACCTAACAAAGATATGCAAAAAAGGTGGGCAGAACAGGACTTAAAGAACCTGAAAGCTATTAAGGAACTTCGAGATCAGCTTAACATCGATGAAGTTCTGGCTGCTCTGCTTGTCGCCCGTGACATAACGACTTATGAGGATGCGCGGAATTTTTTCCGTCCTTCATTGAGTCATCTGCACGACCCTTTTCTAATGAAAGGAATGGAGGTTGCAGTAGAGCGGATACAGCGCGCGTTACTTTCTAAAGAAAAGATACTGATCTACGGAGATTATGATGTGGACGGCACTACATCCGTTGCGCTCGTTTATGGCTTCTTACGGAAATATCATTACCATATTGATTATTATATCCCTGACCGTTATAAAGAAGGATACGGAATATCGACTCAGGGTATAGATTATGCGCATGAGCATGGCATCACGCTCATTATTGCGCTCGATTGCGGTATTAAATCGGTTGACAAAGTTGATTATGCGAACAGTCTGGGAATTGATTTCATTATCTGCGATCATCACACCCCGGGCAGCATCATTCCGGAAGCGGTAGCAGTGCTCGACCCAAAGCAGAGTGATTGCCCCTACCCTTACAAGGAGCTTTCGGGCTGTGGTATCGGCTTCAAGCTGATCCAGGCCTTTGCTATGCGTAATAATATCGCCTTTGAAGATCTGGAATGTTATCTCGACCTCGTGGTGGTGAGCATTGCTTCTGATATTGTACCCATAACCGGGGAGAACAGGGTATTGGCAAAGTTTGGTTTGCAGCGTCTTAATACTGCGCCCTGCCACGGTATGGCGGCACTGATTGAGATCGCGGGAAAAAAGCAGTATACCATATCGGATGTGGTGTTTACGCTCGGCCCGCGTATTAATGCCTCCGGGAGAATAGATGATGCGCGGCATTCTGTTAACCTTTTGATTTCGGAGAACAGGGACATCGCGAGAAGTCACAGTCATGTGATCAACATTAAAAACACGGAACGAAAAGAGCATGACACCTCCATAACGGAGCAGGCTCTGGCGATGATTGCTGCCGACCCGGCACTTTTGAACCGGAAGACAACTGTCGTTTATAACGAGAGCTGGCATAAGGGAGTGATCGGTATCGTAGCCTCCAGGCTAACGGAAAAATACTACCGCCCTACGATTGTGCTTACGCAATCCAATGGTCATGTCTCCGGATCTGCCCGTTCGGTCATTGGCTTTGATCTGTACGAGGCGCTGAATTCCTGCAGTGATCTGTTTGAACAGTTCGGGGGACATAAATATGCTGCGGGACTTACCTTGAAGAGTGAGAACCTGCTGGCTTTCCAGGAGAGATTTGAAAATATTGTTTCTCAGACGATACCTGATGAGCTACTGATACAGGAACAGGTTATCGACGCGAGCCTTGATCTGGAAAAGATTGACGGCAAATTCTTCCGGGTTTTGAGTCAGTTTGCGCCGTATGGCCCTTTAAATACCACTCCTGTGTTTATCAGTCATGCTGTGCAATGCCTGGGCAGTCCGCAAACCGTCGGAAACAATCACCTTAAAATGACTGTTAAGCAGGGGCGTTCACATGCTTTTGATTGTATTGGATTTGGACTGGGTGAATATATAGATATCGTGCAGGGCGGCCTTCCCTTTGATATTTGTTACACAATTGAAGAAAATGTTTGGAAAGACAAACGTTCCATTCAATTAAATTTGAAAGGTGTAAGGCGAACACCTCAACACGACTAAAATGATACTCAGAGCAGAAAACTTAGTTAAGAAATATAAGCAGCGAACGGTGGTGAACGACGTTTCCTTCCAGGTTGCACAGGGTGAGATAGTGGGACTTCTGGGGCCAAACGGTGCCGGGAAAACTACTTCATTCTATATGATCGTTGGTTTGATCAAACCAAACGAAGGGCATGTCTACCTCGAATCTGAAGATATCACCAGCGACCCCATGTACCGGAGGGCGCAGAAAGGGATAGGTTATCTTGCACAGGAGGCCTCTGTTTTCAGGAAGCTTAGTGTAGAAGATAATGTCATGGCGGTGTTGGAAATGACCAACCTGACTAAAGCCCAGCAAAAAGACAAGCTGGAGGAACTTCTCTCGGAGTTTAGCCTGCACAGGGTTCGTAAGAACCGTGGTGACCTGCTTTCCGGAGGGGAGCGGAGACGTACAGAGATTGCGAGAGCACTTGCCGCCGACCCGAACTTCATTCTGCTGGATGAGCCCTTTGCCGGCGTTGACCCCATCGCGGTGGAAGAGATTCAATCCATCGTATCCAAGCTGAAAGACCGTAATATCGGCATTTTGATAACCGACCATAACGTTCAGGAGACGCTATCGATAACTGATCGCGCGTACTTGCTTACCGAAGGAAAAATCATGCTTACCGGCACCCCACAGGAGATTGCCAATAATGAAATGGCCAGAAAATTCTATCTTGGTCAACACTTTGAATTGCGTAAAAAGAAGAATAGCAACCCCGCTCCCTTATGACACTTGTAAATACGATTGTAACCTGGTTCATGAAAAAACGAATGGACCAGATAGAGCTGTTTATGAATCATCCGCATGATGTGCAGGATGAAGTATTCCGCACATTGATATCTTCGGCAAGGTCAACCGAGTGGGGAAAGTTGTATGGCTACGATTCGATCTTCAATCAGGAGCAATTTAAACAACGTGTACCGCTGCAAAACTACGAAACGCTGAAACCTTACATAGAAAGGATGATGACGGGAGAGCAGAACATTCTTTGGGGTTCTGAGGTGAAGTGGTTTGCTAAGTCATCGGGCACAACCAATGACCGGAGTAAGTTTATTCCGGTAAGTGCAGAGTCTCTGGAGGATTGCCATTACAAGGGCGGGAAAGACATGATCTCGATCTATTGTAATAATAAGCCCGACACACAAATGTTCACGGGGAAATCGCTCGTATTGGGTGGCAGTCATAAGGTCAATCAGTTTAACGACGAGATTTCCTATGGAGATATATCGGCTGTATTGATCAAGAATTTACCGATGTGGGCGGAATTCCACCGCACTCCGGATATGTCGATCAGCCTGATGGACAATTACGAAGAAAAGATTGAGAAGATGGCTCATGCGACCATTGACGTCAATGTGACTTCTATGGCTGGGGTACCCACCTGGACGGTTGTATTGGCCAAGCGTGTGATGGAGATTACCGGCAAAAAGGATCTTTTGGAGATCTGGCCGAACCTGGAGCTTTATGTTCATGGAGCCGTAAAGTTTGGGCCTTACAGGGAGCAGTTTAAAAAGCTGATTCCATCTTCGTCCATGTATTACCTGGAAACTTACAATGCATCTGAAGGATTCTTCGGCATTCAGGATCTACCTGGATCAGAAGAGATGTTGCTTATGCTGGACTACGGCGTTTTTTACGAGTTTCTTCCGATGGAGAACTTCGGGGAAGAGAATCCGGCAACAAAAAGCCTATCGGAGGTGGAGCTAGGGAAGAATTATGCCCTGATCATTTCGACGAACGGCGGACTTTGGCGCTATATGATCGGTGATACGATCAAGTTTACATCTATATCGCCGTATAGAATTCAGATTACCGGCAGAACAAAGCATTTTATCAATGCTTTTGGGGAAGAAGTGATCGTTGACAACGCAGAAAGGGCGCTGACTGAAGCCTGTACCCAAACGGGTGCAATAGTGAGGGACTTTACTGCCTGTCCGATTTATTTCAGTGATAACGAGAACGGCGGCCATGAGTGGATCATTGAATTTGACAGTCATCCTTCTGACATAGAACGCTTTACCGACATCCTGGACAACACCTTACGGGAAGTAAATTCTGATTACGACGCAAAACGGTTCAAAGACATGGCCTTGCGCCGGCCATTGGTACATGTAGCTCCCGAGGGTACTTTCTATCAATGGTTGAAGACACGCGGTAAATTAGGCGGTCAGCATAAGGTTCCCAGGTTAGCTAATGAGCGAACCTATGTGGAGCAGATTCTGGAGCTTATTTCCAGCCGATAGAGCTTATTTCTTTCGTTCCGTGGTGAAGCGTACCAACTGCTCAAGAGCAGTGCGTGCAGTATGATCCGGGAAGGTATGCAATACTTGAAATGCTTCATCCTGATACCGGTGCATCTGTATTTCAGCATAAGCGAGACCTCCGTTATTACGGACAAAAGAAATCACTTCTTCGACTTTGGCGTTATCCTCATTATGATTCTTCACCAGGTTGATGATTCGCTGTTTTTCCTTTTTGTCTACTTTGCTTAGGGAGTAGATCAGCGGAAGCGTCATTTTCTTTTCCTTGATGTCTATACCAAGGGGTTTACCCACATCATCCGTTCCGAAGTCAAAAAGGTCGTCTTTAATCTGGAAAGCCATTCCGATCTTCTCGCCAAACAAGCGCATTTTTTCTATGGTTTCCACATCGGCACCGGCAGATGCTGCGCCGCAGGCACAACAGGAGGCGATCAGGGATGCGGTTTTCTGGCGAATTACCTCATAATAGATCTCTTCGCTGATATCGAGCCTTCTTGCCTTTTCAATTTGCAGCAATTCGCCTTCGCTCATGAGCTTAACGGCGGAGGAAACAATTCGTAAAAGATGAAAGTCGTCGTGATCAATAGACAATAACAACCCTGTGGCCAGGAGGTAGTCGCCTACCAGTACTGCTATCTTATTTTTCCAAAGAGCATTGACAGAAAAGAAACCGCGACGCTCATACGAGTTGTCGACCACGTCATCATGCACAAGAGTGGCCGTATGAAGCAGTTCTACAAGTGCGGCACCACGATGGGTAGATTCGTTAATTCCACCGCAGAGGCTCGCAGAGAAAAAGACAAACATGGGTCTTATCTGCTTACCTTTTCTTTTAACTATGTAATGTGTGATCCGGTCAAGCAAGGGAACGGTGCTTTTCATTGAAGACTTAAACTTCTCTTCGAACGCTTCCAGCTCTTGCTCTATGGGTTTTTTTATTTCGTCTAACTTTGACATGAACGACTGAATACATGATTCCCCGCTTTTGGCAAGACAGGTCGATTGCAAACATAGCTAAATAATATATAATACCGTGTTCAAACGATTAATTAGCCTGCCATCACAGAATAAAATCCATAAAAAAACCCCTGAAATATCAGGGGTTCTATAGTTGAGTTTAGAAAATAGGGGCTTGTTTATTCTGCCTCCGCGTAGATCGGCTTTTTAACGCCATTGTCGTAAGGTTTCAAGCTCTTTTTAAGAAGCTTTCTTGCTACGTGGATACGAGTTTTTACTGTACCGATTGGAATAGCCAGATAGTCGGCAATTTCATGGTATTTGTGACCTTCGAAATACATGCTAAATGGTACATAGTATTCTTCGGGAAGTTTACCTAAAGCGTTTTTAATATCATCCATAATGAACTTAGACTCACCCTGGTTTTTAGTAGATGAAAACACCAGGTTAGCTGAAGATATCTCATCAGATTTCGTAACGAATGAACTGATCTTTACAAAACGACGGTAGTTATTGATGAAGGTGTTCTTCATGATGGTATACAACCAACCCTTAAGGTTCGTACCTTCTTTAAATTTATTATAATATGTTATCGCTTTAAGCAGGGTGTCCTGCACCAGATCATTAGCGTCATCAGCATCATGAGTGAAATGTAAAGCATACATTCTTAAAGAACTGGCTTGGTGCATTACCATAGTGTTGAATTCGATCTTAGTCATATTATAAAGTTTTTATAGATGATTAACAGTTACGCTATCATATATACAAACACTATGCTAAAAGAACGAAAACCTTTAAAAGTCCCTGATGTTGTAGCTATTTAATAGTTATTTAACATAATAACGAGGTTAAAGGACGTTGACTTCGCGCTCCAGAGTAATGTTAAATTTTTCTTTAACATCGTTTATTATTGCCTCTGAAAAGCCATATATCTCTGAACCTGAAGCGTTTCCAGCGTTCACTATAACCAATGCCTGGTTTTTCCAGGTTGCGGTTTGTTTAATTTGTTTTCCTTTCCATCCACTTTTTTCAATCATCCAGCCCGCGGCCAGCTTTACTGTACTGTTTGGTAGACAGTAGTGTACTATGTCTGGAAAAGCAGACTTCAGCTGTACAAATTCATGTTCATCTATCACGGGATTTTTGAAAAAGCTGCCCGCATTACCGATGGTTGAGGGATCGGGTAACTTCTCGACACGGATACTGGACACCACACTGGATACATCTTTGATATTTGGATGAGTAATGCCACGCGCCTCCAGCTCCTGGCGAATAGCACCGTAGGATATATTGATATGAGGGACTAAACTTAGTTTAAAGGTGACTGAAGAAATCAAAACCTGGTTTTTAAGCGCACGCTTGAATATGCTGTCGCGATAATCAAACTCACAGTCAGCCGGCGAAAAAGCTATTACCTCAGCCCTATCGATATGGTACGCCCGACAGGAATGAAACACATCTTTCAGCTCAACGCCGTAAGCGCCTATGTTCTGAACCGGGGACGCTCCTACCGTACCCGGGATAAGGCTGAGATTTTCTATTCCGGCAAAGCCCCTGTCTACACAGTACTTTACAAGGTCGTTCCAGACAACACCGGCTCCAGCCGTCACATAGACGTCATCGCCTTTTATTTCGTGGGCGATACCCGGGATGCTCATCCTGATAATGAGACCACCGAAGTCGCGGGTAAATAGTACGTTGCTACCACCTCCAAGAATAAACCTCTCCGCAACTCTCCATCTGTCTTCGGCAAAAAGCTCTTGAAGCTCCCCTTCGTTATGGATCTCTGTGAACCAACGGGCATGAGCATCCACTCTAAAAGTATTCAGGTTTTTAAGGGAAACGTGTTCTGCGATAGCAAGCATCTTAAATCTATTTGGGCCGAATTTCGGATTAAATATCAAATAATTGAAAAATTAAAACCTTAGCATTATTTGTGTATTATCACTTTCCTAAAGGAATAATAGTTATTTTTGGTAACGTGGAAAATCAGGACAGGAAAAAGGATTTAATTATTGACGCTGCGCTTAAACGGTTTGCTCATTTCGGACTTTCTAAAACGACAATGACGGAAATTGCCAATGACCTCTCTTTATCCAAAGCCCTCCTTTATTACTATTTTCCTGATAAGATCTCGCTTTATTCGGCAGTGCTCAAAAACATCATTGAAACGATGGATGCTGAAATGCGGAAAGATGTTGGAAGTGCGACCAACAGTCACGACGCTCTTAAAAAATGCTTAGACAAGAGACAGGCGTTCATCTCCAAGTACTATAATTTACTGGACTTCACGAAAATCACCGGCACCGAACTGCCCGGTAACCTGATGTGTA
This sequence comes from Arcticibacter pallidicorallinus, assembly GCF_003002875.1. Taxonomy (GTDB): domain Bacteria; phylum Bacteroidota; class Bacteroidia; order Sphingobacteriales; family Sphingobacteriaceae; genus Arcticibacter; species Arcticibacter pallidicorallinus. The sequence continues at coordinate 55,833 of NZ_PVTH01000010.1, forward strand.
TGTTTGTTAAAGCAAAGGATTCAGAGCTAACGGTTCTGAAGACGGTACTGGAGATTGGCATTTCTGCGGGCGAGTTCAAAGTCGACGATCTGGATGAAACTGCCGCTCTGTTAAAAGACGCCCTCTCGGGCATCTATTTTACTGTATTAAAACGTCACACTAAAGGCTTTTTACCAGAGAAAGAACAGTTTGACAGCATCCTCAGCCGTCAGAAAAAACTAGGCGAAATATTCCTCAAAGGGCTGGAAGTAAGAACTGTCTCCGAAATATCATAATTTTTTTACGACTCTAAAAACTTGAATAAGTCATTTTGTTGCCGTACTTTTGACTAAATTATTAAAAAAGTCAAAGAATAAATTGAACGATATAGATAGGAAACGAGAATTAATTGTAGAAAGCGCGATCAAGCGCTTCTCGCATTTCGGTATTCAGAAGACGACGATGAATGAAATTGCTGACGACATATCGGTTACGCAACCTTCACTTTATCACTATTTTCCAGACAAGATGAGTCTGGTGATTGCGGTGGTTGAAAAGATCATGGCGGACTATTTCGAGGAACTGGAGGGCAAGCTAGCTACCCTCAACAACTTGGGCGAGGAGTTTATCGCGCTACTGGTCTGTCGGAAGAAATTTATTAAGCGATATTTTATGCTGAACCTGACGGAAACATCGCCCGAAGCCGGTCAGATACAGAACGCCTGTTACGGAGTGATGGAACACGCTAGAGTGAGAGAGTCTGCTTTAGTTGCCTCGTTAATAACGAAGGCTATACATATAGGAGAAGTCGCCTCGGTTGATGCAGACAAAATGAGCAAACTATATCTTGACGCCATAACCGGATTAAGCGTGTTTGTGCTCATACCGATTAAAAATAAGTTCTCGCCAGGAGAAGACGAGTTTGATCTGATCTTCGAAAGGCAAAAAGAGCTTAGCGCAGTTTTTCTGTCGGGATTAAAGTCGTTTGGTTCAGATAGCGAGACATTATTGTAACACGAACACTACTTATTGATCAAATAATCTATAACAACGAGAATAAAAAAGAAGATGAATAGACCGAGAATAAACACGCTGATTGCGGCCTTAATAATGGCATGCACATTAGGTGTGGGATCAGTCCAGGCACAAACTGTGCAGCTATCTCTCAAAGAAGCGCTCAACTTTGCCCTTAAGAACAATGCATCCGTCCGCAAGGCGCGTCTGGAAGCAGAAAAAGGAAAAGAGCTTACTGCGGAAGTCAGGTCGCAAGCCCTGCCGCAAATAACGGCCTCAGGAAGCCTGAACGACAATTTAATGATACAAAAGAGTCCGTTACCAGGAGAGATACTGGGTAGACCGGGCGAGACGATACTGGTTGCTTTTGGGCAGAAGTATACGGCGAATGCGAATGTGCAGCTTAGTCAGCAGCTTTTTAATCAAAGTGTGTTCACAGGATTGAAAGCAGCGAGAGCGGGAGAAGAGTATTACCAGCTTAACGTCGATTTGAGTGAAGAAAATGTATTACAAATGGTTTCTTCTGCGTACTACCAGGTATTGGTGAGTCGCGAAAAGATTGAAGCAATAGATGCCAACATATCCTCTTTACAGCGGACTGAAAAAATACTAAGCGACCAGTACAAAAATGGCCTGGCTACACGGATCGACGTTGACCGGGTGAAGGTGAGTTTGACAAACCTGCAGACGCAACGAGATGAGCTTGCGAAAGCTGCTGTACAGCAGGAAAACACGTTGAAATATTATATCGGCATGCCTATAGGTGTCAGCGTGGAATTACCCGAGGCCGAACTTAACCAAATTGTGGAAGGGGCGAATAGTCTGGCTGATACGGTAAATGTATCCGGACTGACTGAATATGCGTTGCTGAAGAAACAGGAAGAACTTTTAATTTACCAGAAGAAGTCTAAAGTAGCGGAGTACTACCCAAAACTTTCCTTTATCACCAATTACTCACAGAACGGGTTCAGTAACAAGTTTGACTTGTTCAAGAGTAACGGAACAGCGAACTGGGCAGAAGCTTCGGCAATCGGGCTGAATATCTCGATCCCGATATTCGACGGTTTTGGAAGAAGGTCAAGAGTTCGGCAGGCACAGATTGAAATAGAGCAGATCTCAGAGGATCTGAAGGACAACAGACAAGCATTAAATTTGGCTTACAGCAATGCAAGGCTGCAACTAAGGACCAGTGTGAGTACGATCAGAAACCAAAATGAAAATATGCGTCTTGCCCGCGAGGTGTTTAGCAGCACCCAGAACAATTATAATAATGGTTTGGCATCGCTTACAGATCTGCTGAATGCAGAAACAGCGTTGACCGATGCTCAGAACAGCTATACGCAGGCATTGTTGAACTACAAGCTTGCTGAAATACAGCTCATGAAATCGAACGGAAATATTAAATCTCTCTTAAACTAAAGAACTGAACGGCGGACGATATACCCGCCGGTAAAGTTTGTGATCCTCAAAAGAAATATAGTCGATGAAAAAGAATACAGTAATTACAATTATAGCAGTAGTAGCAGCCCTTGTTCTGATTGGCTGGGTACTTCAAGGCAATAAAAAGAAGAACGCCGAGAAGACGGCTGTTGTTGCGGAAGGAAGTAAGGGTGCGGTAGCCGTAAAAACGGCTAAGGTTAGCCGGACCGATATTGATCTTAACTTTTCTTCTAATGGTACATTCTCCTCCAACCAGGAGCTGACACTTTCTGCGGAGAACTCGGGGCGTGTGACACGTATTGCCGTAGACGAAGGTGATCGCGTAAGCAAAGGTCAGGTCTTGGCACGTATTGATAATGAGCTACTGGTTGTGGATACAGAAACTGCCGAAGCCAACTATCAGAATGCTGTACGTGACCTGGCACGTTATGAAAGTTCTTTCAAGACTGGCGGTGTGACTCAGCAAGCGCTGGAGAACGCACGCCTGCGGGTGAAGACAACACAGGCTGCGGTACAATCATCGAAAAGAAAGTCAAGTGACGCAAATATCAAAGCACCTTTCTCGGGGGTGATAAACAAACGGTCAATTGAGATGGGTTCTTATGTATCTCCGGGCACTGCTCTGTTTGAGATTGTTGATGTATCCAAACTGAAGTTGAAAGTTACCGCGAATGAATCGCAGGTGGTGAACCTGAAAAAAGGAGATCAAGTGACTATTAAGTCGAATATCTTCCCTGATAAGGAGTTTAAAGGCAAGATCACCTTCATCGCTGCAAAAGCAGATAACAGCCTGAACTTCCCTATTGAAATCGAGCTGGCTAATACCGGAACTTCCGAGATTAGAGCAGGGATGTACGGAACAGCTGTATTCCAGTTCCCGAAGCAGGATCCGATAATGACAATTCCGAGATCAGCTTTTGTGGGTAGCGTAAACAGCAACAGTGTGTTTGTTATGAATGGCGATAAGGCAGTTGAGCGGAAGATCGTTGCGGGTAGAATCTTTGGTGAGACAGTAGAAGTACTGGATGGGCTCCGCGAAGGCGAATTGGTCATTACAAGTGGTCAGATCAATCTGGTGAACGGAAGTTTGGTGGAAAACGTTAAATAAAAAATTCCCTGATGAAAATTGCTGAAATATCAATAAAAAGACCCACCGTAGTGGTTGTACTGTTTACGGTATTGTCACTCCTTGGGTATATAAGTTATACCTCGCTCAGTTACGAGCTCTTACCTAAGTTCTCGCCGTCGGTTGTTTCGGTAACGACGATATACCCGGGGGCATCGCCAAGTGAGGTGGAGAATACGGTGACGAAGAAAATTGAGGACGCCGTGGCTTCGATGGAGAACATCAAGAAGCTAAATGCAACTTCTTACGAGAGCCTTTCCTCAGTTGTAATTACCCTGCATAGTGGAACGGATGTGGATCTGGCACTGAACGATGCGCAAAGGAAGGTAAATGCTATCCTTTCGGAACTTCCGGAGGATACTGAAGCGCCATCGCTAAACAAGTTCTCATTGGACGACCTTCCGGTTATTACCATGTCGGCTACTTCGACAATGGATGATGCCGCCTTTTTTGATTTGATGGACAACCGCGTTGTTCCGAGCATCTCCAGGGTGACCGGAGTGGCACAGGTAAATATCATCGGTGGTCGTGAACGCGAAATTCAGGTAAGTATTGATGATAATAAGTTACAGGCTTATAATTTATCGCTACTCACTGTACAACAGACTATCCAGGGATCCAATCTGGACTTTCCAACGGGATCTGTGAAAACACAAGACCGCGATATCCTGGTACGTCTGGCAGGAAAATATAGCACTGTCGAGGAGCTTCGCAACCTGGTCATTTCGGATAAGAATGGCATTCAGGTAAGGCTTGGAGACGTGGCAGACGTTCAGGATGCACAAAAGGACGTTGAGAAGCTGGCTCGTGTAGACCGGAAAGCATCCATTGCATTGCAGGTGATCAAGCAATCAGACGCAAATGCGGTAGATGTTAGTAAGGGAATCCATACGATCATCGAAAAGCTGCATCAGGACTACGAGAAAGTAGGTCTTAACCTGGTGATTGCGTCCGACAGTTCCATATACACACTCGAATCTGCCGACGCGGTTATTCATGACCTTGTGCTGGCTGTTATTCTGGTTGCTTTCGTGATGCTTTTCTTCCTGCATAGTTTGAGAAACGCAGCCATTGTAATGGTGTCAATCCCGGCTTCCTTGATCGCCACCTTTATAGGAATCAGCATGTTCGGCTATACGCTGAACCTGATGTCTCTTCTGGGTCTTTCGCTGGTGGTGGGTATTCTCGTGGATGATGCTATTGTGGTATTGGAGAATATTTACAGGCATATGGAAATGGGCAAGAACCGGGTGAAAGCTGCCTTTGAGGCAACGAAGGAAATTGGCTTTACGGTAACCTCGATTACTCTGGTAATTGTGGTGGTGTTCTTCCCTATCGCCATTAGTACCGGTTTAGTTTCGGACATTCTGAGACAGTTCTGCGTGGTGGTTATTATCGCTACCTTGCTCAGTTTGCTAACCTCCTTCACAATTGTACCGCTTCTGTCTTCGCGCTTTGGAAAACTGGAGCACCTTACGGGCAAGAATATGTTCGAACGCGTGATCCTTCGCTTTGAAAGAGGCCTGGACAAGTTTACAGCCTGGATTACAGGTATATTAAACTGGTCTCTGGCCCATAAGAAGACTGTGCTGGCCGGAACATTTGTTATGCTGCTTGCTTCTATCGCGTTACTCGCAACCGGATATATCGGAACGGAGTTCTTCCCTAAGAGCGACAGAGGTGAGTTTATTGTGCAGATAGAAATGCCTAAAGATGCTTCTATCGAGCAGACAAACCTGATGACGTCGAGGGCAGAAAATATGCTTAATCAAAAGCCTGAAATCACCCGTATGATCACGACCGTGGGTCAGACAAGTGATGGTATGGGTGCTAGCCAGTCGACCGCGTATAAATCGGAAATCACGGTTCAGCTGGTGGAACGTAAAGAGCGAGCTGACCAGTCTGACGTTTATGCTGCCAAGGTTAGGAAGGAACTCACGGAGAGCCTTGCCGGCGCTAAGATTACGACTACACCAGTGAGTATTCTGGGTAGTGCGGAAAGAGCCCCGGTTGAAGTTATCGTAATGGGACCTGACTTGCCAAGTGTAATGGAGTTTGCTGAGGTGGTACGTGGAAAGGTTGAGAAGATCGAGGGAACTACGGGAATCAAACTTTCAGTTGAAAGTGGTAATCCGGAGGTTCAGGTTCAGGTGGACCGCGATAAGATGTCGTCTTTAGGTCTGTCTTTGCAAACCGTAGGTGCGACGATGCAAACCGCTTTTAGTGGGAACACTGACAGCAAGTTTCGCCAGGGTGAGTATGAGTATGATATCAATATCAGGCTCGATGACTACAACAGACAGAGCATAGACGATGTGCGTGGTCTGACGTTTATTAACTCCAAAGATGAACGTATCCGCCTGGAGCAGTTTGCAACGGTAACGGAAGGATCAGGCCCTAGTCAGTTGGAACGTCAGGATAAAAGCACGAAGGTGTCGGTTCAATCGCAGGTGGTGGGACGTCCGACGGGAACTGTCTTCGCAGATATTGAGACCCAGATTAAGGATCTGAAGAGACCAACCGGAGTGAGCTATCTGTTTGGAGGTGATATGGAGAATCAGTCGGAAGGCTTTGGCACCCTGGGAATGGCTTTGATGATGTCCATCATCATGGTATACCTGATTATGGTGGCCTTGTATGACAACTATATTTACCCATTTGTGGTAATGTTCTCTATTCCGTTGTCGATTATCGGCGCATTACTAGCATTGGCTTTAACCAACAACTCGCTAAGTATATTCACCATTCTGGGATTGATCATGCTGATCGGTTTGGTGGCAAAAAATGCGATTATCCTGGTTGACTTTACGAACCAGCAGAAGGCGGAAGGTAAGTCTACGCGTGAATCGCTGATCATGGCTAACCACGCCCGTTTAAGGCCTATCCTGATGACCACAATTGCGATGGTTATTGGGATGCTTCCGATTGCTATTGCATCGGGTGCGGGTGCTGAGTGGAAAAATGGTCTGGCATGGGTAATTATCGGTGGTCTGATTAGCTCACTATTCCTTACACTGGTGATTGTACCGGTGATTTATGAGGCATTTGATAATATCATGCATCGTTGGGGTTGGGATAAAAAGGGAGATGACATCGATGCGATGATGACAGAACCTGAAAAAGAAGAAAAGGAACTGGAAGTAGTTCACTAGCGTGCCTTAATTATACAGCATAATAATAGTTGTGACTGGTCTGGTGAGGTAAACAAATCAGCTCACTTAATACACAAAAAAGCTCAGATAGGATGTTGTTCCTTTTCTGAGCTTTTTTTATTTAATTTGGTACATAGGCAATGTACTTACAGAGCAGGATAGTACGGGTTGCGTAACAATGCTAAAACTGTTAAGTTTAACTACCTTTTCAGAGCCTGAATGCTGATTAACGCCAACCAGTTATAACATGAGACAGTATATTAAATTCTCAGATTCCAATCTATTGGCTCTGCTGAAGCAGGGTGATATAGTTGCGTTCGAGGAATTATATGAAAGATACTGGTCTAAACTTTATTCAGCGGGGTACAAACGTTTGGGAAACCGGGAAGCAGCGGAAGAGATCGTGCAGGATATATTTACTTCTTTGTGGATTAAACGCTCTTCTCTAGTGGTCAATTCTTCATTTGAAAATTACCTTTATTCTTCTGTTAAATACATGGTTTTCGCGTCATTTCAGAAAGAAAGCAACAGGAAGACTTATGAAAACTACGTGGCCCATGTTCATAAAGACATTGATAATTCGACAGTTGAGGCCATTGACTGGAATGAACTGACACGAAATGTGGGCACTGAAGTAGAAAAGCTTCCTGAAAAGTGCCGCAAAGTTTATGAGTTAAGCCGGAAGGAATTCCGCTCGAATAAAGAGATCGCTTTTTCCTTGGGTATCTCTGAAAAAACTGTAGAGAATCATCTCACACGCGCTCTGCGTACTCTGCGCGTAAACCTAAAGCAGGTGGGGACTCTCCTGCTCAGCTCCCTTTTATCTTTTTTTTAAATTTTTTAGGTTTCGATTGGGGGTAAAGGCTGGGTTAGCTCACTGTACTTATATACCAGTTATAACCTTAGAGCCTAATGAATATTTCACCTGAGCTTATTAATAAGTATTTGAACCGCGAATGCAGCCCTGAAGAGGAGCGACTTGTGCGGGACTGGTATGACTCTTTTGATAGCAAGGAAGAGCCGGCTGAATTGCTAAATAGCGATCAACGGGATTCTATCCGGAAGCGGATACTTGAGAATGTACGGTCGGAAATCAGCAGGAACGAGGAGGGCGTGAAAGTGGGTGGTTCCAGCCGCCGTTTTTACTATGCCGTTGGATTGGTTGCGGCTTCTTTGATTATCGCATTTTCTGCTGTTAACCAGATACTCTTAAAAGATTCGGCCGCTGAGACAATTGAAACCGTTGTTATTACTAACAATACTCATATACTTAAGAACCATATTTTACCTGACGGCAGTAGCCTCTGGCTTGAGCCGGAGACAACTATACGGTATACTCTTCCATTTGTTAACAAATACAGGAAAGTATCGATGAAGGGAGAGACTTTTTTTGATATTAAGCGGGATACCCTCCACCCGTTCATCATCCACACGGAACAATTCGACACACGTGTTCTCGGTACCAGTTTCAGTATCCGCGCAAACGGGAAAGATCCGTCAAGACTATCTGTGGTATCAGGAAAAGTGTTTGTGTATGCTCCATCACCAAGGAAGAGTCAGACTGAAGGGTTGTATGTATTGCCAAAGCAGAAAGTTATTTATAAAGAAAACAAGAAGCAGTTAGAGAAAAGCAACGGCACCGAAGCTGCACTCCGGATCTGGGATCGCAAATCGTTCGTATTTAACAATGCACCGGTGAGTGAAGTGCTGGACGTATTGCGAACCAACTTCGACGTGAAAGTCACAATAGACAATTCGTTGGTAAACGACTTAACATTAAACGCTGATTTTACCGGACTTAACCTACCTGTTATACTGGAGTTGATGAACAAATCTTTGAATATAAACCTTGGATTCGAAGATGAGACGATCATTCTCAGTGAAGAATAGTCATCTATTAATTATAAACCTATTGTATATGATCTAAAAACTCAACCAAACTAACCAGTAAAAAAGGCTAAGAAGTGTGTGGGCACTTCTTAGCCCAAAACCAATCATGAAAACATGTGCACGTGTAGTGCATAGGGTTTTTATTGTCTCATTTATAGCTAAATAAAACAATTAAAAGTATGAATTTTTATTTACACCCTTCCAAAGACTTTTGGTACATTATGAAGATTACACTAAGTCAGTTGATGGCGTTAATGATCTTTTGCTGCGTTACTTACGCGGCTCCTGGCAAAGCTCAGGGGGTATTGAACAACCCGGTGAAGATCCACTACACATCTGCAAAATTGAAAAAGGTTCTATCAGGGATTGAAAAGTCAGCCGGTGTTAAGTTCGTTTATAGCGAGAACATTATTGATGCGAGCCAGGAGGTTTCCTATTCTGCTGATTCTGAGATGCTATCGGAGGTTTTGGCTGATCTCTTTCAGAACAGAGGTATCGCTTATGAGGTAGTCAACGATCAGATCGTTCTGAATAAGGCTGCGGATAAGTTGACCGCTGGAGTTGTTGAGCTTTCTTCAACGGGCCTGAGAAGCACAGCAGCTGCTGACATCACCTTAACGGGGAAAGTCACTGACGATAAAGGAGAGTTGCTTCCCGGCGTCAGTATCAAAATCAAAGGAACAAATATTGGAGTAGCAACGAGTGTAAACGGCTCTTATTCTTTAAGAGTTCCGACTGCGAACGTTAATGGAACGCTGGTAGTGTCTTATATGGGTTTTACGACCAGGGAGGTGCCGATTAATGGCCAGACAAGAATTGACATCGTATTGAGCGAAGATGTAAAAGCGCTTGATGAAGTGGTTGTAGTTGGCTACAACATCGTGAAAAAGTCTGACGTTACAGGTGCAGTTGTGAGTGTAGGAGCTGAAGAAATTCGGTCAAGGCCTGTGCAGAATGCGCTGCAGGCAATGCAGGGCAAGGCTGCGGGGGTAGATATTACGTCTAATGAGAGACCTGGTGAGATGGGAAGAGTACTGATTAGAGGTGCCCGTTCCCTAACCGCAACGAATGACCCACTATACGTAGTTGATGGAATTCCTTTGGCTGCCGGAGGTATCGAAGCCATCAACCCCAATGATATAGAAGCGATCGACATCCTAAAAGACGCTTCAGCAACGGCAATCTACGGATCAAGAGGTGCTAACGGTGTAGTATTAGTAACAACAAAAAAAGGTAAATCGGGAAGTCTTTCCCTTAACTATGTAGGCACTTCAACAATTGAAAAGATGTACGACCGCACAGTGATGATGAACTCAGCGGAGTATATTGACTTCAGACGGGACGCTTACCGTCGCTTGCCTGCGTCTAACACGAATAAATACCCTGAAGTAGCAACAGAAGCAGCAGATCGCCGAATTTTCGGAGGGGATGAATATGCATTGAACAACGTGCTCAAGGGATGGCAAAACGGCACATGGGATGGTAGTCTTGTGCCAACTACTGACTGGACCGGCCAAATGCTTAATACGGGTCTGACAGTAGACCAAACACTTAGTGCCAGTGGAGGTACTGAAACTTTGAAAGGTTACGGTTCTTTTGGCTATTTGTCTCAGGAAGGCACCCAACTAGGACAAGATTTTGAGCGCTTCAGCGGCAAGTTCAGTGCTGAAGTGAAACCTACAAGTTGGTTTACATTCGGCGGCAATCTGACGGCTACTTACGGAATTCAGAATTACGGATTTGCGACGTCAAACGTAACCGGTCCCGGAAATCTCTACTTTGCAGCCCAGGGAATGCTACCATATACCGTACCCTTCGATGATAACGGCAACAGAATCAACCTTCCCGGCGGAGATATCAACATTCTGAACCCGGTTGGTGAAGATGTTTTCAACGTGAATGAGCGTAAGACATTACGTACCCTTGGAAGCCTTTTTGCTGAGGTTGACCTTTTTAAGGGCTTAAAATATCGCGCTAACTTTGGTCCGGACTTCTACAACTGGAAAAATGGCCGATGGATGGATGAAAATTCCATCAACAGAGGCGGCGGCGAACCAGGTTCTTCCAACTTTGCGCGTTTGGATCAAACGTCCAGACTTGCGTGGACAATGGATAACCTCCTTTACTACAATAAGTCCATCGCCAAGCATAATTTCGGTGTGACCTTATTACAAAGTGCTACATCATACAGAGAAGAAACATCGACCATGACTGCTACTGATCTTCCATGGAACTCGCAGAAGTGGCATCAGCTGAACTCCGTTAGTGAGCTAGATGACTTTGGGAGCGGATTGACCGAAAGAACTTTATCGTCTTACATGGCTCGTGTAAATTACGATTTTAGTAGCCGCTACTTGTTGACGGCTTCAGCTCGCTGGGATGGAGCTTCACAGCTTGCCGACGGTCACAAATGGGACTTCTTCCCCTCAGCCGCCCTTGCCTGGAGGATGGATCAGGAAGATTTCCTGAAGAATACACGTTGGATAAATATGCTGAAGTTGCGCGTTGGGGTAGGTAGTACCGGTAATTCGGCCGTTCGCGAATATTCAACCAGAGGTGCCGTTGAAACCTTATATTATACATGGGGTCCAGTGGTACAACCAGGATATGTTTCTTCCGATGCATCACTGGCAAATCCTATCTTGATGCCCAACCAGGATCTGGGCTGGGAACATACCACGCAATGGAACCTTGGAGCTGACTTTGACTTCTTCAATGGGCGAGTAAGTGGTGCGGTCGACATCTATACTTCCAGAACTACTGATTTGTTAATGGAAATGATTATACCGGGTATCACCGGATACACCAAATCCTTAGTCAACATAGGTGTATCTGCTAACCGGGGGGTCGACGTTTCATTAAACACCGTTAACATCAAAAAGCGTGACTTCACCTGGACATCGAACCTAAACTTCTCGGCTAACCGCGATAGAATTGTTGAGTTAGCTAATGGCAAGGTAGATGATATTGGTAACGGTTGGTTCATCGGAAATCGTCTGACGACCTATTATGACTATGAAAAACTGGGCATATGGCAGGACACCGAGGCCGACAGAGCTGAAATTGCCAAGTTTCAGGCAAATGGAAACCTTTTCGTTCCAGGGGACATCAAAGTTGCAGACCTGAATGGCGATTATAAAATTAATGCAAACGACGACCGTAAGATCGTTGGAGGAGCAAATCCTGACTGGACTGCGGGTCTAACGAATACCTTCAATTACAAGAATTGGGATCTCTCTATCTTTATGTATTCAAGATGGAACTTCACAATCAGAACCGGACAAGAGTCTCTACAGGGACGATTTGCCCAGAGAAAAGTTGATTACTGGACTCCAAGCAATCCAACAAATGAATATCCGGCTCCAAACTATAACAGCGCTGCCGGGGATCCATACAGAAGTTCCATGAACTACCAGGATGCGTCATTTATCAAAATAAGGAATATCTCTTTAGGATATAACCTGCCTGAAGCATGGAACAAGAAACTTCGCTTGTCGAACGTAAAGCTATACGCTCAGGCTTTGAACCCTGGCTTGATATATTCGAAAATCGACTGGATCGATCCGGATTTAGGTGGTTCAACTTTCAACAGAGGATTTGTATTTGGATTGAATGTTGGATTCTAGGTGGTAATTTTTAAAGGATAAATCATGAATAAGATATCAAAAGTAATATATAGTATAGTATTGGTAGCAGGATGTTTGGTACTGCCCAGTTCCTGCAAAAAAGATTTCCTGAAAGAGGAACTTATTACATCCAGGAATACAGGCGATTTTGAAACACAGGATGGATTGGATGGACTTGTGATTGGGATGTATCAGGGCTTGAAGTTCCACTTTAATTATGAGTGGGCTTATACAACGACGAACTATGGAGCAGATGAGTTTGCCGTCGGCGGAGACAGAGGCATGCAGATGTGGAACTCTTACGATGCCAACTTAAATTCGTTGACGGCGCATGTGACCGACGTATGGAATAACATGTACGGCAATATCAATTCTGCCAACATCGTGATTCAAAATGTTCCTAAGTTTTATAGCGATAATGCAGATAAGAATACTCGTCTTGGTGAGGGGCACTTTATGCGGGCATTTGATTACTTCAAGCTAGTGAAGCAATACGGAGGCGTTCCATTAAAGCTCATTCCATCTACGACCGTAGAGTTTGAATTTCAAAGAAATACGGCACAGGAAGTGTATGAACAAATCATCAGCGACTTTACCGCCGCCTATGAACTTCTTCCCACCGCACCTGCTCAAACAGGAAGAATCACCAAGTGGGCTGCAGCTCACTTCCTCGCTAAGGCCTATCTTTTCAGAGCAAGTGAACTGTATAGTGAGTGGAATGGCGCAACAAAACAGAGCGATCTGGAAAATGCAGTTAAATACGCAGACCTCGTAATCAACAGTGGTCAACACACTTTGGCTAACAACTTCCGTGAGATTTGGGAATATACCAAGCCTGACGGGCCCAATGAAACGTTGAAGGAAATTATTTTGGCTGCACAGTTCTCTGAAAATACAGCCACACAAGGCAGGTACGGCAACCAGGTTCATTTATATTATCCATCGGTGTACCAGAACCTGGCGGGTATGCAACGCGACATCCCTGGTGACCGGGAATTTCAGCGTTTACGCTCTACAGACTACGCACTCGATGTGTTTGATCGGGTCAACGATTCAAGGTTCTGGAAAAGCTTCAAGACGAGATATCTGAGCAACAGACCTGCCGCAGCTCCTAAGTGGGAGAAAGCCTATGCTCCTACTCCTGCGTTGGAAAACCAACCGAAATTTGCCGGTGGCGAGGAATCTATCCTGTATATTGTCAATGACGCCGGCGACGCCCGCTACACCGCGGAAAGTATCAAGTTCAGGGCCCCACATATGTTCGTGAGATACTTTGCAGGTCAGCCCGAGAATATGTTAGGCGGACATGGCAACTATGACCCGAGCCGCTTTGTTGCTCTTTCCAAGTTCATGGATGGATCAAGAATAAACGTAGCTTCACAGTTTGGCATGAGAGACGGCATACTTGCACGTCTGGCAGAAACCTATCTCATCGCAGCAGAAGCTTACGGTCGTCTCGGTCAATATGCACAAGCGTTGACATACATCAATAAGGTTCGCGACCGTGCAGCCTATAAAGAAGGCGAAGACCGTGCAAGTTATGCAGATGGTGGAGTTGCATATAAGAACAATACTGCCGCCAACACTGCGCAATTTGTTTCGTATTCAGATAAGAACACCTATTACGAATCAAACAATATTCCTGTTAGTACGGCAGCAACGCTCTCAAATATGCACATCAACAGTGTGGACGAAATTTTTAATAAAAATAATGAGTTCTATACTAAAGTCGGGGCAACATCGAATGAACAGAAGTTTATCAACTTTCTGTTGAATGAGCGTTCAAGAGAGCTAATTGGAGAATTAATGCGATGGGAAGATCTCGCCAGAACCAAAACGCTTGTCGCTCGTGCTACAGCGTTCAATGAGGAAGCAAAACCCGATCCAAATAAGCACTACTATCGTCCGATACCGCAAAACTTCCTGGACGCTATAAGGAAGGACGGAAAACCTTTAACTGCGGCTGAAAAGCAGGCAATGCAGAATCCTGGCTGGTAATCATTACTGACATCATTCGTCCTGAAGGCTGCCCGAAATTGGGCAGCCTTTTTCATTGAGTTCCGGGGCGCTCCTGAGAAAAAGTGATTTATTCAAGTCCAAATCACTAAGTTCATACGAATATGGACCTTAAAGTAATTGTATTATATTTAAGCTACAGTTTTCTATATGATTAAGAAATCAACATTATTGATAGCCGTGCTCCTGACGATTTCCACATCGTATTCTTCTTTTGCACCTAAGCAGGGTGTCAAGAAAAATGCTCGTGTTCTTGTCTTCTATAAAACCGCCGGGTTTTATCATACATCCATACCTGCCGGAATTCGTGCACTGCAAACGCTGTGTCTGAATAATAATTTGGAGGTAGATACGACTGCGAACTCCGGGATATTTACATCGGCTGACTTAAAGAAATATGATGCAGTGATCTTCCTGAATACAACGGGCGACATTTTGAATAATGCAGAACAGCGAGAATTTGAGAATTACATCCGATCGGGAAAAGGCTTCGTTGGCGTTCATTCTGCAACTGACACCGAATCCTCCTGGCCCTGGTATAATAAACTGGTAGGTGCCTATTTCGCTGATCACCCTGAAATACAACCGGCTACTATACACGTTACAAAGGAAAGTCATCCATCAACGAACTTTCTACCGAATGTGTGGCAACGAAGAGATGAATGGTACAACTTCAAAGATATTTATGAAGGAATAAACGTGCTGGCTGAACTTGATGAAACAAGCTATACGGGAGGTAAAAACGGGAAGAACCATCCAATTGCCTGGTATCATAATTTTGATGGGGGGAGGTCATTCTACACTGCAGGAGGACATACAGACGAGAGCTATTCTGAACCACTTTTCCTGAGACACATACTTGGAGGAATCAAATACGCCATAGGACAGTAAACAAAAAAGGCTATCCCGTAATGTGATAGCCTTATGATATAACGCAATACCTAAGCGGATCGCTTAAATATGTATAGCTCTATTTTCGGTTGCAGCAAGAGCTGCTTCTTTGAAAGCTTCTGTATAAGTTGGATGAGCATGGCTGATCCTACCAATATCTTCTGCCGATGCTCTAAATTCCATGGCAACAACGGCTTCTGCGATCATATCAGCAGCCCGGGGACCGATGATATGAACTCCAAGAATCTCATCAGTAGTTGAGTCCGCAAGAACCTTTACTAACCCGTCGGTATCCATACTTGCACGCGCGCGGCCGCTAGCTTTAAATGGAAACGATCCCACTTTGAATTTTGAGCCTTTTTGCTTTAATTCTGCTTCTGTTGCCCCTACACTCGCCACTTCAGGCCATGTGTATACAACGCCAGGAATTAAGTTATAATTGATATGAGGCTTTTGTCCGGCAATCGTTTCAGCAACGAAAACCCCTTCTTCCTCCGCCTTATGAGCAAGCATTGCGCCTTTAACAACATCACCGATCGCGTAGATCCCTTTTACAGAGGTTTCCAGGTGCTCGTTTACTGAGATTTTCTTTCCCCGGTCTTCAACCTGAAGGCCTATCTTCTCAAGGCCCAGACCTTCTGTGTAAGCTGTTCTACCTACAGCTACGATACAGTAGTCGCCCTCAAGACTGATAGTTTCCCCTTTCGGACTTTCTGCCGTAACTGTGACCTTTTCACCTTCGACCGTTGCACCCGTAACCTTGTGACTCAGCAAGAACTCAAAACCGATTTTCTTGAGGGATTTTTGAAGCTCTTTGCCCATAGTACTGTCCATCGTCGCAATAATGGAGTCAAGGAACTCCACGACAGTTACCTTAGCACCCAGCCGCGCATAAACAGAGCCGAGCTCCAAGCCAATCACTCCCCCGCCAATAACGATAAGATGTTTAGGAATTTCTGTTAGATTTAAGGCTTCTGTAGAGGTAATAATTCTCTTTTTATCGATAGGAAGGAAAGGAAGTGCTGTCGGCTTCGATCCGGTTGCAATGATTACATTTTTTGAAGTAATCGTCTCCGCCGAACCATCGTTCTTTTTAACAACAATAGTGTTTTTATCCTGAAAAGATCCAACACCGATATGGGACGTAATCTTATTTTTCTTTAATAAATAGGTGATACCTGAGGTATTTTCCTGGACAACCTGGTTCTTTCTGGCAATCATCTGGTTAAGATCCACTTGAAGATCTTTCAGATTTATGCCATGCGTTTGGAAGGTATGAGCAGCATTATAAAAATGTTCGGACGAATCGAGTAGTGCTTTTGAAGGAATACAACCCACATTAAGGCATGTACCACCAAAGGTTTCGTATTTTTCAATGATAGCGGTCTTGAGTCCTAGCTGGGCGCAACGAATAGCGGCTACATATCCGCCAGGGCCGCTACCTATCACTGTAACATCGTATTGCATAGTTGAGTTTGTTTACTACAAAGTTAAGGTTCCTGTGATGAAATTACGCATCAAATGAGGGGATGTCTTTTAAATTCTGCCTCCCTGTCGAACAAATAGCGATACGTGTGGTGTGTTTTATAAATCTTCGCGCCTATTTGCTCCGCAATGTGCATCATGCGGGGGTTAAAATCGCCGATCCAGTTCATCTGAACTTCCTCGTATGCCCGGCTCTTCAATAGCGCGTTTGATGCGGACACGATCATTGCCACTTCAACTCCTTTTTTCTGATGTTGGGGAATTACGCCAAAAACCAATCCGTACATTGTCTTGCATTTGCCGGTCAGCTTATTATACAGCAGACGAAGTTTAACCGGTAGGGTAAGTTTCCCGTTTGCGTATTTAACGAACAGTTGGTTTAATTCGGGAATACTGAGAAAGAAGCCTATCGGCTGACCTTTATGATAAGCAAACCATGCAATATCCTCATCAATTACTGGCTTCATCGACCGGATTGTCTTGTCAGCCTCCTCCTTTGTCATCTCTCCAATGCCTTCGTGATTGACCCATGCAGTGTTATAGACTGTCCGAAAGTCCTCAATAAAATCATCGAGTCGGGAAATATTTACAGTCCTGAACTCATAGTCGGGGTTTTTAAAGATTCGGTCTGCTACGGCATAATATACCTTATTAAGCTTTTCCATTACGTTACGGAGGTACGTATGCTGCTTGAAAAATACCTTAAACCCATAATCTTCGAAGAAAGACTGATAAACAGGCGAGTTATAATTACAGCAGTACGACGGAGGATGAAAACCGTCTACCAGAAGCCCCCACCATCTCTCTCTGCTTCCCAAGTTCACAGGACCATCCATTGCCTGCATATTTTTTGCCTTCAGCCAGTTGCGTGCAGCATCAAAAAGTGTAAATGCCGCCTCGCGGTTGTTTATACATTCGAAAAAACCCACATTTCCGGTAGGTTGATCGAATGTATAAGCAGTGTAACGATTAATAAATGCCGCTATACGCCCTATCGTTTGTCCCTTAGAATCACGGAGGATCCATCTTATGCAGTTTTCCGCCTCGTAGAACTTGTTTGTCTCGTTATGAAAGACAGACTCGACATCGTTGTCCAGCGGACGGATATAATTGGGGTCATTTTTATATATATACAAGGGAAATTGTAAAAACTCTTTGACATGAGCAGGATCTTTTACTACTACTAACTCCATTCAGAAAAGGATCTTAAAATTCACAAAATAAAACCATCACACTGTTGAAAATAACTTAAAATATCTGATATCTACAGAATTTCTTTATTCCGGTGTAACTTATATTTCGTAACTTTCGTCTAAATATAGCTACACACTTATTTATTTCCACCAAGTTCCGGGCGGTGCGGCCCGGAGCTTTCTTTTTTCAAAAAATTCAGGCATTAGCAGATACTGTCACCCCTGATACAAGCTGCCAAAATTTCGATACAGGTCACTACAGTATCAGAGATGGCGAGGACACTCCCCTTTAAACAAATGCTATATCACAAAGATAATTTTCTTCATTAACGAAAAAGAGACTGAATCGTTTAGAAACAGCCTCCTTTTTATTCTTGATTTCTCGTTAAACGCCTAATAGAAGTCTAGCGGGATCTTCCAGTAATTGTTTTACTCTTACGAGGAAGCTCACCGATTCCCTGCCATCAATAATACGATGATCATAAGACAAGGCGATATACATCATTGGCCTTATAACAACCTGACCTTTTATAGCTACCGGTCTTTCGACTATGTTGTGCATTCCCAGAATGGCAGATTGAGGAGCGTTGATAATCGGGGTAGACATCATGGACCCGAAAACACCTCCGTTAGTGATCGTAAACGTACCACCTGTCATTTCCTCGATCGTAAGTTTATTCTCGCGTGCTTTCAATGCTAAGCCCAACACGGCCTTTTCGATCTCAGCCAGGCTCATCGCATCCGCATTTCGTATAACTGGAACAACCAGTCCTTTTGGTGCCGATACCGCGATTGACACATCTGCGAAATCGCTATAGACAATCTCTTCATTCTCGATTCTGGCATTCACCGCCGGAAACTCCTTAAGACCTTCGCATACTGCTTTAGTGAAGAAAGACATAAATCCAAGACCCACACCGTGTTTCTCTTTAAACTTGTCTTTGTACTGAGCCCTAAGGTCCATAATAGGCTTCATGTCGACCTCGTTAAACGTAGTCAACATAGCTGTTTCGCTCTTGACAGCGATCAATCGTTTGGCAATTGTTTTACGTAAGGAAGTCATCTTGACCCGACGCTCATTACGGGATCCCGATGCAACCGCAGCCGGAGATGTTGCAGCTTCACTTTTCTTAGCCGCAGGCTGAGGAGCCGGCTTCTGAGCGTTCAAAGCATCCTCCTTGGTGATGCGGCCAGCCACTCCTGATCCTTTCACAGAAGCCCCGTCAATGCCCTTCTCAGCAAGGATCTTACTCGCTGATGGCGATGGCGTCCCCGCCGCATATCCAGGCGACTTGTCAGCCGCAGCCTTTGTCTCGCCTGAGTTATCAGAAGCTGGTGCAGCTGGCTTAGAAGCCGCAGGCTTACCTCCACCGGCAGCGATCTTACAAACCGTATCGCCAATAGCCAGGGTAGCCCCCTCTTCTGCTATATGGCTTAAAACCCCTGCTGTTTCCGCAGTAAGTTCAAATGTAGCCTTATCAGACTCCAGCTCAGCGATCTGTTGGTCCATTTCAACGGATTCGCCGTTTGCAACGATCCATCTTGATAACGTAACCTCGGTGATTGACTCGCCAACGGGAGGAACCTTAATTTCAATTTCCTTCCCGGCTTGCGCTGGCTTTTCATCAGATTCTTCATTGTCAGCAGCGGCAGGCGCCTCTGCAGGTGCAACCTCTTCAGCTTTTGCTTCAGACGCAGCGCCTTCTTCGATGGAACATACAACAGCGCCAATTTCAAGAGTATCCCCTTCCGCAGCGATCACTTTCAGTGTTCCTGCGGCTGATGCCGTTAATTCAAAGGTTGCCTTATCAGATTCAAGTTCAGCGATAACTTCGTCCATTTCAACATAATCACCATTATTCTTTTTCCATTGCGACAAGGTTACTTCTGAAATCGACTCTCCTACCGGCGGAACTTTGATATCTAAACTCATAA
This sequence comes from Arcticibacter pallidicorallinus, assembly GCF_003002875.1. Lineage (GTDB taxonomy): Bacteria > Bacteroidota > Bacteroidia > Sphingobacteriales > Sphingobacteriaceae > Arcticibacter > Arcticibacter pallidicorallinus. Next base: position 75,580 of record NZ_PVTH01000010.1, read on the forward strand.
TTTTTATTTTTTTACTTCTAATCTACATTTACCACTTTTTTAGTGGTTCTTATTACTGATTTCTTTACTTGTTTGCCGGCTGTATCCTCAAATGCTTTGCCTATGATGTAAAGCTGCTGAGAAACATGCTGCTTTGCATAGCCTGTAGCGGGGCTGCTGCTCTCCTTGCGGGAGATGACCTTCAAGTCGATATCAATATTTCTGAATTTGCGGCAAAGGAAAGGCCATGCACCCATGTTCTCAGGCTCTTCCTGTACCCAATAGTATTCGGCCGCTTTTGTGTATTTATTTTGAATAGCCTCAAGCTTCTTGATTGGTAGAGGATAAATCTGCTCCAGACGAACAATTGCCACATCCATACGCGAATCTGTCTTCTGCTTTTCAAGCAAGTCATAATAAATCTTACCAGTACAGAAAACGACACGTTTTACGTCTTCAGCCTTAACTTTCGTATCATCAATAACCTCTTGAAACTGACCATCGGTAAAATCTTCTATAGACGATACACACAATGGGTTTCTCAATAAGCTCTTTGGAGTAAATACAACGAGAGGCTTGCGGAAGTCGCGTTTCAACTGCCGGCGCAACATGTGGAAGTAGTTGGCAGGGGTTGTACAATTTGCAACCTGAATGTTATATTCCGCACAAGATTCAAGAAAACGCTCCATTCTTGCTGATGAGTGCTCCGGCCCTTGTCCTTCATACCCATGAGGCAATAACAAAACAACGCCATTCGACCGTTGCCACTTCGTTTCTGCACTGACCAGATACTGATCGAGTATAATCTGAGCGCCATTAACAAAATCTCCGAACTGGGCTTCCCAAAGGACCAGAGCCTGCGGATTGGCCAGCGCGTATCCGTATTCGAAGCCTAAAACACCGTATTCAGATAAGTGAGAGTTGTATATATCAAACTTTACAGGTTTGTCGCCATTCTTGATCTGCAACAGAGGAACAAATTCTTCTTCCGAATCTTCTACTTTAACCACAGCATGACGATGAGAAAAAGTTCCCCGCTCCACATCCTGACCACTAAGACGAACCCGGGAGCCCTCGCTTAGCAACGTTCCATAGGCAAGCAATTCGCCCATAGCCCAGTCAAGTGAATTATTCTTCACCATCTTTCTCCTTTCCTCAAAAAGCTTCTCAATCTTACGGAAAATCTTTTTGTCGGTTGGAAGAGTAGTGATGGTTTCGGCGATTGAGAGCAATTGTTCTCTGGAGACGGCAGTATCCGCAGACACTTCGAAATCTTCAGGATTAGAAGATCTTAAGCCTGACCATGAACCTGAATACATTGGGTTAGGTTCATAAACATTGCTCTGTTTCGACTCATTCAAACGCTCCTGCAAGAGGTTACGGAAATCTTTTTCCATTTCCTTCGCCAGATTGGCATCAACCGTACCACTTTCCATGAGTTTCTTGTTATAGATCTCTCTTGGATTAGGGTGCTTCTCGATAGCCTTATAAAGAAGTGGCTGAGTGAATTTTGGCTCATCCGACTCGTTGTGACCGTATCTACGATAGCACAGAATGTCGATGAACACATCATTCTTATATTTCTGGCGGTATTCCACCGCAATATTGATTGCATAGATCAGCGCCTCGACATCGTCTCCATTGACATGAAATACAGGGGAAAGCGTCAGCTTAGCGATATCGGTACAATAGGTCGAAGAGCGGGCATCCTTAAAGTTAGTGGTAAAACCAACCTGATTATTAATAACCAGGTGAATGGTTCCGCCGGTTTTGTAACCATCAAGCTTAGCCATCTGAAGAACTTCATATACGATACCCTGACCAGCAATTGAGGCATCCCCATGAATCAGTATAGGAGCCAGTTTCGTATTATCTCCGGCATATTTAAAATCTATCTTGGAACGACTGATTCCCTCAACAATGGGATCAACAGTTTCCAAATGCGAAGGATTCGGACACAAGCTAAGATGAACCTTTCTCCCCGACTTAGTTTCCACATCAGTAGAGAAGCCCAGGTGATATTTTACATCCCCACCGTATGACTTCGTTTCATCATATCCCTTACCTTCAAACTCAGCAAAGATATCCTTGTAAGTCTTGTTCATGATATTAGCGAGAACGTTAAGACGGCCACGGTGTGCCATTCCCAAAACAAACTCCTCGATACCAAGATCAGCACCCCGCTCAATAACATAATCCAAAGCAGGAATAAGACTTTCCGCCCCTTCCAGAGAGAAACGCTTCTGCCCTAAAAACTTCGTTCCAAGGAAATTCTCAAATACAACTGCCTCGTTAAGCTTTTTAAGAATCCTCTTTTTTGTATCCAGAGGAAGGTTCGGGGTATTACGCTCCGATTCCATTCTTTTCTTAAACCAGGCCACCTTTTCCGGGTTCCGGATATAAACAAACTCGGCACCGATAGACTGGCAATACGTTTGTTCAAGCAAGGCATGTATATCCCGAAGTTTTGCGGGACCAAGCCCTACCTCAACACCTGCATTGAAAACGGTATCCAGATCACCTTCGCTTAAACCAAAGGTTTCAAGTTCTTTTCCAGGAAAATATTTCCTACGCTCACGTACCGGATTGGTATTCGTAAACAAGTGCCCTCTCTGTCTGTAACCGTAGATCATGTTCATTACATTGATCTCCTTCAACAGATTTTGAGGTGTTTCAGAGGCACTAACAGGCTCCGACTCTCTTCCAAAATCGAAACCTTCAAAAAATTTCTGCCAGCCAAAATCTACAGATTCTGGATCTTCCTTATATGACTGGTACAGAGAATCTATATAAGATGCGTGTGCATTACTTAGGTATGACAGATTGTCCATGAATATCAAATCTTAAGATAGGTCAAAAATAAAAGTTTAACCTTATATATGAGAAAGTATTTACTCCTAATATTGTTTTTTAACATTATTAAAGACGTCATCCCGCTTCCAGGATCTCTAATCTACGTTTAATCTGCGGATCATGCATAATATCGTCAAAATTTTGATCTGCTCGCTTCCCGAAGGAAAAAATCCCCTGCGCCATTGCCCGCCGACCCCATGCTAAAGCAGGAGCAAAGCCGATAGCCTTTTCCTCAAAATAGGCGTATTCTACGGGCCATTTCAACTTCATCTTATTCATCATGCAGGAAGAAAGGAACAGTTCGCAGCGATCATTTACATGCCCGGTTTCATTTAGCTCCCTGATGCAAACGTCTACCAGAAGCTCCCCAGTGTTTCCTTCTCTCCATTTATTGAAGCGGCTTCGTTCGGCTGACGTCAGTTTAATCTCATCATTTAGCAAGGGCGAACCGTGCTTTTTTAGCATAAACCGGTTATAATCTCTCCAAAGCAACTCAGTGACAATTCGTACAGCCAGGTTAGACCTGACAGAAAGCTTGTCTTTGACCGTCCAGTAAACCATCCTTGGTGACAAACAGCCCAGCGACAACCAGGGACTGAGAATAGGATCTGGAGCCGGCTCTTTCGACGTCTCAGAAAGAATCAGTTGCATCAGGGCTTTTACACCTTCCCTTTCACCTCCAACAAGGCCAGTTTCTTCAACCGTCCCGCTCCGTTGGACACCAAGCTCTTCATGAACAGGCAGCGTTCCCCAATCGACATCATGAGGTACTTCCAGTTTCTCAGGAGCTTTGAAAGGATATCTAACGATACTTTCACGATCAATTTTTCTTTTGAAAGCTACGAACGTATTGGGAATATTTTTGATCGGGAAAGGAAGATCTTCCTTATGAAACAAGGTATGACCAATGAAGTGCTTCAAGTTGATTTTATCCTTCCACAGCATGGTTTCCACCATTCCCGATATAGAAGTCTCCTCTTCGGCGACCTCACGATGGTGATAAACTTCTGAAACCTTGTATCTCCGACAGAGGGCAGGCAACACATCCTCAGGCTTGCCCATCTGTATCAGCAGATCGCCCCCCAGGCGCTGTAAATCACTCTTAAGGGCGGCAATGCTCTGAAGCAAAAATTGCGTCCTTAAATAGCCGCTCTTTTGAGTTTCGTAACTGGTTTTTCCGAAATATCTAGGATCAAAACAATAAACTGGAAGCACATTTTCGCTTTTGGCTATTGCTTTTATAAGCATTTCGTTATCGTGAATTCTCAGATCATTTCGAAACCAAATTAATATGGTTTTTCCGCTCATAACCGTATCAAATGACATAGCATGCAATTTACTTAAAAAATCGCCGCTCATTTAAGAGCCATCTTTTTCTCTCAGGATCTTTACACCAATTTAACAAAATAAAGAGAATCAAGCACCTAGCTCAAATACTTTCTAAGGATGGAGTGCGAAAACAGAAAACAGATTAGCGATTATTTCGGGAACTGTAGATCGAAAGAAATAGGAAAGCCTTCTTTTTTTTAATTATTTAAGCTAAATTTAGGTAAAAGCCAAATTATGAAAGCAGTAAATGACATTCTCAAACAAAAATCGTCCCATGTTTTTTCGGTTAACTCGACCATTTCAGTCTTCGATGCGCTGATGGAGATGATGGAGAAAAACATCAGCGCCCTGCTTGTTGTGGATGACGGAAAGCTAACAGGTATCTTCACCGAGCGTGATTACGCCCGCAAAATTGCTCTTAAGGGACTCTCATCCAGACAAACAACAATAGCTGATGTGATGACGAAAGATCCTTTAACAATCAAACTAAATGATGATCTGGACTACTGCATGAACCTGATGACAGACAAGCACATCCGGCACCTTCCGGTTATTGAAGACGAAAAGGTTGTTGGGATGATCTCTATAGGGGATTTGGTAAAGGCTATAATCGAATCTCAGAAAGACACGATCAAGCAATTGGAAGGCTATATTAACAGCTAGCACTTAAGACTTAAGTGCTTTCAGCTTATCATAGTCCATAACAAGCCTGCTCACGACGCGGTCGTTTTCCAGATGCTCAGTTACGATCTCTTCAACGTCATCCAGCTGCACATGGGCGTAAAACACCCCTTCGGGGTAAACAACCAGCGCTGGTCCCATCTCGCATGCTTCCAAACAGCCAGTCCGCTGAGCACGTATTTCTACCTGAAGTCCCCTGTCTTTGATTAGCTTCTTAAAAGCAGCAACCAAAGCAAGCCCATGCAGCTCGCCACAACATACGCGCGAACCTTCAGGCCGTTGATTTGTGCAGATAAAAACGTGTTTTGAATACAGCATAAAAACAAATGTACAATTCTTAAGTTAAGATTTTACTATGTCTTTAACAGTTCTTATCACAGGTGCAAACGGACTAATAGGAGTTCCTCTTACCAAATTTCTTGTCTCGAAAGGCTATGTAGTTCGCACACTGAGCCGCAACCCTACCAATAAAAATGCTGCTGTTAAGGAGTTTGGCTGGGACATTGAAAATGGCAGCATCGACGAACGCTCTGTGGAAGGCGTGGATGCTATCATACATCTTGCCGGTGAAAATATCGGAGCGAAACCCTGGACCAATAAACGCAAACAAACAATCATCTCCAGTCGCACGAAGTCGCTTGAGCTGCTTGCCAGGGCGATAAGTACCGCTAAAAACGCAAGAGTCAAAACGTTTATATCCGCATCCGCTGTAGGCTACTATGGCGACCGTGAAGATGAAATTCTCACCGAGCAAAGTCACCCGGGAAAAGGCTTTCTGGCTGAAACCTGCGTACAATGGGAGCACTCTGCAGATTTGCTTGCAGCCTCAGGCCTCAGAGTCGTTAAATTACGTACCGGAGTAGTTCTTGCCAAAGAAGGTGGCGCACTGCCCAAGATCGCCTTCCCTATCAAATTAGGATTTGGAGCGGTCCTCGGTTCAGGCAAACAGTGGATGCCATGGGTGCATATACACGATGCCGTTCATGCCTATGCTCATGCATTGACTAACGAAGAAATGCAAGGCGTCTATAACTTGAGCAGTCCTCATCCCGTAACAAATAAGACCTTCACGGAAACTTTGGCGGCAATTCACAGAAAAAAAATCTGGCTTCCACATATTCCCGAACTAGCACTACGAATTGCTTTAGGTGAGATGAAAGCGATAGTGCTTAGCAGTAATCGTACTGATTCAAGCGAACTTCAAGCAAGCGGATTCGAATTCAAATTCCATTTCCTTCCCGAAGCATTACATGATCTTTATGGATAAACAAGTCGTTAATGTATTTTGGTTCAGAAGAGACCTGAGGATAGACGATAACACTGCTCTTTCAAAGGCCCTGCAATCGGGCCTTCCTGTACTTCCTGTCTTCATCTTCGATCCGCTGATTCTCGATAAGCTTGAAGATCGCGAAGATGCAAGGGTAAGCTTTATCTATAAATCATTGCAAGCCATAAACCAGCAGCTTAACAAACTAGGCTCGTCCCTCCTTGTACTACATCAGAAGCCTTTGGAAGCCTGGCAGCATCTCTCGAATATCTACCACATAGACACTGTGTTTACAAATTCTGACTATGAGCCCTATGCCAGATCAAGAGATGAAGCAGTAGCTAAGCTGCTAAAAAGTCGGTCAGTTAACTTTTCTGAATATAAAGACCATGTAATATTTGAGAAAGACGAAATCTTAAAGAGCACCCGGGAGCCTTATACCGTCTTCACGCCCTACAAGAATAAATGGCTGGAAAAGTTTTTAGCAGACGAGTACTCTCTTAAAAGCTCGACATCTGCAGCAGAGCGGCGGAACTTCTTTAAGTGCCGTTATCCCCTTCCCGATCTCGAGACGTTCGGGTTCAAGCCAAGTTCGCTCCAGATACCCGTCATCAAGTATGAAAACATAAACAAGACCTACGCCGAAACCCGCGATATTCCTTCCATCGAAGGTACCGCCAGAACAAGCGTCCACCTTCGCTTCGGAACCATCAGCATAAGAGAAGTAGCCTCCCATGCACTTCAGAACAACGCTCATACATGGTTAAGCGAACTTATTTGGCGTGACTTTTACTTTATGATCATCTGGCACTTCCCAGAAACGGTAGATCATGCCTTTAAAAGAGCGTACGACAACATCCGATGGAGAAATGACGAACAGGAGTTTAAAGCATGGTGCGCTGGTAAGACGGGGTATCCTATCATTGATGCCGGAATGCGGCAACTGAACACTACCGGATGGATGCATAACCGCGTCAGGATGGTAACCGCCAGTTTCCTTTGCAAGCATCTTCTGATCGACTGGAGATGGGGAGAAGCCTACTTCGCAAAAAAGCTGCTCGATTACGACCTTGCAAGTAACGTTGGTGGATGGCAATGGGCAGCAGGAAGTGGCAACGATGCTGCTCCTTACTTTCGCATCTTTAACCCCGAGCTACAGATGAAGAAATTCGACCCGCAGCTTCGGTATGTGCGGCAATGGGTAAAGGAATACGATGATGCCTTCGCCTATCCGCAACCTATAGTAGACCATAAGGAGGCAAGGGCACGGGTCCTCACAGAATACAAAAGAGCACTCGCAGAACCCTGATTCACAAAAGATGATTTTCATCAATTTTAAAACAACAAGCCAGTAGTGCTTGATACTTGGAACCATAATAATTATTTTAGACGAATGAAACCCACATTACTTATACTAGCCGCTGGCATGGCCAGCCGCTACGGAAGCATGAAACAAGTTGATGGATTCGGACCCAATAACGAAACTATTATTGATTATTCCATCTACGATGCTGTTCGTGCTGGATTCGGTAAAGTATGTTTTATCATCCGCGAAGAGTTTTTAGAAAGCTTCAAGGGTATCTTTGAGCCAAAATTAAAAGGTGTTGTAGAAACTGACTATATCTTCCAGACTTTTGACCTCACTAAATACGGTATCGACAAGCAAATTGAGAGACAAAAACCATGGGGTACAGGTCATGCAGTGCTTGAGGCCGCAGGTAAAGTTAACGAGCCTTTTTGTGTGATTAACGCAGATGACTTCTACGGTTACGACGCTTTCAAGAAAATGGCAGACTTCCTTACAAACGAAGTAAGCGACGAGAAGTATTCACTTATCGGTTATGAGGTAGACAAAACACTCTCCGAGCACGGAGCCGTGTCAAGAGGTATTTGCCTCGTTAACAGCGAAGGCAACCTTCAAGAGATAAACGAGAGAACAAAAGTATACGCTAAAGACGGCGTCATCGTTTTTGAAGACGAAAGCGGAAAGACTACTCCACTACACGATGATGCCAGGGCTTCCATGAACTTCTGGGGATTCACTCCTGCGGTATTTGAGCAGACCAAACCATTGTTTAAGGCGTTTGTCGAAGAAAATGAGAGCAACCCGAAAGCAGAATTTTTCATTCCTTTAATGGCTGAAGCACTCACTAAAAGTGGTACTGCCGTATTCAAGGTTATCCCTACTTCTTCCAAATGGTTCGGTGTAACTTACAAAGAAGACAAGCCTATCGTACAGGAAAGTCTTTCTAAGCTGGTAGAAGATGGAACTTATCCGTCTAAGCTGTGGAAATAATACAATCCACTATATCAATCGTATATCGCAAACAGGCTGCTTCCTTAACCGGAGCAGCCTGTTTTGCTTAAAGACTATCTATTACCCGTTCCTTGCCACTAGGGTTTAAATACAAAAAAGCCGATCCGAAATAAATCCGACCGGCTTTTGCTAGAGAGAAACAATAAGTTCCCTGTTTTTTATTTCGCAGGCTCTTCAGCTGAATCCGCTGCTGGAGCTTCTGCTTCCGGAGCTTCTTCAGTCGCTACCGCTGTTTCAGCAGCAGGTTCTGCTTTCTTAGCTTTAGAAGAACCACGTCTACGAGTAGACTTCTTCTCAGCTGCAGCAGGAGCTTCAGATTTGTATGTTTCGTTGTAATCTACCAACTCGATCAAAGCCATCTCAGCGTTATCACCCAGACGATTTTGCAACTTGATGATACGAGTATAACCACCTGGACGGTTTGCAACCTTAGCTGCAACATCACGGAAAAGCTCAGTAACCACTTCTTTATTCTGAAGGTAGCTAAATACTGTTCTACGAGAGTGAGTAGTATCGTTTTTAGATTTTGTAATTAACGGCTCAACGTATGTACGCAAAGCTTTAGCTTTAGCCAAAGTAGTAACAATACGCTTGTGCTCGATAAGCGAAGAAGCCATGTTAGACATCATCGCTTTACGATGACTGTTAGTACGGCCTAAGTGATTGATTTTTTTTCCGTGTCTCATTGTTTGTTAAATTTCCGTGCTTATACCGTTCCTGTTACAGGAGGAATTATAAGCACGTCGCTTATGTATATAATAAAGAGAAGATTACTCTTCGTCTAGTTTGTATTTGGATAGGTTCATACCAAAAGAAAGACCTTTTGATTTTACCAGATCCTGAATCTCCGTTAGTGACTTCTTACCAAAGTTTCTGAACTTCAGCATATCTGCCACGTCATAAGATACAAGGTCAGCTAGTGTACGAATATCAGCTGCTTTAAGGCAGTTTAACGCACGAACTGAAAGATCAAGATCAACTAATTCAGTCTTAAGGATCTTGCGCATATGAAGAATTTCCTCATCTACTTCCTTAGTTTCCTCTTTAGCCTGAGCCTCTAACATGATATTCTCGTCAGAGAACAACAAGAAGTGGTGAATAAGAATCTTAGCAGCTTCTTTAAGGGCATCCTCAGGATGAACTGAACCATCGGTTGTGATATCAAGAACTAACTTCTCATAATCCGTTTTCTGCTCAACCCGGTAGTTCTCGATAGTATATTTAACATTCTTAATCGGAGTGTAAATAGAATCGATAGCGATAACACCAACATTGGCATCCGGATTCTTGTTCTCTTCAGCAGCAACGTAACCGCGACCTTTGTTAACTGTAAGCTCTACTTCAAGAGTTACAGACGATTCCATATTACATAATACAAGTTCAGGATTTAAAACAGTAAAATTAGTAGAGAACCTGGTAATATCACCTGCTTTAAACTGCTCCTGACCATTAATGATTACGTAGATCTTCTCGTTATCACCGGCATCACCTGTTTTCTGGAAACGCACCTGCTTTAAGTTCAGGATGATCTCAGTAACATCTTCTACAACACCTTTGATAGTTGAAAACTCATGAGAAACACCTGAAACACGTACAGACGTAATTGCATATCCCTCTAGAGAAGACAATAGAATACGACGTAAAGCATTACCGATGGTAACACCGAAACCCGGCTCTAACGGACGAAATTCAAACGTACCGTCGAAATCCGTAGATTTCTGCATGATAACTTTATCTGGTTTCTGGAATGCTAAAATTGCCATTTATATTCAGTTAAATGTTTTGAACTGTATGTATAAAGCAGTCCCGATATAATCAGGACTGCTGTAATTATTACTTAGAGTATAACTCGACGATCAGGTTTTCCTTGATGTTCTCAGGAATCTCATCGCGATTTGGGTAGTTTAGGAACTTTCCAGTGAAAGAATTTGCATCCCAATCTAACCAAGGATATCTATTTAGCTTACGTCCGGCAACAGAATTTGTAACTGCTTCTAGAGACTGTGAACGCTCACGAACAGCAACAACATCACCAGCACGCAGCGAGTATGAAGGGATATTAACCACTTCACCGTTTACAGTGATATGCTTGTGACCTACCAACTGACGTGCAGCTGAACGTGTAGGAGCGATACCTAAACGGTAAACTGTATTATCTAAACGGGCTTCAAGCAATTTTAACAGTAACTCACCTGTAATTCCTTCTCTGGCAGACGCCTTGTGGAACAGGTTCTCGAACTGACGCTCTAATACTCCGTATGTATATTTTACTTTTTGTTTTTCCATCAGCTGGACAGCGTACTCAGACTGCTTTCCACGACGCTTTGAAGCACCGTGCATTCCAGGAGGATAATTTTTTCTTTCTAATGCTTTGTCAGGACCGAAGATCGGCTCTCTGAACCTACGTGCAATTTTGGATTTTGGACCAGTATATCTTGCCATTTTGTTCTGTTTAAAGTATCATGCGACCTGTAGCCGCAGAATCTTATCTTTAAAATCGATTAATTAAACTCTTCTTCTCTTTGGAGGACGACATCCGTTGTGAGGAAGAGGAGTGATATCTCTAATTGTAGTCACTTCAATACCTGTGTTCTGAAGCGTACGGATAGCCGACTCACGACCAGATCCAGGACCTTTTACAAATACTTCTACTTTACGCAGACCTAAATCAAAAGCCACTTTACCACAATCAGCAGCAGCTTGACCTGCAGCGTACGGAGTGTTCTTCTTAGAACCTTTGAAACCCATCTTACCAGCTGATGACCATGATATAGCCTGACCTTGTAAGTTAGTTAAGGTAATGATGATGTTATTGAAAGTAGCGTTGATGTGTGCCTCACCTATTGGTTCGATTACAACAAGACGCTTCTTGGTTACTTTTTTATTCTTAGCCATTATTGGTATTATTTAGTAGCCTTTTTCTTGTTAGCAACTGTTTTACGTTTTCCTTTACGGGTACGAGTATTGTTCTTGGTTCTTTGTCCACGAACAGGAAGTCCCTTACGGTGACGCAAGCCTCTGTAACATCCGATATCCATTAAACGTTTGATGTTTAACTGAACCTCAGAACGTAAAGCTCCTTCAACCTTAACCTCGTCGTTGATGATCGTACGGATCGCTGTTAATTGCTCATCGGTCCATTCTTCAACCTTTACATCACGGCTAATACCAGCCTGGTCTAAAATGCTCTGCGCAGTAGACCTTCCGATACCGAAAATGTAAGTAAGTCCGATTTCTCCTCTTTTGTTTCTTGGTAAATCAATACCTGCTATTCTTGCCATAGTTCTTTGTCAACAAATTATTTTATCCCTGGCGTTGTTTATACTTAGGGTTTTTCTTGTTAATTACATAAAGTTTTCCCTTACGGCGAATTATTTTGCAGTCCGCACTGCGCTTCTTTATGGATGCTCTAACTTTCATCTTATTTATATCTGTAAGTAATTCTACCCTTTGACAAATCATATGGAGACATCTCGAGCTTTACCTTATCACCAGGCAAAATCTTGATATAGTGCATCCGCATTTTTCCTGAAATATGGGCAATGATCTCATGACCATTTTCCAATTCCACACGAAACATTGCGTTCGACAATGCTTCCTTTATGATCCCGTCTTGTTCAATAGAGGCCTGTTTAGCCATATTTTATTGATTTCTATTTAATTAACTCCAAACATTTGGGGTTGCAAAATTAAATAAAATATTTAGTTTATTGTAGTTATTATACTAATTTTTATATACTAACTTCTTAAAACCTCATCAACATAGTCAAATGTCGATAAAATATCCGCTTTTCCTTTGCGTATCGCCACTGTATGCTCGAAATGAGCAGACGGTTTGCTATCAACTGTACTTACAGTCCACCCATCTTTCCAAAACTTGACGCCAGCCTTTCCAAGGTTAATCATCGGCTCAATAGCGATAACCATTCCCTCTTCCAGCTTCATGCCTGTTCCCCGCTTGCCGTAGTTCGGTACTTCTGGCTTCTCATGAAGTTTGAAACCAACACCATGACCAACAAGTTCTTTCACCACGCCATATCCATGCTTCTCGGTATACTCTTGAACAGCATAACCGATATCACCGATCCTCGAACCGACAACCGCCTTTTCTATACCCCGGTATAATGATTCTCTCGTCACGTCTAACAGCTGGCGAACCAATGGGTCGATTTCTCCAACAGCAAACGTAAAAGCAGAGTCTCCAACAAAGTTGTTCAACACAACTCCGCAATCGATAGAAATGATATCACCTTCTTTTAGTTCATCATCTCCCGGAAAACCATGCACTACCCTTTCGTTAGTCGAAATACAAAGAGAATATGGAAATCCGTTGTAGTTAAGAAAAGCAGGAACGCCTTTGTGATCTCTGATGAATGCTTCAGCTACCCGATCCAGCTCTATAGTTTTAACGCCCGGCTTAACCAGGCGTCCAACTTCGGCGAGAGTTTTTGATACGAGGAGCGCGCTCTCTCGTATCAATTCAATCTCTTCGTCCGTTTTAAATTTTACTTTAGACATTAGTTCTGATTAAATCACAGACCCTGAGGCGCCGGTGTCGGCAGCTACTGGTGTGCGACCTTTCAATCTGCCTGTCTTCATCAGTCCATCGTAATGACGCATCAGGAGATGACTCTCAATCTGCTGTAATGTATCCAAAACAACACCCACAAGAATAAGCAGTGATGTACCGCCATAGAAATGGGCAAAGTTACTGTTTACACCAAGTACGATCGCGATAGAAGGAAGTATAGCGATAAATGCAAGGAATATGGAACCCGGTAGCGTGATCTTGGAGATCACCGAATCGATGTAGTTTCCTGTAGCAATACCCGGCTTAATACCCGGAATAAAACCGCCATTCTTTTTCATATCGTCAGACATCTGAACAGGGTTAACTGTAATGGCTGTATAGAAGAACGTAAATGCTATGATCAGCAATGCGAAAGTCAGATTGTAGGCAACCGAAGTATAGTTGCTCAACGAAGCCAGTACCGGACCTTGCGCCGCAGGGAAGAATTGCCCTAAGGTAGTCGGGATAAACATCAGTGCCTGAGCAAAGATGATCGGCATAACTCCGGCAGCATTAACCTTTAAAGGAATATACTGACGAACACCGCCGTACTGCTTGTTACCAACGATTTTCTTCGCATACTGAACCGGAATCCGCCGGACACCCTGGACGACCAGGATAGTAAATACCACAACAAAGAATAATGCTGCAATCTCTACAATGAAAGGAATGATCCCTCCAAGTCCATTAATCCTTGAGTCGAACTCAGTAATAAATGCCCCCGGTAACTGCGCGATTATACCAATCATGATAATTAACGAGATACCGTTACCAATACCCTTATCCGTGATTTTCTCACCTAACCACATGACGAATAACGTACCGGCAGTCAGGATAACCATGGAGGATATGGTGAACAAAGGCTCCGCCAGTAATCTGGCATCAGGAGTAATTTGCGTACGTACATACCCAATCGCCTGCAATAACGTAATCGCTACTGTCAGATAACGGGTAAGCTGAGTAAGTTTCTTCCTGCCACTGTCCCCTTCCTTTTGCATCTTCTGAAAGTATGGTACAGCAATACCTAAAAGCTGCACAACAATCGACGCAGATATGTAAGGCATAACACCAAGGGCAAATATTGATGCTCTGGCAAATGAACCTCCGGCAAACATATTTAAAAGCCCAAGGATACCTTCCCTGGCTTGTTGATTATCCAATGCTGTAGCGCTAACGCCCGGAAGCACAATAAATGATCCTACACGGTAAATTAAAAGAAATAAGAGTGTGTTTAAAATACGCACTCTTAAGTCTTCAATTTTCCAGATATTGGAAAGGGTAGTGAATAACTTCTTCATTAATTAATTATAATTTAACAATTGCACCACCAGCTGCTTCGATTGCTTTCTGAGCCGTAGCTGTAAAAGCATGAGCAGTAATATCCAGTTTCGCCTTTAGCTCACCTCTTCCAAGGATCTTCACAAGGTCATTTTTAGAAACCAGTCCGTGCTCCTTCAATGCAGCGAAGTCGATAGCTGTTAAGCTGAACTTCTCAGCAAGACTCTGAAGAACATCCAGGTTGATACCTACGTATTCTACGCGGTTGATGTTTTTGAAACCAACCTTAGGTATACGGCGCTGCAAAGGCATCTGACCACCTTCGAAACCTACCTTAGATGAATATCCTGAACGAGATCCCGCACCTTTATGACCGCGGGTGGAAGTTCCACCACGACCAGAACCCGTACCACGTCCTATTCGTTTTTTATTTTTAGTTGAACCTTCTGCAGGTTTTAAATTACTTAAGTTCATGATTAAATACTTTCTACTGCTACTAGATGATTAACTTTCCTTACCATCCCGATAATAGACGGGGTAGCTTCCACTTCTACAGCTTGGTTAATTTTTTTCAAACCTAGAGCCTGCATTGTTCTCTTCTGGCGCTCGCTTCTGTCGATAACGCTTTTAATCTGAGTGATCTTGATCTTCGCCATGTTCTTATCCGTTAAAAACTTTATTAAGATCCACACCACGTTGCTGAGCTACAGTATAAGCATCTCTCATTTGAGATAAAGCAGATACAGTTGCCTTAACCACGTTATGCGGGTTAGATGATCCTCTTGATTTCGCTAATACGTTATGCACACCAGCACTTTCCAGAACCGCACGCATCGCACCACCAGCAATAACACCGGTACCGTTAGCAGCTGGCTTGATCAATACAAAACCACCTGAAAATTTACCATATTGCTCATGAGGAACTGTTCCATTGATAATTGGAACCTTCACCAAATTTTTCTTCGCATCGTCAATACCTTTAGCGATCGCCTCAGTTACTTCCTTTGCTTTTCCTAAACCATATCCTACTACACCATTCTCGTCACCTACAACAACGATGGCTGAGAAACTGAAAGTACGACCACCTTTAGTAACCTTAGCAACACGCTGGATGCTTACTAAACGATCTTTAAGTTCAATTTCGCTTGATTTAACTCTCTTTATATTGATTGTTGACATTTATTCTCAGATTAAAAGTTTAACCCAGCTTCACGTGCACCTTCTGCAAGAGACTTTACACGACCGTGGTATAAATAACCATTTCTATCAAATACTACCAGGCTAATACCAGCAGCGATAGCTTTTTCTGCTACAAGCTTTCCAACAGCCTTAGACTGCTCAATTTTGTTTCCATCTGCAGAAAAATCCTTTGATAAAGATGATGCTGAAACTAGAGTTTTTCCTGTAGTATCATCAATAACCTGAGCATAAATGCCCTTATTACTTCTGTATACAGACAAACGAGGACGATCAGTAGAACCAGACAGTCTCTTTCTTATACCTTTTTTTATACGCTCTCTGCGAGATAATTTAATTCCTGACATGATTACTATTTTTTAGCTGCTGATTTACCTGCTTTTCTTCTCAATACTTCACCTACGAACTTAATACCTTTTCCTTTGTATGGCTCAGGAGTACGTAATGAACGAATCTTTGCAGCAACTTGTCCTAACAACTGTTTGTCTACGCTTTCTAAAATGATAGTTGGGTTCTTACCTTTATCAGCAGTAGTCGCTACTGTGATTTCCTTAGGCAACTCAAACACATAGTGGTGAGAGAAACCTAATACAAGGTCTAATGTATTACCAGTGTTTGTAGCACGGTAACCAACACCAACTAACTCCTGCTGAATTTTGTAACCTTCAGTCACACCTATAACCATGTTGTTTATAAGTGAGCGGTATAATCCGTGAAGTGCTTTGTGGCGCTTCTGCTCTGTAGGGCGTTCAACAGTTAAAATTCCGTTATCCTGAGAAACGGTGATATCACCGTCTAATCTTTGTGTTAATTCTCCTTTAGGGCCTTTTACTGTCACTACATTCTCTGCAGAAACCGAGATAGTAACACCTGAAGGGATTGTTATCGGGGCTTTTCCTATTCTTGACATCGTTTAATCCTTTTGATTAATGAACGTAACATAATACTTCACCACCGATGTTAAGGTTGCGGGCCTCCTTGTCAGTCATCACTCCCTTAGAAGTTGAAACAACTGCAATTCCCAAACCATTTAATACACGTGGCATGCTGTCTACACCTGAATATTTTCTCAAACCAGGCTTACTCACACGTGTTAGAGTGCGAATAGCAGGAACTTTAGTTACGGGATGGTACTTCAAAGCGATTTTGATAACGCCTTGTACGGTATTGTCCTCGAACTTGTAGTTCGCGATGTAACCTTTATCAAAAAGAACTTTAGTTATTTCCTTTTTAAGGTTTGATGCAGGAATTTCCACAACCCGGTGGTTGGCCTTAATGGCATTCCTTACTCTTGTAAGATAATCTGCTATTGGATCTGTATTCATTACTTGTTTGTTATGATAGTGGTTTCCATTGTTTATATGCGGACCTGCTATCGGTTAAATTTTATATGGAGGTTGGGAGCCATGCTCCCAACTTTATATTACCAGCTTGCCTTCTTTACTCCGGGGATCTTTCCAGCTAAAGCCATTTCACGGAATGTAACACGTGAAATACCAAACTGTCTCATGTATCCACGAGGACGGCCAGTCAGTTTACAACGGTTGTGTAAACGCACAGGCGAAGAGTTTTTAGGTAGCTTATCTAAAGCAACTAAATCTCCTTCTGCTTTCAAAGCAGCTCTTTTGTCAGCATACTTGGCAACCAACTTTGCACGTTTAACTTCACGTGCTTTTATACCTTCTTTAGCCATTATTTACTGGTGATTGATTTTTGAACGGTAAACCGAATTGTTTTAATAACTCTAACGCCTCAACATCATTTTTTGCGGAAGTTACAAAAGTAATATCCATACCCATAATCTTATTGATTTTATCAATGTTAATCTCTGGGAAAATGATCTGCTCAGTAACACCTAAAGTATAGTTACCATGCCCGTCGAAACCTTTATCGTTGATACCTTTGAAATCACGGATACGAGGTAAAGCAACAGCGATCAATCTGTCTAGAAACTCATACATCTGGTTATCACGTAAAGTTACACGAACACCAACCGGCATTCCCTTACGCAATTTGAAGTTAGAGATATCTTTCTTTGATTTAGCTGCTACAGCCTGCTGACCGGTAATGGTAGTAAGCTCTGCAATAGCGTTATCAATTAGCTTCTTGTCAGTAGTTGCAGCACCAACACCCTGGTTGATTGCAATCTTCTGAAGCTTAGGAACCTGCATCACAGTCTTGTACTGAAATTTCTCTTTCAGTGCTGTGCGGATTTCCTCCTTATATTTGGATTTTAATCTTGGTACGTAACTCATTGCTTAACTTCCTCCCCTGATTTTTTAGCGATTCTAACAAATTTTCCTTCTGCGTTCTTTTGTTTTCCAACGCGGGTCGGTTTGCCAGTTTTAGCGTCCACTAACATCACGTTTGAAACATGCAGAGCGGCCTCTTTCTTAATAATGCCACCGTTAGGGTTAGCAGCATTTGGTTTTGTATGACGTGATACCATGTTCGCGCCTTCTACAACAACTCTGTTAGCTTTTAATAAAACCTCAACGATTTTACCTTGCTTACCCTTTGAGTCGCCTGCTATTACCTGTACTAAATCTCCTTTACGGATCTTAAGCTTAGGCAAGATGTTCTTTTTCTTTTCCATGTTACAATACCTCCGGTGCTAATGATACGATTTTCATGAATTGCTTCTCACGCAGCTCTCTCGCAACCGGACCAAAGATACGGGTACCTCTCGGCTCGTCCTGATTATTTAATAAAACTGCTGCGTTATCGTCGAAACGGATATATGAGCCATCTTTGCGTCTCACTTCTTTCTTCGTTCTAACAACAACTGCTTTAGTAACAGTTCCTTTTTTAACGTTTCCAGAAGGAATAGCACTTTTTACGGTAACAACAATTTTGTCACCAAGAGAAGCATACCGTTTAGCGGTACCTCCCAGAACACGGATAACTAAAACTTCTTTAGCTCCGCTATTGTCTGCGACATTTAGTCTTGATTCCTGTTGTACCATTACTTAGCTCTTTCTAAAATTTCAACTAATCTCCAGTTCTTAGTTTTACTCAGAGGACGAGTCTCCATAATCAACACAGTATCTCCGATACCACAAGTGTTGCTTTCGTCGTGAGCCATAAATTTGGTAGTCTTGTGAACAAACTTACCGTAGATAGGATGCTTTACTTTCCTTTCTACAGCAACAACGATAGATTTATCCATCTTGTTGCTCACTACCAACCCTGTACGGGTCTTTCTTAATTTTCTTTCCATTTCGACTCTAAAATTATTCAGTTTCAGAAGCGGACTCTTTCTCAGCAGCAGCAGCCGCTTTACGTTTAGTCAATTCTGTGTTCAAACGTGCGATCTCTTTTCTCACCTTGCTTATACGAGATGGATTCTCTATGGCAGAAACTGTATGCGCAAATTTTAATTTAGTAAGATTGCTTTTCTCCTCGCCAATGCGGGAAACAATCTCTTCAGTTGATAGCTCTAATATTTCTGAGGTTTTCATCTTTTCTTTTTCTTAGTTGTTGGTTGTAAGTTGTTTAGTGATCGTTATAAAGCAATACAACAAAACAACTCACAACCTACGACTTTTTTATGCTTCTACGTAATCTCTACGTACTACAAATCTTGTTTGTACCGGTAACTTTTGAGCGGCTAAACGTAGTGCTTCTTTGGCAATTTCCAAAGGTACGCCTTCTGCTTCAAAAAGCATTCTTCCCGGGCGAACAACTGCAACCCAGTATTCTGGAGCTCCCTTACCTTTACCCATACGTACTTCCGCAGGCTTCTTGGTAACAGGCTTATCAGGAAATATACGAATCCACACCTGGCCTTCACGTTTCATGAAACGTGTAACCGCAATACGTGCAGCTTCAATCTGACGGCTGGTGATCCATGCCGGTTCCAGCGATTTAATTCCGAAAGATCCGAATGAAAGCTCTGCTCCGCGAGAAGCTAAACCTTTCATCTTACCTTTTTGCATCTTTCTGAACTTCGTTCTTTTTGGCTGTAACATCTTTTTCTGTATTTATATCTTTACGATGTCTGAACTTCAATTATTTCTTTGCGCGAAATCCTGCACCACCCGCACCGCGGTTAGCACCTGGACCTCCAGGACGGTTGCCTCCCTGACCTCCGGGACGGCTCTGGCCTCCAGCGTTTCCACCACGGTTGTTTCCACCACCACGATTTCCACCTCTGTTGTCTCCAGCTCCACCACGTCTGTCGTTAGCACCACGTCTGTCGTTTCCGCCTCTTCTATCTCCTCTTTCGCCAGCACCATATGAAGAATTACCTTCTCCGCCTCTGCCTCTTACACCAGTTGTTTGACCGATGTTAGGAGAAAGATCACGCTTTCCGTAAACTTCACCTTTACAGATCCAAACTTTAACACCAATCTTACCATAAGTAGTAAGAGCTTCTGCTAAAGCATAGTCAATGTCAGCACGAAATGTGTGCAAAGGAATTCTACCGTCTTTGTATTGCTCGGTACGTGCCATTTCAGCACCACCTAGACGACCTGAACACATAATCTTGATACCTTCAGCTCCTATACGCATTGTTGATGCAATAGATGTTTTCATCGCACGACGGAATGAAATACGAGCCTCAAGTTGTTTTGCGATACCTTCAGCAACTAATTGTGCGTCAAGCTCAGGGCGTTTGATTTCGAAAATGTTGATCTGAACTTCCTTTTTAGTCAGTTTCTTCAACTCTTCCTTGATCTTATCAACCTCTTGTCCACCTTTACCGATAACGATACCTGGGCGGGCAGTGTGTACAGTGACAGTGATACGCTTTAATGTACGCTCGATAACCAATTTGGCAACGCCTCCTTTAGCTATACGTACAGAAAGGTATTTTCTGATCTTTTCGTCTTCAACTAGTTTCTCAGAATAGTTGTTGCCACCGAACCAATTAGAATCCCAACCTTTGATGATTCCTAATCTGTTACCTATTGGATGTGCTTTTTGTCCCATTTCTGATTAATTAGTTTGTGATTCAAGATTCTTGCTGTCCACTACTAGAGTAACGTGGTTTGAACGCTTACGAATTCTATGTCCACGACCCTGAGGAGCAGGTCTAAGTCTTTTCAACTGGCGACCTCCGTCAACAGTAATTGTTTTCACAAACAATTCACTCTCTTCCGGGCGCTGACCCTCGTTCTTCGCTTCCCAATTCTTGATAGCCGACAATAAAAGTTTCTCAACTCTCTGTGCAGCTTCCTTGTTGGTATATTTTAATATATATAGTGCCTTTTCAACACGCTCACCACGGATAAGGTCAACAACCAATCTCATCTTACGAGGCGAGGTAGGGCAATCATTTAATTTTGCTACTGCTTCCATTGCTTATTTTTTCTTTTCAGCGTGACCTCTAAATGTTCTGGTTGGAGCAAATTCTCCCAACTTGTGACCAACCATGTTTTCAGTTACATACACCGGAATAAACTTGTTTCCGTTGTGAACTGCGAATGTATGCCCTACGAAATCCGGAGAAATCATTGACCGGCGTGACCAGGTTTTGATAACCGTTTTCTTGCTTGTCTCGTTCATAGAAAGCACTTTGCTCTCTAAATTATGATCGATATAAGGGCCTTTTTTAATTGAACGTGCCATTATTTCTTCCTCCCTTCAATGATGTAACGATTCGAACTCTTCTTCTTGTTTCTGGTCTTGTAGCCCTTAGCTAGCATACCGGTTCTAGAGCGAGGATGACCTCCTGAAGATCTTCCTTCACCACCACCCATAGGGTGATCTACCGGGTTCATTGCTACACCTCGAACGCGTGGACGACGTCCCAACCAGCGTGTTCTACCCGCTTTACCTAACACTTCGTTAGCGCGCTCAGCGTTAGAAACAGAACCGATTGTTGCCATACAAGATGACAGAATCATACGAGTCTCACCTGAAGGTAATTTGATAATAGCATACTTTCCGTCACGCGCAGATAACTGTGCATAAGCACCAGCACTACGAGCGATTGTTGCTCCCTGACCTGGGTTAAGTTCAATGTTGTGAATAATTGAACCCAGAGGGATGTTTTGCAATGGTAATGTATTTCCAACCTCTGGAGCAGACGCTGCACCTGATACTACAGTTTGTCCAACTGTTAAGCCTTCAGGAGCAATGATGTAACGCTTCTCTCCATCAGCATAGTGTAGCAAAGCTATACGCGCTGTACGGTTTGGATCGTACTCAATTGTGGCAACTTTTGCGGGGATGTCTTGTTTATCGCGTTTAAAATCAATCAATCGGTACGACTGTTTATGTCCCCCACCGAGATAACGCATAGTCATTTTACCGGTATTATTTCTACCACCTGACTTCTTGATCGAAACTACTAACGACTTTTCTGGAACGTTTGTAGTAACATCTGAATAATCGCCGCCAACACGGTGACGAGTTCCAGGGGTAACCGGTTTAAATCTTTTAACTGCCATGTTCTAATTAAATATTGCTGTAAAAGTCAATAGTTTCACCATCTTTTAACGTTACGATCGCTTTCTTGTATTTCGGCGAGCGGCCTGATACGAATCCAGCTTTTGTGTAACGATTCTTCGCTTTACCATCTACCACCATGGTGTTTACAGCACTGATGCTAACACCAAACATTTGCTCAATTGCAGTTTTGATCTGCAACTTGTTAGCTCTGTGGTCTACCTTGAATGCATATCTGTTTAGCTTCTCAGTTAACGCAGCTGCTTTCTCGGTTAAAATAGGCTTCTTTAAAATTTCCATATTACTTGGCGAATGCCTCCTCCAATAATTTAACAGAACCTGTAGTCAGGATAAGCTTTCCTGCGTTCAACACATCATATGTGTTTAACTGATCTGCAGTGATCACTTTCGCTTTTTTCAAGTTTCTGCTTGATAAATACACATTGTTATTTGCTGCTGCTAAAACCAATAGGGTCTTCTCAGATGCAACATTCAGATCAGATACCAACTGAGCGTAATTCTTGGTTTTGATTGAATCAAAAGAAAAATCTTCAAGAACAACGATGCTGTTATCCTGTGCTTTGTATGATAAAGCTGACCTACGAGCTAGTTGCTTTAATTTTTTATTCAGCTTAAAGCTATAGTCACGTGGCTGAGGACCGAATACACGACCACCACCATTGAATAAAGGAGACTTGATGTTACCCGCACGAGCACCACCTGTACCTTTTTGCTTATATAACTTGCGGGTTGAACCAGCAATTTCGTTACGCTGCTTTGATTTATGCGTTCCCTGACGCTGATTAGCAAGATATTGCTTCACGTCAAGATAAATCGCGTGATCATTTGGCTCTACACCAAAAATCGCTTCAGGAAGTTGCACCTTGGCACCTGTTTCTTTACCTGAGATATTTACTACGTTAACTTCCATCTTATTTATCAACGATTACGTAAGAACCTTTAGCTCCCGGAATTGAACCGCTAACTACTAATAAATTTTGCTCAGCGTATACTTTCAAAACCTGAAGATTCTGAACTTTTACACGTGAACCACCTGTACGACCCGCCATACGCATACCTTTAAATACACGAGAAGGCCATGAAGAAGCACCTAATGAACCCGGAGCTCTAAGTCTGTTATGCTGACCGTGAGTCTGCATACCAACACCACTAAAGCCGTGTCTTTTAACAACACCCTGGAAACCTTTACCTTTTGATGTACCAACTACATCAACGAAGTCGCCTTCAGCAAAAATCTCCACAGTAACTGTGTCGCCTAAACTTTTCTCATCTTCAAACGTCTTAAACTCCACAAGCTTCCGCTTTGGAGTAGTGTTTGCTTTCGAAAAATGGCCTTTCAGCTGCTGAGTAGTGTTTTTTTCCTTCTTCTCATCGTAAGCCAATTGAACAGCCTCATAGCCGTCAACTTCTTCGGTACGAAGTTGCGTAACAACGCAAGGGCCAGCCTCAATCACCGTGCATGGAATGTTCCTTCCATCGGCATCGAAAATGCTGGTCATTCCTACTTTTTTTCCAATAATACCTGACATTTCTTTTTAATTCGTTTTTGTGCCCATCGAAGCAGTAGGGCTTCGCTCAAGGCAAGTAAATCCCTCGAAAGGGAGGGCAAAGATAGGAATGTTTAATTAATTATCAAAGACTTAGGAATTTATTTTTCGAGATATTTGCCTAGATATGAGGGACTCCCGCTCTCCAATGTCGAATTCTGGCCAATTCCGCGTATTTCACCGTACATCCCCATCTCGAAGCTCCTAGCAATCAACCATTTCAGGGCTTAAAAAATTTGCCTGTCAGGGCTATGATAAGACGTCAAAACAATCCTGTTTCCGACACCCTGATGAGCATCCTTATCCAGGCGCGGACAACCGTCTTTCAAAACGGCCTCCACCAGGCCGCGCGGCGAGCTCCTAAACTGCAGAATCCCTTATCTGTTTTGAGCCGAATTTGAACCTTAATTTGCGTCTTCCAGACTTAAAATAATATATTTGGACTTACCCCATCGAAATATGTCACTTAAAAAGAGGATTGCCGTTTTTGCTTCAGGGTCCGGCTCCAACGCACAAAAGATAATGGAACACTTCAACAAACACGCAGATGCGGAAGTAGCCATCGTTTTATGTAACAACCCAAATGCATACGTGATCCAAAGAGCCGACAATTTCGAGATACCCTCTCATATTTTCGACAAGATTGACTTCTATCAGACGGACAATATCGTAAAACTGCTCAAGTCTATGGAAATAGACCTGATCGTTTTGGCCGGCTTCCTCTGGCTCATCCCCGAAAACCTGCTAAAGGCTTTCCCGAATCAGATCATCAATATCCACCCTGCCCTGCTTCCTAAATATGGCGGCAAAGGCATGTACGGCGATCGCGTACATCAATCGGTGTTAAATAACAAGGAAACCGAATCGGGCATTACTATCCACTTCGTCAATGAAAACTTCGACGAAGGCGAGATTATCCACCAGTCGAAATACAGGATAGATAAGGACGACGACATCGAAATGATCAAATTCAAAGGCCAGCAACTGGAACACCTGCACTACCCCAAGGTTGTTGAAAGCCTGCTGAAGAAAATGAAATCACTATAAGCAGCCGCGTTCAAGCAATCAAGGCCCGCAACTGAACAAGCAAAAGATCAGGGGCCTGGTGTGCCGTTTAATATCACTCTCTCCTGCTCCTTCAATAATAAGGTGTACCCTGTTCTTAATAGTATCACGTTCCGGGTAAGATCTTACGACCGGACATACGCCTCTCATCAGCCTGAGGAAAGGCTGTGGCCAGCTGCTGGGTGCAGCCATATCTCTGCCACGTTGCGGCCACGTTGATGCCACGTTTTACCGGAAAAAGGTGGCATCACTGTGGCCGCAACGTGGCATCACCGTGGCGTCACCCACCAGCAGGCCTTAGCCAAACCATAACCAAACCTTTAGAAGACGCAGAGCCAATTAACAGTATGTCATCAGCTGACCAGGGGCGATCGTGTTTTATCATGAGCCCTCATCGGATCTCCGTATAAAAACATATTTCCTCGTTTTTTCCGCAAAATGGAATGTGATTTTACCCTGCAAAAATCCTATCTTTGCCCCTTAATTTTTCAATAAATGAACCATCCTGTTAAAATAAAAAACGCTTTAATATCAGTATATTACAAAGACGGCCTTGAACCTCTGATCAGACAGCTTCACTCATTAGGTGTAACATTTTATTCAACAGGAGGAACAGAGAGCTTTATCAGGGATCTCGGTTTCGATGTGGTTCGTGTAGAAGATCTGACCGGCTACCCGTCTATTTTAGGAGGCCGCGTTAAAACCCTGCATCCGAAAGTCTTCGGTGGTATACTATCAAGAAGAAATCTGGAAGAAGATAAAGCGCAGGCAGCGCAGTATGAAATTCCGGAGATCGACCTGGTAATCGTAGACCTTTATCCTTTCGAGGAAACGGTTAAAGCCGGACTTGGTGAAGACGAGATCATCGAGAAGATCGACATCGGCGGTATCTCCCTGATCCGCGCCGCAGCAAAGAACTTTAACGACGTAGTGATTCTGTCATCGAAAAACGACTACGCTGAGTTATATAATTTATTAGAGGAAAATCAGGGTATGACTTCTCTGACACACCGCAAGGCCTTTGCCAAGAAAGCATTCAACACTTCCTCTCACTACGACACCGCTATCTTCAACTATTTCAACCAGGAAGATCCGCTTCCGGTATTTAAGGTTAGTGAACAGAAGTCGGCGGTACTTCGCTACGGAGAGAACCCTCATCAGAAAGGATACTTCTATGGCGATCTGGATGCCATGTTCACTAAGCTGAATGGAAAAGAACTTTCTTATAATAACCTGGTTGACGTGGATGCAGCTGTTGCTTTGATCGACGAATTTACTGAACCCACCTTTGCGATATTAAAACACACTAACGCTTGTGGAGTTGCATCCAAAGAAAACCTACTCGATGCATGGAAAGTTGCCCTTGCCTGCGATCCTGTTTCTGCCTTTGGCGGAGTGATCATTTGTAATGGCGAGGTAGATGGCGAAACGGCCAGCGAAATCAGCAAGCTTTTCTTTGAAGTGCTTATCGCTCCTGCTTTCAGTGAGAAGGCGATCGAAATTCTAGCGGAAAAGAAAAACAGAATTTTGCTTCAACGTAAAGAAACTACATTGCCCGCGAGGTTGTTCAAGACTTTATTGAACGGTGTTATTGAGCAGGATAAGGATGCCACTATCGAAGGTCCGGAGTTAATGACCCCGGTAACGGAGTTGAAGCCTACAGAAGAGCAGCTGAAGGATCTTCATTTTGCGAATAAACTGGTTAAACATACGAAGTCTAATACGATTGTTATCGCTAAAGACGGACAGCTCCTGGCAAGTGGCGTCGGACAAACCTCGAGGGTTGACGCACTGGTACAAGCGCTGGAAAAGGCAAAGACTTTCGGATTTGATGTAAAGGGTGCTGTGATGACATCAGATGCGTTTTTCCCTTTCCCTGACTGTGTGGAAATCGCTGCTGATGCGGGTATCAAAGCGATTCTTCAACCAGGCGGTTCAATTAAAGATAAACTTTCCGTGGATATGGCAAATAGCAAAGGAGTAGCGATGGTAACTACCGGCGTTCGGCATTTCAAACATTAATCAAGTACTGAACATTTTACTACATTTGCATAATTTAACAATTTAAAATGTCCTTAATGGGTTTATTTAATTGGTTTACACAAGAAATAGCAATTGATCTGGGTACTGCAAATACCCTCATTATACATAATGATAAAGTTGTCGTCGATGAGCCTTCTATAGTTGCCTTCGACCGCACAACAAACAAAATTATCGCCATCGGCAGACAAGCTATGCAGATGGAGGGTAAAACCCACGATAATATCCGCACGGTACGCCCCCTAAAAGATGGTGTTATAGCCGATTTCAACGCTGCTGAACATATGATCAGAGGAATGATCAAAATGATCAACAATGGTCGGGGATGGTTCTTTCCGTCTCTCCGGATGGTTATCTGTATTCCTTCGGGCATTACAGAAGTAGAGAAGAGAGCGGTGCGCGACTCTGCAGAAATTGCAGGTGCTAAAGAAGTGTATCTAATTCATGAGCCGATGGCGGCCGCGGTGGGTATCGGTATTGATGTAGAGGAACCAATGGGTAACATGATTATCGATATCGGTGGTGGTACTACCGAAATTGCTGTTATTGCCTTGTCGGGAATTGTTTGCGATCAGTCAATCCGCGTTGCGGGAGATAACTTCGATAGCGACATTGTACAATACATCCGTCGTCAGCACAACATCATGATCGGTGACCGTACTGCAGAGAAGATCAAGATCGAGGTGGGAGCTGCCTTACCTGAGCTGTCTGAGCCACCTGCTGACTTTGCGGTGCAGGGAAGAGATCTGATGACCGGGGTTCCGAAGCAGATTACGGTATCTTATACTGAAATCGCTCATTGCCTTGACAAGTCGATATCGAAAATAGAAGAAGCTATCCTGAAGGCTCTGGAGATTACACCTCCCGAGCTGTCTGCAGATATTTACCAGACCGGAATATATCTGACCGGCGGAGGTGCACTGCTGAGAGGACTGGACAAGCGCGTAGCGGCAAAAACAAAACTACCGGTACACGTAGCAGAAGATCCGTTAAGGGCGGTTGTACGCGGTACAGGTATCGCTTTAAAAAATATCGGCGGTTACAAATTCTTAATGCAATAACATATATATGCCAGCCTGCCGACAGGCGTCGCATTTGCGGCACTTATCCGCAGGCCGGCATTTGCTTAATATATAACATCTACTAGTCTATGCGTAATCTCTGGATTTTCATCAGTAAGTATAACGCATTTTTCTTTTTCATTGTCTGTTTCATTATTTCCATCGCCTTAGTCGTTAGAAACAACTCCTACCAGCGATCAGGCGTATTCAACTCGGCCAATCACTTTATAGGCGAAACATACTCCCGCATCAATAAGGCTCAACGCTACCTACGCCTGGCAGAAGTGAACGATAGCCTGGCAAAGGAGAATGCACTTCTCAGACAGGAACTTAAGATGTCATTCTTTGACGATAGCGTTGCCGAGCAGACGATAAAAGACACTGTTTCCAGGCAGCAATACACCTATATAGTAGCCAGGGTTGTCAATAACTCCATACACCTTAAGAATAATTATATAACCATCAACCGTGGAAAACGGCACGGTATTCAAAACGGCATGGGGGTTATAGGTCCATCAGGGGTTGTGGGGATTGTTAAAGACGTTTCTGAAGACTACGCTACCATTTATTCGCTATTACACGGCGACACCAAAATCAGTGCGAGCATCACCGAAAGTCAGGCTTTCGGATCATTGGTATGGGGTGAAGAGAATACGAATCCGCGACTGGCGGTTTTGCAGGACATTCCGAACCATATCGCCATTAAGACAGGGCAGCATGTGGTAACATCGGGTTACTCGACTTTATTTCCTGCGGGACTGCCTGTTGGACGAATCCTTCGTACCAGAGAAAGAGGTGGAGAAAGCTTCCCTGAGATTGAAGTTCGCCTTGAAACGGATTTCGCTACGCTGCAATATGTCTATGTCATCAAAAACCTTTTCGGTCCGGAAAAGGAAAATTTAGAAAAGCTGAGTAAAAAAGATGGGTAGAACGATTATCACAAATATCATCCGGTTTGCTGCACTGATCTTCATTCAGACATTTCTGCTGAAGAATATGGGATTTTACAATTTGTCAATTCCCTTTCCGTATATCCTGTTTATCATGCTGCTGCCATTTGAGACACCTAACTGGCTGCTCTTTTTGTTGGCGATACTTACGGGGCTCACTGTTGACTCGTTTTATGATACGGTAGGTGTTAATGCCGCGGCATGTTCGATGCTTGCTCTGGTACGGGTGATATTCATTAACGTAACTGTAGAACGCCAGGGGTTTGAGAACGAGCCTGAACCCCGGCTGGGCATAATGGGATTTCGGTGGTTCTTTATTTATACCGTGGTTTTGACTCTATTTCATCACCTTACGTTAATCCTATTGGAGTCGTTTGGATTTTTTGATATTAAATATGTACTAATCCGCTTTCTTTTCAGTTCTCTCTTTACTATATTTTTAATAATTATCTCAGAGTTTATATTCTTCCGTAAGAAAGAGCGTTAATGAACAGTTTATTTCAGCGTAAATATGTCGTCCAGGGAATTTTTATTGTAATAGCACTTATTTTGCTGTCTCGCCTGTTCTATATTCAGGTAATCGACAAGAGTTATTTCCTGTCGGCCAACAATAATGTCATCCGTAAGGTAACGATATACCCCGCCAGAGGCGTTATCTATGATCGAAAAGGCAGAATCCTGGTACAAAACGAACCAGTCTATGATCTGATGGTCGTTCCAAGGGAAGTAAAACCGTTCGACACACTTGAATTCATTAAGCTCATTAATCTAGATAAAAAAGGTTTTTACCAGCGTTTCAATAAGGCGCGCAGCTATTCTCCGTACCGGGCATCCGTGTTTGAGAAACAACTGTCAGCTCATACCTTTGCATCCTTTCAGGAAAAGCTTACCAAATTTCCGGGCTTCTATGTACAGAAAAGATCCGTCAGACGGTATCCGGATACTATCGCTTCTCAGTTCTTCGGCTACATCAACGAAGTGGTCGAGTCTGACATTAAACGTTCGGGAGGCTACTACAAAGCGGGAGACTATATTGGCAGAACGGGTGTCGAAAAATCCTATGAGGAATTGCTCAGGGGACAAAGAGGCGTAGAAAATCAAATGGTTGATGCTTTTAACCGGCCTAAAGGACATTTTGCAGACGGGGCCTACGATACCTTAGCTGTCACAGGAAAAAAGCTGATCTCTTCACTGGACAGAGACCTTCAACGACTCGGCGAAAAGCTCATGCATAATAAGATAGGCAGTATTGTGGCTATTGAACCCTCGACCGGAGAGATACTGGCATTTGTCAGCAGTCCCGGCTACGATCCGAATCTGATGGTTGGACGGGATAAGGGTAACAATTACATGAAGCTATTGAGAAACCCTCATAAACCGCTTTTCATCCGGCCCACGATGGCGGAGTATCCACCGGGTTCGATTTTTAAGGTTGTTAACGCCCTGGTTGCTCAGCAAATGGGAAAAATCAACGCAGAAACGCGCTTCTATTGTCCCGGAGCCTACTACTACGGCCGAAGAGGAAAGATGGGTTGTACACACATGCACGGCTCGACCAGCCTCATCGAGTCTATACAATACTCCTGTAATACGTACTACGGCTATATTTACAACCGCATGGTAGACCATTCGGGTATGCGATCTGTTAATGGTTACCGTAAGTGGCACGACGCCGTTACCCGCTTCGGCATAGGTTCCAAGTTAGGTGTCGATCTGCCAAATGAACGTAAGGGAATACTCCCCACTGCTGAATTTTATACTAAGCACTTCAAGAGTGATAAGTGGACCTCAGGCTACAATATATCTCTTTCCATCGGGCAGGGCGAAATAGGGATGACGCCTCTTCAGATGGCAAATGTCGTCGCTACTGTCGCCAACAGAGGTTTCTATTATACACCCCACCTGATCAGAGGCATCGGAGAAGATCATGTGGTAAAACCTGAATACACCAAGAAAAACAGTGCTGGTGTAGACGCACGGTATTATGATCCGGTGATCGAAGGAATGAGCAGAGCTGTCAATGCGCCGGGCGGAACAGCCTACCCCATTGCGCAAGTTCCGGGCTTCGAAGCCTGTGGAAAGACGGGGACGGTGCAAAATCCGCATGGTGAGAACCACTCCGTTTTCTTTGCCTTTGCTCCGCGGAACAACCCTAAAATTGCGGTTGCCGTGATGGTTGAAAACGCCGGCTATGGCGCAACATGGTCAGCCCCGATTGCAAGTTTGATCATGGAGCAGTACCTCACCGATACCATCAAGCGGCCGAAATACTATACCGAAAGGTTATATAACGCAAACCTGCTTCCCGGCGCAAAACCAAAACCGAGACCGGTGCAGCGACCAAAGGTTGACAGCCTGCCAAAAGTTGAGCTCAAACCAGTTGAACAAATTACTCCAACCTTAACGACAACAAATGATTAATCAACGCAGCCTGTTTTTCAACGTTGACTGGATCCTGATTCTGATCTATCTGTGCCTTTGCGTTATTGGATGGTTCAATATTCATGCTGCCGTTTATGACCCGCTTTATCCGGGCATTATGGATATGAATACCAACTACGGCAAGCAGCTTATATTCATTATTTCTGCTGTTATCCTGGGTGCTATCATTTTGCTGCTCGACTCCAAATTCTTCAGCACTTTTTCGCCGGTATTTTATGGCATAACTCTACTACTGCTCATCGCCGTACTGATTGTTGGCCGTAATGTTGGTGGAAATCAGGCATGGATACCTATAGGTAGCTTCAGGCTGCAGCCCTCGGAGTTTGCCAAGTTCTCAACCTGCTTGCTGCTGGCTCACTACATCAGCTCAACCAACCTGAAGATGCATGAGTTCAAGATGATCGGTACCTGTGTGCTCATCTTGCTGATACCGACGAGTCTGATCATGCTGCAACCGGATACCGGTTCTGCGCTAACCTTTACAGCATTAATCTTTGCCCTTTACCGGGAAGGCCTCTCCGGCTATGTGCTGGTTATTGGCACTATCCTCATCGCGCTCTTTATACTTGCCCTTGTCATTAACAAATTTATACTGATAGGGATCATCATCTGCGTGACTATTCTGGTGGTGATGCTATCGAGAGAAAGCCGAAAGTACATTCAGCCTATCGCTGTTTCCGTAGTGGTATCTATCGCATTTATTTTCTGTGTGAACTTTGCCTATCAGAATATCCTGCAAAGCCATCAGCGAAATAGAATTGATGTGATTTTAGGTAAACTGGACGATCCCCGCGGTCAGGGCTACAATTTGAACCAGTCTAAGATAGCGATCGGGTCTGGAGGCCTTTGGGGGAAAGGTTACCTGCAGGGGACTCAAACGAAATATGACTTTGTTCCTGAACAGAGCACCGACTTCATTTTCTGTACAGTGGGTGAAGAGTGGGGCTTCGCAGGCAGCCTTGTCGTCATCGCGTTGTATCTGACCATGCTTTTACGCATTGTCAACATTGCAGAAAGGCAACGGTCTTCCTTCTCGAGGATCTATGGCTATGGGGTGGCGTCGATCCTATTCTTCCACTTCTTTATCAATATAGGAATGACAATCGGTTTGGTTCCGGTCATTGGTATCCCTCTGCCCTTCTTAAGCTATGGGGGCTCATCACTCTGGAGTTTCACCATCCTGCTTTTCATCCTGCTAAAGCTGGATTCAAACAGGATGGGAGTTATCTAGATCAGATCACGAACCTTCTGCGAAGAACTTCATAGAACTTATCCACGGTCGCTTGTTTGGCGGCCCAGTTGTTTTTGGCTGCATAATTAGACTTCAGGAAGTTGTCTGCCGAGTCGAAGGTATCGAAGCGATTCAGAATCTCCATGGCTTCGCTATATGCCAGACTGTAACCGTTGAATAGTTCCTTAATAAATAAAAGCTTGTCGTTTAAATTCACGCCTGATTTAAGATCAGTAATAGGCGGCTGCTTGTACTGGCCGGCCCCTGCGAGCTGCGCCTTTTGAGAGGAGATCATGTCATTAATGCTTTGCGCTCTGGGCTGCTGGTAGCTTACCGGAGGGGCGACAGCAGGTGGGACAGGTACGGATGGATAGGAGGGCTCGGGTGCAGAGACCTTCACCGGTTCGGGTGCGGGCTGCACTTCAGGAACTATCACCGGTTCGGGTACAGGAACATACAGAGGCTCTGGCTTGCTGGTTTGCACATCCGTCAGAAGTCCGGGTACCGGGCCCTGTGCCGAGGGTTTGCTCTCCTGTTGCCTATCATGTATTTGCGGCACTGATTTCAATTCTACGTTTTCAACCACAGGCTGTTCCTCTTCCTTAGCTTTGTTTACAGTCGTATTCAGCAAAGTGCCCAGGGAAATCTCATTCGTAGCTTTATCATTAGAAGGTAGCTCCAGATAATCCGTATTCTCGTTAGGTTTTTCAGATTCAGCTGCTTCTGCAGATCGCTTCTTTGCATTGAGTTTCTTAAGTACTCTCAGGTTTTCGGCCAGGAAGTCGGCATTAGCAGAAAGAAGCTCAAGTTCCAGGTCATTCAGGTCCTGCGGATTTTCTTCGATATACTGGTATTGTTCAGTCAGCTCTGATAAGATATTACCTGCTTTTTTAAAAATCTCTGCTTTATTGATCATGGCTAATAGACAAATTTAGATAATGTTTTGTTGGTAACTAGGTTCTCAAAAGTACCATTAAATTCTGATATTAGCCGCTCTCAAAAAAGGGATATGTTGTTTAGTGAGTTCCATTTCCGGTCTAAAAACGAGCGTAATGGCAGTATAGAGGTAATCTGCGGCTCCATGTTCTCCGGTAAGACCGAGGAACTTATCCGTCGTTTGAGACGGGCAAAAATAGCCAAACTGAACATCGAAATCTTTAAACCTGCAACAGACGTTCGGTACCACGAAACGCAGGTTGTCTCACATGACTCCAGCTCTATCGCCTCTACCCCGGTTGAACATTCATCGGCCATTCTCCTTTATGGTTCCAATACCGATGTTGTTGGGATAGACGAAGCGCAGTTTTTTGATGAGGGACTTACAGACGTCTGCATAGCTCTGGCCAACCGTGGCATACGCGTCATCATCGCCGGACTGGATATGGATTTTCAGGGCGAACCGTTTGGCCCCATGCCTTCTCTGATGGCCGTTGCAGAAGACGTCACCAAGGTTCACGCGATATGTGCGCAATGTGGCGCCCCCGCCTCTTACTCCTACCGTACCGCGACCAATGGCGATACTTTTTTCCTGGGAGAGAAGGAAAGTTACGAACCTCGATGCAGAGCTTGTTTCAATACAAAATAGTTATTTGACCACGCTAATTTTATGGGTGTAACTTTTGCCGTTAAACGTCAGCTGAAGTACATACATTCCCGCGTTCAAAGAGGCAACGTTAAAGTACAGCGTATGGCTCCCTTTAAAATAAGCTTGATTCTGCAGCAGGCTTTCTACCTTCTGGCCCATCATATTAAAAAGCGAAAGGCTTATATAGACGTCGTCGGGGAGATTCACCACCACCGCCATATTGCTGTTATTTCTTGAGGTTATCGGATTAGGATATGTCGAGAGGGTTTCGGTTGTTTCTTTGTCGTCGTTTATTATGTTATAATCCGACTGAACATTTAAAGAAGAACGTCGCAACTCCTCCAGGCTGCCGGCTCCTATATATGCGAACGCCACTTTCACGGAGCCGTTAGAAGGGATGGTATAGGGCCCGTATCCGGAAACAAAGGAAACATCATAACCTGAGCCTGGAGAACCGATTCCCGGGGACTGTACCCCGGACGATAACGTTTGAAACTTTTCCGCCGTAGTAAAATTATCGTCCGCGAGTATACCGCTGGTGAGGGATAGCGGATAATACTGTTGCTGTGCGGAACTACTCAATAACTTTACACCCGCGAAAGGAGCATCCGTTGTATTGGATGATACATAGGCAAGTTTGCCGGCCCCGTCATAAGCGGTATAGTTGGAGCTTCCACCGTCGATGTCCCAATCAGTAAACATCCCAATATAGGTTCCGGCGATATTTTGCGTACTCCTGTTGATGACTTCGTATTCCGCGATGATATAATTGTCTTTGCCTGGATCCTTACTGGCCGTAACGGTATGCTTTACGTCTACCAAAGCTCCTTCCGGCTGAGCACTATCATCAAATCTTGCCTCGGCAACGATTTGATCTTCCTGGGATGTCCCGGCAATAGAAGTGCGCTTGATGAAATGCGCATCGGCATCACCCGCAGTGCTGCGCGCATTATTGGAAACCAAACGGGCGGAGTAACCAATCATGAGTGAAGATTCGTAGAGCATCTGCTTTCCTTTGTAACTGAATCCCAATCCGTTGTTCTGGCCCTTTGAGGCGTATCCGATCTTTCCTACACTCGTGACAGTAGTCTGCAGGTCGTCGGTAATGATATTCAGATAATCCCGCGCTACCATGAGCGTAAAGGCTTCGTAATCCTGATACTGTCCGTTGTTAGCCCTGAAACCGACGATAAACTCTACGGGCATATTATCGGGGGCGCCCGCCGCCACTGTAAATTTGAATGCACCGATTCCGGTCTGGTCTTCCATGGTGCCGATATCACCCGCCTGGTGTCTGTCTGCCTTGATTTGTATGTAGGGGTTCTCCGTGCGTAACGTCACTTCGATACCATCAGCAGGCATCAGGTAATTACGGATATCAATATGCATTTCTATTTCAGCGCCCGCACGGAATGTTCCACTGCCCGGATCATCGAAGCGGATAGCCGTAGTACGTAGTGCCGGCGCTGTCTGCGTGAGTGCACGAAAGATATTGAGTCTCCCCTTCCCCAGCTTGCCGGCGTAGGATGGGTTGAGATTGTCGATATTATCGGCGGTAACGCGCAGCAGTTCTCCTACCTGCGCCATGGACAGGTCGGGGTAGTAGGATTTGAGCAGTGCGGCGGCACTGGACACGATGGGTGCAGCCATTGAGGTACCGGATTTCACGCCATAGCTGCTGTTATACGTCGTACTGAAAATGGAACTACCCGGCGCACTGATGGAGACGTAGCCACCAAAGTTGGAAGTGCCGGCCCGGGTATCGTTGTCCAAAATATTTGCTACTGCCAGTACGCCCTTGTATCCGGCAGGATAGTCCGGAACATCATTACCCTGGTTTCCGGCTGCAGCAATCACGAGGCAGTCTTTGCTTATGGCGTAATTGATCACATCCTCGCCGAAAAGGCTGCGTGCACTTGTTCCCCAGGAACAGTTAATAATTTTCGCTCCCTGATCCACGGCGTAGCGGATCCCTTCATATCCATTGTATATATCTTCCGGGGAGTCATCTGCTGCTACCTTTACAATAAGTAAGGGTGCAGACCCGGCAATACTGGAGATCCCTTTTCCATTACCCGTCAGGGCTGAGGCCAGGCCACTTACGTGCACGCCATGATCGTTGGCCGCCGATTTCACGTTCGGATCATCATCCTCTGTGATATTTCCTGCAGAGGCACCAATCAGGTCCTTGCCCCGTGGGATGATATTTCCCATCAGATCTTCATGATCAAGATCAGAGCCTGAGTCGACTATGCCAATGAGTACACCGGATGCATTGCGGATGAGATCCCAGGCCCGGGGCGCTCCGACCTGTGTGAGGTAACTTTGTCTGGGAGTATAATAGGGGTCGTTGGGGATCAACCGGGTGTGGTGGATGTAGGCAGGTTCAGCATATTCAACGTCCTTCATCGAGCGAAGCTCGCGCAAAACGCTGCCGATGTCGGCTGGGCCAGTGTATTTGAGTTCATAAATGCGGTCGAGGCCGATTTTGCTTGTATTTGCGGGACGGCTGATCCCCGAACGCAGCGCGGCCTGCGGAAACTTGGAAACGAGGCTCTGTACTCTAGCGACTTTTAATGTCGGTTGTGGTCTCAATGCACGGGTCTTGGTAACCGTGGCAGAAGACTCTTTAAATTTTACAATTACTGTATTTGGCAAATAGTCGGCCCTGTCGGCCGCATCTCCGGCAGATGCAGGATCTCCGTAATAGTTGGTCTGGGAATATAATGCGTGGTGGAAGCCAAGGAATACGATTAGAAGTATAAGTCTATTCATCCAGTCAAAATGATAGACGAATATAGCAGACTTCGTATGTAAAATAGCAGCTGCTAAAAAAGATTCAGCCCCTGATAAGTCGCACCCTATTTGAGCGTATCCAGCACCCTGAACATTTTTTGCCGGATAGCAGACGCACCTCCGTTATAATTATTGGTAATAAATGAGAAAACAAGCGGCGTGCCGTCGGAGCTTTTCTGATATCCGGTATAGCCAAGAACACGGCGGATACTGCCACTCTTCATCTTCATATTATTATATAACGGAAGACTTTCGTAAAATTGGGGAAACCATGCTTCGGATCTGGCGGAATGGAGGATCTTAGCCATGGCGAGGGTGGTAACCCTGTTTTCGGGCGATAATCCACTCCCGTCGAGGATGGAAATAGCGTTCTTATCAATGCCGAGCTTTTTATCCCAGTAACTGGCCAGGGTCTTCGTGGCATCGTCGAAGGAGCCGGTGTTTCCATCCACAATGGAGGCAGACCTCAGCAGATTCTCGGTATACAGGTTAAGACTCTTCTGGTTGAGCCAGTATACAATCCTGGAAATATCCGGCGACTGGTAACGGTCAATAATGGTTGCTGCTGCCTTTACAGGCATTTGATCCAGCCCCATTTTCCGGGCAGTTGTGGCTGTTCCTGAAATGGCGATTCCTGCTTTGCTAAACTGGCTACGGAGCTCCTGAGCAAGAAACAGAGCCGGGTCAGGCATAGAAATTTTTATCTCTTTTTTGAGATCAATCCCGTAGCTGCCACGCAGATAAATGATATCGCCGAAAGGTGCAGAGTAAGCATATACCTTGTCTCCACTTCCAGGACTACCGGTAATTACTTCATTGACAATACGAACGCCCGACACCTGAGGGTCTGTGCTTCTTAATGAAGTGAGCATACCGCTCCTGCTTCCCGGAGTAAAATTAACGCCTATCTCATTTTCCCGCCACGTCATGGCTGTTGAACCTGCCCCATAGTAATTACCTATATCACCCCATATCCACCCATCGGGTAAAGTCTGGGTCCCAAACAACAGGTCGTCCGCAATTATATTTCCTTCTATTTTATTGATGCCTGCCTTTTTAGCCGCTTCCAGCCAGCGGGCGAGTAAGGCTGTTGATTTGGTTTCATTGTAGCGATCGCTGCCCAGAGAAGGATCACCACTTCCTTTAATGATCAGATCGCCTTTTAGTACTCCTCCCGTGAGCGTACCGCTATATCTCAATGAGGTCTCCCATTTATATCCCGGCTTCAGCAAGCTGTAAGCTGTAATGCTGGTGATTGTTTTCAGTGTGGAGGCGGGAGCCAGTCCCGTTGACCCGTTCTTTGAAAAAATCACATCTCCCGTTTCGGCATGGAGAACAGTAAGTGAGCTTAAACCGTACTGCAGCTGACTGTCTCTCTCAAAAAGGAGGTAAGCATCGGAAATTTTTTCTTCCAGTGTCTGGCCGACGATAATTTGTGATACAAGCAACAGTAGAGGCAGAAAGAATGACTTCATGGGCTAATAGGAAAAAGATTCAAAACTCGTTAACTCAGATATAAAGCACACAAAAAAGGCGA
The DNA here is from genome assembly GCF_003002875.1 of Arcticibacter pallidicorallinus. Lineage (GTDB taxonomy): Bacteria > Bacteroidota > Bacteroidia > Sphingobacteriales > Sphingobacteriaceae > Arcticibacter > Arcticibacter pallidicorallinus. The sequence goes on from NZ_PVTH01000010.1 coordinate 113,722, forward strand.
TGTTTTTATATACACCGCCTTTTGTTAAAGTGTTTTTAAATTATGCCGGAAGCAGTCCGTTCTTCAACATGTACTCTGCAATCTGAACCGCATTGGTAGCAGCGCCTTTACGAAGGTTGTCTGCAACTACCCATAAGTTCAGGGCCTTATCTTGCGACTCATCCCTGCGGATACGACCTACAAGGACCTCATCTTTCTCGTGTGCGTCTTTTGGCATCGGATAAACCAGGTTAGCAGGATCATCCACTACAAGAACACCCTCTTGCTGTGCAAGCAGGGAACGAACTTCGGCCAGGTCAAAATCATTCTCAAACTCCAGGTTGATAGACTCTGAGTGTCCGCCCATTACCGGGATACGCACAGTTGTAGCGGTAACACGGATAGAATCGTCGCCCATGATTTTCTTGGTTTCGAGGATCATTTTCATTTCTTCCTTGGTATAACCGTTATCCTGAAAAACATCTATCTGTGGAATAACGTTTAGATCAATTGGGTACGGATAAGCCATTGGCCCTTCTATTCCCTGTCTTTCATTCATTAACTGCTCTACAGCTTTAACTCCTGTACCGGTTACTGATTGATATGTTGATACAACAACTCTCTTTATTTTATATTTCTCGTGCAGTGGTTTTAATACAACCACCATTTGAATGGTAGAACAATTTGGGTTGGCAATTATTTTGTCTTCCGGGGTAAGCGTATCAGCGTTTACTTCAGGAACTACCAATTTTTTAGTAGGATCCATGCGCCAAGCAGACGAATTGTCAATAACAACGATACCAGCTTCCGCAAAGCGGGGAGCCTGTTCCTGCGAAGTACTTCCACCTGCAGAGAAAAGAGCTACGTCAGGTTTCATTGCAATTGCTTCATCCACTGTTACCACCTTATACTTCTTACCCTTGAATTCAAGTTCCTTACCAGCACTTTTCGCCGAAGCAACGGGAATTAATTCGGTAACCGGGAAATTGCGCTCTGCTAAAACTTTTAACATCACCGATCCTACAAGACCAGTAGCGCCTACAACTGCAACTTTCATCTTTTTTTGGTATAAATATTTGTTACATAATTACTAATCCGGCAAATATGAAAAAATGTTTACTGCTTTTCACTTTTTTTTACTGGAATTTTGCTATAGCTCAGTTAAAGGAGTCATTTAATGACGGGAACTTTACAAGTTCGCCGGTTTGGGCCGGTGATGTGACAGCATTTAAAGTGAACTCAAGTGGTAAGTTACAGACTGTCAAGAACGATTCTGCTTCGGCGAAGTATTTGTCGACGAGCCTGAGCCTTCCGGCGGCATGCAGTTGGGAGTTCAGCGTAGAATTGGGCTTCTCTCCTACATCTTCAAATTATGTACGCGTCTACCTGGCGGCAGAAAAGGCTGATTTGAGCGGCTCATTAAACGGCTATTTCGTAGAAATTGGGGAGAACGGATCGAAAGATTCTTATGACCTTTACAGGCAATCCGGGAGAAACGTACAGTTGCTGATCAACGGCATTGACGGGAGGGCCTCCGCTTCAACCCTGAGTACCCGTATCCTGGTAAACCGCGCGGAAGACGGCTCCTGGCAGCTGTACAGCAAGAACAGATCTGAATCTGCCTTTACATTGGAGGGGAAAGCAGATATACCGCCGGAGGCATCATCTGCTTCCTGGTTCGGGTTTCAATGTGTCTTTACCAAATCGTATTCGGCACAGTTCTATTTTGATGATATTGAGATCGGGGCGGTGAAGAATCCGGAGATAAGACCTGACCCGGGAATCCCGGCCGACAGCAGCTCCACACCTGGTCCCGGAGGCAGCCCGGCATACTCGGCGATCGGCAAGGAAGAGATCATCATCAATGAAGTGTTGTTTAATCCGCGGGGGGATGGTGCTGATTTTGTGGAAATATACAACCGTTCAGACAAGGTATTCAATCTGAAGCACCTATCGGTTGCGACGATGAAAAAAGACTCCGTAACCTCGGCAAAGCCCATTACTAAAAGTGATATCCTCCTATACCCGGCAAGTTATATGGCCTTGAGTGTTGATATAGGCAATATTGAAAGCGAGTATGATGCGCCTGATAGAAATGCGCTTTTGCAGGTACAGGCACTCCCCGCTTTCAGCAATGACAAGGGGATTGTGCTGCTGGTGTCTGACAGCACCTTGATTGATCGCCTGGACTACTCGGAAGACATGCACTCGCCCCTCATCAGGGATCCGGATGGCGTGTCTCTCGAACGTTCCGGATTTGAAAGAGGCACTAATGAGCCGGGAAACTTCTGCTCTGCAGCCGGGGCGGTGGGATACGCTACTCCGGGATATCGCAATTCGCAATTCCGGGACACGGTGACCGCGGATGAGCCTGTAAGTCTGGCTTCAAAGACTTTTTCGCCTGATAACGATGGCTTTGAAGATCAACTGATTATTCATTATTCTAACAGCGAACCGGGACTGCTGGCTAACGTATCTGCATATAACGGCAGCGGAGTCTTGGTCAGGAACATCTGCAGAAATACCACACTTAGCACGGAAGGGGATATTTTCTGGGATGGAACGGATGAGAACGGCAAAGTGGCACCGGTTGGAGTTTATATTATATTTCTGGAACTGACGGATTTGAGCGGAAAGACCCGGCGATATAAAAAAGCCTGCGTACTGGCATCCAGATTTTGATTTTTAGACTTATATCTGAGTATAATGGTCGCCAGCGTAAGGTCTTTTCTGTCATATTTTGTAAGTTTGGACTTCGTTTTCTTAGACTGGAGAACCTTTAAAATACTATAAAATAACTTTACTTATAAATGGGAAGAGCATTCGAGTTCCGTAAAGAAAGAAAATTTAAACGCTGGGCCAAGATGGCGGTTCAGTTTACCCGCTTGGGTAAGGAAATTGTAATGGCTGTAAAAGCAGGCGGTCCGCTTATCGAGACGAACTCGCGACTGCGTACAGCTGTGCAAAATGCGAAGGCCGTAAATATGCCTAAGGACAGGATCGAAGCGGCGATAAAGAGAGCGTCAAGCAAGGACGAAAGCAACTACGAAGAGATCGTTTATGAAGGATACGCGCCTCATGGAGTAGCTATACTCGTTGAAACAGCGACGGATAATACAAACCGCACGGTAGCGAACGTCCGCAGTTATTTCAATAAAACCAACGGAACATTAGGCAAAACAGGATCTCTGGATTTTATCTTCAATAGAAAGTCTGTATTTAAGTTTGACCCTGCAGACCGTGATCTGGAGGAGCTTGAGTTCGAGCTGATTGATGCGGGACTTGAAGATCTGTTTGTGGAAGCAGATGAAGAAGGAAACGACATCGCGGTACTTCATACTGCCTTTGAAGACTTTGGAAAGATGCAACGTGCACTCGAGGAGCAAGGCATCGAAGTGAAGAGTGCGAAACTGGAGCGGGTTGCACTATCTTTCTCTGAGGTTACGGAAGAACAGGCAGCTGACGTAATGAAGCTGATTGACAAGCTCGAAGACGACGATGATGTCCAGGCTGTTTATCATAACATGGCTGAGTAATTAAAAAAGAACGAAATGACTTTTGAAGAATTTTTCAATAAAAAGAGAATTGACCTGGGACTGCTCAAAGGTGCAAACCCTGCGCTTTATTCTGAATTCAAAAGTCATTTCGAAACCATGGGAGAAAAGAGCTTCGACCACACTAAAAAATTCTGGTTTAATAAGCTGAGGCATCTGTATCATTTGGCAGAACCAGTAAAAAAGGCTACCACACAGCCGGAGACGCAAATCGCATCACAGGCAGAACCGCTAAGCTCTCCTACTATCGAGCAGAATGTTCCGGCTATTCAAGCTGAGACGGGCCAGGAAGTGAAAGCGCCTGCTTCGCCCAAGCCGGGATTCCGACCGAGAAGCATCCCAGCTCCAGCTGTACAAAAAACAGAGCAACCTGCTGATACAAAAGACGATGCTGCTTCTGATAAGCCAGCCGCTCCGGTTAGCAAACCGGGGTTCAAGCCGCGGAATGTGAAGCCTGTATCGGGAGATTTATCAGAAGACTCACAGAAAACGGCCAGCCGGCCAGGCCAGGATATCCCGTCCGGTGCCTCGCAGGGTAATGCCGCAAATACACCCCGCCCTGCTTACAAACCACGCTTCAACGCTGGAAAGATCGCGGAAAAAACCGGAGATGCCGAAGAGAATGAGAAAGAGGCTATTGCAGGAACGACATCCCCGGCACAGACGACAGTCTCAAGTAAGGCTTCCGCATCAGCGGCAGAACAACCCAAGCCTGCCTATAAGCCCCGGTTTAATGTGAAAAACATTCCTGCTAAGGAGAATGCAGCGGGGGACAAGGATCCAGGTACGGAAGGTACTAAAGACAGAACATCTGCAGCAACTTCGCCCGTAGAGCATGCTGTTTCGGAGAGCTCCTCTCCGGCTGATAACGTAGCTAAAACAAGTGATGGAGCACCTGCTGCTGCTATTGATTCTGCCGTTGATCCTGTTGCAAAGCCGGTCTATAAGCCCCGCTTCAACCTTAAGACTACTATCAAAACGGAGGCTGAAGAAAAAGAAGGCAACTCTGTTGTAAAAGACCCTTCAACCGGAACGGCAGAACCTGAAGAACACACATTAGCTGCCGTTCAACCAACCACTGAAGAGGCCGGATCTCAATCAACACAGCAATTGCCGGAACAAAGGTCTGGTGCGACTGAAGAAGTAAAAGTTGCTGCACCGAAACCCGCTTATAAGCCGCGCTTCAACGCAAAGACTATTACACTGAAGGCAGATGATGAAGCAGGAGCTTCGCCATCTGAACAACCTGCGGCCCCTGTTGACTTGTCGGAGAAAAGCCAGGAGTCAGCAGCCGAAGCTTCGGAACAACCCACCAAGCCTGCTTACAAGCCCAGGTTCAATATAAAAAACATCAAACCTAAGGAATAGCTTTATTCTGATTTTTCCATTGGAGTAATGCGCTTCTTTGAAAATAGCCAGGACATGAGATCCGGCTCTGCAAAGGCTGGATCCCAACTGTTGTGGTTAGCTTCAGGATAGAGACTAAACTTCAGGTCTGCATTTCTCTTTCGCAGTTTCCTGACAATATCTTCTGAAAACTCAGGCGCGACAATATCATCTTTCCCACCGTGAAAAATCCAGAGAGAAACATCATCATACTTCTTGACGTTGGAAGGATCATCCCCACCGCATATAGCAAAGGCAGCGGCAAATACACCTTGCTTACGACGAAGGAGCTCGAAAGTGCCCATGCCTCCCATTGACAAACCTCCAGCATATATCTGCGAAGAATCTACAAACGGCTTTTCCAGTATTCTATCCACCAGTCCCAGTAGCATCCGCATAGCCTTGGTAGGTTTACCTTTCTTTCTGAAAGAAAAATGCCGTTTGCCTGCTGTATCTGTGCTGATCTTAACATTAGACCAATAGCTGTCTGCGGGACATTGAGGGGCTATCACAATGCAAGGATACGTGGTTCTGAACTCCGGCTTCAAAAAAAGACTACCCCCATTTCTTAGTTGATCTTCATTATTGCTGCCGCTCTCTCCTCTCCCATGTAGAAAGAAGATTACCGGATACTTCTTCGAACTATTGAAGCTCTCAGGGAACAGTATCCGGTAAGGCAATGTATCGCCTTCGGTAATGAATACCGTGCGCTCATAGCGACTGAAGTCCTGAGCCCGAAGATATGTAGCGCTCAGGCAGAGCATTAAAATTAGCAGACTTAGTCTCATACATTGTCGATTTACAGGGTATCCGGTAGCAGGTAGCTTAGTCACTGAAGCTTAAAGTTTACCTCTTTTGCATCCCGGCTGTTTGTACCGATAAATAACTTGAAATCTCCTGGTTCCGCAGCAAATTTTAGCTCAGAGTTGTAAAACTTAAGCATTTCTTCGTCTATCAGGAAGGTCACTTCCCTGGACTCCCCGGGCTTTAAGGAGACTTTCTGGAAACCCTTGAGTTCTTTTACCGGACGGGTGATACTACCGACCATATCCCGGATATAAAGCTGTACGACCTCCTTTCCTTCCAGGGATCCGCTGTTGGTAAGAGAGACACTTGCCGTTATAGACTTGCCTGACCTGAGCAGACTGTCGCTCAACCGGATATTTCCGTAAGAGAACTGTGTATAGCTCAGACCATATCCGAATGGGTACAAAGGGTCATTCGATACATCCAGATAATTGGAACGGAACTTTTGAAACCATTTGCCGTCTTCCAAAGGTCTGCCGGTGTTTTTATGGTTATAAAAGATTGGAACCTGTCCGACATTTTGCGGGAAAGTCATCGTAAGCTTTCCCGAAGGATTCACAGCGCCGAAGAGAACGTCAGCTATTGCATCTCCCGCCTCTGAGCCTCCAAACCAGACGTTCAAAATCGCGGGTACGTTTTCTGATTCCCATTGAAGAGCTAAGGGCCTTCCGGTGAACAAGATAAGAACAACCGGTTTGCCCGTTTTTAACAGTTCAGCAAGAAGATCTTTTTGAACCTGCGGAATACCAATATCGGTGCGGCTGGAGCTTTCCCCACTCATTTCGGCAGACTCTCCTAAAGCGGCGACGATCACGTCTGCCTGCCCGGCTATTTGCAGGGCCTCATTTCGGATCACTTCAGCACTCCGGCTGTCTCTACGCAAAGTCTTGCCGAACATGGTAGCGCGTTCTTCGAGAATACTGTCCTCAGTGAGATTTGAGCCCTTAGCATAGAGGATGCGGCTTTGCTTGCCTACGCTCGCCTTCAGGCCGTTTAATACGGAGACGGATTTACTGAAGTCAGCAGCTACACTCCAGGTTCCTGTCATATTCTCAGTTGCATCGGCAAGAGGTCCTATAAGCGCAATTGTTCCGGTCTTTTTCAGCGGTAGCGTATTGCGTTCATTCTTCATCAGGACAAAACTCTGAGCAGCAGTAGATCTGGCTTCCTTTCTAAATGCAGGGGTGTAAATCTCCTTCTTGCTTCTTTTTATATCACAATAGCGATAGGGGTCAGTGAAGAGGCCGAGCTTATACTTCGCTTCAAGCACTCGTCTGCAAGCCATATCGATTTCTTGCTGGCTCACCTTACCTTCATCTAGAGATTGTTTAAGCGTGGTCAGAAAACCTTCGCCTACCATATCCATATCGACACCGGCTTTAAGAGCCAGTGCCGAAACTGCCCGTAGATCGCCTAAGCCATGATCAACCATTTCATTGATGGCGGTATAATCGGTGACGACCATGCCATTAAATCCCCATTGATTTCGAAGAACTTCTGTCATCAGCCATTTATTGGCACTGGCCGGGATACCGTCCACTTCGTTAAATGAAGTCATCACTGTACCTACGCCTGCCTCAATAGATGCCTGATACGGAAGAAAGAATTCGTTATACATCCTCACCCGGCTCATATCGGTCGTATTATAATCGCGGCCGGCCTCAGCTGCTCCATACAGAGCGAAATGTTTCACACAAGCGATGATAGTATTGTTCTTTGAAAGGTCATCACCCTGGTAACCCTTAATCATGGCTTTGGCTATTTCTGCACCGAGGTAAGGGTCTTCGCCCGATCCTTCCGAAACCCGTCCCCATCGTGCGTCTCTTGAAATGTCGACCATAGGTGAGAAAGTCCAGTTAATACCATCTGCGCTTGCCTCAATCGCCGCGATTCTGGCGCTGCGCTCAATCAGTGGCATATCCCAGCTGCAGGATAGTCCGAGCGGAATAGGAAACACCGTCTGATATCCATGGATTACGTCCATTCCAAATATCAGCGGAATCTTCAACCGGCTCTTCTCTACAGCTATTTTCTGAACATCCCTGATTTTGGCGACTGTCTTGATATTAAACAATCCCCCGACCTTACCCTCTGCTATCTTACCTGCAATATCAGAGCTGGAAGCCTGTCCGGTCGTAATATCTCCCGCGCCGGGCAGGTTCAGCTGACCGAGTTTCTCTTCGACGGTCATCTGTTGCATCAGCCTGTTAATAAACTGATCCATCTTTGTGTCGCGTGTTGTCTGTGCCATCCCGGCTGAGAGAGATAGCATTAAGATTGTTAGTAACGTTCTGTAAACCTTCATAATTGACTAATTAAGCTTGTACCTGATGTTATTTTACTTCCACAGCGGGCGTCCGTTTTGATATACCATTCTCGCTGAATGCTTCAATACTGAAATAATAGGTTTGATCAACACCGAGACTCTTCAAGTGTAATGAGTCATCGTTGTAGACCATCCACGAGTTATATAATTTATCCGGTGCTATTCCCCAGAGGACGTTATGCCCCTGTACATTCTTCTCTTTCTTCCATGAAATTAAGGCATCCCGTCTATCGGGCAGACGCTTCACGTTGAATGACTTCACTGCGCCGGGAGCCTTTCCCTGCCCTGATCCAAAGACCCTCAATCCGGATATAGCCAGATTAGGGGTGGGTACATGGATGTTCTTGTATCGAATGTAGCGAACTGTTTTAGCCTGCCCTAACTCAACGTAGTCATTAGGCACGTCTTTTAAGCTATTGGATCTATCGACCAGAGTGCTCCAGCGTTTTCCATTTGTTGACCCCTCGATTACGTACCGGTGGTAAAGACCTGAAACACGACCGTAGAGATCAGACTTAAAATCGTGGTAGTTTAACTGGATAGCATGGACAGCAGAGGGCTTCTGCAGATCAATTTCCAGCCATTGCGTCGAGTCGTTCTTCGCTGCTACCCAGAAAGTTTTGATACTCTCATCTGTAATATTCTCTGGGGAATAGCCTTCAAATGTGGAGGATGCTTTAACCGGCTTATCGAACGACAACAACATCCATCCTCTAAAAGCACCTTTTTTACCGGCCACCGAAGGAGCGTAGTGTGGATAATCGCCAAAGCTTGTATTGGAATACATCAGACCATCCTTATCAAAGAACGCCGGAAACATACATAGTCGTCGCTCCCAATTGACATTAACAGATAATGCCATGGAGGCAAAATGCCAGTAGGTATTGTCGGGACCAAAAACAGTGCTTCCATGACCCGCACCATTAGCAAATCCCCCGGGTTTATAGAAAACCGGATTGTTGGGCGCATACTCGTAAGGACCCAGCGGGGAATCACTGGTATATACCCCATCTCCATACACATTAAACTCCGTCCCCGGTGCCGCATACTGCATGTAGTACTTGTTATTATGCTTCGTTAGCCATGCCCCTTCCATATAGCCTTTCAGTACCGTATCCGAATGATTCTCTCCGAAGCGTTCCCAACCGTGTTTATCTCCATCCAGCTTAAAAAGCTCGACTATCTTCTCGTCCGCCTGAAAGCGGTTGGTTCGGTCCAGTTTACGCCCTCTCAGAGGATATGTATTAGAAGAACCCCAGAACATATACGCCTGACCATCATCATCGATAAATAAATCAGGATCCTGCAGATCATTAAGAATGTTCGGTACGGCTTTCCAGTCCCCCCTTTTCGGGTTATCCGTATACAGAATACTCATCGAGCCTGAAGGATCTCCGGCTACGTATAAAACCGAGTCTTTATAGTTGTGGGCTGCCGGAGCATTCGATCCCTGGAAGTACCACTTCTCCGGGGCGATGAACGTCCAGCTGGCGAGGTCTGTAGAATGCCAGTAGCCCATGGAGCGGGTTACAAACATATAGTACTCCCCTCTGAACTTGACGACAGCGGGGTCGGCACCTGACCGGTAAGAAAGGTTACGGCTGGCATCATAGACCATGTAAGTGTAGTCAATATTCAGGGGATTGCAATAGGTGCTCGTCTGTGTGTGCTGCGCCCTAAGCGCTGGAATAGAGCAGAAAAGAAGCGCATAGAAAAGCAAAAAATAGCCCCTGTATATTTTGATTCTTTCGATCATATTTAACGTTTTAAATGCGGACTTTCAAAGCCCAGCTTGTTCAAACCATTTTGTACATCCACATTTTTCATGAACAATTTCCAGAGTAAGCCCGACCTCCCGTTTTCAATCATCACCACCTGCGGACCCTGGTCTATTGCCAGATATCTTTGAGGGTACCAATGTTCCGTCTCACTGAATGCATCGTAAAATCCATACTTCCCCCATACCTTATCTTCGAGGTCCTCATAGAGGTACCGAATCACCTGCACGGAATATTCAGGGGTATACGGATAGGATGATATCGCTGCTGTAGGTGATATCACCCCCAGATCTTCGCCAGGTTTGTGACCTGCATAGCCGTTAACAGAATAGCTCGCGGTAAGTCCCCAGGACTTTTCTCCGTAGCCCTTATAACCCTTCGGATTCTGTATAGCATAAGCCCGATGAATCAGCGTATGGTTCTTATTTAGCGCCCAATAATCCGCATACTTGTCCTTCAAGCCTGTCGGGTCTAAACCCAGATAAGAGTAATGAGCCCAGAAAAGCGGACCAACACTACCGGGTGAACCATTGTGTGACAGTATGGTCTTATAACCGAATTGTTCAGCATCGGTCTTTATCGCACCATTCCGGGCCCAGCCTTCGTGATAAACATCAGCGGGAACACCATGCGTAGGCGAAGCAGCTGCCAGCAGATACATCATCAGACATTCGTCATAGCCGCGAACCGCAAAGTTCATTTCCCAACCGAACTGCGGACTCCAATGCCAGTAGAGCACATTTTCGCCATTCTTCCGATACCAGCTCCAGTCGATGCTTTTCCATAGGCTATCCGCCCGATTTGCAAGTCCTTGTTCCTCCTCGTTCCCGTTACGGAAATACTCACTTACACAAATCAGGCCCTGGGCCATAAAAGCAGTCTCCACTAAGTCGCCGCCATTGTCTTTCTTACTAAAGGGCTTCACCTTGCCCGTCTTCCCCTCAAACCAGTGCGGCCAGGCACCATGGAACCGATCTGCTTTACCAAGAAAGTCTACCACAAGCGAAAGGCGCTCAACAGCTTCCTCTCTGCTGATAAACTTCCGTTCGACACCCACCAGGATGGCCATCACTCCAAAACCACTACCTCCAATCGTTACCACATCCTGATCATTCTGAGGGTATTCGCCATCGATATGGATCCGCTCCCTCGCCATTCCCGAATTGGGTTCAGCCCCCTCCCAGAAATAGTCGAACGTTCTTTTCTGAACGAGGGTTAACAAGGAATCATCGGTAAGTGAATCGGTTCCTGAAGACGCTGTCGCGGAGTTAGTCTTTTTACTCCCTCCACAAGCAGACATCAGGAGTATAAGAACCAGGTATAGAATCTGTAAACTCTTCATTTTCCTATTGTTAAATATGAGGACTACTAAAACCCAGGTCTTTAAGACCTTTTTTCACTTCCGGACAACTCATAAACAAGTCCCACAGAAGACCGCTTCTGTGATTTTCTATCATCACGATAATAGGACCCTGATCAATAGCCAGAAACGAATTGGCAAACCAGGGTTCATAAAGGGAAAATGCATCAATAAAACCGTACTCTTTCCACAGCCTGTCTCCTAGCTTGTAATAAAAAAACTTCAACGCTCTCATAGATTCCTCGGGAGTATAGGGGAAGGACGATAGGGCCGCCGTTGGCGATACTACGCCATTATCATTTCTCGGGTCATGAGCCAGGTAGCCGTTAATATCGTCACTAGCCGTTAGTCCCCAGCACTCTTCACTGTAACCGAAGAACTTTTTAGGATTGGCTACCGAGTATCGGTAGTTGATCATCGTATGCGCTTTATTCTGCACTCCATAATCAGCATAAGCATCTTTCAGGCCATTTGGGTTCAGGCCCAGAAAAGAATAGTGAGAGAAGAACAGCGGACCACCATTTTCAGGCCCCAGCGGCAGTACGACATCATAATACCTATTGCCATTTACCATCTGGCCATTATTGGCCCAGCCCTTATCATAAACTGATTTGGGAATAGCATGATTCGGCGAAGAAGCCGCCAGTACATAAGTAATCAGCGCTTCATTCCATCCACGGATAGGCAGGTTAATGTCCCAGTTGTATTGAGGGCTCCAATGCCAGTACAGAACATCTTGGTTACCGCGCCTGAACCAATCCCACTCCACATCATTCCACAAGATATTGATATCATTGCGAAGTGTCGACTCGGCCGCACCTCCCCCGTCGAAGAACTGCCGGGCGGTTAAAAGCCCCTGGAAGAGCAGTGAGGTTTCAACAAGGTCGGCCCCATTGTCTTTGGCACTGAAGGGTTGCACCGCGCCTGTACTGCCGTTCATCCAGTGCGGAAACGCGCCATGAAAACGCTGCGCTTTATTCTTGAGAAAGTCGACGATACGCTGCATGCGGGTCAGTGCCTCCTGGCGGCTGATGAAATTACGATGAACACCCACCACTATCGACATAATGCCGAAACCCGAACCTCCGGAAGTAACCGTTTCGCCGGAGGTATTTCGTTCCCTGGCTAAACCACTAACGGGATGTGCAAAATCCCAGAAATACTTAAATGTCTGCTTTTGCACCAGCGTTAGCAACTCGTCGTCGCTTATGCGAGGAAATTTATCGGTAGAGTCTAATCGCGTACTTAAGTTGATAACTACATTCTCTTCTAAGGTTTGCCCGGTGGTGTTTTGTAGCCCCTGACTAACCACCAGCCTAAAGCTGCTGAACGAAGGCAGAGCCGAGACAGGTTTAACAACTATAGACCGGTTATCATTCTCATAGGTTATAGAATATGGAACCCTTTCTCCGGACGATTCATTGAAAAGAACACTACCCGCCGCAGAAGAAATGTCCAGTGCTGAAGAGAAAATCAGCTTCATAGAAGGCTGCCGACCTATATCTGTATAAGTCAGCGTCGTGTCTGATAAGCTGTCTACCTCTATTGATACTAGTTCAAACGGATCAGCTTCAGGAGCAGACTCTTCCTTGCTATCCTTTTTGCAAGCGAAAAAGACACCAAAGCAAAGTATGAACGCCAGTCGCAGTACTTTCATGTAACACAGTTAAAATTATCTACCTTGTCGTTCTAACTGATATAGCGCCGATATCTCCTGTGCACTCAGCGCTTTTTTGTAAATACGCATCTCGTCCAGCATTCCTGTATAATTAAGCATCCAGGGCTCCAGCCCCCCGTAAGGAGCACCCAAGTGATTCTGAAATCCTCCGATCACGAACCTCGCGGCATCTTTAAACGTGAGAGCACCCAGACCGGCATCCCCAGCACCACTTTTACGGTCCGCAGCAGTTCCAATGTCTACAGCCTGTCCATTGGCATACATTGCCGCCTTGGAAGTCTGTTCATCGTAGGTATACGTTATATGCCTCCAGGCGCCATACATATTGTCCGGGCGGACTGACTCTGGCGGGTCTATCCAATGCTCTATATTGATAACAGGCGGAGTCGAGTTTTTCTCAAAGTGAAGTTTCATTTGCATCTTGTTGCTCGACGATGTATTACCCTCCAGGATCACTTGAAAGTTTCCCCAGAAAGAGCCATCAGCTCTCGTCAGCGCGTAGATCCCCTGAGCTCCACCACTATGCTTGGGAGTATTGACCCAGAAAGAAACAGTAAAACTGGTTAATGCGGCAACAGATCCGGGGTTATCATATGATATAAATGCGTTAGCCGCACCTTTATAGGCCTGCCCTTTCCTTCCGGCAGCAAAAGTTCCATCTCCATTAATACGTTCTCCGGTCACGTTTCCCTGAGCGTCCTTCGCATCCCCGTCGAAGCTCCAGTAAGCTACCAGATCAGAGGAAGCAATTTCCTCCGAGCCTGTCCATTCTCCGATAGAAGGAGGAGCGCCGGCTGCAAAGTCATCGTCCATTTCCGGCTCTGTACACCGACTGAAGAAGATGCCTAACACAGTTATTAACAGAACTGTTGTTAGCGATTGATATCTGCGTTTCATAAAAATTCTTTTATATCAATATTAATAACCCGGATTCTGAGTCAGGCGCCCGCCACTCAAATCACGCTGCGCCTGAGGAACTGGAAAGAGTTCATGCTTACCATCAACAAAGGGCTTACCCTTTGAACGGAGCACTGTCCCTGCCCTGCCTTGTCTTACCAGATCGAAGAAACGGTCCTGTTCCATTGCCAGCTCCACCCTCCGCTCCCGCCAGATATTGTCAACAGTACCCGCTGCCGCATCCAGACCCGCCCGGTTACGCACCATGGTAAGCTTCGCCTGAGCCTCTCCTCCGTTTCCAAGATTGGCCTGTGCTTCAGCATACATCAGCAATACATCCGCGTAGCGCATCAGGCGTATATTCTTGGGCTTTTTATCCTTGTTATTACTAACCTGAGGAGACTCTCTAAGCGGACTGTGGTAAGCTTTGTAATTGTAGCGTTCATTCTCCACAGAATCTTGAGTGGGAATTCTAAAACCGTCCCATAGCAGGGTACCCACATTGGCCGGATCGCCGCCCGCTCTCGGAACAACCGTCGGGTTAATGAAAATTATGCTGGCTGCCCGTCTTTCATCATTGGGTTCATAGGCATTGGCAAGATCGGCAGTTGGGGTGTTAATTCCGAAACCCAGATCATTCCATCCCCCACGTGATCGTGGCCCCTGACCATTGCTATACAGCTCACTGACAGCATTTTCTCCCAGATTCACCCCTGTTTGCACCTCAAATATCGATTCGATGTTATTGTTTCCACCTTCATTATTTACTGGATTTTCCCTGAAAATCGCAGCGTAGTCCTGAACCAGATCATACGAACCGGAGTTAATTACCGCGGTAGTATTTTCCAGGACCTTCGGCCAGTCTTTACGATACATATAAACCTTTGCCAGGTAGCTTTGTGCCGCGCCCTTCGTAGCCCGGCCTACTACTGTTGCACCTTTCAATGGAAGATTGTCGGCAGCAAACTGAAGGTCTTCAAGTATTACCTGATATATCTCTTCTTGTGTTGCACGGGTCTGGAACTCATCACTATTTCCCTCTGAAGGATCAGGCACACGAATTAACTTAGGCACTCCACCAAATGTCCTGACGAGATTAAAATAGTACAGGCCCCTTAAGAAACGTACTTCTCCAAGTAATCTATTCTTGACGCTCTGCTCGAATGTACTCTGACTTAGAATATCGATCGCGCGGTTAACCCTGGCAATGGCAGTATAATGTCCTGCCCAGATATTATTCAGAATAAAGTTATTTGGAGTAACCGTAAAGTTGTCTATCTCTCCACCAGCGGCAAAGTCCGACGGCGAGCTCCCTTTCTCTGTATCATCCGATGCTATATCGTTAAGACACTGGAAGAGGAAGCCTACCGTGGTATTTCCAAAACCACCAAAATACAAGGTATTATACACCCCCCCTACCAGCTGTTCGGCAGCGTTGGGATCTATCAAAGCTTGCTCTTCCACGAGCTGTCCCTGCGGGTTAATATCTAAAAAATCCTTACTGCATCCAGACAGCGTAATCAGCGCTGCTGTAATCAGTATACTATATCTTTGCATTCTCATGTCGTTCCGTTTAAAATTTACAAGCCTATATTGACACCAAAAGTAAACGTGCGGGTAGTTGGATAGATATTCGACTCTATCCCCGCATTAAGCGGATTTCCACTGATGATTTCAGGCGTAAATCCGCTATATCCTGTGATTGTAGCCAGATTCTGAGCAGCAACAAACACTCTCAGTCTGTCTATAAAAAACCTGGAAAGCTTCTCCTTCGGCACAGCGTATCCGAGGGTTAAGTTGTTGATACGGAAGAAATCGCCCTTCTCAAGAAAGTATGTTGAAGCGGGGAGCTGTGCCAGATTGGCCCGGGGGTCAGTACCGCTTGGCCTGTCAGGAGTCCAGCGATTTTTTACAACAGCTGCTTCAAGGTTGTCGCGCTGGTCTAAACGTGAAGCCTTCTTACCATTGTATATCTTTCCTCCGGCAGTACCGTAAGTGTTAATACTTAGATCAAAAGACTTGTAAGTCAAACTACCGTTGATTCCAAAGGTATACTTGGGTTGATACGAGCCTACATATGTTCTGTCGAATTCGTTAATCACGCCATCAGGGGTACCATCAGGCCCTCCCAAATCCCTATACCTCAAATCACCGGGGCGGGCATCTTTCTGCGCCGATGCAGCTATTTCCTCAGCATCCTGAAAAATGCCGGTAGCTTCATAAATGTAGAAACTGCCGATAGGCTGACCATTGTCAGATCGGGTCACGTTTCCCTGGTTACCGCCAATATTGCCCTCAACGAGTGCCTGGCCGCCGTTAAGACCCGTGATCTCGTTCTTATTATAAGACACGTTTCCACCGATGTTATAGCTCCAGTTATCATTGATTTTATCCGTCCAGTGTATGCCAAATTCTAGCCCTCTATTGGTAAAGGTCGCCGCGTTGGTCGTGTACAAGGCATCTGCATCTCCCAGGATAGCCGGTATCCTGATGTCTATCAAGGCATCCGTAGTCTTCTTATGATAATAATCGATCTCACCGGTCAGCCGATTATTAATAAAGCCGTAGTCGAGACCAAGATCATACTCTTCTGTCGTCTCCCACTTGACATTTCTGTCTGGTAACTGATCGAACGCTATACCCGAATATTCGACACCGTCATAGAAATAAGGAAGATTGATTGCAGCGATAGGGAAATAAACGTTGGTGTTGATCTGGTCATTTCCTACTTTACCCCAGCTTCCCCTGATCTTGAAGGTGGTAAGCGTCTTTTGCCCTTTCATGAAATCTTCCTCCGCGATATTCCATCCTAGCCCTACAGAAGGGAAATAACCCCATCTGTTTGAAGAAGGAAATCTTGAGGTACCATCCGCCCTGAAGGTAGCGGTTAAGAGATAGCGGTTATCATACGCATAGTTCAAGCGGCTGATGTACGAATTCCTCGCCCACTTATCGCCGGTATTATTATTGGTAGCTCCCGTAGTAGATCCGGCACCGAGATACCATTGATCGCGATCGGCAGGAACATTCACACGTTTGCCTTCCAAGCCGTTGAAACGGTAATATTCGGAAGTCACACCAACCAGAACGTTGACACTATGCTTGTCGAATATCTTATTGAAAGTGGCTGTATTATCCCAAACCCATTTGGTAGCATTATTACTGATTACGGTTAGGTCGCTCTTATCACGAAGCTGATTACCTCCTTCTGTAAGGAACACGCTGTTCGCTCCCACATTGGCAAACTGGTAGCCATAGTTCGTACTTCTTAAAAAATCGAGATCAACGCCGAAGCTGGAGCGCAGGCTTAACCACGACACCGGCTTCACATCAAGAGCGAATGATCCCTGAAGACGATTGCCCAGAGTGCGGTTATCCACCTTTTCCAAACTCAGCAGTGGGTTTCCGACGTTGTTGGACAACGATGTATTACCATACAAATCATTGACTTTTGACGCTATATATGGTGCCGCACGATAGGCTACATTGAAAGCCCCCAGATCAACGCCCCGATTGTTTAAGCGGCTAAAAGAAATCAAAGAGGATAACTTCAGCCATTTTGTAGCATTGTATTCATTATTAGATCGAAGAGTAAACCTGTTGAAATTATTCGTTTCAATTATTCCGGCGTCAGAGAGATAGCCCGCGCTGAAAAAATAGGTCAGATCCTCAGTACCACCTGAGAGCGAAAGGTTATGATTTTGCTGAAAGCCCTTCTTCAGAATTGCATCGTACCAGTCTGTATTGGCACCGTTTGCAATCTGGTCCGTAGTAATTAACTCATCACCGCTTCCATAATATACATTTGCTTCATTCAGATAACCCGCGTACTGAGCAGGTCCTGCCATATCTACAAGATTTGCAGCCTCCTTTACACCCGTGTGAGCATCATAGGAGATCACCATCTTACCCTGCTTCCCTTTTTTCGTGGTGATTAGTAAGACCCCGTTCGCTGCACGCATACCATAGATCGCCGTAGCAGAGGCATCCTTGAGGATGTCCATCGAAACAATATCCGCATTATTAATATTCCTGATATCCTCAGTGATAATTCCGTCCACGACGTAGAGCGGGTTTGCACCACCTTTCATTGTTCCTGTACCACGTATTCTAACCGTAGGCAGGGCATTAGGATCTCCGGAACTAATGATCTGGACACCGGCCACACGCCCTTGAATGGCTTGTGTCGCCGCTAGAACAGGCTGACTGGCGATATCTGCTCCCTTTATTTTCGCAACGGACCCTGTCACATCACTTTTCCTCTGCGTACCATAACCGACAACCACCACCTCTTCCAAAGCTGACGCGGAGGTTTTCATGGTGACGGTAAGCGTAGTTTGATTGTTAACAGGAACTTCTGCAGGCTCGAAGCCAATATAGGTGAAAACCAGAGTGGCGTTAGGCGCAACGGTTATGGTAAATGCGCCATTCGCGTCCGTTGACGTACCCTGGGCTGCTCCTTTCACCTTGATACTTACACCTATTAATGTTTCACCATTGGCAACATCTGTAACCCTGCCTTTCACAACGATGTTTTGTGAAAAAGCTTCTCCGGTAAATAAAAGGATTATCAGAACGCAAGCTGCCAGGCTTGTAAATAATTTCCTCATAGGTTTACAATTTAGTTAACGGTTTAACAGTTAGTTAGTTGAATAACAAAACCGTTTGCGTTTTGTGCCACCAATAAGAGAAAAAATAACTCTGGAACAGGAAAGCTACTACCGGCGTTAATAATATCCCAAAAGTTGTACTGCCGGGATATAAACACAGGACTAAATAAGTAGGGTTCCTACAAACAAAAAAGTCCGGCTTTTTGGGCCGGACTATATAAATATCTTAAAACTGAAGCTCGGGGACAGGCTGTCCACTCTTTCTTTTATTCAGGTTAACCTGCATCGGTACCTTCACATAATATCCGGTGCCGTCAAATTTCCGCTTCCGCGGATGCTCCTTACAAGGCTCAGAACAGCAACCGTCCAGCTCCCAACCGCAATCATCACACTGGGTAAAGTGCTCATTACACTCCGGATTGGCGCAATTGATCATCTTAGCCGTGGTTTGCCCACAATTATAACACTTAGAAATAACAACCGGATTTACCTGATTCACGTCAACCGCGACCCGACCGTCAAATACATAACACTTGCCTTCGAAGTCTTTGCCACCCGCTTCTTTGCCGTATTTGATGATTCCCCCATGTAGCTGATAAACTTCGGGGAAGCCCTCATGCAATAGCAAAGCAGAAGCCTTTTCACACTTAATACCCCCCGTGCAGTACGTCAGGATCTTCTTATCCTTATATTTTGCCAGTTCATTGATCATCGCCGGAAAATCACGGAAATTATCAATGTCAAGAGTCACTGCATTTTTAAACTTTCCTAATGAATGTTCATAGTTGGACCGTACGTCAAGTACAACTACATCATCCCTGTCCTTCATTTCCATGAATTCTTTAGGCTCCAGATGTATTCCTGTCTTTTCCTGTGGATTGATGATCTGAGGATCACGAAGTCCCGAATGCACGATCTCCGACTTATAGCGACAGTGCATCTTTATGAACGAAGGCTCTGCTACATCGTCTACCTTAAACTCGATCCCTTTAAATATAGGATTCGATTCAATATGACGCATATAGGCCTCACAGGATTCTTTGGTCCCCGAAACAGTGCCGTTAAGTCCTTCGTCGGCTATAATGATGCGGCCAACAAGATTAAGAGATTTGCAGTAGCGAAGATGGTCTTCGGCAAACTGCTCAGCGTTCGCTATAGTTGTATAGCAATAATAAAGTAATGTCTGATATTCTGTCATAGATTCACCGATACTGCTGCAAACAGCGTTAAATGCGCTGCAAAGGTAAAAATAATTCCCGAAATTATTTACGCTGCAGCTTCTCTGCCAGTTGGATAGCGTTGTAGGCATTTACAACACCTCCAGAAACACAGAGCTCTGAAAGCGGTACACGCTTAGTTCCTTCCACATCTACAACTTTAATCTTCTGATCAACCCTGACAACCGACTTCATGATAATATCTTTCACTTCAACTGCCGTCAACGACGGATAGTATGAGCGGATCAGTGCTGCAACGCCTGCAACCACAGGAGAAGCCATACTCGTACCATTATTTGCCTTATACCTAGAACCCGGTATGGTCGAGTTGATTTTCATCCCAGGGGCGAACACATCTACTGTACGCTTTCCATAGTTTGAGAACTCGGCTACCAGGTTACCATCATTCTTCCATCCCGATGCGCCTACCTCTATCCAGTTCGCCGCTTTGGGAAGGCCGAGCTTCGTAGTATCCCTGCCAATCTTTAGCGGAGTTCTGGATCTCATTCCGTTACTGGGCATAGTACCCGCCGCCTGCTCTATTGCAGCAATGACCGGGCGAGGAGCATGCCACATATTCGGATCCCGCTCGTCTGCAAATATCGGTGTCGGGAAATTATTGCTGTAATCCGTATTTTTTCCGTCGTTACCCGCAGCGTGCACTAACAGAACGTCTTTAGATGCAGCATACCGAACAGCACTATCAACCAATTTCTTATCCCAGGAAAAAGACTTTCCGAAACTCATGTTAATGACTTTCGCCCCGTTATCAACGGCATAGAAAATGGAATTCGCCACGTCCTTATCCCGCTCATCTCCATCTGGAACAGCCCTGACACCCAGAATGCGCACATTATCAGCTACTCCTTTAATACCCTTATCGTTCGTACGGTTGGCACCAATGATCCCCGCCACATGCGTACCATGCTCAGCATCCGGACCTTGAATATCAGCGTTACCATAATGCCGTTGCCAGCCGTTCGCATAATCATCTTTAATGGAATCACGAGGATCATAATCCATATTCAGATGGTAATTCACCTGGCTATGGTAATAGTGTAAAGTTTCATCAAACTCCTCCTTGAACTTTTCATAATCCGGGTCCTTCTTCATCGAAGATTTAATCGTCTTAAGCGCTCTGGATTCTAAATCATTCTTTGCCTTATAAGCTTCAAAATCTTTTAAAGTGGGTTTCTCCTTACCAACATTCTTCACAATAGCCGATACGTGTTTAGAAAGCAGAGACATTTGCTCGTACCCGTAGCGAGCATTCTCTAGCCTTCCCATGTACTCCGTCACGAGTCTTTTGTAAAGATTAAACTCTGCCCTTTGCTCCTTATCAAGAGGTGTAGAGTTGACCACCGAGGCATACTGATCCTGGTATTTGCGTACCATCCTCAACACCTCCAGATTATCATAGCGCACACTTGCTTCAGGAGAACCCAGGAAGTTCCAACCATAAATATCGTCTGCATAACCATTATTGTCGTCATCCTTTTTATTAGAGGCAAGTTCTTTGGGATTTACGTACATAACGTCTTTCAAATCCTCATGATCTTGTTGTATCCCGCCGTCAATTACTGCGACTACAACAGGTACGCTCTTTTTACCTTTTAATAATTCCTGATAGGCCTTTTCGGTACTGACGCCAAAGACACCATCCTGAACAAGATCCAGGTTAAACCAATTCGGTTTAGGCTCTTCAGATTTCTGTGCGATAGAAGCGAACGGCAGAAACGCCGAAAACAAAAATACTTTGCTAAATATGTTCATCCGAGAAATATTCCTTTCTGAGTTAGTGTGTTGGTTGTGTGTGTGTTTATAAGCTCTTCTTATAATAATAAGGCATAGCTTACGAAGATAACAAAAGCATAACGCACAAAAAAGCCCGGTAGTACTGAAACTACCGGGCTGATTTAAGATTTGGCACCGACCTACTCTCCCACATGTTACTGCAGTACCATCGG
>NZ_PVTH01000011.1 GCF_003002875.1 Arcticibacter pallidicorallinus
GGGATAAGTCCCACTTACAGATACTGCAGTCGGACTTATCTCAGTAGGACGTCCCGTTCTTGTCCCCATCATTCCAAGCACGATTAAGGCAGGGACAGGCTATTGAGAACTGCATAGTAAATAAGGCAATTCGATTCCAGCGCTTCGGACATGAGCGATTTATTTTTACTTTTTTTATTGTTAGGCAAGCGTATCAAGAATTTGACTCATATGAATACTTCTGTATTTGAAATCAGCTAGTTAACCCATTTTCAGTGGTCTCTCTAAGCGTATCACTACAAAGTCAAACCCATTGAAACTCAAGTATTTATATCAAAATCTGTTGTTTTTTTCAATCCTCTCGCGTTATCTTTACTCTAATTATAAACCGATTTCCAATTAAAAATTTACAACCGAAAATTATGGGAAGAAAAACTACTTTTCTTATCATCTCCCTGTGGCTGTGCTGTATGCAATTAGTCGCACAGGAAAGGGAGGTTAAAGGACTGGTCAAGGACCAGCAGGGCATTGGGCTGGCGGGCGTATCCGTTAAAGTAAAGAACTCAGCGAAAGGAGTTTCGACGGATGTGAACGGGGCATTCACGATAACCGTATCTCCAAATGCCACTCTTGTATTCACAAGTATTGGCTTCATCACGAAAGAGCAGAGCGTTGGTTCTTCAAGAGAAATCAGTGTTACGATGAGTGATGACAATAAACAGCTGGATGAAGTTGTTGTCATCGGTTATGGAACGGCGTCTAAGAAAGACGTGACGGGGGCCGTTTCCAGCGTTAAAGCCGCGCAACTGGAAAATGAGAATCCGCAGAATGTGACGGATATCCTGAGAGGTAACATCCCGGGACTGAATGTTGGTCTGAGCTCCAGCGCCAAAGGTGGAGGAGATTTACTTGTTCGTGGTAAAACTACTCTCAGTGCCAGTACTTCACCATTGATCGTACTCGATGGGGTCATTTATTCGGGCCAGTTGTCCGATATCAATCCTAACGACATCGAATCAGTGGACGTATTGAAAGACGCCAGTTCTTTAGCCGTTTTCGGCGCTAAGGCCGCTACGGGTGTGGTTGCCATCACAACAAAGAAGGGCAAAAGCAGTACGCCAACGATTACCGTAAACACCAATGTTGGCCTGGCGTCTCTGGCCCGGGACCAGAAAGTGTATGACGGGCCCGGATTTCTGAGATGGAGGTCCGACGTTATGAGAAGTGGCGCAGCCACGCCTGGGTACTTATATGACCATCCGGACAATCTCCCGGAAGGAATTACCATGCAGCAATGGCTCAATGGTCAAAGCGGTGATCCCCAGGACTTGTGGCTAAACAGGCTGGGTTTGGTAGCGAACGAGAAGAAAAACTTTCTGGAAGGAAAGTCTATAAACTGGTACGACGAAATATTCAGAACAGGCTTAAGGCAGGATCATACACTGAGTATGTCGGGCCGTAAAGATGAGATAACCTACTATATGTCTCTGGGCTATCTCAAAAATGAAAATCTTATTGAAGGCGGGGAATTCAGCACTGTCCGCGCACGTGTAAACCTGGAAGGCAAAGCCGCAAAGTTTCTGACTGTGGGAATGAATCTTCAGTTTGCAGACCGCGACGAGGGCTCTATTGAAGCTGCCTGGGGTGAATTGACTGCATTATCGCCTTATGGTGATATGTATAACGAAAATGGAACGCTTCGGAGAATCCCGACAGATGACAACGGTCTCAATGCGAGGAACCCGTTTCTAAATCCGACTTACAATGATCGGATGGACAAGCAAAGTACTCTTTTCGGGAGCCTCTACGCTAAAGCAACGTTACCTTTTGGTATTACCTATCAACTAAACTTTAGTCCGGGGCTTGATAACTACAGAACTTTCAACCATCTTTCTTCCTTAAACCCGAACGTCACAACACCGGGAGGCTCCGTAACCCGCGCAAATGAAACGAGGTACAACTGGCAGGTTGACAATTTACTCAAGTGGAACAGAACCTTCAATAAGATCCATAGCGTGGACGTTACGCTTTTAGCGAATGCTGAAAAGTACCAGACGTGGTGGACCCAGGGAGGAAACGAAGGATTTGTCCCCAACGATCAACTGGGTTACCACAATCTTTCAAGCGGAATTAAGCCAGTTGTAAATAGTGAAGACAAAATTTATACCGGCGACGCATTGATGGCACGCCTGAATTACGGCTTACTGCAACGGTACAACTTTACTGTGTCTGTAAGAAGGGACGGGTATTCTGTTTTTGGAAGTCAGAACAAAAGAGCGACTTTCCCGGCGGCGGCATTTGCCTGGACGTTCACAGAAGAGCCTTTCATGAAGTCGGCTTTAAGCTGGTTGGGCTATGGCAAGCTACGTTTATCATATGGAATTAATGGAAACAGAGACTTAAGAAACCCTGATAACAATACCGTAGATCCCTATGCAGCGCTGACACAGCTAAACGTTGGAAAATATCAACTTGTTAACAATAGCGGATCTGCCTCAGAAGTCAACACCATCATTATTAACAACCGCATGGGCAATGATAATCTGAAGTGGGAACAGACGAAGTCTTTCAATGCGGGTCTGGATTTTTCAGTGCTGAACGACAGACTGAGCGGTACTCTAGAGGTGTATGACAAAAAAACAAACGATCTTCTGATCAGACAAACCCTGTCGAACGTCTCAGGATATGTAAACGTGAACTCCAATCTTGCAAAGGTCACCAACAGGGGCTTCGAGTTCAGCCTAAACAGCAAAAATGTAAGGAGCGAAAAGTTTAGCTGGAATACCAATGTGAATCTGTTCCTCAACCGTAACACTATTGACGCTCTCGCCACTCCCAATGACGATATCGGGAATGGTTGGTTTATAGGCAGGGATATCGACGTGATCTGGGATTACAAAATCCTTGGAGTGTGGCAGGAAAACGAGGTAGAAGAAGCAAACAAATTCAATAAGGGAATCAAAGCCGGAGATTTTAAGTTACTGGACGTTGACGGAAATTACATCTACAATGATCAGGATAAACAATTCCTGGGTTATAAATCGCCAAGATTCATCTGGGCTATGAGGAATGAGTTCAACCTGTTCGGAAACATTGACTTCTCCTTTCAATTGTTGTCAAACTGGGGACAAAAGAAGGAGTTTAATCAGGCCAGGAACCAGCCGGGAAGTGTCGGCTTCGGACGTACCAGCTCTTACGTGGTTCCGTACTGGACACCTGAAAATCCTCTGAATGATTATGCGCGCTTAAACTCAGGACTCAGCGGCACATCCTTTAATGTCTTCCGTGATAACTCGTTTATACGATTGAATACCGTAGCTCTGGCCTATTCTATTCCTCAGGGCATCTCCGATAGATTGAGATTCAAAAGCGCCAAGATCTATATGAACATTAACAACGCGGCACTGTATGCACCGACATGGGATTATTGGGATCCTCAGAATAACGGCCCCACACCGAGGTATTATACATTAGGTCTGAATGTCTCATTATAACCCAAGCAAGATGAAAATTATAAATAAAAAAATTACCACTCTCGTGACCGCCGGTCTGCTTCTGCTGACTAACGGGTGCAAGGAAGATTATCTAACATCTGATCAACTATCCGTTTACTCACCGGAAACGTCATTAACCAATGTGGCGGCTATGAAAGCCGCCCTGAACGCGCTGGGGGCAAACGTGAGACAGGAGTATTTCGGAGATTCAGCCCCCCTGTTAACGGAATCTCTTTTCTCTGATGTAGCAGTGGACGGAACCACCGATAAGAGTACTACAGCTCAGGATTTGGTTACACGCATCACTCCAGACGCTGAACTAAATAATAACGACTATAATAAAGTAGGCTGGTACTGGATTGAAGAATTTAGAGGCATAAGGTATGCGAACACCGTCATTTCTTATATAGACAAAGTACAGTTCAGTTCTGAGGAAGAAAAGAATGCCATTCTCGGCTCTGCATACTTCTATCGCGCCTATCATTATTACCGTCTGGTGCATCAGTTTGGAGACGTTCCCTTACAACTTAAGGATGAGGCCACTCCCCGAGACGACTTCTACTCAACAAAGAGAGAAGTTATTTTACAGAAAATGAAAGAGGACCTGGAGTTTGCTCAAACCTGGGTAAAAGACGACGTGAACAAGGGCGAGGTTACCAAAGGCGCGGTAAGTCACCTGCTTACGAAGATAAATTTATCACTGGGTAAGTTTGATGACGCTATTGCATCAGCAAACAATGTGCTAAACGGCGGCAGGTACGGCCTGATGAAAACCCGCTTTGGAAGCACCTCAGGTGATGCTACCAGGAACGTGATCTGGGATCTGCATCGAATGGATAATAAAGCGATATCTGCGAATAAGGAAGCTCTGTTCCTTGTAATAGACCGGGATAATCTGGCTAGCGGTTTTACTGCTAACGGATCACAGGTCATGCGTAATTGCGTACCCGCCTGGCATTTCGCGAATGTTAAAACACCGTCAGGAGCCACAGCGATTACCGACGCGATAACAGCGGAATTCCCTCTTACACTATGGTACGGAAGAGGGATCGGAAGATACCGTGGAACACCCTACAGCACGAAGTACATCTGGACAGACAATACCGATTTAAGACATGCACCTGGTATGTGGATGGATATGACCGACCTGGTTTACAACCATCCTGCATTGAAAAATTCGCAGAACGCTGCTGACAAAGCACTCTACGGCAAACCGCTTCAAGCATACAACAGTACAAATGTAGCGGCAAGGTTTACCAACGGTTCTTTGGATACCATCCGCCACTGGTTCGGCTGGCCACATTATAAAGTATTTATCAGCTCAACGAACAGAGAAGCCAGAGATCCATATTGGACACCTCCAAGAGGAACAAATACCGACTGGTACGTATTCAGGGTTGCTGAAACCTATTTGCTCAGAGCCGAGGCGCATTACTGGAAAGGCAACCTTGCGGCAGCGATGGCAGACTTGAATGAAGTGCGGACGAGAGCTCAGGCTCAGCCCCTTACTAACGCTACTGAAATTAACATAAGTACAATTCTGGATGAAAGAGCGAGGGAACTTTATTGGGAAGAACCACGAAAGACCGAACTTACACGCATCGCCTATATTTTTGCCCAGACCGGAAAACCCGCTTACAATGGTAAGGTATACGGCATGGCTAATTTTTCCGATGCCAATTTCTTCTATGACAGAATCATGGAGAAAAATGACTTTTACAGGAATGAGGTCCCCACAGTAATGGGCGTCAAGTTCCGCATTGCACCCTATCATGTGCTGTGGCCGATCCCGGCGAGTGCGCAAAGGTTCAATACGCGTGGCCGGATAAATCAGAATAAGGGATATTCGGGCTATGAAGAGAATGTAGCGGCACTGGACAAAATTGTAGAATAAAGTATAAAAAGCGGTTGTCATCATGGTATGGCAACCGCTTCTTAGCTATGAGGAAATGATTATGCGGAAGACGTGTCTTGGGAGAAATGACTATAATTGTTATTGATAATGCATAACACAGGAACTTTCTTCAATAGATGATCGTAGCAGACCAGACTAAATACCTTACCGATACCAAGCGACATTTCGAAATTCTTGACGGACTAAGAGGCGTTGCTGCTTTAGCAGTTGTCATTTTCCACTTTATGGAATCCATCACTCCGGATTTGAAAGACAACTTTATAGCACACTCCTATCTAGCAGTCGATTTCTTCTTTTGCTTATCAGGGTTTGTAATTGCTTATGCATACGATGTGAAGTTTGCTAAAATCGGCATTGCGAACTTTTTAAAACTCCGCTTAATACGCTTACATCCGCTTGTAATCATCGGTGTTGTGTTGGGCTTGATATGCTTTATGTTAGATCCATTCAGCTCGTTGTTCGAAGAATATTCAGCGAAAACGGTGGTAATGTTTATCACGTCGTGCCTGATGATCCCCTATCCGGCAGTTGAAGAGCGGTATTTCAACCTTTTTCATTTGAACCCACCAACCTGGTCGTTGTTCTGGGAGTATGTCGCGAATATCTTCTATGCGCTGTTTTTGGTCAAAATCAGGAATAAGGTATTGTGGGGCTTGGTCACAATTGCTGCCGTACTGTTGTGTTTTGAGGCAATCAGATCGAATAATCTGTTGGGCGGTTGGGGCAGTCCCAGCGTTGCGGCCGGAGGAATAAGGGTATTTTACTCGTTTTTAGCGGGTATGCTAATCTATAGAATGAACTGGATAATTAAGAATCCCCTTGGCTTCTTACCGCTAAGCCTATTGCTGTCTCTCGCCTTCCTTATGCCCTTTGTCGAGAAATTCAATTGGCTGAATGATTTGGTGACAGTGCTTTTTTATTTTCCGCTCCTGATAGCGCTGGGGGCGGGGTCGCTCCTTAAACCGGCGTACCTTAAGGTTTGCAGATTTTCAGGAGCGATCTCCTATCCACTTTATATGGTTCATTATCCTTTTTTGTGGGTTTTTCACAGCTATGTATTGCAGAATAATCCCCCGGTAAATGAAATGATTGCGATAACTGTTGTAGGGGTACCGTTGTTGGTTGCCTTTGCGTATTGCATCATGGCGTTTGTGGATGTCCCGGTTCGGAAATATCTGAAGGAGAAATTTATTCCCAGACGAGAAGCGAATCAGTATAAGCAGGGCAGTTAAAAAGCGGCTGCGTTCTCCTATCACTTTTAGACTGTAGCTTTTGATGCCATTTCTTCGTAGTACATAATACAACAAGCTACATATGAGAACGATATCTTTAACTTTATCGATACTTTTACTGATAGGAAGTGGTTGCAAAAAAGACAACTCAAACGCTATTCTAGCAGAGGCCGTCATCAGAGATGCCGGCTCTCCTGCTAGCGATGGTTGTGGATGGCTTATTGAGATCGGTGATACAACGTATTCCCCGGCTCATCTTGACGAAAATTACCAGATTAACAATCAAGAGATCTCCATAGAATATGAACCAACGGGTGAAAAATATGGTTGTGGCTACCCTACTCTCAGATATTACGATGTGATCAAAATCAAACGTATAAAGGTCAAATAATGAAGTGGAATTCGATATATGCAGATGGTGAAATAATAAAGCGAAGTCATGTTTTAAGGACCCAAAGCAATAACGATTGGGCAAAATTAAATACCTTTGGCTATCGGGGATATTTAAATGCTTAAGACTCCGTGCGGCCTTTATAGACTATGTTATGAATGAACAAGACATCCGTTGGGAACAACGCTTCAGTAATTACAAAAAGGCATTAGGTAAATTGGAAGAAGCTGTCAATTTCATAGAGCACGACACCGTCCTTAAAGAGCAAATTGAAGAGCGAGAAAATATTACCAAGATCCTGAACGATCTGATTAAACAAGGTTTGATACAGAGTTTCGAATATACTCACGAAATGGCTTGGAACGTGATGAAGGATTATGCCGCTTACCAGGGAAATGCGGAAGTACGTGGCTCCCGGGATGCTTCCAGAGAAGCCTTTGCTATGGGTTTAATTGCTGACGGGGAGGTATGGATGGAGATGATAAGGAGCCGCAATAAAACATCTCACACTTATAATGAAGAAATTGCCGATGAAATTTTTAACAATATATTAGGCGATTATTTTCACGCGTTTAAAGCCTTCAGGGACAAAATGGAGGAGATAAAATCAGGAGAACAAGGAAGTCTATTTTATCAATAATGCGTTACGGACTAAAAGAAGACATTATTAACGTAATCCAAGGTGTTTTTTCTAAACACCCTCAGATAGAGAGAGTTATCTTGTATGGCTCGCGTGCCAAGGGTAACTATCGGAACAATTCCGATATAGATTTAGCACTTGTCGGGAATAAACTTGACCTATCTACGCAATTTAAAATTGAAACAGACCTCGATAACTTACTGCTACCCTACAAAATTGATTTGTCTGTTCTTCATAAAATAGAAAATCCGGACCTGGTAGATCATATTGGCCGAAGAGGGGTTTGCTTTTATGAAGTTAAAGCTAAAAATATCACTTCATGACCTATCGTCTTTTCGTGTTTTTTTTTCTTGTGGTCGCTTCCTTAATTGTTCCGTTTAAGGCGGAATCACAAGTGGACACTCAAGATATAGTTGAAAGGCTTAATCACCATATTGTGCCGATTCAGACGTTTAATCCAGATAGTAGTTTTAGTGATATCAGCTTTTTGGAGAGCTTGCTGAAAGAAAAGGAAATTATCGCTCTAGGTGAAGGGACGCATGGTACTCATGAGTTTTTTCGGTACAAAGACAAGCTTATACGCTTTCTGGTTACAAAACTTCATTTTAAAGCGATCGCTTTTGAAAGTGACTTCGCCGCATTGATGAGTTTGGACGACTACATAAATGGAAGGCTGACAAAGCCAAGATTTTTTGGCGGGTTTCCCGCAGGGAAAGAAACCAGGGAGATACTCGAGTGGCTTCGAGCATATAACGGCAGCAAGCCGGAAAAAGAGAAAGTGCACATTTATGGATTAGAAGCCCGTGGTTTTGGAAACATCATACAGGTTGTCTTAGATTCGATAAGCAACATATCAGCACCTTCGAAAGCAGTGCTTCAAAAGGTAGCAACCACCGTGCATAGCTCATTGACCAAAAAGGATATTGCTGCATTGGACTCTACAGTCTCATCGCTCAAAATGTTGGTAACTCAGGAATACCGTCCAGCCGTTCACGTTCACTATGTTCAGTTGCTGGAACAAGAAATCGCTCGATATCTGAGGAGTGAAAAAGATCGCCTTGGAATGAGAGATAAAAACATGTTTGAAAACGCTTGCTGGATACAAAGTCAGACAGACAATAATAAGCTCATCATTTGGGCTCATAACGGTCATGTTTCGAAATCAAACATCTTCTGGCAAGACCCGCTGGGCAAACATTTGGACAAGAAATGTGGAAGCAAATATTATGTGATAGCTACTGACATGAACCATGGTAAGGTCGGCGTTATGGCTAAGCGAAATAAGGAGCTGAAATACATGGATATTTATTATCCGCCGGTTTCATCTACTCGCAGCTACGAATATTACTTCAGTAAATGTTTCTCTAGCAACTTCCTGCTCGATCTTAGTGAAGCTTCGGGTGACAGTGTGCTAGAGACGTTCTTGAATGAGCCTAAGGAAATGCGTTTAATTGGCGGAACAGAGAAACCATCGGATCGAAAATTGTCGATGTCAAAATGCTTTGACCTAATAGCATTTTTTGACAAAACAACAGCTGCGGGGAGCCGCTGACATTTCAATTTCATTTTCCTACCTTTGCCAGAATGCAAATCCGCTCAGCTGAATTCAAATGCAGTAATACCAGGACCGAGAAGTTACCTCCTCCTACACTGCCCGAATATGCTTTCATTGGTCGTTCTAATGTTGGCAAGTCGTCCCTTATCAATATGCTTACAGGCAAAAAGGGACTGGCCAAAACATCACAAACGCCTGGAAAGACTCAGCTGATCAACCACTTTCTGATCAATGAAAACTGGTATGTGGTCGATCTTCCGGGATATGGCTATGCTAAAGTTTCGAGAAGTAGCCGCGAGGAATGGGAACGTTTTATACGTTATTACATTCGCAACCGGGAAAGCCTTCAGTGTGTTTTTGTTTTGATAGACAGTCGTTTGGAGCCTCAGAAACCCGACTTAAAGTTCTGTTCATGGTTAGGTGAAGAAGGAATTCCGTTTTTGCTGGTATTTACGAAAGCCGACAAGCAGTCGAAAGTAAAGACCATGGGCAACGTAGCTAAATTCAACAAGGCTATGCTGGAATACTTTGAAGAAGTCCCTGCAATTTATATCACATCCTCAGAAACTCAGGAAGGACGTGAAGAGATTCTGGCAACCATCGACGATATTAATAAAGGCTTCAAAAGCACTTATAAAGAAGATACTGTTTAACACTGACCTGTGTTTGTTAAATGAAGAAATATTTATCACTCGTCCTGTTTGCGCATTCGATTTTTGCGATGCCCTTTGCGTTTATAGGTTTTTTCCTTGCGCTATCTACTACGGAGCATACCTTCAGTGCTATGAACCTGGTATATATGGTGCTTTGTATGGTCTTTGCGCGTAATGCGGCGATGGCTTTCAACAGGTATCTGGACAGGCATTTTGATATTAAAAATCCACGTACCGCGGTGCGTGATATTCCTGCGGGAAGAATTTCAGCAAGGAGTGCCTTCTGGTTTACGCTGTCAAACTGTGTGCTTTTCATCTTCACCACCTGGTTTATCAATCCGGTTTGTTTTTATCTTTCTCCGGTAGCGCTGGCTGTTGTTCTGGGGTATAGTTATACCAAGCGCTTCACTCCGCTGTGCCATCTGGTGCTGGGTGTTGGTCTGGGATTGGCGCCACTTGGCTCCTACCTGCTGGTTACAGGTGAGTTTCATTTCCTCCCGGTCTTGTTCTCGATGGCTGTGGTATGCTGGGTGAGCGGATTCGATATTATCTATTCACTACAGGATGACGAATTTGACAAACAGGAGAACCTCTACTCTATTCCTGCATGGCTTGGTCGTCACAAGGCGCTGACGGTGTCTTCAATACTGCATGTATTCAGTGTGATTTTTGTCGTGTTACCATTCTTCTTTACGCCGCTGGGCTGGTTTTACGCCCTGGGTATTGTGGTATTTATCGCTTTGCTGATCTACCAGCATAGCCTTGTTAAGCCTGACGATCTGAGCAAAGTAACTTTGGCCTTTGGAACCACCAACGGGATTGCTTCCGTGGTTTTCGCTGTCTGTTTCCTCCTGGATGTGTATTTCCGGAATTCCTGAACCCTATAAACATCTTACTTTATTTTCCGTTAACTTCGTGTTTTTAAGCAAACCGACGAAACATGATAATCGAGAAAAAAAGAAGGGCCTATGTCCCCGAAAATCTTGAAATAAACTGGGAAAACCTCGAGCCTCTTTTTATAGAACTGAAAGACCGGGAGATTAACTCGGTGACTGAACTGGAAGCCTGGATGAGAGACCGCAGTGAGCTGGAAGCCGTTGTGGAAGAAGATTTTGCGTGGCGTTATATCCGGATGACCTGCGATACGCTGAATGAAAACTTGCTGCAGGATTTTCAATATTTTGCTACAGAGGTCGAGCCGCGTATCGCGCCGATATCGAACGAGCTAAACAAGAAGCTTGTCGAAAGTACTTTCGTGAATGAGCTGGACGAAGATAAGTATATGATCTTCCTTCGGGGCGTGAGGAACTCACTTGAGCTCTTCAGAGAAGAGAACATCCCACTTTTCACTCAAATACAGGTAACCGCACAGAAATACCAATCGATAACCGGTGCAATGAGCGTGACGCTCGATGGCAAGGAATATACGCTGGAACAGGCTTCGGTATTTTTGAAAGATCCTGAGCGTGAGGTTCGCCAGAAGGCATGGGAAGCGATTACAGAAAGAAGGTTGCTAGACCGGGATCAACTAGATAAACTTTTCAATGAGCTGTTAAAACTTCGTCATCAGGTTGCGCTGAACGCTGGCTTTGAAAACTTCAGAGATTATATGTTCCGCTCGCTTGGCCGCTTTGACTATACTCCGCATGAGTGCTATAAATTCCATGAAGCTATTGAAAAGGAAATCGTTCCGATACTGCGGGAGCAATCGGATGCGAGATTGACTGCACTGAACCTGGATACGCTAAAGCCCTGGGATATGGACGTGGATATTTCGGGCAAGCCTGCATTAAAGCCTTTCGGGAGCGGCGCGGAACTGATCGACAAATCTATTGAGTGCTTCCATTCTATCGACACCTACATTGGTGAACGACTGGCCATTATGAAGGCTAACCAGCTTTTTGACGTGGAAAGCCGTAAGGGCAAAGCTCCCGGTGGTTACAACTACCCGCTTGCGGAAACCGGCGCCCCTTTTATCTTTATGAATTCGGCCAATACCTTCCGTGATCTGACGACGATGATCCATGAAGGCGGACATGCGGTACATACGTTTATCTCATCAGACCTGGAGCTGAATGATTTCAAACATTTGCCTTCTGAAGTAGCAGAGCTGGCTTCTATGAGTATGGAGCTAATCTCTATGGATAAATGGGATATTTTCTTTAAGGATGCAGATGACCTGAAGAGGGCTAAAAGAGACCAGTTAAAAGACGTGTTGAAAACCCTACCCTGGGTGGCTGTGGTTGATCAGTTTCAGCACTGGATCTATACCAATCCGGATCATACCAGCGAACAGCGGCGTGAAGCCTGGAAGCAAATCTTTACACCATTCGGTTTAAACTTTGCGAACTGGGAAGGTTACGAGGAGGCATTGGAGAATCTTTGGCAGAAACAGCTACATATTTTTGAAGTTCCGTTCTACTACATCGAGTACGGTTTTGCGCAACTGGGAGCTATTGCCGTCTGGAAAAATTACAAGGAAGATCCGGAGAAGGGTCTGAAGTTATATAAAGAGGCACTTAAGCTGGGATACACGCGGACGATCAAGGAGATCTATCAGACTGCGGGGATTGAGTTTAATTTTAGCGCGGATTACGTTCACGAGCTCGCTGCATTCCTTAAAGCGGAACTGGAGCTTTTACAGGATTAGGGTATTTTCAGAAAAAAGATGAAGAGCTGACGGCATCTGGAGCCGTCAGCTTTACTTCAATTTATTCCTCTTTTCTGGAAGGAATTACCAGAAGCGGAATTTTGGTATGATAGCTCATCCGCCGGGTGTGACTGGGATTAAAGATGCGTTTAAGCAGATTCCGCTGATAAGTAATCATGACCAGGATATCCACATCATGATGTTTTATATGATCACTCAGGGTTTCTTCGAAACTTTTTCCGGTGAGGTGAGTGGCGACCAATTCGGTTTGGCTGTATTCTTCTTTCAGGAATTTCTCATAGGCGTTTATACCGTATGAGGTCTGAAGCAGTGTTGCTGCGTCATCGTAATCCTCATCTGAAAACACAGCGGTTTCGACAGTTGCCTGAAGCTGACTGGCCAGATTAAATACGCTATTCAGAAGATTCGGCTCCTTTTCGAAATTACTGGTAGCCAGGAGGATCTTCTTCGGTCTTTTCCATTCGTAATCCTCGGGAATAGCCAGAACCGGGATCTTACTGTGTCCGATTACACTTGCTGTCTGGCTGCCAATCAACAGCTCTTTGATTCCGCTGGCTCCCGAGGTTCCCATAATGATCAGGTTAGATCCGAGTTTTGCTGCTTCGGCAATAATGGTTTCCTGAACCTCTCCCGTAACCAGGTGAGTCATTGCTACGACATGCTGAGACAGTCCAAGTGTCACCTGAAGCTTCTCCAGCTTTTTGCGGGCCTCAGCGATAAGAGATTGGTTAAATTCTTTATTTAATCCTACGTAATCTGAGTACAGACTACCGGTACCTTCCTGTACATTCAGCAGATCAAGCTGAGTGGGAATGTACTGAGATAATTGGGCGGCGAAGCTGACTGCCTTGATGGAACATTCAGAGAAGTCAACGGGTATTAAAATCTTGATCATAACTTATAATTTTAGGTTAGTAGCCCGGGTTAATTATGAGTAAACCTTGTGAAATCAATCCTAAGGAGTTGTCAAATCCTCTTTGAGTAAACATAACATAAATCAGGATAATTAAAAATGACATGGGTCATAATCAGATAATTATCAGGAACGAAAGCCCGGTCGGAAGGCCGCTTGCCGAAAGCTGTGCTTGTACTGCCTAAAACCTTTTTTAGAAAATGATGGTTAATATTTTTTATTCATCCATATTTTATGAAAAATTTAATCATCATTTATCTTCTGATATTTACGGCAGTCCCTCTATTTGCACAAAAATGGAAGCCGACTAAGTTAGACGATTCTGTTCAGGTATCGCTACCTGACGGTTTCACGAAAAAGGATACGCTTGGCCAGACACTTTTCAATGCAGACACACCTTTCGGCCAGATTCTGATAACGAAACAACCGGATGATCCCTCGACTACACCTGACATTGAAAAGGTGGATCAACTGAAAAAGTATTACGATAACTTTGTCAAACAAATCCAGACTTCATCGACGGGCAACGTTTCTGACGCACGCGATACCTTGATTGGAAAACTCAGAGTTAAGGACCTCAAATTAGTGACGGACACCGGCAGCGGCAAGCATTATCGAAATATCAGGGTTTTGCATGTGAACTCCGCCACATACACGTTCCAGTTTTTGTATAAAGACATCCATGAGTCGTACGCCAGGGAGGAGAGCGAGACTTTCTACAATTCGATCAAGATACCACCCGATGCAACAGTTGCGGCACAATTTACAGAACCGCAGAATACTACCGGAAAAAAGCCTGCAGGATCGACTAATTATATCCTCATAGGCGCTATAGCCGGTGTAATTTTGCTTATCGTGATTATTATCTTACTTCGGAAGCGGAAGAAGCATGAATAAGCGTTGTTAGCGTGAAATATTTTATATTTTTGGCGCCGATACGAAAAAAAGCACGCTACATGTCTAAAAGTTTCTTCAGAAAAAAATCGGTTGCACGCATCCTCTCGGATATTGAAGGGGGACAAGGAGATGAGGGTCATTCTGGAGGAACAGGGTCCGGCTTAAACAGGATTCTAGGAGTGCGCGACCTCACCTTTATGGGCATCGCAGCGGTCATTGGTGCGGGAATATTTTCCACGATCGGTGAAGCGGCGTTTCATGGCGGGCCCGGTGTATCCTTTTTATTCATCATAACGGCGGTAACCTGCGGTTTTTCGGCCCTCTGTTATGCTGAATTCGCTTCGAGAATACCCGTTTCAGGCAGTGCCTATACATACGCTTATGCTTCCTTCGGAGAGCTGGTTGCCTGGATAATTGGTTGGGATCTCCTTATGGAGTATGCGATCGGCAATATCGCGGTTGCCATATCCTGGAGCAAATACTTTGTGAACCTGCTGGAAGGCTTCAATATTCATGTTCCGGCCTACCTGACGATGGACTACCTTTCTGCCTGGCGGGCGAGCGAAGCAATCGATAAACTGCAGGCTTCGGGAAGCACGGCAGGGATCACGAATCTGATGCAACATCAGGCACTGGCCTGGAACACAGCGCCACAGATTGGAAGCTTTCGTCTGATTGCGGATTTTCCGGCACTGCTGATTGTGTTTCTGATAACATGGCTCGTGTATATCGGCATCAAGGAAACCAAGCGAGCGACTAACGCCATGGTCATGCTTAAGATCGGCGTCGTCATAGCCGTCATTGTACTTGGATGTTTCTATATCACTCCGGAAAACTGGAGTCCGTTTTTACCCAACGGATTTTCGGGTGTGATGAAGGGTGTTTCGGGTGTATTCTTCGCATATATCGGCTTTGACGCGATCTCCACGACCGCGGAAGAATGTAAGAACCCACAGCGCGATTTGCCGCGGGGGATGATCTATTCATTGATCATTTGTACGGTTTTATATATCCTTATAGCACTCGTTCTTACCGGCATGGTATCATACAAAGACCTTCAGGTAGCTGATCCGCTGGCGTTCGTCTTCGCTAAGGTAGGCCTGACTCAAATCAGTTATATTATATCTGTTAGTGCTGTTATTGCTACCGCAAGTGTGTTGCTGATCTTCCAGATGGGACAACCGAGGATCTGGATGAGTATGAGCAGGGACGGGCTTCTTCCCAAACGCTTTTCAAAAATTCACCCTAAGTATAATACACCTGGATTTGCCACTATTGTGACGGGAATTGTCGTGGCTGTTCCAGCGTTGTTTATGAACCTGACTGAGGTAACCGACCTGACGAGTATAGGCACTCTATTTGCTTTCGTCCTGGTTTGTGCGGGAGTCCTGATCATGGAAGAGGACATTGAAAAAAGACCGGGCAAGTTCAAGATTCCGTATATCAACTCGCGTTATATCATTCCAGGATTAATGATTGCTATACTAATTGTATTCCATGAGCCGATTTTTGGATTATTTAGGTATACAGGCGACTGGCATACTTACAAAGACAATATCCCTTATTTCCTCTTCTTTATTCTGGTCATAGTCATTTCCGTATTTTCCTTCCTGAAGCGGCTTTCCCTGATTCCGGTACTCGGACTTTTAAGTTGTTTCTACCTGATGACTGAGCTGGGTTGGGTAAACTGGTTGAGGTTCCTGATTTGGCTGGGACTTGGTCTGATCATCTATTTCTCATACAGCTACAAGAATAGCAAACTTCATAAGGAAGCAGAAGGTCTATAACGTTAAAGCCGGTTTATTGCTTCCGTTGGAACCAATAAACCGGCTTTTTTTTTGCGGAGGTGTTCCCTAGTCGACCCGCGTCAGTTGTACCGTATCCGTTTTCGTAACAATCAGGGGCACCTGCTCTACTGTAACAAAGCTTAGATCCAGACCAAAACCTTTCTCCTCTGAAAGACCCAGACGCTTCAGTACAAAGTAGTAGGCCATGGTCAGCCGTTCAAGCAGATTGAGACGATTTGAGCGTGACAGGACCTTTTCCAGCACGACAAAGCGAAAATCTCCCACGATATGGTGTTTGTTAAGAGATGGATACTTACTGGTGATATCAATCTCCCCATTTCTAACTAAGTCTTCCACGACCAACCTGAACAGAACGTTAATTCGCTGTTCCACTCTGAAGCCCAGACGGAAGTCAATGCGGATCAACTTTTCAGGAACGAGGAAATCGACCTTATATTCAAGTGTATATGGCTCATCGGTTACATCGACATGTACCAGCCAATAGACATCCGCCCGCTTGGGTTGCTTTTGAAGAATGGAATACATAATCTTCGCCTCTATCTCCGATTTAAAGTTCGCACTGGTGAGATAAACAAGTTGAGATGAGTATTTAGGGACACTTGAATCTTCGCTCAGGTCGCTGATGATCTGATAGTAATCTTCAATTTCTACAAACTTGACATAACGGTTCTTGATGCGGCGGGCGGCAGACCATGACCACATCACCGAAAAGATAATAAGCGAAAGTAAGATGGTAAACCAGCCGCCGTGGAAGAATTTTGCCATATTACCCACCAGGAAGACAAGCTCCAGAAGACCATAGATGAGAGCAAACAGCACAATGAAGTATCCGGGGAAACGCTTTCTCATGAGGTAAACGGACATGAGGATGGTCGTCATGATAAAGGTGATAGTAATCGCCAGACCGTAAGCTCCTTCCATGGCCGCTGACTTTTTGAAAAGCAGTATAACCACGATACACCCCCCCCATAAGATCCAGTTCATAGACGGTACATATAATTGTCCTTTTTGTATAGAAGGATAGTTTATTTTAACTTTTGGCCAGAGATTGAGTCTGACGGCCTCAGAGATCAGTGTAAACGATCCCGTTATCATGGCCTGGCTGGCAATGACGGCAGCGAGGGTGGCTATCCCGATACCATAGGGAATAAACCATTCGGGCATGATCAGATAGAAAGGATTATTGCCCTCTCCGAGCGTCGCTCCCTGATGCTGCCACAACCATACGCCCTGACCAAAGTAGTTTAAAAGCAGACAGATTTTAACGAAAATCCAACTGATGCGAATATTTGAACGACCACAATGGCCCAGGTCAGAGTAGAGGGCTTCGGCACCCGTCGTACATAGGAACACCGCGCCAATAATCAGGAGTGCACTGGGGTTGTCATACAGAATATGCCATGCATAATAGGGATTCACCGCCTTCAGAATAAAAGGTGAATCGAGTACATAAGCACCTCCCAGAACAGCCATGGATGCGAACCAGACAAACATTATGGGCCCGAATGCCTTGCCCAGATGTGACGTTCCGAACTGCTGTATGATGAACAGAAAAGTAATGATCACCATTACAATCGGCACAGTAGGCAGGTCTTTGGAATAGATCTGCAAACCTTCAATAGCCGATGAGATCGTGATTGGTGGTGTGATCATTCCGTCAGCCAGAAGAGAGGCCCCTCCTATCATGGCAGGGAAGACCAGCCATCGCGCCTTCCGCTTCACCAGTGAATAAAGCGAAAAAATCCCTCCCTCACCCTTGTTATCGGCCCTCAAAGTGATGATGACGTACTTGATAGTCGTTTGAAGTGTAAGCGTCCAGAATATACATGACAGTCCGCCGAGGATCAAGTCTGTACTGATGATACGATCCCCGATAATCGCTTTAAAAACGTAGAGTGGAGAAGTTCCGATGTCGCCGTAAATGATTCCTAAACTGATGAGTAATCCGGCGGCGGACAGTTTGTGTAGATCTTTATGATTTGCCACTTAAATGATTTAAAAATGGATGCAAAAGTACAAATGATATTGATTTAAACAATGTTGATTTATATTGGTTTATTTTATAATTCTAAACTGAAAATCAGGCTTTTGTTAAATAGTGTTAAAAAGTATTTTGTACTCCTTGCATTATATTTAAATTATTAGTTTTGTTTAAGGATATATCATATGAAAAAAATCTACCAAGTCTCTATACTTTTTTATTTTATGTTACTGGGGGCCAACGCCTTCGGCTCGCATAAACTATATATGAACATAGTGGAACTCTCTGACTCGGTGAAACGCGCCCAGCAGAAAGCATCTTCGAAGATAACGGACACGCGCCCTAACCGACCATCTAAGGGCGATGTGAAGGTAAATATTACCCCATTTAAACCATTGGCCCGAGCATCAGCGTCATCCTCCAAACCATCAGCCGACTTTAAAGTTTTGAATAACGTTAAGGTATATCCTAATCCGGCTGAGGATCAGATTACAATTTCTTACTCACTTACAAAGGAGACTAATGTAACCATTAAAATAATGGACGTACTGGGAAATGAGATCGCTACGTTGTTATCACAGAGGCTGCCCTCTGGTGATCAGAACAACAATTTCAATATTGCGTCGAGGCTGAACAGCGGTTATTATTTTATCCGCCTGATTGCGGGCAACGAGACCATTATTAAGAGAATCTCCATTCTCTAGGTTTGATGCCGCAGGGCGACTCTCTTCTATAATTTTCTTAATTTCGGCCCATTGATACGATGAGCTGTCCCACTTTCTGCGACAGGTAGTTTCATCCACCATGTCCCCTGAAACCATCATGAGCAGGCCGTGGGAAACATAAAAACAATTGATTGATGAAAATTATAGCTGTAGGTAGAAATTACGCGGAGCACGCGAAAGAACTTAACAATCCGGTTCCCGGTGTTCCTGTGATCTTCATGAAGCCGGAAACGGCAGTATTGAAAGACAACAAGCCTTTTTATCATCCTGAATTTTCAAATGAGATCCATTACGAACTGGAGATCGTATTGAAGATTTGTAAGGAAGGCAAATACATTAGTGAGAAATTCGCGTCAAATTACTATGACGAGATTGGACTTGGCGTGGACTTCACAGCCCGGGATATCCAATCTGCCCACAAGGAAAAGGGACTTCCCTGGGAGCTCGCCAAATCATTTGACCATTCGGCGCCGATCAGCCGTTTTTTTTCTAAAACTGCCTATGCTGATCTTTATGACTTGAACTTCCATTTAAACCTTAACGAAAAAACTGTGCAGAAGGGCAACACAAAAGACCTCCTATTTTCGTTTGAAAGGCTCATAGCGTTTATATCACAGTATATATCGCTAAAGAAGGGCGACCTCATCTTTACCGGAACTCCGAAGGGAGTAGGCAAGATAAATGTGGGGGATCGCCTGACCGGGTATTTGGAAAACGAAAAGCTTCTAGATTTTGAAATTAAGTAACACACGCAGAGGAAAAATAGTATTTAGCTTTATTTTAATGGCACTAGCAGCCCGGGGTCTGGCACAAAGTCCCCTGGCTCTGTATCCGAAGACAGACTTCAGGATGCCACTCGACCTCCCTCCTTCTCTTTCCGGCTCATTTGGAGAGATAAGACCGGGCCATTTTCATTCGGGCTCTGACTTTCGCACGAATCAGCGGGAAGGATACCCTGTTTATGCGGTGTCAGATGGATATGTATCCCGATTGCGGGTTCAGATAGGGGGCTTCGGAAATGCCGTTTATCTGACTCATCCAAACGGATATACGACCGTATATGCGCATTTGCAGCGTTTCAATACCCAAATTGAACGGACGCTGCTGGCACATCAGTACCGTACGAAATCTTACGGAGTAGACATTCCGATGCTTCCGATTGAGATACCGGTGAAGAAGGGCGACATCATCGCCTGGTCGGGTAACACGGGCGGCTCGGCAGGACCGCATCTACACTTTGAAGTGCGCGACAGTAAAACAGAGGAAACGGTCAATCCGGAGCTCTTCGGCATACATGTTAGCGATAACATCAGGCCGACCATCGCCGGACTGTATATGTACCGGTTGAACGGTAAACCATTCGATGAAAATACGGTGAGGCAATATTTCGCGCTGGTCAAAAGCGGTAGCCGATATACCTTGAATAAGATGCCGGTAATTAATTTTAGCGGCGACGTAGGTTTTGGTATCAACACTTACGATATCCAGGCGGCAGGGAACAAAAATGGAGTCTATTCGATTGAGCTTCAAATGGATGGAAAAACAATATATCATTCTGAAATGGAGAGGTTCTCATTTGCTAACTCCAGAGCGGTGAACTCACATATGGACTATCCCTTCCGGATGAAATCAGGCACTGTGGTTACAAAGAGTTTTGTAGAACCAGGTAATCCACTCAAAATCTACAAAACATTGGTGAACAATGGCCTGATCAATGTGTCGGATAACCAGATACATGACATGAAGTATATCGTGAAAGATGTTTCGGGGAACACCAGTACACTTGATTTCCGCATCCAGTACAATGCCAAATCTGTCATCAAGGGGGAAGAACCAAAATATGTGCAGCTGTTTAATTATAATAAAGAGAACACCTACTCTACTCCCAATATCAGCATCAAAATACCAAAAGGGGTATTATATAACGATCTGTATTTCAGATATTCAGAAGGAGATAAATCGGGCTATTCAGCGGTACACAGAGTGCATACACCCCTTATTCCGCTGCATAGCAACTATGAACTTTCGATCAGGGCGGATTCTACTTTGCCAGCTCATCTTCAGAAATACGCCGTTATCGTTGATGCGAGAGGCGTTTACCAGGGAGGGACATATGAGAATGGGTTTGTTAAAGCGAGGCCCCGGGTTTTTGGAAATTTCCGTGTAACAGTGGATACTGTAGCTCCGGTGATCACCTCCCTTAATTTGAAGGACGGTAGGTCTGTTGCAGGTTTGTCGAAGTTAAGTTTTAAGATCTCGGATAACTTGTCAGGAATCCGTAGCTTTAATGCAACGATTGACGGTCAATGGGTATTGATGGAATACGACCCCAAAAGGGCGCTTACCTGGCATACGCTTGATAAGGCTTTAGCAAAAGGGAAACACCATTTTCAATATGTGGTTATTGATATGAAAGGTAATTCAAAAACATTTAACGCAACATTCTATAAATAAAGACTATGGCAGAATTGAAAGAGGGTGACGCAGCTCCCCAGTTTGTAGCGAAAGATCAGCATGGTAATTCAGTGTCCTTAAGTGATTTTGAGGGGAAAACCGTGATCTTATATTTTTATCCGAAAGACGACACGCCGGGTTGT
Source organism: Arcticibacter pallidicorallinus (assembly GCF_003002875.1). GTDB lineage: Bacteria > Bacteroidota > Bacteroidia > Sphingobacteriales > Sphingobacteriaceae > Arcticibacter > Arcticibacter pallidicorallinus. Next base: position 21,452 of record NZ_PVTH01000011.1, read on the forward strand.
ACAGCAGAGGCCTGTAATTTCAGGGATAATTACCACCGTCTGCAAGAGGAAGGCTATGTGGTATTAGGTGTCAGCACGGATGACGAGAAGTCGCATAAAAAGTTTTCGACAAAGTATGAACTACCGTTTACGCTGCTGGCAGATGAAGACAAACAGATTGTTGAAGCCTACGGCGTATGGGTTGAGAAGAATATGTATGGAAAAAAGTCTATGGGAACTGCAAGGAAGACATTTGTTATATCTCCGGATCAGACTATCAGCAAGATTATCAGCAAAGTAAACACTGCGGAATCGTCGCAACAGGTTCTGGATCTACTAAAAGAGGGTTAACATTTAATCCTCTTTTTTGACGATCTGATATATGATATCTGACTGGTTATTCATATTTTAGGCGCTTTCAAAATAGATATGAAAGCAGATATTGAAAAACTAACCGGCATAGCTACTCAGGTCCGTCGGGATATTGTTAGAATGGTACATCAGTGCCAGTCAGGCCACCCTGGCGGTTCATTGGGTTGCACGGATTATTTCGTTGCTCTTTATTTCCATGTATTGAAGCATAACCCGGACTTCAATATGGATGGCAAGGGAGAAGATCTTTTCTTCTTATCAAACGGACATATTTCACCAGTATGGTATAGTGTTCTTGCCCGTTCAGGCTACTTCGATCCTAAGGAGTTGGCTACCTTCCGTAAAATAAACTCCCGCGTTCAGGGCCACCCTGCAACACACGAACATCTTCCGGGAATTCGCGTAGCTTCAGGTTCTCTGGGACAGGGTCTCTCTGTCGCAATTGGCGCGGCTCTTGCTAAAAAGCTTAACAATGATGACAGCCTGGTTTACACCTTGCATGGCGACGGCGAGCTTCAGGAAGGTCAGATCTGGGAAGCTGCATTATTTGCTCCTCATAACAAGGTTGATAACCTGATTTCTGCTATCGATGTTAACGGGCAGCAAATTGATGGTCCGACTGAGAAAGTCTTATCTCTTGGCAACCTGCGCGCTAAGTGGGAAGCATTCGGCTGGGATGTTCTGGAAACTAACGGTAACGACCTTGCTGAGTTAATCTCTACACTGGAACTGGCGAAGAGCAGAGCGTTCAAAGGTAAACCGATCATGATCTTGATGCAGACCAATATGGGTCATGGTGTTGATTTCATGATGGGATCTCATAAATGGCATGGCGTTGCCCCTAATGATGAGCAGCTTGCTCAGGCACTTGCGCAACTTGGAGATTCTACCAACGACTACTAGTCATATATTAGAGAAACTGAAATGAAGAAATATACTTTTACAGAAAAAAAAGATACACGTTCTGGTTTTGGTGCCGGACTATTAGCAGCTGGTAAGAAAAACCCTAATGTTGTTGCCTTATGTGCTGACCTTGTGGGCTCTTTGAAAATGGAAGCTTTCATCAAGGAATTCCCTGAAAGATTTGTTCAGGTTGGTATTTCAGAAGCCAACATGATGGGTATGGCTGCAGGCCTTACCATTGGTGGGAAAGTTCCTTTTACCGGTACTTTTGCAAATTTTTCGACTGGCCGCGTTTACGATCAGATCCGTCAGTCTATTGCGTACTCGGATAAGAATGTTAAAATATGCGCGTCTCATGCAGGTTTAACCCTGGGTGAGGATGGTGCTACTCACCAGATTCTGGAGGATATCGGTATGATGAAGATGCTTCCGGGTATGACTGTTATCAATCCTTGTGACTATAACCAGACTAAGGCTGCTACTGAAGCGATTGCGGAATTTGAAGGCCCGGTTTACCTGAGATTTGGCCGTCCGGTTATTCCCGTTTTTACTGATCCTGATCAGAAGTTCGAGATTGGCAAGGCATGGATGGTAAATGAAGGTAAGGATGTTAGTATTTTTGCTACCGGCCATTTGGTTTGGGAAGCGATCCTTGCAGGTGAAAAACTTGCTGAACTTGGAATTGACGCCGAGATCATCAACATCCATACGATTAAGCCGCTTGACGCGGAGGCTGTACTGAAGTCTGTTGAGAAAACAGGTTGTGTGGTAACAGCGGAAGAACATAACCGTTTGGGCGGATTGGGTGACAGCATTGCACAACTTTTGGCTCAGAACAACCCTACTCCACAGGAATATGTGGCCGTTAACGATTCTTTCGGTGAGAGTGGCAAGCCTGCTGAACTGATGGCAAAATACGGACTGGATGCAGATGCGATTGTAGCAGCTGTTCAGAAAGTTATTGCAAGGAAGAAATAGTTCTTCGGAGAAATTATAGTATAAACAAAGAAAAGCTGCCAGAATAACCTGGCAGCTTTTCTTGTTATATATGCTGGATTGATTGACCGGGCTTTCCGGATTATTCTGGCTGATCTATCCAGATGCCATCTTCTTTGATGATTTCAATCAGTTCGTCCAATGCGTTTTCTTTGTTAACGCTCTTCTTAACTACCTCTTTACCTCTGTATAATGTGATTTTGCCAGGTCCCATGCCTACATATCCGTAATCTGCATCAGCCATCTCCCCCGGCCCATTGACTATGCAGCCCATGATACCAATCTTGACTCCTTTCAGGTGGCTCGTCCTGCTTCGAATCATCTGGGTGGTTTCCTGAAGATCAAATAGAGTACGGCCGCAACTTGGGCAAGAGATATATTCCGTTTTTGAGATCCTTGAACGTGTTGCCTGAAGAATTCCGAAGGCGGTACTGACGATCACTTTGGCTGATACCTGATCCGATTCGAGCCATATACCGTCGCCAAAGCCGTCGATTAACAGCGCTCCTGCATCTGTAGAGGCATACAGTTGAAAGTCAGACTCTAATGCATCTATCGTTTCATTCGCGCTGAAAGAAGTCGGGTAGGAACGCTTGATAATTACCGGGGTCCTGATACCGAGATTCTCCATTCCGAAGAAAAACTGCCTTTGGTCTGCCATACCGTGTTCCTGGTCTGTGGTCAGAACGAACACAAGCGTCGGATCTGCGGAAATCAGTTTGAGAACTTCGGGACTGTCAGCTAAGTTTCTGTAACTGATGTAAACCAAGTTCAACGCCGTATCCTTTTCTGCTGCGGCCTGGTATTCTTCGAGCGTATAGAGGGGGTGACAGTTCTTTTTCTGCTCAAGCCTTAGCCAGGTGCCAAAATTATAGAGTTGTTTCAGGTTCCCGGGCATGGTGAATGAGGGAAGTCTGTCAGCCAGATAAACAAAGTCAACAGATTGCTCAGCCATATTATACTTGTCGAGCAGAGGGGAATACAGATAGCCCGCAGCTTGCAGAACCATCGGATCCATCAAACTCTCCCTGGAAAGATCAACAACAACGCGGGGAACCTGGTGTCCGCCGATGAATGTATTCAGTTCATCTGAGTTACGCTTGTTGTATTCGTAAGGACTGAAAGGGATGGGTGCAACAGACACAGGTAATGATGAGGAACTTTGAGCTGTACGTTTTTTATATCTGTTTGCAAGGGCAATAGCTACAGGAGCTTCCAGCTCCGGATCTTCAGTGAGTGAAACCCTGATCGTATCTCCAAGACCATCCTCCAATAAAGTGCCTATACCAACGGATGATTTGATTCGTCCGTCTTCTCCGTCTCCTGCTTCCGTTACTCCGAGGTGCAACGGGTAGTTCATCCCCTCTTTGGCCATTGTTTCGACCAACAGACGGTAGGCCTGGACCATTACCTGCGGGTTGCTGGCCTTCATGGAAATGACGAGGTTGTAATAGTTAAGGCTCTCACACATGCGCATGAACTCCATAGCAGATTCTACCATACCCCTCGGTGTGTCACCATAGTAACTCATGATACGGTCAGACAGCGAACCGTGATTTGTCCCGATCCGCATAGCGGTACCGTATTCTTTGCAAACTTTTACGAGTGGCGAGAACTTCTTGTAAATCCGGTCTAATTCTTCCTGATATTGTGAAGCCGTATATTCGAGCTGGTCAAAACGCTTTTTGTCGGCGTAATTTCCAGGATTGATCCTTACCTTTTCAACGATCCGGGCAGCGGCCTCCGCTGCGTTAGGCGTGAAATGGATATCTGCCACCAATGGAACGTTATACCCCCTTCTGCGGAGCTCCTTTTTAATCTCTGCAAGGTTGTTCGCCTCCTTGATACTTGGAGCTGTGATACGCACGTACTCACAACCTGCATCCACCATCCGAATTGTCTGTTCAACGGTACCGAGTGTATCCATCGTATCGGTGGTCGTCATACTTTGAATCCTGATAGGATTATCAGCCCCCATCGGTATATCTCCGATAGATACTTCCCGTGTAACGAACCTGGAATATGAGGTTTGCGAATTGCAATAAAGGCCGTTAAGTAAAATCTTGCTGTCTGTAGAATTCATAGTAGTCAAATCACACAAAAGTAATGATTTATCTTCTTGTATCCGGTGTGATTGACATAGTGTGAGATAGCTTCAGAAAAGAATGGGCTATATTCAATAAACACATGCAACTTAATTGCATTATCTATTTTGTTTCTACATTTGTGTCATGGAATCAGAAACGCTTACCAACAAGTTAGACAAAATCGGTATTACAGCCTCGACAATTTGTGCGATCCATTGCGCTGTCGTTCCTTTTATTGTTTCATTATTGCCTCTCTGGAGTCTGGGCTTTTTAGCTGAGGAATGGATGGAGATTTCTATGATCGTTTTATCTCTGGTAATCGGAAGCTGGGCTCTGGGCGTCTCCTGGACGAAGCATAGAAGAACAAAAGCGTTGCGGATCTTCATATGCGGCTTTGTTTTTATCGCGGCAGGACATTGGTTCGGACATGGGTCGACAGAGCATCTTCTTCTTCCGGCAGGTGGGCTAACGATTGCTTTAGCACATTATACAAACTGGAAGCAGAATTTAACATCTTTAAAAACTTCCGAAATAAACCCTGAGCTCTAAATTATTCAACCAGCGAGCCAAGCTGTACATTTGTTGCTATATTGAACCACTCAACGCATTTGCCTGTTTTTGGGCGCAAATAACAAGTATATAATGATTATAGCTGAATCTCTTTCTCATTATTATTCTAAAGATCATACCCTATCATTTGAAGACTGGCATATTGCGGAGTCGGAGCAGTGGTTATTGCTGGGTGACTCGGGAAGCGGCAAGACCACGCTGATCAACATCTTATCAGGCCTGCTAAAACCAGCAAGTGGAAGAGTAACTATCAAAAACACGGACATTTATCAGCTGAAGGGAAAAGACAGAGATCATTTTCGCGGTCAGCATATCGGTATCATCTTTCAAAAGCCTCATATCATTAAAAGCCTCACCATCATGGAGAACTTATTGATAGCGCAGAGTTTCGCGCTACTGAAAGAAGACAAGCTGAGGGTTGAAGAAGTACTCGAATCTTTGGGAATAGCGTCTAAGATGCACGCTTATCCTGCTGAGCTGAGCTATGGTCAGCTGCAGCGTGTTTCGATTGCCCGGGCAGTGATCAACAAGCCAACCTTGCTGATAGCCGATGAGCCTACATCCAGCCTGGACGACCGGAATGCTGAGGTGGTCATCACGCTGTTGGCTGAACAATCGCGCATCAACGGTTCTACTCTGGTTGTTTCCACACACGACCAGCGAGTGAAAAATAGTTTCGACAAAAAGTACATATTATAATGAGTCCTTTAAAGATTAGCCTCAAGAGTCTGGCAGCAAATCCACTTACCTCTTTGCTCAATGTGCTACTGATCGCATTTGGGACGGGAATCCTGACTATTCTGGTACTTGCATCTACTCAGATCAGCGACAAGTTGGAAAGTAATTCGAAGGATATTGATCTGGTAGTGGGCGCCAAAGGGAGTCCGTTACAGTTAATTCTCAGCAGCATATTCTATATCGATTTCCCTACAGGAAATATACCTCTCAAGGATGCCAATGCGCTTTCCCGTCATCGGATGGTTAAGCGGGCGGTACCCCTGGCACTGGGAGACAGCTATCAGGGTTTTCGGATTGTGGGGACAGACACCAGCTTCATCAATCTTTATAGTCTGCAACTCGAAAAAGGCAAGTTCTGGGACGGCAATTTTGATGTAACTGTTGGCTCAGAAGTTGCGAAAGTCTTGAATTTAAAACCGGGAGACACCTTTCATGGTGCTCACGGACTTACTTCAGGAGGCGATACACATATGGATCATGCTTATGTAGTAGCGGGAATTCTGAAGCAACAAAACAATGTATCTGATAATCTTATATTGACTGACATACCGAGCATCTGGAACATGCATGCTCCGGGTAAGACACATGACGCGGGACGGGGACACGCTGAAGCAGAACCGGGAGACACGCATCATCAGGAACATCAGCATTCGGACGAAACTCATGGTGCGACGCATGAGCACGCCGAAGAAGGGGATGATGAAGATCGGGAGATAACTTCGCTACTCATACAATACCACTCTCCTATGGCAGTGGTGATGTTTCCACGTTTGGTAAACCAGTCTACCAATATGCAGGCTGCTTCTCCGGCACTTGAAACAGCCCGCCTTTTTTCTCTTATCGGAGTGGGAGTGGATACGCTTCAGTGGTTTGCTATTCTCATCATGGTGATTGCAGCCATAAGCGTATTTGTAAGTCTGTTTAATTCGCTTAAGGAAAGAAAATACGACATTGCCGTCATGCGCGTTATGGGTGCCTCCAGATCCAGGATATTTATTATAGTAATTTTGGAGGGCGTACTTTTAAGTTTAGTTGGTGCGCTGATTGGCATCGCGCTCGGGCATGGTATACTCCAAATGATCGGCAGCTTCCAGGATTCAAGTCAGGCAAAGCTCAGCGGACTTGTTTTTAATTTAAAGGAGCTATATATTCTGACTGCGGGACTGGCTATCGGGATAATTGCTTCTATCCTTCCGGCTATTCAGGCATACCGATCGGATATCGCTTCCATATTATCTAAAGGTTGAAGATTGAAAAAGGGCCGGTTAGAATAGCCTGTCGAGGTTATGAGGTGATACTTGGAATATATTTGGTAATTTTACGACTAGAAGAGTCAAATGATGCAGGGAAAATTCGACGAATTACTGGAGAAACATAGCTTAAAGAAGACAGCACCACGATTCCGCGTGCTTGAAGTATTGTCGAACAGGAATGTGGCTACTTCACAACCTAACCTGGAGAACATCTTAGGGAAGGAAGTTGACCGCGTTACCCTCTATCGAATTCTTAAAACTTTCGAGGAAAAAGGAATTATTCATAAGATCATTGACTCGAATGGAACGGCCAATTATGCAGTGTGTCATTCGTCGTGTACCGAACATCAGCACCGTGATGAGCATCTGCATTTTAACTGTACCGTTTGCAAGAATGTTTATTGCCTGAATGATGTGCACATTCCAAACGTCATCTTGCCCGGTGGTTTTGAGGCTAGTACGATCAACCTTATAGCAACCGGAATATGCCCCGGCTGCAAAGCAGCATCAGAGTAAACGGTCTTTTACGACAAGTGTTCTCGCCAACCGGTCATGCCAGCACTGTTGCCTTTTATCAAAAAACCCCGCTAAATATCCTACTCCGAGGCTCAGGGTAGACACCAGTTTGTATAAGTTACGTGCAAAGCTTTGAGTAAGTGTCATCTTTTCAGCGTCTACGCGAATCACTTTGATCCCCAGGAGTGCTTTTCCAAAAGTACCTTTTCGGCTCGAAGCTTCCATGAAAACGTTCATCACGAACTTCACTACAGGAATTACTGGCAGGAAACTAAGGGTTACAGCCACTTTAAGATACTGCGCATCTATAAACGAGACCACAATAAGGACGATGACAAGGTAGAACGTAAGAATTATTCCGTAATCGATAAGGGCCGCTAGCATACGTATATCTGGCGACGCGAAATACTGCGCTTCCGCTCTGGTAAGCCTAAAACCCAATAGCTCACATAGCTCCGGAATCTCATGTGCCTCCTTATAGTCGCTCATCCCCTCTCTTTTAACAAAGGTGCCTTCCATGAGATTCATGCTCTTCATTTCCGTAAGGCTAAAAGGGCCCTGAGGCTTACCCTCAATCACCACTATGTAAGCATCTTCCATGCTAATATCTTTCGACCTTAAATTTCGACAATCCGCCTTCCATATTTATAGTGATCTTTTGCTGGGCAGAACTAAAATTCGGTGTCTGAAAAGAATTGTCAGAGAGCTTGGTAAATCCCTTGAAGTCCATTGAAGACAGGCCGGATTCTGTCCTGATCTCACATCCCGCAGACTTTGGGATGGCGATATTGATCTTCGAAACACCTGACTCTACATCTATCACTGTTGTTTTACTCAGAGTTCCCAATTTGATATCAAACTTTGCCACGCCTCCCTCCAGCTTCATTTTACGTATTTTGTACTTCGTCAGGTCGAAATCTGTTTTGCCAGCTCCGGTCTCCAGATTGATATCCCAAACAGGTTCTGGATTCAGCGTGATAATGACCTGGTTGGAAGAAGATTTTTTCATATCCCACTTCGCCTCCCCTGTCATCTTAAAATCTACCGTTTCAGTACTATCTGTCGAAAACTTAAACATGGAGTAATTACCAATATGCTTTTTTACATGAGCATTGAATAGCTCCGAAGCAGTGTCGCGCAGGATAAAGCTCGTTGCACCACCTTCAATATTAAGAATTGCATTGCGAGTACCTGCGATATAGGGTTCGCTGAAAATAGTGGTTTTCGACTTATTAGGCTGATCCCTGGAAGGACTCTCGTCAGTGATCCAGCTATCCCTTCCCGTTTCGTCGTGAGAAACACCCTTGTAACCGATAAATCCAAGAACGACGACGGTGATCAGCACAGTGACCACCCCTCCAGCAGTTGAATTCGAGTTGGAGAAGAGCATATTTGCACCGATGAGTATCAGGATAACCGGCCAGAACCTCCATATAACCGACCACTCGAAGTCGATGACATTGAAGTTTTGCAAGAGAAGAATTCCCCCCAGAAAGAGTAATACGATACCCCAAATAATTCGTTCCGTTTTCATATTTAATTAAGCTAAAGGCTGATCACCAGACTGATCACTTGATTCATATTCCTTGTTTTTAACCTTATTGCGCCGACGGGGATTGAAGAGAAATACCAGCCCCAGAACAATTAGTATTATCGGCCATAATTTGCTAATATCAAACCAGTCGGGCACATAGCCAAATTCCTCAAATAAAAAATATAAGCCAAGCGCTATGAAGAAGCCCCCCAGGATAGGCATGGAATTAGATTTGCGCTTATTTATGGGCATGGGCGCTGTGAACTCCAGGGGTGCTTGCTCGTCCACTCTGTAGTCTGTATTGAATGGGACGTACGGCTTCGCTGGAACTACAATCCATAATATCAGGTATACTAATACCCCCGAAAATCCCATAATGACCATCAGAAGAAAGATTAGCCTCACCCAGATAACATCCAGATCGAAGTACTCTGCCAAACCAGCGGCCACCCCGGCTAATACTTTATTGCTTTCATCACGCTGCAACTTCTTATCCATAATCGTAATCCTTTAAGGTTGACATTAACAATATTTATTAGAGCAGGAACCAGTGAACTTGTTACAAACATGCAGATTATTGGAAAGCCTGAGGCCTGGTAGACCGTCAGATAATTATTTAAAACATCAATTGGAAGTGAGTGTTGTAGCATAAGCTGAAAATGCATCACGCGCAACCTTGCAAATTGATTACATTAGCTACCACATTTGAAAAAATAAATACACTGACTATATATGTTCACAGACTTCGGAAGATACATCCTTCTCCTTAAAGCAGTATTCAAACGCCCAGAACAATGGAAGATCTACTGGAAAAACATTGCGCATGAGATGGTTTATATAGGTGTCAATTCGATTTACCTGATTGGAATTATTTCCATCTTTGTTGGTGCCGTTATGACTCTGCAAATTGCTTTTCAGCTTCAGAGCGACCTTATTCCTAAAACAATTATTGGTTCTGTAAACAGGGATTCTGCCATTCTTGAACTGAGTCCAACCATCAGTGCATTGGTACTTGCGGGTAAAATCGGCTCCTCCATCTCCTCGGAGATCGGCACCATGAGGGTGACCGAGCAGATCGATGCACTCGAGATAATGGGAATAAACACGCCCGGCTATCTGATTCTTCCTAAGATTATTGCGGGCGTATCCATGATTCCTTTACTTGTAATTATCTCAATTGCACTAAACATAATCGGTGGCTATATAGGAGGAACCTTCTCAGGGGCGATAACCGGTGCTGATTACTATAGAGGTATCACCGAAGGATTCAACCCATACACCATTGTTGTGTCGCTAACCAAAGCGTTTGTTTTTGGTTTTATTATCACTTCGGTGGCGGCGTATCAGGGATTTTATGTTAAGGGAAGTGCTCTGGAAGTTGGGCGCGCCAGCACCAGCACAGTTGTAATCAGCTGTATCTCTATCTTATTTGCCGATTATATCATTACTGATCTCTTATTATGATTGAAATAAAAGACATCCACAAGTCATTCGGCGAAAATTATGTACTTAAGGGAATCTCAGGATTATTCCAGGACGGACGGAATAACTTAATTATCGGAGGTTCTGGTTCGGGAAAAACAACCCTTCTGAAGTGTATGGTAGGCTTGCACGAGCCGGATGATGGCTCTGTACTCTATGATGGGCGCGACTTTACACGTCTTTCCAATCAGGAGCGTATTGAAATACGAAAAGAAATCGGCATGCTTTTCCAGAACTCGGCACTGTTCGATTCGATGACTGTCGAAGACAATATCATGTTCCCTCTTAACATGTTTACTACTCAAAGCAGGGAAGAGAAGCTGGAGCGGGCTAATTTCTGTCTCAGCCGGGTGAATCTGGAGGGCAAGAACAAGCTATTTCCGTCTGAACTATCGGGAGGAATGAAAAAGCGTGTAGGTATTGCCCGCGCGATCTCGATGCAGCCAAAGTATCTGTTCGTTGATGAGCCGAATTCGGGCCTTGATCCGCTGACGTCTATCGTTATCGATGAACTTATCAATGAGTTAACCGACGAATATAACATGACCACTGTCGTTGTCACTCACGACATGAATTCGGTAATGGGCATTGGTGAAAATATCCTCTTTCTTGCTGATGGACGTAAAGAATGGGAAGGCTCCAACAAGGAAATTGCTCATACTAACAATCCGAAGGTTAATGATTTCGTATTTGCAAGTAAGTTTGCCCAGGCCGCAAGGGAGAAGTTGTAGCTCTTCAGGTCATTATAAGTTTAAGTATGACGGCGATATTTAGTAATTTCGCGAAATAAATATCCCCACACATTAGCATGATTTCATTACTTACGCCTGCGCACTGGAAAGACTACGAACTTATTGACTGCGGAAATTTCGAAAAACTAGAAAGATTCGGAAACATAGTTCTTATCCGTCCCGAGCCTCAGGCAGTATGGTCAAAGCAGCTCCCCGAGTCTGAGTGGCAAAAGAGGCACGACATCAAATTTAAGGGACGCTCTGCCACTTCGGGTGAATGGGTAAGAAAGAATACCAAGGCTCCTGATCGCTGGCATATTACTTATAAGAATACGGACATCGAAATTAAGTTCCGTCTGGGTCTGACATCCTTCAAGCATGTCGGCATCTTTCCTGAACAGGCGGTAAATTGGGATTATATCTCGGAGACCATCAAAAAATTCGAAACACCACAACCCAAGGTATTGAATCTTTTTGCCTATACAGGGGGGGCTTCCCTTGCGGCAAAAGCGGCAGGTGCAGACATCACACACGTAGACTCTATCAAACAAGTAGTTACCTGGGCTAATGAGAACCAGGAAATTTCGGGCCTTAAGGATATCCGCTGGGTGGTTGAAGACGCATTAAAGTTCGTCAAGAGAGAGATTAAAAGAGGGAGAAAATATAACGGTATCATACTAGATCCACCTGCATACGGGCATGGTCCGAATGGTGAGAAATGGAAGCTGGAGGATCATATTCTGGAAATGATGAATGACGTTTCGAATCTTTTGGATGAGGAAGAGCATTTCATGATCTTGAATACTTATTCATTGGGCTTTTCGTCTGTCATTGTTGAAAATCTGATAAAGGACGTGATTAAAAAACCGACAAATCTCGAAAGCGGCGAATTATATCTGCAGGCTACTGCCGGCAGTAAGTTGCCCCTGGGCGTCTTCGGGAAACTTAGAAGATTCAAAGCGTAACAACAGATTCTTCGAGACGTCGGGAGATTGAGAGAAGTGAGCTATCTATAGCAGAATGCAGCAAGTCTGAAGCGCCAGCAACCAGGAAGAATTTATTTCCTATAGAACAAACCCCCAAAGTCTACAGTAACTTTGGGGGTTTTACGTTGAAGATATCCTGATAGGATGGAAGGCATTTTAAGAAAAGTCCGAGCCCTACAAGATTACAATCCGGTATAGGCTGAATTCTGGGTAATCTTTGGATTCTGTTGTATCACGTTTTGAGGTATAGGCAATATCAACTGCCCTTCGTTCTGTATTGGCTTTGTCTTTTTCACCACGTCTAAAGCCCTATTTGTTCTTTTAAGATCAAATAGCCTATGAAATTCAAGCGCCAATTCAACCCTTCTCTCATGTTCGAGAGCGAGCGCTAAAGTTGGATACTTCGCCGTTGGATAACCTGCAGAGCCAAATGCCGGCAGCCCTACCCTGCTACGCACCTCATTTAAATACTTGGGATCATTCGTTGCCTCTGATAACATGAGCAGAACATCTGCATATCGTAGCACCACAAAGTTGTTATTGCTGAGTTCTCTGCCGCTAGGGGCAGGTGCCGTTTTATCTACCCATTTATTCTGAAACTTGATCGGAATGAATGTTCCGTTCTTGTTTGTGTATCCAGTTGAGATCGACACATCTCTTCGAATATCGCCCTCCTCATACTCATTATACAGGTCATCTGTAACTTGATTCATTCCACCGCCAAATAACGTCAGCACGAAGTTTTCCGTTGGAGCAAACTCTGTCCAATAGTTACTGTAAGGGTTTCCTGCACCTCCTTTAAACTGAATTTCGAATATTGATTCGCTGGTGTTCTTTATCGTCGCCCCCCAAAGCTGAGCGTATTGAGGCACCAACGTGTATTTTCCGTAAACTTCAGTCAACACCTGGGTTGCTTCTGTCTTTCTGTCCAACGTCAGATATACCTTACCGAGCAGTGCCTGTGCGGCGTACTTAGTTGCCTTTCCCGGAGTTGATGCAACAGCAGCCGGCAAGGGCAGATACTGAGAAGCGTAATTTAGGTCTGCAATTATCTGAGCGTAAACATCCGCTACCGGCGAACGAACGACATCATAGCTTTCAGTAGCCGACAGCGCCTTCGTCACCAATGGAATATCTCCCCACATCTGAACCATATTGAAATAATACAATCCTCTCAAGAACATCATTTGCGCTTTTACCGACTCTTTATACGCATTGTCAAGAGATGCGCCCTCTATTTTATCCAGAACGATATTAACATTATACAAGGCTCTGTAGCTTTCCTGCCAAAACCGGTAAACTTCAGTATTGGATGGCGCAAGACTAAAGTTCTTAAATGCGACTCGGTCTGCCTGGATTCCAGCCACGTTATAAAGCGTAGCATTGTCAGACATTTGCTCAGCAAAGTAAGATACACCGCTGGCAGGAGCATAAAAAGTATACAGCGTTGCATAGGCCGCATTTACCGCAAGTTCGAAGTCTTGGGTAGTCTTATAGAAATTGGCTGCATTAGAATTTGATATAGGTGCCATATCTAATGATTTCTGGCAGCTTGACGTGATAGTTCCTAAGAACATCAATACAAGTAATTTGCTTATGTTGAGTTTCATTTTCTTCTGTGTTATAATTTAAAAATCAAACTTAGCTCCGAAGGTTATGATTCGGGGGTTGGGATAAGAACCGTAATCTACACCTAGAAACGCACCTGAAGGTACACTCACGGAAGAGCTGGCCGAAGGCACCGCATTGGAGTAGATATTGGAATAGGATGTTGAGCTATACGTTGTATTTTCCGGATCATAATTTAAATAATTACTCCATAAGTAAACATTCTCAGCATTCATGAAAACACGTATTCCTTTTACGGGCGACTTAACGAACAGCTTCGAAGGCAAAGCATAAGAAATGCGGATGTTTCTTAACCTCACAAAAGTGGCATCTTCCACCCAGTAGGATGAAAACTTTTCCTGGTACCCCTTCGGTGCGATTGTTGGCTTGAAATGTCTTCCATCGCCTGGGTCAGCTTCAGATTTCCAGTAATTAGCGACCTCTGCATAAGCATTTCTGCCACCATTCCAAATACCATTATAACGAATTAGCTGATTGGTAATTTCACCTCCAAATGAACCCTGAAGCATGAATGACATCTCAATACCTTTGTATGAAAAAGAGTTCGTTAGTCCGGCTATGAAATCCGGTTGAATATTCCCGATGGTAGTTCTGTCGGCCTCGGTGATTTTTCCGTCTCCGTCTACGTCTCTTACCCGCGGATCACCAGGAGTAGTAATTCCATCCCCTCTTGCAGGCCCTGCATCGATCTCTGCCTGATTCATATAAACACCGTCGAAGATGTATCCGTAGAAATTAGAAATAGGTTGACCGACTTCAGTTTTGACTTGAACTACAAAATCAGTGTAAATTAAAGGTGCATTTCCGGGTCCCAATTGCAACACCTTGTTTCTGTTGAGAGAAACGTTAAAGTCAGTTGTCCAGTTGAATTTTCCGACTATATTCTTTGTGCTCAAGCTTCCTTCAAAACCTTTGTTTCTAAGTTTCCCGATATTTGTGAGCTGTGTCGAAAAGCCTGTAATATCCGGAACGGGAACATTAAGCAGTAAATCGTTGGTAGTGGAGTTGTAATATTCGGCACTTACATTGACACGATTTTTAAACAGGCCGAGTTCAAAACCTGTATTAAACATATTGGTTTTCTCCCATTTCAAATCCGCATTCTCAATGTTAGTCACGTTTAGTCCATTCGCCAGGTTATTACCGTAGACATAGTTCGAAGATCCCAGAAGTCCAATCGAACCATAATTAGGAATTTGATTATTACCCGAGACACCGTAGCTGGCTTTAAGCTTAAGACTGCTCACCGCTGCAACGTTACTCATAAATCCTTCATCAGATACAAGCCAACCGGCAGAGATTGAGGGGAAATAACCGAACTGATTATTCTTACCGAATCTTGAACTGCCATCTCGCCGAATTACTCCCGAAAGGAAGTATTTGTCCTTGAAATTATAGTTCAACCTTCCCAGATACGACAAGAGTCCCCACTCATAAGCTAATGTAGTACCTGAGTTTACGGTTCCGGCATTTAATGTGGGTACCAAATCATTTGGAAAATTACCGGCACCTAGCGCCATATACTCATCTCTCTGCTGCTGGTAGGTAAAACCCAGTAAGGCACTCAAATTATGATCCCCAAACTTCTTGTCATAATTCAGCGTATTTTCCGTCAACCAGTTGAACATGAATCTCGAGTTCGCACTACCTTGTGCAGGCAAGGCGGAAGAATATCCGAATTTCTGATCTTTATTCCAGAAAAAGTTGAAGCGTGTGTTCAGTAAATTGGCATTTATGCTGGTTCTAAACTTCAAACCGTCCGTGATTTTGTAGTCGGCAAAAGCAGTTCCCAGCGTTGTAAACGACTTGTTCTGCTTGTCCGCCTCCCTAGTCAGCGAGTATGGATGCCATAATTGTAGATCCGTGTACTGGGCAAACCTGTACCATTCGGAATTGGGATCTTTGAAACCGAGGTTACCGTTTTCATTATAAATCGGAAAGATAGGGTCGCTCTGTAATCCCAGACTCACTGCATCACTTTTTCCTTCTATACCGTCGGTCCGGTCATATAAAGCTGTCAATCCAAGGTTAAGACCTACAGAGATCTTCTCGGAAATCTTTTGTTTAATATTTGATCGAACAGTAAGTCGTTTGTAGTAGTTATTGTCCATAACCGCTTCCTGATCGAGGTAAGCACCCGAAAATAAGAACTGCGTCTTCTCCGAGCCTCCCGAAACCGATACCTGCGCATTATGAGAACCTGCCTTTCTAAACATAACGTCCTGCCAGTCTGTACCTTTCCCCAGGCGAGCCCTTAAAGCTGGATCTGTAAAATCAACCGGAATCCTGTAAATGGTTGGTCTTACTTCATTGGGACTGCTAATATCTCCTCCCGCTGCCAGATAAGCGTTATTATGAGCATCTATATAATATTGGACGAACTGCTGAGCATCCATCATGTCAACCTTTCGGGTTAACTCCTGTGTCCCGTATTCATAGTTGGCATTAACCTGTGTTTCTCCCACTTTGCCGAGTTTAGTCGTTACGAGTACGACACCATTAGATCCGCGGGATCCATAAATAGCCGCAGACGAAGCATCTTTCAAGACTTCGACGGACTGGATATCCTGCGGATTTATGTTATTAAGATTAAAGTTTTCAATCGGCAAGCCGTCTACAACATACAAGGGGCTCGTTCCCGCCGTAATAGAACTGGTACCCCTGATACGTATATTCGGACTTTGCCCGGGTGCTCCCTGAGACTGCGTAATATTGACACCCGGCAACTGGCCTGCGAGCGCTTGCGTAACGTTGGTTACCGAGCGGTCCTTGAAGTTATCGTAGTTCACCGATGCAACCGAACCTGTTACCGCTCTTCTGCTCTGTGTACCATAACCAACTACGACTACCTCGTTCAAACTCTTCGACTCTGGTACAAGTCGAATTTCTAAAGCAGAACGATTGCCTGCGTTGATCTCCTGCGGTTTATATCCGATATAAGATATCAGGAGAATGACGTTTTCCTCCTGTTGAACATTCAGAACAAAGCGACCCTGAGCATCGGAACTCACTCCTCTGTTAGATCCCTTTACTTTCAGACTCACGCCAATCAGAGATTCTCCATCCTCGGCACTTAATACCCTTCCTGTGATCTGCCGAGTCTGAGCCTGCACAGTAATCGTAAGGAGAATTACATAGAACAGTAATGCAATTTGTTTCATATTGATGTTGGTTAGCGCATGTAGACATGCAATGGAAAATTGGTTAGCTTCTTTGATAGGTAAACGAAGGTAGAATCAAAGAATAAACTAAAATATAAAAAGTAAATGAAAATTAATGACGAAAATGATAAGTATTTTTCACCGGAATCGATAAAAATACTTATCAATGAAAAATAAACATAGAACGGACTTCATGATTGCTATAGCGGTAGATACTCACGACCACAGTAAGTTCTGTAGTATAAATTTTTAGCAGCCGGCAATAGCCGCCTTCCAGCCAGCATATGCATGAGTCACCGCTGCTAGGTCTTCTGAGGGGTAGTGGGCTGCCGATTTTGCATTCAGAGATCCTAACTGGTCAAGATCGCGGTATACTCCACACTGCAGTCCGGCAAGATAGGCCGCACCCAGGGCAGAAACATCCGGCAATCCTCTATTCGCTACTTCTTTATCTAGCAGATCAGCCAGGAACTGAAGAACGAAACCGTTAGCGGTAATTCCTCCATTCACCATAAGTTCTTGAAGCTCTATTCCCGTATCTTCTTCCATCGCCGTGATCACATCCTTGATCTGGTATGGAATAGATTCCAATGCAGCTCTGATGATATGACTTTTAGCCGCACCAAACGTGAGGCCATTTATTGATGCTTTTCGGTTCATCTGCCAGTATGGAGCGCCCAGGCCACTAAACGCCGGAATAACATAAACGCCGTTTGTATCTGCTACAGAATTTGCGAGACTTTCCGTTTGACGTAGGTCATCGAACAAGCACAGCTCATTCTTAAGCCATTCCAAAGTTGCGCCGCAGGATACGATAACCCCCTCAAGTGCATAGTCAACCTGACTAGCAGTACTCCAGCAGATCGTTGTGATCATTCCATTGCCGGAAATCCTGGGCTCTGAACCAATATTCATCAGTATCGAACATCCGGTGCCAAGTGTAGCTTTTGCGGATCCGGGAAGAAAACAGCCTTCACCAAATGCCGCGGCATGAGAATCCCCGATCATTGAGCTAATAGGTATCTTTCTTCCAATTAACCCTTCAAAGTCAGTTTCTCCGAATAAGTAAGATGATGGATTCGGTTCCGGAAGATTTAACTTGGAAAGTCCAAAAGCCTCAAGCAGCTCTTTATCCCATGCCAGAGTGTGCAGATTGAAGAACATCGTCCTTGATGCGTTGGTGTAATCTGTTTGATACTTCAGGCCTTTCGTCAGACAGAATAACAGCCAGGTATCAACAGTACCAAAGTAAGCTTGTCCTTCGTCCACGGCTCTCCTTACCGTCTGAACATTTTCATACAGCCATATCAGCTTGGTGCCAGAAAAATAAGGATCAATAATAAGTCCCGTTTTTTTATTGATTGCCTCTCCCAGCCCTTCTTCGCTCAGCCGGGCACAAACCCCTATTGATCGTTTACACTGCCAAACTACAGCATTGTGTAATGGAGTTCCTGCAGCGTCCCAAATCACAAAGGTCTCCCGCTGATTGGATATACCGCATGCTTCTATGTCTTCGACACGTCCGCCCCCGGCAACAAAACTATCGACACAGTTCCTTACCGATGTTAGTACGTTCTCATAAATACCTCTCGGATCCTGTTCTACGAAGCCCTCACCGGAAAATATGCTTTTCAACGACTCAGTAGATTTACATACCGCCTTCCCTTGTTCGTCAAACAGAAGAACCTTAGTACTACTGGTGCCTTGATCAATTGAAAGAATATACTTACTCATTATCTCGATTTAGCGTTTGATTTGTCAATTATAACGGCCAAAAGAATAACCATACCCTTAACCACCTGCTGCCAGAAAGGAGAAACATTCAGCAAAACAAGACCATTATTCAGCACTCCTATGATAATAGCTCCGAGTACGGTCCCCAATATTGTTCCTTTACCCCCCGAGAGTGATGCTCCTCCTATAACCACAGCTGCAATGGAGTCTAGCTCATAACTAACACCCGCGTTAGGTTGAGCCGAGTCCAACCGCGAGGTGACCATTAAACCGCCTATAGCTGCCAACCCACCTGCAATGGCGTAAACAATAATCTTCACTCTCCCGATATTAATGCCGGACAGCCTCGACGCACTCTCATTCCCGCCAATTGCATAGATATACCTCCCAAGTCGCGTCTTATTCGTAATGATAACGGCAGCAACGACAACAAGTGCCGAGATCCAGACTGGCACAGGTACGCCTAAGAGCCAACCGGTGCCTATATATGCAAAATTCTCGCCCAGACCTGATATAGGGTGGCCTTCCGTGTATAGCAAGGTAAGTCCCCTCGCTATAGTTAGCATCGCCAAAGTAGCCACAAAAGGCGGCACATTGAACCGTGTAATCACCCAGCCGTTAAAGCCGCCTATGAACGTGCCGCAAAACAGACCTACCAGGATAGCGCCAAGCAGCGTAAAGCCGATATAAAGATCGACAGGCATTATTCCTATCCCATCACTCAGCAAACCTGCGGTTATGGCCCCGCATAAAGCCAGCACCGATCCTACCGAAAGATCTATACCGGCCGTCAGCACAATAAGCGTCATACCTACCGAAATGCAGACATTAACAGAAATCTGCCTCATCACATTCCAGCCGTTCGAAACGGTAAGGAATTTGTCAGACAACAAACTGATTAATAAGCAAATCACGAATAGTGCGATCAGCGACTGAAATTTAATAAAATACGTTTTATACAATTTTAAGTTCATCGGCTCAGTTAAATTGATTTCGGAATAGCTGCTTTAAGAATATTTTCTTCTGTAGCTTCTTCAATGGCGATTTGGGCGGTCACATTTCCTTCGGAAAGCACCATGACACGATCTGAGACAGCCAGTATCTCAGGCAACTCAGAAGATACCATTATTATCCCTAATCCCTGACCAGTAAGATCAAGCATGAGTTTATAGATTTCATTCTTCGCATTGATATCAATACCTCGCGTAGGTTCATCCAGAAGCAAAATCTTAGGATGAGTAGCCAGCCATTTGGCAATTACGATCTTCTGCTGATTGCCCCCGCTTAAAGAACCAGCGGTCTGCTTACTCGAAGAAGACTTGATATTCAGATCACTGCGGTACTTCTCACAAAGTTCAGTCTCCATTCCCATATGTAAGAGGCCTAATACTTCTCTTTCCTTCAGAGTCGTAATAGCAATGTTTTTCTGAACGTCCAGCCCTAATACCAGGCCGTCTTTTTTGCGATCTTCAGGTACGAGTGCCAGTCCGGCCTTAATTGCTTCTATGGAAGAACTGTACGTATACTCCTTTCCTCCAATACGAATAGCTCCGCTGGTATACTTGGGGTGCTGCCCAAATATAGCCTCCAGCAACTCTGTTCTTCCGGCTCCCATAAGGCCGAAGACGCCTAATATCTCGCCCTTATTCAGACAAAATGATATATCATTTAATAGATATTCCCCGCTGCGCTCCGGATTTTTGAGGTATAATTTCTCAACTTCAAGAAGCTCACAATTCTGTGCCTTACTACTTCGGTTGCGAACTAGCCGAACTTCTCTTCCGACCATTTTCCGGATGATGTCGTTGGTTTGTACATCTTTCATCCTCCCGGATTCAATCAACTTCCCATCCCGCAGAACGACATACCTGTCAGCGATTTTAAAGAGCTCATCAAGCTTATGAGAGATATAAACCACCGCCTTATTTTCCTTCCGGAGATCGTTGATAATTTCAAAAAGCACCTTGACCTCATTGTCGCTAATCGCTGATGTAGGTTCATCCATGATGATCACTTCGGATTCTGTCAATAGAGCCTTAGCGATCTCAACAACCTGCTGCTGTCCAACTTTCAGATCGACTACCAGGGTATCAGGATCGAGGTTCAATTTTAGCCTTTTCAGCAGCTCCAGCGTTTTCAGGCGCATAGCTTTCTTGTCCAAACCACCCCAGGCGGTAAGTTCCCGACCTAAAAAAATATTTTCTGTAATACTTAGATATGGAATCAGGTTCAGCTCCTGGTGGATAATAGCAATTCCGCATTCCTGAGCATGCTTCGGACTGCTGAAAGTTACCAATTTGCCCCTTAGCAGGACGCGTCCCTCATAGTCGGCATAGACCCCCGAGAGGATCTTCATCAACGTAGATTTTCCAGCACCGTTCTCGCCTACAATTGCCGTCACCTCGCCGGCATGAATCTCAAGATTGATATTATCAAGCGCAGCGACGCCAGAGAAGTGTTTACTTATATTTTCGACTACTAGCATAAGATCCTGATTATTTGACAATTTCCAGCTGAACTGGCGTTACCTCAAGGTCATCGAGCTTCAGAAATCTCCTGTTCAGCTCCACTGCTCCTATAAAACGAACCACATCCCCCTCCTTTACTTCTTTCCTGAAAGGCGGCAGGATCTCTTTACGGATGATCTTATTTAAGCCTGCAGATACTTCGTTAAACTCAGAGGTATTTTTGAAGGCATTCATATTAAGTAGTCCGGAAGCATCTCTGACAGAGTTGCCATACACCAGCTCCGTCTCAATACGCAGCTTAAAATTGCCATCTCTTCCCAGGATAAGCAGCTCGACCTGATTATCAGCAATCATAGTAGTCTGTCCTTCCCCCTTCACCATAAAATACTGTAGATCGCCAATACCCAATGCATGTGCATAGGCGGCGAAGGTCTCCTCGGGATCTGCTTTGACACGAGTTACAAGATCCTTAATATCTATAGCTTTATCCATGGAAAGGGGCAATTTATTCTCCCAAAAATCTCTGGTATAGGCTTCCATATCTGTATTATCCCCCGACTCTGCTCTTCTTACATCACTCAGCTTCTCAAAGTACACCGAATGATAGCTGATAAATAAAAGAGCCGCAGCCGCTATAATATATTTCAATATTTTCATAGCCTACTCGGAAAGGTAATTGTTAATATTAGCTGAAGTAACCAACTCCACTGCCACAGGAACCTTCTGCGGAAAGTCTCGCTTGCCACTGAAATACTCCTGAGCATAAAGGGCTGCGGTTTCTGCCATGATTTTTGGATACTGCATTCCGGTAGCTTTTATCTTTCCAGCCTTAACAGATTGGAGTACATCATCTGCACCATCAAAGCCGAACACCTGAACATGATCCGATTTACCCGCAGCCACCAGGGCCTGGTAGGCGCCCATTGCCATTGCATCATTGCCACAAAACACTCCATCTATGTCCGGATTCGCCTGTAAAACAGACTCCATAACCTCCATAGCCTTATTTCTGTCGAAATCTGCACTATGCTGGGCAACCATCTTTAACTCCGGAAAATCATCTACCACACTATGAAAGCCCTTTGACCTCGCCCAGGTATTGTTGTCGCCAACGAGCCCCAATATTTCTACATACTTCCCCTTCTTGTTTAACTGCTTCACAAAATACTTACCCATTGCAATACACCCGGAGTAACTGTCTGACAAGATCTGCGATGTAGCCACCGTAGTAGAATTCACCTCTCTGTCCATACAAAATACAGGCACATCTGCGGCTTTAGCCTTTGATATATTGGTTATAGAACCATCGGCGTCAGTTGGATTGAACAGAATAGCATCAAAGCCAGACGTAATGGCATTTTCAAAATGATCTGCTTCGAGCGCTGTATTATTTTGGGAATCAAAAATCTTCGCCTCATAACCTAAGTCCGCTGCTTTTTTCGCCGCTGTTTCAGCCAGCACCACAAACCATGGGTTATTTAGTGTAGAAACGATTATCGCTATCTTTTTAGGTTGTTCTGTTGCCCCGCGATTGGTGCAGGCGTTAATGGTCATGCAACAGAGCAGCAGAAAGAAAATGCAAGTTTTCCTCGTCATATTATAATTGGTTAAATAGGTCAGTTGCTTAAGGCATTTCTCTCGAAATCAACAAATCAGGTCATTTCAATAGAGTTAGCGCCACCTGCGTAATGCCCTCGCCGGAGATTCCATAGTGATTAAAAATATCGTTTTGCGAACCTGTTACCGTGTATTCATCCGGAATACCTATGATCTTGAATTTGTTGTTGAATCCATTTTCCATTAAAAATGAAGCGCAGGCTTCTCCCAGTCCACCATAAATACTGTGCTCTTCAACGGTGATAATAGGCACACCTTTTTGAGCCACTTTAGCGAGAAGATCATAATCCAATGGCTTAATAGTATGCATGCTAACAACGGATGATTGGAGCTGATACCCTGAGTGCAGCCTTTCAGCCGCCTCCAGCGCGGGATAAACGGCTTCTCCTGTTGCTATAATTACCAGATCTTCTCCCCTTAGCACCTCTCTCCCCTTTCCAAACTCGAAAGTGCGTTCAGCCGTCGAGGGGAGATGTGGCATATTCTTCTTTCCAAACCGTAAATAAACCGGCTTATCCAGGGCAGCTGCTTGTTTTATAGCCTGCTCGGTCTCAAAGTTATCGGCAGGCGCCGCTATTATCAAATTATTGACAGCCCGCAGCGCCGCAAAGTCGTGCAGACTATGATGGGTAGAACCCAGGGCGCCATAACTTACTCCTGCACTGATACCGATCAAATTGACAGGGTTGTCTGAGTACGCTACATCATTTTTGATCTGCTCGAAGGACCTTGCGGTAAGAAAGCAGGCAGGTGAAACGGCAAATACTTTTTTGCCCGTCGACGCAATCCCTGCTGCAACGCCAACCAGGTTTTGCTCGGCTATGCCAATCTCGATCAGCTGTTCAGGAAACTTTGCCCCAAAGGGAACCAGTTTACCCGACCCCCTCGAGTCGCTCGTTACTACAATGATGTGCTTATCATTTTCAGCCAGTGCTTGCAGTGTATTAGAGAAGGTCTCCAAGTTTGCCAGCCCGACAACCTGAGTCTCACTTTTAATTTCTTCCAATGCTCCCATATTATATTGTTTCCATTACCTCATCCAGCTCAAGCTGTGCTGCGCGGTACTGATCTTCTCCCGGCACTCCATGGTGCCACTTGAGCTGACCCTCCATATAACTAATCCCTTTACCTTTCACTGTATGTGCGATGATTAAACTTGGCTTATCCGGTTCAAAAGGCAAACTGTCGAAAGCCTCCCGTAGCTGACGATGGTCATGACCATCTACCTCGCGCACGGCCCAGCCGAAGCTTTCGAACTTCTTGTCTATCGGATCCGTATTGCAGACATCTATAGTCCGGCCAGAAATCTGAAGCTTGTTATGGTCTATAATTGCACAAAGATTGTCCAACTTGTAGTGTGATGCCGTCAAGGCGGCCTCCCAGTTAGAACCTTCCGGAAGTTCACCATCACCTAACAACGTAAAAACGCGATAGGATTTCCGATCCAGGCGTGCAGCTATGGCGTTCCCTACACTGAGGGAAAGTCCATGACCGAGCGCTCCTGTGTTTTGTTCAACGCCATGAACTTTTCTGGTAGGATGGCCTATATAATGCGACTGATACTTACATAACGTTTCCAGATCTGCTTCAGGAAAGAAACCTTTGTCCGCCAGAACAACATACAGCGCTTCCACGCAGTGCCCCTTACTCTGAATATATCTGTCACGATCCGGTGAATCAAAATCCTCCGGTGAAACATTTAAAACGGAGTTATAAAGCACGTTAAGAATATCAATACACGACAAACTCCCTCCTGTATGTCCCGCCTTCGCTCCATAAATATATTTCAGGATCTTCTTTCTATATTCAACCGACTTCCTTTTGAGTTCTCGCTCTGTCATAATATCGAGTTAAAGTTTCCTAATGCTCGTAAATTTCCCAACCGAGGTAATTCCCGAACGCTTCTTTTAAAATTCCTGCGGTCTTGGAGGCATTCATCACCACATGGTGTTCAAAACCGTTTCTACATACATATTGCATCAGACCCTGCATATTGTCGATCTGAGCTACTGCCCTGTTTCCGAAAGTATTCAGTGCATCATCTGTAAGCCGGCCTTCCCCAAAATAAGCCTTAATGACACCTCGGGTGTCATCTGTGCTGATCCGTCCGAAAGTAAGGGGCATAGCTGGAGTACGGCCTGAAAGTGCGCCATATGTATTCTCCACTCCTACCGTTGTTCCGAGAATGGGTGCAGTGCTTATCTCTATATCAGGTAAGAAGGATTTCGCCCAGTTACCACAGTGAAACAGTACACATTTATCTTCATCGGAAGCATAGTTATTGTTCCAGTCGACAAGCGCACTCGGTGAGCCCGAAGCCAGCTGCATCGCATACATGGTAAGCGTACCCGTCACATCAACCTCGCATGCACTAGGCAGCATATTTTCGCTCATCATGCTCATACTGGTGCAGACATTGCAACCGTAATTTTTTTGCAAGGATGTCCAGCATTGAATAGCGGAAGCATCGAGAGCGTTATCATTCATAAACCTGTTCAGAACAACATCCAACTTTGCTATCTGAATCAATGCTTCCGAAGGAGCAGATCCCGTCGGCGTATAGCTGGCAATGCGCTCAAGATGATCTTTTACTATCTGATCGTCTTTCGTTAGTTTGTTGGCATCTCCCAAAATTTCCGACAGATCCACCGTCACTACGGAAATCCCCTGACGTTGCAAGATTTTCTCGCTATACCTTACCGTATTAAAACCTCCCGGCCTTGCACCTACCGCACCAATTCGGGCATTGCGGAGTCCTTTCACCACCCGGCATACACCTAAGAAATCACTGAGATCCTGTGTAAAAGAAGGATCCGAAGGACTTACCACATGTTTGGCTGTAAGCGTATACTTGATTCCAAATTGGTACAGGTTGTTGCATACGGATATCTTTCCGCACCACGAGTCCCTGCGTCTCGCCAGATCCAGCTTATCTAAATCGTCCGGATAGGCCTGAATGAGTACCGGCACATTAAGTCCCGATAACTTAAGAGTCTCTGCTACTCCCCGTTCATCTCCAAAATTTGGAAGCACTACCAGCACTCCCATTATTTCCTCTTTATGCTTTTTAAATAGGTCTGCACACTTCCGGGCATCGTTAAACGTCTCTACTCCGCCCAGCTTGGTTTCCCAGTCTTCCAATAAGATGGGTTTGATGTTCAATTTCTCCAGTACTTCGAGAATTTCAATGCGTGCATCGGCAACCAGTCTGTCTGGAAAAAAGTCCCTGTTGCCTATTATTACTCCTAAACTAATTCGTTCTTTCATTATTGGCTAGCTTGCTATAATTAATTCGATATCGTTATCACTAAATAGATTCTTGTATTTTTCTTCAATTCCACCGTCAGTGATTATGTAGTTGATCAGGGAAAGTGCCCCCAAACTGGCGAAAGAGCTTTTCCCGATCTTGGTAGAATCTGCTACCAGATAAGTAGTGTCCGCAGCATTGATCATTGCCTTCTTTACAACCAAATCGCTGATACTCGGATAGGTAAGCCCAGCTTTCAAAGAGAGTCCTGCAGTTGCTAGAAAAAGCTTTTGAACATTCAGCCCCGTAAAAAAGTCCGCCGCCTTCTGTCCTGTCAGCGACAGCGTAGGTGGCTTAAACTCTCCGCCAGTCATAATGACCTCAATGCCCGGTTCGGCGCCAAGCATTAATGCGATATTGAGAGCATTGGTAATAACCGTTAAGTTTTTTATACCCTTCAGTTTCTTTGCTATCTCCGTAGTGGTCGATCCGGAGTCCAGAATAATGGTATCACCACTTTCTATATATTCGAGGCACTTATTAGCGATAAGCTCTTTCTTGTCCAGATTGTCTTGATTGCTCAGCGAAAAAGTCTTTACCTGATCTTCAACATTCTTTAAAAATGCCCCACCATGCTCTCGCAACACCAGGCCATCTTTCTCCAGCTTTTCAAGATCCTGACGAATCGTTACTTCTGTTACCTTAAAAAGCCTGGCAAGATTGATCACCTTTGCGGAGCCATCTTCCTTCAATAGCTCAAGAATCTTATCCCTTCGTTGGTTAGCGAGCATAGTTGTCAAATTGTTAGTATGCTCAAAAACGATAATGGTCCTCATCGCTGAGCTGGAATCAAAAATAAAAAACAATAATTAAAAAACGAAACAAATCGAAAGTATTAAAAGAAAACAAGCTTCGTTTCCTTTGCCTATATTTCTATTTAGCGGCAGCTAATGCTCAGCTGTAATATTTCGTCCGCCGGGTTAAATGGTTTTTATCTTCCATCTTTGGTCTCGTTTCAATAGACATCCCCCATGATAAGCAGAAGGGATAGGCTTTATGAAATCTTTTGACTAATTTGCTCGAAATATTATTTATCTAATGATTAAAAAGTACTCCATCTTACTATTACTTACTGCAGGGATTTTCACACTTGGATGTAGTGAAACAAAAAGCAACGGCAATAACCAGAAAACGCCTTCCGCCGAGTCTGCTAAGGCCCCTCAAGAGACTGAAGAACAAGAAGCAGTCGCTTCAACGTTAGACACAGCTGCCTATAATCTTAAAAACCGGGATTTAGCAAATGGAGACACCTCTGGATACTGGCCTGTTAAGAACCAACCGTACCCACTGAGCGGAGCGATCCTACCATTTAAACGTGTAATTGCCTACTACGGCAATTTATACTCCAAACGCATGGGAATTCTTGGTGAGTACGCGCCAAAAGAGATGCTATCACGCCTTAATGTGGAGGTAAAAAAATGGGAAAAAGCCGATCCGAAGACTCCCGTACAACCAGCGCTGCATTATATTGCAGTCGTGGCACAGGGTGATGGAGGAAAAGACGGTAAATACCGCTTTAGAATGCCTGAGAAACATATCGATTCTGTGATCAATATGGCCAAGACCATCAATGCTATAGTATTCCTTGATATCCAGGTATCACTCAGCACGATTCAGGACGAACTTCCCCTGTTGGAAAAATACTTAAAGCTTCCTAATGTTCATCTGGGGATCGATCCGGAGTTCTCTATGAAAACCGGTGCAAAGCCTGGATCCAGAATCGGAACCTATGATGCTGCCGACATAAATTACTGTTCTCAATATCTTGCCAGGCTGGTAAAAGAAAACAACCTTCCCCCGAAGATTTTTGTCATACATCGTTTTACACGTAAAATGGTAACTAACACCAAGAACATCAAACTTCGTCCGGAAGTACAGGTGGTCATGCATATGGATGGATGGGGAGAGCCGGAGCTCAAAAAGGGCACATACCGTCACTTCATTTTCCCGGAACCGGTACAGTTTGCAGGATTCAAGATATTCTACAAGAATGACCTTAAAAAGGCTCCCAACAGACTTATGACGCCTGAAGAACTGCTTAAGCTTAAACCACAACCCATATACATTCAGTACCAATAAAAATACAAAGGTTTTTAAACCATGTAACCGCATATCTGTTTACAAATTATGGCACTAGAACAAGCAACATTTGGCGCAGGGTGTTTTTGGTGTACTGAGGCGGTCTTTCAAAACTTAAAAGGGGTCTCAGCATGCACATCAGGCTATATGGGTGGTGAGGTGATCAACCCCACCTATGACGAGGTGTGTGGTGGCGATACAGGACATGCGGAGGTGATTCAAGTAGATTTTGACCCTGAAGTCATCACTTATGACGAATTACTCCTGGTCTTCTTCAAAACCCATTCCCCTACCACATTGAACCGTCAGGGAAATGACGTCGGAACACAATATCGCTCAGTGATATTCTACCATTCTCAGGAGCAGAAGAAGTCTGCAGAAAACATGATAGATCAGCTTACGAAGCAGAATGTGTTTGACAAGCCAATAGTAACTGAAATCACACCGGTATCGGAGTTTTACAAAGCGGAAGATTATCATCAGAACTTTTTCTCCACTAATCCTAACAAAGCATATTGCGTCTTTGTTATACAGCCAAAGCTCGACAAGTTCAGCAAGGACTTCCAGGATAAGCTCAAATAAAAAAACTTAACAACAAAAAAGCCGTCTGCAGATCTGCAGACGGCTTTTTCTGTTAAAAGAGACCTAACTGACCCTTATCATCTATATCGTCAGGATTGGTTATTTCGAGCCTGACATCCTTTGATTTCTTTTTTGTCTCCTTTTGCTCGGGTAAAACTTCCGGCAACGAAGTATCTTCTAAATCAAGCTGAGCAACTTCCTTCTCCGCCTCGTCATCTATCTTCTCAGCCTCCACAACTTCCTCCAGAGAGGTGTCTGGAACAGGATCTGGCACATCTTCCTCATCATCGTGTTCGGCAATCAGCTGAATATCTTTGATGTCGTATTGCGAAAGCTTGTTTCCCTGAGCCTTCATTCCCTTCACATCGATAACATCCGCAAGATTAAGCTCTATGTGTTCAGCGGTTTGGTTCTTGCCTTTCAAAATCTCAACCGTCACAACAGGCTGCGCGGCTCCGGATATAAGCCGAAGCTTAGAACCCGGTTCTTCACTGATGATACTTACCGTTTTACCAATTGAAATATCGTCAAATGTGAACCGCTTAACATAATAATTTTTCGACTTACCATCGTAATGAACCACCGTATACACTTTATCTGCATCGTACTTCTCAATAAGAAGCATCTTATCATCAAAGTGATTGGTCAGATCAAAGGAGCTCAGTTCATAAATACCTGAGGCCATCACGGTCAGGATCTTATCGGGCCCATCGAATTCACCCAGGTATAGACCCCTGCCGTCTACGTTCAGACGCTTCAAAATACCATCGTACCAGATCTTACGGCCCGATAAGGTAGAAATCCCTTTATTCTTTAATAAGATCTTACGAATCGGATAACGCGTTACAATGTTACCCATAGAGCTCCGGCCCTTAATCGCTATATCGGCAAAGTTTACTTCCAGCTGCAATTTCTTCAGCTTAGAATGGGGTTTCAACTGTATAGTTACCACCTCCGCCTCTCCATTTGGGTTTGCTGTGAAGTATAGCAACTTAGACCCTTTAGTACCTTTGGTCAGGTCATACTCTTTATCACGTGTGACGCCGAGAACTGCAAACCGCTTAATATAAGACGTTCCGCTTTCTCCGTCCTTGTAAATCATGTTATATATCGTACGCTCATCCCCTTTCTTGAAGACCGCAACGTGTTCAATATCCTTACCAACAAATACCTTCTCCTGCACCTTCGTTACCAGGAAGGCTCCAGACTTACGAAAAACAATGATTTCATCCAGGTCGGAACAGTCGCATACGAATTCATCCTTTTTAAGACCCGAACCGATAAAACCATCCTCCCTGTTAACATACAACTTCACATTTGCTAAAGCCACTTGCGCCGCCTCGACGCGGTCAAATGTTCGCAGTTCAGTCTTCCGTTCTCTGCCCTTACCATACTTCTCCCTGATGCGTTCGAACCAGGCGATAGCGTAATCCGTAAGATGCTTCAAGTGATGACTTACTTCCTTAATGCCCGCATTAAGAGCCTTCAACTGGTCATCCGCCTTTTTCACATCAAACCGGGTGATACTACTCATTGGCTTGTCAATAAGCTTTTTATAATCTTCCGGAAGAATTTCGCGGTAGAACTGCGGGAAGAAGGGCTCAAAAAGGTCGTTCAATACCTGAACTACCCCTTCAAACGTCCCTGAATTTTCATATTTCGGATGTTTATACATCCCTTCCTGTATGAAGATTTTGAGTAGTAATCCGAAGAATATCTTTTCCTTAAGTTCAAGCAAACGTATTTCAAGCTCACGCTCAAGCAAGTTCTTGGTGTTCTGAGTATTCTCGATCAGAATATCGTTTACGCTTAGAAAATGCGGTTTGTCGTCGCGTATCACACATGTATTGGGTGATATCGATACCTCACAGTCTGTAAACGCGTAAAGCGCATCAATTGTAACGTCGGGCGATATTCCCGGAGCTAACTGTACAATGATCTCGACGTTTTGAGCTGTGTTATCCTCAATGCGCTTGATTTTGATTTTACCCTTATCGTTTGCCGATATGATACTGTCAATCAAACTGCCTGTAGTAGTGGAAAAGGGAATCTCCGTAATAGCGAGCGTTTTCTTATCCCTCTCCTCTATTTTAGCTCGAACACGCACTCTTCCCCCTCGCTGCCCCTCATTGTAATTGGAACAGTCTGCCATTCCCGCTGTTGGAAAATCGGGAAGCAGATCAGGCCTCTGCCCCTGCAATACGCCTATAGACGCATCAATAAGCTCAATGAAGTTGTGGGGCAGGATCTTGGTTGCCAGTCCCACCGCAATTCCTTCGGCACCTTGCGCCAGAAGCAAAGGAAATTTGACAGGTAGCGTAATCGGCTCCTGATTCCTGCCATCATAGCTTGCCTGCCATTCAGTGGTATCGGGATTGAAGACTACATCGTTCGCAAACTTGGACAGCCGTCCCTCTATGTAACGAGGAGCAGCGGCCGAGTCTCCCGTCATGGGATCGCCCCAGTTACCCTGCATATCGATCAGCAAATTCTTCTGGCCTATTTGTACCATCGCATCACCGATCGACGCATCACCGTGGGGGTGATATTTCATCGTATTTCCAATGACATTCGCCGCTTTATTGAAGCGACCGTCATCCATCTCCTTCAGAGAATGAAGTATGCGCCTTTGAACAGGCTTGAAACCGTCATTGATATGTGGAACGGCCCTGTCGAGAATTACATAGGATGCGTAGTCAAGAAACCAATTTTCATATAAGCCGTTAATGAGTGTGGCATTTTGTAATTTATCTTCCTGCTCATTCGTGTTATTTGATTCGTCGCTCATTCTATTAGTAAAGATCTCTGGAATGCTGTAAAGATAACAGTTTTAATTTAAACAGCTTCCGAAGCAAGGCCCCCATAGGCTTGCCCGAAAATAAAAAAACCCGGTGCAGGCACCGGGTTCATCACTTCTTATAAAGACTACTCTTTAGTAGAATCCTTGTCACCTTCAGGCAACTGAGGCTCTTTCTTCTTCTTGGAAGGAGTTGCTTTCGGAGCTATTGTAATAGCGTCCGTTTCCTTGTTATAATCCACTTCCATCACCTGACCTTCTGCCAGCTCGCCCTTAAGAATCTCCTCGGCGATAGGGTCTTCCAGGTACTTCTGGATAGCTCTCTTAAGCGGACGGGCACCAAATTGTGAGTCGTAACCCTTTTCAGAGATAAACTCCTTAGCTCCGTCAGTAAGAGAGATTTCATAACCAAGCGCATTGATCCTGGAGAACAGAGAAGTAAGCTCAATATCGATAATCTTGAAGATGTTTTCTTTAGACAACGAATTGAACACGATCACGTCATCAATACGGTTCAGAAACTCAGGCGCAAAGGCTCGCTTCAAAGCATTTTCAATAACACCTCGGGAGTGTGTATCCGCCTGTGATGATTTTGCAGTTGTCGTAAAACCAACTCCCTGACCAAAGTCCTTCAACTGTCTGGCACCGATGTTCGATGTCATGATGATGATGGTATTACGGAAATCCACCTTGCGACCCAAGCTATCTGTAAGCTGACCTTCGTCCAACACCTGCAAAAGGATATTGAACACATCAGGGTGAGCTTTCTCAATCTCATCAAGGAGTACAACCGAGTATGGCTTGCGACGAACTTTCTCAGTCAGTTGACCTCCTTCTTCGTATCCCACATATCCCGGAGGCGCTCCCACCAATCGGGATACCGCGAATTTCTCCATATACTCACTCATGTCTATCTGAATCAGTGAATCCTCACTGTCAAACATAAACCTCGCGAGTTCCTTCGCTAACTCCGTCTTACCTACTCCTGTAGGACCAAGGAAAATGAATGAGCCGATAGGTTTCTTAGGATCTTTCAATCCTGCCCTTGTCCGCTGAATAGCTTTCGTTAACTTCTTAATCGCATCGTCCTGTCCGATGATCCTTCCGGCCATCAGTTCAGGCATAGATAGTAACTTCTGACTGTCTGTTTGCCCCACACGCTGTACAGGAATGCCGGTCATCATAGAAACTACCTCGGCTACGTTATCTTCAGAAACAGTATACCTCTTGGTTTTGGTTTCCGCTTCCCAGGCACCTTTGGCCCGTTCCAGTTCTTCAAGCAGATGTTTCTCGGTATCTCGTAGCTTCGCCGCTTCTTCGTATTTCTGACTGCGTACCACCCTATTTTTTTCAACCTTGATCTCTTCGATCTTCTGCTCAATATCGATAATCTCCTGAGGGACGTGAATATTGGTCAGGTGAACCCTCGATCCAGCCTCATCCAGAGCGTCAATCGCCTTGTCAGGCAAGAAGCGGTCAGTAATATATCTCGATGTTAAACTAACACAAGCATTGATTGCCTCTGGGGTATAAGTCACACCGTGGTGTTCTTCATACTTCTCTTTAATTCTGTTCAAAATCTCAATGGTTTCGTCCGGAGTTGCCGGCTCCACCATCACTTTCTGGAAACGGCGGTCTAAAGCTCCATCCTTCTCGATGTACTGACGGTACTCATCCAGTGTCGTGGCACCCACGCATTGAATTTCGCCACGTGCCAGCGCTGGCTTGAACATATTAGACGCATCCAGTGAGCCTGAAGCTCCGCCTGCGCCCACTATCGTATGAATCTCATCAATGAACAGAATCACGTCCGGAGACTTTTCCAGTTCATTCATAACGGCTTTCATACGCTCTTCAAACTGACCGCGATATTTGGTTCCCGCTACCAGAGAAGCAAGATCCAGAGTAACCACACGCTTGTTAAACAACACACGTGAGACCTTACGCTGTACAATCCTCAGTGCAAGACCCTCTGCTATTGCAGATTTACCAACCCCGGGTTCCCCTATCAGAATAGGGTTATTTTTCTTTCTC
Source organism: Arcticibacter pallidicorallinus (assembly GCF_003002875.1). GTDB lineage: Bacteria > Bacteroidota > Bacteroidia > Sphingobacteriales > Sphingobacteriaceae > Arcticibacter > Arcticibacter pallidicorallinus. Next base: position 55,007 of record NZ_PVTH01000011.1, read on the forward strand.
CGGGATAAAATTTGCGATACCCTTTCGATTTCCTTGTCTCTCCCAACAATAGGATCGAGTTTACCTTCCTCCGCGGCCTTGGTAAGATCACGGCCAAAGTTGTCCAGAACAGGAGTCTTTGATTTAATGTCCGATACTTTCTTTGGCTGACTGAACGAAGATTCTTCCTCACGAAAGTCATCGTCTCCCGCAGCAGAGCCTGATGCCTCATCTCTGAAACCGTCTCTGTTCTGTTCTACCTCTGCCTTGAATATATCGTAGTTGATGTTGTATTGCATCAGTATCTGAGATGCGATATTATCATCATCCCTCAAAATTGATAACAACAAGTGTTCTGTACCAATCACATCACTCTTGAAGATTTTCGCCTCCAGGTAAGTGATCTTTAAAACTTTTTCAGCCTGCTTGGTTAAGGGAATATTTCCCAGATTTGCAGTAGTGCCAGAAGTTCCTTTAACCGCGTCTTCAATAGTCCTGCGCAAACGCGCGGTGTCTACCGTGAGTGATTTCAAAACCTTTATAGCCATACCATCTCCCTCACGGATTAAACCAAGCAACAAATGCTCTGTACCGATGTAATCGTGCCCTAAGCGAAGAGCTTCCTCTCTGCTATATGAAATAACGTCTTTGACACGGGGTGAAAATTTAGCTTCCATTTAATAACCTTTCTACGTGTTGAACGTCCTAATGTATCAATTTGTTTCATCAATACCTTCGGCGCCTTTGTAATAATTTAATCAACAATTACGCCAACTTTTATAAATCAGCACCTTTATCACAAGATAATAAAAAATTAGTCCAAAAGACCCGGATTAACGATATTCGCAGATTATTAAGCAATAATGGCAGACGAAAAAATTATCTTTTCAATGGCTGGGGTAAGTAAGATTTACCCGCCCCAGAAACAGGTCCTCAAGAATATCTACTTGTCTTTTTTCTATGGCGCAAAAATCGGTGTTATCGGCCTCAATGGGTCCGGTAAATCTTCGCTTCTGAAGATTATCGCCGGACTGGATAAATCCAATCAGGGCGAGGTCGTATTTTCCCCGGGATATAGCGTCGGGTATCTTGCTCAGGAGCCTCAGCTTGATGCTGAAAAGACTGTAAAAGAAGTCGTGATGGAAGGCGTTGCTGAGATCACCGCTATACTGAACGAGTACGAAGAAATAAACGAAAAATTTGGTCTTCCGGAAGTCTATGAAGATGCAGACGCTATGGACAAGCTGATGGCCAGGCAGGGTGAGCTTCAGGATCAGATCGATGCCGTTGGCGCATGGGAGCTCGACTCCAAACTTGAAAGAGCAATGGACGCGCTTAGAACCCCAGACCCCGAGGCGAAAATAGCCACTTTGTCAGGTGGTGAGCGCAGAAGGGTAGCACTTTGTCGCCTTTTACTCCAAGAACCGGATGTTTTGCTCCTTGATGAGCCTACCAACCACCTGGACGCCGAGTCGATCGACTGGTTGGAGCAGCACTTGAAGAATTATAAAGGAACCGTTATTGCCGTTACCCACGACCGTTATTTCCTGGACAATGTTGCAGGCTGGATCCTTGAACTTGACCGCGGGGAGGGTATTCCATGGAAGGGTAATTACTCTTCGTGGCTGGAGCAGAAATCAAAGAGACTTGCCCAGGAAGAGAAAACAGAAAGCAAGCGGCAAAAGACATTAGAAAGAGAGCTGGAATGGGCACGCATGGCTCCGAAAGCACGTCATGCCAAATCGAAAGCGCGTTTGGCTAATTACGAAAAAATGGCTTCTGAGGAAACGAAGGAAAGAGAAGAAAAGCTGGAACTTTTCATCCCTCCCGGACCACGTCTAGGTAACATCGTAATCGAAGCTCAAAATGTGAGTAAGGCATACGGTGATAAGATACTGTTCGATAACCTGAGCTTTTCCCTCCCACCGGCGGGTATCGTGGGGATTATCGGCCCAAATGGTGCGGGAAAAACTACCCTGTTCCGACTTATCACCGGACAGGAAACGCCCGATAGCGGCACTTTCCGCGTAGGTGAAACGGTAGCATTGGGCTATGTAGACCAGATGCACAATGACCTTGATCCCGAAAAATCAGTTTGGGAGAATATTACAGACGGACAAGAAACCATTCTCCTTGGTAACCGACCGGTAAATTCCAGAGCCTATGTTTCCAAATTCAACTTCAATGGTGCAGACCAGCAAAAGAAGATAGGAGTAATTTCCGGGGGAGAGCGCAACCGTGTCCATCTGGCCATTACGCTGAAAAAGGACTCAAACGTCCTGCTACTCGATGAGCCAACGAATGATATTGATGTCAACACCCTCCGTGCGTTAGAAGAAGGCCTCGAAGGCTTTGCCGGCTGTGCGGTGATCATTTCCCACGACAGGTGGTTCCTAGACAGGATCTGTACACACATTCTTGCCTTTGAGGGCGATTCACAGGTATATTTCTTTGAAGGAAACTACAGCGATTACGAAGAGAACAGAAAGAAGAGATTAGGGGATACCGGACCTAAGCGAATTAAATATAAAAAACTAACGTCTTAAAAAAACAAAGGCGGGCAAAATAAGCCCGCCTTTGTTTTTATATGATCTGACTTTCGTAAATCAACTTTCCTTTTTCCAGCTTACCACTGGTATCGAGTGCCCATGCGGACAAATACACCGACCCATCTGTCTCAAACCGCATCTTGAAGAAACCTTTGCTCTTCTGACCAAACTTCAGATGTTTACCCGATTGCACCACATACTTCACTTTAGACCCCGATCCACTCACTACAAAATGGTTGTTGTCTTTCCGAATATATTGAAGGTTATGTTCATGGCCGGCAGCATAGATCAGATTACTATATCTCGCCAAAATCTCTTTCAATTTGGCACGAAGTTTCCGGTACCTGGGATGAGCGACATCTTCACGTGCACCCAAAAAGCGGCGGTACAGGGGTATGAGTGAACCAAGACCAGGCAACGGGATCCATGCATCCTGGTCGTAAATGGTCAGTGGAAAGATATGGTGCTTCAACTTAAACTTGCCACCATGAATTGCATAGCTATAGACGGGATGATGACCGATCACTAAAAGATGCTTCCGGATATTCGCATCCAGAATCCCAACCAGTCTCTCGAAAAAATCCTCCTCTGACTCGATACCGTCGTAACATTCCGAATTTAACGAACGTACTCCTCTCTGCATCCACCACTGGGTATCAATAGCTACCACGGTAATGTTATCGTTGAGATCGAATGTTTCAGGACCGGGACAACCGCCTTTGGGAAACATAACTTTTTTTCCAAATAATTTCTTTAAATATTCATCTTGCCTCACGATGTACTCGTGACCGTTGTCTCTCCCCTTGTTCCAATCGTGGTTACCCGCAATGAACGCAACCTCTCCATGATAGTCTTTCAGAACTTCATAATGCCGATTTAAGATCGCCTCCGAATTTTTACGAAGAATGTTACCGACCGGAGGCAAGCCCCGCGGGTAAACGTTGTCCCCTAAAAACAGTACTGCAGACGGCTGCTCCTTGCACAGATGACAGTTCAGCATCCGGAACACCGGGTCGGGTCTGGAGACCGATATGTCACCGGTATCACCGATCAGGAATATTTCATAAGGCGTATTGGAAGAGGTTTTAAGCGACATACCAGGATAACACTCGTAAATAGCCTATTGTTGACGCTAAATAAGAATAGAAGACTTCCCTTTACCGGATAAACTCATTTCAGCGCTTGCCGCAATGGAAAAAGGGATTAGATTTGAAAAAAATACAAACTATCCCTCACAAGTGAAGTTTACATACATACACGGGTTCGAAACAAAACAGTTACGAGCGAAAAGCTTATCAAGTAGAGGATTCTAGAAACACCATGCTGAACTTATACCGCCAGATAATAAGTAATAATCTTAACAACACCATCTTTGAGGAACTTCCCGAAGAATGGCTTGAAAAGGTTTCTCCAGAGATAAAAAGCGAATTGATTCACGGCTTTTATAACGCCGGCATACTAACAATCAATCTGGCTGATTTTAATCGAAATGGCTTCTACCAGAAAACGGTCAGGCCTCAATTTCGCCACTATTGCGAAAGCCTCTATCTTCAGCTGGGGCCGATTATACAGCGCTGTCTCCGACGTATGTTTCTCGGATTCAATGAAAATCTAACCGAATATAAAGTTGTGTTATTTATGGAAGGACATGAAGAAGATCAGTTCGAACCCATAAAGTTTAATCTCGATATCTTTTAGATCCCTTTTAAGGTAAAACAGAATTCTGCACCCTTACCAGACCCAGCGTTGACCCAAATACGGCCACCGTTTGCTGAAACGAACTCCTTACATAACATCAGGCCAATTCCTGTCCCCTGCTCACCGTTGGTGCCTTCTGCCTTTAAACTAAAGGTCTCAAATAACTGTGCGGCATCCAACTCTTCCATTCCCTTCCCATAATCCCTTACTGAAAAGCAAACAAACCCATCGCGGTGTGTTGCACTGATCTCAATGGCGCTATTGGGGTACGAAAATTTTATAGCATTGCTCAAAAGATTTCTTAACAAGAAATTAAAGTGATCTATGTCCGCAGATATTTTAAGGTCCGGCGGGATATTACTATCTATCCGAATATTTTTCACTGTGCAGGCGGCGAAAAAGAAGTCGCGGGCAATATCAACAGCAGTGGCCACCTCAACAATCTGTTCCTTAACACTAACACCCTGAATCTGCGTTCTTCCCCATTCAAGTAACGAGTCCAAAGTAGATAAAGACGCTTCCGTATGTTTTTTTAAGATGTGAGCGACCTCCTTTAATTCCCCGGGCTTCAATAAATCGTCCTCCATTAACGTCAACATTTGAACTACAGAACCCATTGGACCTCTCAAATCGTGACCGATAATGGAGAAAAGCTTATCTTTAATATGATTGGAGACTTTAAGTCGCCTGTTAAATTTTTGCACATTACGCAAAGAGAAAAAGACCACTAACAACAGGACAATCACAAGCACTGCAATCGCAATGCCCACATTCCGCTGAAAGGTGGTCTTCCCGCTCAAGGTTTCGAGCGTCTTGATCTGAGCCTCACTTTTTTCCTGGTAGTACTCTGCCTGCATGACTTCTGCAGCCCGTTTCTTATCCTTACTGAATAAAGAATCGGTTAACGTCCTTAGTTTCTGCGATGCCGTAAAAGCATCCTTATACCTTCCCTGAGCCTGAAATATTTCGATGTACCCTTCGTATAGTTCTGACACCAGCAGGGAGTGCCCTATATTATTCGCTATGGAAAAAGACTGATCTAACAGTTTAATTGCCTTCTCATAATCCTTCTTCTCAACATATAATGCGGCAATATTAATCAGTGCCCGTGATTCCTTTTCTGGAAGACGGAGGCTTCTCGCCTTCTCAAGCGACTTCTTGTGAAAAGCATAGGCTGAATCCCGATAACCCAGGTGCTGGTAAGCATTACCTGCATTCGTCAAGGAGGAAATATAAAGATCCGCATGTTCCGTACTGTCTGCCTCTTGCAGGCCGATCATAAAATACTTCAGCGCTTCCTTCATATTGCCTTTCTTAGCATGGACCACACCCACGTTATTCCGGAGAGCTACAGATGACTTCTTAGAAAAATCTTTCGTTATCAGGGCTTGTGCCTTATTATAATACACCAGTGCCTGGTCGAGGTTATCGCTTTTCTCATTTATCAGTCCAAGCTTAATATACGAGTCAAAAACGCCCTTACTATGATGGATTTTCTCGTAGATCTTTAATCCTTTCAAAACAGAAGCTGTAGCTTCAGGAAATCGACCGCCTTTGCCAGCTATCGTTCCGAGAGTCAGATAACAAGCTGCAATACCCCGACTATCGTTTATCCGTTCAAATCCCCGGAGCGCGTCTTCCGCGTATTTCTTGGATAATATCAGATCTCCATGCTCATGATGAACATTCGCCACTTTATTCAGTAAGCCGTATTGTGAAGGTCTGTCTTTAATCGCACGAGCCAGCTCTATCCCCTTTCCGGCATAAAAAAGAGAAGAATCGTAATCAGAGGAGGAGTGATATTCGGCCAGCCTGGCGTAAATGTTTAGTCTGGCTGAATCAGAGTTCGCTTGACTCAGCTCCCGAAGTAGGTTGGCGGGCAGCTTGTTCGCATACGCGTAAGCACTTAAAAGTGAAAAACAAACCAGAAGAAACAGCCTCATTACGCTAAATTCAAGTACACTCTGATAGCTTTGCTACCGCGCTACCGGACACCAAGTATAATAGTTTAAGATACAATATCCTACAAAAAATGTAACTTGAATGATAATATTTAACACTACGGATAAATAATGACGCCTATCATACAAAAACCCGGCTCCTTGTCATTTTTTTTACCCCCCTAACAGGCGATGTTTGTATCAATGATTGTTGCTACCCCAAGCAACTTTTTTCATAGGTAGATGTAGGGTCAGGCGATTTCATATTGCCTGACTTTTTTTATGCCCATATTTTACAAGCGATTGACCTGCATCAACACATCTTTAATTTATCTTTGCCCATATTATGAGTAAGCACGGAAGAATATTAGTGGCAATGAGTGGCGGAGTGGATAGTTCCGTAGCTGCCGTCATGCTGCATGAGCAGGGATACGAGGTTATAGGTCTTACAATGAAAACCTGGGATTATGCTTCCTCGGGCTCTTCGTCCAAAGAAACCGGATGCTGCAGTCTGGATTCTATCAACGATGCCCGGTCATTGGCCGTTGGTTATGGATTCCCTCACTATATCCTGGATATCCGAAGCGAATTCGGTGATTTCGTCATCGACAACTTCGTGGATGAATACCTTGCCGGCAGAACCCCTAACCCATGCGTTCTCTGCAATACTCATATTAAATGGGAAGCCCTGCTCAAACGTGCAGATAAACTCGACTGCGAGTTTATCGCAACGGGCCACTATGCCAATATTCGCTTACAGGATAACGGTCGGCATGTCATATCTAAAGGCCGGGACGAAAACAAGGATCAATCTTATGTTCTTTGGGGTGTTTCACAAAAGAATCTTGCCCGTACTCAGTTTCCTTTAGGCAGCTTTACCAAAGCCGAGATCAGACAAATGGCGTTGGACATGGGACAAACTGAACTCGCCAAAAAAGGAGAAAGTTATGAAATCTGCTTTGTGCCCGACAACGATTACCGGTCCTTCTTAAGACATCGTGTAGATGGTCTGGAAGAGAAAGTAGCGGGCGGAAACTTCGCGCTGAGTGATGGCACCATCGTGGGCCGGCATCAGGGATACCCTTTCTATACTATCGGCCAGCGTAAGGGACTTGGCATAGCGTTCGGCCATCCTATGTTTGTAACTGAAATACTTCCTGAAAGCAATACCGTGGTTCTGGGTACACAAGAAGAGCTTAAAAAGACCGTAGCCCTGGTGCGCGGCGTCAATTTGATTAAGTATGAAAGTATACAGGAGCCTATGGAAGCAATCACCAAAATCCGATACAAAGATGCGGGCGCGAACAGTACAATCGTACAGGAAGACGGCCTGATGAAGGTGGAGTTTCACCATGCGGTATCGGGTATAGCGCCCGGACAGTCGGCTGTGTTCTACGAAGGCAATGACCTTTTGGGTGGAGGTTTTTTACTGTAACAGCCTCACTTTACGATCAAAACCCTGTTTTAGATATGGCCAAAACACAATTCAATTTTGCATTGGGGTGATTAATGTCTTTCTTTGCAGAAAAACCAATCTGCTGAATGGCTAAAAATTTACTAATCGTTGAGTCCCCTGCTAAGGCAAAAACCATTGAAGGTTATTTGGGTAGCGACTTCATGGTAAAATCAAGTTACGGACATATCCGTGATCTGGTTAAAACTGATGACGCAATTGATACCGAAAATAACTTTACCCAAAAATATGAAGTGCCGGCAGATAAAAAAGCCGTTGTAAGTGAATTAAAGAAACTTGCAAAGGAAGCCGAAATGGTCTGGCTCGCGTCCGATGAGGACCGCGAGGGAGAAGCCATCTCATGGCATTTATTTGAGACTCTCGGTCTCAAGGACGAGAAAACGAAAAGAATTGTATTTCATGAGATCACTAAGCCCGCTATATTAAAAGCGATAGAGTCCCCACGCAATATCGATTACAACCTTGTTCATGCACAGCAGGCAAGACGAGTACTCGACAGGTTAGTTGGTTTTGAGCTTTCACCCGTTTTATGGAAAAAAGTCAAACCCTCCTTATCCGCAGGCCGGGTACAATCTGTTGCCGTACGCCTGATCGTGGATCGTGAAAGAGAGGTCAACAAATTCACGCCTACCGCTGCATACAAGATTACTGCTATCTTTAACACCGGCAAAGCGAGAGAATTTTTCAAAGCTGAACTCCCCGAACGTTTCGAAACAGAGCAGGAAGCTACCTCGTTTCTGAACGCATGTAAGGATGCCGACTTCAAAGTCAACAGCGTAGAAAGCAGGCCGACCAAAAGAAACCCTGCCCCGCCATTTACAACCTCAACCCTTCAACAGGAAGCAAGCAGGAAGCTGGGTTTTTCGGTTTCACGAACAATGTCTATTGCACAGCGCCTCTACGAGTCGGGAAAGATCACCTACATGAGAACGGACTCCGTTAACTTGTCAGACACAGCACTCGAAGCCGCAACCAACGAAATCAACACTGCTTATGGTGAAAGATACCATCAGCATAGAAAGTATAAAACGAAGGCCGCCGGAGCACAAGAAGCACACGAGGCGATCAGGCCTACGTATTTCGATCAGCATACGATCGACGGAGATCTCTCTGAGAAACGCCTCTATGAACTTATCTGGAAGCGCGCGATTGCTTCTCAAATGAGCGAAGCGCAGTTTGAAAAAACTACTGCAAAAATTACTATATCCAACCGCAAAGAGAATTTCGTTGCCAATGGAGAAGTCATGAAGTTTGACGGATTTCTGAAAGTCTATATGGAATCCCAGGATGATGATCAGGAGGTGAATCTGGATGAAGAAGCAGGAAATGCTATCCTCCCTCCCCTATCCAAAGAGCAGTCGCTGATCCGTCACGAAATAAAAGCAACCGAGCGGTATACCCGCCCCCCAGCACGTTATACAGAAGCAAGCCTGGTAAAAAAGCTCGAAGAACTGGGCATCGGTAGACCATCAACATATGCCCCTACTATCTCCACTGTTCAAAACAGAGGCTACGTAGTGAAAGAAGACAGAGAAGGCAAATCCAGAAATTTCTGCGTGTTTACCCTTACCGGCGGCGAACTCGTTAAAGAAACCAAAACAGAGATCACCGGCGCAGAAAAATCTAAGCTTTTCCCAACCGATATCGGAGCAGTAGTAAACGACTTTCTGGTTCAGCATTTCAACGGAATAGTTGATTTCCATTTCACGGCTAACGTAGAAAAAGAGTTCGACGAAATCGCAAATGGATTGAAGAACTGGACCGAAATGCTCAAGTCTTTTTACAACCCATTCCATAAGGAGGTAGAGAACACCATTCTGACTGCAGAAAAAGCAAGAGGCGAAAGAGAACTGGGCCTTGATCCGGAAACCGGTAAAAAGGTCTCTGTGAGAATCGGACGCTTTGGACCTTTCGTCCAGATCGGCGAAACAGAAGCCGAAGAGAAGCCTCGTTATGCCAGTCTAAGGTCCGGTCAAATGATCGAATCGATCACGCTGGATGAAGCGATGGAGCTCTTCAAACTTCCCAAAAAAGTGGGCATCTTCGAAGAAAAAGATATGACCGTAGCCATTGGTCGCTTCGGCCCCTACGTGAGGCATAATAGTGCTTTCTATTCCTTACCAAAAGGAGTTGATCCTCATTCGGTAACAGAAGAAGCATGCATTGAGATTATTCTGGAGAAACGTAAAAAAGACGCGGAGAAACTAATCAAGACCTTTGATGAAGACCCGACAGTTAAAATTCTTAATGGCAGATGGGGGCCATATATCGAGTATGGAAAAGCTAACGTCAAGATTCCAAAAGATAAAGAGGCTTCTGCCCTGACATTCGAAGAGGTAAAAGCTCTCGCTGAAGCAGCAGAAAAAGAGCCAAAGAAACCAGCGCGAAAGTTTGCCAAAAAGAAATAGAATAAAGCGTATTTGTAACATCACACAACATGAAGAAAGATCTTCCTGAAAATCTGGTACAGGATATTGGTATTGCAGTTGTGCTCGAAAGCGACAGCCCGCAGGGCCAGTCATGGAACGTCTATCTGATCAATCTCAAGGACAGGGATCTCGAAACCGTTCTCATATCCTCCAAAGGCTATGGCCGTAAAGATGGCGTAGACGTAAAGACCTCCATCTTAAGGCATGCTATCGGAAGTATTCCTGCCAAAGCAACTGCTCGCGTCGAGGCTATTGACGAGCAGGTATTCGGACTAACCAATGAATACCTGCTCAGTTTCTACATCGACGGACAAATCTTTGATAAAAAGTACATTTTCGTTCCTGAGAGTATTGTTGAATCAAACATGGTTCGCATTCCCCTGCTTAATAAACCTGGCGTACTTATCCTGTAATCACTACGTGCTGATAAAACTGAGCCGGCCTTGGGAGATTTCGGCAATCCAGTTAGGGAAAGTTAGATGGCGTTTCGATACGCCGCAACAGAATAAGCCAGAACAAAACATAAATCAAAATCCTTAACTTGCCAAAAGAAAGGTATCACAGCTTAAATAACCATGAACTTTATGGTGTATGTAAACGTTGTGATCACATAATACATTCACAAAATGGCTAAGAAAAAATCCAACCATCTGATAGTTGTTTTTACACAACTTATTACCGATATATTGGAAAAGGGAGGCAATGCTCCCATGAATTACAAACAAATCGCTGCAAAACTTAATCTCACGGATCCTGAATCACGGGAGACTATATTGGTGGTTTTAAAAGAGGAAACCCGTAAGGGCATCTTCATTGAGCCTCAAAAAGGTAAATTTCAGCTAAAAGAACTGAAAACGATCATTACCGGAAAGGTGTCTATGACCAGCGACGGCTCCGCCTTTATCATCCCCGATGATGAATTTGAGGAAGACATCTATATCGCTCCCAGAAAAGTAGGCATAGCTTTAAATGGCGACAAGGTCAGAGCCTATGTTTTCGCCAATCGTAAAGGCAAACGAAAGGAAGGAGAAATTATCGAGATCCTCGAGCGTTTTAAGATGGAATTCACCGGCATCGTAAAAGTTACCGGCGCCTTCGCCTTCTTTATACCCGACGACCGAAAGATGCTTCGCGATATCTTTATTCCATTGGAGAATCTTAATGGCGCGGAACACGGAGTAAAAGCGGTTGCCAAAATCACCGATTGGCCCGATGGCGCCAAAAATCCTGTAGGAACGATCACCAATGTTTTGGGGATACAGGGAGAGAACAACACGGAAATGACTGCGATCCTGGCCGAATATGGCTTCCCGCTTTCTTTCCCTGATGAGGTTGAGAAAGAGGCTGAGTCTATACCCGACGAGATCACGGCAGAAGAAATCGCCAAACGGCGTGACTTCCGCAATATACTTACCTTTACCATCGACCCCGCTGACGCTAAAGATTTTGATGATGCCATCTCCTACCAGGTACTGGAGAACGGCAACTATGAAATAGGCATCCATATAGCCGACGTATCGCACTATGTGCGCCCGGATACGGCACTTGATGCAGAAGCATTCAACAGAGGCACTTCCGTTTATCTGGTAGACCGCGTTATACCGATGCTGCCTGAAAGGCTTTCAAATGGAGTTTGCTCACTGCGTCCAAAGGAAGATAAGCTCTGCTTTTCGGCTGTATTTGAATTAGACAACCAGGCCAATGTACTCGAACAATGGTTCGGAAAAACCATCATTCACTCCGACAGGAGATTCAGCTATGAAGAAGCTCAGGAGGTGATAGAAGGAAATTCGGATGAGCTGAAAGAGGAGATTTTGAAACTAAATGAACTGGCTTACATCCTGCGGGAGAAGAAATTTAAACAGGGCGCAATCAGTTTTGAAACTTCTGAAGTGAAGTTCCAGCTTGATGAGCAGGGTAAACCCATAGGCGTCTACACCAAGGAGCGCAAAGATGCTCATAAGCTGATAGAAGATTACATGCTGCTTGCCAATAGAAAAGTGGCAGAATTTATCGCGAAAAAAGGCAAGGGAAAAAAGAAATATACTTTCGTTTATCGTTCGCACGACGCACCGAACGAGCAAACCCTCATGGGATTTGTACAGTTCGCGGCACAGTTCGGATATAAGATCAGCACGAAGTCGGATCGTGATATTGCCAGATCATTGAATCATCTGATGGCCGACGTCGAAGGAAAGAAAGAGCAGAATGTACTGACGCATCTGGCGATCAGATCTATGGCTAAAGCTATCTACACCACCAAAAAAACGGGGCACTACGGTCTCGCTTTCGACTATTACACCCACTTCACCTCTCCTATCCGCCGTTCTCCCGACGTAATGGTCCATCGTCTGCTGGAGCGCTATCTGGATGGCGGTACCTCTGCAAACGAAGAAGAATACGAAAAAATGTGTGTGCATGCATCGCAGATGGAGAAAAAGGCCGCAGATGCAGAACGCGCTTCGGTAAAATACAAACAAGCAGAATTCCTTCAGGACAATATTGGTAAGGAGTTTATGGGTATCATTTCCGGGGTTACCGAATGGGGTATGTTTGTTGAGATCGAAGAGAACAAATGCGAAGGCATGGTACGATTACGTGATATAGCAGATGATTTCTATGTGCTTGATGAGAAAAACTACTGTATCATCGGACAGCGCAAGAAAAAGAAATACCAGCTGGGAGACGAAGTTCAGATTCTGGTAAAAAAGGTGGATCTGGCCAAAAGGCAAATTGACTTTAAATTACTTCAATAAATTATACATGTATTCTATTTCACAACTTCAGGATCTCATCAACAAACAAATCGTTGAAAAGAAATATCCTGTTACGCCAGCTGAACTGTATGACCCGATAACATACATCATGTCTTTGGGCGGCAAGAGAATGCGCCCTGTGCTGACTCTGATGGCTTGCGATATGTTCGGTGGACATGTTACGAAGGCACTCGACCCTGCGCTGGCTATTGAGCTGTTCCATAATTTCACGCTCATGCATGATGATATTATGGATAAAGCTCCGCTTCGCCGCGGACAGTCTACCGTTCATTCTAAATGGAATGACAACGTAGCTATACTCTCGGGTGATGTGATGCTTGTAGAGGCTTATAAGACGCTTGTCAGCTCGATTGATAGCTCAATCCTCAGAGATGTATTGACCGTTTTCAACGATACCGCTGCTGGAGTATGTGAAGGACAGCAGACGGATATGAATTTCGAGCTGATGCAGGATGTCAGCATTCCGCAGTATCTGGATATGATCCGGTTGAAAACGGCCGTATTACTTGGCTGTAGTTTAAAAATCGGTGCCTTGATCGGGAGTGCCTCGACTGAAGACGCAGAACATCTGTACAACTTCGGCGTGAATATCGGCATCGCCTTCCAGCTTCAGGATGATATCCTGGACGTTTACGGCGACCCGGAGAAGTTCGGCAAGCAGGTAGGCGGAGACATACTGTCCAACAAAAAAACCTTCCTGCTAATCAAGGCTATTGAGCTGGCGGAAGATCTGGACAAAGAGGAGCTTCAGCATTGGCTGAGTGCAGCAGATTGCGACCCTGCAAGCAAGATCAGTTCGGTAACAGCGATATACGACAGATTAGGTATAAGACAGCTCGCTGAAGAGCAAATGAATCTACATGCCCGAAAGAGTCTTTACGAATTGAATAAGGTCTCTGTAAAAGCAGAAAATAAACAAGTACTGGTTGATTTCGCAGGTCAACTACTGATCAGAGAAACCTAATCAGCAATCGCCACAGTTCGCCCGTCCCTTCCCCATAGGTAACCAACCTGATGCATTCCTAACACGTATGGCCTCTATAAGGAACTAGCGATCCCTTATACAGATCTAGAACCGCCTTTACATGAAGGCGTATACAAGCCCACATTCTCCCGTGATAAGTCCGACTTAATAAGCTAAAAGTCGGACTTATCACGGGAGAATGTCGCTTTATTATCGGCTGTATATAAAAGCGGTTTTTAGTAAGAATAAGAGAAGTTTAAAAAATATTCTGAATTTGCTGTTACCCGCTAAGCAGTAAGAAGTGGCAGTTCTTTGAATCTACGAGCGCCAATTTCACCAAAATAAAAAAGGGGTGATCATGAAATTCATGATACACCCCTTTTTATTAAGAGTACTTTTATTATTCTGCTGTAGCAGGAGCTTCAACAGGAAGAACAGAAACGTATGATCTGTTATCAGCTTTCTTTTTGAATACTACTGTACCGTCGATTAGAGCGAAGATCGTGTGATCTTTTCCTAAGCCAACGTTTTTATCCGGGTGGTGTTTAGTACCACGCTGACGTACAATGATATTTCCAGCAATAGCTGCCTGACCACCGAAGATCTTAATACCTAAGCGTTTGCTATGTGATTCTCTACCGTTATTCGAACTACCAGCGCCTTTCTTGTGTGCCATGTTTTTTATATTATGAATTGATTGCTCAATTCAGGTTATTATTCTGTTTGTGGATTATTTCGTTAGTTACAAAGTAATACCAGTGATCTCAATTTTAGAGAATTGCTGACGGTGACCGTTCTTCTTTTTGTAGCCTTTACGACGTTTCTTTTTGAAGACAATTACTTTATCTCCTTTTAAATGAGACACGATCTTAGCTGAAACCTTAGCACCAGTTAATGCATTAGCACCAACTTTGATGTTATTTCCGTCTGCAGCTAACAATACCTGGTCAAATTCAACACTAGCGCCTTCTTCTCCTTGTAAGCGATGTACAAAGATCTGCTGGTCTTTTGCAACCTTGAATTGCTGTCCGGCTATATTTACTATTGCGTACATTGTTAGTTAATTAGTTTTTTTTAAATGAGGTGCAAATATAGATATTAATTAGAAAAGGAGCAAATGTTATAACAAATGAGTTTTCTCAGATCGGTTAAGGAAGAATATCTAAACCACAACCTGTCGATATATTCTGCAAAGGGGATAAATTAAGGCACAAATTAGATGCTGAAAATCAGACACATATGAAATACAAATCCTTTGGCATGAATTTTCCTGATTCCGTCACATATTGGTTCACGAAGATATTAAAATCCATTCATCCTGGAATTCTTTAGTTACCGAATTAAGAATCGACCTTTAAAGCCCCCGTTTTGGGGCTTTTTTTCTGCCTTCGCCGAAACTTGTATTTAACCTCTAAGTGTTTCGTTTAAAATTCAGATATTTCGTTACTAAATATTACATATGATACAAGTTAACGAATATTTCGACGGGGCTGTTAAATCGCTAGGCTACACAAGTGAACAAGGGAAATCGTCTATTGGAGTCATTGAAGAAGGCGAATATGAATTTGGCACTTCATCTAAGGAGACCATGCAGGTAATAGAAGGCGAACTCATTGCTTTGCTGTCGGGCGAATCAGAATGGAAGTCATATACGAACGGTCAGTCGTTTGACGTCCCTGCAAATTCAAGCTTCAAAGTAAGAGCAAGTCGTCAGAGTTCCTATCTCTGTAAATACGAGTAAGCGGGCATCTAGTCAAACCGTTTAAGAATCTTATCGGGTGGAGGGGCTTGCCCCTCCACTAAATGAAAATATGGTCGGCAATGCGATAGGTATTGCAATGTGCCTCCACAATATCAATGATCTGTGGCGAATAACCGCCACCCATGCTTACCTGAACAGGGACTTTCCGGCTTTTGCATAAGGAAAGGACTAGTTGATCGCGCATTTTGCAACCCTCTCTGCTTAAAGCCAGATGTCCTAACTTATCCGTCGATAAGACGTCCACACCAGACAAATAGAACACGAAATCGGGCTTCGCTTTCTCAAAAAGCGGTTCAAGATGCTTGGTTAAGATATCCAGGTATTCTTCGTCGTGTGTTCCTGCATGCAAGCCTATATCGAGATCAGACTGCTCTTTACGGAACGGAAAGTTCTTTTCTGCATGGATGGAAAACGTAAAAACATTCGGGTTACAACGGAAAATCTCCGCAGTACCGTTTCCTTGGTGCACATCGAGGTCGATGATCAGCACACTATGAGCGAGCTCGCGGTTCAGCAGGTAATTAGCAGCAATGGCCTGATCGTTTAACAGACAGAATCCTTCTGCCCAGTTAGAACCGGCGTGGTGAGTACCCCCGGCAACATTGAAAGCGATACCGTATTGCATCGCATAGTGACACCCCTCTATAGTTCCCTGCGCAATCTGCCGCTCCCTGTCGATCAGCTCCTGTGATAGGGGGAAACCTGACCTCCTGATTTCAGGCGGACTTAAGGTCAGATCACGGAGACGTTCCCAGTAATCGCGCTGATGAGTAAGCAGAATAACGTCTTCAGAGACCAGACCCGGCGAATACAGGTTCTCGTTAGTGATGAGTCCCTCATACAAAAGCTGTCCGGGAATGAGCTCATACTTCAGCATAGGAAACCGGTGTCCTGCTGGCAAGGGGTGGGAATATTGGGCGTCCCATGCGATTTTTAACACGTTCTAAAGTACGAAAGAAATGGAAAACAGGGGGACCTTCGCGTGTGTTTAACTTCAACCGAGGGTAGATAAGGCATTTTTTATCTAAGTTTGTTACTAAAATCAAGACATTACAAAATGGAATTTAAGTTAGGAGAATTTGTTCGTTTCGTCGACGAAAGAATGGAAGGATATGTTACCCGCATCATCAGCAACGACATGATCGGAGTAACGGGCGAGGATGACTTTGAAATTCCTGTTTTAATTACAAAAGTAACGCGTGTACACGGACACAAATACCCCGGAGCCGCAGAGCAATACCAGGCAGATACACCTGCCCCTTCGGAAACATTTGAGTCGAAGGGAATTTTCTTAGCGGTGGTGCCTGATCAGAATAAAGCTTCGGTTGTACACTTCCATCTGGTGAACGACACTTCCTTTCAATTACTGACAACGCTGGTAACGGATAAGGCAGGAATAAGCAAGGGAGAGTTTGCCGGCAGCATACAACCACATACTGCGGTGGAAATCTATTCATCGAATTTGTCTGACCTCAGCGTGTGGCCAGGATTCCTCATCCGGGCCTTGTATTTTTCTAAGTCAAATGTCGCAATCCCTGAGGCTATCCAATATTCCGAAAAGTTTAAAGCGAGAGATTTTGCCGGTGCCAAGAAAAAGGTTGCGCAATTAAATAAAGAAGCCTGGATTTTCCGTATCGATGAGGATGACCTGGTTATTGACCCTGAGAAGCTCAAAGAAAGCTTTTTCAAACCGGTGGCTGAAAAGAAAGTCGTCGAAAAACCTTCCGCTCAAATAGATCTTCATATTGAGAAGCTCAGAGATGATTATCAGTTTCTGAGCAATACAGAAATTCTGAAGATCCAGATGGACCATTATAAAAAAGCCCTCGATGCAGCGATTGTGCATAAGCTCCCTTCTATCACCTTCATTCATGGGATAGGAAACGGCACGCTAAAACAAGAGATACATAAGACACTTGGCCGAAATAACCATGTGAAAACATTTTTAGATGCCCGTAAAGAAAAATTCGGTTATGGCGCTACCGAAGTTATTTTAAAATAATTTAACCTCCTATCATGTCCCAGTTTGAGACCAGAGCAGACGTACCTTCCAAGAAAAAGTTCTTTTACCCTATTCACGATCCACTACGGGAGTACTTAGTTAAATATAACAGGGAGGTTAAGCTCCATGTGCAGTATTCCGACCTGCTTCGTTTCCAGTTCAGCACTCCCCTGCTCGATAAAGCAGGTAATGATACGCTGTGGCAAACGGTGTATTATGATCAGTCTGAGATGAATGAACTGTTCCCCAATCTTAAATACATCTATGCGCTGATGAACGCGGATGGCGATATGCAGGTAATGGAACATCTTCACATCGCACAGATCGATTATTGTACGTTCGGAAATTCAAAACCTTTCCGGATTAGAGTAATGAACAAGTTCAACGATAACTACGATTACTTCTATGTGAAGGTGGCGGATGCCTCTAGGGTGTATGGAATTGAGCTGGAACACATCCTCTCGCCAAACCGAATCTCTTATTTGACCGATGACAACACCCTGATAGAGGAGCATATCTCCGGACTGCCTGGAGACATGTTCATTCAACAGCGTACCAATACCTCAAAGTTCAATCAGATCCGTATCTGCAAGGAGTTTGTAAAGTTCAATGAACGTTGCTTTATTCGCTTGCTGGGAGATATGCGGTCTTATAATTATGTAGTTCACATTACGCCGGACATTGAAGGTAACCAATACCGAATAAGAGCAATAGATTTTGACCAGCAGTCATATGAAGGCAGGAGAAATTTCTACCTGCCGCATTATTTTAAGGAAAATAACAAACTCGTTCAGCTGGGGATACAGCACATGGATAAAATGACCATGAGGCAGTATCAGGAAGAAGAAAGAAGTTTGATCTACAACCGGATGAAACTTGTGCATTACCGACTCAATGATATTCTGCAGGTGATGAAAAAACATGAGATAGCACCCAGCGAAAAGGTAGCACAACTCGGAGAAGAATTATGGGCTTACCATAAGAAAGGAGCATTCAAAAAATGCCGTACAATGGGCGAGTTAGTAGAGGAACAGCTGCTGGTATTCTTTGAGAAGAAGCAAATATGACCATAATCACGCTTTTTTAGTCGAATATGTCTAAAATCACAATGCTATATATTCTAGTTTAAGTCAAAAAACTGTTACACCTTGATGGTTTAAAACCTATTAATTGCAGGATTTTCAAGGCAGGTTCGGCATCCTTGAATTTTGGTTAAAAGTGCATTGAGAGGGTGAAAAAACAACCTTTTGCCCCCTATATTTGTTCTTATAATATACAAAGAACAACTAATCTAAATTGTTATGAAAGCTATAAAATTTACACTCGCCGCACTTTTAATTTCTATAATTATCACTTCTGTTGGTTACGCAAAAGTTGACAAAGGTTACCTGACAATGGACTACGCAATAAAGACTTATGTTGAGGCTGTGTCCTTTGGAAAGGTGAAAGGAATAGAGGAGATTCTGGACAATAATGTAAAGTTCACTCTTGCACAGGGAAACAAGGTAATTAACTACAACAAAATGGAGTTAATCAATTCTCTTAAAATCTCTGAAAACATCAATCAGAACTGCAAAACTGATTATTCGATCATTGAAAAAGGAGATGCTCAAACTATTGTTAAAGTGACAATGGATTATGAAAACTTTTCTAAGATCAACTATGTGACTATCTCTAATACAGATCAGGGATGGAAGATCACTAACGTATCAAGCGTTTACAAATAAGGGAACAGCTTGTTGAGTAAAAAGGGGGTTAGCTCATTATTGAGTTAACCCCCTTTTTGTTTAGACACATTTGCAAGCAGAATAATACCTGACCACGATTCTATTGTCGTTTTTGCCTAGGCTGCAGACTCTTCGGTTGCCGTTTCCTCTGGGGGCAACAAAAGCTTATCATCTTTCTCCACCCTGAGGTTGGCGACGATGTGTTGCTGGCGTGAAGGCGTGTTTTTACCCATGAAATATTGCAACAGAGACTGGTTATTGGAATCTCTGAGGATAACCGGATCCAGTCGCATATCCTTACCTATGAAGAGACCGAATTCATCAGGAGATATTTCTCCGAGACCCTTAAAGCGCGTTATTTCAGGCTTACTTCCCAATTTGGCGATGGCGTTTCTGCGTTCCTCATCGCTGTAACAGTAGATAGTTTCCTTTTTGTTCCTTACACGGAACAAGGGAGTTTGCAGAATAAACACGTGCCCAGCTTTGACCAGATCCGGAAAGAACTGAATAAAGAACGTCATGATCAGTAATCTGATGTGCATCCCGTCGACATCGGCATCAGTGGCGATGACGATATTATTGTATCGCAGTCCTTCCAGACCGTCTTCAATATTGAGTGCATGTTGCAGGAGGTTGAACTCTTCATTCTCGTATACGATCTTTTTAGTAAGACCGAAGCAGTTGAGCGGTTTTCCTTTGAGTGAGAAAACACCCTGTGTCATTACGTCGCGCGACTTGGTAATCGAACCACTCGCGGAATCACCCTCTGTTATAAAAAGTGTAGTTTCCTGCTTACGCTCGTGATTGTCGTCAAAGTGGAGCTTACAATCGCGCAGTTTCCGATTATGTAGTGAGGCTTTTTTAGCGCGTTCGTTGGCAAGCTTCTTAATCCCGGCAATGTCTTTACGCTCGCGTTCTGATTGGAGAATACGCTTCAGCATCGCATCAGCCACCTGGGGATATTTGTGCAAATAGTCATCCAGGCTTTTTTTAACGAAGTCATTGACAAAGCCTCTGACAGTAGGACCATCGGGGCCGACATTCAGAGATCCCAGCTTCGTTTTGGTCTGGGATTCAAAGACGGGCTCCTGAACCCGGATTGAAACGGCGGCAACAATGGACGCCCTGACATCGGAAGCTTCAAACTCTTTCTTGAAAAATTCCCTGATCGTTTTCACTACAGCCTCGCGGAAAGCAGCCTGATGAGTACCACCCTGCGTTGTGTTCTGACCGTTAACGAATGAGTAATACTCCTCCCCATATTGCTGGGCGTGGGTCATCGCAACCTCTATATCCTCCCCTTTCAGGTGAATGATCGGGTAGCGAATCGTTTCGGCGTCGGTGTTCTTAACCAGGAGGTCATGCAGTCCGCGCTCTGAGAAGTATTTCTTACCGTTGAAATTGATCACCAGACCGGCATTCAGAAACACGTAGTTCCAGATCATGTTCTCGATAAACTCGGGAATGAAGCGATAATTTCTGAATATGGTATTGTCGGGATGAAACGTAATAGCTGTTCCATTTCGTTGAGTAGTTTCCTTCTCTGCCTCGTCCCGAACGATAGCTCCCTGGCTGAATTCAGCAATTTTGGTACGTCCGTCGCGGTAAGACTGCACGATAAATGTTGATGACAAGGCATTAACCGCTTTTGTACCCACACCGTTCAAACCCACTGACTTTTGAAAAGCCCTGGAGTCATACTTTCCACCCGTATTGATCTTAGATACACAGTCGATCACCTTTCCGAGCGGGATACCCCTGCCATAATCGCGTACAGAGACCTTGTGTTCGGATATGTTCACATCGATGGTACGGCCAGCACCCATCACAAACTCATCTATGGAGTTATCGATGATTTCCTTTAGTAGTACATAAATTCCGTC
The DNA here is from genome assembly GCF_003002875.1 of Arcticibacter pallidicorallinus. GTDB lineage: Bacteria > Bacteroidota > Bacteroidia > Sphingobacteriales > Sphingobacteriaceae > Arcticibacter > Arcticibacter pallidicorallinus. Next base: position 76,191 of record NZ_PVTH01000011.1, read on the forward strand.
GTCATAAGCAGATCCATCTCCCAACTTCCCGATATACATCCCCGGCCTCAGACGAATATGCTCTTTCCAGTCGAGGGACTTTATACTATCTTCACTATACGTATTTGTTTCCGCCATAATATTTTCCAGTATTTGTTTTACAAAAATAATAATATTCAGTCCGTTTAACTACCGACTTGTCCTTTTCATTATACACCTGAACATTCTATGAGCATTTCAGGACAGAAGCGTCTACAAAAGGTTACAGTATTTAAAGCATGATGAACGGGAATTCATCGGATTCACTTCTTTTGAACTTAATAAAGCAGTTTCGGCGGGTTTGGTACAGTATTGGTGTTCTATCTGGTATAACATTGAAACATATGGTTGTTGTAAATAAATTAAAAATTCCGAGAGAAGATCAGGCAGACGAGAATGTGAAGGATGAACTATCATGGGAAAACCCTTCCAATCCGGAAAATGCTTCTGATAATCGCGACGTCGAACAACTGCAAAGGCAGAAGAAAGAAGCCGAATTGAGAAAAAATAATTTATCTGATAACGAACAAGACTAATTTACCCTTTACCTTAATCTGAACAACATGAAAACTACGAAAACAGCCCAAATCATAAAATTAAGAAGAAACGAAGAAAACGGATCGACATCTACCCGCAATGAGTCGGCGGTATTAGGTAAGATAAAAGACCGATTCATTAAAACGATGATCCCTTACTCTCAATGCTTTCTTATAGCATAGATAAAGACACTAAGAATTTACAAATCGTTCTTTTTCCCTCAGTTAAACAACGAGAAAGTCCTGCGAAGCGGGACTTTCGCTTTTTTGGGCTGTTATTAGTCGTCACACAGGTTACCAATAAACTTAGCACATTGATAATGAATTTTGTAATTTAGCGGCATGCTGAATGAGAATTTAGATCCGGACGCAGAACGGCTCTCTTCCATAGATCGTGATATTGAAAAAGTGCTCAGGCCTCAGGCTTTCGAGGACTTCACCGGGCAGTTTAAGATTCTGGAGAACCTTCGGATATTTGTGCAGGCAGCTAAGCTACGTGGCGAATCGCTTGACCACGTTCTGCTTCATGGCCCCCCGGGACTAGGTAAAACAACCCTATCTAACATCATCGCAAACGAAATGGGCGTGAACATAAAAATCACTTCAGGCCCTGTGTTGGATAAACCGGGAGATCTCGCGGGTTTGCTTACGAACCTGGAGGAAGGTGATATTCTGTTTATCGACGAGATACACCGTTTGAGTCCGCTTGTAGAAGAATACCTGTATTCGGCGATGGAGGACTTCAAGATCGATATCATGCTGGAATCGGGTCCTAATGCAAGATCCGTTCAGTTATCCTTAAATCCCTTCACACTTGTTGGAGCGACAACACGGTCAGGACTTCTTACCGCTCCGTTGAGAGCGCGATTTGGCATCAATTCTCGTCTGGAATATTATGATGCAAAGCTCTTAACCACCATTGTGCTTCGTAGTTCTTCCATTTTAAAGACGCCGATCAGCGATGAGGGTGCTTACGAAATAGCCAGAAGGAGCCGCGGAACGCCCCGTATTGCCAATGCGCTGCTACGCCGTACACGAGATTTTGCGCAGATAAAGGGCGACGGTACAATTGATACGGAAATCGCGAAGTATGCGCTGAACGCGCTGAACGTCGACAGTCATGGACTTGACGAAATGGACAATAAGATTCTGGTAACCATTATCGATAAGTTTAAGGGCGGACCTGTGGGCCTTAAAACGATAGCAACAGCTGTAGGCGAAGACGAAGGAACCATAGAGGAAGTATATGAGCCTTTCCTGATACAAGAAGGTTTCCTTATGCGAACCTCCAGGGGACGGGAAGTTACAGAGTTGGCATACAAACATTTAGGACGACTGAGACCTGGCAATGCGCAAACATTGTTCTGAGCTGACGCCAGTATCCTATCTTACAATTTTAAATGGTACATTTGCAGCCATTAATTTTTATAACGTTACAGCCCCAGCGCTTTCTTTGAAACAATGAGTGTCCATCCAGAAATAGAAAAAAGAAAAACCTTCGCCATTATCAGTCACCCCGATGCGGGTAAAACCACACTGACAGAAAAATTCCTTTTGTTTGGTGGCGCCATAAACACCGCTGGTGCAGTTAAACGCAATAAGGCTAATCAAAACACGACATCCGATTTCATGGAAATTGAGAAGCAGAGAGGCATCTCTGTTGCCACCTCTGTGATGGGATTTGAGTATAAGGGGAAACGTATCAATATTCTGGATACTCCGGGTCACAAGGATTTTGCTGAGGATACGTATCGCACCTTATCTGCTGTTGACAGCGTTATTCTGGTTGTTGACAGTGTAAAGGGGGTCGAGGAACAGACTGAAAAGCTGATGGAAGTTTGCCGTATGCGTAACACTCCGGTGATCATCTTCATTAACAAAATGGACCGTGAAGGTAAGGATGCATTCGATCTTCTGGATGAACTGGAAACCAAATTAACGATCAGCGTTTGCCCACAGTCATGGCCTATTGGGCAGGGTCATACTTTTAAGGGTGTTTACAATATTTACGGTAACCAGCTCAACTTATTTGAGTCTGACAAATCTAAGGTTACTGAACCCGTTATACAGGTGAAAGACCTGCACGACCCTTTGCTATCGGAATATCTTGCCAGCAAACACCTCGACAAGCTTAAAGGCGATCTGGAGCTTACCGAGGGGATCTACGGACCACTTGACAAGGAGATGTATCAAGAAGGATTGCTGGCACCTGTGTTTTTTGGCAGTGCTATCAACAACTTCGGGATACGCGAGCTGCTTGATACGTTTATTGACATTGCACCGAGTCCGGCGAGCCGCGAAGCAGAGCAGCGGATGGTTTATGCTGAAGAGAAAAACTTTACGGGCTTCGTATTTAAGATTCACGCCAACCTCGACCCTAAACATCGCGACAGAATTGCGTTCTTAAGGATCTGCTCGGGGAAGTTTGAACGAAATAAGTTTTACATCAACACCCGCCTGAGTAAGAAGCTGAAGTTTTCGAACCCAATGGACTTCATGGCAAATGATAAGACGCTGGTAGAAGAAGCATGGCCAGGCGACGTTGTAGGCTTGTATGACAGCGGTAACTTCAAGATTGGTGATACACTGACAGAAGGTGAAGAGCTACAATTCAAGGGCATTCCGAGCTTCTCTCCTGAAATATTTAAGGAGGTGGAGAACAGAGATCCCCTAAAATCAAAGCAACTTGAAAAAGGCATACAACAGCTTACCGAAGAAGGCGTGGCACAGCTTTTCGTACAACAGCCCGGCAATCGTAAGATCATTGGCGCAGTAGGCGCTCTGCAGTTTGAAGTAATCAGTTTCAGACTGGAACATGAATATGGAGCCAAGTGTGCGTTTAGACCACTGTCCTTCTCCCGCTCCAGCTGGATCACTGCTAAGGATAAGAAAACGTTACAGGAAATCATGCAGAGACGGTCTTCTCATATCGGGTTTGACAAAGACGGCAATCCGGTATTTTTAGCGGATAATGACTGGGCGATCAACCTGGCGAAACGCGACTTTCCGGATGTAGAATTTCATACTACGTCAGAATTTAAACGATAAATGCTTTTTTTGCGTTAGAGTTTCATATTTTTGCAGCTCAAACAGTTAGCGAATTGACGCGTTTAAGAATAAGTATGAAGCAGACTTTCAGCAAGTTCATAGTCTTGTCTCTATTAATCTTTGCCGTACTGGAAAAGTCGGACGTGTCTATTATGTCTTTTATTTTAGCAGACCGTACACACGCTTACGAAATGGTTTTGTCTGAGCCGGAAAGAAGTGCTACTGAAGCTGAAAATACAAAAGAGGCATCTGCTAAAGAGATTTGGGTAACAGATAGTAACAAAAATGCTCTTTCACCTCTTTGCAAAAACTTGTTCAGACAACCTGTTATCAGCAGGGACTTTCAACTCATTACTTTCTATCCCTCTATCCCTACTCCCCCTCCTAACCTTTCATAGGTAAGTTCTAAACCTCTACATCGGGCAATGCATTAAACCGGGTCATAAGGCCTGGATGGTACCACTATATTTTAACTTAACAAACATTTATGACACAGTTCAATTTAAAAAATGGATTATTCCTAATGGGATTCCTTTGTATATCAGCCAGCGTATCCGCACAAACAAGTTCAGTAACGAATAACGATCTGAAGCAAAACGCAAGGCCTTTGACAAATTCTTTATCTTATCTGGAACAGTTGCAGCCTATATCATTTGAATACGATAAAAACCAGGCTAACAAACTTAAATTACCCTCAGGACAGCAGTATGGCTTTATTGCAGAGGACGTACAGAAAGTGCTTCCGGGAATCGTAAAGAGCCAGAAGAAAATGGTTCCTGCAGGCAAAAATGCTTTCAAAACTACCGAAATCAAGGATGTAGAAATGGAGAGTCTTATCGCTATTCTTGTAGCCTCTGTTAAAGAGCAGCAGGCTGAGATCGAACGCTTGAAAGCAGATCTTCAGTCGCTGAAGTCTATGACATCCAAATAACAGCGCTTTTTATTTTTTAACCGACTTCTTGTATGCCAATACCGCATTCGAGAGGTCGGTTACAATTTCATTCTGCCCCGCGGCAGATTTCATGTATTGCTCTTCTTCAGGACTACTCAAAAAACCTACCTCTGTTAATACCGCAGGCATTGCTGCCCTTGCTAATACAGCCAGACTCTTTTCATGAACTCCTCTGTCGATTCGACCCGATGATTTATATTCTTTCTGAATCAGGCTCGCAAATTGTATGCTCTGCGTACGGAAAGCATTCTTCATTAGCGAGAGAATGATGTAACTCTCCGGATCTTTAGGATCATAACCCGCGTAGTTCTTCTTGTAATCCTTCTCCAGTAAGATCGACGCGTTTTCCCGGAGGGCGATATCTTGCTCGTCCAGTCTTCCGAAACCGGAAACGAATGTTTCCGTTCCTCTAATGGATGCGCGGTTGCGCTTATTCAGCGGCATAGAGTTACAGTGGATAGAGATAAAAAGATCTGCCTTTACTTTATTGGCCATTCCTATCCTCTCGTAAAGAGGCAAAAATTTGTCTGTACTCCTGGTCATCACAACCCTTACTCCGTTTGCTTTAAGCTTAGTACTAAGCTTAAGGGCTATTTGTAATGCGAGGTCTTTTTCTTTGGAACGTTTGCCGAGCGCCCCGCTGTCGTGTGCTCCGTGTCCGGCGTCAATGACCACTGTAAATGTTGTAGCCAGACTTTCGGCAGATTCACCAAGTATCAATTGTGGAAGAAGTAAGAGCAGAAAAATTCGGCAGACGGATTTAATCATGTGCGATGTAGTTCGTTAATGATAAAGGCGCAAAGATATAGATATCTCTATAAAATGCGCCTTTAAATCGAAAACAGCCACTTTTGTGTACTAGTACTGCTTAATTATTCCATCTTCTATCATCTTTTTTGCGATGACCTGAGCATAGTCTTCAATGAAGTTTTCCAGACTGGAGGGGTTACTTGTGCGAGATTGAGCCGACCATACAAGCTCTCCGCTTCTGGAATCAAATACATTTGTTTCGAGGTAGTATTCTTTGTCCATCACCGCAAAGCCCGGATCATAGAACCCACCATACCAACCTCGGTAACCCCAATAGCCACCCCAACCCCAGGGGCCGTAATATGGGCGGTTATAACTCTGGCGAAGCTTTTTATCGACAACGGTATTCGTTACGATAATATCACTGTCATACCCCCTAAGCTTCTTTAATAAAGCATCTTTATCTTTACTTTTCTTGCTTTCCAGGCTGGGCGGGAAAGCATCGAGGCTCTTGGTGACGACGACACCAGGACCGCTTAATATCGCGGCAAGCTCGCTTTCGACTTTTTGTTGTGCACTGAGGTTGTTGGTGAGGGAGGCGACCAAGACTTTTTGATAGGAAATCGTTCTGCTATCCGGTTTTTGCCAGACACCTAAAATTTGAGTGGAGGTTCCGCAGGAACTTAATATCAGCACAGCTGCCATTAAGATCAGAAATTGGTTATAGTGCTTTTTCATATGTGTGTGTGTGTTTGTATATAGTTATTACGTAGATATAACTAAAAACGTTATGGATCAGCGATTATTTTACTCTATAACAACAAGGTATCGATACGATGTGCCTGAACAGTCTGCGCCGATGGCGACCAGCTGAAGATCGTAAAGACGCCATCCTGGGAAGCGACCAAAGCGATAGCATCATGCTGATCATGAACAAACTGAGCTGCCGAAAGGTGACGTGTACCTCCGATCTTGCCTGGGTGTACGGTGTCAGCCTCACCACCTACAACCGGCTCTATAAGTGCAACACTTTCCAGGCGCGTACTGGTTTCGGCGATACTGATCTTCGCGCCGAAAGCGATCAATTCATGCTGATCATTGATGATGGTAGCACCATCAATGGCGGTGAGCCCTGCAAGATTATCCACTTCTCTGTTCAGCATGCTTTGCCAGATGCTTTCACTACGCTCTACGCCTTCTTCCCACACCAGATTGGCGAGACCAGTAAACGGGGGCGAAACCGGATACTGCATGGGCTGGATGATGGAGCGCTTCCAGTCATCACTCCCCTTAGGAACAACCAACAAGATTCCACCCTGATGATGCGCTCGCATAGATACTGCCAACTGGATCAGCACGTTGACGGAGTGGTCGATTAATGCGGATAAATCGAGCAGTGCTTTCAGAATTGGGGGACAATCTGCATGATGAACACAGGACTCATCGACCACCTTAACCTGGTCGCCTTTCAATACAGCTACGTTTGAATATTTTCCAAAACCGCTCATTCTTCTGTGTTTGATTACGAGTAGCCCAGGCTCTGACACATCCAGCACAAAACAGAAGTTGGGAAGTTTTATAGTCGTTCCCCAGATATACAGACCATTCTCGTCATACCACACCCCCAGGTGAACTCCCGGACGTTCGATACCAGGAGCCAGTTTGGTGAGTACAAGAGGAGTCAGCTTCAGGCGGTTCCCGAACAACAATGCGCTGTCGACCTGATCAGGAGGGAGAAACGCTATGGATATTCGGGGGCTTCGGCCCTCCTCCTTGCGCAAGCTCGCCCAGAACGCGGCATCGATAATGGCCTCGATGTAGTATGCCCGCGGATGTTCAGCGAGATCTGACACCCCATTTCGTGCAGCAGTACTGACATGGTGCGCAAAATGTGATTCGACGGTTGCAGCTACAGAACGTGCAGCCTGATAGGTAGATTCATAAACTCCGGTCATACAATAAAAATAAGCGTAATTGTTTATTTTCTTTTCATATTGTATAGATATCTGGACAATATGACAATTCAGTAGAGCACTTAAGTGGGCGTTTGACAGATTTTTTAATTATTGTTTTATTTATTTGCAAGTAATAGAGCTCCCCTTCAGGTACTTATAACCGAGACGCAGCGCAAATCTCCGGTTTAAACCTTTCTGGCATCATTATGTCTATATAAGTACCAAGAATGATAATTATGAAAAGAGTATTTATTTTGCTGGCTTTTGCATCAATAGTTGTTGCATGCAGCACGAACGGTAAGCAAGAAGCAAATTTACAAGCGCAACGTGATTCATTAAAAGCAATCAAAGATAGTTTACGTCTCGACAGTTTCGAAAGAGCTTCGGCTGCTCTGGAAGAGGAAAAGAGACTTGAGGCCGAGAAAAAGGAAATTGCAGCAACTGCTGCCGCAGCTGCACTGGCTGCCAGACCAAAAGGTTCGAACACCAATACCGTACATTATGTACAGTCACCTTCAAACGGTACAGCTACTGCCACACCTCAAGCTCAGAAAAAGGGATGGAGCTCTGCAGCTAAAGGTGCCGCTATTGGCGCAGGTGCAGGTGCAGTAACCGGAATTCTGGTTGATAAGAAGGATGCGCGTGGTGCTATTATAGGTGGTGTTGTCGGTGCGGGTACTGGTTACGCCATCGGACGTGCAAATGATAGGAAAACCGGAAGGGTTCAGAAATAAAACACTTCTACCATTATTTCATAACAAGAAGAGCCGACCCTGATGGATCGGCTCTTCTTGTTTATACTATTTGACGTTGTATCGGTATAGATACCTCCCAACGTTCCCTTCATTATCCATCCCTTCGATAATCGCCCGGAATGACCCTCTTCCATCGGAATTGTAGAACTCGACAGATGCATTGCCGTCTTTATCCGTAGTGATCATCGGATCCCAAAATATCGTTGTTCTGAGATCCGCGCTGATAACACCTTTACGCGGCCCCTCATACTTGGGAGAGTAGAACTGTCTGGCTTTTCGGTATCCGAGCGGGGTAAAGTCGACTACGTTGCTCTTAGGCAGGAGATCAGCAAGGTCGCCAGGCTTAAGTTTCAGTTTTTCCACCTTTTTCGTATTGACCACAAGAACACCATTGGTATTGTAAAGGCGGTTTACGGTACCAAGGTCGTCTTTTAGGAATATCTCAACGGATTCTACTTCTGATGAGGCTACGGAGTTTAAACCGATAACATCAATCGGCATTCCGTTTAAAAATACTTGTACAGGGACTCGCCGGCCGGCGTTATAATCTCTGTTCACATAGAACTGCTCATCGACGAAGATCAGTCCCATGGCGGAAGTCTTCAGGCAATTGATTAAGAACGGGCAATCTTTGAACCTCTCGCCTTCTATCAGGTGATCGGGCATCATACTTAATCCGCTCAGGGAGGAGTGGTCAGCGTGACTAGGTCGCTTAACAGGACTCTTCGCTCTCACCACGACCTCATCAAGAAGGTTAGCCGTACGGTACTGACGTTTGCTATTTTCCAGATAAGGACTCAGAATGCTATCGATGTTGACGATTTCATCGGCAACGTTCCGGTTCTGAGTGATAGCCGGAAATGCGGCGCCATCAACCGCAATCATCATATTGCGTGAGTTGATGTTATTTCGGGCGCTCAAAATAGCTTTAGATGAGTCGGGAAAATCAAGGTTATTAAATTTGAACTTGCCGTCCGCATCGGTTAAAACGCTCAGTGATATATTTTTATCGGGTATACTCAACTGCATGTTGCCCTTATTGACGGGCATCCCATTCATTTGCCTGAGCGTGCCGGTAATATCCATTCCCTGCTCCGGCATAAAGGAGATGGTGGGATATTTATCGTTCAGGTAATTTTCGTATTCGAAGGCGCGATACCCTTGCGTTAACATCAGTAGGTCCAGATCTGCCCGTTTTTTGTCGGTTTGCTTGTTAAAATAATAATTGGGGAGTTCGATATATCCTTTCAGGTCAGATTTGAGAAGCAAGCTACTGAGGATGGATGTCTCTGCATCTTCATTAAACGGCACTTTGGTTTCATCAACTACCGCTAGTGAATAACTTCCGGGCAGCACGTTTAGCGGATTTTTGGCAGATATATTGAGCTTGACCTTCTGTCTTGGCTGGTAAGACGGTTTGTCGCTCGTAACAGTAATGGTAAAAGGATTTTGATGCTGCACGAACACAATGCGTTCGCTCAGGGGCATTCCTGAAGAGGTAAACAAAGTAATCTGCACGATGCCGGTGGGAAATTTATTTTTCGGAATCAGCGCATTATAGACCTGACTTTGAAGTTTCGTTTGAGCAGCATAGCAGATTACACCGGCACTTTGTGCCACGATGTAAAATGCTCTGTCGCGATAGTTTTCAAGAAAGGAATTGCTCGCCGAGATCCTTACTGAGAGGTTAGCGGTATCTAAACTGTTCACCGCTATGCTGATTCCTTCGGTTAGCGGTTCAGGAACTTTGAACGTTCCCCTTGTCCCGTCGGCAAAAACCACGTTGGCAGAATAGGTCTTATTGAGTTCGGGAATGAAAGTCACTGAACCTAATCCAAGATGCTGTGATGCGAAGTCTGCTATCTTTCTACCTGTATTATCTGTTATCTCGCCCTTAGCGCCAACACCAAGTCCATCACTTTTAATCGCCTTGAAGGCGAACTTGGTTGTTAATCCGGCAATAGCGATCCCTCCTTCGGGAAGGAATTGTATATCATTCGTTGTAAGCGCTGATTTCAATGGAAAGTTACTGGTTAAGTTCCGGTCATCCAGAGTGAGGATGGTTTCCAATGTTCCGGCATCGAGAACTGCTTTGCTGTTGTTTGACACGGAAACAGTGAGATAACCGTTTTCGTCTGTGGTTCCTCTGCCCTTATGAATGGTTTCAAATTTTGAGTCTACTTTCCAGCTTACTTTCCGATTGGCATACGGTTTACCCTGCTCATCTTTGAATTGTACCCTGGCATTTATTTGGGCTGATTTGTCAGACTGGCTCCCGTTGAGCTGAACATTGGTGTAAAGCTTTTTGTTCAGCGTATTTCCGATGATCACTGTTTTTGAAAAGAAATATGACTCCCCAAAGTTGAGCATCCAGTTGGTGTAGGCTCTGAAATGATAATTTCCTTGTGCGTAGTTGAGGGGAGCCAGGGTGAGGTTTCCGCTGGCGACACCGTTTTTTACGGGAAGTTTGATTGTTTCGATCAGCGAATCGCGCTCGTTGATTACGTCGACGTAAATAATCTTGCTCAAGGGTGAGGGCTGACGCATTCGACTGGCAATATAGGTTTTAAACCAAATGGTATCACCGACGGCATAATAGGGCTTGTCAAAATGTATATGAGCGTGTTCTGGCGGATAGTGTTCTGAGTATTTTACAGCCTTTTCCAGTATAGTATTAAGGCTCACACTATCATCCTGCGCAAATGCGGATAGCTGAAACAGAAGACAAAAAAACAGTAGGGAGTATGACTTTTTTATGAAATTCATCAAAGTAAATAAACAAATTGGTGCATAAAGATATTCAATTATGGTCTAGCATACCACAGTAAGACAACGTTTAACATTTTTTCACATCCGTATGATCCGTTTAGGGCTCTCCATAGCCAGTTTGTTACTTTCTCTTTTAAGCGTTTTCAACGCCCCCACCTATCATACCTGGTTACTGGCAGTTATGGTCTCGGAGTTTCCGCTCATTTTTATGGGAATTGCCCTCGTTTTAATCCTGATGTCGAGCATTACGGAAAGATTCAAGACCGCGGGAACGGTGATCTCTGTGCTGGCATTCGTACTATTTTCGACTCCCGTTGCCCGTGCTTTACTTATTGCAGACAATCTGGAAATTGAACTGAATCAAGCCTTAAAAGGCAACCATGTCTCTGCATCCGGTCATCCTGCCTTTAGCTTTTGGAAGCTCGCGACACGGGGAAACTCCGATGCGAGATATGACACGCTCCGGTATGCTGAAAACGGAGGAGCGGCCGGCACCATGGATTTTTACCCCGCGGACAGCGCGGGGTTGAGGCCCTGCATCGTTGTAGTGCACGGCGGCTCCTGGAGCAGTGGCGACAGCGGGCAACTTCCGGAACTAAATACCCATTTAGCAAACCATGGCTACCATGTTGCTTCGGTAAACTATCATAAAGCTCCAGAGTGGCAAAGTCCAAAGCCTCTCGAAGATGTTGGGCAAGCCCTTTTATTTTTAAAAGCCGAATCGGAGCGTTTGAAAATAGATACTTCCAGATTGGTTATTTTAGGCAGATCTGCAGGGGCTCAGATAGCGCTTTTGGCGGCGTATCAGAATACGGTGCCTGGCTTGAAAGGGGTGATCAGTTTTTATGGTCCGGCTGATATGATCTGGGGTTACAGCAAACCGGCAAGCCGTTGGGTGATGGATTCGCGGCATGTTATGGAAAATTATCTCGGTGGTACTTACAAACAAGTACCAGAAAGATACAGCTCTGCCTCCCCTATTGAACATGTATCGGCAGATAGCCCCCCTACCCTTTTGATTCATGGCAGGAATGATGTTCTTGTTGCCTATGAGCACAGCACGCGGTTGGCCGCCAAGCTGGAGGCGAATGGGGTGCCTCACTATTTATTAACGCTGCCTTGGGCAACGCATGGATTCGACTATACACTGAACGGTCCGGGCGGTCAACTTTCCACGTTTACCGTAGACACATTTCTCAGAAAAATTTTAAAGTAACACAAAAATGTGTGTAATCGATTGATTTGTATTTTTTTTACTTACCTTTAGTACTTTAATAATAAATACAATGCAAGAAGGAACAGTAAAATTTTTCAACGAAACTAAAGGTTTCGGATTCATTAAACCAAGCTCAGGTGGCAGCGAAATCTTCGTTCATTCTTCTGGCCTAATCGATAGCATTCGTGAGAATGATACCGTTAGCTACGAAGTAGAACAAGGTAAAAAAGGTTTAAATGCGGTTAATGTAAAAGTAATCTAGAGATTAACGTCATCATATATCGTATAAGCATCCGGCTCCTCCGGATGCTTTTTTTGTTTAGAGACCTAAGGAATCTATCGTCCGTTTACCTGGAACATAGATGCAATCCCCAATCTGATGCCTTTATCGTGATAGTGCCTGCCCTCAAAGGATGCAGCGAGCTCAATACGGAATATTCTAAAGACGTTGTCAAGTGAATAGCCCAGCTCATAATAGTGCGGAGAGTACTTCGTTTTTAGATAGTTAACAAAAAGGCTTTCCTTCAGCCCTGCCAGTCTAACCTCCGGAATCCGGGTAATCAGTAACTTTCGTAGTTGATAATAGACATTGGCGGAAAGGTACGTGTTATCGGTGCTATAGTTATAGTAGTCGAGCAGGCGGAATGAACCAGCTGGCTTTAAGCTGCCAAGAAAGGTACGATTGGCATCAAAATGTTTATAATCCATAAGGTAGGTCTGTTTGTTGTTTAGAAAAGCTCCTCCTCTGAGTTCAAAGCTGAGTACAGAACCTAACCCCGCCGGAAAGGAGTGGTTTATACCGATTTCCAGCTGATCAAAATCTACCTTACTGTCTGCCAGGCCAGCTATTCCCTTTCTATAATGCAGGAGGAATTCGGGTGATCTGTCGAAAAGAGGGACCTTTCTTCCATTGTACAACTTGTAGGCTTCGCCTGGCCGATACCGCAACATCACGTCGGTTATTACTGCATTATGTGTTTGGAATCCTGCATGACCCAGCTCTATATTTTCGGGTCGGTTGTCGGTATAAGCTCTCGATTCTCTGCGAAAAAAGCTATAGTTAGTGTTGTTGAACAGCTCCGTTCTCCGTGCGAACTCGGCACCTACGGTAAGAGAAAGAAATGGAGAGGGCTTATAGGAGTAAGCACCGCGCAGATAATCTTTTTGATAAATTTTCATGAAGTTCCTGCGCGAAATCAGCGAAGTTATTGAGTTAACCAGGGGGTGAATAGGATCTTCAGGATTGAACTGGCTTACAAAGCTTCCGCCCTCGAAAGAAAAACTGTTAGCCCTGGTGCCATATTCCAGTTTTGCCTTGGCATAAAACCTTTCGCTTGCCAAGCCGTAGCGAAGAGAGGGTGTGAAGCTAAGCTTCCTTTTACTGTTCTCAAAGCTTTTTCGCAGCTCTGCACTAAAGTTGATATTGAATCCTTCGACTGTATTGTAATAAAACTGCTTAAGAGTTGGATGAATACTGATCCTGGTTAGGCTATCTATCCTGTAGCTTCCACCCGTTATCAACTGTAGCCCGTTGAACTTGCCTGATCCGACACGGGAACTATCTTTAGCGGCTTCTTTCGCTACTGAGGCTTTTGCTAAGGAATCATCTCTCCTGTATCCCTGAATTTCCTTTTCGGTCAGGGGCGTAGAGCGCTCCTCCGTCCAGAACGTTGAATCCTTCTTGTGAGCGAGGGTATCCGTTTCAATCGTTCTTTCTGCTACCACTTTGGGGTTCTTTTGCTGCCGTAAACTTTCCTTCTCGTACTCATCGATCATCTTACGGAATTGTCTCCTGGTGACGGGTTGACCGTTCGGTTCCTGCCTGACTGCAGGTTCAGCATCGCCTGTCGGAACTGTGGCTATCACCTGCGCCTCAGCTTTAAGCTTTTCGTCAATAACAACTTTAAACTGACTGCAGCTGGCAATGTATTTATAGTGTCCCGCGAAGCCGAGCACGCTGCCTGCAAATTCGTACTGGTGATGAACCGGCAACCAGAGACGCGGCGCAACTTCAGCGAAGTTTTGTTTGACCAGTATCGGGAATCCAAGAAGGCTTGTACGCAAATTAACGCTATGAATAGCCCACTCATCTTCCACAATATAAATATGGCCATCAAAAATATTGTCCCCTTTCGACTTTGGGATTACCCTGATTTTATTGATAATATCTTTTCCCTCCGTGAAGCTTCCCTCGTACCGGAAGCTGTAGTATTGAAAGGCCGATCTGGATAAGGGAGACAGAATATTGGCAACTTTGTCTTGGTAAAAGGTTTCGCTGATGAACATGGAGGGCGAACCCGCGCCTGAGTTTTCGCCGGTTGAACGGACTGCAATAACTTTTTCGGTCACTTTATCCGGCTGCGAAAAGCTAACGATACTCACAGATTCGGACGTATAAGCTTCATTCAGCTTAACACCTTCCTTCTTCAACTTGCCCTTTACAAAAAACGGCGCTTTGAGAAGCTCTCCGGTGCCTTTCACATACACCCTCATCTGATAGCTCTTATATTGAAGGCGATGAAACTTGCTCTTCGCTATCGCATTCCTCATGATGGTATAGGCATAGTCTTGTTTCCTCCCCTTATCTACCTGAACTTCCTGAAGCAGATAATCCTGAACCTTTAAGAGAAAGTCCCGATCCGTCCAGCCGTCTGCAACTTCTACAACGGCCTCCTGAGATCCATATCCAATATTCTGTATTCTGATCTTATGAGTGCCATTAGGTAACCTTACTTGATATTCTCCATTGGCATTTGCGGAGGTACCCGACTGACTATCGGTTATGAATACGGAAGCGTAAGGCAGCGGTTTACCATCAGACCCGAAGATTTTACCGCGAATTCCCTGAGAATAGCTCTGTAAAGAGAGAATAACCATAACAACGAGGGCAGTAAGGGGTTGGTATTGTATACAATTCATCGAAGATTGGAGGCGCTAAATTTATTTCTTAATCTGGGTTAAGTTGCTTCGACAATATAACGAGTATTTTTGTCTATCATTTATTTACAAAAGAATAATAACATAATTTAACAGATAAAACTATGGCAACTAATTGGAAAATTGACCCTACTCACAGTGAGATTCAGTTTAAGGTAAAACACTTAATGATCACCACCGTAACCGGTAATTTTAATGAATTCGATGCGACAGCAGTGACTGAAGGCGATGATTTCTCGTCTGTCTCTTCCGTCGACTTTACCGCCTCGATCGATTCAATAAGCACCAATAACAGTCAACGAGACGAGCATTTGAGATCGGCTGATTTCTTCGACGCCAGCCAATACCCTGCATTGACTTTTAAGAGTAGCCGTGTGGAAGCTTCCGGTGATGACTTCACTGTAACCGGAGACCTGACCATTAAAGACACTACCAAACCGGTGACTTTAAAAGCAGAGTTCGGGGGCATCGTTATTGACCCATATGGCCAAACTAAAGCAGGTTTTACCGTTTCCGGAAAGATCAGTAGAAAAGAATTTGGTTTAACCTGGAGTGCTGTTACAGAGGCCGGACAGGTTGTGGTAAGTGACGACATCAGATTGCTTGCTGAAATTCAGTTCGTTAAACAGGCATAATTATCCATATAAACCGGTTCAGAGCGTAAACCCTGAACCGGTTATTTATTTACAACCGCTGATTCGCAGATATAGGTAGGAATTATCCCTGTTCGGGCGATGATGGATGTCAAGTCCTTAGGCAGCGTATTACCCGTTAAAACAAGGGCCGTATCAAGTCCGAACTTGTTACCTCCTAGGATATCCGTGTGGAGTGTATCGCCGACCATAAGAATCTCTTTTTTACTTATGGCAATCCGCTTTCTGATTTGCTCATATGCAAACATAAACATCTGAGATTCCGGCTTTCCGAAGCGAATAAACTCGCGTCCCAGTATCGTTTCAAGCATAGCAGCTACCCCGCCTATCGCAATCGCCACCTTATCTTCGTTTGTAGGGTAGGCATAATCCGTATTCGCAACAATTACGGGAATAGTTCTAGTACGCAACAAGTTCACCGTTTTGTTTAGATCCCTGCACCAGTCAAATCCTTCATCGTCAAGAAAAAGCAAGGCCGTTACATCATGGACATTTCTATCATCTATGGCACTAACGGGTAAAGTCCTCAGCCCTGAACTTTCGATATAATGTGCTGAGTTAGGTGTGCCTAAGTAGGCAACAATACCCCCGGGAACTTTCAGGTCCAGATATTCCTTTGCAAGCATACCAGAGGAGATGATGCGCTTATGGGATATTTCCGTTAAGCCAAGCCGATGATAGCCTGCAGCCAGCTGCTCGGGGCTTCGGGAAGCGTCGTTGGTAACTATATAATATTCCTTCCTCTTTTCTTTTAAGAGATCAAATGTTCTTTCAATACCCGGTAACAAGCCATTATAGTTTTTAAGAACGCCAAAAGCATCAAAAAACACTACTTTGTATTGGTCGAGAATAGAGTCAAAGTCGACGATTTCATTCATTCTGCTTATCTAAGATTCAAGGCGGATATTAGCCTTTCCGGATCAAAATCACGATCTACGGAAGGCAGATAAATACTCAGGGCTTCAGCCTGCAGCTTCGTAGCATATTGCTCGTTGAAAAAATAACCCCCGTCTTTGATAACGTAATTTAAGATAAAGAAGCGATATACTTCCCTAAGAAATCTTATCTCAACCGCAGTTAGTGGATTGACCTTATGATACTCTTCTAAAAACATTATAAACCGGTCTTCGTTAAGCGGATTAATAAGGTAACTGAACACTGTCTTATCGCCCGCATGGGACACTACCCGACTGAAAAAGTAAAAATCCATCATCCGACTGCTCATTCTGAACCAGTCATAGTCCCATCTGGAATAAAGCTTCAGGTTAGGAGTAACCGAGAAATTCCCGATATTCCAGTCTATAAAGACTGGAATCGTCTCAAAAGCACCAGCGTTGTAAAGCAGTCTGTTTTTGAGGAAAGTCTCGCAATGATGCCTTATCAAATCGATATCGTCTGCACTGAAGCGTTTCTTGAATTTAGCCGAGTTTAATTGCTTCAGTAAAGTGTTGATATCCGTGCTAAGGGTTTTTGAAGACTTGGGAAGCACTTTGCTGACCCTCGAGCAGGCGCGATGGAATTTGCCTACCTGGTAGCCTAATTTCCGGATATTGGATTCTTCGAGTCTTTTAGGGAGCCGGTTCTGAACGCGTGTAGGGTTATAAAAGACAACCCAGGTATCGGTCTTCCCCGTCTTGTAACGATAAGTGTATACGCGGTTGTTCTTCAGCAGAGACTTTGCAAGGAAGTTCTCAAATGGGTAAAGCAGGTTATTTGCGAGAGAATGGATGATCCGATGATCCTCCTTGAAGTGATCATACCTTCCAAAGTAAGATAATTTAGCAATAACGATATCATCATCTTCAAACAAGATTCTGAAAACATGATTGGTAGACACCATGGCGCTGATGTCCTGAATCCGGCGGATCGTTTTCGTCGGATCATATTCTTTCCACGCCTTTTTTATGATTCTGGAATAATCCATTGGTAGTTCCTCTTAGATAATCTCGAAGTATCGCTTCAGTTCCCAGTCACTTACATATCTGCTTTGCTCCTTACACTCCCAAAAGCGGGTCTTGCTAAAGTGATTGATAAAAGCAGAGCCAAAAAGCTCGACAGGAAGAGGAGACTTGCTCATGATCATTGTTGCCTCGTAAAGATTGGAAGGAAGCTTTTCGATACTCAATTGTTCGTAGGCGTTTCCTTCAATAGCAGGTATATGTAATGGGATCTTGTTTTCGACACCATACAGCCCAGATGCGAGTGAGGCAGCCATCGCCAGATAAGGATTGCTGTCTGAGCCTGGGATCCTGGTTTCGAGTCTGGTCAATTTATGATTCTGATTGATAACACGTAATGCAGTGGTGCGATTTTCAATTCCCCAGGATACTGTAGTAGGAGCCCAGGCGCCTTCGACCAATCTTTTATAGCTGTTTATGGTTGGTGCGTAAAACGGCATAATATAGGGAAGACAGTAGAGCTGTCCTGCAATGTAATGCTGAAGCAGCTCACTCATATTGCGGGGATCTCCACTATTGAAAAACAAGTTCGTTTCCTTTTGCAAATCCCATAAACTCTGGTGGATATGACCGCTGCAGCCTGGAAGTTGTTCGTTCCACTTGGCCATGAAAGTTGCTGTAATGCCGTGTTTAGTGGCCAGTTCTTTCACAGATGCTTTTAGAAGTACAGCTTTGTCTGCTGCCGACAACACTTCGTCGTGGATTATTGCAGCCTCATAGACACCGGGACCGGTTTCCGTATGTAAACCTTCCAAGGGGATATTGAACCGGGCAAGTTGATCAAAAAGATCATAGTAATATTCGCAATGCTGTGATGGCCTCAAAACTGAATATCCGAACATTCCAGAGCTAAGAGGCTTCAAATTCTTAAACTGCTTGGTTTGAAGAGATTCTGAGGACTCCATAAAGTTGAACCACTCAAACTCCTGGGCAAATTCTGAATGAAATCCCATATCCGTACATCTATCGCGTACCTTCTTCAGGAGCGACCTCGGGCATACCTCTGCTGCTCCCTGGCTTAACTTTCCGAAGTCGGCCATAAAAAAAGGCACGTCATCTTGCCAGGGGATGAATCGCATCGTAGCCACATCTATAAAACACTGCTGATCAGGAAAGCCAGAATGCCATCCCGTAACCTCCACATCTGTATTCAACTTATCCCCACTATCCCATCCAAAGGCGACGTCGCAGAACCCATAACCAGATTCCAGACCAGCGATGAACTTATCCAAATGAATGAGTTTACCTCGCAATATGCCGTCAATGTCGGCAAAGGCGAACTTAACTTTATCCGCATTTTTATTTTTGAGATACTCTATAACTTGGCTGATATCCATGAGAAAATTGTAGCGTCTAACCGTTGAGAATGATATAAAGATATTAAGGAAAACCGGAAAAATACGGCAAAAAAAATCCCCTGAAGATTCAGAGGATTTTTCAGTATGCTATTAAGCTTCTACGGATTTTACCGTTTTGATGATTCTTGCTGCAACTTTGTATGGATCAGCTGCCGAATTCGGACGACGATCCTCCAGATAGCCATTCCATCCTTTTTCAACAGTGAATAAAGGAATTCGGATAGATGCTCCACGATCCGACACGCCATAACTGAAGTCTAATATCGATGCAGTTTCGTGTTTACCTGTTAAACGAAGATGGTTATCTGCACCATAAACGTCAATATGCTCTTTGACAACCGGGCGGAATGCCTCGCAGATCTTATCGTAGGTCTCTTTTTTTCCAGCAGTTCTTAAAAGTGTGTTAGAAAAGTTAGCGTGCATACCTGAACCGTTCCAGTCTAGTGTTCCCAGTGGTTTGCAGTGCCAGTTGATCGCAACGCCAAATTTCTCACCGATTCTTTCGAGCAGGTAACGGGCAACCCATATCTGATCACCAGCTTCTTTTGCTCCTTTAGCAAAAATCTGGAACTCCCATTGCCCTGCTGCTACTTCAGCATTGATGCCTTCCACGTTGAGGCCGGCTTCGAGACAAACATCCAGATGTTCTTCTACAATATGTCTTCCAAATGCATTTTTTGCACCTACAGAGCAGTAGTAAGGACCTTGTGGGCTAGGATAACCTGCCGCGGGGAAACCTAATGGCTTGCTGGTTTCTGGATCCCAAAGGAAATATTCTTGTTCAAAACCAAACCAAAAGTCGTTGTCATCATCTTCAATTGTAGCGCGACCGTTAGACTCGTGCGGCTTATGATCTGAATCCAGGACTTCACACATTACTAAATAGGCGTCTTTTCTTTGAGGGTCAGGACAGATGAACACGGGCTGCAAGACACAATCAGATGAACCTCCCGGCGCCTGCTCGGTAGAAGAACCGTCAAAGCTCCAAAGTGGGCAATCTTCCAGTTTGCCGCTAAAATCCTTTTCAATTTTTGTTTTGCTACGCAGGCTTTGTGTCGGTTTGTAACCATCCAGCCAGATGTACTCTAGTTTAGTTGCCATTTTCTAATATGTCTGTAATAATTATAATTTAATGAAGTTTTCGAGAGATAATATTTTAAACTCTTACACGAATGTACATTATTATTTATTTTTTTGAAAAAAAACGTCATAAAATTCGTAAAAAATTAAAAAATACTAAAAAAAGAACTTTTACTCTCCAATAGGCGCCTAATTCACGACACCATCACTAAAAACAACTCTGAAATCAGCTTTACAATCAAAAAAGTCAACTCGATGCAACGACTTGTGCAGCTTCCTAAACAAAACGGCACAAAAAAAGGCCAGTGCATCTGCACCGGCCTTTAACTTCTTAAATATGCTCACATGAAACCAAGTTCAAGTTGCGCCTCTTCACTCATCATGCTTCGATCCCAGGGCGGATCAAAAGTAATCTCCACCCTCACCTCTTTAACACCTTCAATATCCGAAAGCCTGCGCTCCACATCCTGCAGAATCTGATCTGCTACCGGACAACCGGGAGCTGTAAGAGTCATCACAATTTTCACCGTTCCATCCACATGAGTGATTAGTTCATAAATAAGACCGAGCTCATATATATTAACCGGGAGCTCAGGATCGAAAACCGTTCTCAGCCTTGCAATTACCTCGTCCTGCAAACCAGCAGCATCGTTAATTATCATAGTCTTACGCTTTTAATGAATTATAGGCAAACGCATACATCTTAATCTGCTTCAGCATGGAGAGCAATCCATTAGAACGAGTCGGCGAAAGATGCTCCTTCAAGCCTATGCGATCAATGAAATACAGATCCGCCTCCATTATTGCTGAAGGAGAATATCCCGACAGAACCTGTACGATGAGATTCACTAGCCCCTTGGAGATTATCGCGTCACTATCAGCAGTAAAATAGATCTTTCCATCTTTCATCTCCGGATACAACCAAACTTTAGACTGACATCCTTTTATCAGATACTTATCCTGCTTATATTCCTCATTGATTAAAGGAAGCTCCTTTGCAGATGTTATGATATGCTCATATTTATCTACCCAATCGGTAAGAAACTCGAACTCATCAATCAGTTCGTCTTGCTTCTCATTTATCGTCA
Source organism: Arcticibacter pallidicorallinus (assembly GCF_003002875.1). Lineage (GTDB taxonomy): Bacteria > Bacteroidota > Bacteroidia > Sphingobacteriales > Sphingobacteriaceae > Arcticibacter > Arcticibacter pallidicorallinus. The sequence goes on from NZ_PVTH01000011.1 coordinate 97,264, forward strand.
TACCGTTTAAATTAAGATTTGAATAGCCCTTTTCAAACTGGTCATAAAGAGATCAATCTCTTCTTTTGTGTTATAGACCGCGAATGATAAACGCAAAGTACCCGGAATTTGATAAAAATCCATAACCGGTTGGGTACAGTGATGACCGGTACGAACCGCAATACCCATTTTGTCGAGTAAAACACCGATGTCATAAGGGTGAGCTCCGTCTACGATTAAGGATATGGCACCTGCCTTTTTCCCTGCTGTGCCGATGATTTTTACCTCTGGTATCTCCGAAAGCCTTTCAGTAGCATACCGCAGTAGCTCGGATTCATGGCGCTCGATATTATCCAGCCCAACCTCCTTAATAAAGTCCAGCGCGGAAAGCAAGGTGATCGCCCCTTCAATGTGAGGAGTACCTGCTTCAAATTTAAAAGGCAGATCGTTGTACTCTGTACCTTCAAAAGTTACAGTCTTGATCATATCACCACCGCCCTGATAAGGGGGTAATTTATTCAGCCATTCCTCTTTACCATAAAGGATACCAATACCAGTCGGTCCGTACATCTTGTGACCAGAGAACACCATGAAATCACAATCAAGTTCCTGAACATCCACTTTTGTGTGCTGTACAGCCTGCGCGGCATCAACTAAAACGGGGATATTTCGCTCATGTGCCAGTCTGATCACCTCCTTAACAGGATTAACCGTTCCGAGACTATTTGACACATAGGTTAATGATACAATCTTCACCTTGTCATCCAAAAGCTTCTCATATTCATCCATCAGAAGCTCACCGGCTTCATTCATCGGAATGACTTTCAGAAAAGCCCCTTTCTTCTCACACGCAATCTGCCATGGAACGATATTGGAATGGTGCTCCATAGCTGATATCAGTACAGAATCACCAGGACCTAAACCATAAGACCCAAAAGCATCCGCTACCAGATTAATCCCATCTGTCGTCCCCTTCGTAAAGATCACTTCATAGGCATGCGCGGCATTGATAAACTCTGAAATCGCATTCCTGGTAATTTCGTACGCATCCGTTGCTTTCTGACTAAGGAAATGAACCCCCCTATGAATATTACTGTTTATAGTCGAGTAATAATCCGTTATCGCTTGAATAACAGCCTGAGGCTTCTGCGTTGTGGCCGCATTGTCAAAGTACACCAATGGCTTCCCATAAACACTTTGCTGCAACGCTGGAAAGTGCTTATGAATGGGTTCTCCCTTATATAGAAGTGATGTTTCGTTTTGATCTGTAAATGCTTCCATGAATTCTTTTTTCGACTGTACAAAAATTATGCAACAGTCAGATTCTCACTTTGGAGTTTTTTGAACAACAACTCTGAAGTATAATCTTGTAGTGCTGGTATAGTCAACCTCTCAAGTACTTCAAAAATAAATGACTGCATAATCATCTTTTTTGCCAGGTCTTTCCCTATTCCTCTTGCCTGAAGATAGAATAAGGCTTCATCGTTCATCTGCCCTATTGTCGATCCATGAGAACACTTCACGTCGTCAGCAAAGATCTCAAGCTGAGGCTTACTGTTAACTGTCGCGTTATCACTTAATAGCAAGTTGTTATTTTGCTGGAATGCCCTGGTTTTCTGGGCGTCTTGCCTTACAAAAACTTTACCGTTGAACACGGCATGAGAGCTATCAAGCAACACTCCTTTATACACTTCGTTTGTGTGACAATGAGGTGACTGGTGGTCTACCAACGTGTGATTGTCTACATGCTGACTGTCTGTCAATATGTACGCACCCAGAAGGTTTGTCTCAGTTCCCGTCCCCTGAAGTTGGAAATTCAGATCATTTCTAAGCAAACTTACCTCACTAAGCGAAATATTTGAGTTATTAACAACACTGTCGCGCGCCTGTAGTACCTCCCTGTGCTGAACAAAATAGGTATTTTCGCAAAGCGTATTGATCATGTGGGTGTGCAGTATCGCAGATTCATGAACATCCTGTTCACTTACATAACTGATAAACAGCGGGTGCACTACTGACTCTGAATGGTAGGTTTCAATAACCGTTGCCTCACTATGCTGCTCTGCGATGATCAACATACGATACGGTATAAATTCAGGGTGAACATTCACCGTAAACACGTGCGATACATGAACCGGTGTCTCTACTAGAGCATTCTTAGCGACATGAAGTACACTAATCTCTGTAAAAAAAGCCGTATTCAAAGCCAGCATAGACGAATCCTGTTCAGTAGCAATAGAAGCTATCTTCTCAGCAAAACGGGGCTCAGCAAGAACCGCGCTGGTCTCATAAAATGAAATTCCTTCGGGAAGAGCATCAGAAAGCTCTGGCGCATATTTTCCGTTAACCAATACAATATGGCTCGCCTCAAGGTTATCAATTTTATTCGTATTGGTAACGCTGTGGCTATGATCGATGGTCCATTGTAAGTCGTCTTTCAATGCTGAAGCCAGACTTGTAAACTTCCATTCCTCATTTTTTCTGGTAGGAAAACCCAATTCCTTGAACACAGAAAATGCATGATTACGCTTTCCAGTCAGACTCTCTGATTCAAAAGGCAATACCGTTGACTGCTTTTGTTCAAAACGATCAGTCAAATAATTATAAAACTTATTATACAATCCCTGTTTCATGTTGTGTTATCCAGTCATACCCTTTTTCCTCTAACTCAAGCGCTAACTCTTTCGTTCCCGATTTGATAATGCGTCCATCGTATAAAATGTGGACAAAATCAGGCACAATGTACTCCAGCAAGCGTTGGTAGTGGGTAATGATGACAAAGGCATTATTCTCGTTACGAAGCTTATTCACACCACTCGCTACGATCCGCAACGCGTCAATATCCAGACCAGAATCCGTCTCATCCAGGATTGCCAGTTTCGGATCAAGCATGGCAAGCTGCAAAATTTCGTTACGCTTCTTTTCACCTCCGGAAAAACCTTCATTCAGCGATCTGTTAACCAATGAAGATTTCAATTCAACCAGCTCTTGTTTATCTTTCAACAATGTCAGAAATTCCTTTGAAGTCAACTCTGGTAACCCCCTGTAAGCGCGAATCTCAGAAAGAGCAGTTTTAAGGAAGTTGATGTTTGAAACACCCGGTATTTCAATAGGATATTGAAAAGCAAGAAACAAACCCTCACGGGCACGATCTTCCGGAGCCATGTCCAATAGATCTTTACCATCAAGCAAAACTTCTCCTTCACCAACTTCGTACTCTTCTTTACCTGCTAATACAGATGCCAATGTACTCTTACCTGATCCGTTAGGACCCATGATTGCGTGAATCTCGCCAGCGTTAACTTTTAGGTTAATCCCTTTAAGGATTTCTTTTCCTTCAATCGAAGAATGAAGATTATTTATATTAAGCATGTTTTTATTAAAATTTATCAATACAACTATCCGACACTGCCATCCAGCGATATAGCCAGCAACTTTTGAGCCTCTACAGCAAACTCCATAGGAAGTTTGTTCAATACTTCCCTCGCATAACCATTAACGATCAATGCAACTGCCTTCTCACTGTCAATCCCTCTTTGGTTCAGATAAAACACCTGGTCCTCACCGATCTTGGATGTCGTAGCCTCATGTTCTACAATAGAAGTGCTGTTCTTACCTTCAATATAAGGAAACGTATGAGCACCACAACGATCACCGATCAAAAGAGAATCACACTGAGTAAAATTACGGGAATTAGTAGCATTGGAATGAATAGACACCAAACCGCGGTAGCTGTTATGACTGAAGCCAGCAGAAATACCCTTAGAGATAATACGACTCTTCGTATTCTTACCAAGGTGAATCATCTTCGTTCCGGTGTCAGCTATCTGCCTGTTACGGGTTAATGCCACTGAATAGAACTCACCTGATGAATTATCACCCTTCAAAATAACGCTTGGATACTTCCATGTGATAGAAGAACCTGTTTCCACCTGCGTCCAGGATATCTTAGAGTTATTTCCTTTACAGATCCCTCTCTTGGTAACAAAGTTATAAACACCTCCCTTACCATCTTTATCACCCGGATACCAGTTTTGAACGGTCGAGTACTTGATCTCCGCGTCGTCAAGAGCAATAAGTTCTACCACTGCGGCGTGAAGCTGATTCTCGTCACGCATTGGAGCTGTACAGCCTTCCAGGTAGCTAACATAGCTGCCTTCATCAGCAATCACCAGGGTACGTTCAAACTGACCGCTGTTCATCGCATTGATACGGAAGTATGTCGATAGTTCCATCGGACAACGGACTCCTTTAGGTATATAAGCGAATGATCCGTCAGAGAATACTGCTGCATTCAGTGCGGCGAAAAGATTGTCCCCAATAGGTACAACCGTTCCCAAATATTTCTTAACCAACTCCGGATGCTCCTGCACTGCTTCTCCAAACGAACAGAAGATCACACCTATCTCGGCCAACTTCTCTTTGAAAGTAGTCGTAACAGATACACTATCAAAAACTACGTCAACAGCAACTCCGGATAACATTTTTTGCTCATCCAGGGAAATGCCCAGCTTTGCAAATGTTTCCAACAATTCCGGATCAACTTCGTCTAAGCTATTCAGCTGTTTTTTCTTCGGGGCTGCATAGTAGGAAATTGCCTGGAAGTCCATCTCCGGAAAATCGAAGTTCTGCCAATCCGGTTTCTCCATTTCGTGAAAACGTTTCAACGCCTTCAGGCGATACTCTAACAGCCATTCTGGTTCATTCTTCTTTGCGGAGATAAAACGTATGGTATCTTCGTTCAAGCCCGGAGGTAGAATCTCCGTCTCGATATCGGTAGAGAACCCGTACTCATATTCACTCGTGGCAAGCGTTTCTAATAACTCTTGGTCTTTACTCATAGCTAACTTATTAAACCTATTTTCCAATCCAGGGATCTTGATGCCTCAAAACCTCTCAAAAAAATTCTGGCTTTTATTTAATGCAAAGTTACTACTTTTGCATTAAACAAGTAAAAACTTGGAAAATATTTATGCGAACAAATAGGTTCTTACAACTTTTAAAAACAAGAGGGCCTCTAAACGCCAAAGCCATCGCCACTGAACTGGGCATGACGGGCGAAGGGGCACGTCAGCACCTGATCAAACTGACCGAAGACGGCCTCTTAAAATCCACCTCCATTTCTAATGGTGTTGGAAGACCTGTGCAAATATATGAACTTACGGAATATGGACATGCTCATTTTCCCAACAACCATGCAGCGCTCAGCGTGGAGCTTCTTAACGCGATCAAGAACGAACTGGGGGAGAATGCACTTGACATCGTTCTCGTAAAGCGTGAAAAAGAAGCAGTTAAACGTTACACGGAACTATTAAAAGACGAAGTGGGGTTGTCTAACATTCTGGAAAAGTACACTCAGATTCGTTCCCAGGAAGGCTATATGGCGGAGTGCATAAAGGTTTCTGAACACGAATTCACATTGCTTGAAAACCACTGCCCTATTGGCGCCGCATCCAGCGCATGCTCCGGCTTTTGCCACTCAGATATGAAGATTCTGCAGCAGGTCCTGGGTCAGGGAGTCACCATTATTCAGGAACACACCATCGCACGCGGTCAGCGTTTATGCTCTTACACTATTATCTTGCCTGGATAAAATGACATTTAAATCAGTTTTCTCCCTGTTTTAATTGCCTTCAAAGCTTGAATCGTCGATATTGGATCCTCCGCACTGAAAACGAAGTTTCCCGCGACCAATACGTTTGCACCGGCCTCCATCAGCAAGGGTGCATTATCGAGATTCACTCCTCCGTCTATTTCGATCATCAAATTGTCGTTCACACCGATAGACAGATCTCTCAACGACTGCACTTTTTTATAAGTCTGCGAAATAAATTTCTGACCTCCAAAACCAGGGTTAACAGACATAATCAAAGCCAGATCAATATCTTGAATAACGTTCTCCAACAAGGAAACAGGCGTATGCGGATTGAGTGCCACTCCTGCTTTACAGCCTAACTTTTTGATAGCATCTACCGTCCTATGGAGATGTGTGCACGCCTCATAATGCACCGTAATCACAGAAGCGCCTGCTTTGGCAAATGCTTCAATGTATCGATCCGGGTCTGTAATCATTAAATGTACATCCAGCGGCTTCTTTGCATAGCGGTTTATAGCCTCAAGAACCGGAAATCCAAACGAGATATTTGGAACAAAAACACCATCCATTATATCGACGTGAAACCAGTCGGCATCAGAACTATTAACCATTTCTATATCACGCTGCAAGTTCGCGAAGTCAGCAGCAAGTACCGAAGGAGCAATAAGATAATTCATAATCAAAGATAATCTTTCGCCAGAGTTTTACTTTTTTTATTTGACTTCGAATAGTCGTTACGAATGACCACATCGCTCTCTGTTTCTTCTAAAAATGCCGAAAATTGATATATTTAATCGACATCAGAACTTATGCCATGAAAATAAATCTCTCCAGTCAGGAAGCAATTGCCCTTGAAAAAAAGTATGGCGCACATAACTATCATCCTCTTCCGGTAGTCCTAACAAAAGGGGAAGGCGTTTATTTATGGGACCCGGAAGGGAAGCGATATTTTGACTTCCTTTCAGCTTACAGCGCTGTTAACCAGGGGCATTGCCATCCGAAAATAATTACTGCACTGGTTGAGCAGGCGTCTCAGCTAACACTCACATCCCGTGCGTTCTACAGTTCCAAACTCGGAGAGTGCGAGAAGTTTATAGCCGAATTTTTCGGTTATAAAAAGGTCCTGATGATGAATTCCGGTGCCGAGGCAGTAGAAACAGCCATTAAACTTGCCAGAAGATGGGGCTATGTTAAAAAAGGCATCCCCGACCAAACCGCGAAGATCGTAGTAGCAAACGATAACTTTCACGGCCGTACCACCGGAATTATTTCCTTTTCCTCAGACCCAGACTCTACCAGAAATTTCGGACCCTATATGCCCGGATACACGAGCGTCCCGTATAATAATTTAGACGCTTTACACAAAGCAATAAGCAGCCCCGATGTGTGCGCTTTCCTCGTCGAACCTATTCAGGGAGAAGCCGGAATAAAGATACCCGACGAGGGGTATCTCAAGAAAGCGCATCAGCTTTGCCAGCAATATAACGTACTGTTTATTGCCGACGAAATCCAGACTGGCATAGCGAGAACCGGTAAGCTCCTGGCCTGTCATTATGAAGATGTTCGCCCCGATATCCTGATACTGGGAAAAGCACTTTCGGGAGGTGTGCTACCTGTTTCAGCCATACTTGCCGACGACGAGATCATGCTTACTATCAAACCCGGTGAACATGGATCCACTTTCGGAGGTAATCCACTAGCATGTGCAGTTGCTATGGCGGCGCTTTCCGTGATCCGAGACGAAAACCTCGCAAACAATGCTGAAAAAATGGGCGAAATTTTCAGGGCTGCAATGACCAACATGAAATCCCGATACCCACAGGTTATCTCTGCCGTACGCGGAAGAGGCTTACTCAATGCCGTTGAAATACTGCCTCAAAAAGACGGGCGTACTGCCTGGGATCTCTGCGTTTCCCTGAAAGATAATGGCCTCCTGGCTAAGCCCACACACGGTCATATTATCAGGTTTGCGCCTCCTTTGATAATAACCGTAAAACAAATGGATGAGTGTCTGCAAATAATCGAAAGAACCCTTGAAACTTATACCGCCCCTGTATGTTAATGATCATACAGCGTTAGTGGTACTTTATGAAAAACCGTTACTTAATTCTATTTTCCGCTCTTTTCATCGCATCAACGGCCATATCGAGAGCCCAATCAGTAGATTCAATCCTCGGTATGGGCCAGGAGATACTTCAAAAAGAACGCATCTTCAGCGTGAAAGGGATTGGTATGGCTTTCCCTATCGGAGGTGTATCCGATGTCTTGCGGCCCCGTTTTTCATCATCTATCGGTCTGCAGATCCTGGCAAAAAACAGGAAACACTTCCTCTACCCTTCTCTTGACTATCTGAACTACAAATATGATCAGATAAATTTAGAGTCCGACTATGATTACAAAACCAGAAATGCAAACGCTACCTTTTACATGGGCAGCATAGCTTATGGATACATGAAAAACATTAAGAAGTTCCGAATATTCGGATCAGCAGGCGTCGGAGCAGGAATCCTGAACGAACCAAGGTCGCGAATAGATGTCCAGGCAGGCGAAGTAAATTATAGCAACAAATCATCTCTGTCCGGAATTATCAAGCTCAATACGGGCCTCGACTACGGAGCACGGAGATTTAAATTTTTTGCGGAGTTAAGCTATATGCAAAACACCAGAAAGATACAGGGCCATAACCTGCAAACCTTCGCAGTTAACGTCGGAACGAAAACCAATCTATTCAGATTGGCCAGAAGCATAGACGGCATCAGAAAAAAATAATTAATACGTTGCACCTTCCAGATTTTAAATGCAACTTTGTAATATTAAGCATTAAGTCGGGAATGAAGAGAATCTACAGCCTTGTATCTATAATCATGTTGGTGGCGTTAACGTCGATCCAACTTGTACAAGCTGCCCATCATCACGACGAAGCGCATCACTTTGCAAAGCATTCTCGTAGCAGCTCTCAGGAAGACTTTCAGCTTGTAAGCCCAAAATGCTTTGTTTGCATACTTCACTCTCATCAAAGTTCAAGCGGAGCCATACTTCCTTCGGTAGTAAAAATATTCCACCATACAGCGCCTCTTTTAACGCTGCACGTGGAATTAGACTGCAAGGTTCATTCAAGTCACCTTTGCCGATCTTATAATAAAGGTCCCCCTATGCATGTTCCCTTAGTCTCACTTTAAAACATCTTTGATGGCTTTCAAGAGTTATCAAAGACAATTTGACACATCCGGAACATTTAAAAAATATGAAATTTAGGGTATTTACATGTATTACCCTCCTGTGCTATGGCCTGTCATCATCTGGTCAGACCAAGGGAGAGGCAACACGTGCTTACACTGTCAACGGTCTTGTTTCTGATACCGATACCAGGCAACCAATATCAGGAGCAAAGGTACAAGTTGGGACAAGCTCTGCGGTTACATCTGCAGAAGGCAAATTCACGATTAATAGCGTGTCGAAAGATAAAGCACTGGTAATTGTGCAGGCGCCAGGCTATGACTCCTTCCAGCAACAGGTGCGGCTCAGGCAGTCAGAGAAACTGAACATCTCACTACATAGACAGGATATCAAGTTGAACGAAGTGGAAATCACCGGCCACCGTTCTGCGGTTCCAACCTCTAATGCCACATCTACCATAAGTGGTGCAGAGCTCGATCGCACTCGGGGCGGCAATCTGGCGGAAGCGATTAAGGCGATCAGTGGTGTAAATATGCTTCAGACAGGAAGCACTATCGCCAAGCCGGTAATTCAAGGTCTTCACAGCAACCGGATACTGACCCTTAATAATGGGATCAGGCAAGAAAGTCAGCAATGGGGATCAGAGCATGCTCCGGAAATCGATCCCTTTATAGCCAGACAAATCACTGTCATCAAAGGAGCCGAAGCAATCCGCTACGGAGCAGAAGCAATTGGAGGTGTGGTTCTCGTAGAACCGCCAGCCTTACCGCACTCCTCTGAGATCAAAGCGGAGCTAAACCTCACGGGAGCCAGCAATGGCCGGTTAGGTGCCGTTTCTGGCATGCTTAGCGGAGGTCTCCCAAGATTCCCAGGCTTCGGTTGGAGAATACAGGGAACTGCCAGGCAGGCAGGAAATGTAAAATCCGCTAATTATTACCTCGAAAACTCGGGAATGAAGGAAATCAACTTTTCCGCAGCGGTGGGCTATAATACCGAACATCTGGAAACTGAAGTATACTACAGCCACTTCCAAACGGAACTAGGCATCTTTAAAGGAGCACATTTTGGAAATCTCGATGATTTGCAGGATCGCATAGCATACGGGCGGCCGCTTTTTGACGGAAGCTTCACCTACAATCTGGAAGCGCCACTCCAAAAAGTCAGCCATGACCTGCTCAAACTGAAGTCCCATTTCCATCTCGCAAACGGAGCTTCCGTCAATGCTATCTATGGCTTTCAGTCCAACAACAGGCAGGAGTATGATCTGCGCCGGGTGCTAAACGCCACTCCTTCGCTGAATCTGAAACTTCAGTCGCATACTCTCGATTTGAATATCGAAAACATGAGCGAGTCGGGACTAAAAACCATATTTGGACTCAATGGACTGATGCAGGTTAACAACAACGTGCCCGGAACGGGTATCACCCCCATGATCCCGAATTACGATTCCTATGGAGGAGGTGCCTACGGTCTAGCCAAATTGTTCAGGCGGAACTATGAACTCGAGCTCGGCCTCAGGTACGACTATCGTAATCTTGATGCTTTAGGATATAACCGCGAGGGGACCTTGTATGGCGACAAGCATAATTTCCATAACGTATCCGTATCTGCCGGGGGCGTCCTTCATGTCAACAATCATTTTCACCTGCGTAGTAATCTGGGAACTGCATGGCGTCCGCCTGTAGGCAACGAACTTTATAGCGACGGACTTCATCACGGCACCGGGTCATATGAGCGGGGCGACGCCAGTTTGAAGAGCGAGCGAGCGCTGAAATGGATCAACTCAGTAGAGTTCCATTCAGGCAAATTCAGTCTCAATGCAGACGCTTATCTGAATTACATTTACGATTATATTTATCTAAGTCCGGGCGACAGTTATTTCGAAAATATCCGCGGAACCTTCCCGATATACAACTATGGTCAAACGAATGCCCGCTTCATGGGCATAGACATGACCACAAGCTACAAGATCCTGCCGTTTGCAAAATATGAGCTAAAAGGATCCCTCGTTCGGGCAAAAGATATCCGGAACGATCTTTATTTACCCTGGATCCCATCAGACAGGGTGGATAACAGCATCCTCTTCAATCTTCCGAGCTTTAGCAAGCTTTCAAATAACTACATAAAACTTCAGCATCAATATGTTGCCGAACAGACGAGATATGATGAAGGATCTGACTTCACAGCTTCCCCTCCGGCATATCATTTACTTAATCTTGACGCAGGCTTTCAGGTCAAAGCCGGAAAGAACAAACTATCCGTCAACTTCTCTATTAACAACTTAACAAATAAGCTCTACAAAGAATACATGAACCGGTTCAGATATTACGCTCATGACACCGGTCGTAATTTCATTCTAAGGGCAACGTATAGAATTTAACGAAAAAACTTACATCACATGACTAAGAAAAATCAACTTCTGGCACTAGCATTCATCTTAATTTCAACTTTCTTCATGGCATCATGTAGCAAAGATGACCCTCAGCCGGAGATAGAACAAGAAGAACCGGATGCAGCAAAGCTCGTTTTCACCAAGCTTGATGCAAACGGCGATGAAACGCAAACCAAGGTCACCGTCAACTTCGACGAACTATCACATGACCACGATCATGCTCATGCTCATTCAAGTACTGCAACCGTTTCCTCAGAAGAAGAACATGATCATGAACATGCACATATCCACCTGGATCCCAACTCCACGTACCGTCTTAATATCGAAATGTACAGAGATGGTAAGATCATCAATGACGAGTTCATTAAAGCCGCAGACGAGCACCAGTTCTTTTTCTTTGCGAAAGATGCAGAAGGAAAAACAGTGTCCAATTTCATCAACTACGTGTATGAAGATAAAGATCAGAACAACTACCCTATCGGTCTTAAAGGTAAATTCTCGACCCTTGGTGCCGGAACGGCGAATATTCAGGTTATTTTAAGCCACGGACTAGATAAATCCAAAGTACCGGCGGGTGTTTTTAACTACGAAAACTACTCACTGATCGGCGACACCGATTTGGATCAAACATTTGAACTACATATCGAAGCGGAGTAATTAAATCACCGTATAACTCACGAGCCCCGCATATCAATGATGTGCGGGGCTTTTTCAATCACCATCTTCCTGAACCCCATTTGCCACTTCCGAAAACATTAAGTCAGCCAAACGTCTCCCTGCAAACAGCTAAAACCAACATACAGGAAACTTAAAGCCCTGCCGGATGTTGTAGCATTCGAATACTAATTTAAACCACATATTTATGAGCAGCATCACCCTTGAACAAGCCGAACGGCTATCCCAAGCAGCAAAAGCTAAGGCAAACGAAATAGGTGTACCCATGAACATCGCCATTGTTGACGAAGGCGCCAACCTGGTATCGTTTCACAGAATGGACAATGCCTGGTTAGGATCAGTCGATATCTCCATCAAGAAAGCCAAGACAGCACGTTTCTTTGATATGAACACCGGCGAGATCGGGAAGCTCTCTCAGCCAGGTGGCCCCCTGTTTGGGATTGAACATTCTAACGGCGGACTTATAACATTTCCAGGAGGCGTTGTACTAAAAGATGCTTCAGGGAAAATTGTTGGTGCGATAGGCGTATCCGGTGGTTCTGTTGAACAGGATCACGAGGTGGCTTCCGCAGCCCAACTATGATCCGCTACCTGTTTCACCATCCAGCCCCAATTTTGGGCACTGATCACATATAGGATCAAGCGGAATTCTTGGGGGGGAAATAAAAAAGTCGTTTTTTTGTAGATCATTTTAAAATCCCAAAAGAAGAATACCCTTGCAAGATCCATA
>NZ_PVTH01000012.1 GCF_003002875.1 Arcticibacter pallidicorallinus
TTCCTCTTTTCAATCTCTCACTTAGCCTTGCGCCTCGCTTTCCCTTGTTCGTTTTGGGACTGCAAAGATGGGAACTTTTTGTATTCCCTGCAAGTCTTTAAGGCTTTTATTTGTGAAATAATGAAACTTTCTGCCATAAGCGTTTCTCAAGTTTTGTTAATCAGGCTTTTAGACAAAAGGAAGATTTTAAAATACCTTTTCGTACTTTTTCATCTTTTCTAAAATCGGCGCTAACTGGTCCGAAGGATCCCCATCTGAGGCAATTAACTTCTTCATCTTGTCGATGGCCTCTTCTCTCCGCTGCGCCTTATATAAAAGAGCTGCCTCCTGAAAAAGATATCTTGATATATTATTCCCTTCGGCTATAACCATCGCCTTTTTCACCCAGCCTAAAGCATTTTCTGCGCATTGAGTATCGACTGGCGCGTTAACGACCGAATGTATATACATGTAAATTTGATCGGCATCGACTTTGTCACCATACTTGTTGATGAAAGCGTTTGTATGAGCACAAAACCTAGACCAATCCTTCTGCCATTCAAAATACATAATCTGAGAGGCCATCACCACCTCCTCAGCCAAATCAGGAAAACGGTTGGAAACCTGATTTCTCAGTGTATCCCAATTAACATGCTCACTTATCTCTCCGGTATAAATTACAAATTCCTTCATAAACCCGTGCCTAGTCATTTTTCCACCGTTCCTTAAAAATGGCACTGCTATCTCCTCCATTATAATGTCCCTGACCATCCTGGCTGCCTTGGCTCTTTCCGACAGCGAGGCCGCTTCCCTTGAACGCTTTAATAAAACATTGAAACCAACATCAGACATTTTGAAAGATGCGGCACTTAAAAGATTAACCTCATCTGTTGTTAAAGGGTCTGTTCGCTGAGAAAGATACGCATTCGCTATGGGGGTATAATCTGCACTTTCACGTACGGCAAAAGCGACATTCAGCAAGTTTCGCAAGAACGGAGCACCTCTCTGCCCATTATCAAACATAGCCTTGAGTCTGTAATATTGGCCATCTGGATTCAGGGCCGCTTTAGATTGCGTAAGAAACACATCCCCATCCAATCTTCCTTTAATCTTATGCACCAACTTGCCATCCGGATTGAAGAAAAGATAGGTAGGATAGCTGTCGATAGCAAACCTGGCTGTAAGGTCCTTTACGTCGGCATACCAGCGTCTCACTTCTTCATTATCATTCTTTGTACTATCAAACTGTGCCTTTACGTTAATAAAACTCGCATTAAAAAAGTCACCTACATTCTTCCTGGTAAATACCTCCTGATCCATTAACTTACAGGGGCCGCACCAGGTAGTGAAGCAATCCAGGAATATATACTTATTCTCTTTCTTAGCTTTTTCCCTGAGCTGCGCCCAGCTAAGTCCTTTCTCAAATTTGATGCCTGCCGGCTCCTGTGCTGATGAGGTACTACAAAACAGGAATACCGCTAATAGAATGATAAGTCTCATAAGGCTTGTTTTAGGTTTTTAGTTAGTAAATAACAAACACAATATACAATTAGTCGATTGATTATTAAAACGTTAAACAGTATTATAAGTACATGCAAGATTCATTTCAAACAAAAAAGCCCCCTGCTAACGCAGAGGGCTCGAAATACATATATAATATTATTAGTCAGCCAAAGGGAAAGTCATCATTACCCTGGAACCATCCGGAGAAATTCCGTTAATACGCAACATATTATTCTTGCTTGCAGATAACGCTCCGTCGATATCGTCAATCTTGTTGATCGGCTTCTCATTGATACTGGTAATAATGGTTCCCCGCTCGATTCCGTAGCTGTTAAACAAACCACCACGACGAGAATCCGTAACCACTAAACCACCATTGATACTGTACTGCTTCTTTTGTGCGGCGGTAACCGGACTAAAGCTTGCACCCAGGGTATTATATATTTCCGTTACCGAACGGGTGCTCTTCGCAACATTAAGCTGTTCATCTCCCTTAAGCGTAACAGATACGGATCTTTCCTTATCGTCACGCAGGTATGAAAGCTGCACTTTGTCGCCAGGGCGCAGACGACCAACTTTTTCCTGAAGGTCGGCAGATGACATGATTTTCTTACCATCAACCTTGGTAATGATATCACCTTTTTTCATACCCGCAGCTGCTGCTCCACCACCTTCTACAACAGAGTTAACCAACAGACCGCTAATTTCCTTCAGCCCAAGCTCTTTTGATATACTCGCGTTTAGTTCTTGGAAAGTCACACCCACAAAACCACGCTTCACAGCACCGAACTTAATAAAGTCATCCATGATCTTCTTGGCCAGATTCACAGGAATAGCAAATCCGTATCCCGCGTAATATCCGGTCTGAGATGCAATCGCAGCATTGATACCAATCAGTTCACCCCTCGTGTTTACAAGAGCTCCACCGCTATTTCCTCTGTTGATCGCTGCATCCGTCTGAATAAATGATTCAATCGCAGAACTTACCGCAGGTCCCTGAGTGCCGCCGCCTCTTCTCGGCTCAGCCTGCTGCTCATTCAAAATACCGATACTTCTTCCCTTCGCGCTCACAATACCGGCTGTAACAGTAGTATTCAATGTCAGCGGATATCCCACTGCAAGAACCCACTCTCCAACCTGAACATTATCCGAGTTTCCAAGTTTAACAACAGGCAATCCTGTCGCCGCTACCTTTAATAAAGCAAGATCCGTATTCGGATCGCGCCCGATAACCTTAGCTTCAAATGATCGGTTGTCTGTAAGTATTACCTCAATCTTATCTGCATTTTCCACCACGTGGTTGTTGGTAACAATATATCCGTCATCCGTTACAATAACACCAGAACCTGATGCCCTGCTTGGCTGGCTCTGCGTGTTACCTCTGGGCCCGCCGAAGAAATCGCGGAACATCTCCTCGAAAGGATCTCCGCTCCCCTGACTACCTCTTGACCTGGAGCCAGAGCCTCCATACATGGTCTGGATATGCACTACACCAGGAGTTACCGCTGCTGCTGCCTGAACGAAATCCACATCCCCCGCGGATGATACACTGCTTGGATTGTTGGTGAAGAAAACTTTTTGCTTTTCTTCTATTCCCATTTTGCCCGAGGTTTTATCTTCAATAAGCTTATAGCCCCCTATTGCGACCGCACCCCCAAAGATGGCAGTCAAAAGTGTTATACCTATTTTTTTCATATTCATCTATTCTTGTGTTTACATCATCAAATGTAATACCACTTAAACGGTAAAAGCAACCAAACGATGTCATGAGCAGTGTTAAAAAATGTTAAACACGCCAAACAGGCTTCAGTTTTAAGATAATGCTTGTCATCGAATTTTTGTAATCTTGTAATGAATTGAATAACAATACCAATGGAGATGCACTTTTATAAATACCAGGGCGCGGGCAATGATTTCATACTTGTTGACAACAGAGATCGGGCCATAAACCATGAAAACCCCGCCTGGATAGCTTCCATCTGCGATAGACGGTTTGGCGTTGGTGCTGATGGAATGATGTTTCTGCAACTTACAGGTGCTTACGACTTCGAGATGATCTATTATAATTCGGACGGACAGCCTTCCAGCATGTGCGGAAACGGCGGCCGATGCATCGTAGCATTCGCGAAACATTTAGGGGTGATTGATCTGGAAACTACCTTTTTGGCAGTAGATGGCCCTCATTATGCCAAAATTTCAGAAGAAGGGAACTGGGTTAGCCTGCAGATGATTGACGTTCAATCCATCAAGACCGACGGATCGGCGCAAGTACTCAATACAGGATCACCTCATTACGTAGTCCCTGCATCCCGGCTGGCAGAAAAGGATGTGCGATCAGAAGGACGAGCGATCCGATATAACGAAACCTATAAAGAAGAAGGAATCAATATAAACTTTGTCGAGGACAAGAACGATCACTATTTCGTCCGCACTTACGAGAGAGGGGTAGAAGACGAAACCTTCGCTTGCGGAACCGGCGTTACCGCTGTTGCCCTGGCCATGGCTAAATCAAAAGACCAGCGGGGTGACATATCCACCAAAGTCCGGGTACTGGGCGGCAATCTTAACATCCGCTTTCATTATGATGGCAAAAAGTTTACCAACATCTTCCTCGAAGGTCCGGCAGAATACGTCTTCGAAGGCGACATACGGTAGTTCCACGTGGAATTACATCTATACAATCTGATAAAACAATAGAAACATACCCTCAGAAGTATTTACTTTTGCAGGTCTAACAAAACTTTTATGCATAGAACGAATACTTGCGGTGAATTAAATCTTAATGATTTAGGTAAAGAAGTTATACTGGCCGGATGGGTACAGAAGTCTCGCGATCTTGGCGGAATGACATTTATCGACGTCCGCGACAGATACGGAATTACGCAGCTGGTGTTTAATATGGATGAGGATAAAGACTTATGCGCCCAGGCACGTGAGATTTCCCGCGAGTATGTAATTAAGGTAACCGGCAAGGTTGTCGAGCGTTCCAATAAGAACCCCAAAATACCAACAGGCGAAATCGAGCTAAAGGTCTCCGCACTTGAAGTATTAAATGCTGCGAAGCTTCCTCCCTTCCTTATCGAAGACGAAACTGATGGTGGCGACGACCTTCGCATGAAATACAGGTATCTTGATCTGAGACGTGCCCCACTTCGCAACAATATGATCCTTCGCCACAAGATGGCACAGGAGATCAGAAAGTATCTCGACAATCAGAACTTTCTGGAAGTGGAAACACCGGTCCTTATTAAGTCGACACCTGAGGGTGCAAGAGACTTTGTGGTGCCTAGCCGCATGAACCCGGGGGAATTTTACGCGCTTCCGCAGTCTCCTCAAACCTTCAAGCAATTGCTGATGGTTTCCGGATTTGACCGCTACTTCCAGATCGTAAAGTGTTTCAGGGATGAAGATCTGCGCGCAGACCGTCAGCCTGAATTCACACAAATTGATTGCGAAATGGCGTTTATCGAACAGGAAGATATCCTTAACCTGTTTGAAGGTTTAACCACTCATTTGTTCAAAAACGTCAAAGGTATCGAGATTGGTGATTTCCCGCGTATGTCTTACGCAGATGCCATGCGTCTTTATGGATCCGACAAACCGGATACCCGCTTCGGCATGCAGTTCGTTGAACTGAATGAGCTCGCTAAAGGCAAGGGATTTCCTGTTTTTGACGGTGCGGAGCTGGTAGTCGGCATTAACGCGAAAGGCTGCGCTCACTATACCCGCAAACAGCTGGATGAACTTACAGATTTCATCAAAAGACCCCAGGTAGGCGCAACCGGAATGGTATATTGCCGATTCAACGCCGACGGTACCCTAAAATCCTCTGTAGATAAATTTTACAATGAAGAAGACCTGAAAGCATGGTCTGCTGCATTTAACGGCGAGCCTGGCGACTTGTTCCTGATCCTGAGCGGCAATGCCGATAAGGTACGTAAACAATTAAACGAACTGCGCCTGGAAATGGGCAACCGTCTCGGTCTGCGCGATAAAAATAAATTCGCACCTCTCTGGGTCATTGACTTCCCATTGCTTGAGTGGGATGAAGAATCAGGCCGCTACCACGCGATGCACCACCCCTTCACCTCTCCGAAACCCGAAGACATTTCCCTTTTAGACACCAATCCTGGTGAAGTCAGGGCAAACGCTTATGATCTTGTAATTAACGGGACGGAAATTGGCGGCGGTTCCATACGTATCCACGATCGCACATTGCAGTCCCTTATGTTCAAGCATCTTGGTTTCTCTAAAGATGAGGCACAGAAACAATTCGGCTTTTTACTGGATGCCTTCGAATATGGTGCCCCTCCACATGGCGGTATCGCCTTCGGCTTCGACCGTTTGGTATCGATATTCTCAGGACTTGACTCTATTCGCGATGTCATCGCATTCCCTAAGAACAACTCAGGAAGAGACGTCATGATCGACTCTCCTTCTACGATTGCCGACAATCAGATGAAGGAACTTCATATCAAGACAACCGTATAGCCATAGAAACAACTATGAGCTATTAAGCAAGAAGCCCCGGAACAACGAAATGTTCCGGGGCTTCTTTTTATATCGTAGCCTCAGGGCCTTCAACCGAAGTCTCCAGCTCCGTATACCATTCCTCTCCATACTTTCGGATAAGTGGTTCTTTCAGGAATCTATATACAGGTATCTTCAGTTCTTTCCCGAATGAGCAGGCAGGTTTACAAATATGCCAGCGATCATAATTCAAAACATCAAATTCGGGATATGCAGTAACGCGGATAGGGTAAAGATGACAGGAGATCGGCTTTTTCCAGTGGATCTTACCATCCAGGTAGGCTCGTTCAATGGCACATTTGCTGATCCCATTTTCCCACATCACATAAGCACATTCCTTATTGTCGTCGACACATGGAGTCGTGTAATCGCCTTCAAAGTCTTTAACCCAGGTACCGGTCCGCTCAATAGTCGCAATACCAATATCTGTCATGTATGGTTTTACATGCGGATAGATATCCTCCAGAATCTTCAATTCAGACATTTCCAACGGCGCTCCGGAATCACCCTCCACGCAGCATGCGCCTTTACACTTATCCAGGTTGCAAACAAAATTCTCACTTAAAACATCCTCATGCACCAGGGTTTGCTGTACTTCTAACATATCATTCTGAATTTGAGCGCAAAGGTCGGAATAAATGGGCAGAAAAAAAGCCCATTCTCAATATCGCAAACCTTTGGCAGAAGTAAGCTCGAGAGTAACTGAGCCCACCAGGATCTCAACCTGTGCTTTGACAGGGATACGGTTGCCGTCATCTGTGATCCACAGATACAGCTTACTATCCTTCTTGAAGATACGGCCCGGCTTGATAGACGGGTTGAACTTCAGGCAGTTCACCGTTCCTATTGCTGTCTTTACCTGTTCTTTTCCAACATAGGTAATCTTAAGTTCAGACACTTCATCATCAAGAAAATAGGGTATTGAGAATACAGTACCCACTTTGATGCCATTAAGATCAAGACTGCGTGCAAAGTAAAATGCTGATACCAGGTCAAACGTCTTATCCTTACCATTAAAAGTTCCCTTCCTACCGGTAATCTTATTCGTTTGCTGATTGAACCTTACCCTATCCTGTCTCCGGTAGTTCGCTTCACGAATGTTCTCCGTATACAGGTAAGGCAATAGTGTAGTCTGGTCGATATACGAATCATATCGGTTCCGGACCTTGTAGAACAAATTAAATGATGCAGCAGTACGACCCTGTGCCAGCAGATGGTAGACCGACCGGTTATCAAACTTCGTATCTGTCGCCAGCACACTTAAAGTCGCCTCAGCGGCAGTAATAAATCCATAACGGAGCCTGTATTTCAGCTCTTCTCCCGGCTTGAACGCCGGTTCCTTTCTATAGTCAAGGCTTTGAGAGAAAGTCCCCGTGATCCACAAGACGAGTGGTAAAACCAACAACAATCTCTTCATGCTATTCAATTAGTCTTTACGCTTAAAAATGGGCACAGTAGAGCAAGGCTCACCGTACATAATACTCTTGGCAACTGCACTGAGTCTTCTGGTCAGCTCAGCATACGCAGATACCGGCACCGGTATTTCCCCGCAGCCTTTGATAACAACACGCTGATCCCTGTATTGTTCCATATCGATAGCCTGAACCGCCCGGTCAAACAGAACTGCTTCCAGGGTTTCCAAAGACCCAAAAACTACCGTAGAAGCATAAGGCTCCATTTTATTCGCCAGCAGCATATAAGCCCAGGTAGGCACAATAGCATCCGAAGAGCAGGTCAAAGCAATATGCTTCCCTTGATACTGACTCCAGTCGTGTTGTTTGATAAATTCTCTGAAATCCTTTTCACGCAGAAGAAGGCCATGAAAGAGGTTTTCCTTTATATCGTACACCACCCGCTCACCTTCCGCATACAGCACAGCCGGATCAAAGCTGATCAATCCACTTAATGCAACCCTATTTACTATGTTTTCCTGTATTTCCATTTCAATCCACTAAACAACAAATGTCGTGTTTGTTCAACGATTTGTTATAAGTCTAAAGTAAAAACTTAAAACGGCATATTGTTTTAGCATTAAGGCTACAAACTAAAAAATCCCGAAGATAACTCTCCGGGATTCCTTTATGTGCATACTGATTAAGTCTAGAAGAATCTCAATCTGTAATCTTTAACCTCTGCCAAATCACGCAACACTTCCAATACCTGGCCCTGTGCACGCTGATCCAATGCCTGCGCAATTTGTTGTTTCTGATTAATGGTGTTAGTCAACGGTGCAGGATTAGTAAACCCATTTACCTGAACAACATAAACACCCTGCTCTCCTCTGATCACCTTGGAAAGCTTCTTAGGCTGAAGGCCAAAAACAGTTCCGACAACTTTGTTTTCCTGAGCAACACCTGGAAGAACCGGATTTGCAAACACAACGTTCTGTACAGGAGTAACCGGACGGCCAACTTTGGAAGCCACCTGGTTGATAGAAGACGCTCCTTCAAGAGCCTTTTCTAATTTCTCAGCCAGCATCTTCGCTTTAGCACGGTTACGCACTACAGGCTCTATCTGAAGCTTAACTTTCTCTAATGGCAGTGTTCCAACTTCACGAACATCAGTAACTCTTGCCACTACGAAACGGTCGCCCACTTCGAATACTTTTTCAGAGATATCACCTTCTTCAGACTCAAATACCCAGCGAACAAGCTCACGTGGATTCTCAAACCCTGGAATATTCGCTTGTGATGGCGTTAAATTCTCTGCTAATAACTTAGTGACTTTATCTTTCTTCGCTCGCTCGTCAAATGACTTTGCATCCTTTACATCCGAAAGAAAAGCGGACGCCCTGGAGAAAGCCGTTGATTGTGTCTGGCTACTGCTGATCACGGCCTTGTCTACGATTGCCACCTTAGCAACTCTTGATGAACCTACCTGTCTGTCAATACGGATAACATGCGTTCCATACTCCGTAGTCACTACTTTCAGATCACCGGGCTTGCCGTTAAAAACTGCCTCTTCGAAAGTCGGGATCATAGATCCTCTTCCAAAAGTTCCCAGATCACCGCCTTTATCTTTTGTTGCATCGCTACCAAAACGTGAAGCAAGCTCAGCAAAGTTCCCGCCGTTTCTGATAACGTTGTAGATTGAATCTGCTTTTGCTTTAGCTCTTTCCGGACTTCCTTCTGTCGCCGGGCTGATCAGGATATGACTTGCCTTCACAGAGTCAGGACTCATGCGCGTATCAACCAGCTTAGCCAGTTTGTACGATCCGTTTGTAAATATCGGACCCACAACTGTACCTACTGAAGTATTAAATACAACCGAATCCAGCGCAGGCTCTAATTGACCCTTCTTCACATAGCTTAGAGGCATCTTGGTATCCGCATTAATGCTTACGAATAACGAGTCGTTAGGTGTGGTTTTGAAATCAGCAGCAATCCTGTTGATCGCCTGAAGCGCAGCTGCTGTATCACTTTTCGAAGGACTTGCATCAAACGCTACATATTCGATTGTGCGTGATTCCTCTTTATTGATGAATAAGTTCTTATTCTCATTATAGTACTCAGAATAATCTCCGTCAGTAAGTTTTACCTGGTTGTCCGGCAGAGATGAATACTCCAGATTAACATAATTGAAATCTGCCAGTTTATTACGCTGAGTGTATTCTTCACGCGCTTCCAGCGAAGTCACATAAATACTGTTCTTCACCAGGTTGTTATATTTCTGGAACAAGCGATTGCGTTGGATAGATAACAGGAAGCTCACCCATTGCTGACGAACCGGACTGTTAGGGTCCTGGCTTTTCAGATTGTTCTGAAAGTTAGTCAACTGAGCTCTGTCAAGCTGTCCCGTTTCCGGGTTACCGAAAGCCTGAACGATCTGCGGATCAGGATTCTTTCCTGAAACAAGGTCTTCACGTTCCTGCTCTCCTACACTCAATCCAAGTCTCTCGACTTCCTTATTTAGCAGTACCTCAGAAATTTTTTGGTTCCAGGTATTCTCCAAAACATAAGATGCCATCTGTGGGTTCAGTGTAGCCTGCCCCATTTGTTGTTTGAAATTCGCTTCGTTTTGATCTACCTGAGCTTTGAATTCATCGAAGCTGATCTTTTCGCCGGCAACTTCACCAACAGTAGTACGGTCACCACCCATGAATGATCCTCCGTAGCTTACTACATCCCCTACCAAAAATGCAACAATTGCAAAACCTATAGCTCCTACCAGGATAAATCCGGCACGGTTTCGCAAGAAACTCATTATTCCCATATTCAAACTAAATTATTCTCCCTTAAAAAGAGGGCGCAAGATACAATTTTTAAAAAAATATACGAATACAAAATACTTGGTTAGATGTACTTCATATTTTACTGCATTAAACCAGCCCCCGACGGAAAATTTCCGGTTGCATTGAAGATTCTTGACTTCTTAAAAGTCTCGTCACTTTCAAATCCGGTCCCGAACAACACGTTGCCGTTTTTTTGTGTAACCTGAACCATCTTATTGGAATAGAACTTACGTTGTTTCTCATCCCAGATCAGTTCATCTGACTTATAAACGTCGCCTTTTGTATTGGTTGCTACCACATTCTTCCTGAGCTCTACCAAGCCCTCGGCCTCTCGCCTTATGGCATAATCGGATACAATCCGGCTGGTTTCCTGTTGGTTTTCATCATAAAAGATGAGCGTGACCCCTTTTACCATCTCATCGTATTTTTTGTCTTTATAGCGGTCAACCTGCGGAGCGAGCATTTTCGCCTTTACAATGGCAGAGTCACTATAAATTACCTCCACGCCGTAAGACTTGTCTACGGGCAGCAGACTATTGTCAGCCGATACCTTCTCCACATCCCGGAGATCGTTCTCACAAGACTGGAGGCAAATCGAAATCATCAAACAAGCAAATGCCCAGATTCTGACTTTTTCCAACTTTAATCAAATTTATACCTTCTGAACCACTGATCATTCAGTGTAAAGCCGATAGAAAAGTTAACGTATTTCTCGCGCACCAGCGATGCCGAGTTAGGACCACGTTGCCCCAGTTCAGCAGCGAAATTCACTTTATAAAAAGTAGTCCGCGTTGGACTAGCCTGTAACGGGAAACCAAATCCCAGAGTTACCGCCATATCCTTAATGTCTGTATTGTCAAGATTCATATAAGTCTTGTCGTACCTGAATCCTAAGCGGTAGTCGACTACCTTCAAATAACTGCCTACCGAATTGATATCCGGAGTGATCTGGGTCCCTATCGAAACACCGTAGGAGTTGCTGAGGCCCGGATTAATACCAGCTTCCCTGTAATCTTTCCATTTGCCGTATTTGAAATCTGCTCCGAACAACCAATTATTCGCTTTTTCAATAACGAAACCACCTGTATGCATCATAGGCAATTTGATGGTAGATTTTCCTCTTTCGTTTAAATAGGTAGTATCTGATGCCACATCCTCACCCTCTGAAGCTTTCAGATAACGGGATGCGACTGTGCTTCTTTCCAGATCCAGGTTGGGGCCCGAGCTTCCATTATATCCAAGGGTAAGCCTCACCTTTGGAGAAAGGTTAGTGAAGTATTGCAGACCATAGTCAAAGTTAAACCCTCCGATGGAGTTGTTATCCTGAATTCTGGTATTGTAGGCGGTAAAATCATTCGGGAATTCGACTGATTGAGTTTTCTCCAGCTTCCCGAAGAGATACCCGGCGTTGAATCCCACGCTCAGGTGCTTGCCTATCTGAAGACCGTAACCAATATAAAACTTCGATAATCCACCGTCACCCGCATATATCTTATCGATGGCTGTGGTGTCAACGTTACGACTTTGTCTTGACTGATAACCGAGACTGCTGTACGGTAAGAGGCCAAAACTCATCGCCGATTTCTTACTAACAGGTATCGCGAAGAGCAAATGGCTCAATGACCCGGTAAAATCAGTTTCTGATACCCCTGCCCTGCTTCTGTTCATATACTCCGTGGATATTCCCCCATCAAAAGTGGTCATCCTGATCGAAGAATAGGAAGCTGGATTAGCCAGGTTAATATTGTTATATGACCCGGGCTTGCGCAAACCTGCAGAGATTCCGCCCATCGCACGGTTCTGCGGAAGCAAAGGTCCGGTGAGAGCGCCAACCCCGAATTGCGAATAAACAGAACTTGTAGTCGTCTGTGATGAGACACTCAATCCGCTGAAAATGGTTACTACAAATAATATATTTTTAAGAATTTTTGTCATTATACTGATGAATAACTTCGTTTAAACCAATAAGCACCAGGTTCGGCTCGGGTTCAACAATGTGCGCAAAGATGCTATTTTTCAGCCGACTGACAAAAAAATTCGCATCCCCTCCGCATATCAGCACCTTAAGATCCGGAAACCTTGTTATATAACTATTTATGAAGCCAAACAGCTCATGATAAGTCCCCGTCATGGCGCCCGCTAATATCGCCTCTGATGTGTCTCTGCCATAATCCGCATGGAACTCCTTTTCTATCGGCACCAAAGGCAACCTTTCTGTAAATGCATTCATGGACCTCAGCCTCATTTGTAGTCCGGGTGCGATTACCCCGCCAAAGTATCGTCTTTCCGAATCAATGAAATCATACGTAATGCAGGTTCCGGCGTCAATGACTAAACAATTACTCTCCGGATACAAAGCTGCGGCACCTATTATGCCTGCCAGTCTGTCGAGACCCAGCGTATTGGGAGTTCTGTAACGGTTATCAATCCACCAGGAGTCTTCTGCAGAGAAACGGAGCAGAGGTACATTTCCTTCAAAAACGTCTTTGTAATCCTCCGGATTCTCTTTCACCGACGAAATGATAGCATTGTCAATACTCCGCAACTTCAATAAATTCCGAACCTCTTCTTTGGCGCCCCCGCCAAACACATGGGTTTCTTTCAAATCGTACCCATTGAACAGCGCAACTTTAGTCAGAGTATTACCTATATCTATAACAAAGTTTAGCATTGCGTTATACAAAGTCGCGGAATCGGCCTGAATCTCATATCACAAAATTATCTAAATTTTGATTGCTATCGGCTGGTGAATTGTTAAAAAAGGTTAATGAACCGAGCCGTAATTTAAAAAATCTGAAAATAAATAATACAGCCTACCAGTATTAGATAAAGGGATTCGTAAAACCAACGTTTTTGCGCGGAGATGAAATAATGCGCAAGGAAGATCGCTAACGGCGGAAGTGTGAGGATGAAGTGATAGATATTGTACTCCGACTTAATGTAAAATGATAATGCGGCAAAAAGAAACATAATCAGTAAGGTCAAATAAGATTTCCTTACATGCACATTACTTCTATTCAGCTTCTGACTGATCGTAAGAAAAGACAGAAAGGAAAGTGCTATAACGGGCACCAGCACGGTGTAATCATACAAATTAACCGCAAAATCATTCGGGAAGGTCGTTGCGAAAGGAAAAGCCGTTGCCGAAAGAACGCCCCAGGAATCGTTAAGATAGTTCAGCACCGCAAGGAAAAGACAGACAGTCAGAAACCCGGTAATGCCCGAAACCCACTCCCGCCAGTTAAAAGGCCTGAAGATCAGCAGCACAATCCATAACAGGAGCAGCATGGCTATAAACGGGAAATAAACCAGGGTACCGGCGCCAACAATCATTCCCATATCAAAAACCACGGCAATAACATGGTCTTTCCTGTATATACTCAGGAATTTCTCAATCAGCCATAACAGAAAAAAGTTGGCGATAAGTACCGGACTGAGTACTACGAAAGGAGTAATCAGCGCGGTTAGAGTAACATACATCAGCGCGGGAAGAAAGGTGGGCTTGGGCAACAGGTTGTAATTATTAACCATTCGGTTAAGTATCAGCGCCTGAATAACCGATATGATCACAGCGTAGAACACGCTGCTAAAGGGACTGAAAAAATCGGCAGGTAGCTGCAGCAGTACACCCGTATAGGGTTCCACCAACAGCACATTCAACGACTCAGGCAAATTGAATAATACCCCCACTCTTATGAGCACAGCTACAATAAGCAGGAGTAAGATATTGATGGGATTTATTGTTCTGAACTGATTGATCATGCGGGTTGTCCCTGAATAAAGCGCAATATTAGGAACTTTTTCTTATCCTTTCTAACTGCTTCAAATGATGCCGTGTATGAATGTCGATGAATTTTAACCATTCTTCGCAGTTCAGCATCCCAAGACGGGCATGCCGTGTCCGCTGATGCGCAGGAACTTTCATCAATTTGGGCAACAAATCCTGAAGCTTGTTGCAAAAAACAAGCATGTCATTTCTGGCCTCCTCTTTAGTTACGGGTTTCACTATCGACACCACTTTTGCATGTGCTTTTATCTTCAGCGGAGGAAACTTGCCCATATAAAGAATGAGTCGCGCAATAAGATTAGGGCCAGATGTCCGGTGACCAAACTTCGCGTAAATACATCTCTCGGCGGCAAGCATCGATCTCACGTTTACCTGTATAACATGGCAAAAGACTTCCGAATAAGACCAGCCTCCACCGGGCGGCGACTGAACAAACTCGTCCTCATCTATCTCCTTAAGCCAGGCAAGATAACTTGCTAAGGCATCTTTGATAGACGATGCACTGGCTTGCAGACTCATAAGATCTCGATTAAGTCTTCCAGGTGATTGATCTGCATTTTCACATCATCCGGCACATCTTGTCTCCCTGGGTTGAAAAATATGGCGTCGATGCCATAACCCATAGCACCCCTGATATCAGCCTCTATACTATCGCCTATCATCACGCTTTTCTCCTTAACCGCTCCGGCACCTGCCAGGGCATACTCAAATATCCTGCTGTGTGGCTTGTTCACACCCACGTTTTCTGAGATGACGATCGTGTCGAAGTACTTGCCGAGGTCTGACCGCTCAATCTTCGTTTGAGCCTGTTCTTTGAACCCGTTAGTGATTAAATGTAGCTTGTATTTTCCCGAAAGGTAGGAAAGCGTCTCGTGCGCCTTGGGAAACAAATTCGTTTTGGTAGGACAGGTACGTACGTACAGATCTTCGAAGCCTTCCGGTATGAGACTTCCACAAACACCCATATCTTCGAAAGCGAGTCTGAACCGTGCTTCCCTCAGTTGCTCCTTAGTGATATTCCCCAGATGATACGAAGACCAGAGCGAATGATTATGGTAGGTATATTTTTCGATGAACGTATTCACGCAACCGATGCCCAGCTCCTTCAGCGAATAAGATACATAAAGTTCCTGAAGCGTCTCTTCTGCATTCTTGTCAAAGTCCCAGATCGTATGATCCAGGTCGAAAAATATGTGATTGTATTTCATGAAGCAAATTAATCCTTAATTCCGTAGGCCAGATCACCTGCATCTCCAAGTCCGGGCACGATATAAGCTTTGGTCGTCATCTCCTCATCTATATCGCCTAACCAAAGGCGGGCGCGCGGCAGGTTCGCCTTAACATGGGCTACACCTTCTGTACTCGCTATTAAAGAAACGATATGAAGTTGCTTAATCTTATACTTGTCCATTAATTCTTTGCAGGTAAGCACCATACTGCGTCCCGTAGCCAGCAAAGGATCGGCAACGATCACTATTTTACCATCAAGGTTCGGTCCGCTCACATACTCTTTCTGGATCACAAATTTACCATCCTTACCGGTCTTTCTATAAGCCGCGATGAAGGACGAATCGGCCCGATCGAAAAAGTTAAGCAAGCCCTGATGGAGCGGTAAGCCGGCTCGCAGAATGGTGGCCAGTACCGGGTAATTTTCAACCACCGATACAGAAGCGGTTCCAAGCGGCGTCTCGAATTCCGTTTCCACGTAATCCAGCGTCTTGCTGATCTCATAGGCGAAGATTTCACCCAAACGTTCTATATTTCTACGAAATCGCATGCTATCCTGCTGGATTTGGGCGTCTCGTAGTTCCGCAAGAAAATTATTGCCTATGGTCGGATTTTCAGTTAAAACAAACATCGGGTAAAATTACAGATTTTAGGAGATCAACACTAATATTCAGTTGATTTGAAGTAAATATATGTCCGGAACAACGCTATCCTCTGGACATTGATCCCGATAATATGTATTTTTGAATAGATGGATTTTAAATTAATATCGGATTATCAGCCGATGGGTGATCAGCCCGAAGCGATAAGACAATTGGTAGAGGGTGTGCGCGGGGGAGAAAACTATCAAACCTTATTAGGGGTGACCGGCTCCGGTAAAACCTTCTCCATTGCGAATGTCATTGAGCAAACGCAAAAACCCACCCTGATCCTAAGTCATAACAAAACTCTGGCTGCGCAGCTTTACGGTGAGTTCAAGCAGTTCTTTCCGGAGAACTCCGTTAACTACTTCGTATCGTATTACGACTACTACCAACCGGAAGCATATATAGCCACCACGAATACCTATATCGAGAAAGACCTCCAGATCAACGAGGAGATTGAGAAGCTACGTTTACGAACCACCTCCTCCCTAATGTCGGGCCGGAGGGATGTCATCGTTGTTTCTTCCATATCCTGTATATACGGTATGGGAAACCCCGAAGATTTTCACAACTCCGTGTTCAGTTTCGCCGTAGGAACCCGGATCGCCAGGAATGCTTTTCTCCACAGGCTTGTGGAAATCCTCTATGCACGTACCACAGCAGATTTCAAGAGGGGAACTTTCCGGGTAAAAGGCGACACAGTAGATATATACCCCGCCTATCTGGACCACGCCTACCGCATATCGTTTTTTGGCGATGATATAGAGGAGCTTACAGCAATCGATCCGGCCAGCGGAAAAACAATCGAAAAGATGACCCATATGGTTGTCTATCCGGCAAATCTTTTCGTCACTCCGCGCGAACGCTTTACTGAATCTATCTGGGCAATCCAGGAAGAGCTGGAGACACGCAAGAAGCAGTTAGTTGATGAACAGCGCTTCCTGGAAGCGAAACGACTGGAAGAAAGGGTGAACTATGATCTCGAAATGATGCGTGAGCTGGGCTATTGCAGTGGGATAGAGAACTATTCACGCTTCTTCGATGGCAGGCTACCCGGAATGCGTCCATTCTGCCTGCTCGATTATTTTCCTGACGATTACCTCATGGTCATCGATGAGAGTCATGTTACCGTGCCACAGATAAGAGCAATGTACGGCGGTGACCGATCGCGCAAGATTGCTCTCGTAGACTATGGATTCAGATTGCCGGCTGCACTGGACAACAGGCCGCTCAACTTCGAAGAATTTGAAAGGCTCGCTCCACAGACGATATATGTAAGTGCCACTCCCGGCGACTTTGAGCTGGAAAAATCAGACGGTGTTGTTGTAGAGCAGGTAATACGTCCGACCGGACTACTAGACCCGCCTATCGATATCCGCCCGGTTATTAACCAGGTCGATGATCTTCTTGACGAAGTTGATAAAACGGTGAAGATGGGAGATCGCGTGCTGGTCACCACCCTGACCAAGCGAATGTCCGAAGAGCTCGCCAAATACATGGACCGGCTCGGAATCAAGGTTCGCTATATTCACTCAGAAGTAAAAACCCTCGAAAGGGTAGAAATCTTGAGAGGACTACGCCTTGGAGAATTCGATGTGCTGATCGGGATTAACTTGCTGAGGGAAGGACTTGACTTACCGGAAGTATCACTTGTAGCCATTCTGGATGCAGACAAAGAAGGTTTCCTGAGATCACACCGCTCCCTGATCCAGACCATCGGTCGTGCCGCGCGAAACGACCATGGGCGGGTGATCATGTATGCCGACAATATCACCGACAGCATGCGCATCACCATAGAAGAAACCAACCGCCGGCGCGACAAGCAGATTCAATACAACGAGTTGCATGGCATCACTCCTACCACTGTAGGAAAATCCAAGGAAGCCATCATCGAGCAGACCTCGGTTGTAGACTTTAAGGGCGGACTTCAAAAAGTATATACCGGTATGGATGAGGCTGTCAGTATAGCAGCAGACCCTATCGTACAATACATGACGAAGGCCGAACTGAAGAAGGCAATAGAAAAGAGCAAGAAAGACATGATGGTAGCAGCCAAAGATATGGACTTCCTGATGGCAGCCAAGATGCGCGACGAGATGTACGCATTGGAGAAAATGATGGAAGAACGCTTTGGACAAAAGAAATAGAACATGAACGGACAGAACAGAAAAGATATATATCCCGGACTTGAGGTAGACATTATCCTCAAGCAGGACCAGCGCAGCGGAAAATTAACAAGGGGGATAGTGAAGAACCTTCTGACCAGCGCAACATACCATTCAAGAGGCATAAAAGTACGTCTGGAGGACGGACAGGTCGGTCGCGTAGCCAATATTCCCGATCAGGATGAAGACTGACGAGGGTCTTCAAAATGTAATTCTTAGCTTACACTTGTAATAATTCACCTATTTTATCGTCATATTTGCATTAGACTATGACAGCATTACTTAAATTTTTACTGATAACGATCTGCGTGATGTGGCTTTTGCGAATGCTTGCAAAGCTGTTACTACCTTTTCTTTTCAAAAAAATGGTCAGCAAAGCGCAGGAGAAGTTCAAAACTTCCTACAATCAGCAAACGTTTGGCGGACAACAGCAATATCGTTCAGAACCTCGTAATAATGGTAAGATCAGTATCGATTTTATCCCCCCAAAAGATAAAGAAGCACGTGCTGCAGATAAAGCCGGTGATTTCATTGACTTCGAAGAGGTAAAATAGCCACTATTCCATATAAGGTATTTGCCATACCCTAAAAAGTTCTATTTTTGGTCTCCAATTAAAAAGATAGAATGAGTAACTGGTTTAAACGAAATGGCATACATCTGGCCATCATTGCGCTCTTTATAGTATTATGCTTTATCTATTTCAGCCCTGCACTTCAGGGTAAGGTGCTCTACCAGAGTGACGTGATGCAGGCAAAAGCGATGCAGAGCGAGATCATGAAGTATAAAGCGGAAGACGGAAAGGCTCCCTTGTGGACGAATTCCATGTTCGGAGGAATGCCCGCTTATCAGATCTGGGCACAGTTTCCAAAGAACTTAACCTCTTACGTCGTTTCCTTCTTCAGCGCGGTGTTCCCTAACCCGGTCTATAACGTATTACTCTATCTTTTGGGTGGCTATCTGATGTTCATCGCGTTAAGGGTTAAACCATTGCTCGCTGCCGCAGGTGCCATTGCCATCGCATTCTCGTCTTACAACTTCATTATCATTGAAGCAGGACACACCAATAAAGCATTCGCTATTGCCTTCTTTGCTCCGATTGTTGCAGGTGTATTGATGACGCTCAGAGGACGCTATCTGTGGGGATCAGTTATTACGGCGTTTTCCCTCGCCATGGAGATCAGAGCCAACCATATCCAGATGACCTATTATCTGTTCCTGGCTCTTCTGATCCTTGCCGGCATTGAATTATACCATGCCTACAAGAATAAAACACTACCAGCATTTGGTAAATCTATCGGATATCTGGCTGGCGCGGTTATTTTAGCGGTAGCTGTAAACGCGAGCATGCTATGGGTAACCTATGAATATGGACAGGAAACCATCCGCGGCAAGTCGAACCTGAGTCAGGATGCCTCCGCAGGGAAGCCATCTTCAGGTCTTGACCGTGAATATGCCTATACCTGGAGCCAGGGCGTCGGCGAGAACATTACGTTCTTAATTCCCAACGCCTATGGCGGGGAGTCAGGCCACCGTCTGGATAAAGATTCTGAAGTAGGTAAGACACTGGCAGCGAAGGGAATTCCTCAGGAGCAGGTTGAAGCCGCTGTGCAGCAGTTGCAGCAGTACGGCCTGATCAACACCTATTGGGGAGATAAACCATTTACTTCCGGTCCGTACTATTTCGGCGCCATCGTCTGCCTGCTCTTTGTACTGGGTCTTTTTCTGATCCGCGATCGTATCAAGTGGTGGATAGTTGCTGCAACAGTTCTCAGCTTATTCCTTTCATTTGGTAAAAACCTACCGTTTATCTCCGACCTTTTCTTCGATTACTTCCCACTGTATAACAAGTTCAGGGCGGTTGAATCCATTTTGGTCATCGCCGGCCTCCTCGTTCCCATACTTGCAATCATGGCGATTCAAGAGCTTGTTTCGGGTAAGCATGAAACAAAAGTACTTCTGAAGAAAGCTGCCTACTCGGTTTATATTACCGGGGGCATTATTTTGGTTATCCTGATTCTTCCCGGACTATTCCTAAGCTTTAAGGCGAGTAACCACCAGCAGGTGATTGAAGGGCTGACGCAGGCGGTAGGCGATCAAGGATTTGCCAACTCACTAGCCAACGCACTTATTGAAGACCGTACGAGCATGGCACGTGCAGACGCGTTGCGCTCCTTAATATTTGTCCTTATTGGTGCCGGACTTGTATGGGCGCTTATCAAGAAGACGATCAAGCAGGAGTACATATATGCCATATTTGCAATTGTAATACTGATCGACATGTGGGGAGTTGATCGTCGCTACCTGAATAACGAAAAATTTGTTGAGAAAAACACCCTTGAGCAGAGCTTCCAGCCTCGCCAGGTTGACGAGCTGATCCTTCGCGATCCAAGCCTCAACTACCGGGTTCTGGACCTAACCACGAATACCTTCAGTAACGCAACCGCTTCCTACTTCCATAAGACAGTGGGTGGCTATCATGCTGCGAAGCTGAAGCGATTCCAGGAAGTGCTGGATAAGCAATTCAATAATGCCATCAACGAAGACGTACTCGATATGCTGAATACCAAGTACGTCATCACCAATGATGAAAAAAACCAGTCTCAACGTATACAGAACAGAAGCACGGCCTGCGGAAACGCCTGGTTCGTATCTAACGTTCTTTGGGTGAAGAGTGCTGATGAAGAAATGCAGGGAATCAACAGCTTTGATCCTAAGAAAGAGGCTATTGTACACGAAAGCTTCAAGTCACTTATCGATGTTAGAAAAGCAGGTGTCCCTGATCCGAATGCGAAAATTACTTTGACGAAGTATCACCCGGACCACCTGACCTACGAATACACCGCAGGCAAGGATATGATCGCCGTATTCGCTGAGGTATGGTATGATAAAGGCTGGAATGCCTATGTGGATGGTGAAAAGATTCCGTATTTCAGAGCGAATTATATTCTTCGTGCCGCTCAACTCCCTGGTGGAAACCACACCCTGGAGTTCAAGTTCGAACCGGTATCTTATTATGCAGGAGAAAATATTTCTCTGATCGCATCTATTCTTCTGATTGGAGGAATCGGATTCGCCGGTTACCGCGAACGTAAGAGAGGGAACAAGTAAATTTTGATAAACATCTTGAAAAGGGATAGTCGGTGATAACGGCTATCCCTTTTTCTTTTTAAATCTCTTTATGATTGTTTTCAGGCTTGATTCTGAGCTTCTTTGGAACTTTTCTGAATTTCTTTCTGAACTTCTTCAGACCCTCTTTCGATCTCCTTCGGAACAACTGCAAATCTTCTTTCGACCCCTTTCTCAACTCCTTCCAGGCAGCCTCTTAGTCTCGCGCATATTAGCATTTCCCAAGAGTCGACTTATTGACGCAGCTGCTCCCTCTTTGGGTCGTATTACCTTCGACATTTATCGAAGCTGGTACGACGTTGGTACGGAGTTGACTCGAACCTGATACGGAATTTATAAAAGCATAGTCAAAGTATTCCCGAAAAGGGTATGGTAAGATAGTACAGCCTAGGGGGACGATTAATCGTTAGTACGTTTGTGAAGGAAATAGTAAGCAGCGAGCTTCATACTGATGACAACATGGTTCAGGATATTCGATACAGTACCGTAGTGCTTGCTAAAGATCTGGAAGCGTTCTATAAGGCTCTGCCTGTGCTTGCGCTTGGACATCCCACCTACAAGGTATTTGGCCACATACATACCTGCAAACTGGGTTTTTTTAGCCTTTTTGATGGCATTTAGTATCCAGTCGATATCGGCGCTTAGCTGATAACGGGGATCATAGGGTATAACAAGCGAGCGGCGGATATAAATGGCCTGGTGACTGACACTCATGCCGTAGCGGAAACTGGAATGCCTTAATCGTTCAGGAGCCTGATGGCGCCTGCGACCCAAACTTTCCCAGCGTTCGTTATACATCTCCGTCTCTCCGTAATAGATATCGGCATTATCTGCCGACGCGAAGATCTTGGCTACCGTGTCGGGAGCATATATCTCGTCGCCGGAGTTCATAAACAGCACGTAGTCGCCGGTGGCGAGTGCGAGTCCTTTGTTCATGGCATCGTAAATGCCGGCGTCTTTCTCGCTGATCAGCTTACTGATCCTGGATTCATGACGATGAAGGATGTCCAGTGTACCATCAGTAGATCCCCCATCAATAACGATATACTCGATGTTCTGATAGGTTTGATCGACCACAGAACGAATGGTACGCTCGATGTCTTGTACATTGTTGTAAACTACGGTAACGACCGACAGAAGGGGCTTAAACTTTGAATTCTTGCCTTTACCGGATACCTCATTATATAGAGCGATGTGTTTAGCTGCAATTACGCTTTCAGAAAAGCGGGTCAGTACGGCTTCCCTCGCCGCTATATTCAACTGGTTGCGGTCCGTACGTCCGTATATCCAGGAGATTCCATTGGCAAAGTCATCTGCGGACTTGTACTGAGCAAGGTATCCATTTTCATGATGAGTAACCATGTCGGGGATACCGCCGGTGGTAAAGGCCACAACGGGAGTTCCGCAGGAAAGGCTCTCCATGACGGTATTAGGCAGATTGTCTTCGAGCGATGGGGTCAGAAATACGTCGGCAGCGCTGTAACACATGCTGAGTTTCTCATCATCGGATATCGTGCCCAGGAATGTCGTGTTGACGGCAAATTCTGGCACATTGGCTGTGTCCTTATTTCCGAAGATGATCAGCTCGACATCTTGCTTGTCGACCATTCCTTTGTCGACGAGTATCTGCAAGGCTTCCAGCAGGTAAGGTGTTCCCTTATGCAGATCTTTGCGGGAAGGCATAAAGCCACTTAACATGATAAACTTATCCTCAGGCAGTCCGAGGGTTTTTCGGGCAACTTTCTTATCCCAGGGCTTGAATATTGTCGTTTCGAGGGTATTGGGGATAACTTCTACCCTGGAGTGCTTCAGCAGAGAACTGCGACGGATGGAATCGTGCATCCAGCGGCTCGGAGCTACGATGGAGAAATTCAGTTGCTGATAGGCCTTATTTTTCCGCTTCCAGATCTTGTGCGACTGGTCGTCAGGATTTTCATTTTTAAGAAGGGGACAATTGCCGCATTCATTTTCGAAATGGTCACAGCTATAGCGAACATGACACCCGCCGGTGAAGGCATTGCTGTCATGAAAAGTCCACACCACAGGCTTACCCAGCTTACTGAGGCTGGCCAGGTCTTCGGGACGCAGGAAGGCGTGATTTATCCAGTGAATATGGATAATATCGGCGTCTTGCACAGCCTTGTTTCGAGTGATATTCTTTCCCCAAAGCGCTGCCGAGAACGGAATCTTCAGGGGTTTTGATATGTAAGAAGAGTAATAGCGTTCGAATAAGATACCGAATGCGGACAGGCCACGGGATATCAGTGAGGATGAAAAGGTTTGAACCTGTGGATTAGAGCCGAATTTATAGCTAACCCAGACTTGCGATTGCAGGCCTTCGGCAAGCAAAGCCTGATGCAGCCGGAGACATGCGCGGCCTGCACCCCCATTCCCATCGTATGTGTTTATATGAACTACCTTCACAGCCCCTAAAAATACATCTTTTACCTGGCTTTGAGCTTGGTGATGACATGGTTGAGGTAGCGGATACC
Organism: Arcticibacter pallidicorallinus; assembly: GCF_003002875.1. Classification (GTDB taxonomy): domain Bacteria; phylum Bacteroidota; class Bacteroidia; order Sphingobacteriales; family Sphingobacteriaceae; genus Arcticibacter; species Arcticibacter pallidicorallinus. The sequence goes on from NZ_PVTH01000012.1 coordinate 23,686, forward strand.
GCGTTTGAGTAAGCTTCCTTTACGGTTTTTAAGGAAATCTTTCAATACGGCGAAGGCTTCGGGGTGCTCCTCTATGACTTCAGGGTAACTGCTTATTCTCTTTGGATAGATCGGGCTGCGATAAATCTCACCGACTGCGGAGTGTACACCGCTGCCATCGTGGCCGATATTATCGATTAAAGAAACCCGCGGGTTCAGGGAAAGACCCTTATTCAGAAACACGGACGCGTACCAGCGGATAGCCCAGGAGTTGTTTTTACCCTCCTTGAAATGCTTCATGTGCTTCCAGAAGTTCATGGCCCCTTCGACCTCGAATGCATGCTTAGACTCCCGGTCGAACTTGCTCATCAGCAAATCGATATCCGGCTCAAAGAACTTCCACGCCCGGTCCCAGGTGGCCCAGGCTTGACTGCTTGCTATTCGCAGGAAGAAGGTTTCGGGAAGATTGTTCTCTTTGAGGTTGTACATATAGGCCGTGATATGCATCACCTGGTCGACATGCTCGTACTTTCTTAGTCCCTCATTAAAATACTGAAGCGTATGTGGCGAGGTGATGACGTCGTCTTCCAGGACGATCACCTTTCCGTACTCTTTGGAAAGTCGGGTAACGCCATCAATAACTGAATTGGCTAATCCGTAATTATGCGGGCGCTTTACCACCTCCACACTTTTAAAGCCCTCTACGCCGGCAATCATTTCACGAACTTCGTTTACCTTTTCCTCATCACCGGGTCGGGCAGCGTCTGAAAATATAAACAGGCGTGATTCTTCGGCCAGATAGTTTTTCTTGAGAAAAGCGATCGTACGGCGCGCATGATCGGGACGATTGTAGACAAATAAAGCTATAGGTGCCGGATTTTGCATAGTATGCAAAACTAACAATTTTCTCTATCCGTAAGCAGTGAAAGATGATTACTTGATACCTGCTTTTACAAGTGCGTTGCGGTATAATTGGTTGATATCTTCGGAAATATTGAACCCGAGCACCGAACCGGTGAATACCAGGGTAGCAGCCGCTGAGCGAAGGGCTATATCCACCACAATATTATCGAAAAGAGGTATGTAGATGCCGATGGCAAGGCTTACTGCCGAGATCAGCAGCACCGCCAGGTATTTGCTATCGAAGGGCTGCAGCTTGAACTTGACCAGAATGAACAACCAATAGAGAAAGTTGAGGATGACCATGATCAGCAGGTAGGATAAGGCGGCACCGACGAGACCGAAATGTGGAATCAGCAGCCAATTGAGAAAAGCACAGACAAAGACTGCGGCAGTGATCATGTAGGTGGTGTAGCGATAATACCTGGAGAAGTTGATGATCTGCCCGTTTAAGCCTCCGGTAATATCCACCAGGAAGGTCAATCCTACAATAACAAAGACCCAGAAGTACTGCGCATATTCAGGCCGGTTCATCAGGAAGAGAATGTGGTCGTAGTTGATGAGCAGCCCGATGAGCAACAGGCAGCCAATGATGAACTGGACAAGCGAAGTCTTTTTATAGATGCGATCAATCTTTTTGAGATCGTTCTGCGCCCACGCTTCGGAAACGATTTGGTAAGAGGTGCGTCCGAGGGCCTTGGCGGGTAAACTGATGACAACGGCGATTCCAAAGAATGTTCCGTAAATCCCTACAAGCTCCAATGATCTGTCGGCAATTACGCTGAGCATCAGCACGGCCATACCCTGGACCAGACCAAAAGAGCCTCCGCTGATTACTGAGAACAGCCCGTAGTTCAAAAGCTCCTTGCGTTGTGATTTTACTTCCCGGGTGATGGGCGCCAGTTTAAAATGCTTGCCCTTAGCGATATTGTACCAGAGCAGGAATGCGATTAATGCGTTTGCGACGAGGTAGGCATTGAGAAAGCCGTCGTAACCGAACCAGGCAGCGGCCATCATCAGCACGGTAATGCTGGTAATGAACCGGAGAAGGAATTCTTTGAGGAAGGCTGAAAACACGTTCTTAAAAACTGTGCGCGCAAGGCTTTCCAGAACTGTGAACAGAAGGGTTAAAAAGGATATCGGGATGAGGTAATAGTAATGCTGTACCATTAGTCCGCCGCCTGCCTTGTCTTCATATTGGTTCATCACGAAGCCCTTGAATAGTAGGAACAGCAGGGTGAAGGCCAGAAAGCTGAGTGTGCTCCATAACACCACCAGGGAAATAAAGCCTTTATGGGTTTTGTCTTCTGTGCGGAATACCGGAAAATACTTCAGAATTACGCCGTTGATGCCCAGGGAGGCAATCTGGGCATACAGTCCGGAAACCGTTATCACCAGCGTATAAAAGCCTATCTCCTCTTTGGTAAGGATGCGTTGAAAGAGAATGACCAGGTTCAGAAAACCGAGTACAGTACCTGCGTATAAGATAATGCTGTTATAAAACCCCTGCTTCTGTAATAGATTCATTAAGAGTGGTTGTGTTTTTTTGCAATGGCTTCTTCGAGAATAGCATTTAGCCGGGCGATGCGATCGGAGAGCGTATAGTTCTGCATGATATGCTTCCTACCCTCGCGGCCCATTTCGGCTGCCTGCTCAGGAGAGGAAAGGATCGCGACCATCTTCTCTGCCATGCCTGTGGTGTCGTATTCGTCGACCAGATAGCCTGTTTTTCCTTCGATAACGGCTTCCTTGATTCCGGCGTGCCGGGTGCTAACAACAGGCAGAGCCGCTGCTGCAGCTTCAAGAATGGTGTTAGGCGTGCCTTCCATGTCTCCATCGGGAGGTGTGACCGAGTGTTGGACGAAGCAACAGCTCTGTTTGAGCAGTTGGCTGATCTCATCGGATGGCAGCACCCCTGGGAAGTTCACCTTATCGGCAATACCCAATTCCTGGGTTAGTGTCTTTGATTCTTCTAATAGAGGACCGCCCCCTGCCATGATGAGCCTCGCCTCAGGAGAACGTTTGAGAACTTCGTAAAACGCTTTTATAGTGGTCTGTGGCGATTTCTTGCTGACAAAACGACCAACGAAGAGAAAGCTGTTACTGCGGTTTGTATTTTCATGCGCAGGAGCGAAACGTTCGGTGTTGATACCATAGGGATTGAGCACCAGTTTTTCCCTGGGCGCGCCGAGCCGCTGCAGGCTATTGATCATATCATTAGATACCCCGATGATGGTGGAAGCGTATTGAAAGGCGCGCCGATACCAGTCTTGGTATTCGTTGATGGTTGAATGATGATGCGCATCGGCTCCATGAAAGTGGATGACCAGGGGAACATCGGCCAGCTTACAGGCTTCGGCTACCATCGCCCCTGTAGTACCGTACTCTGCCAGTACAACGTCTACCTTTTCTTTCCGGAGATAGGACACGAGCGCTTTTGTGCGCACGGGAATATCTCTTTTCTTTAGAGCCCGCTTCTGAAAAAGGTAGCTGGCGATACCCCAAAAGGTAGGAATGAGGAAAGATCCATCTTCCTTGTAAAGCGGGAAGACACCTCCGTAGAGGATTTTCTTTTCCATCGGGAGGAAATCAACATGCGACTGGATGAAAGTTTCCGAATACGTGGAGGGGTTTGGCTTGATAATGCAGAGTTTAGCCATGTTTATTTCAGCTTATTTCTGACATAGGTACGTCGGAGCAAACTGCCCAGCTTGTAAATGCCTTTATTAATGATGCGCTTTGATCTCTGCTGCAGCGTTACGGGTTTCTGATGAAAGAAGGCGGCTTCGAAATCGTCGTTCTTTTCGAAGACAATGTGTGCGTAATCTCCCTGGTTCCAGATGTCCTTGATCTGATAGAGCAGTACGTCGGCCCCGATATCAGCAGCCAGCTTCCCGATTACGTCGAATGAAATATGCTCATCGACCGGCTGCATGGTTTCGGGCTTGTGTTTTGCCGACCATTTGAGGTAATGAGGAGTTGGCACAGACAGAAAGAGGCGGCCTTTGTTATTCAGCAGCTTTTTGATGGAAGCGTGTACGACGGGGCGGTCTGGTATGGAAATATGCTCGTAGACATCCATGAAGACAATGAGGTCGAAAGTGGTGTCGTAAGTATCTTCTGTAAGAATGCCACTTTTGAACTTCAGCCGGGAGCTCCCGAACAGCTTGTCTGCCATTTGGATCGAGTGCGTACTGATGTCAATACCATGTATTTCGGCATCGGGCCACTGTTTACCCATGCGGGCGCAAATACTGCCTATTCCGCAGCCTACTTCGAGTATACGAAGCGGTTTCTGGGGTGCATACCGGACGAGCGTATTCCAGGCTTCCTCAATTCTGGGATTAACCTTGATATAGTCGTTCAACTTGTTTTGAACGTGCTCGTTATAATAGGTAATTACCTGTTCGGCTGACTGCTCCTGCATTTTTAGTAGATTAATCTTCGAAAATACTAAGATTCCCCATAACGGAAATAAAAAAGTACAGCTGAGGTAATATCAGCCAGGAAGCTAAGAAAATTTACTTATACGATATCGTTATACAAAAAAAGGCTGGATCGTTATGAACCAGCCTTTTAAACTATTTATTAAATGATCGACTAAACAAATTTCTTTGCGTTGATCTTACGTTCGCCTTCATTTAGGTAAATCTTGCGAAGACGCATGCTCTTTGGAGTGATCTCGATGTACTCGTCGCTTTGGATATATTCCATTGCTTCTTCCAGAGAGAACTTAATAGCTGGTGCGATACGTGTATTATCGTCAGTACCTGAGGCGCGCATGTTGGTAAGCTGCTTTCCTTTGGTCAGGTTGATAACCAGGTCATTCTCGCGAATGTGCTCTCCCATGATCTGTCCTTCATAAACATCAGCTCCCGGATCGATAAAGAAACGGCCTCTGTCTTGTAGTTTATCAATCGCATAAGCAGTGGTAGTACCTTTGTCCATAGAAATCAATACACCGTTTGATCTTCCAGGAATGGCACCTTTCCATGGCTCGTAAGCCTTGAAACGGTGTGCCATGATTGCTTCACCAGCAGTTGCTGTAAGAACGTTATTTCTTAAGCCAATAATACCGCGGGCAGGAATATCAAATTCCAGGTGCTGCAAGTCGCCCTTAGGCTCCATAATCAACAGTTCACCTTTACGCTGCGTTACTAATTCGATAACCTTACCGGAAACCTCTGAAGGAACGTCAACGATTAGGACTTCAATTGGCTCACATTTTACTCCATCAATTTCTTTCAGAATAACCTGTGGTTGTCCTACCTGAATCTCATAACCTTCGCGACGCATCGTTTCAATCAATACAGATAAATGGAGGATACCTCTTCCGTAAACCAAATAGGCATCGGGAGATTCTGTTTCAATAACCTTTAATGCAAGGTTTTTTTCCATCTCCTTGTAAAGGCGGTCACGAAGGTGACGTGAGGTAACGAACTTGCCCTCTTTACCGAAGAATGGAGAGTTATTGATGGTAAACAACATGTTCATTGTTGGCTCATCAATATGTATAATTTCAAGCTGCTCAGGATTTTCGAAGTCGGCGATGGTATCACCAATATCAAATCCGTCAATACCTACTACAGCGCAGATATCACCAGCTTTAACTTCTTTTGCTTTGATTTTTCCGAGACCTTCGAAAGTGTAAAGCTCTTTAATACGGGATTTTTGGATGGTACCGTCGCGCTTTACTAAAGACACAGGCATGTTCTCTCTGATCTCGCCTCTTGCAACGCGACCGATAGCGATACGTCCAACGAAAGAAGAGTAATCAAGAGAAGTGATCTGCATTTGAAGCGTTCCTTCTGAAACTGGAGCCGGAGGAATGCTTTCTAAAATTGCATCTAGTAATGGGAAAATGTCTTCTGTTTTTTGTTTCCAGTCAGTACTCATCCATCCTTGTTTAGATGAACCGTAGATAACCGGGAAGTCTAGCTGATCTTCTGTTGCTTCAAGATTGAAGAACAATTCGAAGATAGACTCATAAACTTCTTCAGGGCGGCAGTTTTCTTTGTCAACTTTGTTTACAACAACGATAGGCTTAAGTCCTAGTGCAAGCGCCTTCTGTGTTACGAAACGTGTCTGCGGCATTGCTCCTTCGAATGCGTCAACAAGCAAAATAACACCGTCAGTCATCTTAAGAACCCGCTCTACCTCTCCGCCGAAATCGGCGTGACCCGGGGTATCGATGATATTAATTTTTACTCCCTTGTAGTTTACGGATACGTTTTTCGCTACAATAGTTATTCCTCGCTCACGCTCAAGATCGTTATTATCTAGAATTAACTCTCCTGTTTGTTCGTTGTCTCTGAATAACTGACAAGAGTGTAAAATTTTATCAACCATTGTAGTTTTACCATGGTCAACGTGTGCTATAATTGCAATGTTTCTGATATTCTGCATGTAATGCCCTAAAAAATTTTTTGCAAAGGTACGATTTAATTCATAAAATCCCGCGTTTGAACATTAAAATATCATGACAATCAGGGAGTAATAAAACTTTATCTTTGTATATGGATACACAGGAGATTATCGTTTTGATCTTGTTCCTCCTCGCAATAGCGTATATAGGGCGGCTAGTTTTCAGAAGTTTGCGTTCCAATAAAGGCTGCGCGAGCGGTTGTAATAAGTGCGGAGTTGACTTTACTGATGTTAAGCCTTAACGTCTTTTTCTATTAGGCAGACCGCGTAGGCAACCACTCCTTCTTCCCTGCCGATGAATCCCATGGTTTCATTGGTGGTCGCTTTTATGGAGATATCATCCTCGCTGATACCTGCTGCCTCGGCTATGTTTTTTTTCATTGCAGGAACATGGGGATTTATTTTGGGGGCTTCCAGGCACAGCATGGCGTCAATGTTTCCTATTCTCCAACCTTTTTCTGCGATCAGGCGAACACACTCCGTTAACAGGAGAGCACTGCTGATTCCTTTCCAGCGGTCATCGGTATTGGAAAAGTGAAAACCTATATCTCCCAGGTTCGCTGCACCGAGCAGTGCGTCGCTAATGGCGTGCAGTAAGACGTCGGCATCTGAATGTCCGAATGCTCCGGAGTGATGATCAAGATGAACTCCTCCAATGATGAAGGGGTGGTTTTTCTTCAATTGATGTACATCGAAACCAAATCCAACTTTTATTTTCATTATGGTATAATTTGTTTTTTTATGGTAATGAAGCTATCATGAACGTATTCGTTGCTGCTTTTGAGCGGCGCGCTCCGGATGGCTTCGTTTCTGTTTTTTATCAAACCTACTAAACTTTAATGGATCAACCTTCTTTTAGGGCTTTAATCGTTATCTGCTGAAACTTCGTTAGTTGAATGCGTACATAAGCGAGACGCGGAGGGAGTTGGCTAGTGGATTGTTTCTAATGGTGGAGAAAAGGTAGGAGAAGTCGATTTGCAGTGAGGAATATCGATAGCCTGCCCCTGCTGTAAGGTATTGCCTGTTGCCTTTGTCGGGACTCTCATATTGATAGCCGCCACGGACACCCAATTGCTGAGATAGCAGATATTCGAGTCCCAGCCCAACGCTTACCTCGCTGATTTCCTCACCGAGCCCTCCGGGCGCATCGGCGAAAGAACCAAAGATGCCGGAGGCCACTGAGCGGTCGTCATTTCGTCCGGCCACGATGTCACCATCTTCATTGAATCTGGGGGGCGTCGGTACAAGGAGTTTGTTTAAATCTACTGCAATGAGCAGCTGCTGAGGAGAACCGGGGTTAACAGTGAGCGCAGATCCGAGCTTGAGGTTTGTGGGTAAGAACATCTTTTCTCCGGCATTGACATAGGATAGTTTATTTCCAATGTTTGAGACGTTGATCCCAAAAGCGATATTATGCGAACGATTTCCGATGATTAACTCAATTTGGTGGTACGCGGAGACGTCGACGGCCAGGGCCGTTGCGGAGAGGGATGACTGCCCCTCGGCGCCTGTACCATCTGGAACGTTTGACGAAATAAAGCGAACGGTGGTGGCCAGAGCCAATGACGAGCCAAAGAGTCGCGCGTACGTGGCATCAAACGCCAGATCGTTTGGTCGGTATGTTCCCAGAGAAGAGAAGAGCTCATCGCGAAGTTGAATGTCGCCCATAGAAAAATATTTTGCGGAAATTCCCAGGGTACTTTTTTTATCTATTTTATGATAGCCGCTCAGGTAAGTGATGTACATATCTGTTGTAAGATTGCGCAACCAGGGACTGTAGGAGATGGCGACAGCTGCTCTATCCTTCGCATAGGCAATTTTCGATGGGTTAGCGTACAAGGCGTTGGGGTCTGAAGGAGTTGCTGCACCTGCGTCTCCCATTGCTCCGGTTCTGGCATCGGGACTTATCCGCAAGAAAGGTACTGCTGTTTGGATTCTTCCGGATATGACTTTGGAAGATGGGGTATTTACTGTAGGTTGAGCGACCGTTTCGAGTCCCCGGAGCCAAAGCAGGACAAAGACAGTGAAGAAACTTCGAAACGAGCAAAAGATCATAGATAAATGTAGAATATATTTAGGAAGAACGCCATATATAGACACCAATCTCTTCTGGTTTTAAGTGATTATTCCTATTATTGCAGTTCTCTGTTTTATATACTGAATGAAAAGATTATCAATACTTTTTACAACCGGAATTTTAGGGCTTGCTTGTTTAGGGGTTGGCTGTAAAAGCAAGGTTTCTTCGAATACAGGCTGGGCTTATAACGATAGCAAAAACGGGGGATTTACCGTCGCCCAAAACATAAAGCCAGCACCGGGACCGGGGCTTATCCCGATCGAGGGAGGAACGTTTGTAATGGGAGGCAGTTTGCAACAGGATCTGGCTTACGAAAACGATAATCTGAGAAGGCGGGTTACAGTTCCGTCTTTTTATATGGACGAGACAGAGGTATCTAATGTAAACTGGGGTGAATATCTTTACTGGATACAGAGAAATTTCCCGGACGACCGCGAATATTATTACAATGCTCTTCCGGATACGCTTGTATGGCGTCGCCCTCTTTCTTACAATGAGCCTTATGTAGAGAATTACCTGCGGCACCCTGCCTATCAGGATTACCCGGTAATTGGAATCAGCTGGGAACAGGCAAAAGAATATGCAGAATGGCGTACAGACAGGGTAAATGAACAAATCCTTCGTGCCCGCGGAATAATGGTCGATTTTAAAACGCTCGCCAACAAGGGAAATAAGGTTGAAGCCACGAACGAACCGTTTAATACGGACATCTACCTCAATGGTCAGTATCAAGGGGAGGGTATCAACGGAAAAAGAATGCCAAGAGACCTGAATCCGGCTGCAGGGGCGGAAGGTTCGCGGGGAAGTGCGAATGTTCGCAGACCGGTGAGAAAGGAAGATGGGGTGCTGCAGGAGCATTACCGCCTGCCTTCTGAAGCGGAGTGGGAGTATGCTGCGCTGGCGCTTGCGGGAAACACTTCTGACGAAAATATTGCAGATGGAAAGATCTATCCCTGGAGCGGTCTTGGCGTTCGCTCCTCATCGAGGAGAACTCAGGGTCTGATTATGGCGAACTTTAAACGGGCCGCGGGAGACAACATGGGTACTGGCGGAGCTTTGAACGACAAGGCGGATATTACCGCTCCAGTGAGAAGCTATATGCCGAATGACTTCGGACTGTATAATATGGCCGGAAATGTAAACGAATGGGTTGGTGACACTTATCGGAAGATGTCATATGAAGAGTTCGATGACTTCAATCCGTTTCGCGGAAACGAATACGTAAATAAGCGTATTGCCGACGTTAATAAGGGCACATTTGCGAAAGATAAGTACGGTAGGCCAATTAAAGAACCAGCCACTTCACGCAGGAAGCAAACCTGGGCGGAGCTTAACGGACAGGTTGATACCACCAGAGAAAACTCTGAAGCAAAGTTTAATTATGACCTGCGTGGCTATAAGGATACAGTGAACCAGGAACTTTACGGTGTTACTACACTTGTGAACGATCGGTCAAAGGTGTATAAAGGTGGATCATGGAACGATCGGGCGTACTGGCTCAACCCGGCGACCCGCAGGTTCATGCAACAGGATGAAACGAGTGCTGAGGTAGGCTTCAGATGTGCAATGAATATGGTTGGCTCTGCTGAAATTAATAGTGTAGGTAAGAAAAAGTTTAAGCAACCGCGCTCCCGAACCAATACTAAAGTAAGATAAGTGTTCTACACTAACCCTCTCTGAGCTCCAAATGAAAACGTCTGTTTATTGACTAAACGTGAACTGGAGGATGTTTGCGCCCATTTTTAAGGCTTTAAGTCGCGTAGCTTCCGAGTCTCCCGGATAAGTTCCGGCATCTTCCCAGCCATTGCCAAGGTCTGCCTCATATGTATAATAGCATACTACCCTGCCTTTATATATAAGCGCGAATCCTTGCGGTCTTTTTCCGTCATGTTCATGTATCTTAGGCAGACCTGCCGGGAAAGAGAACTTCTGATGGTAAAGAGGATGTGAGGATGGCAGCTCCACAAAGTCAAGCTCGGGAAATACCTTCTTCATCTGCGGACGAATGTATTGGTCTAATCCGTAGTTGTCATCAATATGGAGAAATCCGCCTCCCAATAGGTAATTCCGAAGATTCCTTGCTTCTGAATCAGAAAATTGAACGTTCCCATGACCTGTCATGTAGATGAATGGGTACTGAAACAGTGTTGAGCTACCGACGTCTGCAATCGCCTCTTCCCGATCAATATTTGTCCCTAGCTGGGAATTAGAAAACGTAATTAAGTTTGTGAGCGCCGTACGGTTTCCATACCAGTCACCGCCGCCATTGTACTTAAGCCTGGCTATTTTATAAGAGGAGCTAAAGCTAAATGCCATGATCAACGGCAATACAAGAGGTACTACCAATGACCATCTGCTTATCATCTATTCAAAAAGTTAATTTCAAAACATGCTTCAAGGGCTGCGGTTTCCGTCCGGAGCCTACTGGTACCCAAAGTGATAGGCTGACACCCATAATTTAACGCTGAATCCAGCTCCGATGAAGTAAAATCACCTTCAGGACCAATTAAAATTGTGTAATGGCCGCTTGGGGTGATCAAATCTTTAAGGGGAACTTTTTCACCGTCCATACAGTGAGCTATGTACCTATCGCCGGAGATATTCTTAATAAAATCCCTATACTTTTGGGGTTCATTAAGCTTAGGATGGTAAGCTTTAAGAGATTGTTTTACAGCAGATGTTATGACCCTTTCCAGACGCTCAGTCTTCACCTCTTTTCTTTCGGACCTGTCACAAATAACTGGTGATATCTCGTCAATACCGATCTCAGTGGCTTTCTCTAAGAACCATTCCAATCGCTCGATGTTTTTTGTTGGAGCGATGGCGATATGTAAATAGTGATTCCTTTTTTGATACTCCCTTGTCTCACGGACAACTTTAAGCTCAGTTCTTTTGGCGTCGGGATTGACGATAACAGCTTCGAAAATACCGCCACGACCGTCAATCAACTGAACAATATCATCTTTTTGCAATCTAAGCACCCGAACGCAATGTTTGCTTTCGTCTGGATTCATGATATAAACATCTCCAGCAATATCCGGTGTGTAGAATAAATGCATAAGAGCTACCGTTCGTCAATCATATCCTCCTGATTTATAACCAGGTCAAGCTTTACAGACTCAATATTCTGCTCTGTTTTTTTCATGATAGTGATGATATAACCGTAAAATTCTTTACGTTCACCCACCTCCGGTATCTTACCGAACAGGTCACCAACCAGACCACCTACCGTATCATAGTTTTCATCTTCGGGCAGGTCATGAGGCAAATATTCATTCACATCATGTATGGACGCGGATGCGTTAACAATGAATTCATGTTCTGAAACCTTCTCAACGATAGGTTTCTCCTCATCAAATTCGTCTTGAATTTCTCCGACCAGCTCTTCCACGATATCTTCAAGAGTCACCATTCCTGCAGTTCCGCCAAACTCATCAAGAACAATTGCAATCTGGATACGGTTTAGCTGAAATTCGCTAAGGAGATCATTGATCTTCTTCGTTTCGGGAATGAAATATGGCTTCCTGATGATATCAGAAACCAACATGCTTTTCTTGTCCGCGAGGATTGGCAAGATATCCTTGGCATGAATCACTCCGACGATCTTATCAATGGTCTCGTCGTAGACAGGTATTCTGGAATAGCCCTCGCGTACAACTGTGGCAATCACATCTTCAGGAGTAGCAGCAATTTCAATAGCTGAAATCTTAGTACGAGGTACCATTATATTCTTAACAACGCGCTCATTGAAGTCAAAAACATTTTTGATCAGCTCATGCTCATTGCTATCTAAAGCCCCACTCTCCTTTCCTTGTTCAAGTAAATATTGAAGCTCCTCAGAACTGTGTGCTGCTTCATGTCCGCTTATCGCATGTATACCAAGAAGTCTTAGCAGAAAATTCGCAAAGCCGTTCAAGAGCCAGATAAAAGGCCTGAAAAGCATGTAAAAGAAGTGAAGAGGCAGCGATATCGCCATGGTCACGCCAATAGGTTTCTGGATCGCAATGGACTTAGGAGCAAGCTCCCCGAAGACGATGTGAAGGACGGTAATGGTACCAAACGCAATTATCGGTGCAGCGGTTTTAGTAAATGAGGCCACGAACTCAGGATCTGAACCAAACGCAAATAAAATATTTTGCAGGATATGCTCCATCACCTCTTCTCCGACCCAGCCCAGACCCAGAGATGCAAGCGTAATACCTAACTGCGTTGCCGCAAGATACCCGTCTAAATGCTGAGTAATGTGCTTAGCTGTCTTAGCTATCCGGTTACCAGACTTCGCATGAATTTCAATTTGTGAAGCCCTGACTTTGACGATAGCAAATTCAGCTGCTACGAAAAAGCCGTTCAGTAGAACAAGGAAAAAAGTCAGAAATATCTGGAATCCCATTTACTATGCTATCCTTTATATGTTTTATCGTACAACTCGATAGACTCCTGAATGACCCGGTACGCTTCCTCTTTGCCCATCAATTGTTCTATCGTTACGTTTTTATGCTCCAAGGCTTTATAATCTTGGAAAAAACGTACGATTTCTTTCATTGTATGGGGAGGCAGAGCAGAGAGGTCATCAATATAGTTTACCGACATATCGTTTTTTGCAACTGCTATAATCTTGTCATCCTGCTCACCGTTATCCACCATGTGCATCACACCTATAACCTTTGCTTCAATGAGAGACATCGGAAATACGTCAGCTGAACACAATACGAGGATATCCAACGGATCTTCGTCATCGCAGTAGGTCTGCGGAATGAAGCCGTAATTAGCTGGATACATCACTGAAGAAAAAAGTATGCGGTCGAGGCGTAATAAACCCGATTCCTTATCTATCTCATATTTTGCTTTTGACCCCTTTGGGATCTCAATGATTGCGTTAACAAATTCAGGTAGTTGTTTTCCTGGTGTTACACTATGCCAGGCATTAGAATTGCTCATTGTCTTGATTATTTTCGTTGGCTTGAATACGTTCTTTTTTGTTGTCTTTTTTGAAATAGGCTAGTACTAGCGGGATGGCAGTTATAACTATAAATCCCACGATAATGTATAACAAATATTGGTCAATTTGTTTCTCGAATCTTTTGCCTAAAAAGAATCCCAGCAAGGTCAATGAACCGACCCACAATATGGCCCCTGACACATTATATAAGGCAAACTTTCGGCTATCCAACTTGATCATTCCTGCTACTATAGGAGCAAAGGTCCTTACAATCGGGATGAATCGCCCCATAATCAGAGCAAAAGCACCTTGCTTTCTGTAATATGCCTCGGCTGCGATCAGGTATTTCTTCTTGAAGAACATAGTATCCTTCCTGAGATAAAGTACTGGCCCCGTTTTTTTTCCGAACCAATAGCCAACAAAGTTGCCGGCAATGGCTGTAGCCATCAGGCCAAATATTAAAGTGTAGATGGATACATCTAACTTATCAGTGGCTACAAATAATCCTGCTAGAAACAGAAGGTAATCCCCTGGTAAAAAAAAACCGAAAAACAATCCTGTTTCTGCGAAAACCACAAATAACAGAAGATAGAACCCTCCTTCTCGAAGTAGAAGCTCAGGGTTTATAAGATGTTGGAGATAATCCCAGAATTCGTACATAATGAATATTCGTAAATCTACGAATATTAAATAATTTTTTTAACGTTAAATCAAGCCTGCGATAAAATCTGGATATACTCCCAATACGATTGTTACCAAGGCCGACAACCCTAGAACGAACTTGAAAAACACCGGAACGGAAAGCTCTTTACGATCCTCTTGTTTAAAGTACATAGCTACAATCACGCGGAAATAGTAGAAGATGCCGACGATTGCATTCAATACTGCAAACACAACTAACACGACGTGATAAGAGGCTAGTGCTCTTGAGAACATCATGAACTTCCCTATAAAACCAGCTGTAAGCGGAATGCCTGCTAAAGACAACATAGCTATGGTAAGCGTAAGGGCAAGAAAAGGGTTCTTCTTTGCCAGACCATTGAAGCTGTCAAAGCTATCATTCCCAACCTGTTTCTGCATTAGAATAAGCACTCCAAAAGCAATGATAGAAGCAACCGAATACGCCGCAGCATAAACAAAAACTGCATTATCAGAGGATCCATTTAATGCTAGCAACGAAAACAGCATATAACCAACATGTGATATACTAGAGTAAGCTAGCATTCTCTTAAAATGCTGCTGATACACAGCCGTTACGTTGCCGATCAACAGTGAAAGGACTGCTAGGGTAATGATGATTGGCACCCAGAAATCCTGAATTGGGGCGAAGGAAAACATGATTAATCTTAAAAAGGCAGCAAAGCCAGCTGTTTTAACCACGGTGCTCATATAAGCGGTAATAAGCGATGGTGAACCTTCATAAACGTCCGGAGCCCAAAAGTGAAAAGGGGCCGCCCCTACCTTGAACGCTAACGCGATGATCAGCAAGGTAATCCCTGTATATAACAATGGTGATACTCCTGCCGGATCATTCAAGATATACTGCTTAATCATCTCAAGATCAAATGATCCAGATGCGCCATATATAAGTGTTATTCCAAACAATAAGATACCCGTAGAAAAAGCACCCATTAAAAAGTATTTCAACGCAGCCTCATTGGAAGCGAAGTCTTTCTTTTTGATACCTGCCAGAATGTACATACATATCGACATGATCTCTATACCGATGAACAACATCGATAAATTATGGTAGGATACCATTAGGATGATCCCTGCCAGAGAGAAAAGGATCAGGGCATAATACTCGGCAACGTTAGAGCTGATTCGCTCAAAATAATCCTTCGACAGTGCAAGAATCAAAATAGTGGAAAAGATAGTGATTCCTGAAAAAGCAACTGCAAAATGATCGTAAAGCATCATTCTGCTGAATATTGGCTCCGCATTTGCACCCCACTCCATCAAAGAAAGAACTAAGGCAACGACAAGACCTATCAATGCAACGGGCAATAATGCCTTGCTTGCTTTGAATAAGCCCAGGTATAATAGAATTAATGCTAAAACAGTTATCGTAATTAATGCGCTCATTTTTTCTTTATTCTGTGTCCCTCGTTCGTAATTAGAATGTGGTACTCACTCCATGTAATTTACCATCTACAAGCTCGACCAGTGACTTTACCGTAGCTTCGGATATATCAAGAATAGGATTCGGATATACACCTATCAGTATGACCAGGGCACAAACAATACCCAAGACAAGTTTCTCTGTCCCATCGATCTCGCTAAATGTCGACGTCTGTGCATTGGTGGTCCCAAGCATTATCCTTTGGTACATGCGAAGCATATAAACGGCACCGAAGATGATGGTCAGACCAGCAATTGCGGCTGCCCAGATACTATGCTGGTATATACCCATAAGAAGCAGGAACTCACCGATAAAACCGTTGGTTAAAGGCAATGCAACTGTTCCCAGTAGAATAATCAGAAAAGCCACGGCAAATTGTGGAGCAACCTTAGCTATTCCTCCAAGTTCGAAACTGTCTCTTGTCTTCATTCTTCTTATAATGATATCAAGCACGAAAAACATTCCAAACACGTTAATTCCGTGATTCACCATTTGAATCATCGCTCCTTGCAGACCATTAGTGTTCCATACAAAAATACCGGCAGCTATCAGACCAACGTGAGAAATTGACGAATAGGCAACGAGTCTTTTGATATCCTTCTGCGTAAAAGCTATCAACGCGGCATAAACGACTCCAATAATTGAAAGAATCAATGCCAACTGACCCCATTGTGCAAAACCCAAGGGAGCAACAGGAATTAGCCACCTTATTACTCCATAAATCCCCATCTTCAACATAATACCTGACAATAACATCGTTCCCGTAGTCGGAGCTTCCGTATACGTATCGGGTTGCCAGGTATGAAAAGGAAATACGGGCATTTTTACCGCAAAGGCAATGAAGAAAGCCCAAAAAATCCAGCTTTGTTCTGATGAGCTTAAAGCCAACTGGTAGAAGGATTGCACATCATAGCTGCGATCAGGGGTCTGTAAATACAAGTATAGGATGCCGATGAGCATGATCAAACTACCCGCGAAAGTGTAAATGAAGAATTTCATGTTCACTTTGATGCGGTTTTCACCGCCCCATAAAGCGCAGATAAAATATATAGGGATTAAAGCAGCTTCCCATCCTACGTAGAACAGGAATGCGTCAAGTGCCGTAAACACCAGTAGTAATGCACTCTGCATAAGAAGAATCAATCCATAAAACGCACCAGGACGGGAATAGGCATGTTTAAAACTTGATAGGATGATCAGCGGCATCAACACATTAGTGAGGAGAACGAGTATCATGCTGATACCATCTATACCTGCTTTGAACCTAACGCCAAAGTAACTTAACCAAGGCTGATCGATAACAAATTGGGGTATAGAGCTTGCAGTGTCGAATCCCGATAAAAGATAAGCTGTCAGCACTAACGATAATAGTGACCAAATGAAAGCTACAGTCTTTACCTGCTGCGATCCACCAAATAAGAATGAGATCAAAGCACCAGCTAAAGGCAAAAATATGAGCAGTAAAATTTCCATTTATTTCTTATCCTTCTCTGTTATATATTATAAAATCCGTAAACCAGTAATGCCACAATTCCGGCCAGCATCATGAATATGTAAAAGCCAACGTTACCCGATTGCAGGAGACGTAGAACCTTACTCCCTTCTGAGGTTGCTTTTCCTAACCCGTTGACTAACCCATCAATTGCAGCCTTGTCTACAACCTTGAAGAAGAAGTAAGACAGCAGATTTAAAGGTTTGGTTACTATTGCATCATAAAGCTCATCAATATAAAATTTATTGTAAGATAGCTTTGCGAACAATCCTCTTGACGCCTCATCGGGGGCTGGGATATGATGGGCCTTAGCATATCTGGAGTAAGCGTAGATCGCGGAAATCAACGCTGCCATAACGGAAATACCCATCAACAGATATTCTGTGCTGTGATCCAGGTGGATAACAGATGCGGTAGACAGTCCCTGATGCTCAAATACCGGCGCCATGAAACTCGCCAACCAATGTCCACCACCTAATACCGCGGGAACATTTAATAATCCGCCGAACACTGATAAGATAGCCAGAACAATCAGCGGAATCGTCATCGACTTTGGAGACTCATGCAGATGACTTGCCTGCTCTTGGGTTCCCCTAAACTCTCCAAAAAATGTCAGGAACAGCATACGGAACATGTAAAATGATGTTAATAATGCGCCTATCACTCCCAAGACCCACAGCAGTTGATTTTCCTGATAGGCATGAGCAAGAATTTCGTCCTTAGAGAAGAAACCAGAAAATGGAGGCAGTCCTGAAATTGCCAGAGTTCCTGCAAGCATGGTCATAAACGTTACAGGAAGTTTCTTTCTTATCCCACCCATCTTGCGCATGTCCTGCTCATTACTCATCGCATGGATCACAGAACCCGCACAAAGGAACAGCAGCGCCTTAAAGAAGGCATGGGTAATTACATGAAAGAAAGATCCGGTATAAGCACCTACGCCCAGGCCGAGGAACATGTAACCCAACTGTGAAACTGTAGAGTACGCAAGAACTTTCTTGATGTCAGTCTGACTTACAGCAATAGCTGCTGCCAGAATCACGGTAATAATGCCTATTACGGCTATGATATCCATCGTCAGAGGAGACAATGAGAAAAGCAGATTCGAACGAGTAATCATATAAATACCTGCTGTTACCATTGTAGCAGCGTGTATCAAAGCAGAAACCGGAGTTGGTCCGGCCATAGCATCCGGTAACCACGTAAAAAGTGGAACCTGAGCCGATTTACCTATAGCACCTACGAATAGTAGCAGCGTAATCAGGAGGAGCGTCGAATCCCCCGATTCGAGCCTCGCAGCGCCCATAAATACATCCCCGAATTCAACACTTCCGAAAGTAGTAAAGATCACAAAAATGGCGATCAGAAACCCAAGGTCTCCTATGCGGTTCATAACAAAGGCTTTCTTAGCAGCACTCGCATATGATGGATTAGTGAACCAAAAGCCGATTAACAAATATGAGCACAGGCCAACACCTTCCCATCCTATGAACATCACAACATAGTTGGATCCCAGGACCAGAAGTAGCATAAAGAAAATAAAGAGATTCAAATAAGCGAAAAACTTGCCGAATCCTTTATCATGACTCATATAACCAATTGAATACACATGAATAAGAAATCCTATTCCGGTGACGATCAACAACATGATCGAGCTGAGAGGATCAATCTGGAAAGCGAAAGGTATTTTGACAGAACCGGTATTTATCCAATCGAAAAGAGGTATATAAAATGCCTTGATTTCTGAAGCCGATAACTCCGAAAAGATTCCCACACTAACGATGAATGAGAGCAGTACAGAAATACTACCTAAAGATCCAATAACAGCTTTTGGCAATACATTCCTGCCCAATCCATTGATCAGAAAGCCAATCAAAGGGAACAAAGGAACCAACCAAACTAAATTTATTATCATGAATGTTGTTCGTATTATGTATATAACTAAAGTAGGTACTTCAAAAAAAGAAAATTACCACTTCAACCTGTTGAGTATGTTTATATCTGTCGAATTCGTATTTCTGTAAATCATCGTCAGGATAGCCAGACCAATGGCAACCTCAGCTGCGGCCAGGGCCATAATGAAGAAAACAAACACTTGCCCTGAAGCATCCCCTCTGTATACGGAGAAAGCAGCTAACAGAAGATTAACTGCGTTTAACATTAATTCTACTGACATCAGAATAATGATCGCGTTTCTGCGGATCAGAACGCCAATCGTTCCAATCGTGAAAATGATCGAACTCAGAAGAATATAGTGATTTAAAGGTACACCCTGAATTGATTGAGTAATTGTTTCCATTATACGTTATTTGGATCCTTCTTAGCTAATAAAACTGCCCCGACCATTGCTGCAAGAAGCAGAATTGAGGACACCTCGAACGGTAACAAAAAGTCTTTGAATAATACCTTTCCTAAATTCTTTACCAGGCCGATGTCAGGGTTCTTCAATAACACTGGATCTGACACATGCACGAGCTTAAGTGATCCCGCCAACGTCAGTAGTAAACAAAGACCAGCAATCACTCCAGCAACCTTCAATAGGTTTGATTTCATTGGCTCAGACTCCTTATTCAGGTTTAAGAGCATGAGTACATATAAGAACAGGACTAATATGGCACCCATATATACAATAAAATTCACAATCGCCAGAAACTGTGCATTCAGTAAAATGTAATGTATCGAGAACGTAAAAAAGGTGACGATCAGATATAACACGCTATACACTGGATTTTTAGTAAAAATCACCAGGAGCGAAAAGAAAATGGATAAAAAAGCAACTAAATAGAAAAGATTCATTAATTCCTCTGTTTGACTTTGACAGCCTTAAACCTGTTCAAAGGTATGATATTTTACGATTTCAATGGTTCCTCAACAAGCTTATCTTTTCCGAAGATGAAGTCCTTCCGCAAATAATCCGCCTCGAGAAACGGACCATCGAGGTATATTGCTTCTTTCGGACATGCTTCCTCACACAGGCCGCAAAATATGCAACGAAGCATGTTTATCTCGTAAACGGCAGCATACTTTTCCTCTCTATAAAGCCCTTCCTCTCCCTTTTTACGCTCAGCCGCAGTCATGGTGATAGCCTCAGCCGGACAAGCAAGTGCACACAATCCGCAGGCGGTACATCTTTCCCTGCCTTGCTCATCTCTCTTAAGCGAGTGTAATCCCCTCCAGTTTTCAGAAACAGGTCTTTCCTGCTCCGGATAAAAGATCGTTTCGCGCTTTTTAAATATATGTTTGAAGGTAATAGCCAAGCCCTTGGCAATAGAAGGGAGATAGATTTTCTCCCCAAATGTCATTGGCTTTTGCTCCAGTACTTTTTTTCTATTACTTAAGGATTCCATAATTCTACATTAAATCTTTAACTGTAATCCAGATCCCTGTCAACACAATATTTGCAATCGAAAGAGGGATCAACACTTTCCAACCCAAATTCATCAGCTGATCATATCTGAACCGCGGAATTGTCCAGCGAATCCACATGAAAAAGAAGATGAAAAAGAAAATCTTCGCGAATAAGAACACAACCCCAAGTATAGTGACCACATTATCGGAAAGCCCGAGGTGATTCATGAATGGGAAATTATATCCACCAAAATATAACGTAGACATTACCGCAGACGCCACGAACATGTTAATGTACTCTGAAAAGAGGAATGCTCCAAGCTTGAACCCTGAATACTCTGTATGATATCCGGCCACCAGCTCGTTTTCACTTTCGGGTAAGTCAAAAGGTGTTCTGTTACATTCAGCAAACGAACAGACAAGGAAAATCAAGAAGCCCAACGGCTGACAAAACACGTTCCAGGAAAACCAACCATTTTGCCAGAAACCAGCTTGCTGCTCGGCAATGCCCCTTAAAGACAAGGTTTGGGTCACCATCAGTAATGCAATAAGGGAGAGTCCCATGGCGATCTCGTAGCTGATATTCTGTGAAGCAGCACGTATTGCACCCATTAGGGAATACTTATTATTCGATGCCCACCCACCAATCATGATACCATATACCCCCAGAGAAACGATTCCAAAAATATACAAGATACCCACGTTGATATCAGCAACCTGCAATTGAATAACCCGGTCTCCTATAACTAAATCCTGTCCCCAGGGAATAACTGCACTGCCTATACTGGCTGTGAGCAAAGCCAGACAGGGGCCGGCTATAAACAACCAGGGATTTGATTCGGCTGGAATGATTTCCTCTTTAAAGAACATCTTACCACCATCGGCAAGTGGTTGAAACATACCTGAAGGTCCCGCCCGATGCGGACCAACACGGCCCTGAATGAACCCGGCAATCTTTCGCTCAGCTAACGTCGAATACGCAGCTATTCCCAGGGTGATAAGGAATATGACCGTAACTAAGACTACTTTTTCTATAACAAATGCTAGTTCCATTAATATCTTATTACTCTTTCAAATTGCTCTTTATTAGCTTCTTTAAGAGCAGGGTTCTTTCTAATAACCGGAGGAGGAGCCAGTTGCTCGTAATGGTTTGCTGAGATAACCGAGTGTTTTGATATCTTTCTCGGACCTTCAATAACCCAATCGCTCGTTTTTTTCTTCTCAAAACGGCAGTCGTTACAGATAAACGACTCGACTTCGCCATACTCGTCCTTGCGGGCTGTTACACGTATAACATCTTCACCCTTATACCATAAAGTAACTTTCCCTGAGCATTTGTCGCAATTGCAATGGGCATCCACTGGTTTGGTGAACCAAACGCGATTTTTGAACCGGAACGTTCTATCAGTAAGTGCTCCAACCGGACAAACGTCAATTACGTTACCCGAAAAATCATTCTCAATAGCCTTTTCTATATAAGTCGAGATCTCTGCTGCATCGCCTCTTCCAAGAACACCATGCTCACGTCTATCGGTAATTTGATCGGCCACGTATACGCAGCGGTAACATAAGATGCATCTGGTCATATGGAGCTGAATTTTATCTCCTATATCCCTTCTTTCAAAACTTCTGCGGTCAAACTCATACCGCGTCGCTGCGGATCCATGTTCATAGCTTAAATCCTGCAAATGACATTCGCCAGCCTGATCACAGACCGGACAGTCCAGCGGATGATTAATGAGAAGAAGCTCCACAACGCCCTTTCTTGCCTCCTTCACTTCAGGTGAGGTGATATTCTGAACCTCCATCCCTTCCATAACCGTAGTGCGGCAGGATGCAACAAGCTTCGGCATTGGACGAGGATCTTTTTCAGAGCCTTTGCTCACTTTTACCAAACAGGTACGGCATTTTCCGCCACTACCTTCCAACTTGGAATAATAGCACATTGCTGGAGGTACAATCTCTCCGCCAATAAGTCTTGCTGCATTCAGGATAGTTGTTCCCTGCTCTAC
The DNA here is from genome assembly GCF_003002875.1 of Arcticibacter pallidicorallinus. Classification (GTDB taxonomy): domain Bacteria; phylum Bacteroidota; class Bacteroidia; order Sphingobacteriales; family Sphingobacteriaceae; genus Arcticibacter; species Arcticibacter pallidicorallinus. The sequence continues at coordinate 45,979 of NZ_PVTH01000012.1, forward strand.
CTCAACACTTATTCCATCTATCGTAACTTTAACTCTTTCAGACATGTTAAAGGACCATTAATTAATTAGCAGCAACTGTTTCAGCCTTTGGCAAAGGATCTGCGTACCGTGCCAGGCCGTAATTTCTTTCTATTGCTTCAGCAGGATGAGATACATGCCATTCAAATTCGTCTCTAAAGTGGCGGATAGCACTGGCCACTGGCCATGCAGCCGCATCTCCTAACGGACAAATTGTATTTCCTTCTATCTTTTTCGCTACATCAACCAGAAGATCAAGATCGCTCATCTTACCATGACCGTACTCTAAGCGATGAAGAACTTTTTCCATCCAGCCGGTACCTTCTCTGCAAGGTGAACACTGACCGCAGCTCTCGTGATGATAAAATCTTGAAAAGTTCCATGTATTTCTCACGATACACTGATCTTCATCAAAAGCCACGAATCCGCCGGATCCCATCATGCTGCCAGTAGCAAAACCGCCTTCAGCAAGAGATTCATAAGACATCAGCCTGCTTTCTCCAGTTGCTGTCTTCAAAATCAGGTTTGCCGGGAGTATTGGAACGGAAGACCCTCCTGCTACCACCGCCTTAAGACGCTTGCCATTCGCTATACCACCGCAATATTCGTCGGAATAGATAAATTCTTCAACCGGAATCCCAAGTTCGATTTCATAGACGCCCGGCTTGTTTAGATTTCCAGATGCCGATATGAGCTTTGTTCCTGTACTGCGTCCAATACCTACCTTCGCATATTCATCAGCGCCATCATTGATAATCGGCACGACAGCCGCGATCGATTCCACGTTGTTTACAACCGTCGGACAGTTATAAAGGCCTGATATTGCAGGGAAAGGTGGCTTAATCCTAGGATTTCCTCTTTTACCCTCTAATGATTCGATTAAAGCAGTTTCTTCTCCGCAAATATACGCACCTCCTCCCGGCTGAACATATAATTCAAGATCATAGCCTGACCCTAAGATGTTCTTTCCAAGGAAACCAGCATTCTTCGCTTCAGCAATAGCTCTCTCCAAAATCCGGATCTGAGGCATCATCTCACCCCGGACATATATATAGGAAGTTTTTGCACCCAATGCATAGCTGGATACAATCATTCCCTCAATAAGTAAATGAGGAATGTGAGTCATTAAAAAGCGGTCCTTGAATGTACCCGGCTCCGACTCATCTCCGTTACAAACCAGATACCGTGGTTTTCCTTCAGGCTTGGCCAAAAAGCTCCACTTCATACCGGTTGGAAAACCGGCACCACCCCTTCCTCTAAGTCCAGATTTCTTCACTTCTTCAACAACATCGTCTGTGGACATGGTTTTTAAAGCCTTCTCCACAGCACGGTAACCACCATGCTGACGATACACTTCAAAAGTGTTGATTCCGGGAACGTTTATATTTTCGAGTAATAATTTCCGCCCCATATATTAAATAATTTGAGCTTTTTCAACTGTTGTTAGACGTAAGCGATCTATCAGGTCATCCACCGTGTCGGCGGTTAAATTCTCATAGAACGTGTAATCCGGACCGATCTGAAGCACTGGCCCCATTCCGCAGGCAGCGAGACATTCGACGCCTCTCCAGCTGAATAAGCCATCAGGTGTTATCTCCCCTTCCTTCACGTTCAGCTTCGCTTCAATATGCGTCATAATCTTTTCGGCACCTACCAGGCAGCAAGGCCCGGTACGGCATACTTCAAGGACATACTTTCCCTGAGGCTTAAGAAAAAACATGGTGTAAAAAGAAGCAACTTCATAGACCTCTATAGGCTTCAGATTCAGAAAATCTGCGACTTTATCCATTAAAGGCGTACTCACCCAGCCATATTCTGCCTGAACAAGATGAAGCACAGGAAGCAACGCAGATTTCTGCTTGTCTTCAGGATATCTTAATAAAATCTCGTTGAACTTAGCAATAAGCTCAGGAGTGAAAATAATTTCGTCTGTTTTGGAAATCTTAAGCATCTAATTCTCCTGCAATTACATTTAAACTACTTAAATTAATTATCGCATCCGAAAGAAGCATTCCACTACTCATGTGAGCATACATCTGGTAGTTTATAAAACTAGGTCTCCTAAAATGTAATCTGTAAGGAGTGCGTCCTCCGTCATTTACAAGATAAAAACCGAGCTCTCCGTTTCCTCCCTCGACACAATGGTAAACCTCGGTCTTCGGACTGTCGACTTCACCCATTACAATCTTGAAATGATAGATCAGGGCTTCCATATTGTTATAAACCTCCTCCTTTGGCGGAAGATAAATATCCGGAACATCTGCATGGAAGACCCCTTTAGGCTCCTTCTCAATCTTGTCCAGTGCCTGCTCTATAATACGTATACTCTGATACATCTCTTCATTACGAACCATATAGCGATCATAAACATCGCCTGTGGTACCTACTGGAATATCAAAGTCGAAGTCCTCGTATGAAGAATACGGCTCATTTGCCCTAACATCATAATCGACACCACAAGCACGTAAAATTGGTCCGGTCCAGCTATAGTCAAGGGCAGTCTGGGCATCCACAGCAGCAACCCCTATGGTTCTGTCCATAAAAATCCGGCTCCTTGTAAACAAGTCTTCAAACTCCTTAAGTACCGGAACATAGTCCTTAACGAACTTCTTGATCTTAGCGAAAGCGATATCGTTGAAGTCACGTTCAAATCCTCCAACCCTCCCGATATTAGTAGTCAGACGCGCTCCGCAGATCTCTTCATAGATCTCATAAATATGCTCTCTCTTTTCCATGAGGTAAAGGAAGCCCGAATAAGCCCCCGTATCCACACCGAGAATGCCGTTACATACAAGGTGATCTGAGATCCTGGCCAGCTCCATAATGATAACGCGCATGTAGTCTACGCGTTTAGGAGTTTGAATACCGAGCATCTTCTCAACCGTCATGTGCCACCCCATATTATTTATTGGAGACGAACAATAGTTCATACGATCCGTTAACGGAGTGATTTGATAAAAGGGCCTGTGTTCGGCAATCTTTTCAAATGCCCTGTGTATATATCCGATGGTAGATACGCCACTAACAATACGCTCACCGTCCATCTCCAGAACATTTTGAAACACACCATGCGTCGAAGGATGGGTTGGTCCAAGATTAAGTGTAGTTGTCTCTTTGCGATCTAAATTTTTTATGATAGCCGGTTCGTTCATAATTATCTTCCGAAGAAAAAGTCCTTTTTATCGACACGGTTTGGGTCCTCAAGCGGAAATTCCTTCCGCATAGGGAACGCTACCATGTCATCCATATTAAGAATACGCCTAAGATCCGGATGCCCTTCAAACTGAACACCAAAGAAATCATACGTTTCTCTCTCCATCCAGTCTGCACCTCTCCAAAGATTGAAGGCTGTAGGTATAGTTGGCTGTTGCTCTTCAAGAAATACCTTGATCCTGACACGAACATTTTGACGGAAGCTATGTAGATGATAGATCACCCCGATAGGCAACTCCTGTTCAGGATAATGTATCCCTGTAATATCAGTAAGAAAATTAAAATCAAGATCATTTTTCAGGAAAGTCAACACCTCGATAATCTCCTCTTTCGAAGTTTCGAAGGTCAGCAGCCCTGTTGGCTCGCTGAAAGCAAATACGCGATCGGCAAACCTTGAAGATATCTTCTGTATTAATTCCTGATTACTAATCTTTCCCATTACTGAATTCCGTATTTATTTAACAGTTCCTTATACTCATCAGAATTTCTCCTCCTCATCGGCTCGTTTCGCACCAAATCCTGAAGACGAAGCACACCACTCAAAATGGCTTCAGGTCTTGGAGGACAACCGGGGACATATACGTCAACCGGAATTACCTCATCTATTCCCTGGAGCACGGAGTAGCTGTCAAATATACCACCACTGGTAGCACAAGCGCCAACAGCGATCACCCAACGCGGCTCAGCCATCTGTATATATACCTGCCGCAGGACAGGTGCCATTTTCTTTGCAATCGTTCCCATAACGAGCAACATATCAGCCTGACGAGGCGAAAATGAAGGTCGCTCTGACCCAAATCTAGCCAAGTCATAATGTGCACCCATGGTGGCCATAAACTCAATTCCACAGCATGATGTAGCAAATGGAAGTGGCCATAGCGAGTTAGCTCGGGCCAGGCCGACTACTTTGTCAAAAGATGTTGCAAAAAAGCCAGACCCTTCAATGCCCGGAGGCGCTTCAGCTAATTTTATATCACTCATCTCGTCTCTTTTTGAAGTAAAAAGGCTCATTTCAATGCATATGAAATGAGCCTCAAAGTTACTAATTAAGTATTGCTATGTTATAACACCTAAGTTATTTAGAACCATTCTACTTATCCCATTCCAGTGCTTTCTTCTTTATCACATAGATAAATCCTAAAAGAAGAGTACCCATGAATATGAACATCTCAATCAGTCCCTGAACTCCGAATTCACGGAAATTTACTGCCCATGGATACATAAAGATTACCTCAATATCAAAAAGCACAAACAGTATCGCTACCATGAAATACTTAATTGAAAAAGGGGCTCTGGCATTTCCTATGACTTCAATACCCGACTCGAAAGGGCTCAGTTTGTCGGCAGTCTTTCTCTTCGGACCAATGAGGTGCGTAATCGACATCGTTAACGCAACGAAGCCGAGAGCTACAAACATTTGAAATAGAATAGGAACGTAGTCTACTGGGGCGCTGTGAACATCCATGATATAGAATTTGTCGCAAACTTAGAAAAAAACAGTCATATGTACAGAATAAAAGATAAACCCGCTTATCAGGCGGTAAAGACCAAATGAAGAAGGCCTGCAAAAAACAGGCCTTCTTCATTTAGATACAACAGATATAGCTATTTAAGCGTCTTTAAAACACTCAATGCATATTCGTTAGCCGGATCAAGTGCAATAGCCTTGTTAAACAAATCCTTTGCCTTGGCCTGATCTGTTCTGATATAATAAGCACCCAGATTATTGTAGGCCTCAACCAGATTCTTTTTGTTTCTTGCATCAGCAAGACCGTCAGGCTTAGCGGCAATCACTTCTATGTACTTTTCAAAGTGAGGAACCATCAGTCCTTTCGGATTTGAATCATCGTCCAACAATCTGTTGGTTCTCGCACGGTACAGATAGGCATCAGCAGTACTCGGAGATTTCTGAGATACTAAACTGAATGCAGAGTCCGCTTTTACAAGATCTTGGCGGCTAGCTTTCTGAACTTCTGGAGTCTTGGTAGCATAATCAAAATAGTTAGCCATACCCAGGTAGAAGTAGTCAAACAAATAAGTCTTAGAAGCTGCATTCTTAACAGCCAACTCATATAGATCTGCAGACAGCGCATATTTCCTTTCCCCAAACTGTGCTTTAGCCAACTCGCTGATAGGTTCAGCATATGCTGAGTCTATCTCGACAGCCTTCGCCAAGCTTACCACGCCTGTAGAATCACCTGCTTTAAGTTGCGCCTGACCGAGGTATAAATAATCCTGCGCAATCACACGCTTAGGATCAACTTTACTCATAAAGTCCTTCAACGCCTGAACGCTACCTGCAAAGTTACCATTCTCATAAAGTGAATAGCCTAAGTAACGGTAAATACGCGGATTAGCCTTGTCTTGTTTAGCCATCTCCTGTGCTTCAGCCTCAAGAGCTTTATATTCTCCCGACAAAACGAGGAAATCTGCATAACGCATTCTTGATTCCAATGAACGGTCAGTTAAATCAAGATACTTGGTGTAATATCCTAACGCTTCTTTGATACGTGCATCATATTGTTGAGGCTCTGCTTTTGCCCACAAATAATAGGTCTCAGCCAATTCCCTGTATGCTGGTGCATAATTAGCATTAACCGCTAATACACTCTTAAACTTGTCAGCCGACTCCTGGAAAGCCTTTGACTGCTTAATCAGAATCCCTTGCTCTATTTCCGCCCTCAACAGGGTCTTATCCATATCAAAAGCAGTACGGTAAGCTCCGAATGCCTCACTATTCTTTTTTGAACCCCGGTAAGCGTCACCTAAAGCCAAAAATACTTCTGCATCTTTCTCATTGATCTCTTTCGCCTTTTCTAAGCTGGCAATGGCGGCAGTATAATCTGCTGGATCGGCATTGGTGTATGCCTTTCCAATATAAAGATATGGACTGTTGTCTTTACGCTTAGCTAAAGATATCGCTTTGTCGAAGTTCGCTTTTGCCCCGGAAGCATTTTTTGCTTCTAAATCAACAGCACCTAAACCAACATAGTTCAACGGGTAAGCTGCTTCAGCAGACACACCCTTAGTATAAGTGGCTTTTGCTGAATCAACATAGTCATCTCTCAAATATATATTTCCCAAATAGAAATAATTCTCTCCCTTGGCGGCATCAGACGAAATCAGTTTCTTAAGAATAGTTTTAGCCTCTTGAAACTTCTCAGCGTCGATCGCCTTTTTCGCATCGCCCAGACTCTGTGCAAAAGCCGTTGTCCCCACAACTCCTACCAACAGGCTTGCTTGTATTGCTCTTCTTAGTACATTCATAGTTTATATGTCCTCTGTTTATTTTCTAATTATTATTTCTCTTGGTGGCATACTGTCGGGCAATAGTCCTGATTTTAAAATTACCCGTTGCCCTACATCTCCCGCCAAAAAAGCAGCGAATCCGAGGCCTAAACCTCCGCCACCCTGGCAATTGATGATGTACAAGTTACGGCTCAAAGGATAATTTTCCAAAGCGAGGTTATCCTGACTAGGCCGATAAAATTTATCAGAACCAGATTTCCCCGGCAGACCTTTCACACCCATTATCTTCAATCCCGCAACTAACGGTTCTAGTTCTACTGTAGGTTGCTTAATCCAGTTAAAACCTATAACACCAATTGACCCTAAATTATTGTGTACATACTTAATTACTTCTGCATTAGAGTTCAACGCATAGATTCCCTTTGCTGGAAGCGAGCTAATCTCAGCCAATTCCATCAGATATCTGACGATACTGGAGTTGGGATTATCAAATACCAGCTGACGTCCGGATGGCACCCCCTTAAGTATGTCAATGATCTCCTGAACAGTGATAACGGTGTCTGCCGAGTTTTTATTGGATACAAACGTCACAGCGTCTACCGCAAACCGGTTAACCCGGACTTTCATATCCCTTTTCTCTATCACAGCGACCTCTCGCGGTGTCAGCATCCGGGATGTAATCGCAATCTTTGTACTATCAGTCAAAAGATCATTAATCACTGCCTTTTCGTGCTTATACTCAGCCTCTATATCAGCATTCTTATAAATATTTTCAAAAACAATCACCTGATCTTCTACAATCGGCATGAGGCTTTCGTCTGCCACCAAGCGGGTACTCCCCGTAGTCTCTGTTTGTTTACTGTTCTCACATGAACTAAGGAAAACAAGACTCAGTAAAATAACAGTGAATGATTGCTTCATACTAATCTTCATCACGTCTTGTTTGGATTAATCTAACCATCCTCAAAAATGAGTACATAATTAAAAAAGAACCGAAAACGATTCGGTAAGTTTTAGTTAGCTCCAGTGGTATATCCTCCCAAAATAAGATTGCAAGGCCCAACACGAAGTAGAACACAAACATCACTGACCCTAAAATAAACAAAAATCGCTTTTGGGGCGATTTTTGCTGATTTTGTCTTTTAAACATTTTCTATTGTCCCTCCAGGTTCAACATGATCGGTAAAGTGTACTGAACACGAACAGGTCTACCATTCTGGATACCCGGCTTCCATTTTGGCGCCTTTTTAAGCAACCTGATAGCCTCATCTCCTGTACCCATTCCTAAATCCCTTAACACCTTAATATCTGTTAAACTTCCATCTTTCTCCACTACAAAGCTCATGATCAAACGACCTGATACGCCTTGCTCTCTTGCTGCAGCAGGATAGGTATAGTTTTTACCAACATAGGCATAAAACTTAGGCATACCTCCAGGGAAATCAGGCATCTGCTCAATGCTCGAGAAATCATAAACTGCGTTGTCTTCAACAACCGCTGCCTTGGTTGGAGGCGCCTCACCTACAGGCTCATCAATTCTGATGTCTGCGTTAGGATCTCCGGCGATAGTCTTCTGACCAGGGTCAGCTACCTTCAGCTCTTCTACTGTTGGCGGCTCTTCATCTCTAACTTTTTCCGCAGGAACAACAACCGGAGGCGGGAAACGCACCTGGTCAACCCTTGGCTTAGGAGGTTCCGCAGCTGGTGGAGGTGGCGGAGCTGCCTCGTCAACCGGAGGAGGAGGAGTTAGAACCACCTCAGTTTGAATAATATTATTGCTATCCTCGTCCGGAGCCATACCCTTAATATACTTGGCAATCAGAGGCGAGCTCATACCCAGTATAAAAACGATACTTCCAAACAGCAAAGCTCTGTTCGTGGTCTTAGCGTTGTTCTTACGTAACTGGTAAGCACCATAAGCTTGGTTCCTCCCAGTGAAGACAACGTCAATCCACTCGCGGTTAAAAATATCTAATTTTGCCATTTTTATCTTATTTCATCAATGGAGTTTTCCATCAGTCTTTTAGTAAACACCATCGCGTTTAAGCAATTCTATCTCCGGTGTATTGATGTCAACAATCGCGTACTGTTTAATGTTCGTGATCTTCATCTCATCCAGGATATCTACAAGGTTTTTGTAGTTAGACTTATCGCTGGGCTTGATGATAACAATCATATCCTTCCCCGTTGATGCCTTAATATCTTTGGATTTTTCGATGATCGCCTTACGAATACCATTCTTGCCATAATCCTCTACAGTAGGAGCCGATATCGGGTTGTCAGCAAGACCAACAAACCACTCGATTTTGTTCTTACTACCAAGCAAGACAGTCATGGTACGCGTGTCCGCAACATCTAACTGCTCATCTTTGTTCTTATCGTCTTTGTCTGGCATCGCCAGGTCCATCGCCTGGGGTTTTGCAAGCGTAGTCGTTAGCATGAAGAAAGTGATCAGTAAGAACATTAAATCCACCATCGGGGTCATATCCACCCGTGTAGACTGCTTCTTACTTCTTACCTTGCCACCCTTTTTACCACCGCCGCCGCCGTCACTATTTAATTCTGCCATTTTATTATTCTACGTTTTCTGTAATAATTAGTCGGCACCTTCCATGGAAGTAACCAGACTAAACTTATTAACTTTTTGTTTTTGTAAAATATCAATTATCTTCTTAATTGTCGGATACTCTTCCTTAGCGTCTCCTTTGATGGAAATCCGAAGAGATTCGTCATTAATTTCCTTCGTGGCAACACGAGCCTGATAAATCCACTCGTGAAGCTGTGAAGCCGCACCTGCTACAGAATCTACCGGGATGCCGGGTTGCAAACCTTCTTTATTTCGGTCCGCACCTTTCATATCGATAACCTGCTTCAACTGATTTATCGGAACTCCGAAGTTATCCATCAAAGAAAATCGCTTTATATCTTCCGCACTAAACGGAACTTTATAGCGCTCTGACATTTTCTGTAACACCCTTTCGCGAATAGGCTGACCCTGAACTCCGAAGAAAACCTTGCCCTGACCTACCGTAATAGTGGCAATATTTGATTCCGGAAGCTTGATCTTAACCGTCGAAGTAGGCGTATCTACAGTCAACGCTTCTGGTTGACGGGCAGTTGCTGTTAAAATAAAGAATGTTAACAACAAGGAAGCCACATCACACATTGCCGTCATGTCAATAGCGGTACTCTTTCTAGGTACTTTTACTCTAGGCATTGTAATATTTTAAATTGATTCCTTTATCTGTATATCTCATTGATGAAATAATTCCGGATATTCCATAAGTGATCCGGAATTATTTTTCAATATTATTTGTGGGTACTTGCGTAAGTCTGAACAATCGAGAAGCCTGCTTCGTCAATTGAATAAGTCAGCTTATCAATTTTTGAGGTAAAGATGTTGTACATAATGATCGCAATAGTAGATACCGCGATACCTGTAGCCGTGTTAATCAATGCCTCAGAGATACCGTTTGCTAACGCAGCCTGGTCAGGCGCACCTGCAGTTGCAAGAGCCGCAAACGATTTAATCATACCTGTTACTGTTCCTAACAGACCAACCAGCGTACCTACTGATACCAAAGTTGCGATAATTGTCAGGTTCTGCTCCAACATTGGCATTTCCAAAGCGGTAGCTTCTTCAATGTCCTTCTGGATTGCTAATGAAGCCTGCTCAGTATCGATACCCTGATCTGCTTCAACTTCTCTGTATTTTTTCAAACCTGACTTAATCACGTTTGCTACAGATCCTTTTTGTTTGTCACACTCAGCCATTGCTGACTCAATGTTTCCTGCAGATAATAAAGTTTGAATTTTTCTTACGAAAACCTCAACGCTTCCAGATCCGGCAGCTTTAGAGATTACGATGTACCGCTCGATTGAAAAAACGATTACCATTAAAAGCATTCCGAATAATAACGGTACAATAACACCGCCTTTATAGATCATCCCAGGAAAGTTCCCCGGTAGTGGTTGTCCATCTTCGCCGAAATTACCAGGATGTCCCATTACGAACTTCCAGATTAGTACTCCAATAATAATACAGATAACGATGGTCAAACTTGCGAAAAGGTTTGAACCAGTGCTTTCTTTCTTAGCAGTTGTTGGTTTTGGTGCGGTTGCCATTCTTCTTGAAATTTAGTTTTTAGTTTTAATTTAATATAATAGTTGCTACTTATTTGCAATGATACGATAACAAAAATAGAATTTTGAAATTAATAAAAATGTGATTTAAATTACATTTATAAGGCCGTTTTCAGACATTCTTTTCATCAGCTTATTCACTCCTCTCTCATTTTTCAGGTAACTTTCTTAATAATCGGATACAATAAAAACCATTTTTTTCTGGAAATGCAAACATCTGAAATAAAAAGGCGCCTGATTTGGCTCACAATTTGACTTCTAGACTCATCCCCCTGATTTTTTCACTTTATAACCTTCAGATTTTAAATATTCTAAGATCTTTTCTCTAAAATCTCCTTGCACAATAATTTCCCCATTCTTCGCTGAGCCCCCCGCTCCGCATTTGGACTTTAATTTTTTCCCTAAGTCCTGAAGGTCCTGCGCCGTTCCTCTGAAACCGGTTATCAAAGTAACGGCCTTTCCTCCTCTCTGCTTCTTGTCCAGCTGAACACGCAGGTCCTGCTGAGACGGAGGCAGTGTATCTTCTTCCTGATCCGTTTCGTATGTGTATTCGAAATCAGGATCCGTGGAAAAAACCACTCCGTTTATGTTACTTCTCTTAGACATAAGAGCTAATATAGCACACAAAGAGATAACGGGTCAATAGAAATACAAATTTCTTTTTCAATCATTTTGGCCTCACCGTCGATATGCACCAATGAATTAGTAACAGATTCAATACGTACAGATTCGCCTTTTATTATTTCAACATACTTAGATTGCTCAGAAGTTTTTGCAAACATTCTCAAACCCATTGAGATAAAGAGATATAAAGGAAATGGTTTAATGATACATATATCAAGTATTCCGTCGTCCAGCAGTGCTTTCGGAGCGATATGCGCATCATTTCCATATTGACTTGAATTTGCAAAACTGATCATGAACGCTTCCCTCTCCAGTGTTTTCCCGTCAATCTCAAGTGTGTACTGTCCGGGTTTATAATTCAATACCTCCGAGAAAGCCTTCTTTACATACCCGGTTAGCCCTCTTCCTTTTAATGCGGCAAATTCATTACTGATGTGCGCATCGAAGCCAAGGCCCGCCATGTTGAAAAAACGAAACTCATTTAAGATGCCGGTATCAATGCGGCGTGATCGAAATTCGTTGAGTCTCATTACCGCTTTCTTCCAGCTCAACGGAATACCCAGCGCTCGTGCCAGCCCGTTTCCCGATCCGCAAGGGACTATACCCATCTTCGTATCAGTCCCCATAATCGCTGAGCCAACCTCATTGATAGTCCCGTCTCCTCCAACAGCTACGACTACATCTATGTTTTCCTTCACTGCTTTTTGCGCCAGATCATACGCATGCCTGGGATAATTCGTGTAAATGAATTCGGAATTATACTTACGCATATCCAGATGCGCTTTTGCCATTAAAGGGAAATCTCGCTTGTTTTTACCCCCCGATATAGGGTTTATTATAAATAATATATTCTTTTTCAATAAGTTACAAGTAGTTCTTTTCGTTGCTAAATTAGGTTTTAATTTCTCATAATATAAAAAATCTTCTAAATTTGCAGTGCTAAGTGGACTGATTTGCTTTGTTCCTCCGGAATAAGATTGCAACCACGTAAAAAAATTGCTAATTCATGCTTTCTTTTACACTTGCTGGTCTTAGCCTGATCGTCTTCCTTAAGCATTATATCTTAAACTATAAATATGCCGTATTTATTTACCTCTGAGTCAGTGTCTGAGGGTCACCCGGACAAAGTCGCTGACCAAATATCAGATGCATTAATTGATAATTTTCTGGCTTGGGATGCTGATTCGAAGGTTGCTTGCGAAACGCTCGTAACAACCGGGCAGGTAATTCTTGCTGGAGAAGTGAAATCAAATACGTATTTGGACGTGCAGAAAATCACCCGCGACGTTATCCGGAAAATTGGCTATACCAAATCTGAATACATGTTTGAGGCAAATTCCTGCGGAATTCTGTCTGCCATCCATGAACAGTCAGCAGATATTAATCAGGGAGTTGACCGCCAGGAAAAACAACAGCAGGGAGCAGGAGATCAGGGAATGATGTTTGGATACGCTTCCAGCGAGACGACCAACTATATGCCGCTTGCTTTAGACCTGGCTCACAAAATCCTGATTGAACTTGCTGCATTGCGCAGGGAAAATAAGGAGATATCATACCTCCGTCCCGACGCTAAATCACAGGTAACTATTGAATACAGTGACGATCACAAGCCTGTCCGCATCGATACCATCGTTGTATCCACCCAGCATGATGATTTTGCTTCGGAAGTGGAAATGCAGAATAAGATCAGGGAAGACATCATCTCCATACTGATCCCCCGGATCAAGTCAATGCTTCCTGCCGAGACACAGAGCCTGTTCAATGACGAAATCAAATACCATATCAACCCAACCGGCAAATTTGTTATAGGCGGCCCTCATGGGGATACTGGATTAACCGGAAGAAAGATCATTGTCGATACTTATGGTGGCAAAGGAGCACACGGTGGAGGCGCTTTCTCCGGGAAAGATCCTTCAAAAGTTGACCGCTCTGCTGCCTACGCTACGCGCCACATCGCAAAAAACCTCGTTGCGGCCGGAGTTTGCAGTGAAATTCTTGTGCAGGTATCCTATGCAATAGGTGTGAAAGACCCAATGGGCGTGTATGTAAACACATACAACACAGCTAATGTAGGTCTTACCGATGGAGAAATAGCTGAAAAGATCCTGGAGATCTTTGATCTAACTCCCTATGGTATTGAAACCCGCCTAAAGCTAAGAAACCCAATTTATTCCGAAACAGCTGCTTACGGACATATGGGTCGTAACCCTGAAACAATAACGAAAGTGTTTGAAGCTGCTAATGGTGAAAAGAAGTCCATAGAAGTGGAACTTTTCACATGGGAGAAACTCGATTACCTCGAGAAGGTAAAAGCTGCCTTCGCACTGTAAAACAATGTTCAAATAAAGAAAGCCTTCTGCATCAAATCAGAAGGCTTTTTTATTACTTTGCAGCATGATTAATGAGGACAAGAATCCCTGGCAGATCTTATCGCAAAAGGAGATATATACAAATCCCTGGATCAACGTAACTGAGTTCAATGTTATTAATCCGTCTGGCGGAAAAGGCATATACGGCAAAGTCCATTTTCAGAATTACGCTCTGGCTATTATTGCCCTCGATGAGCAACAACACATCTGGCTGGTCGGTCAATATAGATTTCCAATCAATCAATACAGCTGGGAACTTCCCGAAGGAGGAGGGCCCCTCCACCTCTCACCTCTCGAATCGGCACAGAGAGAGCTTATGGAAGAAACCGGGCTCACAGCAGAAAGCTGGACGGAACTTCAGCACATACACCTTTCAAACTCCGTGTCTGATGAACTCGGCATTATCTATCTGGCCAGAAACCTGAGCATGGGCCAGGCGGAACCGGAAGAAACGGAAGAACTCCAGTTAAAAAGGATCCCCTTTGAAGACGCGTATCAAATGGTCATCAACAATCAGATTACTGATTCTATGAGCATAGCTGCCATACTGAGATTAAAGATTCTGTTATTAGAAAACCAACTATAGCATAATGAAAAGGCTTTTAGGTTATATTTTCAGTCCCATCCACTATCTTGCATTTCTTCTCTTTCTACTGATATTCCATCCAATACAATGGCTGTCTCTCAAAGTCGGCGGATATTCTGCACATAAAAGATCAGTTGACGTGCTGAACTTCTTCCTGGTCAGCACCTACTATCTGATCGGATGCCGCGTTAGCTTTATCAACCCTTACAAGCTACCCGAGGGCAGATCAATCATCTTCGTTGCCAACCATCAGAGCATGTTCGACGTGCCTGCGATGATCTGGTTCCTTCGCCGGTATCATGCTAAATTTGTCTCGAAGATAGAACTGACCAGGGGTATCCCAAGTGTCTCCTTCAACCTGAAGCATGGAGGTGCCGCCAACATTGACAGGAAAGACCCAAAACAGTCGATTTCCGAAATATTAAAGCTCGCAAAGAGAATGAGGGAAAACGTATGGTCCGCAGCCATATTCCCTGAAGGAACCCGGTCAGGCGATGGAGTCATGAAGACATTCATCCCCGGCGGAGCTACAACCCTTATCAAAAAAGTCCCTGAGGTCCTGGTTGTTCCCGTAGCCATAGAAAACTCCTGGAAAATCACCCGCTTCGGCAGATACCCGCTGAGCTTTGGTGAGCACATGAAGATCACCATTCTCAAGCCGTTAGAGACAGAGGGGTTTTCGCCCGAAGAAATACTAAAAGATGCCGAAACAGCAATCAGAAACCATATCGTCTAAATATTTCTGTCCTGTATCTTATTAAAAAATCCTTCCCTGTAGGTGTCTCCTATCGGTATGATTTTGTCCCCAATCTGAATGCGGCCTCTCTCAATGCTTTCTATCTTGGGGATGGCGACGATATAAGACTTGTGAACCCTGACGAATATATCCGACGGCAGTGCTTCTTCCATCTTTTTCATATACTGCAGGGTGATGATCCGCTCCTGGGGTGTAAAAATCGATATATAATCCTTGAGCCCTTCTATATACAGGATGTCGTTGATGTAAATCTTCTGAATCCGGTGCTCTGTTTTAACAAAAATAAAATCCTGAACGCCCGAACTTGCCTTTTCGGGAATTATAACGGGTTTCTCCTGTATTTGCTGCTGAACTTTTGATACCGCCTTATAAAACCGGTCGAAAGCTATTGGCTTCAACAGATAATCAGCCACATCCAGATCATAACCCTCCAGTGCATATTGTGGATAGGCCGTAGTTAGAATCACCCGGCATTTTCCTTTTATGATCTTCAATAACTGAATTCCCGTAAGTTCCGGCATCTGTACATCCAGAAAAATCAGATCCACTTCTCCTGTTTGCGCAATAGCCAGGGCTTCGAATGCACTAGTGGTCGCTTTAATCAACTCCAGACTAGATACTTTTTCAATATAGTCTACAAGGATGTCTAAAGCCAGTGGTTCATCATCTACAACTAAACATCGTATCA
The DNA here is from genome assembly GCF_003002875.1 of Arcticibacter pallidicorallinus. Lineage (GTDB taxonomy): Bacteria > Bacteroidota > Bacteroidia > Sphingobacteriales > Sphingobacteriaceae > Arcticibacter > Arcticibacter pallidicorallinus. The sequence continues at coordinate 61,626 of NZ_PVTH01000012.1, forward strand.
TGGTTATAAATGTAAAATTAATTTACAATAGTAGATAAGCCGTCCGTTTTCTATGGTCAGCTCATATCTTCCTGCATAAGCTAACTCAAGACGTCGTTTCACATTGCTCAATCCTATACCTCCAAGAACATCTTTATTCTGGAGGTTCTTCTTGTTTCTTACTTCAAACGTCATCTTGCTTGCCTGAACCTGCAATTTAATATCAAGCGGACTAGCCTCTTCTGTCACGATACCGTGTTTGAAACAGTTCTCCACAAATGCAATCAGGATTAGCGGAATAATTTGCATATCCTCGTTCACGCCGGAATAACTAAAGTTAACAAACGCGCCATCTTTGAAGCGCAGTTTCTGTAGCTCAATATAATTTTGTAAATAACGCATTTCGCGTTCCAATGGCACCGTCGGCTCATTACTATCCTGCAGCATATACCTCATAATCTCCGAGAGCTTAAGAATAGCAGCAGGTGTCTTTTCTGAACGCTGATAAGCGAGGGAATAAATATTATTGAGTGAATTAAAAAGAAAATGAGGATTTATCTGCGATTTCAGAAAGGCAAGCTCCGCGGTGAGCTTCTCATTCTCCAAATTCTTTCTCACCTTCTCATTTTGAAACCAGTCCCCAGCAAACTTAAGGGCTGTACTGATAAAAACAAAAAATGCTCCGGTGATTAGAGCGATGACGACATACTCCCAAAAGCTAACATAATAATCCCTGTTCGGCCCCCGGACCAGCACAATTTCCCTGAAGAAGGACGCAACTGCATACTTAACTACTGCAGACGATGCTATTAGAAGAAGAATACTCACAGCACAACCCAGGTACCTTCGGCTATTTAAATAGCTAGGCAGTATATAGAGGTAATTAATATAAAAGACAGCGATATTGATCAGGCCGAAATAAAAAAATATCACCACAGAGCTCGCGAGATTTCCACCGCGGCTGCTGATATAAACAAACAGAATTAATATAAGAGCCCAAAGCAATGCATGCAGACAAGCTCTTTGCAAATTATTCATCGTCCTAAAATACCTGAAAGATGTTGCATTTTAAGACACATTAGACAAACCGTCGATATTTATCTGCCAACCACCACCAAAAAAGAAGAGGCTGTCCCTTTCGAAACGCCTCTCTCCATTTTATGATTTTAATTAATTCTGGATCAGCTCAAAGCACTGTTTGGCGATTTCCAGCTCCTCGTTCGTAGGTACTACCAGCACTTTAACCCTGGAATCCGGAAGATTAAGTTCTCTTAGGCCCTTTGCACGGATCTTATTTTCTTCTGCGTTAAACGTGATGCCTAGAAACTCCATATCACAACATACCATCTCGCGGAGGTCGGGATCATTCTCACCGACGCCAGCAGTAAAAATAATTGCATCCAGGCCGTTCATCGCGGCAGCGTACGATCCGATATATTTCTTAATGCGATAGGCATACATATCATACGCAAGTTTGGCATTTTTATCGCCAGCGTCAATCGCCTTCAGGATATCCCTCATGTCGCTGAAACCCGTCAACCCAAGCATACCACTGCGCTTATTGAGCAATGTATCCACCTGGGCGATGTCATATCCCAATTGATTAACCAGGTAAAAGATCACAGATGGATCAATATTTCCGCTGCGAGTACCCATGATCAAACCGTCCAGAGGTCCCAAGCCCATACTGGTATCGATACACTTGCCACCGTCTACTGCTGCCATGCTGCAACCATTACCTAAATGAATAGTGATCAGCTTAGCGTCAGGCTTGTTCAGGTGCGCAATAGCCTCTTCACTCACATACTTATGACTCGTTCCATGAAAACCATAAACACGCACACCGTAATCTTTGTAAAAATTCTCTGGAATAGCATAGCGGAAAGCTTTTTCAGGCATCGTTGAGTGGAAAGCAGTATCAAATACAACCACATGAGTTGCCTTACTGAAGATATGCTCTGCTACGTTAATACCGACATAGTGACCCGGGTTATGCAAGGGCGCTAAAATGGCCAGGCGTTTGATCTCCTCCTTAACATCAGGAGTTACCTTGCAGGTTTCCACGAAAGACTCGCCCCCGTGAACGATCCGGTGCCCCACAACTTCGATCTCTTCTGGATTCTGGATAACCCCGATTCCGGGCTCTGTAAGCAACATACCTACTTCCTTCATCCCCGCATCATGATCCGGCAATTCCAATACGCGTTTAATCACCTGTTCTTGATCGTTAACAAACACTTTATGCGTAATGATCGATTCCTCCAGGCCGATACGTTCCACCAGTCCGGAGCAGATTGGACTTTCAGACGGCCACTTAAACAACTGGTATTTTATTGAGCTGCTTCCGCAGTTTACTACAAAAATATTCATGCTTTTCTATTAATTTTAGCTCTGTTGACTTTGGATCGCAGTAATGATCACGGTGTTAAAAATATCATCTACCGTACATCCGCGACTTAGGTCGTTAACCGGTTTATTCAATCCCTGAAGCATAGGACCGATAGCAAGGGCACCTGTCTCACGCTGAACCGCTTTGTAAGTATTATTACCGGTATTTAAATCCGGGAAGATAAGCACGCTGGCCTGGCCTGCAACCTCTGAATTTGGAAGCTTTTGCTTACCTACAACCGGGTCTACTGCCGCATCATATTGAATAGGTCCTTCCACCTTAAGGTCCGGACGCTTCGTTTTAACGATTTCGGTAGCTCTACGCACTTTCTCTACGTCTTCACCTTCTCCGGAAGTTCCCGACGAGTAAGACAGCATAGCAATACGAGGCTCAATACCGAAACGAATACTGCTTTCTGCTGAAGATATAGCAATCTCAGCCAGTTGCTCCGCACTAGGGTTCGGGTTTACTGCACAATCCCCAAATACCGAAACCCGGTCAGGAAGACACATGAAGAACACAGACGATACGACCGAAATTCCAGGCTTTGTTTTTACAAACTGTAAGGCAGGTCTGATAGTATGCTGAGTAGTGTGAACGGCACCGGAAACCATTCCGTCCGCATGTCCTTTGTAAACCATCATAGTTCCAAAATAGGAAACATCTGTCATAAGATCCCTTGCCATCTCGAGGGTGACATTCTTATTCTTTCTTAATTCATAAAGCGTCTCTACGTACTCTTCGTAAAACTCAGATTTCGCCGGATTGATGATACGAACCTTGCCGAGGTCAAGATCCAGTCCCAATCTCTTAACAGACGCAGCAATAACATCGATATCTCCCAGGATAGTCAGTTCAACGATCTCCTGGTTTATTAACCGGCTTGCGGCCTTTAGTATCCGGTCATCATGGCCCTCCGGCAATACGATATTTTTAATCTCCTTCTTAGCCCACTGACCCAGTTGATATTGGAACATATGCGGCGTGATGCCTTCGGGGGTAAAGGTGATGATCTTCTCATCCAATGACTGCATATCCATGTACTTGCTAAAAGTATCAATTGCCAGTTGAATCTTTTTTGCGTTATCTGTTGTAATCTTCGGTTTGATCGAGTCAATCTGTGTAATCGTCTGGAATGTCCCGGTTTTCACTGCAATGATCGGAAAGACGGTTTGTGAACCCTCTAACAATCGGATAATAGGCTCTTCAGGTTCTGATCCCGCAGTCAGCACCACACCTGCAATCTTCGGATAATTAGTAGAAAGATTTGCCTGGAGCGCGCCAATAATGATATCACCGCGATCCCCTGGGGTTACGATCAGCACGTTCTCCTTAATATGATTCAGAAAGTTAGGCACGTTCATCGCTCCGGTTACGAAATTATCAACCTGGTTTGTCAGCTGATCTTCTCCAAAAAGAAGCTTTCCACCCAGGTTTTCGAAAATCTCTTTCATTGAAGGACTTTGTAGCCCCTTATCCTCGGGAATAACCGCCAGGATTGATCCTTCGGGAAGCTGGACTTTAAGCAAATCCTGCACATCGTCTACCTGATCAGGTTTAACCCGATTAGCCACAATTGCAAGAACCTGCATTTCGCGGGCTTCGAAATTTCTCAACATCGTATGAGCGGAGTTAATAACCTGTGCCGTGGTTTTATTTTCTCCGGATACTACGATGATAACCGGTGCTCCTAAATTCTTTGCTATTGAAATATTGGCCTCAAACTCAAACGCTGCTCCTTCACCTATAAAATCGCTTCCTTCTATTACTGTGAAATCGTAATTCGCTTCGATCTTTTTAAACTTGCTGATTACCAGATCCATCATCTGCCCCTGGCTGTCCCCTTCAATCTGACGCATCGCTTCTTGTCTGGTCACCGCATAGGTATCTTCATAATTGATAGGCAACCCGAAATGTTCTATTATCGTCCGGACGTGAATATCCTTTTCTTCGAGCGGATGGAAATTAACAATCGGCTTGAAATAACCCACCCGCTGCGTCTTTCCCAGGAGCATATTTACAAGTCCTAGTGCAACGATGGATTTCCCACTGTAGGGCTCTGCTGTCGCAATAAAAATATTTTTGGTCATGATCTGTTTTTGAAATAATGCACGAAAGTAGGGTTATCTCCAGCAACTTGGAATGACAGCGGTCACTTTATTACAAGGCTGATACCTTTCTCCCCGAGAATAACTTTTGTATTACAATAATAACTGACTCTTGTTTATATAAGTTAAACGATATCTTCGCAGCCCTTGGTTAAAAAACTATCATCTGTTTCAACATTTAATGTTTAACGTCACTTTTGTTCATAACAAACGTCATTCCCCCGCCCCTTTGATACCTCTACATTTGTACCATACAACAAGAGTTACAACACCTTAAAAATAAAAAAATGAAAACGGCAACAATCACACATTTCACTAAAAATCTTCAGAAGACTTTCGTTCTTCTGACTTTTGCTTTCAGCACAGTAGCTTTTACACAGAGCAGCATTGCACAAACATACAAGATCGCTCCGGGATCAGAAATTAAAGTAGACGGAACGTCAAACATCCACGACTGGAACATGAAAACCACTACTATGTCTGGTGACGCTCAGGTCGCTCTGGCAGGGAAGAACCTGACTGATGTAAAAACCTTGAACTTCAGCACAGCGGTAAAAAATCTTAAAGGTAAAGAAGACCTGTTAAACTCCAGAGCTCACAAAGCAATGAAAGCTGACAAGTTCCCTACAATCGCCTTCAAACTGAACTCTGCCACTGTAAGCGGAGACATAGTAAAAGGCAGTGGTTCATTAACTATAGCGGGCGTTACGAAAGAGATTGCTGTTCAAGGAAAAGCTGTAGAAAATGCAGACGGATCCCTTTCAATCAACGGCTCTAGAAAAATCAAAATGAGCGAGTACGGCATACAGCCCCCTAGCTTCATGCTTGGCGCGTTGAAAGTAGCCGATGAGATTAACGTCACCTACACTCTGAAACTTAAAAAGTAATCATCAATAGATCATACACAAATAAAACACCAATAAAATGAAAACTGATTTACTATCAATTGCGAAAAAAGCAGCGCTGGCGGCAATCCTGATAAGCCCTGCACTTGTAAATGCACAAGACAGGAACTGGACCAACATGAGGTCTTATGATCAAAGCGGCATCAATGTATTTGAAGCACCTAAAGATACATTAACTGAGTTCGACGGCTTAAAAGTGAAGTTCGGAGCAGGCTTTACTCAGTCTTTCCAAGGCTTAAAGCATGAGAACACTGCCAATAACCTGTACAAAATGAGCCCGGGCTTTAACACCGCTAATGCAAATCTCTTCATGGACGTGCAGTTAGCCGATGGTATCCGCCTGAACCTGACTAGTTATTTATCTTCCCGCCACCACAATGAAACCTGGGTAAAGGGTGGTTATATCCAGTTTGACAAGCTTCCTTTTAACGGAAAGATCTGGGATGATATCATGAAAGTCACAACGATCAAGATCGGTCATACTGAAATCAACTATGGCGATCAGCACTTCCGCAGATCAGATGGTGGGCAAACACTTCAAAACCCATTTGTTGAAAACTATATCATGGACGCATTTGCAACCGAGATTGGTGGAGAGGTTTATGTACGTCAGGGCAATGCATTCGGAATGCTGGGTGTATCTAACGGATTAATCAAAGGAAATATTGACAGTGTCACTGTAGGAAGAGATGCACAAGGCAACATCGTAGACGATAACCTCCGCAAATCTCCTTCTATCTATGGAAAAATCGGATACGATGCACAAGTTGACGAAAATGTACGCATCCGTGTAGCTGGATCTTACTACCATAATAATAGTGCAGGTAATAATGGTAACACTTTATATGGTGGCGACCGTACCGGATCTAATTACTTTATGGTAATGGAGCAGATTGCGACAGTTGCCGGTGCACCTATCAATCCTGCACCAACTTACGCTTCTGCAGCTTTCTCAGGACGTTTCAACCCAGGCTTCACAAAGAAAATTGACGCTTTCCAATTCAATGGATTTGTTAAAACTTACGGTCTGGAGATTTTCGGAACTTACGAAATTGCAAAAGGAAGAACTAAATCAGAAGCAGACTCAAGAGATGCTAAACAATTTGCAATCGAGGGTGTGTACAGATTCGGACAAAAAGAGAACGTTTTCATCGGCGCACGTTACAATACAGTAACAGCTGAGTTGGCAGGAAGTCCGGAAGATATTAAGATCGACCGTGCATCATTCGCAGCAGGCTGGTTCCTTACAAGAAACGTACTTTTAAAAGGCGAATACGTAAACCAGAAATATAAAGATTTTGCAGTAACAGACTATAGAAACGGTGGCAAGTTCAATGGCTACGTGATTCAGGCTGTAGTAGGATTCTAATAAACGGTTCTTTTGAACTAGTAAAGTCAGGTTGAGCCTTCAACCTGACTTTTATTTTTTATTATTGCGTTGTTCCGGACTCATCAGCCCCAAGACATAACACATGAAATGCCTGGTTATATATTCATTCGCCCTCTTGACATTCCTGCTGTCTAGCTTCTCGCTTCACAAGTCCTCACCGGCACCAACGCGTTGGGTAGTAATGAATGGCGGGTCTTTGAGAGTGAAAGGCACCACAAACATCAATACTTTTAACTGCGATATAAGCGGTTACAGTACTCCCGATACCATATTATTATATAGAGGTCAGATGCAAGAAGGTCTTTTGCCGCTCAGAGGCAGAATTGGTCTTAATGTGAAGCTTTTCGACTGCCACCATGCCGTCATGACAGCCGACCTTCGTAAAACACTAAAAGCAAAAGAGTTTCCCCAACTGAAGATCATCTTTATCAGTCTGGAGAAATTTCCCAACCTTAGTTCCAGAGAAAGTAAAATAAAAGGAACGGTTGATATCGAGCTCGCCGGTAAGGTAAAACGCTTTCTCGTCGACTACACATTCAAGCTGGATAACCAGCGGAACATTCAGCTCTTGGGTGAGCGGGATGTTAATTTTTCTGATTTCGGACTTACTCCACCCAGGAAGCTAGGTGGAATGATACAGACAGATAATAAACTGAGCGTCGAGTTCAAGCTTACGCTTAAGCCTCTTAGCTAACACGCCTGTACACCTAGGGATTAATCTTCGCCAATACAATTCCGGCAACCGTTGCCTGAAGTAAGCCATAAATAAACCAGCTGGCTACCATTATAACGGTAATGTCCATCGCACTGAAGGTAATCCACATGACTGGCACTAGTGCAACCAGCCCATATACAAAGCCGAACTCAATTCCCCTTAAAACGAAGTTCCCTTTAAACAGGCCCTTGAATCTGTCCCAAAACCATGACAAGGCCATACTGATAATAAAGGCGTGTAAGTAAAACAGAACATCACGACTACCGTCTGAATTAAATAATGGGTTATTATAATCCAAAAACAATTCCGGAAAGAATCTGATCGATAGAAATAGCCCTCCGTAGCTAATTATGAATAAGATAATTCCGATGACTAATCCGTTCAAAACGACTCTTTTCATTGCATTTTTATTTATTCTCTATATCAGCAAGTTAAATGACTTGTGTCATTTTTACCCGGCAAAAATAACCTCATTTTTATACTTATCATTATTTAATATCAATATTATGAAAGCGGAAACAACATCACTGGCAGGGACAGGTTCCAACATTCAAGGACTTTATCTCTCATCAAGAAACTGGCTATCATATATCGATTTTTTCGAGGATGAAATTAAGTTTCTAAACAAACTGATGCTGAAATTTTTCATGGTCGAACTTAATGATGACAGGATCAATAAAATTCAATTAATCAACTGTTCGATCAATTCTCTGGACCGTAAGAAGAATACCGTCCTAAGCAAAATATTCTGTCACCAGGCCAATCTGAAAGCGACAATTGAAGAACTGATGGATTTAAGTGAAAACTACCTCACTGTTCAGCATGAGTCCATACAACAAGATGTTATGGCACTGCAAACGACCCTGGATGAAATAAAAGCGGATCTGTACCTGATCACCGAGGCTCAGATCAAACAGTCACGCTGGGAAAGCAGCATGACCGGATAATCCAGCTAAATCTTAGCAACCATCAATGGCTATCTTTCTGCGCCCTCTGCAATAGAAACACCGCTGGACTCATCAAGCGAAGCAAGTGTTATGTTTTTTGCTGCTATATACTCATTTAAGGTTTTAATGATTGTGTACTTAAAATTATAAGGAAACTTACAAACCTTTTTATCCAGGGGCTTTTTATAGGTATCCGTTATAGTATATACGGAATCAATGAGCAAAAATTCCTCATTATAATAGCCGATGCTGTTCTCCATCGCGGCACCATGCGTACAACCGTTGTTCAGGAAATTATTCTGCCTTTGAAACGCAAATAACCTACCATCTGCATCGAAATAGCTTTTGTAAGCGATAAACCACTCACTGGTGGCATTATACGGCATTTCAGATATAAACAACACTCTTCCCGTAGTATCCCGAAGCAGATTATACGTCGTCTCAATATTTCTTGGATATCCCCTGTCCTTTACTACCTGAAGCTCACGTTTCCCTTTAACCTTTACCAGTACCTGAAGCGTACTGTCAGACATCATATTGTCTATATCTCTTTTCAGCGTCACAAGCTCTTTAAGAGTTGCATCCTCCTCCTTATTCTGTGAAGAACTCGAGCAGGACGTGTACAGAAGCGCAAGCATGGCCAGGCCTATTAAATAGTGTTTCATCTCGAACATGCGTTTAAGAGCTCAAGTTACCGCTTTCTCCCGTACTTATCAAAGTATAAATTGTTGAAAATTATATCTAACTTGGCAATGAATAATACAACATATATTGACTTTCCAGGATTTTAATTTCGAAGAGCAGCTACTTGATGGCATTCTAAGCATGGGTTATAAAGAACCCACTCCCATTCAGCAGCAAACAATACCCTTAATTCTTCAAGGGAAAGACCTGATTGCCTGCGCCCAGACAGGTACCGGAAAAACCGCATCGTATTTGCTCCCTGTTTTAAACAGCATATCTAAAACTGATAAAAAACATACCCATACGCTCATCCTTGCACCAACACGTGAGCTGGCCCAACAGATTGACCAGCAGGTTGAAGGACTCGGATATTTCACAGGCATCAGCTCCGTAGCAGTCTATGGCGGAGGCGACGGCATCGTGTACGGCCAGCAGCAGCGCGCCTTAAAAGACGGTGTGGATATCGTCATTGCCACACCGGGCAGGTTGATTGCCCATCTCAATTCCGGAACGTTTAAGGCAGAACATCTGGAATGTCTGATCCTCGACGAAGCAGACCGGATGATGGATATGGGCTTTCTGGATGATATCATGCGCATCATCAGCTTTCTCCCAAAAAATAGACAGACGGTCATGTTCTCCGCGACCATGCCGCCGAAGATCAGAAAGCTCGCCACATCTATTCTCAACAAACCTGAACAAGTGACAATGGCTGTTTCACAGCCGGCAGCTGGCATCGACCAACAGATTTATAAGGTTGCCGATAGCCAGAAGATCCCATTGATCACCTTGCTGCTTCAGAAAAATGAATACCAGAGCGTAATCATTTTCGCATCTACCAAAGATAAAGTAAAAGCACTTTACAAATCCTTAAAGGCTATACATATACAGGCAAAGCCATTTCATTCAGACCTTGATCAGTCAGAACGTGAAGAAATCATGCTGTCTTTCAGAAACAGAAAGTTAAGGGTACTGATTGGAACAGACGTCATTTCCCGGGGAATTGATGTTGAAGGCATCAGCCTTGTTTTAAACTTTGACGTCCCGGGTGATGCCGAAGACTATATTCACCGCGTAGGAAGAACTGCACGCGCTGAGACTACCGGAACTGCCATCACGTTTGTGAACGAGAAAGATGTGCGTAAGCTCAGCAATATCGAAGCACTGATCGGCAGGCCGATTCCTCATACACCTCTCCCTCCCGAAATTGGCGAAGAACCTGTTTTTAAGGCCGCTAGCCCGGGACTCAAAACCAAGAAAAAGAAAAAATTCGTTAAGCGTCCGAAGGAAAGTTCCGCCTAATCTCTCCGTTGAGTCTTCTCGCTGAACTGATGCACGTTTACGATGGGTTCAGACTTAATTAAAATATTCACGTACGTTAAATTTAAAAAGCATGAGTATCATTAAAGAATTCAAGGAATTTGCAGTTAGAGGTAATGTCATCGACCTCGCAGTCGGTGTTATTATCGGAGCTGCCTTTGGAAAAATCGTCACTTCTTTAGTTGACGATATTATCATGCCTCCTATAGGATATCTGACAGGGGGCATTGATTTTGCTGACAAGGTGTTAGTTCTCAAAGAAGGAGATGCGGCGAATAAAATTGCGGAGGTGTCTGTTAAGTATGGCCAGTTCTTAAACACCCTGATCCAGTTCCTTATTGTGGCATTTTGTATCTTCCTCATTGTTAAGGCCATCAACTCCATGAAAAGAAAAGAGGAGGTTGCTCCAAGCATCCCTACTCCTCCAAGTAAAGAGGAAGTACTTCTTACTCAAATACGCGATATACTGAGAGAAAAAAAAGACTGAGTGCGCTACTAGTAAGCGAACACCCAGTTTAGTTTCTTTTGCAGGCCAGGCGCAGACGCCGGCCTGTACCTTTTTGAATGCTTCCTGATGGAAGACACCTCAGAAGCGGGACGAGCAAGCAGACTGTCCACCACAACTTTATTAAGCTTCTCCATTTTGGGTTTCGCAAAATTCGGAGACACCTTGACCGAGCCCACTGCCGCAATCGTCTCCGGAACCGTCTTATCAGCTTTTCCGGAAGCGTTTAATTGTAAGGAAATCAGCAAAAATAGTATAGTAAAAAGTCTATTCATATCATTTTTTGTGGCGGCAAAGGTAATCAGAAAGAACCATGAAAACCTCCACAGAAATGTAAGATTATCCTGTGAGCTAAACTCTGGAATGAGAGCTGAGCTTGCATTTTTGGTGTTTACCGAATATAAGATAGAGACCGATCGCGAGAAGGATAGCAGGGAATACCAATTTCCCGGTAAACAGATGAGGATCGATCTCGCCAGCCAGAAATGCCAGACCAGTCGCGATAAACAAGTATGCGCCAGCCTTTCTGAAGTTATGCTTGACGCCACTGATAACACCTATCACGATCAGGATCATCGGCCAGCTCATGAGCCACCCAGGAACAATATCGACTGCCCCTAACGTATGCATTAAGAGAATTATGCCGAATAAAATAAACAAAATGCCGGCTATCATACCCGTCCCTAGTTTTTGATTTTCCATTTGAATGCGTTTTAATAACTATTTATTATTCAAAGGTAAATCCCATCCAACGCCTACCCAATAACCTTTAGGCAAGACCATTAAAATTCTCGGTAAACAGCCGGAACAGACAGGTGAAAACAGACGAGATAAAAAAAAAGCGAAATCCGTTCAGACTTCGCTCTCTTTTTTTCATATACCGCTTTAGCTTAACAACTTGGCCTCAGACGAAATCGCCGTATTTAGCAGTTTGCTGATGGGACAATTCTCTTCTGCATCCTTAACAGCAGCTTGAAACTCCTCAGCTGAAATATCCGGAACTGAACCTTCAACAATCAAGTGAGATTTAGTCACCGCGCCGTTTTCAAAAGTTATATCACAACGGGTACTCAGTTGCTCTGCAGTAAAACCTTTTTCATTTAGAACAAAGCTTAGCTTCATCGTAAAACATCCCGCATGAGCTGCAGCTATCAGTTCTTCAGGGTTCGTTCCTATTCCATCCTCGAAGCGGGAATGGAATGAATACTGTGTATTATCCAATACAGTACTTTGAGTCGTCAAATTACCATTTCCATCTTTGCCGGATCCATTCCAGACAGCAGTTGCATTTCTTATCATAATATCTTGGTTATATTATAGTGTTAACGGTTATGGTCAAGCTTGGTTTGACTTAAAACATCCTGTTTTGTACGAATATATAGATTCAACCCCTTTAAAAACCAAATAAACGATGATATAACAGTTGACAAAGTGTTAATATGAGCATTATTTCTAGCTCTGAGATTAAAAATTTTGCAATCGGCATCGATTTACATTATACAATTGATAAAAATTCAAAAGATCGATTAAAATATTTGCAAGAAATCAGCCTTGACATTATCTTTGTATCAAGCAAAAGGAAATAAATGCTTAAACACTGTAGAGTGGTGAAACGGGATGAACTCCTGAAGGTTCGACTCCTTCTCTAACAGCTCCTTTCAATAATTTAGGTTTATAATTGGTTAGTTTGAGCTCTCGCCCATCGAGAGCTTATTTTTTTGTCCCTTATTTTAAAGCCTTACCATTGTTTCTGTCTTACCAATGAAGCTAAAGCCCAGATATCCCCTTATCGAAAGTTTTCCATCCTGGGATAAGGAAAGTTTGCAGTCATAGGTTTTACCCGAACGCGGATCGTAGATTTTACCTCCTGTCCACACCCCGTTATTATAGCTAAAGTTCCTTAAAATTTCCAGTCCTTCCAGCTCCCTGTCCCGTTTTTCAGGCTCCGGATTCTTCTCATCCTTCCGAACTTTTCCGTCTTTGTCATACGGGTCCTTCAGCCAGTAAAGCTTTCCAAAAAAGTGTTGCCCCTTTTTGTAGATCATGACTTTCGCCTCTCCTTTGTGATCTCCCCACTTACCCACGATACCATTCTCATCACCCGCGAAAATAAATCCGGGCAACTGCAATAGCATCAACAAAATCAAAAATCTCTTCATAGCTAGTACTCTTTTTTCTAAATACACACTTTGATGACATTTGTTTAATTATAGCCGACAATTCCTTAACTCGGGATAGTGTCTGGCTCAACGATAAAGAACTTTCGAAATCTTTACTTGAACATCTCCTTAAACACTAGCGTTTTACCAAAGGCTCGATCAGCTCAATCGACCCGTCGTTATCATGCTTTAGCTCAGCCACCTTAATATTTCGCAGATAGGTCTTATCCGATAATTGAGTGTCGTGATAGAAAACGTACCACTTCCCCTTAACTTCAACAATCGAGTGATGACTGGTCCAGCCGTGTACCGGATTCATAAAAGCGCCCTGGTATGTAAAGGGACCAAGAGGGCTGTCTCCAACTGCATAGGCCAAAAAATGGGTATTGCCGGTAGAATAGCTGAAATAATATTTACCATTATATTTATGTACCCAGGCAGCCTCAAAAAAGCGCTCGTTATGATCTTTTGTTAAAAATGGCTTTCCATTCTTATCGAGAATTTGCACGTCCCGCACCGCACCGTCAAAGCTTAGCATATCAGAGCTCATTTTTGCAACTTTCGGAGCAAGAGCGGGCGCATTATCGTCGGGCAAGTCAGTTTCTGATCCTTTCGGATCGAACTTTCCACCTACCCACTTCTGCAGCTGGCCACCCCATATTCCACCAAAGTACATATATGAAGCACCATCGTCATCGGTAAAAACCGCCGGATCTATACTGAAGCTCCCCTCAATAGGCTTTGGTTCTGCCTTGAACGGACCCGAAGGCGACTTTGAAGTTGCTACACCCATTCGGAAGATACCTTCCGGATCCTTGGCCGGAAAGAACAGGTAGTACGTACCATTTTTATACGCAGCATCAGGTGCCCAAAGCTGTCTTTTTGCCCAGGGAACATCCTCCAGCGACAAGCCTACGCCGTGATCAGTTACTTTGCCGCCAATACTGTCCATGGAAAAAACATGATAGTCACGCATATCAAAATGATCTCCACCCACTGATTGCGGTGTACCTAAATCCACGTCATGTGAAGGATAAATATAGATCCTGCCATCAAACACGTGAGCTGATGGATCGGCGGTATACATATGACTGACAAGAGGCTGTGAAAGATACCTGCTGGTATCCACACTACTTACTTCTTGCTTACCGGCATTTTTCCCACCACCGTTCTGGCATCCAGCAGCGACCAGCACATTCATTCCCAGAGCCAAAGCCAATTGCATTTTTGTATTCATATCCTCAACGTTATCATTAAACTATTCAATAAAAGCCTCTTCTGGCTGGAAGAGACTTCTATTATCACTTACTCCGATTATGTTCCACATAGCTTTTCGGATAACAACAAGCCACGTGGAACATAATCGATAATTAGATGCCCGGTACGAAATGGAAATGCTGGCTTTCGTAAAACTCAAGTGTTTCTTTAGGCGGTGTTACTCCCTGCGGGAAGGGCAAACCAGAGCGGGATTGAAAGTAAGCCAGACAAGCGTCATGCCACCACCAGGCCTCCTTTTTTTGGATCGCTAACAGCATTCTCACCTGATCAAAACGTTCCTGGTCCACGTAGGGAGCCAGTTTATTCCAACCAGCGATCAAAGGGTCCATCGATTCAGCACCTTGCTGATAGCGCTGAGACAAAGCTTCCCAAAGCGATTCGCCAGTCTTCATCCGGTGAGACCAGGGTAACCGGTGAAACCACAAAAGATACTCGGGAGGGCAGGTCTTCAGATCTCCATAGAACTTCCTGACCTGGGGACTGTATTGAGAAAGTGCATTGCTGCCGCTGGCAGTACGATCGAAGCCAATAGCCACACTATCCGCTTTATGGTAGTAGAACGAAGTCCAGTCCATCCGTGGCTTATCTTTAATCCATGGACCAGGGCCGTAATGATGATCCCAACCCATGATATGGTGTAACCCAAGAGGCGTCATATAGTTTACCAGGTTCTCCCTCGATTTCATCATCATACCCCGTAACGAAACCTTAAACTCCGGAACGTTCGAGAAGGTCATCCCTGTCCATTCATCGGCAATATTCTCAGAACTGAGCTGGTGATTCCAGGCCAGCCGCCCAAAAGCATACCAGTTAGACTGTCCGAACAGATGTCCCGTCCAGTTCAGATCATCCCCGATATTGGCTACACCTGCAATACCCGATAAAGCGTGTTTGTCTAAACTTCCATCGACTACACGCGCAACAGTTGAGCCTTTACCTTTAACATACGTATCCGCATCAAGGACTTCCTTATATAACGGAGCCTGATACACCAGGTGCGTAGCTTGTCCCAAATATTCCTGCGTGATTTGGAACTCCATCATCAGCGGAGTTTTTGGCATAGCTCCAAAAAGCGGAGAGAAAGGTTCCCTTGGCTGGAAATCGATAGGTCCGTTCTTCACCTGTACCAACACGTTTTTCCTGAACTGCCCGTCCAGCGGTTTGAACTCATTATAAGCCTGCTTGAAACGATCCTCATCTACCTCATGACTGTAAACAAAAGCACGCCACATGACAATACCGTTGTGAGGTGCAAGGGCATCCGCCAGCAGATTCGCCCCTTCTGCATGAGAACGACCATAGTTTTGCGGTCCCGGTTGACCCTCCGAATTGGCCTTTACCAAAAAGCCCCCGAAATCTGGAATATGTCTGTAGATTTCATCAGCCTTATCCTTCCACCACTTTTTGACGCTCTCATCAAGCGGATCCGCAGTTTTCAACTTGCCGATCTCGATTGGAGAACTGAAGCGCGCTGTAAGATATACCTTGATTCCATAAGGTCTGAGCACATTTGCGATAGCAGCTACCTTAGGCAGAAACTCCTCAGTCAGAATCAGAGAATTTGCATTAACATTAGTCAATACAGTACCGTTTATACCGATAGAAGCGTTAGCCCGCGCATAATCAATGTAACGTTGCTGAAGATATCCGGGCAGAAGATGCCAGTTCCAAAGCGAAAATCCAGCATAGCCACGTTCAACAGTACGGTCGAGATTATCCCAATGATTAAGCACACGATGCTTAAGCAATGGCTTTTCAACGATACTCAGCTTGACAACAGGTTGCTGCGTCTGAACGAGCCTGAGCAGATGAAAGGAGCCGTATAAAACGCCTACATCCGTATTGGCTGCGATAACGGTAATTTGCTTACCATTATGCACCATGGAAGACAGCATATAACCCTCATCCCCTAATCCGGCCAGCGACTGCAGCTTCAGGCCTCTGATCAGGGAGGAAGAGGCAGGCGTTCCGGCGACAACTGAGCCCGCTTCGATGCTGGCAGTTGATGATAAGCCCAGCGTTCTTCCCAGCAAACCCGACAAGCCCTTGCCCAGTTCATCAGATGCTGCTTTCAATGTTGGGGATATCGTATCGATACGTATACCGCTCAAGCTCTTAAGATACTGCGTTCTTAAAGCTTCATCATTAATCTGATCATACCGCATCCACAAGCGATACCCACTTTCTGCAAAGCTGTGGCCGACACTCATAAAAAAGATGATCAACGCAAATATTAGTTTCTTCATAAAGGTTAAAATTGGTTTATACCCCTCCTTTAAGGGAAGAGCTTCTTACTATTAATTCTGATTTAAGTACAAGAGTTTCAGGTTCCGATGGGTTAGAAGCATTGAGCTGATTAATAAGCCTTCTCGCCACCACCTCTCCCATTTCCTGTCCGGGATAGTTTACCGTAGACAACGCAGGTTCAGTAATACGTGAAGTAGCGTCATTATTAAAACCGACAATGGCGATATCTTCGGGAATCCTCAATCCTGCCTGTTTTAAGGTCTTCAGACCTATCGCCGCGCAGAAATCATTCGAAACGAAGAGCCCGTCGGGTAGAACCTCCATTTTTAAGATCCTGTTCATTACTTTCATCGTTGAAATTTCCGTCAGGTCAGTTTCAAAAACAAGCGATTCGTCGAAAGAGAGACCCTTGTCTTTCAATGCTTGCTGATAACCGTCCCTCCTTTCCGAATAGACGTCACGTATTGTATTACCCGTTATATGTGCAATGCGGGTACATCCCTGCTCTGCCAAATGAAAAGCAGCCTCATATCCTGCTCTGAAATTATCAATAACCACTTTGGTATACTCATTTCCGGCAATGCCCCGGTCCGCAAACAGCAAAGGTATATGGTGTTTAAAAAAGGGCTGAAAATGATCAAGACTAGTGGTGTTTGCCGCAAGCGCTACGATAAGACCATCTACACGGTTGTGCATCATTGTTTCCGCATATTCTGCCTCCTTTTCCTGTAATTCAAGCGACTGGCTGATCAACATATTATAACCGGATCCGTTCAGTTCTTTTTCGATGCCGGCGAGCATCGCTGAGATGAAATAACTATTCAAACGCGGAACAATGACACCGATGGTATTCGTTTTTCTACTGCGGAGATTTCTTGCGAATGTATTGAAGCGATACCCCATTTCGTTCGCAGTATCAAAGATTTTTTTCTTCGTCACTGCATTTACAGCAGCATGGTTCTGTAACCCCCGGCTTATAGTCGAAGGAGACAAACTAAGTTTTTCAGCAATATCGTAAATGGTAATTATTTTCTCCTGGCTCATAAGCTGGTTAAGCGAACTGTTGCAAATTAATAAAAAAACCCAATATGCAATCGGTTGCAGTTAGATTGTTACTTGTTGACATTTTGGTTGCGCCAGCGTTTAAATCATCCGGCTATCAAACCCATAAAAGCGCCACATAAGTCCGACTTACAGTTAAAAAAGTCGGACTTATGTGGCGCTTTTATGGGTCGCAATAGGGGCTTACAGCGAGGACGGTTTAGGAATGGGCAAAGCTGCTATGAACAGGCTGAGTAAATAAATGCAGTTCCAAACCTGCCATACAAGCAAACAACAATAGCGCGAGGACGCACATCCTCTAACTAAGTCGGCTAAAATATCCTTGTTTCCGTGGATTGCAGCAGTTACACCTGGTTGGTAACTTTGACTAAAACACAGACCCTATGAAACCTATAAAGACAATTTATGCTCTGTTTTTGGTTGCAGCACTTTCTGCATGCTCCAAAGACGGGGGTGACAGCGGCCGTGCAGGCAGCCTCAGCGGGAATATTATCCATGAGTACACCACGGAAGTTAAAAAAATCAATCTTAACGATTGGAGCGAGAGTACTTTCTTTACGTATAGCGCTTATTCCACCGTCGACTGGGACGTTAGTAAAGATGGCAAATTGAGGCTGGTCAGCGAGCGCCCCGCAGGAGTGTATGACAAGAACAAATTTATTTTGGTCAATGTTGCGGATGGAACGATTATAAAAGAGTTTATGTACGACCCGTTGATAGGAAACAACACGAATAACAGCGGAGAGATATCGTTTGATAACTCCTTGATCGTGATCAATCCGGATTATGACAATGGGATCGTGATCATCGATATGGATGGCCAGGTTAAGCACCGTCTCGATAAAATTAACGGTAAAAAATTAGGCCTGAACGATCGGGCGCGTTGGCTACCTGACAACAGTCTGCTTGTATCCTTTGACGGTAAATACCTTCTTAGGGCTGAGGCGCCCTACACTAATCTGACACTCGTAAAGGAAATGAACTACGAGCAGTGGGGAGCGGTGAGGGTAAGCCGGGATGGACAAAAGGTTTCGATGTATATCGGTAATCACATCTATCTGATGAACATCGATGGAAGCAATCTGACACAGGTGACGGAAAGTGAGAGCGCGGAAAACTTTGGAGAGTTCTCACCTGACGGAAAACATCTGTTGGTCGGTTGCGACTACATACACGCCCCCGTATCAGGGCGGTCAAACTGGAAGCTGAAGGTCATTCCGGCAGATGGCAAGATATATAATCTGGATAACAGCAATGAAGTGATCCCGATCGTTCCCGGTCAGAGCAGCGAACGAACAAAAGCAAGCGGGAACTCCATGTGGCGACCATAAGACCATGACATAAGGAAGGGACTTTGGATTTTTTGCTTATTTTGGTTAACCGAAAAACGAATAATTGCTGATTGCTCAAGAAAATGAGGCGATACCTATGCTTAGCATTTCTATTTTTAAATATTAAAGGCGGGTTTGCTCAACTTATCGATAAGGCCACCATTCAGTTTTCAGACAGTCTGTTCCGGCAGGCAGCGAGATCACCAAATGACAGCGTAAAGATAGAACGGCTGCTTAGTCTGAGCTTTTTCTGGTGCGATCGCGATACTGCCAGGGCGTTTGAATT
The DNA here is from genome assembly GCF_003002875.1 of Arcticibacter pallidicorallinus. Lineage (GTDB taxonomy): Bacteria > Bacteroidota > Bacteroidia > Sphingobacteriales > Sphingobacteriaceae > Arcticibacter > Arcticibacter pallidicorallinus. The sequence goes on from NZ_PVTH01000012.1 coordinate 80,931, forward strand.
GATACGAAAAGCAGGAAACGTTATGGGCGCCAGACCACGCGATTATCACCAGGGTTTGTTGCATCACTTCACCGCGAACGTCGTGTATACTCACGATATTGAACGGGCGAAACGTTTATATATGCAGGCCGACCTGCGCCTCTCGGGCAGCCGGTTCAAAAGAGCTTACTATTACCGGGCAAAGGCATGGAATAACTACGGAACTTTACTCCAGATACAGGACAGCGCCAGCCGATATATGGACATCTTGATCGAAAAAGCCATACCTTACTCCCGCCAGGCGGGGGATAGTATCGCTGTAGGCGTGAACCTCCAGAATATTGGCATGCTCTTAGGAAACGTCCACGATTACCAAAAGGCTGAGAATTATTACAAGCAAGCACAGCGAACATTACTGCATTTTAATGATGTTCAGGAAGATAAGCTCACGCTGTTTGTCAATGCGTCGAAGAACGCGCTTTTGGCAGGCGCGCATTCCAGGGCTCGGACTTATCTGGATAGCGCCCGGCATCAGTTTAACCAAATTCCACATTCGAACTACGCGCCTCATTACTACCGAACCGAGGGTGTTTATTATCGTCACAAAAACAATAAGTCCGAAGCGCTGGCTAACTTATTTAGAGGCCTTGACGCAGCGGAGAGACTCTCTGATGAGTACCTCCTGAAAGATATTAACTTTGAGATCTACGCCACGTACCGGGATTTCGGAGAATTTGCTCTTGCGAAAAAATATCTTTTGACCTCGAGCCGGTATGAGCCGAACAAAAATCTTCATAACCGTTTATTGCTTGCTAGAGAGATGGCGAACACGGAATATCGGCTGGGTAACTACAAGAGGGCATATGAACAGATGCAGACCTACGCTCTCGGCAAGGATTCTCTTCAGGAAGAGAATATGGCGCTAAAAATCCTTGAGCTGGAGAAAAAATACAGGACAATAGAAAAGGAGAACCAAATTTTAAAGCTTGAGGATATGAACCAAAAGCAGGCACTTTCTATGGATAAAAACAAGCGCTGGACGATATTGCTTACCTCCGGACTGCTCCTTGCACTCATAACAGCCGGCTTTTCCTGGAAGCTCGCGCATAATAACCGTCAGGCCCTCCTTCAGAAAGATTTATTGCACAGAGAAGAAGTTATCAACCTCAAGCAGCAGGAAAAGCTACATCAATACAGCTCTGTACTTCAGGCACAGGAAGAAGAGCGGAACCGGATTTCGCGTGATTTACATGATGGTCTGGGGGGATTGCTTGCGGGTGTAAAATTAAGACTGTCATCAATTGTCAGTCGGGAGAAAAACCGAACAGGAGTGGAACATCCGGATATAGATTATGTGATCAGGGATCTGGATCAATCGGTAGATGAACTGCGGAGAATTGCTAGAAATATGATGCCTGAGTCGCTTTTATCAATTGGCCTCAAGCCAGCGTTGGCCGACCTTTGCAAGTATATGCAGACTTCCGGAAAAGACATTCAGTTTCAAGCCTTTAATCTACAAACCTCCTACAGTCAGCCTGTTTTGATTGGCGTGTATCGTATCGCTCAGGAGCTGCTGAACAATGCCGTCAGGCATGCAAGCGCCCGTCAGATTATCGTCCAATGCAGTGAAAATGAAGGCCACCTCTTCCTAACGGTGGAGGATGACGGTTGTGGTTTTGACCCGACAGACATGGCGAAGAAGGGTATGGGACTGAGCAACATCCAGAACCGGGTGGCTTTGCTGCAGGGCAAGGTTGAAATTGACAGCAAACCGGGACGGCCGACAGCGGTTAACATTCAAATACCCCTAAGCAATGCATAAAGAATCGCTTAAGATCATTATTATAGACGACCATCCTGTGGTACTTCAGGGGTTTTCTTATATGCTAGCAAATATTGCGGGCATGGAGCTGGTGGGTGAGTTTGCTGACGCAGATACGGGACTGGCTTTCCTCAGGACTGAGCACGTGGACATAGTATTACTAGACATAAATTTGCCAGGAAAGAATGGGATCGATGCCTGCGAGGAGATACAGGCGATAAATCCGATGTGCAAGGTCATTGCCATTAGCAATCTAAACGAATACAGTATTATTCAGCGGATGCTTCGGGCAGGAGCTTCAGGATATCTTTTGAAAAATGCTTCCTCGGACGAGGTTCTGGATGCAATACATCAGGTAGCTTGCGGGGGTAACGCTCTTAGCCTGAATGTGCAGACGATAATCGATTCTGCACATTCAGGCGATTTGCCGGTCATCACGCGGCGAGAGAAAGAGGTACTCCAGCTTCTTTCGCAGGGACTGAGTTCCGGTGAGATAGGTGAACGTATTTTCATCAGTCCGCTCACTGTTGAAAGCCACAGGAGGAATCTGCTGCAGAAATTCAAGGTTGTGAATGTTGCTGCGCTCATCCATAAAGCGATGGAGATGAAATATATTTAGCGAAGGTCGCTAATCGGGTCTTAGCGCCCGTCGCCGTCAAGCAAGTTGCCCAACCCACCGAGAATACTTCCCTCCTCCTTACGACCGGAATTGGCGAACTGCATGATGCGGCCTGCCAATCTGCTGATCGGAATGGTCTGGATCCATACCTTTCCGGGGCCTCTCAGGGTAGCAAAGAACACTCCTTCTCCACCGAAGAGGGTGTTCTTGATCCCGCCTACGAACTGAATATCGTAGTTTACGCCAGACGTAAAGCCGACAAGGCAACCGGTATCCACCTTTAAAAGCTCTCCGGGCTGAAGGTTTCGCTCCAGAACATGTCCACCCGCATGCATGAAGGCCATTCCATCCCCTTCGATCTTTTGCATGATAAAGCCCTCTCCTCCGAAAAGACCTGTACCTAATTTTCTCTGGAACTCAATACCCACGCTGACGCCCTTAGCGGCACACAGGAAGGCATCCTTCTGGCAGATGATACGGCCACCAAGCTGATAAAGATCGAGAGGAATGATCTTGCCCGGATAGGGAGAAGCGAAACTAACCCTTTTCTTTCCGTGGGCGGCATTGGTAAATGCTGTCATGAAGAGATTTTCTCCGGTAAGGAGACGCTTTCCCGCGCTGAAGAGCTTACCCATGAGCCCACCCGACTGCTGACTCCCGTCGCCGAAGATGGTCTGCATCTGGATACCATCGTCCATCATCATAAAGGCTCCCGGTTCTGCGACAGCAGTTTCATTCGGATCGAGTTCTACTTCGACATATTGCATTTCTTCACCATAAATACGGTAGTCTATTTCGTGATTTCTAATCATCTTGAATTTGTTTAATCAGGGATTAAAATACGAATATTCTGTATCAGATGGAAAATTCAGAACCGTTTGAAATCGAATGTGAGTGCTTGCTCCGAATAGCGAAATGACCATCCGCCGCCAATCTCTTGGGCTTCTGTCTTTTTGTTAAGTGGTGTTTGCCATGTGATAAATCTATAGCTATCAAACAGGGGGGTATAATCAGAGTGAGTACTAAAAATACGCTTATAATCAGGGAGTAGCAACAAATTTATTACCCGAATAGATTAAATTAGAGCAGGATTAACACTATGAATATGAGTGACGATAACCTGATAAGCAAAATGACCGAACAAAGCCGGGAAAACCTGAAAAGGCTGCACGACATCGTACAAAAGACGATGGAAGAGGAGCAGCTCATTGTCAATAACCTCTTGAATCCGCCACAGGAAGTACTGTCGAGGGGACAGCAGATATCCGATAAGGTTGCACGGTTTGGTGGAAGCTGGAAGTTCATCATCCTGTTCTCGCTGATAATGATGGTCTGGATCGTTTACAATATGATGGCTCCACGGGGTGCCGATTTTGATCCTTACCCCTTCATTCTCATGAATCTGATACTTTCTTCCATTGCCGCTCTGCAGGCACCCATTATTATGATGAGCCAGAACAGGCAGGAAGAAAAAGACCGTATGCGCAGTGAGAACGACTATTTGATCAACCTCAAAGCAGAGCTGGAGATTAGGAGCCTGCATCAGAAACTGGATCTGATGGTGGAAGATCAGATCAGGCAACTCTATGAATCCCAGGTCACGGGGGTGAATCTGATCAGAGAGCTTTATGAAAAAGTAGAGAAACTGCAGTCGAAATAACGAAGGATGAGGTATAAAGAAGACATCTGGCTGTTGAGACTGATACAAGAAAGGCTGCGGCATCCCTGATCGCAGCCTTTCTCCATTTAAATTTTCCCTGATGTCTGGTAATTCCGATCCGGTATCGGGGATCATCAGGACCTTTCCGCTGCTCCCCTAAATGAAGGATGAAACGGACTGCGGGCCTATTTCTGAGCGGTAGCCTCCGGAAGGAGGATGAACTCCATATAATTTTGCTGAGTCAGATAGGATCTTGCGGCCTTCCTGATATCACCAGATTTAAGACTCTCTAACAGCTTCTCGTATTTGGAAAACTCATTCAGATCTTCGTTCAACTGATACCGTCCGTTCAGATAAGAAAGCCAGAAACTGTTCGTTTTTAAACCAAGCTCCCTTGATCGCTTTGATTCTGAGATCAGTTTTTCCAGATCTTCTTTCTTTGCACCGTTCTGCTGTAGCTTCTCTATCTCATCAAGCGTTGCTGCGATCAGCTTATCGACGTTTGCAGGAGCACATCCGAAGGATACGCTTATGGTGTACTTAGATGGAATCTTGCTATACCCCACAGACGCATTTGGTGTGTAAACACCACCTTCATCTTCACGAAGGCGCTCTGTAAGACGGATGTTCAGGATCTCCTTAAGAGCGTCCATGGCTATATTTGCCTTTTCATTGTATTTATAGTCTCCGCTAAATATTAATTGTACAGTTGCTTTATCCTCTGAACCCTTCTCAACAACCTTGCGGAGCTTTCCGCCAGGGATTCTGATCCCCAGATCGCGCCAGTTTTCCTTACGGTTGATGGATGGAAGAGAACCCAGGTACTTTTCCAGTAAAGGCACAATGGTGTCAACCTGAAAGCTGCCTACGAAGAAGAAAGTAAAATCAGATGCATCGGCAAAGCGATCTTTATAGATCTCCATCGCATCATTCAGCGAGATCTGATTAGCCTTCGCCATGCTTGGACCGGTACGACGTAGATGGTAATTACCCACCACGGCAGATACCGTATCGCTAAACACATTTGCGGGACTATTTCCACGGTTAGAAAGCGTGCTTTTGTAGTTCGCGATCAGGCCGTTGAAAATATCTTTATCCGCACGCGGCTCGGTGAAGAACAGGTTAACCAGCTGCATAGCAGTTTCCAGGTCGGCCGGCGACGCAGATCCATTCACCCCTTCATACCTTTCAGAAATGTAAGGAGAAATGCTGACCATCTTGCCTGATAATACTTTAGGAAGTTCTTTAGCATTAAACTGTCCCAAACCACTGCTGGCAATCACGGGCGCTGCATTGACTGCCGACTGGTATTTCTCGTCGCCGTACAACGAATTACCCCCCGGACTGAATGAGCTGAAGCGAATCTCATCATTCTTGAAATCTGTAGGCTTTAAAACAACTTTAATTCCATTGCTTAACGTGACCTCTTTCGCTCCCACAAACTTCAAATCTTTGATAGAAGTAACTTTTCCGGCAACCGGAACTTTAGACATCAAAGGCTTATCTGATACGGCATCATCATAAGCCAGCATCGCTGTTGATCTAATGCTATCGATCCAGGATAAAACGTCTGCTGCCGATGGCAGGCTATCTTTCTGGCTTTCAGGTGCCATGATCAGGATGTCGCGATTCACATCCGTAAAATATTTGGATGTCAGGACATTCACTTCATCAAGACGGATGCCCGGAAGCACGTTCTTGTAAAAGTTATATTCATATTCCTTACCCGGACTCACCTGCTCTTTCAGGAAAAGAGCCAGGTATTCCTTCACGTAAGCACTTGAATTGGTCTTTTCTCTTTCCTTGTAAGAAGACTCCTGGTACATCAGGATCGCTTTAACCATACGGTCTAATTCGGTCTGGGTAAAGCCAAATTTCTTGATACGTTCTGTTTCTGACCATACTGCTTTGAAGCCACGCTCCAGTTCACCAGGCTTAACAGCGGCAACTACAGAAGCAACTTCCAGCCCCGCCATAAAGTCTCCGATGCTGGCTGACCCCTGCAGGAAAGGAGGGTCTGCCTGCTTGCGCAGCTCAGAAATTCTGGCTGCAACCAGATTGTTAAACAGGACTTTCTTAAGCGCTTCCCTGAAATCGGTCGTCGTTTTCATTTCCGGAGCCCTATGTTTCATCAGCACCTGAATAAGGGTGGATGTATTTTCCTTGTCTGTTACTTTAAGAAACTGGCTTTCTCCCTTCAAAGGAATAGAATAGTATACTCTTTCCGGTGCATTCTTCGGCATCTTCAGGTCAGAAAACTTATCTATGATCAGCTTTTCCATTGCCTCAACGTCAAAGTCACCCACTGCGATCAGCGCCTGCAGATCCGGGCGGTACCATTTGGAATAGAACTCACGAATAGTTTCGTGACTGAAGTTCTTCAACACCTCATCTTTGCCGATAGGCAAACGGTCTGCATACCGGGAGTGATTGAAAAGAACCGGCAGGTATTTGTTCTGCATCCTTTCTGATGCCCCTTTACCCATACGCTTCTCTTCCACAATGACGCCTCTTTCCTTGTCTATCTCAGAACCTTCAAGAAGAATGTCTTGTGACCAGTCCCTCAATATCTGCATCCCGTTCTTCACAATGTCGGGGTTATCCGTAGGTAGTGGCAACTGATATACCGTTTCGTCAAAGCTGGTATAGGCATTCAGGTCAGCACCAAAACGCACACCGCTCTTTTGCAGGTAGCTGATCAGGTCATTCTTCGGATAGTTTTTTGTTCCGTTGAAAGCCATATGCTCCAGGAAGTGGGCAAGGCCCAGTTCCTTTTCGGTTTCCAGTATAGAACCGGCCTTCATAGCCAGGTAAAAGGTAGCGCGCTTCTCCGGCTTTACATTCTTGCGGATAAAATAGCGGAAGCCATTTTTTAATATTCCCGTTTTAACGGCAGCATCCAGGGGAAGGTCCTCCGGCTGATCAAACCTGAACTGATTAGCCGATGGCTCTGCGGGCGACGCAGTTCCTTGAGCAGCGACCGGCAGCACAAAGAACAACCCCAATGCGGATGTATATAAAATATGTTTAATGAACATTTTAGTGGTTTTATTTTCCTTTTCTTCTTATTAAAATAGTGGCACCGACGATGCCGATCAGTGCCGGTATAATGGCGAAGAAGATGAGCTTCAGCAGGTTGATCTGCGCTCTTGATACCGTTATTTTCTTATCTATCGCATCTTCTTTATTCACACTGAACGGGTACTCCCTGTTGCTGAACCATTTGAACATGCGGAGCACAAAAGAAGCGTTCATATTATTCAGGTTGAATCGGCTTAACTCTGCATTACTCATAAAGTCGGCGTCGCTGGTGACCAGGATCCTCTGCTCCTTGTTGTTCAGTTTCCGGTTTAATGCCACAGCCAAAGGGTAGACACCTCTTTTCTCAGCATTCGGATCAAACACTATCTTTTGGGTAGCCAGGTCGAAGTTGCCATACTTATTCCAGGTTTTGTTCCCGCTGCTTACCAGCAAAGGAATGATCTGAAAATCGCCTGTAACCTTGAGGTTCATACCGGTGGCACCTGGAAAGGTCACGACTGCCTTATCGTAGAAGGTAAGACCAAAGGCCTGTGCCTGTGCCGTAAACACTCCCTGGATGAGGTTGAGTTCATGATTCTCGCTTTCCTGCAACAATGTTCCATCAGTGAACTCAATACCCAGATTTTTAAGGACTGGATTTAGGAAAGCCTGTCTTCCCGGCTCACCTGCGATGATCAGGTTTCCGCCTGCCTGAATATATTTCTCAATTTTAAGGAGCTCCTCTGTGCTGTATGCTCCTTTTGGATCGGCAATGATCAGCACGGCCAAATCTGTAGGCACATTAGCTACAGCTGGCAGGGATATATCAACGATTTCAAAGCCATTATTGATGAGCGATCCCCTCACTCCTAGTCCCTTGGTTATTGCTTTATATGATTTATCATCCACCTTCTCCGTACTGCGTTCATCATGACCGCTTACTACACCTACGCGTGCAGGGCCCTGAAGCAAACGCTTTAAGGCAGCACTGATTTCTGCTTCTTTAGGATAGACAATCATATCATCAAACATCCTTAGAGGTGTTTGCTTCCCATCGTAATTCACCATTCTTACAAACTGGTTGTCTTCTGATGAAAGGTCTATCATCTTTCGGATCTGAGTTGGTTTCAGCAACTTCTCAAAATTAAAGCCATGTGCCTCAGATGCCTTTTTTGCTTTTTCCCTGAGAGCCGCCGGGGTGTCCTTCTGATACGATACCGTATCATAGTAATAGACATACTCCATTTTAAGCCCTGGCAGAAAACGCTGATAGTTTTCAAACCGTTGCATATCGGCGATCCGGTTCTTCGGTGCTCCAAGTGGAGCCTTGTAATCGATAACATTCACGTAAGTTGTGATGCTCAAGGGCTTGTCGATCTTTTTCAGTAGCTCCTGACTGTTGCTGGAAATGGTCAGATCATTGATCCGGGTAGTATCATAGTAACTGATGAATACCGGTAAAGAAGAAATATATCCGGCAACTATCACAGCGATAACCAGTCCGCTAAATCTCAGGGTCTTGGACAAACCACTGCGATGAACCCTTCCGTTGTTCAATTTCATCATGGTCAGCAGGAGGAACAGCGCGATGATCAGTAAGAAATACAGGATATCTCTGCTGGTGATCATTCCGTTAATGATCGTTTCCGTTCTGCCTGCACTGGAGATCCAGTAGGTTATATCGCGCAGCACATCCTGACCCTGCCCTACTTCGCCAATGAAGTTAAATCCGGCCAGTACTGCCAGGGTACTGATCGCTGCCACTACCTGGTAGGAAGTCAGGCTCGACATATAGATACCGATAGCTGAATAGGAACATACCAGGAGGTAAAGACCGAGGATTCCGCCCAGGACAAATGTAACGTCAATATTCTCAATGGATACAGAGGCTGCAAGCATATAGCAAAGCATGATGGCCACCAGAGAGAGGGAATAGAGCATCATGGCCAGGAACTTTCCCAGCACGATCTCGCGTATTTTCACTGGTGATGAGAGCAGCAGCTTGATTGATCCGCTACTCGTTTCCCGACTGAACAGTCCCATCGTCAACAGGGGAATATAGAGGTATAGAGAGTCCTGAACCGCTTTAAACATTCCGGTATCTCCTGCGAAAAGCACCCTTGTCAAGACGTTTAAGGGGCGCTCCAGCTGTTGCTGCGTTTCCTGACTGTATAGCATGTCGGTGAAAGCAAAACCGCTCTGTATGGTAAATATCATTAACACCAACCATGCGATTGGCGAGTAAAACAATAGTCGTAGCTCTAAAAGGGCTATCCTGAATATTCTTTGCATGTGTTTTCTTTATATTAGAGAGTCGGCGTTTGCTTCTTCGATAGCTGTGCAAAAATGCCGTCAAGTGAACTTTTTTCCAGATAGATCTCAGTAAGCGGCCATCCTTTTGCTACGCATGTCTGAATGATTGATTTGGTGATCTCCGGTCCGCTACTGAAGTGTATTCTGATCTTGGTGTCGGTAATAAACTCAACTTCGCTCACACCGGTGATCTCATAGAGTGTTTCTACCGGAGGCTTAGCCTCCATCTCGACGATCAAAGTATTAGGCTCGACATAGTTATTGAAAGCATGCATCGTGTCAGCAAAAACAATGTTTCCATGCTCGATCATAATGATATTATCGCAAGTTGCCTGAACCTCAGAAAGGATGTGCGTGGAGAGGATAACGGAACGGTCCTGAGCGATCTCTTTGATCAGCTTTCGTACTTCCAGGATCTGGTTAGGGTCAAGTCCGTTGGTAGGCTCATCCAATACAACCAGCTTAGGATTGTGGATGATCGCCTGTGCCAGGCCTACCCTTTGCTGATAGCCTCCAGACAGGTTACTCAAAACCCTTTTGCTGAAGTGAGTAATGCCGCATTTTGCCTTAGCAAGCTCCAGAGCATCCTTAATCTCACTTTTAGGAATAGAGCGCATGTGAGCACAATGTGTCAGGTATTCATCAACTGTCAGTTCCAGGTGCAGAGGAGCTTTCTGAGGAAGAAAGCCGATCAGCTTCTTCGCCTCAACAGGATTCTCGCGTACGTTGATTCCGTCGATAAAAACTTCACCTTCTGTTTGGTTAATTACCCCACAAAGGATATTCATGGTAGTTGACTTTCCAGCTCCATTAGAACCCAACAGGCCAAGGATACCTTTTTCAGTGATATCGAAACTTATATTTTTAACAGCCCAGTCTTTAGTATAGCGGTGAGACAGATTTTTAATCTGTGCGATGATCTTCGTCATTGTTAAATTATTTTCTTTTTCTTCTAATTAATGTAATACTGCCGGCAAGCGCCAATGCGATTGGCAGGACTCCTAGCAAGAGCATTTTCATCCAGTTGATCTCGCTTCTGGAGACGGTGATCTTGTTATCGATAGGATCAGGACGGGATGTATTGATTGGGTATTCGCCATTGCTGAACCATTTAAATACCTGCACGGCAAACTCGAAATTGGCAATCCTGATGTTAGACCTGGAAAGCTCTGCGTTGCTCATAAAGTCTGCATCGCCTGTGATAAGGACCTTCTGCTCTTTATTCGGAAACTTCTTACTCAAGGCTACAGCTACTACAGCCGGCACCTTTTTATCCGTCTGCCGGTTGAAGGTAATCTTATCGGTTTCTAAATTAAACGTGCCGTATTTGATCCATGGATCTGGCTTATTTGCAACCAATACGGGAACAGCCTTATAGTCGCTTGAACCTCCATAGTTGACAGCCACAGCTCCCGGTGTGGTCACGATCCAGCTTTCAGGCAGAGAAAGGCCATAGGTGGAGGCTTCTTTCGTTGTATGTGTCTGGATAAGGTCAAGCTCATACTTATCTGACTTCTGAAGAAGGGTGCCTTCATTCAGAGAGACACCAAACTGTTTTAGGAATGGATTCAGCAATCCTTGTTTTCCTGGCTCTCCGGCAATCAGGATATTGCCACCGGCGGCGATATAAGCATTGATCTTGGCCAGCTGTTCAGGCGTATAAGCCGTGATCGGGTCGGCGATAACCAGTACGGAAAGGCTGTCGGGGATAGCCTTATATTGATCGATAGCGATGTCCAGAACGTCGAACCCATGATTGATCAAGGCAGTTCTTGAACTTACCGAAGTGGTGATGTTCTGATAAGCCTTATCGCCGGTTTTAACGATGTTACGTTCGTCATTACCAGATAAGACCCCCACTATAGCAGGCTTGCCAATTAGCCGCTTCAAAGCAGCAGATACCTCCGCTTCCTGAGGGTAAGCGATCATATCAGCGAACATTCTCAGGAACGTGGTTTTGCCCTTATATTCCATCGTTCTCACGAAGCGGTTCTCTTCAGGTACCAGGTCGATGCGGTTCTTGATCTCAGCCGGACTGAGTACGTCTTCAAACTCGTAACCAAAAGCTGTAGCAGCACGCTCAGCTCTTTCCTCCAGGGTTTTATCCTTCGGGTTCCTGGTCATGGTGGAGTCGTAGTAAGGAACGTAGTTGATCTTCAGATCAGGCAGGTAACGTAGATACTGATCAAACTGGCGAAGTTCAAAGATCCTGAATTTAGGCGCACCGAGATGGGCGTTTATATTCAGGAGGTTTACATAGCTGGTAAGCGTAACCGGGCCATCCAGTTGTTTGATGATGGCCTGACTTTCGGCAGTCAGTGTCCGGTTCTTGAATCGCGTGGTATCAAAATATCGGGTGAAGGACGGCAGAGAGCTTAAATATCCGATGGCAAGTACAGCGATTACCAAAAGGCTGTAACGCATTACCTTTTGAGAAGCAGAAATAATTTCCCTGCCTGAATTCAACCTCATAATGGTTAACAGCAGGAACAGACCTATTACAAGCAAGAAGTAGATAACGTCTTTACTGCTGATCAGTCCGTTAACAAAATTGTCAGCTCTTCCATCAATGGAGATCCAGTACGTAATGTCTCTTACAAAATCGATGGTCTGCCCGATGTTACCAACAAATTTCAGGGCCGCGAAAATAGCCAGGGTGCTGATAGCAGCTACTACCTGATACGATGTAAGGCTAGACATGAACAAGCCGATTGCGGCATACGCGCATATCAGCATATACAGGCCGAGTATTCCTCCGGCAACAAAGCCGAAGTCGAGGTTCTCTATAGAAACCGCGCCCGCCAGCATGATGCATAGGAGTACGGAAACCAGGAGGAAACCATAGAGCATCATGGCGAAGAACTTACCGAGAATGATCTCTGCAATGGTTACCGGGGATGATAACAATAATTTGATGGAACCGCTGCTTATTTCACGGCTCATCAATCCCATAGTCAGCAAGGGAATATACAGGAACAGCTTTCCCTGTACAGCAGAGAAAAAGCCTTTTCCTCCACCGAATATATCGGCAGTGAGGCTCTTTATAGTACTTCCTAACTGCTGACTGGTTTCTTTAGTGTACAGGAGATCGGTAAAGGACAGGCCGCACTGAACAATAAAGATGATCAGTACGATCCAGGCGATCGGGGAGTAGAATAATAAGCTAAGTTCGAGCTTAGCTATTTTGAAAATTTTCTTCATGGATCTATTTAAAGAAATGCTTATAGTTGAGGTGCTATGGCAGTGATCTTCTTGAAGCCGCCGTAGGTCTTGATATTGGCAGCATCAATATTACCTACTCCAGGATTGATCATCGGCAGGAGATACACCTTACCTTCGGTTCCGGAGAACGTAGACATAATCAGTTGCTTGTTGTTGGTTGGGAGGTAGCCGACCTTGAAAGGGTAATTTGCCTGACGATAGATCTGCAGGGTAGTGATCTCCTCTCCCGCAGGGGCTGTATACCTCAACTCAAACTGCGGGTTTGAGGCACCGTACAACATCGCGTAGATCTTTGTTTTAGTTGCATAGTACATGACGCGCTGATCATTCAACAGAACAAAATGAACAGCAGCGTCAATTTCAGGAGCACTTGACAGGTCGAAAAATGATTTCGCATAAGGAGGAACGACCCTGTTGGAAGCGTCATACCTGCCGGCACCAAGAATATACAAACCGATCTTTCCGGTATTTTTGTCTTTCAACAGGTGTAAGTAGTCACCATCGGTTGTTGCGTCCGCTGCGACATTAACCTTAAACGGTAAAGCTGTTGGGTTAAATGCCTGGCTGCTTGCTGATGGAACCATGTGCATGGTTCTGTCTCCAAAGGCTGTTAAGCTAGGTTGATAAATAAAGCTTCCGTTGGTTTCATCATAGAAGCTTAAAGCAACTGCAGTACCGCTGCTTCTTGCGTCGAGAGCAATATGATCAGGCACCTTGTAAGAGGAAGCAAATGGGAGACCTATTTTGTCTGAAGTAGCTAACCAGGTTCCATGGATTGCATTGTTCCCTACGTATACATCAACCTGTTGCAGACCTGCCAGTGTTTGTGGTTTAATACCATCTGGTGTATTGTAGAACAATCCTTCATCTGCCGGTCCTGGTGAATAATCCAGTGTTTTGATCGTGATAAAGGAATTGTCAGTAATACCCAAAATAACCGGTCCTGTCCCTCTCAAATTGGTATAGCGCATCTCTTTAATCAGTCCCGGAATGGTCACGCCATTTAAGGAAGAATAGATATTATGCTTTACGCTGACCTTATCATAGTTAGGCGTTACTAAAGGCGACATGATATGACTAATGTCTGTTGTCGTCCCATCGGTAGTTTCCGCAATTACCAATCCTTCGGAAATACTGTTCCTGACAGTTAAGGGCCAGCCCATAACATATTTCAGACCTGTATTCTTATCTGTAATGGTGTAAACGATCTGGTGAAACTTGTTTGCATCAGTTGGTCTCAAACGAATTTCAGCATCCAGGTCACGCTCGGTGCCGATTACATCATAGGTAAGGCTACCCGGAGCAACATTGATTTTCCACTCATAATTCAGATCCGCAGGATCGAGTTCGGTGGTTATATTAGGCTTCACTACAAGGTGCTCAAACTGGAACACGTTCAATGAGCTTGTTCCGGTGGTATCGAAGCTAACTCCGGAAATCTTATCGAGATCTAGGGAACTGAGGTCCTCCTTACAAGATGAAAAGAAGAGGGAGGTGCTAAAAAGAGCAAACAGAAAATATATAATACTATGCTTATTCATGTTAATCGAATTTAGAACGCGTGTAATAAAGAGGTACAATCGGTTCTCCGACATTTGTTCCGTCATCATGCCTTAAGATATCATTCGGGTGATCTTTGTTCCATTGCTTAATGTAATCACCATATCTGGTTCCCAAAGCTTCACTACCTGCTACGCCGAGAATTCTGTACTCAGCCGCGGTAAACTGCGTGAGACCTGAAAGCTGCATGAATATCCGGAATGCAAGAGTGCTTCTCGTGGGGGTAATGTAGGTACGCAAATAGACGTTCCAGGTAGGAACGATAATCTTGTTGGTCCAGTTAATTACAAATTCCCGGGCCTCTATATTTCCGATTCTAAAGTCTTCAGAGTCGACAATTCGTACCTTCAGGGAGACTGTTGAGTTATCCAAGGCTGCAGATTTCTTCAGTTTTACCTGCAATTTTCCGGTGAATTGCCCCGCATCAACTTTACCACCGATGATCTCGTAAAGATCAGCGGTGGCGGTGGTGACACTGTCATTCACTACTTCTACATTGAAAGTACGATCATATCCTGTGCTATCACCTATAATGGCAACAGGGATCTCTTGTACAAATTCAGACTCAGGGTTCGTGAGAAACGAGTAATCAACAGAGTAGAGTTTGTTAATTAAATTGAAATTAACAGCACTTTCAGCCTTGAAGGCCATTGGTTCATCTTTCTTACATCCGGCAAACATGGTCGAAGCCAGGAGTACAGTAGATAAGAAGAAGTTAATCTTTTTCATGTACATTGAATTAATTATTGAATCCTGTTTCCAAATTCCACTTCGCTGTCTGGGTAAGGAAGCATATAAATTTTATCTCCCGCTACCACGCCAGCCAAGTTTGGAATAGTCTCACGTCCGGTCCTTTTGAAGTAGAAGAATAATTGTCCTTCACTTACATATTCTTTCCGGTACTCCTTGAACAGTTCATTTTCAAGGACGGTGGTGCTGGCAGTTGGCGTAATTTGTTGAGTTATACTTCTGCTTGCCCTTACTATATTCAGATAATCAACCGCTTTCGCCGGGTTTGATTTGATATACTGCTCGGCAGCGATATAGTACATTTCAGGAACCTTCATCAAGGGCATCAAGCCGGTCGGGGTTGGTACATCTCCTTGCCTTAGTTTGATTGGAACCATGCCTCTGGATGAAGATGACAGCAACTTCGTGTAGCGGATATCCGTTAAACCAATACTTGGCACATTCGCTTCATACATCGTCTGTGCGACGCTGGTAGGGATGAAGAGCGCATCATAATTTGTGTTGAGAACTGCATCGAAATAGGATGCGTTAATATTTGCAAATGCCGTAACCTGCAAACTGAAGATATGCTCAGTAGACAAGATGAGGTCGGCATTTATATTAGTGGCTGGAGTGATCAATTTAGCTTTAGAGCCAGCTATGACAGCCTCAGCTGCTGCAGCTGCAGCAGCCATCTTATCACCACCCTGCCAGGATAATACCCGTGCCTGCAGCGCTTTTACGGCATAGTAGTTCATGCGTAAATGCCTGTCGTTGTAAAATCCTCCCCTATTGACTTCGGCGAAGTAATTCTGGGGGCGCTGAGGATCTGCATAAATAGGATCTTCGGTGAGAAGCTCCAAGGCATCCTGAATATCTTTCTCCAACAGTTTGAACGTCTCATCATAAGAGAGCTGTGGGATCAGGTCCTTCGTGAATGAGGTAGCATAAGGAATAGTCAGCCGGGTTTTAAGCTCGGGTCTGCCGGCATAATTGCTGTGTCCGTACAAACGGATCAGATCAAAATGAAGTAGAGCCCTCAAACCGAGTAATTCACCTTTGATAATGGAGTAGTCGATCTTATTCAGTACACCCTCACTCTTGTTTACAAATCCGAGGGTAGTATTTACATTCGCGATCACATTATATTGATTATTCCATAATGCATTGACCTTGTCGACTGCTTCTACTGCTTTGTAATCAAACTGCTGTACTTTATCATATTGTGCCAGGCTTGGTAATGGATTATACTGCTGAGAAAGCAGGTCAACCAGATTCCATGTCATATCTCTGGAGTATAGCTCGGGCTTGGTCATCCCAATATACACACCCATCAGGGCGTCTCTGAATCCGGAAGTTTGTTTAAACTGATCTTCGGCCTTGATCTCATTACTTGCTGTAACATCCAGCCATCCTTTTTCGCAAGATGATGTGAACAGGGTTACAGTAAGGCCGAGTAGTAAATATCTAATTTCTTTCATGATGTTTCCTGATTAAAATGTAGCTGATAAAGAGAATGAAAGCGTTCTTGAAAATGGATACGATGTTCCTCTTTCGATACGAATGGAAGAGAACTGAGCCGCTTCATTCATATTCGCGCTTACACGAAGACGTTGGAAGTCTAATTTCGAAAGCACTTTTGGACCAAAATCATAGTACACATTTATTGCTCCTATGTTGATTTCCTTTCTATCTTGTACAAAGCGGGTAGTTGCTCTGGTTTTTTCGTTTTCAGGAGTGGTGGAGGTACCATCTTCGGTCGGGCGACTAAACTGACCTAAACGCTTGAACAAGCTATTGTCACCAGGATTCTTCCAGCGACCGGTAAGAACTCTCTTGTCTACGTTAAAGTTCATGTCGACATTCTCCACACGATCTACAAGCGTTTGATTGTAAAGCTGCCCACCGCCCAGATAACGGCCTGTTACGCTTACGCCAACACGGTTGTATTCAGCGCTGAAACCGAAGGTACCCTGGTACGAGGGTAGAGAGTTTCCAGCAACTACCATATCGCTTGCATTCCAAATAAACGTTGTGTTTCCACTGCGATCAACATAGATCTCGTTCCCGGTTGCGGGATCAATACCCAATGAGGGAACCGCCCAAATAGCGTTCATGGAAATACCATCCTGATACTTCTTAACCGGGCGGCTATTACCTTGATCCGCGGCCAATTTGTCCATCCGGCTATTATAAGTCTCCATGGCATCAGATAGCTCGACAATTTTATTCTTGTTTGTTTCGAGTCCGAAGTTGAGGTTCAGAAAACTTCTACCTCTGGACCATACCTGATAGGACGTGAAAAGTTCGGCACCTTTATTCTGCACCCTTCCTAAATTGTCCTTTACGATATCAAATCCTGATGAGTTAGGTAAGGTTACATCTGTCAGGAGGTTTTCAGTATAGCCGAGATAATAATCAAAACGGAGGTTTAGCTTCTTGATCTTTGCATCTAAACCAGCGTTGTATTCAAATTTAGATTCCCACTGCAAACCAGCGTTTGCCATATTGAACAGGAACGAGCCAGGGAAACCCTGGTACAATGACTCCAGATAGTATTTGTAAGTAGCGATCGAGGCATTTGAATTAAAATTCTGGTTTCCGGTTGATCCCAGGGAACCTCTGATCTTTAAATTTTCTACAAATCCCAGATCTTTCAGGAACTGTTCTTTATGAAGGTTCCATCCAAGACCAAGGCTCCAGAATTTTGCCCAACGTTTATCTGCACCAAATTGCGATGAAGCATTTGTCCTTAGTGTAAGGTCGGATATAAAGCGGTCATCCCACATGTAGGAACCAACGGCAAGAAATCCGATATCCCGGGTAATTCCACTCACGCCATACGGCCTTGAGCCCAGAGCATAGGCGCGTCCGAAAGTAATGTTATCCATCTGGTCACTTGCAAATCCTTCGACCTCGTGGATCAACTCATTGTAATCTCTTTGGCTAACATTGAAGCCTGCATTTACAAAATAGAAATGTTTATTTACCTGTTTAGAGTAGTTGACGTTTAAATCTCCCGAAAGGTTAGTACTCTTTCCGGTATTTACCTGGTACGAGCCTTTACGTGTTGCGTCTACATCGCTATACGTATCAAACATTGTATGGCTTGAAGGATAGAATTCATCTGCATTTGTATTTCTGATATCAATACCTATACGGCTGGTAGCTTTTAATCCAGGCAGAAGTGTCCACTCCAAATAAAAGTTATTGATGAAGTTCAAATATCCCGAAGTGTTCTTTGAATTCAGCGTCGAGTTGTATAGTGGATTGGTGTATCTTTCACCATTTGCTCCTAACTCTGCGTAGAACGGTATAGTTCCATCCACGTTAACGGCTCTCCAGTAAGGGTTCATCTGAACATAATCACTAAATAGACCATACGGAGAGTCGGCGGAACTATTACTTACCAGGCTGCTGATGTTTCTGAACAAAAAGTTGTTCAAGCGGTAGGATGCGCTAACACTACCAGAAATAGTTTCTCGTTGTGAACCTTTCATCGCACCTGTGACATCTCTGTAAGATAAGTCGGCAATTACTTTCAGGGCATCTGCACCTAACTCGACGGATAATGCATGTTTCTGACCAATTCCGTTTTGCAATGGTTTGGCGATCCAGTAAGTGTCAAGTCCCTCCAGGGCAAGCTTAAGTCTGGAGTTATAACTCTGTTGTAATCTGACATCCGTTCCCGGAGCATCGAATGTTATAGAGGGAGCAATATACATACCGTCAATACGCTCTGCTTCTAACTTCTCCAGTGCATTTGTGAGATTATAACTTGATAGATCAGGCATCTCGACGTCCAGACTCGTATTATAGGTAACCAGCGGCTTATTGGATGAGATTTTTGTCGTTTCTATAACAATTACTCCGTTAGCTGCTTTTGATCCGTACAACGCTTTTGAGGCTGCATCTTTTAAGATAGTTACGCTCTCAATGCGGTTCATGTCTAAGTCGAATATGCGTTCGACGTTAGCCTCAAAACCATCAAGTATAAAAAGGGGCTCATTTGGATTTTTAAGGAAGTTTCCTTTTAGGCCCGTATTCATAGTAGACTGATCCACAGGAAAAGTGGAAGTTCCGCGAATCTGAATATCGGGCATCGTGTTCGGATTGGAACCCATATCGAAATTGTCCATCACCATGGAAGGCGCAATGTTTTTCAAGGCCTGGAAGAGATTTGCATTTCCATTTCTTTTCAATTCTGATTTTGAAATAGAAACAGCTGCACCGGTGAAGCTGCTCGCTTTCCTTTCAAATACTCCGGTAACAACAACGTCTTTCAGCAAAGCTGCTTCTTCCTTCAACTTGATGTTGATAGTGCTGCGGTTGTTGATTTTAACTTCCTGTGTACGGAATCCGATCATAGAGAAGTATAATACTCCGTCAGCGGGTACGCCTGTTATGACATACATGCCATCCTGATCGGTTCTGGCGAACCTGGAAGGTTCTTTCGAAGACACTGACACTCCGGGAAGTGTGTTCCCAACGGAATCAGTCACTTTACCACTAACCTGGATAAAAGGATCACTTTTAATCTGCTTGACGGCCTCCAGCTTTTTCAAGTAGATGAGCTTGTCAGAGATCTCGAAAGTAAAGGGTTGCCCTGAAGAAATCTTCTCCATTGCATCTTTGATCGATGATTTGTTTAATGTAACGGAAACAGGCTTTGCATTTGCAACAAAGCTCTCTTCGTAAATAAAACTATAGCCTGTTTGCTTTCTGATCTGCTTGATCGCTTCAGCAACAGGAGTATTCTTAAGAGTAAGTGTGATTGTCTGCGCAAAGCCGCTGGCGTTAACCTGCAAGCAGGCGAACATTAATATCATCGTGATTCTGAAAACCAAAAAAGGCGCACGACGTTTATGTAAAAGAAGATTCATAAATTGTGAAGATTAATGGATTGTTTTTTCTGAATTGCTCTGGATTTACAATCTTAATTCCTGTATGGAGAGTTTGCAGCTACTCCGGAGAGCTCTCCGATATTTGCAGTATCGGGGAGTTTTGACATCTTAATAATTGTAACCGGGGAGAATTATTTCATAATTATCCTCCTTCCTTCTCCGTTTGGTTTATTTTCAATCGCCAGGTGAACGTCACTTGTTGCTTCTATAGCCTTTAAGACAACCGCAAGACTTACATTTCTGGAGATAACGCCATTTATTTTAACAGCCGGAACCCGGGTCATATCGACATCTACATCATACCAACGGGCAAGCTGCCTGAGCACCCCTTTTAAATCAGCACTATTGAAGTGAATATCACCGTTTTTCCATCCTGTAGCGGCTTCGGTGTCTACTCTTTTTACATTGATCTGGTCTCTTCCAGGCATAACAGAACTCTGTTGTCCCGGCTTTAGCACCAGAGATTTCGTTGACGATATAGCTATCTTTACGCTGCCCTCCAAAAGGGTTGTTTTAATAGCACCCTCATCTTTATAGGCGTTGACATTGAAATGAGTACCTAATACTTGTATTTCCTGACCATCTGTCTCTGCTATAAAAGGCTTATTTTTGTTATGGCTTACTTCAAAATATACTTCTCCCTTGATGCGAACTCGTCTTTCTTTAGGACCAAAACTAGTAGGATACTCGATGGAAGAAGCGGAGTTTAACCATGCATGGGTTCCGTCGGGAAGTGTTATCTGATACTGACCGCCTCGTGGAGTAGCTAATGAATTGTTGGCGGTAACGGGTTTTACGTCGTCAATCGGTTGATAAACGATCTCTCCGTCACCCTTCTTGATGATAGATACGTTTCCCTGAGTGCTCAGCTTACCTGCTCCTTTGTCGTCGAGATTGATTACCGTCCCGTCTGCCAAAGTCAGACTGGCCACATTACGCCCCGGCTCTACATTCGCTGCTAGAGTCTCTGCCGGCTCCTGGGTAGGTTGATCTTTTTCAAACGTTGACAACGAAATGCCAAGTGCTAACAACACGATAGCGGCAGCTGAGTATCTGATCCAGTATGGGATACTTCTCTTGGAAATTTTCTTCAGAATTTTGTTTTCCAGCTCATCCTTGTGTTGGGAGCTTAGCGCTGACAGCACATTCACGTCGATAGATTTGTCTGCTTCTTCGCTTATAGCGCGGTTCCATTCATCAAGGAATTCCCCGTTTTGCAAATACGAAAATACACGATCCTGTTCTTCGGCATCGCAGCTATCGTTGATAAACTTCTTAAAAACCAGGACGATTTCCTTATTCAACATCTATCTTTTAACAGTAATACAATTAAGAGGAAGGAATCATATACTGGTTAGAGGAAAAAAGTGCTTTATTTTTAAAAAAAGCTTAAAATTCCAATATAAGAGACCTGTACGAACAGGCATTTTTGATAATAACTCAGAAAAAAAATAAAAAAAAGAGCGTTGTCATTCCTCGCGTTTGGAAAAACTTCCTGACTGACTTGGTTGCTTTTACAATTTGACTATTGACTGTTCCTTCTGAGATGCCGAACTCATTGGCGACTTCTTTATATGAGTAGCCGTCGATCTTGCATCGGACGAAGACATCCCGCATGCGAGGAGATAAGCTCCTTATTGCGTCGTTCAATATGTTATTGCTTTCGAGGAATTCTGTTTGCAGATCGGTTACGTTCTCCGAAAAAGTAGTATACTGTTTAATCTCTGATACGATAACTTGTTCGTGACTTGCCCGGCGGAGCAGGTTTAAAAGATGTCTGCGGGCTACAGTATACAAAAGTGGCTTGAACGGCTTGGAGGTGTCGATGTTGTGGCGGGATTCCCATATGCGGATAAAAGTGTCCTGAACAACATCGTCAGCCAGCGTGGGAGACTTTGCTATCTTCAGGACGAAGCCATAAAGCTGATCAACATGGATTTTGTACAAATTGCTAAGCGCAGATACATTTCCTTGTTTTAGTGAATGCAGAACATCCTCTTCGCTTTCTCCTAACTTTTGTACCATCCTAGATATCAAAATTAAAACAAAATGCGACTTATTTGATGTATTTCGTAAAGAAACGTGAAATATGGGCAAATTTTCAATAAGCAAGAGCGAATTGAATCAAGGATGGAAAGAATACAGCAAAAAACACACAGTATCAGTGACTAAGACGGATCAAGTCAAAAACTTGTGGAGCATGAGGTAAATTTCTAGCTTTGGATTTTCAGGTTAGAACATTCATGCAGGACGGATATCACACTTTAATAAGCCTACTACTCCCAGATTTTATTCTTGACTTTTTTGAACTCAAAGAAGTTCGCAAGGAAGAAGATATCTTTCACCTGGACCTGCAGGAAGTTAATATTACGCCGAATGTGCCTGATGGAGAGAAACTGCTTTCCAAAGGTTTCTTTCCTACCATTACCGTGCAGGATTTTCCTATTCGTGGACACAAGGTGTTTCTTCATATCAAACGTCGGCGCTGGTTGAATACCAGCACAAACAAGGTGGCTTACCGGGATTGGAATATTGTTGCAGAAGGAACGCGAATAACAGAGGGATTCGCGGCTTTTTTAAAAGAAATCAGTCGATACCAGCCCTAACTCGGTCCACACGATTGGGGGTTTCTATGGTGTAAAAGGCAAAACGCTGCAGCGTAACTACCGGGAGTCATTAAGTGCATTCAAGGACTGGAACCAAAGATCCCATGCAAAAGATTGGCTGTTGTACCCGGAGAACTTAGGCCCTCAGCTATCCATTTATGAGACCTCCTTATCCCATGGAGAGCTCTATACTATACTTACCAATAAGGCCGCTAAGGGTAAAAAGGGCGCTATCGTGGCCATTATCGCCGGTACAAAGGCAGAAACCGTTATAGAAGTATTGCAGAAAATTCCTGAAAAGCTACGCATGAAAGTCACGGAGATCACCCTGGATATTGCAGGTAACATGGAGCTTATTGCCAAGCGGTGCTTCCGCTCAGCAGTGCGGGTGACCGACAGGTTCCATGTTCAGAAACTGGCAACCGAAGCATTGCAGGAAATGCGTATAAAGTACCGTTGGGAAGCTTTAGAGGCAGAAAACGAAGCAATAGATCTGGCTAGAAAAGCAAAGAAAGCCTTCCATGCGGAAGTATTATCAAATGGTGACACACTGAAACAACTACTGGCCCGGAGCCGGTATGTATTATATAGAAGACCTGATGGCTGGTCTGAGAGCCAAAAAGAGCGGGCGGATCTACTCTTTGAAAAATATCCTAAACTTAAACAGGCCTACAACTTAAGTCTAGGCCTGAGCAACATCTTTGAGAAAACTCACGACAAACTTTATGGTCTGGCAAGGCTTGCCAAATGGCATGAGGCTGTAAGGCAATCTGGCTTTAAGTCCTTCAATACGATCTCAAGATCTATTCAGTACCACTATCAAACAATCCTAAACTACTTCGATAGCAGATCTACAAATGCCTCAGCAGAGTCGTTCAATGCCAAAATAAAAGCGTTCAGAAGCCAGTTCAGAGGAGTAAGAAATACCGAATTCTTCTTGTACCGCCTCACACAACTTTATGCTTGAAAAGAGTATTAGTCCACAAGTTTTGGATCAAGCGGAATTCTTGGGGGGGAAATAAAAAAGTCGTTTTTTTGTAGATCATTTTAAAATCCCAAAAGAAGAATACCCTTGCAAGATCCATA
>NZ_PVTH01000013.1 GCF_003002875.1 Arcticibacter pallidicorallinus
TTCCTCTTTTCAATCTCTCACTTAGCCTTGCGCCTCGCTTTCCCTTGTTCGTTTTGGGACTGCAAAGATGGGAACTTTTTGTATTCCCTGCAAGTGTTTAAGGCTTTTATTTTCATCTACAGGGGCTTTTCGGGGCAGCAGAGAGGACAGCGGCTTTGAAATCAGAAGATTATAAAGTGAAATTTGATCAAACAATTTTTAGGGGGTGTTTGTAAAGGGGGTCAAAAGGGTAAGTGGATAGGGTTTGAGGATATAATATTGGGAGCTATATGTGCGATCCAGGCTCTGAGCGAAGAGAAAGGAACCTTCATCTGATATAGCCTGGAAAGGTTATAGATATATAAAGCTTACCGTGTATAACAAGAAACAATGATCAAAGCAGGCGATCAGCCAAACGGACGAACGGCGGCAGGTTTCAGCTCCTCGAGCTCCCCGTATAGAAAGCTCTTGTTATTAACCTGGGTGCCTATGTTCCTCGTATTTATTTACAGGGCCTGTATCTATAATACCATTAATAGCGCTGTAATACTTTAACAGCAAACTGGCAAACTTTGCTGTATAGACAAAGCAAAGGTCGGGGAATCTTCGCGTCCAAAGAAAGAAACCGTTCAATACTGCTACATGTACTTTTTAAGATAGGCCCAAAAACAGATTCGATCTGCACCTTTTTATATCTCCTTTATATAAACTCAAATTAACCTCCATACACCCCCCTACCAACTTCGGCTTTTCTTCGCATTTTATCGAAGCTGGTACGACGCTGGTACGACTTTCGTACGGAGCTGACAAGGCATTGATTAACCGTGATCAGAAGTGAATCCGAACAAGATGTGAAGCATCCTGACCTCGGCTTAACCATGATACAAAGGGGATCCGGATAAGAAGCGAAGCATTCCGGCCTTTTTTACGAAATCAACAAACAGCTTAAAAAACAATATCCAAAGAAAAAGAGGAACCACATAATGCAATTCCTCTTCAACTAAAACTTCTTATTAACTACTAAAGGCAATTCTTTAGTATTGCCCTGTCGATAACATCACCAACGTACAACCTTCCACCGTTTCAATACCTCGCTCGCGCGCCATCTGTTCAAGCTCATCATTTTCCGTACCCGGATTAAATATGATCCTCTTAGGATTAGT
Organism: Arcticibacter pallidicorallinus; assembly: GCF_003002875.1. GTDB lineage: Bacteria > Bacteroidota > Bacteroidia > Sphingobacteriales > Sphingobacteriaceae > Arcticibacter > Arcticibacter pallidicorallinus. The sequence goes on from NZ_PVTH01000013.1 coordinate 1,143, forward strand.
CCCTAATATATAATCATACAACGGTGGCTGATTGCGGGTACCTATATAAAGAGTTACCGTATCAACATCCTGATGAAGTTCTTTTGCTTCCTCAATAGGAACTCCGGCAACATCTCCTTTCTTAATACCCACATTGACAATTTCATGTCCATGTCTTACTAACTTATTCGAAGCGAGATACGCGTAACGACTTGAATCAGGCGTAGCTCCTAGTACTAATGTCTTTTTCATCTTTATATAATTTATCAGGAAATAGACTATCTCCTCTAATTAGTTATTTATACATCTCATATACAGCATCTGCACAATTCATGCCATCAATAGCTGCGGACACGATTCCTCCGGCATACCCAGCTCCCTCCCCGCAGGGAAACAAACCTATAGCATCGGGATGTTGTAAACTTGCCTTATCTCTGGGAATGCGGACGGGTGAAGAAGTGCGGGATTCTACACCTACGAGAATGGCCTCATTAGTAAAGTATCCCCTCATTTTTTTACCGAACGCAGGCAGAGCTTTCTTCAGCCTGGTGTATACTAATTCAGGCAGAACTTCCGTCAGATCTGTACTCCTCGTTCCAGGAAGATAGGAGTTTACAGGAAGATCCATGGAGACCCGGCCTTCTGCGAAGTCGACCATGCGTTGTGCAGGGGCGACCAGACTCCCCCCTCCTGCCTGGTAGGCCTTCCTTTCTGCGTCGGCCTGAAAAGCGAGTAGCCTGAAAGGATCGTCGGGAGATCCGGGGACATCTTCCAGATTGATTTGCACCACTGTGCCGGAGTTGGCAAATGGATTATTTCTTTTGGAGGGCGACCACCCATTCACGACGATCTCATTGAAATCTGTCGAGCAGGGAGCGATGATACCACCGGGACACATACAGAATGAGAATACGCCGCGGTCGTTTACCTGTTCCACCAAACTATAATAAGATGGCGGAAGATACGGATCGCGAACCTCGCAATGATATTGGGCTTTGTCTATGAGCTGCTGGGGGTGTTCAATGCGCACACCCAGAGCAAAAGGCTTGGCCTCGATCTGCAAATCATGCTCGCGCATCAGATAATAGATGTCGCGGGCTGAATGTCCGGTTGCCAGGATCAATGCGTCTGCTTCGTGATTAGCGCCATCAGCGGTCTTAACTCCTTTTATATGTCCGCTTTTGAGGATAAAGCCGATGACTTTGGTATCAAAAAAGATTTCTCCTCCAGCATTGAGAATAGACTCGCGCATGGCGGTGATGATTTGCGGGAGCTTATTGGTTCCGATATGCGGACGGGCATCTACCAGAATATCTTCCGTAGCGCCATGTGCCACGAACGCCTTGAGCACATACTGCACATCTCCACGCTTATTGGAACGGGTGTATAGTTTGCCGTCGGAGTATGTCCCCGCCCCTCCTTCACCAAAACAATAGTTGGATTCGGGATTAATCAGTCCCTCTTTATTAATGGCTGCCAGGTCGCGACGTCTTTGCTTAACATCCTTACCTCGCTCGATGATGACGGGTTTTAAACCCAGTTCGATACACCGCAAGGCTGCAAAAAGACCGGCTGGCCCCGCACCAACGATTAAAACAGCTTTTTTGTCGCTGACATTCGGATAGTTAACTGAAAAAACTTCAGGTGCGGGCATTTCTTCGAGGTAGACCTGCACCTTCAGGCGGTAAACGACCTGTTTCCCCCTTGCGTCTATAGAGCGTTTATGAATTTTAACGTGTTTGAGCTTCTGGCGGTTCACCTTGAGGGCAGTAGCAACTTTGTTATAAAGTATGTCAGCATCTGCCGTTTCGTGCGGAAGTAGCACAATTTCAATTTCTTTCATCGAAAAAAGCCGGGTTTTTATCCCGGACGGTAACAAAGGTATGAATTTTGACGTCTTAGATCTGAATCAAAAAATTTAACTTTAACATTATGAGAAAACTAGTCTATACAATTGCAGCTTTATTTGCAGTCCTTTCTTTTTCGTCGTGCGGCTATAACAGCATGGTTCAGCTGGATGAGCAGGTACAGTCTCAATGGGCACAGGTACAGAACGTTTACCAAAGACGCGCAGACCTGATTCCTAACCTGGTCAACACGGTAAAAGGAGCAGCGAACTTTGAAAAAGAAACCCTGACTCAGGTAATCGAAGCACGTGCTAAAGCTACGTCTGTTAATGTTGATCCTGACAAGCTGACCCCAGAAAACATAGAGAAATTCCAAAGTGCCCAGGGCCAGTTAAGCTCTGCCATCGGACGTTTGTTAATGGTTACTGAAAACTATCCTCAACTAAAAGCTAACGCTAATTTCCAGGAATTGCAGGCGCAGCTGGAAGGTACTGAAAACCGTATCACCGTTGAAAGACAGAAGTTCAATGAAGTAACTCAACAGTACAACTCCAAGATCAGAACTTTCCCGAACAACCTGACTTCAGGCATGTTTGGATTTGAGAAGAAGGGATATTTCCAGGCTGAAGCCGGATCTGACAAGGCTCCTAAAGTCGAGTTTTAACAATCGCTATGGGCAAGAAACCAGATTTATTTACGGACTTTGAACAAGAGCAGATCCGTATAGCTATTGAAAATGCTGAGAAAAACACATCCGGTGAGATCCGGATTTGTGCTGAACGCAACTGCCCTGAACCAAGTGCATTTGATCGTGCTGCGAACTATTTCCTTAAAATTGGAATGGACAAGACATCCCAGCGCAATGGGGTGCTTATTTATATTGCGACAGATGATCATAAGTTTGCCATCATTGGCGACGAGGGTATCAATAAGCAGGTGCCTGAGGGATTCTGGGATAGCACAAAGGAACGGATGATCGGCAAATTCAGAACTGGCAGCCTTGCTTCGGGTATCATCGAAGGCATAACTGCAGCGGGTGAACAGTTGCAAAAGCTGTTTCCGGTGCAAGACGGCGACAAAAATGAATTATCAGATGACATCTCGTACATCTGATAAGAGAATGAACAACATGAATGTAAAACAAGGTATTTTAATTGCATTAGCCTTTCTTTTAGTCAGCACAGGCCTTTTCGCCCAGGAGCTTCCTCCGAGGTCTAATACACTGGTGACTGATTATACAAACACACTTTCCCCGGACCAGAAGGCGCAGCTTGAGCGCAAGCTCGTGGCTTTTAACGATACGTCGTCTACTCAGATCGCCGTGGTGATGATTAAGTCGGTTGGCGTTTATGACATCGCCGACTATACCGTCAGGTTGGCAGAGAGCTGGGGTGTAGGACAGAAGGGTAAAAACAACGGAGTGGTACTCCTGGCAGCTATCGGCGACAGGAAGGTAACCATCCAGACTGGCTACGGTGTGGAAGGAGCACTTCCAGATGCAATTACCAAGCGAATTATCACGAATGAAATAAGACCGGCGTTCCAGCGTGGTGACTATTACACTGGGCTTGAGCGGGCGACCGATGCGATCATCTCTTATACTAAAGGCGAGTACAAAAGTGACAAGCCTGCAAGTAAAAGGTCCGGATCTAAAGGATTCCCTGTCGGCTTAGTCATCCTGATCGTTATCGTTATCGCGGTACTGAACAGAAGAGGCGGCGGCGGTGGCGGCGGCCGGGTGATCGGAAGTCGCGGTGGCGCGGATTTGCTATGGTGGACTATGCTGTCCGGAATGGCAGGTCGCGGTGGCCATGGCGGTGGTGGCGGCGGCTTTGGAGGAGGTGGATTTGGTGGTGGCGGCGGCGGCTTCGGAGGTTTCGGAGGTGGAAGCTTCGGCGGTGGCGGTTCAAGCGGCGACTGGTAGCACTACCCCTAATAAATTAACTCACTCAATATGATTAGAAAAGATTTTATAGAAGCCGAGATTCAGAAGCTGGCTCAGGTGTTAGCAAAAATACTGGGACTGAAGAACGACGGAAACGTTGATGAAGGGATTGATACCGCTTTTGAAGCACTGTCTGAATCTTTCGGCTTGAGTCGCGAAGATTTAGAACAGACTTCAGTTGAAGACTTCCAGAGTCATCTGGCAAGCAAAGCATATTCTCCGGAGAAACTGAATTTGATGGCTCAGCTGATGTTTGAGACGGTCTACCCATTTCAGGAAGTAGCGGAAACATTCCTGATCCTCCATAAAACGGCTGCCGTTATTAACCTGCTGGAAACGGAACATCGTCAGCAAAGTTTCGAGAACTTAGCCCGTCAGGAACAGATCAATTCGTTCTTAAACAACAGACAGTATGAGTGATCTGAAATGGGATAAAATATCATCCCGTTATCTGGTGAGAGAAAAGTGGGCGACGCTGCGAGTGGACACTTGCAAAATGCCCGACGGCACTCTGATCGATGACTACTACGTTCTGGAATATCCTGATTGGGTGAATGCGGTTGCCTTTACTGAAGACGACCAGGTACTGCTGATCAGACAGTATCGCCATGGAGCTGAAGAAGTATTCCTGGAGATTCCCGGCGGCTGCATAGATGAAGGCGAGACACCGGAAGAGGCTGTCGTACGCGAACTTTTAGAAGAAACCGGATATGCGTTTGATTCCATAGAGAAGGTTGGAGAGGTTTATGCCAATCCCTCTACCGCTGCTAACCTTTCACATGCATTTGTTCTTCAGGGAGGCAGGAAGGTTCAGGAGCAACACCTGGATGGACGTGAGGAGATAGAAGTTCTTACCGTAAGTATTCCTGAACTTAAGGAGTTGCTTCTAAAGAACGAAATCAAGCAGGCCCTCCATGTAAGCGGCATATTCTTTGCACTGGCTAAATTGGGGAAACTGTAATAACCGAAATTCATTGACACAAAAAAGGCTATCTTTTAATTGAGATAGCCTTTTTTGCTTGGGTAAGACGAGGTAAGAGTTAGCTCATCTTTAATTTCTTTTGAATGTCCTGAACATAGTTCTTGAACTTCTTGTCTGTGTCTATAAGATCTTCAACTGTCTGGCATGCGTAGATTACTGTAGAGTGATCACGACCGCCAAAGAACTGACCGATAGATTTAAGTGACGTTTTAGTGTGGCTCTTAGCAAGATACATCGATATCTGGCGGGCCTGTACAATTTCTCTCTTTCGTGTTTTAGACTTAACCATCTCGACCGGAACTTCGAAATACTCACAAACAAGCTTCTGAATGTACTCCATAGAGATTTCTCTGGAAGTGTGCTTAATGAAGTTCTTGAGCATGGATTTGGCCAGTGCCAGGTCGATGTCCTTCTTGTTCAGCGTCGATTGTGCAAGTAACGACACCATTGCTCCTTCCAGTTCACGAACGTTATTGTCAATATTGTGTGCTACATACTCAATAACCTCAGCAGGAAGTTCAATACCATCGGCATACATCTTCTTCTTCAGGATGGCCATACGGGTCTCCAGATCAGGTACCTGAAGGTCTGCTGAAAGTCCCCATTTGAAACGGCTTAGCAAGCGTTCTTCTAAACCTGCCAGATCTTTAGGTGCCTTATCAGAGGTTAAGATAACCTGTTTGCCAGATTGATGAAGGTGATTAAAGATATGGAAGAAAATATCCTGTGTCTTTTCCTTACCGGCGAAATTATGCACATCATCCATAATGATAACGTCCATCGCCTGGTAGAAGTTCACGAAGTCATTGATCGTATTGTTCTTTAATGAATCTACGAACTGCTGACAGAACTTTTCACATGATACATAGATTACTAATTTGTCGGGACTAGTTCTTTTAATCTCATTCCCGATAGCCTGACCCAGGTGAGTCTTGCCAAGACCAACACCTCCATAAAGTAACAGGGGGTTAAAAGACGTTCCTCCGGGTTTCGCAGCAACAGCATATCCCGCAGAGCGTGCAAGACGATTACAATCTCCCTCTATAAAATTCTCGAAACAATAATTAGGATTGAGCTGAGGGTCTACCTGCAGTTTTTTAAGGCCAGGTATTACAAAAGGATTTTTGATATCCTTGTTCAGAGTCACCGCTACCGGTATAGACTGGTATTTGGCTTCCGATCCATTGCCTGTAGAAGGCATGTTAGTCGTGTACGGTTTATTGCTTGACGACTTCTCAACAACGATATTGTATTCCAGCCTGCCTTCATCACCAAGTTGCTTTTTTACGGTTTTACGTAAAAGACCAACATAGTGCTCTTCAAGCCATTCATAAAAGAATAAGCTTGGCACTTGTATGGTAAGCACATTTCCCTCAAGACGCAATGCTTTTATTGGTTCGAACCAAGTCTTATAGCTCTGTGTTGGAATATTGTCTTTTATGATCTGAAGACATTGATTCCAAACGTTCGTACCAGTTTTTTCCATGAAGCTTTTTCTTAATAATTTGATTTCCAGACGCTGCAGCGAAGATTTCGCTGGCCGTTTTGGAACATCGAATATTCGAAAAATTTCCTGCTTTAAGAACAAAAATTTGAAATATATTTAACTGGCTCAACAGCAGAAGCATAGGTCATTTTGCCTGTTTTTTTACTTCCAAATGCAAAATCCAGGCGTCCGAGGTTAATGCCGGCGAAACCAACCTGGTTAATGATGACCTGTCTGCCAAGGGCATTTTTCACTTCTGTAGGTGTCGTTAAGAAGGTATGGGTATGTCCTCCAATGATAAGGTCTGTGTGTTGTGTACTGGCAGCGAGCACATGGTCTGAAACCTTGTTATGATCGTATTTATATCCCAGGTGAGACAGGCAAATAATGAGATCACACTTCTCTTCGTTCTTTAGTCTTGATTCTATTTCTTGTGCCGTCTTGAGAGGATCAAGATATACGGTATTTCCATACTGTTGCTTATTCACCAGACCGTCGAGCTGAATGCCGAGGCCATATACACCAACCTTGATTCTGCCTTTCTGAAATATCTGATAGTTCTTTGTCTTCCCGTGCAGCGGAGTATCGCTGAAATCGTAGTTAGCCGTCAGGAAAGGGAAGTTGGCATGAGGAAGTTGCTTCTGGAAGCCTTCTATCCCGTTATCGAAGTCGTGATTACCCATAGTTCCCGCATCGTAGCCCATCGCAGACATCAGTTTTAATTCCGCCTCTCCTCCGTAGAAGTTAAAATAGGGTGTCCCCTGAAAGATATCACCTGCGTCGAACAGCAAAACATGTTCTTCTTCGGCCCTTATCTTTTTAATTAATGCAGCACGTGGAGCGACGCCGGCCATACCAGCATAACGCACGTCATCGGCAGGGAAAGGATCGATCCTGCTATGCACATCGTTCGTATGCAGGATCGTTAGCTTTTGAATATCCTCAGAAGCAAAAAGGTGCTGATGCTCTAAACCTAAGGCCAGAACTGCTGAACCGGTTAACGCATTCTTGATAAATTTCCTTCTGTTCATTTGCTGGTATCGTTATCGCTCTGTATTCTGTTATCCAATATGGAGGTGATGGCTTTGCCTTGCGCTTGTTGTTGTTTAATGTGACTCAGGATCGCATCGCGTAAGCGATAGGTACTATCAAACCTTCCAATTGCTCGCGTATACACTTCTGCTTTATCGCCCCCATTAGCCAGATAATCGATGGTGAGTACCGTGTAGTCTTTCGAGGGATCAAAGTCTGCACCGTTGATTTGTATATCTACTGCCTTACCATTTTTTATTTTAAATCGCGCCCCTGATACCGGATCACCGTTTAACGCGGCAATGTAATTGAACAACTCCTGCACGTCTGTCCCTTTCAGGGTAACGGTTACGAAGTAGTTCTCAAAAGGCATCAATTCGTAGATCTTGGAGGCCTTGATGGGCCCGGCGGAGATCGAGTTCCGCAGTCCGAAGTAATTGGTATGCACAAAGTCGAAGCGGAGATCCGTGCGTTTGCCCTCCTGGTACATGATGTCTGCCACCAGGTTGTTTAGCAAGCCCTCGGGCTTCTTACGTTCTAGATTTACAGCGGCCGCACCGATTATCGCATTCATCTGAGAATCGATACTCAGTTTGTAAGGTCGGTAGAGGGCCAGCACAGCGGAATCTGCCGGAATACCTTTGATGTTATATAAGGCTGCATTCTGAGATGTCTGGTGCAGCTTGGGTGAACAGGCAGAAAGGACGATCAGTAACGAAAGGACTGCTATGCCCGACTGCCTGTTTAGGTATGATAATAACGTGTTCATTATGTAACGTATTTTAAAACATTTGCTGCACGTCGCCTCTGATAACTTGCGTTGCAGACTCGTAGGGATTGCTTTCCAGGGAGGAAAGATGATTTAAAATCACCTTGCTTAATTCTATCGCCGGTGCATCCGGAGAAAGTGATTGTGCGGCGTTATTAATCAGCACCAATGTATCCTCCTTTATTTTGCTGACAGTAGACCATGCGGAACCCGATACATAAAGCTGTTGAGTGGTGTTATGCTGAAACTCGTTTCTAATCTCCGCCTTGAGTATGTGTTGATATTCGGCCAGGGTCAGTCCTGATGCATTGGTTCTTAATAGAAGATTTACCGGGTTGATTCTTTCCACAAGCAGAATCAGGCGCTCATAGGCCTGAAGCCGCAAGGGCAGCAAGGTGCCCTGACTATCCTTTTTTATATCAAGTAAACGGAGCTTAAACTGCTGATCGAGATAAGGTCGAATAACCAGATAAGCGATAAAAAAAACGCAGATTCCAGAGAGGGAATACTTGACTATGTCGAGAAAAAAGAGGGAAATTGATGACATCGGAATGTTTGTTGTCAAAGCGTCAAATCGCCTATATGTAAACAAAAATGATGAAATTACCTTATATTTGTGCAAATAAAATGAAAGAAATGAGTATGGAGACTATATCACTTATACCGGTTTCTTTGACAGAGGGGGCAGCGAAGGAGCTCAGAAAGCTTAAACAACAACAGGAGCTGAGCGACGATTTCGGACTCCGTATCGGTGTTGAAGGCGGGGGATGCTCCGGGATGAATTATATTCTGGGCTTTGATCAAAAGAAAGAAGGGGATCAGGAATTTTTTCTTGACGGCATAAAAATATACATGCACAAAGCGCATGGTCTGTACCTGGCAGGAATGCAGATTGACTTCCAAGATGGATTGAATTCAAGAGGATTTACTTTTAACAATCCGAATGCATCCAGCACTTGTGGATGCGGAACATCGTTTGCAGTTTAACATTCTATAGCAAAATACGAGAGGCTGCGTCATTTATAAATGACGCAGCCTCTCGTATTTTATGCCTGTGGGTATTTATGTGAAGGCCACCATTTCAGGAATCTTGAGCCCTATTTTTGCTTAAGATCAGAAAGGAAAGCGTCCGACTCCTTGATCACGCCGGCGTAGGCGCTATCCAATCTCTTAATCTTCTCTTCCTCTTCTTTAAAGTAAGCAACCGCTTCGTCATTGGACTTATCGCCCAGCTCGGCATCAAAAGCACGCATCCAGGAATTCATTTGTTCGTCCGCACTGTCTAATCGGGCTCTCAGCACCGTGATTCTTTGTGACGCAGCTCCGGTATCCAATCCAGGCTTTACCTGTTTAAGGCTGTCGAGCTTTGAAGATAGGGTATCGAGCTTCATCCTGTTCCTTATAGCCTTTTCGCTATCGATCATAACCTTATCATGAAGCTCCAAGGCTTTTGCCCTTGCTTCTTTATAATCAGGCCCTGAACTGCAAGCCTGCATTACAAGCGGCAGTATCACTGCTATAGCATATTTTTTCATCCTATATATGTTTAATTTGATCTGATTCATGAAGGTAATGGAACTTCATGAATTTAACATATCTCAACAAAAAAAATGCGTGAGCTGAGCAGTTCACGCATTTTTAAATAAGTTAACGAATATTAATAACCGTCATTTTGTGTATATAGGCCCTGCCGTACGTCCAGTTGGGACTGAGGAATTGGGTAGATTACATATTCTTTGATGAAGTTCTGCATTTGGTTCAGCACGTCCTCAGTTTCTATCCATGCTGGGATCTTCGTCTCGACCAGGCCGCTTCTCACCAGATCATGCCATCTGCTTCCTTCTCCCGCAAACTCCTTTCTCCTTTCCTCCATCAATTGTGCGAGGGTAACGTTAGACAAAGGCGCTAACCTTGCTCTTGAACGCACCTGGTTCAAAATGGCGTCTACTTCAGCCTGCGTTCCCGGCGCACCATTCAGGATACACTCTGCCTTCAGCATCAGGATATCTGTGTATCGCATAACGATGAAATTGATAGGCCAGTCGAGCCGGCTACTGGTCGGCACCTTAGATATATCGACATACTTCTTAAAGAAGGAGCGTGTTTCGGTTTTTCCATTAAAAGTAAAGCCTGTCTGGATGGAGAAATTTCTCCGGATATCATTCGCTTCATACGAATTCAGCAGGTTTGTGGAAACCGGACGTATGGTTAAGCCGCCCTGGGTCGTTTTTCCTAGCGACTGGAACCATTCATCGGGTACCAGCACCCATGGAAAGGTTGCTCCCAGAACAGGATTCACACCGGTGATGTATTGAATGTCGAACACTACTTCGGCATTCCCTTCATTGGTATAGGAAAATATATCGCTATACGCCGTTGTCGCACTGCCAGTATTTGTCAGCATAGAATATTTACCGCTACCAATTATTTCGTTGAGTAGAGTCAGTGCATTACTCCATTCATTCAGCCCAAGTCCGGGACCCTTCACCCCATAAGTGGGACCAGAGCGGGTCATGTGAACCAGCGCAAGCAGGCCTTTAGCGGCAAACTTTGTTGCTCTGCCCTTGTCGACGGAAGCGTACTGTTCAGGAAGGTTCTCCTGGGCGAATTGTAAGTCTGATATAATAAACTGATACACCTCTTCAACAGGACTTCTTCCGACAGAGGTTGCCTCCTCTGCCAGCAATGGCCGTTCAATGATAGGCAGTGCACCAAACCATCTCACCAGATCGAAGTAGAAGAATGCACGCAGGAACCTGGCTTCGGCAGACAGACGCGTCTTCAGGCTTTCATCTCTGATAACTGCCCCATTCTTCTCTATCTGATCTAATACCGTGTTGGCTTTCAATACTCCGTTGAAATTCTCCGACCATGCTTCGATGATATATGGATTACTCGCGATGGTTTTATGGAAGCTGTTTACCCCTTCCCAGTCACGGACTCCTCCGTCCGATGTGGCGTATAGATTGTCGGAACGCGTCTCTGACAAGTTTAATTGCCGGTCCGGATATGCCCTCAAACTGGCGTAGGTGGCATTCACGGCTTGCACAAAATCGTCGGGACTGTCGTAGAAGCGCGCCGTCGAGGCATCAGATATAGGTGCTTGATCCAGTTCTTTTTCACAAGACGCAAATAGAATGGAAAATGATATGATAGTGCTAAAAAGTATCTTTTTCATGAGATTAGAATAGAAAGGTTAAAAAGTGAAGTTTACTCCGAGTATTAAAGACTTGGGTAGCGGAAGACCCCCATAGTCTCCTGCCTCAGGGAAGGTAGTGCTGCCACTTAGATTGGTATTGGTCGCTTCCGGATTGAACCCGCCTCCATAGCTATCGCGCCCGAAGAAGTTTTCTGCTGTCACGTAAATACGCGCGCCCTGTACCTGTTTGGTTTTGATTACCCTTCCGAGGTCATATCCAAAAGTGATGTTCCTGACCCTGAAGTAGTCTGAAGAATACAACCAGTCGGTGTTCTTAATCCTTCCAAATGTTGAATAGGCCTTACCGACTTCCCCATTTCCGGGATCAGCTTCAGACCTCCACCTGTCAGCCCATGTACCCAGCACATTATCTACGAGCCCCGTTCCAGTCCTGTTCACAGAACGACCAAACAAGGAATAGATAGATCCTCCATTTTGTCCTTGGACCAGCACGCTAAGGTCGAAACCTTTATACCGGAAGCTATTCGTAATGCCCCATGAATATTTGGGAGTAGGCTGACCAACAATTACACGGTCATTAGCATCTATGACACCGTCCCCGTTTGCGTCGACATACCTGGGGTCCCCGGCAGTTTGCGATCCATATCTGGCAACGTTATTGTCAATATCCTGTTGACTCAAGATCCCCTGCTGCTGAACGACGTAAATACTATACATGGGCTCACCAACCCTTAGAATACTATGTTCAATGTCAAAAGACGAAGGAATCAATATCTGGTTTTGCCCGTTGGGAAGCGAGACCACCTTATTTCTGTTATGACTCAAATTGGCCGTTGTGTTCCACTGAAAATCGCCCGTCAGGTTCCTTGAAGTAATTTCAAACTCCCATCCCTGGTTCTTTACTTCGCCCGTATTACCTAGCAAAGTGGAAAACCCTGTTGTTTGTGGAATGGGGATGTTCAACAACAGATTAGAATTATTCTTTGTATACACGTCAAAAGCACCGGTAATTCGGTTACTAAACAAGCCAAAGTCCACACCAACGTCAAAGGTGTTCGATACTTCCCAGGATACATTCGGATTGACAAGACGGTTAGGTGCCTGCCCGATTACCTGCACCCCGTTAAAGGTATAGTTATAGTTTGCTAGTGTGGCGATACCGCTGTAGTCGCCCACATTATAGTTACCGGCTTTACCCCAGCTTGCCCTTAACTTCAGATCGCTGATCTGTGGTACTTCCCGGAGGAAATTCTCCTCAGATATTCTCCAACCGATGGATGCTGAAGGAAACCAACCCCACTTGGTGTTCTCACCAAATCTCGATGATCCATCACGTCTGATACTCGCTGAAAACAGATATTTAGAGTCAAAACCGTACTGTACACGCCCAAAATAGGATAGCAGCACATTTTTCGATTCCGTGGTGTTACCGGTAATTCCCGCAGCTTTATTCAGAGTAGTGACTACGTCGTTCGTAAAACCTCCGACAGAACTGAACTCGCCATTTTCAAACTTATCCGCATTATAAGAAGCCCCCGCCAGCAAGGCCAGGTCATGCACCTTATTGAACTGCTTGTTGTAAGAAAGCGTATTCTCGTTCACAAAGGTCTGTCTCCTATACGTAGAATAACTTCCGGATGTGTTGGTTGTAAGCTGTGACTGACGGCTGGACAAGGTACCCGTTATGGTATAAGGGGTGTACCGTTTAAAGTTGTTATCCGTATGATCCAGATTCAGGGTAGTCCTGAAGTTCAACCCTTCCATAATTTTATAATCTCCAAATACTGTCGCCAGCGTCCGGAACCGCTTTGTCTGCGCGGATGTATACTCCAGTTTGCCAATAGGGCTGTTGGGCGAAGTACTCCACCGATACTGACCAAAGTTGCCGGTGTTGGCATAAACACCCATCGTATCTTCTTGCACCGGAGTCATGCTCACCAACTGGTGGAGGATATTATCCTTCCCTTCTACCCCGGGGTCGTCTGTAATCGAATAGGTAGGAGACAGATTAATTCCGAACTTCAGTTTGCTGTTGGCATTTACCTCAACGTTCGCTCTTGCTGAGTAAGAACGATAGCCCATATGCTTGACCATCCCTTCCTGGTCGGTAAGATTTCCGGAAACGAAGTAGTTGACGGCATCCGTAGCTCCGCTGGCAGAAAGCTGGTAATTCTGCGTAAGTCCTCTCTGAAACGCTTCATCCTGCCAATCAATGACGCGTAAGCCCGGGTAGCCAGGCTGTATCCAGCGATCATCTATCATATAGTTGGTGTTGACATCGTTCGGTCCAAGCTGCTTGTCGGCCGCCAGCCCCGAGTTCAGCACCTGCCTTCTTTCAGCAGTGGTCTGAGCGGCAGTCCTCCCCGGCCCTGAAGCAACCCACTGCCCATTGATCACCTCAATAGCACGATCGATCCACTCCTCTCCCGTCAACATATCCAGCTTCTTACTACGTTCAACAGAACCACCGTAGGCGTTGAAAGTAATCTTAGGCCTTCCTGTCTTACCCCTTCTGGTGGTGATCAGAACAACCCCGTTTGATGCGCGCGAACCATAAATTGCCGCGGAAGATGCATCCTTCAAAACCTGAATAGATTCTATATCATTCGGATTGATATTATCCAGTGGATTGCCAGACGCATAGTTACCCGAGCCGTTAGGTGCCGCAGGCGCCAACGGAAATCCGTCAATTACATAGAGCGGTTCGTTTCCGGCAGAGATAGAACCGGTACCTCTCACCTGCACACTCATTCCCTTTCCCGGTGAGCCGGTTGTCTGCTTAACGTTCACACCGGCCATCTGGCCAACCATGGCCTGGTCCACCCGCTGAACAGGGCGTTCTTCGAGATTGTCGGCATTGAATGTAGCCACAGCCCCGGTAAGACTCCCTTTCTTCTGCGTACCATAACCAATTACCACAACCTCTTCAAGACTCTTCGTGGAAGAAGTCATTTGAACGTTGATGACCGGATTATTTCCCACAGTAACCTGTTGGGCATTGTATCCGATATACTTAAATATCAACACTTGTCCCGGAGATGCGTTTATCGAAAACCTGCCATCCGTATCAGTTGCCGTCCCCCCGGAGGCACCCTTAATGGTAACAGAGACTCCCGGCAAGGTTTCCTTATCACCCGCGTCGGAAACTTGCCCAGATATTTTCGACTGGGCGTAAGAATTGAAATTTAGAAAAAAGATCATGAATAAGAACAGGCATACCCTATTCTTAGAAAAGCATAGAATCGCTTTCATAGAGGTAAAATTTGGTTAAAAGATGTAGTAATTATCGGTAAATAATTTTCGTAGCTGTTTTCCTTATTGGTAGCTTTTATAAACATAGCAGATGCATTCCAAAAATGCAACCTGTAGTATCCTGCTCGGGTGTTGCAACACTAAATTCTTTGGACGCCGTCAAATCGAGAGAATTCAAAACCAGAAACATATCCTCGTGTTACCTTTCCATAACTGCTGTCTATCAGATTCTTCAAAGACCTTGCCCCAACAACCGCATCAGCCTGCCTCTGTTATGTGGAAGTTACAGGTACGACGTTTGGAGATGCCCAAGTATCAACACTATGAAAAACAGACTTCTCTACCTAAGCTCAGTGCTGTCAGCACAGCTCCTGTCCGCAGAAGCACAAACTGAATTACCTTTACAGGATGCTGCGTTCGAAATCCGCGTCGTAGCGGATAAGCTCAGTGATCCCTGGGAGCTTACCAATGGCCCGGATAATCATCTGTGGGTGACCGAATCGAAAGGCTATCGCGTCCTGCGAATCGATCCTGCAAGCGGAAAGAAACAGGTACTAGCAGACTTGAACAAAGAAAGAAAATTTCCACGATTTGATAAAGTTGCTAAAAAAGACGGAGGCATACCCTGGCCACAGGGGGGACTGATGGGGATGGCGCTACACCCATCATTACTCACAGGAAAGCCATTCGTTTACCTCGCATACATCTATGACTACAAAGGCAATCCGGGTAATGTAAACGGTGGCCAGAGCGGAGGCGGACACAAGTTTCTGCAGCGTATTGTCAGATATACTTACGATCCACAGAAAGCGAAGCTTATTCAGCCTGTCATACTCTGTGATACGATCCCTGCAAGCAACGATCATAATGGCGGTAGGCTACTCATTGCACCGGTAAACGACAAGCATTATCTATTCTTAAGCATAGGCGACATGGGTGCCGGACAGTTTTCTAACGGCGCGCGTCAGAATAAGGCTCAGAACCAGTATAGCTACGAAGGAAAGGTCCTTAGATTCAATCTGGAAGCAGACGAAGACGACTTGAAAGAAAACCAGTGGATTCCAAACGACAACCCATTTAACGCATCCGGACAAAATGCAGTATGGTCGACCGGACACCGGAATCCACAAGGATTAACCTATGCAGAAATTAATGGCGTAGAAAGAATATACGCCGTAGAGCACGGCCCCTATTCTGACGATGAAGTAAACCTGATTGAAAAGGGCAGCAACTACGGCCATCCCCTTGTAGTTGGATACGACGATGGCAACTATAACGGTCTTGCCGCGTCAGTCTCCGACAAGGAAGACTATCCCGGCGTTTGGAACACTAGCTATCCCCTGATCAAGGATGAAAAGGCCAATGCCCGTCAGATCGGCGCACCTTACAGAAATCCAGTAACCAGCTTCTATCCTACAGGCAACAAATTGCTCACCGAGCTCTACCAGAATATAAAAAAGGGCGGAGAAAGGCAGGAATGGCAGTCATTTGCACCGTCGAGCGTGGAGGTATATCAATCAGAGGCGATTCCTGGCTGGAAAAACTCCTTACTCATCCCTACGCTTAAGGGCTCCCGACTAATAAGAGTCAAGCTGGACAATAACGGAAAGGTAGCCAACAGCAACGTATATGAATATGTGAGAGGTCAGGTGCGCTACCGCGATGTTGCCGTATCAAACGACGGCTTGAAGCTCTACCTGGCTGTCGACAGTTCTGCAGTAAGCTCCGGACCGTCAAAAGCCGATCCAATGCAAGTTTCATACAGAGGCTGCATTTTGGAGCTAACCTATAAGTCCGAAACCGCCCATTCCTACAATGGCACAAAGGAGAATCCTGCTTCATATCCACCTTCATTAGAAACTTTGCTCAGCTTTGAAAGGAAAAATATGTAATTTAGAATAAGGCAGCGCCGAATCCTCCTGCCTTGTTCTCAATTACAATCAAACCTACCAAACTCAATAAGATGGAAACTACTTTTCAGAGTCAAACCACGCTATCACAAGAGCAGGCTGAGGAAATCCTGCAGGTTTTCAAGGCCCGCTTCGAAAAAAACATGAACCGTCATGACAGTGTGGACTGGACCCGCGTGCAGAAGAAACTGGAAGCTTCGCCCGACAAGCTTTGGTCGCTCCATGAGATGGAAAGAACGGGTGGCGAGCCTGACGTTATCGGAAAAGAGGGCGACAACTACATCTTTGTTGATTGTTCAGCAGAAAGTCCGAAAGGTCGCAGAAGCATCTGTTACGATCGCGCAGCACTTGATTCCAGAAAAGAGAACAAACCCTGGAGTAACGCACTTGAAATGGCGGCGGACATGGGGATAGAGATCCTGAACGAAGAGCAATACAGGCAGCTGCAGCAACTCGGAAAATTTGATACGAAAACCTCCAGCTGGATAGAGACACCAGCCGATATAAGGAAACTGGGAGGAGCACTATTCGGTGACCGCCGTTATAATACCGTTTTCACTTATCACAATGGTGCTGATTCTTATTATGCAGCAAGAGGGTTTCGTGGAATGATCAAGATCTAAGCCATAAGCAGATTCTGCATCCCAAGCTTAACTTCCTACCTGGTGGATTAAAACTTCCGATACATCAATCAGGTATAAAAATTTTGGCCGATGTGAATTTCTTAAACCAATAATGCTAATTTCATCACATGAATACAGCACAGCATTCCGGCATGCATCTGGAAAAACCCATCAGCAGTGGATACGCCTCCGTCAATGATACTCAGGTCTATTACCAAATATACGGTGAGGGTCGACCTATAATTTTATTACACGGTGCTTTTATGACTATTGAGACGAACTGGGGGGAGCTAATTTCGGAGCTGTCGAAAACAAGGAAAGTAATTGCCCTGGAATTGCAAGGACATGGTCGCACTCCGTTTTCAGATAGGCCCCTTTCACGCGCTACTTTAGCAAGCGATATTGAAGGCGTAATGGATTACCTGAACATTGACCGGGCCGATGTAGCAGGCTATAGCTTTGGTGGCTCTGTAGCCTACCAGTTTGCCGTACAGTACCCTGAAAGGTTGAGAAAATTGGCAATTATTTCTTCCGCCTATAAAACAGAAGGCTGGGCACCAGAAACAAACGCAGCCTTTAAAGCAATGAAGCCTGAATTCTTCTCCAATACCCCCATGCAGACCGCGTATAAAGCAGTAGCACCCGATAAAACAAAGTGGATCCCTTTCCTCGAAAAGATGATTGCTTTAGCCGGAGAACCTTATAACACAGGAGATGAAAATATCGCCAACATTACCTCTCCCATTCTGTTGATCGCCGGCGACAACGATGGACTGAACAAAATAGAGTTGATCAAAACCTACGAATCGATTGCAGGCGCTACGAATCCCGACCCTGGCGTCATGCCTGAATCACAGCTCGCCATCCTACCCGGGCAGGGACATGTAAGTTTGATGTACCAAACACAAACAATTTTCAGCTATCTGGATAGCTTTTTAGGGTAATCCGGAGCGGAAGAGGGGCAGGAACCCCACAGCAGAATTGGACGAATTCGTATTAGCATGAAAGAGGGTGTACATTAAATTGCGATCGCCCTCTCTTGTGTTTGCCCCACTAAGTTTCGGCCATGTCAAACCCGTTTCAATTCTTCGACAGTTCGATCAATGTTACAAGATTAAACACATCAGCGTCTTATTGCATTTCAATTCCTATATGGTGCGATTAACGGTTTTCGTACTCACTAAGCATCGTTCCAAAACTTCTATTTCAATTCCTACATGGTGCGATTAAGGACCTCATTCCCTGTTCTTTGCAACATAGGTCTAAGTATTTCAATTCCTACATGATGCGATTAAGGGAACATCCCATCAGCAGCTCTTAGTGTATTTACTTAATTTCAATTCCTACATGGTGCGATTAAGGGTTAATTTAACGAGGTCGCGAGTAAACGCGTGCTGAAATTTCAATTCCTACATGGTGCGATTAAGGGTATATGGGCTTAAACTCTCCCAATATTGCAAACAAATTTCAATTCCTACATGGTGCGATTAAGGGACAACCCCGCCACGATCATGAAATAATATAGATTATTTCAATTCCTACATGGTGCGATTAAGGGGTGTAATGGGGGCGAACGTGGGAGCCACAAGCGGCAATTTCAATTCCTACATGGTGCGATTAAGGGCCCGATAAGCAAATCTTTCAAAGGGTATCCACTTAATTTCAATTCCTACATGGTGCGATTAAGGGTAACAATAAATTCATTTGGTGGATGGAAGGTTAAACTATTTCAATTCCTACATGGTGCGATTAAGGGACAAAGCGCAACAGCAGCGCCAAATTTATTCTTTATTTCAATTCCTACATGGTGCGATTAAGGGTACCTACAATCTTCATACGTTAGCCCGCCGTCAAACGATTTCAATTCCTACATGGTGCGATTAAGGGGCTACGCCCCACCCAGAGGTGTTAAGCTCTTAAAAAATTTCAATTCCTACATGGTGCGATTAAGGGTTAAATCCCATCTGAATAACTGGCAAACCTGCGTATTTCAATTCCTACATGGTGCGATTAAGGGTTCCAATGAAAAGTCGAGGCTTAAACCCTCTCCGATTTCAATTCCTACATGGTGCGATTAAGGGTGTATACGCATTATTATTTTTTATTTGAGGTTATCAATTTCAATTCCTACATGGTGCGATTAAGGGGGTGATCTATATATCTGTTGGATGTAATATGAAAGATTTCAATTCCTACATGGTGCGATTAAGGGAGAGCTGATAATATACGACAAGCATCTTTCCGAGAATTTCAATTCCTACATGGTGCGATTAAGGGTTTATTCAAAATTTCACAATGACGCCACTTCAAGAGCATTTCAATTCCTACATGGTGCGATTAAGGGGGTCATAGGCGGTTGTGCCTTCCCCATTCAATTTTATTTCAATTCCTACATGGTGCGATTAAGGGCCGTCGATTTACGTTTGTAAAAGTAGGCTTTTTTGCTAACCAAACAAGTTTCTTAACTCGGATTTCTAACCAAAGTTAGTCGTTCACGAATAAACAGATTTTATGCTGGAGATCGACAACCTCGTTCAACCACACTAGAGGCTGAATAATGAATGGAAATTAAAATTTAACATGTCAAAGAACATTGCTTTCGTCTTCACCGACGACTAAATGAACGTATTGAGTTCATTCTTTTCATAACCAATGACCTCTTTTTCGAGCCATTTTTCTTCTCGACTTTTGAATAGAATAATACTATCTTCATCCGGCCTGATAATAGTTTCAGCCCGACTAATCAGCTCTTTTAATTTCACCGGACTAATCTCCCCTTCGAAAACAGAGTTCTGGATCCAGTTCAAATATTGCCGGCACAACTTGAGCATCCTCTGCACGCGCCTTTCCTTAATATCGTATACTAAAATTACATACATAAAATTCTATCTAAAATGAGCATTACCATCTTGCTTTGAACGGTTTGTATTCTTCAATTCCAAGGATATGTTTGCTAAGCTTATAACATTCTAACTTGATCAAGTGCTTATAACTTACATTCCTACCAAGTTTCGGGTGTTTAAAGGTCTCATTTATTCGCTCTTCCCAAACTTTAACAAACGCCTTTTTACCTGCAGGGTTTAACAGGCAGCTGTTCAGATTCCTGACGAAGTCTTTCGACTGAATCTCTTTTTTATTCAACACCCTGAATATGGTGCGATCTACAATGATTGGCTTGAATATTTCTGCAATATCTAATGCCAGAGAATAGCGACGAAAACCAGGTTCATGCAAAAAACTAATCGTGGGATTAAGCTGCGTATGATAAATCTGGCCAAGACACAGCGAATAGCACATCATATTTCCGAAAGAGATAAGCGCATTGATTTCATTTTCAGGAGGCTGCTTCTTGCGCCCATCCATCGAGTGGCTGTTAATGATAGAGTCGAAGGCATGGTAATAAGCCTGGCGGATATTTCCTTCAATCCCCATTAATTCATTTACTGCCAAACACTGTGGAATAAGCTCCGAATAACCCTCTATCGATCGCAGCTCTGCACTCACATCCTTTTCCCTGTTAAGATAATAGCGCAGGTTTTTGGACATATTGAAGGCTGCTCCGCTTACGAAATTCCTGGCTATCTTCATTCGCTTTTTTTTATCTGAGTAGTGCTGAGTTTGTGCAATCTGCATTTTACCGGCAAGCAGATATTCTTTCGGAAAGAAACTTCCGGTATAATGTTCATAATAATCAAAGAAATGAACAGCAATACCCGACTTCCCAAGGAAATTATATAGGGCGCTATTGGCGTCTAAACTGCCAAAACAGTAAAAATCAGAGACACCTTCAACAGGTATATACTTAGGCTGCCCCTCTCTCCCCTCCTCATCCACTGGTGTAAATTTCAGAGTATTGTCTTTTCGGCTCATGCGGCCGGGATTGAACAGGTAATAGGTTTTCTTCATACCGTTTGCTTTCAGATCGAATGTATGGGTTGTTTAAACATCTCAATTAAGGTTACAGGTCATGCATCATCATTAATGTAGCAGAAATCATAATAGCTACAAGTTTTGCAAATGGGCCTATCTAACAGTGGCGGACAATTCTCTGATTTAACAATCTGATCAATACTCCGTTCCCAGTCTTCTATTTCTAAAATATCTGCAGGAGAAAGGCAAACCCGCTCGGTTTGTCGCATTTTAGGATATTCAATTACCCCGCTAACACCCTCTACACCATTGCGCAGAAGTTTATAAATGTAGTATTTCACCTGAGCTATATGTGCCTTTTCTACTTTGTTAGACTTCTTAACTTCATGAACAACTTTGTTCCTGGCATCATAAAAATCAATTTTTATTCCATCTATCTCTACTTCGGTGTATTTCTCTGAACGGGAAGCATAAGAAGTCTCTCCGATCAGTTTGCCTTCGGCTACTGTTTCTGAGGTATGTTCCATGCGAATGCCGTTGGCATGCAGCCAAAGTTCGCGCTTACAGACATGGTAAAGGTTGATAAGGGTGGCGTTGATTTGCATAGCTTGCTAGATAAAGAAGGAATCACTAAAGGCTTTTGTATTGAGTCCGGCTTCCAAAGAATAAGGCCTACCATCGCTTCTTTCCTCATCCCAGTGTGAGAAATAAACATAGCCATATTCCTCGCGCCCAAAACCCTCCTGAATCTTTTTCACATCAGAAGAATAACTGATCAATGAGAAACAAAATTTTGACAGGATACTTTGCAAATGCTTAAAACGCGTTTTATCCTCAATGCTGAATCCCTGGGTTCGGTTATGAATGACCTCCTTATAAGCCTCCCAAACTAATTTACCATTAACTTCAGCTTCGCCAAAATAGGCGTTCAGCCTACTCAATAAATCTAGATCGCATTTCGAAAATATAGCCTCAGTTGTCTCCTTTACCGTTATTTTCACAGGCAATGTAAGTGGCACAAATACCGAAACATTATCCTGATCAATAATCCTGAATTTTTTGTCGACGTCCTTATAGTTAAGTTTTGCTATGGAGGATTGATAGGAGGACAAGTTATCAGCGTAATTTCTATTATTTGACCTTATTATTTTGCTGATAACCTGATTGTAGAGATAGCCAAAATCTTTCTCTTTTAAGATTCTCTCATAGTCAGATCTGCCGATGTTTTCACGTGTTATTTTAAATCGCAGATCTTTATGATGAAGAGCTTTTGCATCATTATAATTAAAAAGATAAACTTCGCAGCCCGCTTTATTGGCATTTCTGTTGACACGACCGGCCAACTGCTCATCCGAATCAATCAAAGACCTATTTTTAAAACCCAGGTCCATATCAATATCAACGCCAGCTTCAACAACCTGTGTTGTTATGAGAAGGATGTTTAATGTCTTATCTGATAATTTAAGTGTATTTATAATCTCTTTTCTCCTGGCTTCTAAAACTGTCCCGGATAATAGCAAGACCTGATCAAAGGGATGAGATAAATTCATAACAGCCTCGTAAAATTCTGAAGCTGACTTCTTAAAAATAAATTCGATTATAGTTCTTACCGATCCTGTTTCCGACTTCTCAATCCGGTATTCTTCAGATTTCCGAATTACAACTTCTGCTAATTCATCCAACGATATTTCCGCTTCAAAATAATCAAACCGGAAATTCACCCGCTCACTGAAATTGGGATTTCGAAGATAGCGTGAAGCATTTGGAAGGAGTGATATGTATGTATTTTTGTAGTCCGAAAGCAGATCAATATCGCCGATCTTAGGCAAGGTAGCCGACATCAAGATAAAGCGGATATTAAAAAAACGGGAGTATTCAGAAATAAAGTACATAAGCTTGTCCCATATTTCCGGATTATAAGACTGTAATTCGTCAACAACAACCACCGAATTCGCCAGCCGGTGAAGCAAATAGTTACTCTCCTTTTGATTCGTCTTAAGGATATCGAAAAATCGGATGTGAGATAATACCGTTACCGGATAAAAAGCAAAAAGTCTACTGATAAAATCCTTTTTAGCATCTCCGAAATAACCATCCGCATCAGCCTCACCGATATTACTGAACCCTGCTTTGGAATGGAGTTCAGCCAGCTCATTCTCTTCGAATCCAAAGGATGCTTTTAATGCTTGACAGGTTTGCGTAATTAAACTGGTAAACGGAAAAACATAATATACTTTGTTGATTTCTGGATTCGCTCTCAACAGCTCAGATACCGCAATCATCGATAAATTTGTTTTCCCACCACCTGTAGGCGCCTCAATATAAAACAAACGTTCCTTAAGGTTCTGACGCAGAGTCTGAATAAGTTCTGCTGCCATTTTTCGCCGGATAAGATTCAAATTGCTACTTGATTTTTCCATCGGAATAGCAAAGTGGTCAGCCTGTTCGGCATCCTTATATATTGCCTTATTGTGTTGATAGTTTTGTAAGTGATCAATAAGCTTCTCAACGCGTTCCCTGCTTTTGAATACTCCAAAATCATAGGTCGGACAGTCATTCACGTACTCATGCGTGGCAAGATAATCGGACGCTGTAAGTAGAGAAAAATTGAGTTTTAAAAGAGTAAAAAGAGGGAATCCAGACTTTAAAATATTATCTATCTGTGCTAAATAATTTCTTTCAAGGTTCAATGGTACAACTTCGGCAAGCCTTGGATCAATCCCCAATTGATAAATGCTGAGATATTTTTTTAGCTCACTTTCGTTGTTCCCAAAATTTATCTCCTGTTTCAGTGGCTCAGAAAGAGTTGGAGAGTGATGTTTGAAAATGCTATAAGAAAGGACTATCGAAAACGCATCTACAAACCGCTTCTCAATCGGAAGAAGAGAATTATCAGATTGGTGCTTTTGAATCTGTTTGAGAATAAAGAGATAGGCCCCTAATGTGGAATGATTGGAACCAAGTGGGTTTCCTCTAATTAGTTTGAATAGAGGATTATTCATTTTCAGAGGATCAGCCTGAAAGTTTATATTCACCTTCCCGAAATCATGAAAACATATCGTATAGGCAAATGCCTCCTTGAGATAGTTTCCTACAATCTCGATGCTAATCTGGGGTATTTTATTCAGTTTTATTACTTCATGTATCAGGGCATCGATTGAATTATCCAAAAAATGCTCTTCAACGAGAATCGTGAAATAAGAATTGACGAGACTGATGTGCTCATTCAACGTTTCAGATAACTTAGAGGATTTTGTATGCGCCAAATACTTTGATACATCAGGCAGCCATTCTGAAAGATCAGGAATGGCTGCCATTATCTGTCTGGTGCTTTTAAAGGAGCTGGACATATTTGTCAAGATCTCTTAGGTAAAACAAACCAGGCAAGGTAATTCCTTCAGCAGTTAACAGATTAGAATAAGCAACTGGCTCTATTTTGTACTGGCTCAATATATTGTCAAAGCTTGTTGGTATCCTTTCAAAATACATGAATGTTTCAGGGCCTGGTTTTAGTTCGAACGGATTATATTCCTCCTCAACCGGTTCATTTAAATTGTGTTTGACAATAAAGCTCTTTCTGAAGGAGCCTGCAAATTCCTTTCCTGCAGAAGTTCTATTTATCCTTTCAAATTCATACTGCCTGAAACTATTCTCCCCCTCTTTGTCAATCCATGAAGCCTGATATTCGTTCTTACCTAGATACGGAATATATTCTGCATTGCCATCCTGTAGATATCCATACAACTTCTTGTGCTCTAGCTCCTGAATGTTTAATAGCAGATAACACCTATACGCCGGCTTAATAAGCATACTTTCCTCTATCAGCAAATTTCCATCCTGGTTAGCGTAACCAACCGTATTGGTATATTTTACTGAGGTCCTTTGAAAATTCCCTTTTTCGGTCCCGAGCGGTTCTATGCCTATGAGCAAATCCTTTAGTTTTTGATAGTATTCGGGCATCTCGCCCTTTTTTTCATACCCCTTTAATCCGATGATTGCTCCTAAGACTCCTAACAAGGCTGGTTTATGCAACAAATTATAAGAAAGGAGTAAGCCATCATTATAATCAGGTTTCTTAAAAAAGCCAAAATCTGCCCGCAAATCAAACGAGACTAATTTTTGCGAATCCATTTTAATTCAAGTCAAAGATAATACTTCCTTCAGGACGATTAATTACGCTTGTTGCAGCCTCATTGAGATAGATCTCAATAGTCTTGATCTCCTTTTTGATGTTTTCTTTTGATAGAATAGCGGCTATTTTACTCAGGTCGACTTCTTTGTTTTCATTCACAGAAATCAGGTCCACGAAAGATGGCAAAACCAATTTAGAACCTTTGTTTAGCTCCACCCAAAGCAGCAATTCATTTTCAACTCCTGCTTTCGACGATGAATCGTAAAACGTTGCTCCATTGCGCAAAGCTTCTTTCAGCTTGCTAATATCATCATTTGTTAAACCTTCATTACCCACCGCTTTGTTCATATCCTCCAGATTTCGTGGATTAACTGAAAGGTGATGAACATAATGCCCTTCCTTCAATTTAAACTGTGTTCCCAGTGTCGTTTGCATAGAATCAGTGCTCTTCTCATTTGAGTTTCTGAAAGGAGAAGATATCTGCTCGGAATAAATGACGTTCTCGACAAATTTGTTTACACCATGAGTAAACTGAACCGTGCCATGCAATGAAAGATTTGCTCCCTCTTCGGCAAATGTCCCTCCGAATAGTCTCACATCAATGCATTTTAAAAGGTTTTCGAGCACTATTTTCCTAGCCTTAACAGGTTCCTTTTTATCCACCTTGGGAAATTCGCCAAAGTTCTTTACATATGTTTCTTTCAAACTTCTTGGCTGCATCTCATCACTAATGCTTTTGAAATAAAATACTTTTTCTGAAGGATATTGTTTAACTAGGTAGTTACGGACCGTATATTTTAACGCTTTGTCTGTAGCATAAACGGTTCCGTCAGATAAAGTACGCGGCTGATGGGTGAAGTCCGCATTGTAGTTAGCATTGATGGCTTTTACAATTACACAGCCAAATACACGATTGTTAAATGGATTGCTCATGAGTGATGGGTTTTAGGGTTATTCTTCTGTTGTTTCTGATTGTTGTTCGTCGTCTTTCTTATTCCCAAAAAGCTGATTGTCAGAGAAGAATCCAGCAAGTATCGTTGGAATAAAATCCCGCAAATTTGCTTTGGTTTCATAGTCCATAATTTCCGCAAATGGCGTTCTGAAGTTTTTCGAGAAAACTTCATGCTTGTAGAGATCAAATAATCTGGCTACTGCTTTGTTCATTTCTTGTGATTTCACCTGTTGCAGAAAAGCTTCAAGCCGTTGATAACTTCTGTCGGCTGTTCTACTTTTAGAAAAGAGGTAATAGACAACCTGTCCGATTGTAAAAGCATACTCGTCATCAGTTGTTATCCCTGCCTGACTTTGTGTGAGTTGCTGCATAAATGCCCGATGGGCTTGTAGTTTACTCGCCATAGTAATATTGGGGTCTATATGTTTTTGGTTGAATTTTTCAGAAAGGCTGAACCATATATTGAGCTTTTGCCTGATATTAAGATTCTGGGAATGCTGATTGCCTTTGACCTCGTCCAGGCGAATATCGTCTAATACAACAGTCTGCATCAGACTATCGAAAACTTCAGCAGAGATAGCCTGCCGTTTTGATTTATAAATAAAATCATAGAACGCCTTTCGATGTGTCATTACCATCAGGTAAGTGTTGGCCGACTTACAGTATTTAGAATCTATTTCACCAAAGTATTTCCGTTGAAAATCACCGCTCTTCGTTTTCGTTATCAAAGCGTTATTCAGAACGGGAATAAGAACATGATATTCAAGATCAAAAACATTTTCTAAAGAACGGCGGTACTGAGCATTGAATAAATCTTCAATGACCCAGTTTTCATTATCTCGTCCTTTTAATTCGTAGTCAAACTTGCTTACAAAATCAAAGTCTTTAATCTCTCCTTGTTGATAAAAGAGTAAATAATAATTCTCAAACTCCCGCTTATGGTCGCTATAAAGCGTTTCAATAATTTGTTTATAACTAATCTTTTCGCCATCGTCTGCGTTTTTTTTGAATAAGGCGATAGACTTACCCTTTAATTCATCATCGTAGATGAAGAGAGGAAGGGGCCTTGGCAGTATCCCCTTGCCTAATAAAGCCTTGAATTCAAATAAGGCTCTTGCTTCTCCTGATGTAATTCTTCCCGCAATATCAAAAGTTGCTGTTTGATGTAACAAAAACGGTTTTTTTGTTGGGAACCCATTAAAGAAATCGCTGGTGCCGTATTTTACTTCATCAATGATTTCATCATACTCATTCGTATTAAAAAGCTTATCTGCCAGATACTTTGAATTCGCTTTTTCATAACTTTCAATTGGTTCATCCAGATAAAAAATTACATAATCGCTGTCCTTCAGTTCTGCATACTCGGGTATCCGATCAAGCCACTGATGAAAGTTCTGTTCTCCGTTTAAAGCCTGTTTAAAAATCTCCAACCGCTGCCTTTGATTTTCATCGTCGAGCAAGTCAAAGCCTTTGTTGAAATATGCCGAAATGCGCTCATAAACCTGCGACTTGTTGTCTTTCTTATTTAAGAGATATTTTTCTCCATTTATCAGATTCTCCCTCTTTAGAGCAATGCTGTAAGGTGAACAGGAGTGAATCGCTTTAACTGGCAGATCAAAACACTTATTTGTGTTAACACACCAGGTTAGAGTAGTTAAGGTTGCAAAGTACTGAAGGAGCTTTACCTTTTCAGGTTCCTGATCTTTCTTTCGCGTAAAGGCCCAGCCGATCAATGAATTCTCATCTGAGAAGACCCTTTCATCCTCTTTCTGAATCCGTAAGAGAATGTGCAAACCTTCCTTCGGTTTCAGGCCCAACGTCTTAAAATCAGTATCGAGCGTGTCAATGAATTGAGCGATTTCTTTTATCATGTGATACGTTTTAGGTTTATAATCTCATTAGCTATTCTTTACTTCCACACTCCCAAATCCCATCCCATTCAACATTCCCAATCCACAATCCATCAGGATATTAATCACCTTCCCCGTCCCCTTTACCACCAGTTCAAAGCCATAAAACCCGCGTACCTTACTCTCTTCTTGCGTATTCTCCTTAATGGTAACTAATCGTGATCTTAATCTATCTGGAAAGAGATTCAAGCCGACTTCCAACCTATCTGAAGTTGGATCGCCGCCGATGGCCCGGATCTTCTCCCTTAAATTATTCTTCAGGAGCGGAATGAAATTCGCGTCTAATGGAGACAGGTAATTATAATACCCCCGTTCATTTTTCTCGCCAACTACTAATGGTGATATGGGCTTTAGTATGACAGTATGTAAAGAATCGTCAATGGGAGTAGGATTCGGCAGTAAAGAGACCTGCTGAACAACGAACCTCGCCGTCGCCCCGACGCCGCCAATGGAGACTTCCTGATTGATAAAAACGCCTTTAATCAGATGCTCGGCAAACTTCGGCATATAGCAGCTAAGCTGGAAACTAAGTTCCTTGCTTTGCAGTCTGAGCGAATTATGTTCTATGCAAAAGTCCCCTTTTAAGTTAGAATAGGTGAATAGTTTGAAATGCTTATTGCTTTCGATCTGGCTATATCCTCTTTCATGTAAAAAGCTGGCGTATTGCTCATCAGCTAAAGCCAGCTTTTTATAAATTACTCCTGAAAGTGCATACTGATAGGAGTAAGGCAGGAACGTTTTGCCCGGATTAGGAGATAAGGTAATTAGGAAACGCATAAGGTTTATAAAAAGGCAATATAGAGGTTATATATAACTAAACAAAAAGGCTTTCCGGAATTCAAGTATAAATTTCTAAGGGGGCAAGGGTTTGCTAAACCCAAGGTTACGAGTAAGAGAAACTTGAATAATTGGCTCGATATAAAAAGAAAAAAGCCTGCAAATTGAAAGATTTGCAGGCTTTTTTCTTTTTATAAAATTCAGCGGAGAGGGAGGGATTCGAACCCTCGATACCCTTTTGAGGTATACACACTTTCCAGGCGTGCTCTTTCGACCACTCAGACACCTCTCCTTTAGTGGGACGCAAAACTAAGAATTTCTATCAGAACTACCCAAGCTTTGCAAAATAAATCTTAAAATACCGTTTTAGACGCTACAGGCGACGATTTGCTCAACTCCCCACGCAAATTAGTTTCCAACAAGTGAGTGATTCGCTCGGCAGTAAAGCCCCGTCCCAACAGGAACATCAGCTTCGTAACCGCAGCTTCGTAACTCATATCAAAGCCACTTGCAACACCCATATCCTTCAGCGGGCGACTGGTTTCATATCTTCCCAGTTCCACCGTTCCGACCTTACATTGCGAAATGTCCAGAATAACCTTTCCATTATCAATAGCCGACTGCAGGCAGTTCAGGAACCATTCATCCGTAGAAGTATTGCCAGCACCAAAGGTTTCCAGGATAATCGCACTCGTTGCCGAATTTACAATCGCTTTGACTGTCTCCTGACTGATACCTGGATACAATTTCAATACAGCAATGGAGTTATTCAGCTTCTTATGTACCCTAAAGATACACTCATCACATTTGCGTATGCTCGAATCATTATATCGTAGATGAACGCCAGCCTCTGCAAGCACAGGGTAATTAGGCGACCTGAAAGCTTCAAATTTCGCTGAGTTATATTTAAAAGCCCGGTTTCCCCTGAAAAGCTGAAAGTCGAAATAGATACAAACCTCCGGCACACGTGCCTTGCCATTCTGCTTCGCAGAAGCGATCTCAAGAGCCGTTATCAGGTTTTCCTTGGCGTCTGTACGAATCTCCCCTATTGGGAGCTGAGAACCCGTGAAAATTACCGGCTTATTTAAACCCTCCAACATGAAGCTCAAGGCAGAAGCCGTAAACGCCATCGTGTCAGATCCATGAAGAACTACAAAGCCGTCATACAAAGCGTAATTGCGCTCTATAATATCCGCAAGCTCTATCCAGACCTCCGGTGTCATGTTCGAAGAGTCAATGATCTCAGCGAAAGAGTGAACCGTTATCTCATAATTCAGACGCCTTAATTCCGGAACATTTTCAGTAATTAAATTGAAGTCAAGAGGCATTAACGTACCCGTAACCTTGTCCTGAACCATGCCTATGGTTCCCCCGGTATAAATAATGAGTACCTTTGTCATCCTAGCTCAGCTCTGTATTTTTTGTTAAAGATAAAAAAGGAATGCATTTATCATATACCAAATATTCTTTTTGAATTTTCAGTGGTGACAGCAGCGACCTCTTCGATCCGCAAATTTTTAATCGCAGCAACCTTTGCAGCGATGTACGGCAAATAGCTACTTTCGTTCGTTTTACCTCTGAAAGGAACCGGTGCCAAGTATGGAGAATCAGTCTCCAGAACAATATGACGCAGATCAATCTCTTGCACCACCTTATCGAGTCCCGAATTCTTATAGGTCAGTACTCCGCCAATCCCCAGATAAAAGCCTAGCTCCAGTATACGATGTGCCTGCTCCAGAGTTCCCGAAAAACAATGGAATATGCCCCTCAGCTTTTCGTCTTTTTCTTCAAGCAAAATTTGATAGACTTCATCAAAGGCTTCCCGGCAGTGTATCACAATAGGCAGATCCAGCTCCTTTGCCCAACGAATCTGCTTCCGGAAAGCATCCTGCTGTTGAACAAGTGTCGTTTTCTCCCAATAGAGATCAATGCCAATCTCGCCGATCGCCACCACAGAAGGCAGCACACTGTTTTGAAGGAGCTTTAGCTCCTCCAGGTAATTCTCTTTGACATTACATGGGTGAAGTCCGATCATAGGGAAACAATGATCAGGATATTCATTTGTTAAGCCAGCCACCAGTTCCAGTGACTCGCTGTCCACATTAGGCAGGAAAAGCCTCGTTACATCATTCTCAAAGCACCGATTCATTAACAGCTTACGGCTTTCCGTATCCGTTTCGTAGTAAAGGTGCGTATGCGTGTCCGTAAAAATCATTAATGCAAATATCGTTCATTAGAAACAAAAAAGCCGCTTCAGTAAACTGAAACGGCTTCTTAATGACATTATTATTGTATTACTTAACTTCTTCGAAGTCAACATCGGTAACTGTATCACCGCTGTTGCCTGCGTTTCCGCCAGTTGCTCCGGCACCTGGATTAGCAGCACCCTGTGCTCCCGGATCCTGAGTACCTTTGTACATATCTTCAGAAGCAGCAGTCCATGCAGTCTGCAATTCTTCCTGAGCTACATCGATATCAGCGAAGTTTTTAGCTGCATAAGCATCTTTCAATTTAGCCAGTGCAGTCTCGATAGGAGCTTTCTTCTCAGCAGGAACTTTATCACCGTATTCTTTCAACTGCTTTTCAGTTGAGAAGATCAGTGCATCAGCTGAGTTCAGCTTATCGATTTCTTCTTTCGCTTTTTTGTCAGATTCAGCATTTGCTTCTGCCTCTTCCTTCATCTTCTTGATTTCTTCGTCTGTCAGACCAGAAGAAGCCTCAATACGGATCTTCTGCTCTTTACCAGTTGCCTTGTCTTTAGCAGACACGTGCAGGATACCGTTTGCATCAATATCAAAAGTTACTTCGATCTGAGGCACACCACGAGGTGCTGGTGGAATTCCATCTAAGTGGAAACGACCAATTGTACGGTTCTGGTTAGCCATCGGACGCTCACCCTGAAGGATGTGGATCTCTACTGAAGGCTGGTTATCAGAAGCGGTAGAGAAAGTCTCTGACTTCTTGCTAGGGATAGTTGTGTTAGACTCAATTAATTTCGTCATCACACCACCCATTGTTTCAATACCTAATGAAAGTGGAGTAACATCAAGAAGCAATACATCTTTCACTTCTCCTGTCAATACACCACCCTGGATAGCAGCACCAATTGCCACAACCTCATCCGGATTAACACCTTTAGAAGGCTCTTTTCCAAAGAAAGCTTTAACAGCATCCACAATAGCAGGGATACGTGTAGAACCACCTACCAGGATGATCTCATCGATATCCGAAGTAGACAATCCAGCGTTCTTTAAAGCTGAACGGCAAGGATCAATAGTACGTTTGATCAGGCTATCTGCCAATTGCTCAAATTTCGCACGGCTTAATGTACGAACCAAGTGCTTAGGACCACTTTGGTCAGCTGTGATATATGGAAGGTTTACTTCAGTCTGAGTTGAACTTGAAAGCTCAATTTTCGCTTTCTCAGCAGCTTCCTTCAAACGCTGAAGAGCCATAGGATCTTTTGCAAGGTCCATTCCGTTCTCCGCTTTGAATTCTGCAGCTAACCAGTCAATGATCACCTGATCGAAGTCATCACCACCCAGGTGAGTATCACCGTCAGTTGATTTCACTTCAAACACACCGTCACCTAACTCCAGGATAGAAACGTCATGTGTACCACCACCGCAGTCAAATACCGCGATCTTCATATCCTTATGAGCCTTATCCAAACCGTACGCTAAAGCAGCAGCAGTTGGCTCATTGATAATTCTCTTAACGGTAAGACCAGCAATTTCACCGGCTTCTTTCGTAGCCTGACGCTGAGCATCATTAAAGTAAGCAGGAACAGTGATAACTGCTTCTGTAACCTCATGACCTAAGAAATCTTCAGCAGTCTTCTTCATTTTCTGAAGAACCATTGCAGAAATCTCCTGAGGAGTATATTTACGACCGTCGATATCAACACGCGGAGTGTTGTTATCGCCTTTCACTACTGCATACGGCACACGCTCTAATTCACGGGACACTTCATTGAAGCCATTTCCCATGAAACGCTTGATCGAATAGATCGTTTTTGTAGGGTTCGTGATAGCCTGACGCTTTGCAGGATCTCCAACCTTACGCTCTCCGTTTTCAACAAACGCCACAATCGATGGTGTTGTGCGTTTTCCCTCGCTGTTGGCTATAACTACAGGCTCATTACCTTCCATTACGGCAACGCAAGAGTTTGTTGTTCCTAAGTCGATACCAATAATCTTTGACATATTATATTCGCTATTAAATTCTTTAAAATCAATACAACCTTACTTATCAATGCTTATGCCAAGCTTTTAATCAACCACTTTGTCATAGCCCACAGGCATCAAAGCAGTAAAGATTTGGCGACAAATGACAAGTTGACAGAAGTATTATTTGTTTGATACGGCTGATGCCTTCTTTACCGGAGCTTTCTTGATAGGTGCTTTCAGCTTTGGCTTTGACGGCTTTGCCACTGCAGGTGCCTTCTTCGGACCTTGCACCGCTTTCTTCACACGGTTTACCTTTACCAGTTCAACCTCGAAATCCAGGGTACTGAAGGGAGCGATGTCCTGACCTGCCCCGCGTGGTCCGTACGCCAGGCTTGAAGGTATCAGAAAGCGTGCCTTCGCGCCCTCGTTAAGCAACAGCAATCCTTCGTCCCAACCCGGAATCACTTCACCCTCGCCTACAACAAAGCTGATCGGCTCATAATCTCGTCCCGGTTGCTCCAGTCCGCCTTTCTTCGCTTCCGCCTCAATACTCGAATCAAACAGCTTTCCACTTAGCGTGCGACCTACATAGTTCACAAAAACAGTATCACCGGCAGCCGGTAAAGCTTTAGCCGAAGGGCGTAAGATTGCATATCTTAATCCGGATGGCGTAGAAGTCATCTTCAACTGGTTCTTCGAAATAAAAGCATCCAAACCTCCCAGCTCATTCACCTTCAGCGAGTCTGCCGTCTTTGCCTGCGCATCAAGCATTTTCTGGCGTTCAGCCATCGCCTGCTCCATGGACTGCACTTTCTCCACCTTGATCACAAACTGCAGACTGCTTCCCACTGGGAAAAAAGCAGGACGTTCCATTTGCCCGTCCTTGAATAACGAATCAGCCGGGATCTTTACCAGCGCGCTGTCCTTCTCTGCCATTAAGGGAAAGAAATACATCAGGTCTGAAATATTACGGCTGCTATCTACTGCCAGGGTAACGGGCCTGCCGGCATCAAAAGAATTGAACAAGACAGAATCTTTATCCGTCTTCTGGATGAAGTTGAAGGTAATCACGTCCTTCATCTTTATTCTCTCGCCAGGGTTCTTCGTCAGGATCTCATATGAAACACCATTAGGCAGTGTCACTGCATTATTTTTTGGCTGTGCAGCTTCCGTTTTCTTAGCCTTAGCCGATTTCTTTTTTGATTGGGCAAATCCCTGTACCGACAATAACATCAGGAGGGCAATAATCACATTTTGCGATCTCATAATAACAAGTAATAATAACAACTTATAATAAAAATCCGGCTGGGTACTAGCCAGCCGGATATACAATTTATAATTTAAAATGTCTGATTAGTGTCCGTGACCGTCATCAGCAGAATGACCAGGAGCCATCGGAGCCGCAGGAGCTGCAGAACCAGGAACCGGCTTAATGATATCAAGCACTTCCATTTCAAACACTAATGGCATGAACGGAGGAATGATCTGGCTTCCCTGCTCACCATACGCTAATTTCGAAGGAATGATGAACTTCACCTTGCTGCCTTTAGAAAGCAACAGTAAGCCTTCGTCAAAACCAGGAATAGTAGCGTTTACACCTGCAGGAACCTTCATAGGCTCATAAGGACGCATTGGGTTAAATAATCCAGGAGTTTTCTTCGCAGTTTCCAATACGCTGGTATCAAAAACTTTTCCTGTAAGGAAGCTACCTGTATAGTTCAATTTTACAGTATCACCAACAGCCGGTTTAGCACCTGTACCTTCTTTTTCAACCACATAATTCAATCCTGAAGCTGTAACGGTAGGCTTCAAATCATTTTTCGCCAGATAACCGCTTATCTTACCAGCTTCCTGGTCTTTTGCTTTCGCAACTTCCGCTTTCAGGTATTCGTCTACCTTACCCTGGAAAATACTGTCAGTCATCGTGCCTTTAGGAATAACCTTGTCCACTTTGAAAGTGAAGATCATATACTTCCCTTTCGTGTTCTCCGGCTTAGGCATATTCATTTTAGCCTGAAGAGAATCCAGGTTGATTTTGAATGTAGCACTATCACCTTCACTCAGCATAGCAAGGGCTGCATAAATATCGCCCTGAAATGCAGACTTCTGCTGCGCAACAAACATAGGTCTGTCGTAATCGTATGAATTAGATAGAACCGAATCTTCTTCGGTCGTCTGAACAGCATGTAATGCAACGAAGTCACCTTCTTTGATTACCTCACCGTCTTTATCCTGGTGGATAATATACTGCATATCCCCCTCACCTTTTTTAAACTGTTTGCAGCTAGTAAATGCTAACGCTGCAACTCCCAACATAATTAAGCTTTTGTTCATTTTATTTTGTGGTTACTGTATTAATAGACTTTTATATTCAACGAGAATTTCTTTAAACTTGGTAACAGTCGCTTCCAATGATAAATCAGACTGGCCTCCTGCTGCGTTCCGATGCCCGCCGCCCTTGAAATATTTCTTACATATTTCGTTAGCCGGGAAATCACCGGTAGAGCGCAACGACAGCTTCACCACATCCGGACGCTCAATAATAAGCGCCGCCAGGCGGATCCCGTTAATGGTCAGCGCATAATTCACCAAACCTTCAGAATCACCCGTTGTAATGGCGAACTCCTTAAGCTCCTCCGCCGATACATGGATAAGTGCAGCATTATATTCTGGCAGTACTTCCAGCTTATTCAACAAGCAATGACCCAGGAACCGTAAACGGCTTTCGGAGAAGTTATCGTATACCAACTGATGTATTTTCCAATTTTCTGCCCCCCTGGAGATCAGGTCCGCAACAATAATATGCACTGCAGGCGTAGTAGTTGGGAAGCGGAATGAGCCCGAATCGGTCATGATGCCTGTATAAAGACAGGTAGCCACATCCTTATTGATCAGATCTTCCTCCTCCATCACCTTGCAGATGAATTCATATACGAGCTGAGCTGTTGAGCAAGCGTTGATGCTCCAGTATCGATAATCATCAAAATCCTGAGGCTCCAAATGATGGTCAATCATCACCTTTAACGCAGACGACTGTTCAACAGGCGTTGCCATATCATAGATTCTGCTTAAGGCATTGAAGTCGAGGCAAAAAATAAGCTCAGCCTCAGCAATGTGCTTTGCACACAGCTCCACCTCATGCGGATAAACCAGCACCTCGGGGTTATTAGGCAACCATTGAAGAAAAATAGGATAATCAGAAGGGGTAATCACCTTAACATGGTGGCCTTTCTGAATCAGGTAGTTATAAAGTCCCAAAGATGAGCCCATTGCATCTCCATCAGGTTTGTGATGGGTGGTAATAACAATTCGCTTAGGGTAAGCCAATATTTCTTTGAGGGCGTTTATCTCTGGCATCATTTATTTAAAGAAATGCAAAGCTATTAAAAAGCTCGACGTTACAAAACCCAATAATTTCATATGTTCCGCGCATGACCTCCGCTATTTACTTTTCCAAAATGTTTTATGCTCCGATTAAAATCATAATTTTGCAGCAATATAAAAAAAACGATGGCAACAAACAGAACATTTACTATGATTAAACCAGATGGCGTAGCAAACGGCCATATGGGAGCTATTATCGATGATATCACAAAAGGGGGATTCAAAATCGTCGCATTAAAGTACACCAAACTATCTGCCGAAACAGCAGGTGCATTTTATGCCGTTCATAAAGAGCGTCCTTTCTATGCAGATCTTGTTTCTTTCATGAGTTCTGGCCCTATCATCGCAGCAATCCTGGAAAAAGACAACGCAGTAGAAGATTTCCGTAAACTGATCGGCGCAACAGACCCTACTAAAGCAGAACCTGGAACTATCCGTAACAAATACGCAAAATCAATCGACGCGAACGCTGTTCACGGATCTGATTCGGACGAAAATGCAGAGATCGAAGGAAGCTTTTTCTTCTCTCAGTTAGAGCGTTTCTAAGAAATCTTAAATAAAAATCTTATGAGACCGCCTGGTAAAACAGGCGGTCTTTTTTTTCGCCGACCCAAATCCCCCTTTTACCGAAAACTTTCCTTTACTGACCTAATACAGGTTTTCATGCCGTGTTTTCTGTTCTACATTTGATTCAACAAAACAGAACAAAAACTCAAAACTTAAAACTCACTGCCATGAAAACCCTACAAACTCTGACCGTAGCATTCTTAATCACTTTGTCCATGAGCGCCTTCGCAGCCGGAGAGCCAAACAACAAAAGATTTATCATGAGCTACGCAGTCGAAACCTACATCGACGCCATGACAAACGGCGACATCAAAGAACTTCCGGCACTACTAGACGCAGACGTTAAATTCAGCAGTACACTGTCCGACAAGGTGGTAACGTTTAGCAAGCCAGCAATAGTAAGATCTTTAAAAGACATTGAAAATGTAAAACAGAATTGCGTAAGCAGCTACAAAATACTGGAGCAAAACCAGGTACAGGCCCTTATAAAAGTAAGCATGAAATACAAAGACTTCACAAAGGTGAACTATATAACCATGGAAAACACCTCCGACGGCTGGAAAATCACGAACGTGTCCAGCTCCTACAACTAATTCCCTCTCTATATATACGGCAAAGGCTTCTTCGCGGGAGCCTTTGCTATGTACAGGAATTTCTTCTTACAGGAAGACGATTTCTTCGAGCACCTGGCTACCCGCCCGCTCATTCATTTTTTCCAAAATCTGCGAACGGATCATTACCAGCTCATTTTTCAAAACAGAAGATTCCACACGGATAAATAACTTCTTCTCACGAATGTAAAGCTGCCGCGTTCGGTTAGCTACAGCCGGACCCATCATTTCAGGCCAGGCAGCTACCAGGGCCGTCTCGTCAAACTTCCTTTTAAGTTTATAAACCTGCAACATTTGCTCAATAGCTTCCTTGATCGGCTTATCGTTCGTTTTTCTCATGGCTGACAGCTCCTTTCGACACTACAAAAGTAGTTAACTCCACACCGATTGCGGCAAATATTCCTTCAATTCGTGTTCTGCTGGTATCTGTGATAAATATCTGTCCGAAGTCATCATGTGAAACCATCGTCATCAGCTTCCTGATGCGTTTATCATCCAGCTTATCGAAGATATCATCCAGCAAAAGCAAAGGCTTATAACCCTTTTTCAACTGAAGAAAGCTATACTGCGCCAACTTCAATGCGATCAGGAAAGACTTTTGCTGACCCTGAGATCCAAACTTTTTCATCGGCATCCCGTGCACACTGAAGTTCAGGTCATCCTTATGAATACCCAGGGTAGTGCGCTGCAGAAAGCGATCACGCTCAACGGAGCTTCTCAGCAGCTCATGAAAGTCATTGTCAAATAAAGGAGATTCATATTTCAGCTCTGCCTGTTCGGCGTCTTCGGTCAGGTACTGATAATGCTTTTGAAAAACAGGAATAAACACTGCCATGAAATCTTTCCTTTTCTCAAAGATCTTTTGTCCGGATGCAACAAGCTGATCGTCCAAAATGGCGAGCAGCTCCGGATCATAGCTTCCCCGCTCGGCGATCGACTTAAGCATCGCATTCCGGTTCAGCAGGTTTTTATTATATACAATCAGCTCGTCGAGATATTGCGCATCGGTTTGAGAGATCACATTATCTATAAAACGGCGACGTTCCTCGCTCCCCTCTGTAATAATATTCACGTCATTCGGCGAAATCATTACCGAGGGGAAAAGGCCGATATGATCCGCCAGACGCTGATATTCCTTCTTATTTCTTCTGAACTGCTTTTTTTGGTTGCGCTTCAGCGAGCAGGAGACAACCTCCCTGGCACTGTCTTTATCGAAAGAACCCTGCACCATGAAGAAATCAGCGTTGCTTCTTATTTGCTGGGTATCGATGGGGTTGAAATAACTTTTACATAGCGAAAGGTAATGGATGGCATCCAACAAATTGGTTTTTCCTGCTCCATTATCCCCTGTGAAAGCATTTACCGTCGGCGAAAGCGCCAGTTCTGCTTCTTCGTAATTTTTAAAATTTAGTAATGTTAGTTTCTCCAGCCACATACGATCTGCTACAAACCTAGATAAAATCAGAGTATATAAGAAGAGGCTATATCATTAATTAAATGCACGCCGGCAGGAACGGGTCTCTGCTCTATACATCCGTTCATCATCAGTAAGTGACCAACTGGTGGCAAGCTGGTGGGTGTAGCTACAGTGATGCCACGGTGCAGCCACGTTGAGGCCACGTTTTTCCGGAAAAAGGTGGCCTCACCGTGGCCTCACTGTGGCCGCATGGTGGCATCACCCTCTAGCTTGCCACCAGCAAACCTTAACGATACCACCAGCAAACCAAGCGCTCCATACCGAAGGTCTTCCAGAGCTGCCTGACGCCACTGATCAGGTACCAGCGCAAACCTATAATTTCAACTTTCTAAAACAATTCCTCTTTTATTCCTCAGACCACTTGACAGTAACCCTTAAAAATGTATTTTTGCAAACTTTAACTAACGCAAATGGCGACAAATCAAACGGATACTACAACTCAGTCTAACATGATGAACAACCCAGGAAGTTTTGTGCAGGAGAATAAGAAAAGTCTGGCCATCATTGGTGGAGCTATAGTAGCACTTATATTACTGTACATCGGATATCAGCAATTCTACCTGGCACCTCGTGCAAAGACTGCTGCGAATGAAATGTTTAAGGCAGAAGAATATATAGCTGTTGACTCTCTGGCAGACAGAGCGATCAAAGGCGACGGTTCTTATCCGGGATTTGAAAAGATCGCAGAAGAGTATTCAAGCACTAAATCTGCCAACCTGGCTAACGCTTACCTTGGTGGATTATACCTGCAAAAAGGTGAATTTGAAAAAGCTATTGACGCTTTAGGAAACTACAGCAGCACGGGCAGTCCGGTTATCGACCCATTGGTTTTAGGAATGATGGGAGATGCGCATTCAGAACTGAAGCAATACGATAAATCGATCACTTACTATAAAAAGGCAGCTGACAAATCAGACAATACCTTTACCGCTCCTCTTTTCTTAAAGAAACTGGGTTTGGTTTATGAAGAGCAAAAAGACTTCAAGGCAGCTGCAGAGTCTTACAAGAAGATCAAAGAAAAGTATCCAACAAGCTATGAAGCATCTGTTGTAGATGCTTATATCGCTCGCGCAGAGGCTGCTTTGTAATTTCAGAATTAAAAAACACACGAAATGGTTATCTTCAGGGTAACCATTTTTCATTTACAACGGTTTCATTAATACACTATGGCAACTCAGCTGAAAAACCTTTCCGACTTTTCTCATACGACAATTCCCTCATCAGCAGACTTCAGGTTCGCGATTATTACCGCTCAGTGGAATGCTGAAGTTACAGGCGCTTTGTATCAGGGGGCTTATGATATGCTGATCCAGCAGGGCACTCCCGAAGACAACATTATATCTGTTGCCGTGCCGGGTAGTTACGAGCTGATTGCCGGAGCAGAGATGATGCTGAGCTCCAGGAAAGTAGATGCGGTGATTTGCCTTGGCTGCATCATCCAGGGAGACACGCCTCATTTTGATTACATCTGCAATGGCGTGGCCAACGGAATCGCTAACGTAGGAATCAAACACAGCGTCCCGGTAATTTTTGGGGTTCTGACAACCCTCAACCTGGAACAGGCACAGGAAAGAGCCGGCGGTAAACACGGAAATAAAGGCACTGAAGCTGCGGCTTCTGCAATACTAATGGCAGATCTTCAGCGTTCATTAAAATAAACAAAAGCCGAAGCCAGCTTGTTATTGATATTGTTTGACTTATTTTTCGCATGAAAAGAATTTTTCTCGGCCTTGTGGTTTTAATCGTACTATCCACCTGCCTACAGTCGTGTTCCAACAAGTTATGTCCGGCTTATAACTCATATCCGAAGTCCCGAAGATAGCCAGGCGCTTCTTCATCAACACTTTTCCCATGAACTGGATCCAACTAGAATCTATAAAACAACTACAGGACATTAAAAACGCTCCCGGTCATAGCATCATATTCAAGCACAGCACCCGTTGCTCCATCAGCATGATGGCCAGAAAGAGGTTTGAGCTGGATGAAGATGCTATTCCTGAAGGTACGCCCCTGTACTTTCTTGATTTAATCAGGCATCGGGACGTTTCCGGCGCAGTAGCGGAGCTTTTCAATGTTTATCATGAATCGCCACAGGTACTCGTCATCAAGGATGGCATCTGCATTTACCACGCATCACATGGAGAAATCTCCGGTGAAGTGGCCTCTGCACATATTTCCTAGGCATCGTTTAAGTATCTTTATATCTAAGGAGATTGTCATTTCCACTGCCCCGTAGCAGATATCTTAGATCTAATTAATTACATTTGTGCTATGATTGAATTGCCGGTAATACCTGCCAACCAGGCTCAGCGGAGACCAAATTGGCTAAGGGTGAAACTACCCGTGGGAAAAGAATACGCGAATGTAAGAGGATTAGTGGATACTCATAAGCTTCACACGATTTGTGAAAGCGGCAATTGCCCGAATATGGGTGAGTGCTGGGGTGCTGGTACCGCTACATTTATGATCCTTGGCAATATCTGCACACGCTCCTGCTCGTTTTGCGCAGTGGCTACAGGACGCCCGCTGGCGGTTGACCTGGATGAGCCTAACCGCGTGGCGAATTCAATCAAACTAATGAGCGTTAAGCATGCGGTGATTACATCGGTTGACCGCGATGACCTGAAAGATGGAGGCTCGATTATCTGGGCTGAAACCATTCGTGCCATTCGCAGGGAAAGTCCGGAAACCACCATGGAAACGCTTATCCCCGATTTCAGAGGCATCTGGGATAATCTCTACCGCGTTTGCGAAGAGCGTCCGGAAGTAATTTCGCATAATATTGAGACGGTAAAACGCCTCACCCGCGAAGTTCGTATCCAGGCGAAATACGATCGTAGCATGGAAGCGTTGAAGCGGATATCCGAGTTCGGCATACGCACCAAATCAGGCATCATGCTTGGTCTGGGCGAAACGGAAGCGGATGTAATCGAGACCATGCAGGATCTTGCTGATACAGGAGTTCATATTCTGACTCTCGGACAGTATCTACAACCTACTAAAAATCACCATCCGGTAATTGACTGGATCCACCCGGATCAGTTTGCTAAATACAAGGAAATTGGTCAGGATATGGGATTCAAGTATGTAGAAAGCGGACCGCTGGTTCGTTCTTCCTATCACGCAGAAAAGCATCTTTTTGATCAGGTAAGATAAGCGGCGATCGTTGAGGGCAGCTTGCGCAGCAGATCTGATGCCGGAATAACGTAGTCGGGGGTCTTCTGACCGATTGCTCCGTGCAGATATACACCAAGCATCGCGGCGTCTTCCGGCTTGTAGCCTTGTGCGATGAAAGAGGTGATAATCCCGGTCAGCACATCACCCATGCCACCGGTCGCCATTGCGGGACTTCCCGTCGGATTAAACAGGCATGTTCCGTCGGGCAGAAAAATCACAGTATAGCGATTCTTCAGAACGATGGTACAACCAAGAGTCATGGCCCTGTCGCGACCACTCTCTAAACGCTCCCACCAGGATTTATGTTCTCCAAACAGGCGATCGAACTCTTTCATGTGGGGCGTGAGTACGGAGCCTTCGGGAATGAGCTGCACCAGTTCATAATTGCTGGCGATCAGAGTCAAAGCGTCGGCATCCAAAACCATCGGTTTTTGGTAGGTCCGCATTATCCGGGTAAGGAGCTTGAGACTGTTAGCTTCCGTTCCTAAGCCCGGACCAATCCCCAGAGAAGTGTATTTATCAGCGTTAAGGTCCAGTTCCTGAGCTCCAGTCCTGACGAGTGCCATTATTTCCGGTGCTCTGCTGTTCAGGGCAGTGAGCCCTTCCTCAGGTATACATGCGGTGGTCAGGCCTGCCCCGGAGTACAAACATGCTTCTGCACTTAAAAGCGCTGCGCCCATTGTTTCTGCTGAGCCTGCTACCATCAAGGCATGTCCATAAGTTCCCTTGTGGCTAAAGTTGTCGCGCTTTACCAGGCGACAAGCGATATCTTCTTTTTCAATGAGCTTATAGGGAGAGTCAAGGGACTGTATATACGCCTCGTCGAGGCCTATATCTACTACGCGGTGTTCCCCGAGGAAAAAGGCCGATTCAGGCAGTAAAAAGTTGATCTTAGGTCGCTGGAATGTGATGGCTAATTTGGCATGAACAACACAATCATCTGCAGTCAAAGGCCCTTCGGCCCTGAATCCTGTCGGCATATCCACCGCTATAACTTTCTTATTCCAGAAATTTATCTTCTTCACGAGTGCCTCCCACTTCCCGCTGAGCGGCTTATTCAGGCCAGAGCCCAGCATAGCGTCTATCAAAAGCACCGCAGGCTCTTCCGTCAGTTCTGCGGCGTCGCGTATCTCCCGTACCGGGATCTTATAGGAGCTGAGCGCTTCCAGATTAGCAATAAAGTCTGCGCTGCTTTTTTCCGTAAATCGAACAATCTTGATGTCAAGCGCCTGAAAACCTTTGTCGTGAAGCATGCGCGCTATGGAAAGACCATCGCCCCCATTATTTCCGGTACCACAGTAGATCGCTATGCTATTGTACTTCTCAGAAAACTCGCTCATGAAAGAACTTACAAACGCGCCGGCCGCCTTTTCCATCAGGTCAAGGGAGCTGATCTTTGCTGAATCGATCGTCTGCGCGTCTGCAGCACGCATCTGTTCCGTGTTGAGAAGATTTTCCATAGCCTATCTAACGTCGCATTTCCAGTTTCAGGAATTGTCCGGTAAAGCTCTTTTTTACTTTTGTCAGTCCCTCGGGAGTTCCTTCGAAGAGAACCTGTCCTCCGCCGGCGCCACCTTCAGGACCCAGGTCGATTACCCAATCTGCTACTTTAACCACATCGAGGTTGTGTTCAATTACCAAAATGGTATTTCCATGATCTACCAGGCGGTTTAAAACCCCCAGCAAGACATTGATGTCTTCAAAATGGAGACCCGTGGTAGGTTCATCCAATATATAGAAGGTTTTTCCTGTATCTTTCTTGGAAAGCTCGGTAGCCAGCTTCACACGCTGTGCTTCACCACCCGAGAGTGTTGTTGACGATTGTCCGAGTTTGATATAGCCCAGGCCGACATCGTAGAGCGTTTTTATTTTCCGGTGGATGGAGGGAATCAGCTCAAAGAATTCTACCGCCTCTTCAATGCTCATATCCAGCACATCGCTGATGGATTTTCCTTTATAGCGCACCTCCAGGGTTTCGCGGTTATAGCGTCTGCCGTTGCATTCCTCACAAGGAACCTGCACATCAGGCAGGAAGTTCATTTCAATAATCTTCATTCCGGCACCCTGACAGGTTTCGCATCTTCCTCCTTTAACGTTGAA
The DNA here is from genome assembly GCF_003002875.1 of Arcticibacter pallidicorallinus. GTDB lineage: Bacteria > Bacteroidota > Bacteroidia > Sphingobacteriales > Sphingobacteriaceae > Arcticibacter > Arcticibacter pallidicorallinus. The sequence continues at coordinate 45,254 of NZ_PVTH01000013.1, forward strand.
GGAGAAGCGTCCGGGTTTATATCCCCTGATCTTTGCTTCGGGCAGGCCGACAAACAGGTTGCGGATATCCGAGAACACGCCGGTATACGTAGAAGGATTGGAACGAGGCGTACGACCTATCGGCGTCTGGTCAATTTCGATCACCTTATCAATATGCTCCAGACCTTCGATAGCCTTAAAAGGCATCGGTGTCTTCTTCGCTCTGAAGAAATGTTTGTTGAGTATAGGATATAGCGTCTCGGCGATAAGACTTGATTTTCCGCTCCCGGACACACCGGTAACACAGATCAGCTTTCCAAGAGGAAATGACACGGTTACATTACGCAGGTTGTTCCCCGTTGCATTCCGGAGAATCAGCTGCTCGCCGGTGCCTTTTCTTCTTTCGGCAGGTATGGCAATCTCTTTTTCTCCGCTGAGGTAGGCGTTGGTAAGAGTTTTTGCCAGTCTTACCTCTGAGGGAGTACCCTGAGCGACGACCTGACCACCGTGAACACCCGCTGCCGGCCCCATATCGATTACATGATCGGCTTCGAGGATCATGTCCTTGTCATGCTCTACCACAAGTACGGAGTTACCGATATCGCGAAGGTTCTTCAGTGCGGAAATAAGGCGTGCATTATCCCGCTGATGAAGTCCGATACTCGGCTCATCCAATATATAAAGCACATTAACGAGCTGCGACCCGATCTGGGTAGCCAGACGAATACGCTGCGCCTCTCCTCCGGAGAGGGTCCTGGCAGTTCTGTTAAGGGTCAGGTAGTTCAGGCCTACATCCAGAAGAAAGCCTAGTCTGGAACGGATCTCCTTTAGTATTTCCTTCGCGATAATACTCTGCCGCTCGTTGAGACGGGATTCCACTTCATCAAACCAGAGGGACAGGCTGTTGATATCCATAGAGGCGAGCTCATAGATATTCTTTTCGCCAACCTTGAAATGGAGGGATTCTTTTTTAAGTCGGGCACCGTGACATACCGGACAAACCTTTAATACACGGAAGTCGTCCAGATCTTTCAGCATATCTTCTGCCTTTTTCTCAGACTGTTCCTCAAGCATCTTGATGATGCCATCAAATGTTACCTGATAATTCTGGACATTCCACTTATTATACTGAACCGGTACGGTCAACAGCTCATCAGAGCCGTGCAATATAATTTCCAAAATGTCTTTGGGTAGTTTCTCGATAGGATCAGACAAAGAAAACTCTTTCTTTTTGCTGAGGGCCTTCAGCATCTGGAAGATCCAGGTTTCCCTGAACTCACCTATAGGTGCCAGCCCCCCTTTCATTATACTCAGCTTTGGATCAGGAATAACGGATGATTCGTCGATCTCGTAGATGGAACCCAGGCCATCACAGCGTTCGCAGGCCCCATAAGGAGAGTTGAACGAAAAGGTGTTAGGTTGAGGTTCATCATAGGAGATACCAGACTCCGGATCCATCAGGTATTTACTGAAAAAGAACTCGTTATTGTCCTGGTCGGCGATCTTGATGATGCCCTTTGCGATTTTTAGTGCTGACTGGATAGAGCTGTAGAGGCGCTTTGAATCTTTCTCCGTTACGTTGAGCCTGTCAACGACCATCTCGATATCGTGGATGCGGTAACGGTCCAGTTGCATTTTTGGTGTGAGATCAACGATTTCCCCATCTACACGAACCTTCAGGTAGCCTTGCTTACGGATCTGTTCGAAAAGCTCACGATAGTGGCCCTTACGGCCTTTCACCACGGGAGCTAAGATATTGACAGCTTTACCGTCAAACTGCTGTAGTATACTGCGGAGCATCTGATCTTCAGACATGCGCTCCATTTTTTTACCCGTTACATACGAATAAGCATCTGCCGTTCTTGCGAATAAAAGACGCATGAAGTCATAGATCTCTGTTATGGTACCTACCGTAGAACGTGGATTTTTAGAGGTTGTCTTTTGTTCGATGGCGATGACGGGACTTAATCCGGAAATCTTATCCACATCCGGACGTTCCATTCCACCGAGGAATTGTCTGGAATAGGCGCTGAAGGTTTCCATGTAACGTCTTTGCCCCTCCGCATATATCGTATCAAAAGCCAGCGATGACTTGCCACTTCCACTGAGGCCGGTAATGACTACCAGCTGGTTCCTCGGAAATGATACGTCGATATTTTTAAGGTTATGAACCCTGGCTCCGTAAACCTCTACCTCACTTTGCTCGCCAAGATCTGGTGTGCTTTTATTCATTAATTTGTATCTCTAGAAATATGGACGATAAAGATCGGGTAATAGTCTGTAATTAACATCCTGTCTGTGTAATTTTAGGAGCAAAGGTCCTGACGCATATTTCTCCCCAGAAGTTAGCATCAGAACCTTCGCTCTTAAAAAATTAACAAAAATCTAGAGGTCTTGTTTCCGGAGAAGATTAAGCGCATCGATGGCGTTGCGCTCGGTAACAGGATCGATAACCCGGTGTTTCGGCTGCTCCGTATCACGGGCAAGGAGGCTCTCTCCTCTTCTGGCAAATCCGTATTTAATTGGATTTTCAATTACTTCTTTCATGGAAGCCAGCTTGTAGACGTAGGAAGCTGTCTCCCTGTTTAACTTCAGCTTAAAGTAATTGTCATGTCCCTGGACCGCAATCTGTCTCTTTAAGCTATTCTCACCAACGTTATATGCAGCGGCGACAAGGGTCCAGTTATTGAACTCCTTATACAAGTCGCGCAAATATTTCGCGGCAGCAACAGTAGACTTTCTCATATTTTGTCTGTCGTCACGGGAACGGTTAACCACCAGTCCGTAACTCCTTGCTGTTTGTGGCATAAACTGCCAGTAGCCGGACGCTCCTTTAGGAGATGTTCCTCCAACTAAGCCACTTTCAACCAAAGGAAGATATTTGAAGTCTTCCGGAATGCCGTACTGCTTGAGTATCGGCTCGATTACAGGAAACCAGCGTGCAGCTCTTTGGTGCAACCGATTTGTCTGAATATGCTCATAACTGCTGGCTTTTAAATACTTTTCCATCCTCTGGGAAACCTTTACATGCTGTACCGGTATTTCCTCGCTGGCAAACTCAAATGAGATGACAGGGGATGATTCTTTTTCGTCGCGGGGAGAAGGGACATCCACTTTTTGTGGAAACGACTTAACGTGTGTTACTGAAGTTTTGCTGACACCTACTTTTGCTAAAACGGTGATCAGAACAACTGCAATACACGCGATCAAATGTTTCTTAATCATGCGTACCTTACTATGTTTATTATTAAAAAGACCACAAAGGTACGGAATATATATGTGATACACAAGCACTTATGTTTTATACCCTAAAAACCAGGGTGTTAATAACCATTTTTTCACACTTTTCGACCAAACTTATTAGCAAACACTATACAGGTTTAATTGTTAAATTTTGACTAACTTTGCCCCCCATTTAAATAGGTTAGCAGTATAACATGCCAAATAGTAACAATCGGAAAAGTCGCGAGGACAAGTCCTTCAATAACAACCGTTTCGACGCAAGTTCAAAAAACGATCGTCAGGAAAGGTCAAACACAGAAAACAAAAGAAAGTTTGACGGCGACCGCAAACAGTCGTACGGGGATCGCCCCACAAGGTCTGAAAGACCATCGTCAGACGAAAGAGGACAGGATCGCAGAACAAGCGGCGATCGTCCATTCGCAAAAAGACCATTCAGTCAGGATTCAAGAGAAAAAAGCCGTGATTCAAGATCAGGAGGAGAGCGTTCTTCCGACAGAAGATCATTTGGCGGAGACAAGAGAGAAGGATTTTCATCAGGCCGTCCGCAAGGAGACCGTCCTTATGAAAAGAAAGCTTTTGAAAGAAGACCATTTGGCGAAGACAAACGAGGAGGCGCTTCAGGCGGCCGCAGCACGGGAGACCGTCCGTTCGAAAAGAAATCATTCGACAGAAGACCGTCTGGTGATGACAGAAGATCAGGAGCAGCAGGCAGCAGACCACAAAGCGACCGTCCTTTCGAAAGAAAACCTTTTGGAAGCGACAGAAAGCCTTTCGGAGAAGATAAGAGAGAAAGGCGCCCATACGGTGATGACAGAAAGCCTTTCGGAGAAGATAAGAGAGAAAGACGCCCATACGGTGATGACAGAAAGCCGGGAAGACCGTCTGACAGACCGCAGTCTGAGCGCCCGTACGAGAAGAAGCCTTTTCGCACTGACGAGAGAAGAAGCGGCGACAGAAGACCTTCTGACCGCCGTGCAGATACCGGTGAGAACCGTACCTGGACCTCGGAAGAGCATGTTGGCAAGCCAAACATGCGTCTGCGGAAGAAGACAACAGCGCCCTCCGGAGTTTCAGACCTTATCCGTCTGAACAGATACATTGCAAATGCCGGCATCTGCTCACGCAGGAAGGCAGATGAGTTGATTGAAGCAGGCGTTATCAGCGTAAACGGGGAGGCCGTCACCGAGCTTGGTCACAAGATCAATCCGATGACAGACGTCATCCGTTATAACGGAGCAACTCTGAAGCGCGAAAAGATGACTTATGTGCTTCTGAACAAGCCAAAGGATTATATCACCACTACTGACGACCCTCAGGAACGCAGAACGGTTATGCAACTGGTTGAGAAAGCTTCCAAGGAGCGGATCTACCCTATCGGAAGACTGGATAGAAACACAACCGGTTTGTTACTGATGACCAATGACGGTGATCTTGCTGACAAACTTTCTCACCCGCGTAATAATATCACCAAGATCTACCAGGTGGAGCTTAGTAAGAGCTTGAGTCAGGGAGACCTGAATAAGATCGCTTTCGGCCTGGAGCTGGAAGATGGCCTGATCAAGGTTGACGAAATAAGTTATGTTGCAGGGGCAAGTAAAAAAGAAGTTGGCGTTCAGATCCATAGCGGTAAAAATCGTATCGTAAGAAGGATCTTCGAACACCTCGGTTATGAAGTAGTGAAACTTGACAGGGTTGTTTATGCCAACCTGACCAAGAAAGACCTTCCAAGAGGCCGATGGAGATATTTGGATGAAAAGGAAATCATCCAGCTTAAGCATCTGATAAAGTAAAAAACAAAACCCCGGAACAATTCGGGGTTTTGTTTTTTATAGGAGTATAAAGTGTTTATCTTAGTGTATAACCCTGATAAATGAAAAGAAATATCTTTATCCTGCTTATGGCATCTCTTACGATTGGAAACACGTACGCACAAAAGCGAAATCTCGTTATTGGTACCTATACAAAGAACGGAAAGAGCGAAGGTATTTATGTTTATGAGTTCGATAGCCAGACAGGCAAAGCAACCTATAAAAACAAGGCAACGGGGGTTGCTAACCCGTCTTACCTGGACATCAGCAAGGATGGCAAGTTTGTTTATGCAGCCAACGAAAATAAAGAGGGTGGCGTAAGCGCATTTTCTTTTGACCCTGTAACAGGAGCCCTGCAGCTTCTCAACAGTCAGCCGACCCATGGCAGCTCAGCCTGCTATATCGACATTGACAACAGCAGGAAATTTGTATTCTCCGCAAATTATGGCTCGGGTAACCTGGTTGTATATCCGGTGCAAAAAGACGGGTCACTGGCCCCGGCGGCTCAGGTGATTCAACATACCGGTAGCAGTGCCGACCCAAACCGTCAGAAGTCTTCTCATGTACATTCGACAATCCTTTCACCAGATCAGAAGTTTCTGCTGGTGAGTGACCTCGGCACAGATAAGATTTCCAGCTACGCTTTCGATAACAAGAATATCAAAGAGCCCTTAAGACCGGCTGATCCTCCTTTTGCTACTGCGGCGCCGGGAAGCGGACCAAGGCACCTGGATTTTCACCCCAACAGCCGTTATGTTTATGCCCTGATGGAAATGACCGGGGATGTTATTGTTTATTCTTATAAGAACGGAAGCCTGAATGCCGTTCAGACAATTTCCATGCTTGCACCGGATTTCAGAGGAAAAACGGGAGCGGCGGACATTCATGTATCTCCCGATGGGAAATTTGTATATGCATCTAACCGGGGTGACGCCAACGAAATCGTGATATTTAGCATTGACCAAAGCACTGGAAAGCTTACAGTTGCAGGCCGACAGTCAACACTTGGAAAAACGCCAAGGAATTTCGTTATCGACCAGGCAGGCGATTATCTTCTGGCCGCCAATCAGGACAGCGACCAGGTCGTGATATTTAAGAGAGACCAGCAGAGCGGGCAATTAACGGATACGGGTGAAAGGATTGACGTAGGAATGCCCGTTTGTTTGAAACTTAGCGGAAAATAAAATTCCGGTGTCACTATTGGGTTACCGGATTCTTTTCTATTACTTCTCTGTAGTAATCTTCATAGATCGGAAGGATGAAGCTCAGGTCAAATTCTTTTGCTCTGGCCAGCGCATTGGCTTTAAATTCGGCCAGGCGCTCCCTGTCTTCAAGAATATAAACTGCGTTTCTCGCCATGTCTTCCACATCTCCGACATTGCTCATGAAGCCTGTAACACCCTGAATGTTCAGTTCAGGCAAGCCCCCTGCGTTTGAGGATATCACGGGTACCTGACAGGCCATCGCTTCCAGTGCTGCCAATCCAAAGCTTTCTGATTCTGAAGGCATCAGAAAGAGATCTGCAACGGAAAGAATTTCTTCTACTGCCTCTTGTTTTCCAAGATATCTTACATTGTCGCAAATACCCAGGTCGCGGCACAGCCTTTCACAGTTTGCACGGTCTGGACCATCACCCACCATCAGCAGCTTGGAGGGAATAGTTTGGAGCACTTTATGAAACACGCGAACAACATCCTTTGCTCTCTTCACTTTGCGGAAGTTAGAAGTGTGGACCATTATCAGTTCATTGTTCGGCGCAATTGCCTTTTTGAAATGATCCTTCCGTTTTTGACTGAAGCGGGTAAGATCTATAAAATTGGGAATCACTTTGATATCATTGGTGATTTCGAAATGGTCATAGGTATCTTTTCGCAAGTGTTCAGAAACAGCAGTTACTCCGTCGGACTTGTTGATGGAGAATGTCACAACCGGCTTAAAGGTCACGTCCTTCCCTACCAGCGTGATATCCGTTCCGTGCAACGTGGTTACTACAGGTATATTGATTCCATAGGTAGCCAGTATCTGCTTGGCCATAAAGGCAGCAGATGCGTGGGGAATGGCGTAATGCACATGCAGCAGATCCAGTTTTTCGAACCGTACCACATCTACCAGTTTGCTGGCCAGAACCAGCTCGTATGGCGGATAATCAAACAATGGATACTGAGAAACGGACACTTCATGGTAAAATAAGTTTTCCGAGAAGAAGTCTAGTCTGGCTGGCTGACTATAGGTGATAAAGTGGACCTGATGGCCGTTATCTGCAAGTGCCTTGCCCAGCTCAGTGGCCACTACTCCGCTTCCGCCAAATGTCGGATAGCATACGATTCCAATTTTCATTTTGCAAAATAAAAGGAAAAAGACGAAGATATTGTTTGGTTCGGGTAAATTAAATAGCTACCCGACTATAAAACAGCCTTATTAATTGCCTGATAAATGGCGTCCTGAATCTTTGGTCTTACCCGCAGGCTGCTGAGCTTGTTTGCAGGCTGCTCATAAAGCCGGTTTGACAGAAATATATAGATGAGCTTACTCTTCGGATCTACCCATACACACGTTCCGGTAAAACCGGTATGTCCATAGGTTTGAGGAGATGCGAGTTCTGAAGGGTATCTGTTTACCGGATCCGGATCCCAGCGGTCAAATCCAAGCCCCCTTCTACTAACATTGCTCTGTCTGCTGGTGAACATATCAATAGTTGAAGGCTGAAAGTACTGCTTGCCGCCGTAGATCCCCCCGTTCAACATCATCTGGAACAGTATCGCGAGGTCGTTTGCTGAGGAAAACAGCCCGGCATGTCCGGCAACTCCGCCAGCAAGTGCGGCCCCCTGATCATGGACATATCCCTCAATGAGGGTCTTTCTGAAATAAGTATCTTTCTCTGTAGGAACAATTTCCGACTTGTCGAAGCGCAGGCGGGGGGCGAAGCCAGCATATTTCATGCCCAGTGGTTTATAAAATTCGTTTTGCACGTACTGATCCATGGGTTCGGATGCTTGTCGTTCAATAATTTCTTTCATAAAGTACATGCTCAGATCACTATATACGTACTTGCCTGGAGTACGTAATCCGCTGTTGAGCATTTTTGGCAACATGACATCATTGTAGTAATCGCGTTTTATATAGTAGTTGTCGGCTACTTTAATCGGGAACACATCGGAAGAATCGCGACTGAACTCCCCCGGCTTAAGCGAATTATGAAATGGAATGTAAGATACCAGGCCTGCCTGATGAAGCATCAGGTCGCGAACGGGAATAGATTTTTTGTTGGTTTCCCTGGCAAGAGGCAGATAGTAGCCCATAGCAGAGTCAAGACTCAGCTTGTTTTGTTCGTAAAGGCGCATGGAAGCGATGGTTGTTGCAGCGATCTTGGATACAGAAGCCAGGTCAAAGATGTCATTCACACGCGTTTCCCTTTTTTTCTCGTAAGTGTGGGATCCATAAGCCTTGTCGAATATAACCCTGCCATCCTTCACTACCATTACAACAGCACCCGGTGTAACGCGCTGAGCAATAGCTGATCTTACTATATTGTCTATTGGTCGCTCCAAGTCGCCGGAGTTGATTCCCAGTTCCTCAGGTACAGTGTAGGAAAGTCTGATGGTTGCGGTATGAAACCCGTCACCTGCCTTGAACTTCGGTGAAACGGTGGCGGGCAGCTTAGAGCTGGCCGCGGTTCCGCCAAATATAAGTTGTGCGGTAAAGCTTGCAGAGGACGGCGAATCCGAAGCCGACCATATCACGGGTGATTTCAGACTATCGAGATGTGCGAGAGTACTGGCAGTGCTATAAAGCACAACAATGAGCTGCTTGCTACGCTCCATATCTTGAAGGAATCTCAGGGTACTTTCCCTGTAGATAGCTTGTTGACTGACCTGAACGATAACCGCGTTATAGAGTTTCAGATCTGCACTCAGTGAATTAAGATTTGGCTGGGATGAATAGGCCTCTGCAGAAAAACGGTCGACAGTTGTGTATTTATTCGCTATACTGTCAAACATTGTCGCGTTCTCTGATCCAATATTCACACTCGCAAAGCGTTTCTTATCGAGATCGATAACAGGGACAAAGGAAGAGTCATTTTGTAATAAAACAGTTGATTGACGGCTTGCTCTCATTTGTTCCAGCCAGGTCAGCGATGGATTATGACAGGAAGATGCAAAGGAGCTTACGGTGATTAGCAGGGACAGGATAGATATAGAGGAATATATACAGTACTTGAACATATGAAAATGGATAGATTATGACTTAAACGAAATTTTAAGAAATAATTGTCTTTAAAAAAAGAAAGCCCGGGGGATTCCCGGGCCTGGTTAGTTTGAGTGTTTTTCCCATCTCAAAGACAGCTCGGCTTCTGGCCAGCTTACGAGGCAAGCCATTTAATGAAATTTAAAGCTGAGTGGTTAACTAAATATTAGTTGTTGATTAAGAGTTTGTAAACATGAAAGTCCGAAAAATAAATGAACAATACAAATATTACTTAACATTTTGTAAAATGACCGATACGAAGATGAGCAGGATGATGCTGGTTTATTTTGATTATTTTTGCGATTAGAAATTATGTCTGATATTATACAGCTTTTACCAGATTCCGTTGCCAATCAAATAGCCGCGGGCGAGGTAGTACAGAGACCTTCTTCGGCAGTCAAGGAACTTGTTGAAAATTCGATAGATGCGGGTGCCGGAAAAATCCAGTTGATCATTAAGGATGCGGGCAAATCCCTCATTCAGGTTATTGATGATGGATGCGGCATGAGTATTACAGATGCCCGGATGTGCTTTGAGCGCCATGCGACCTCAAAGATCCGCAAGGCAGGGGATCTCTTCGCCATTCGTACTATGGGCTTTCGGGGCGAGGCCATGGCGTCTATTGCTGCGATTGCACAGGTTGAGCTGAAGACACGCCGTCATGAGGACGAACTGGGAACACACATCTGCATCGAGGGGTCAGAAATCGTGAAACAGGAGCCTGTATCCTGCAGTGCGGGTAGCAGCATCAGCATAAAAAACCTTTTCTTTAATACACCGGCCAGACGCAATTTCCTGAAGGGGAATCCTGTGGAACTGCGCCATATCATAGATGAATTCCAGCGTATCGCTCTGGCTCATCCTGAAATACATTTTACCTTTCATCATGATGGTAACGAAATGTTTCATCTGCCGAAGGCTAGTCTTAAACAGCGGATTGTTCATCTGTTCGGAAATGCCTACAACCAGAAGCTTGTTCCGATCGAAGAAGATACAAGCATCATTGTGGTTAAAGGCTTTATCGGGAAGCCTGAATTTGCGCGCAAAACGAGAGGCGAGCAGTTTTTCTTTGTAAACAAGCGTTTTATAAAGGACCCCTACCTGAATCACGCGGTGGTGACAGCCTATGAGGAGCTACTGCCTGAAGATAGCTTTCCGCTTTACGTCCTGTTTATCGACATCGACCCCGCTAAGATTGATATCAATGTACATCCGACGAAAACAGAAATCAAATACCAGGACGAAAAGGCTTTATATGCCATCATCAGGTCTGCGGTTAAGCGTTCGCTGGGGCAATACAATATCACTCCAACGCTCGACTTTGATCAGGAGACCGGCTTTAGCCACATGATCACACAGAAGGCTCCGGAAGAAATTGTGCCTCCACAGATCACTTTCAATCCGGATTTCAATCCTTTCCAGTCTGATAAAAAAAGCGCAAGGTCGTCCTCATACTCGCGCAACTTTGGAGAAGATCAGGGCGAGGTGAGCAAAAACTGGGGCTCTCTGTACGAAATTGTTGATGAAGCAAGGGACAGGCAGCAACAGACTATTCTGGAGATTGAGGATGCCGAGGCTGCCCAGATAAAAAAAGAAGGTCGTCATTTCTTTCAGCTTCACAGCAGATTGATTATCTCCCCTATTAAATCGGGCTTTATGCTGATCGACCAGCAGGCTGCGCATGAGCGGATTCTTTACGAGCGATTCCTGCATCAGCTGGAAAACCGCCAGGGTGCCTGTCAGCAAAGCCTGTTTCCGCAAACTGTTACGCTTAACGCGGCGGATTTTGAACTGGTAAAAGAGCTTTTGCCGGATATACAGTCCTTAGGTTTTCAGATCCGCGAGTTTGGTAAGAACACTGTCATTGTGGAGGGAATTCCTGCCGACATCAGCGCAAATGTGAGCGAAGTGGAAATGCTTGAGCACCTGATCGAAGGATTTAAAAACAATTTAACCCTACTGCGTTTGGATAAACGGGACAATCTCGCGAGAACACTCGCACGGAACGCAGCCTTAAAAGCAGGCACCCGCTTATCTCAGGAAGAAATGAACAACCTGATCGATCAGCTGTTTGCTTGTGAAAGACCTAACTCTTCTCTGACGGGTAAACCGGTAATCATTAAATACTCCATTGAGGAGCTTTTACAGAAATTTGAAAAATAGAACCTTACTTCAAGGAAACGAATGAATAGTTACAGACAGTCACCTTTTTCCAATATTTCACCGGTAGTTAAAAACCTGCTGATTATTAACGCTATCTTCTATCTGGCTACCATGCTGTTTATGAAGAATGGACAGTCGCAGCTTATTCCACTATTTGGTGTCTTTTACTTCGACTCTGAATTATTCAGGGCCTGGCAACCCGTAACCTATATGTTTATGCATAGCGACCAGTCTTTCATGCATATCATGTTTAATATGTTTGCCTTATATAGCTTTGGATCTGCTTTGGAATATATTATGGGTTCAAAGCGGTTTTTGAACTTTTATCTCATCACGGGAATCGGCGCCCTGGCGCTGCAAATGATCATTCAAGCTATTGAAGTTCACTCTGTTGTGGGCAGCATTACGGCAGATATCCGGTCGTTTCCGTTTCAAAGTCAGGAAGACCTGAATAAAGTGGCATCAATATACCTGACACCAATGGTGGGTGCTTCGGGAGCTATTTTTGGCTTGCTTGTGGCATTCGGGCTGTTATTCCCTAATGCAGAATTATTTTTATTATTTATTCCCGTTCCGGTAAAAGCTAAGTATATTATTCCCGTTTATGTCGTTATAGAATTATTCCTGGGTGTGGGGCAATTTTCGGGCGACTCTGTCGCGCACTTTGCACACCTGGGTGGAGCGTTATTTGGTTTTATCTTAATAAAATATTGGAGGATTCACCGTCCCGGAGGTTTTATATGAAAAGATCGGCTGTCAGCGAATTATGGTATAAGGTGGCTCAATCAGGAAGCCGCATGAACTTATTTATCGGAATAAACACCGCGATCTTTGTCATCGTTGGCTTCATCTCTGTAGCTGAATGGTTATTCACGCGCAACACGGCAACAGCAAATCTTATAAAAGAATATATTTCGATGCCCGCCTACCTCCCGGAGCTTTTGTACAAGTTCTGGACGCCGTTGACCTATATGTTCGGTCATTCGGGGTTTTTCCATTTTATATTTAATATGCTATGGCTGTACTGGTTTGGTCAGATCTTCGAAGACTTTCTGAGTGCCAGGCAGCTCACATTTACATATTTGAGCGGAGGTCTGGCTGGTGCTATCCTCTTTATCGCCTTCTATAACATATTCCCGGCCTTTTCGGATATTCTGCCAGTGGCAACTTTGATCGGCGCTTCTGCAAGTGTGATGGCGGTCGTTGTAGCTACTGCTACGCTTTTACCAGACTATAGCATCCGCCTGCTTCTGTTTGGGAACGTAAAGCTGAAGTTTCTGGTTATCGCGTTCATTGTAATCGATATTATCGGTATTGCAGAGCTGAACGCAGGTGGGAGCATTGCACATCTGGGTGGAGCGTTAATGGGCTTTATTTTCATTAAGCAGCTTCAGAACGGAAACGACTGGAGTAAGATCTTTGCCAGGAAGAAAAAGCTAAAGGTTGCTGCCACTAACTACAGTCACAAGGTTCCTGCCGGTCTCCCCGACCAGGAAGTGATCGACCAGATACTGGATAAAATATCAAGATCCGGATATGACAGCCTGAGCCGCAAAGAGAAAGAAGAACTATTCAAAGCGAGCAATAAGGAATGAGGCGTAAGAAAAGGGTGAAAAGCTTGGGGTTTGCAAGAAGGTCAATGCTGTTCATAAACATCGCATTTGTGGTCCTTATGCTCCTCAGTTATCTCTCATCGGTTGTGAATCCAACACATGTCTGGCCGATGGCATTCTTCGGACTTGCCTATCCGTTTCTCCTGTTTATACATGTGCTGTTTATCGCCTTCTGGATTCTTAGCAGGCCTGTCTTCGCACTTATTTCTTTGGCGACCATACTCTTGGGCTGGAAATTTTTGACGCTGACGATCGGCTTTCGTGAGTCGCAAGCTATAGAAGTACCCAAATCATCCAAGGACATGATCAGGATAATGACCTGGAATGTTCATGAGTTTAAGCCATTCGGCAGCAAGGCAGACAAGCCGGTAAGGGATCAAATGCTGGAAATCATCAGGAATGAGCAGCCAGACATTCTCTGTATGCAGGAATACTATTCCAAGCGTCGGGGCGAGTCGAATATCAAAAAAATGATCACCGAAATCATGGCTGCGGAGCACTATCATGTGCGCGAGGATTTCGGAAACCCCTGGGAATTGAAGGGTATGGTCATATTTTCGAAGATTCCGTTCACGGACACCGGATCGGTCGTTTTCCCGAACTCACCTGGAAGTAATGAAACGATATATGCAGACTTTGAATACGATAAAAAGAAGTTCAGAGTCTATAATGTTCATTTACAATCTATCAACTTTAAGCCGGAAGACTATAAATATATTAAGACGGTTAAAGAAGAAATCAATACCGATGTTCAATCATCAAGACGCATTGGGAGCAGGCTAAAACGCGCTTTCATCAAAAGAAGTGAACAGGTTAACTACCTTTCTAAACATATAAAAGCTTATCCGGGGCCGGTAATTATAGCCGGCGACTTCAATGACACCCCTGCGTCCTTTGCGGTAAATAAGCTATCTTCGGGCATGAGGAACGCGTTCCGAGAGAAAGGAAGTGGCTTTGGGATTACTTATAATGGCGAATTTCCGAACTTCCAGATTGACTATATTTTAGCTTCTAAAGATTTCGAAGTAAAAAGCTACCTTACTGTCAATAAAAAACTTTCGGATCATTATCCTGTTAGAAGCGATTTAGAATTCCGGACTCCATAGAATATACAATTTATTAAGTTTGCACAATGACTAACAACCTGGTTGTTTATAATACGTTATCAAGAAAAAAAGAGCCTTTTGAGCCGATAAATGCCCCGTTTGTGGGAATGTATGTTTGTGGACCTACCGTATACAGCGATGTTCATCTGGGCAATTGCCGGACGTTCGTATCTTTTGATTTAATATACAGGTACCTGACGCACCTGAAATATAAAGTGCGTTATGTTAGAAATATAACGGACGCAGGGCACCTCGAAGGTGACCGCGACGAAGGGGACGATAAATTTTCAAAAAAGGCCCGCCTGGAGCAGATTGAGCCTATGGAAATTGTTCAGCGATACACCATCGGATTTCATGATGTAATGAGGGTGTTCAATACACTACCTCCGAATATCGAGCCTACGGCAACCGGTCATATTGCTGAGCAAATCGAAATGGTCAAGGAGATCCTGGCAAACGATTTCGCTTACGAAGTAAACGGCACTGTTTATTTTGATGTGGAGAAGTATAGTAAAGATCATAATTATACTGTACTGACCAACCGGAACATCGACGAACTCATTGCAAATAGCCGCGATCTGGGAGGTCAGGATGAGAAGAAGGGAAGACTTGATTTTGCCTTGTGGATCAAAGCGAAGCCAGAACATATCATGCGCTGGCCGTCGCCATGGGGATGGGGCTTTCCGGGATGGCATATTGAATGCTCCGCAATGAGCAGTAAATATCTTGGTGATTCCTTCGACATTCACGGTGGAGGAATGGATCTTGCTGCAACCCACCACACCAATGAGATCGCGCAGTCTAAAGCATGCAACCATAAAGAGCCAGCCAAGTACTGGCTTCATACCAATATGCTGACCGTTAACGGCACGCGTATGTCGAAATCGGCTGGAAATGGCTTCTTACCTCATGAACTCTTCACCGGGAACCATCCTTTGCTTACAAGAGGATTTTCTCCAATGACAGTTAGATTTTTCATGCTTCAGGCTCATTACCGCAGTACACTCGATTTCTCTAATGAAGCACTTGAAGCGTCGGACAAAGGCTTTAAGCGCTTAATGAACGCCTGTGCGCTCCTGCCAAAGCTAAAGGCATCGGATAAGTCAGACTTTGATATCCAACAGATCATTCATCGCTGCTACGAGGCTATGAATGATGATTTCAACAGCCCTGTGGCAATCGCGGAGCTCTTTGAAGCGGCAAGGATAATTAACAGCGTACATGACGGAAAGGGTAGCATTACTCAGACCGATCTGGAGGCCCTGAACTCCTTGGTAAATGATTTTATCTATGACGTACTTGGCTTAAAGGAAGAGACTGCTCAAACGGACGAGATTGGACCGCTTATCGACTTCGTAATCAATTTACGTCTGCAGGCAAGAGCTTCCAAAGACTATGCGACATCTGACAGAATCAGAAATGGTCTGCTTGAACTGGGTATTCAGTTAAAAGACAACAAGGAAGGCACATCCTGGAGTAAATTATAACAATCTGCGCATATACAGGGCTGTACTTAACAACAAAACATCAAAATTTAATGAAATTCGCTTTATCGGTAATCTGCTTTATCACTGTGTGGTCACCCGCATTTTCGCAAACTCCTGAGGGAGTGCAGCAGCTAATAGCAGCAGAGAATTATTTCAATTTAAAGGTCGAGGAAAAAGGGCTTAAAAAAGCTTTTTTGTCAGTATCTGACGACTATACCATTGCATTCAGACCCGGACCTGTTTCGGCGAAGAAGTTCTACAAGGAACAGCCAGACAGCATCGGCCATTTAAAACTTCAGCCTGTACTGGCGAAAATATCCAAGAGTGATGACTGGGGCTTCACTGCAGGACCCTATACTTTCAAGCAGAGTCCATCATCGCCTCAGTCATTCTATGGTACTTACCTGTCTGTATGGAAGAAGAATAAGCGGGGTATCTGGAGACTGGCTATGGATGCGGGAGTTGCGCACAAAAAGCCAACAACAAAGCTCAAGAACTCTTTCATGACGCCGAGCGATAAGGACTACATACATCAGAAGTCGGACAAACGCCTGCAACAGAGAGAAGATATCGTACTTAGCTCTGACAAGCTGATGTCTACCATCATGAAGGCTGACAACCGCATTGCACAGACAGAGTTCTTAACAGATGACAGCTGGTTGCTATTCCCGGGATATGAGCCAATGACCGATAAGAAGAGCATTATGGCCTTCTGGAAGACAAAAGGCTATAAAGCGCTTACCTATCCGGTTAAGGCCGACAGATCTCTAAGCGGTGAGATTGCCTACACGTATGGCAATGCGACAATTCTCGCAAAAAAGTATAACTACATTCGTGTTTGGGAAGTTCAGCCTTCTCATAAATGGAATGTCATTGCAGAGGTGTTTACGGAAGAGCTGCCGTAAAGTTTGCATCACTTGCTACACATAAAAAAGTCCTGCAGTAAACTGCAGGACTACACAACACCAAATCCCGGGGATTAAAGGCGGGCAAACTTCAATTAGCCCCGGAAAGCCTTTAAATAGATAGCCTGAATATCGGCTACAGTAACGTCTCTCGGATTGCCGCCTGTACATACATCGGCAAAGGCCTGAACAGACAGCCTTTCTACATCAGCAGGATTGAAGGAGGTATCTTTTAATAATGGGATGTTCAACTTCACTGCCATTTCTTTCAGAGCCTCAATAGCCTCGTTTTTAGCCTCTGTAACTGTCAGACCATCAATGTTTCTTCCGAGAGCCTGTGCAATATTTTTAAATTTATCTTCGCAGACGACAGAGTTAAACTCTTCTACATAAGGAAGCAGCAGTGCATTCGCGACGCCGTGTGGAAGGTCATACTCAGAGCCAAGCTGGTGAGCCATAGAATGAACAATTCCCAGTCCGGCATTGGAGAAAGACAATCCTGCGATATAAGATGCCCACGCCATTTTAGAGCGGGCTTCGAGGTTCTTTCCATCTTTGACCGCGTCTTCAAGGCTCTCGCCGATCAGACGGATAGCTTCCAGAGAAAGCGTGTCGGAGAGTCTGAATGCTCCCTTAGTGATATATGATTCGATCGCATGTGTCAGCGCATCCATACCTGTAGCAGCAGTAAGGCCTGCCGGCTTATCTATCATAAGCTCTGGATCGTTTACGGCTACACTTGCCAGAGAGTTGGGATCAACGATGACCATTTTGATCTTCCTCTCCTCATCAGTTATGACATAATTGATGGTTACCTCGGATGCCGTGCCTGCTGTAGTGTTTACTGCCAGAATAGGTACAGACTTTTTCTGCGACTTACCGATTCCTTCATAGTCGGGAACTTTACCTCCATTCGTCTGCAAGATGCCGATGGCCTTGGCTGCATCCTGAGGAGAGCCTCCGCCTATTGATAATATCCCGTCACAGCCAGATGATTTATACATGTCGAGCCCGCTATAAACGTTCTGCGTAGTTGGGTTAGGTTTAACATCGTCAAAAACTACATAGGATATGTTATCAGCATCAAGCACATCTGTCACCTTCTTCACTACGCCAATGGATTGTAACATCTTATCTGTTACTACCAGAAGTTTCTTAAGTTCTAGCTTTTTAATTTCTATTGCAATCTCTTTGACTGCGCCGGGTCCTATTAGGTTAATGGCCGGAAAGTAAATTCTTCTGAAGGGTTCCATACAATACCGAATGATTAGATATGTGTTCTACACAAATCTACCTTTAACAACGGTCTGCAAAAATGATGGCTGTTACTTAAAGGGATGACATGTCGCATGCCTGTCCACCAAAAAAGGGTTTAAAAAAGGCTCCTGATGATATCGTCGGCACTCAAGCCTTCGGCTTCCGCCTTGTAATTCCGGACGACTCTATGCCTTAGGATTTGCATCGCGACTGCCTGTACATCTTCAATATCAGGAGAATATTTGCCGCTTATGGCGGCATGACACTTGGCTCCCAGAACCAGATACTGAGAGGCGCGGGGACCCGCTCCCCAGCTAAGGTACTTATTGACTTGAGGCGTTGCGAGTTCTGTTCCCGGTCTGGTCTTAGCCGACAGAGAAACTGCATATTCAAGAACATGATCGGTAATGGGTACATTCCTGATCAGGCGTTGGAAATACAATATCTGTTCGGCCGTAAGGACTTTGTGTAATTCTGGCCGGGTATTGGTTGTAGTGCTTTTTACGACTTCTATCTCGTCTCTGAAAGACGGGTATGAGAGCGTCACATTAAACATAAAACGGTCTAGCTGTGCTTCTGGCAGCGGATATGTCCCTTCCTGTTCAATGGGGTTCTGAGTTGCCAGTACGAAGAAAGGACTTGGCAGGGGGTAGCTTTTGCCGCCTACCGTGACGACCTTCTCTTGCATGGCTTCAAGCAGTGCCGCCTGCGTTTTGGGAGGAGTGCGATTGATCTCATCAGCCAGAATAATATTAGAAAATACCGGCCCCTTCAAAAATTTAAAGGACCGGTCTTCCCCCAGAATCTCGGATCCGACGATGTCAGACGGCATCAGATCGGGTGTAAATTGCACTCTATTGTAGCTCAGGTCGATGACCTGAGCTACAGTATTCACGAGTAATGTTTTCGCTAATCCAGGCACCCCGATAAGCAGGCAGTGTCCGTTACTGAGTATGGAGATGAGTACTGCTTTTATTACTTCATCCTGTCCGATGATAACATTAGATATCTCCTTGTTTACCTTTTTGTAAGATAAACTCAAAGCATCTAACCCTTCTGCATCTGACATATAGTTCATTAGTTCACCTGCGCTGTTTCATTGGGCAGCCACATCTTAAGGCTTTCACATGTTTGGAACTCGGGATCTACCTTGATATAGGTAGACAACCTGCGTTTTTCAAACCAGCTGCTTACTTCGCGTTGGATCTTATCTTCGAAAGCTATTTCCTTGATCTTTGGAAAATCCTGATCCAGGTTAGCTCTGTGAGGATCAGTCTTGGATTTAAGATACACAAAACGGTATCCCTTTTTACCGTCGCGGGCAGTGAACTCGTAAGGTCTGGAATATGTTCCGACCTGCATCGTATCAATAGCAAAGAAAACCGATGGGTCAAGCTTGTCCGTTGGGATGAAGGTAGTTCTGGATGAGACGTTCTCTGCATTCAGCATCATACCGCCGTTATATTTCGTGTCGTTATTATCTGAATACATAGAAGCAGCAGTTGAAAATGGCAGCTTCTTGTCCACTACATTTTGGTAGATACTGTCTATTGCTACTTTCGTGCGCACCAGACTTTCTTGTGGAGCTTCCATTTTTATAAGGATATGTCGTGCGCGAACTTGTTCGCCACGGCGTTCCATCACCTGCAGGAAGTGAAATCCGAAGTCTGTCTCAAACACAGGTGAAAGCTCATTCGCCTTAAGCTTGAATGCCAGGGCAGTAAACTCCTTTACCATAGCTGTTCTGTCAAAAAATCCCAGGTCTCCTCCTTCAGGTGCTGATCCTGGATCTTGCGAGTAAAGTCTGGCAAGCGTGGCGAAGTCTTCCCCCCCCTTTATCCGGAGGCGTAAGGCCTCAGCCTTATCTCTGAACTGTTCTTTTTCTGCCTTAGTAAGTTTAGGATAAACGACAATCTCTCCTACCTCAACTTCTGTAGGGTATTCCGGAAGACTATCTTTGGGAATAGACTCGAAGAATCGCTTAACCTCCAAAGGTGTGATACCTATATTTTCGGTAATCTTAGAGTGCATGCGGTTAGCAACCAGCTGCTCCTTAACGTCAGGACGGATCTCATCTTTATATTGAAGCACAGAGCGATTCAGGAATTGCTCCAGACGCTCTTGTCCTCCGGCTCTCTGGATAAAAGCACGCATACGCCTGTCTACTTCATTCGTAACCTCATCGTCTGTAACAGTTACCGAGTCAATAACAGCTTGCTGAGAAAGCAGCTTTTGTGTTAGCATCTGCTGTAACACCCCGCACTTCACTTCGTCATTTTGCGGATTACCTTGCAGGATATAATTGGCATATTCACGCTCTATATCTGATTGTAAAATGATATTATCGCCAACGACAGCTGCTATTTTATTAACTGTAATGTTTTGAGCGAAAGTGAGGTTGATAGATGTTAATAGAAAGAAAAGTATCCCTACGGTTTGTTTCATTATGTTTATGTACGTTATAGCATCCCGGACGCTTTAGTCCGCAATAACAGATATGCAGTGTATTCAAATGATAATCTCGCAAAAATAAGGATATAATCTTTGATTTGCTGAAGAAAATATTTGATTTACACCTTCATAAAGGTAAGCTTAATTTCTGCTACCAGGCAGTCTGCCGAGCTGATTTAACTATTTTTAACAAAGGATTATTACTTTTGAGCAATGAGTGAAATGAAAGCATCCGATTTGGTAGCGCTTCAGTACCTGATGACGGAAGATATCTACCTGATCAGCGAAAAAGAGCCGGCCACAAGCTCTGCGGAGAGTCAGGATAGCAGCCCTGCGTTTGATTATCTGGGAGAGAATAACAAGTTTATGCTCTTGTTGATTCAGGAGGACAGTCATCCTAACCTTCGTTCCAACGAACTTGAGGCACTGTCAAGCATTCTTGGCGCAAAGAGGATGAGCATTAAAGATGTTGCCATCGTTAACCAACGCAAGTACAACTCTTCCTCATGGAAAGAGTTTAAGGCTTATTTCGCCTGCAGCAGTATCGTGCTTTTCGGGATTGACCCGCAGCAGATCAAACTACGCCCTTTACCAAAAAATGCAATAACAGACTTCGAGGGAATGCAGGTGCTGTTCACCTACAGCTTTGCGGAGATGCTAAACAGCGTAGATAAGAAGAGAGAATTTTGGAACCAAATGAAAAAACTTTAATGAGAACCCTGGTATTTGCAACGAATAACAAGCATAAGCTGGAAGAAGTACAAGCGTTGATTGGCGACAAATTTCAGTTAAAAACGCTTGAGGAGATTGGCTGCATGGATGACATTCCGGAAACCGGAGATACGTTCAGAGCTAACGCCTCTCAGAAAAGCCGGTATATATGGGATCGGTTCCAGATCGACTGCTTCTCTGATGATTCAGGTCTGGAGGTTGACGCTCTGAATGGAGAACCGGGGGTTTATTCAGCGCGTTATTCCGGCTCCCGGGATTCCGAAGAGAACCTGCAGCTTGTAATGAGTAAAATGAAGGGGATAGGCAACCGATCTGCCAGATTTAAGTGTGTGATTTCCATTATCCTTGATGGCAAGGAATACTTATTTGAAGGATCTGCGGAGGGTGAAATTACAGATGAACGCTCCGGGTCCGCAGGGTTTGGCTATGACCCGATCTTTAAGCCCCAGGGCTATGACGTTTCTTTTGCAGAGATGTCTGCTGAAGAGAAGAACGCGATCAGCCACAGGGCAAGGGCGGTAGGAAAATTAGTCGAATTTCTGAACCAGCAATAGGAACACATATTTTAAGCCCTGCCGGTTGGTCAGAGCTTACTTTTCGTTGTTTCTTTCTTTGGCTGCGGTGTTTTTCCAGGCGGCTGCCTTGAAGTAACCGTCGATTTCTGCGGCGTTAAGGTCGGAATGATTTCTTCCTTTGATTTTGGACGCTCTTTAGGCTTCCACATAAAGCCTTCCAGGATTTCCATATCCTTTGGTGCCTTCTCAATAGGGTAATATTTCCCTTCGGGTTTTCGAACCAGCACCACCCGCTTGAGCTTACTATCGGCGAATTCCAACTTCATCCTGCTGCTTAACGACCGGTTAAACCCTGTATATACGCTGTCTTCGAGCGTATAATAGATACTTTCAGCATTCCCATCCACAAACATGCTCTCCAGTTTACTGTCTCTGAACAGGCCTGTTACCACCTTCCCTTTTACCTGATTAAAGCGACTTGAATCTCCCTCTGCACTCACGATAAGGCCGTTATTCTGCAAAAGCATATTATCGAGCTTTTGATTTTTCATTTGCAGAAAGATGGTATCAGCGCTAAGCTGTGTTCCTTGCGTCCAGATGATCGGATTGATATAGCACCTGATGATTGAATCTGCATAACTGTAGAAAGCAGAGTCTGAACGAGACTGAAGATCCGATTTGAAGATCTTCACTTTGTGGTAAGCATTGATAATTCTGGTTTTAAGGGTATCCTGAGGATTAAAGGCTGCCTTTTTCGCGGCCGTATCTACACCATTGCCCCGGGGCAAGCTTGCGCGGTTTCCGGCCTTTTTTGACAGGGTGTCCGAAACCGTAGCAATACTATCGGCTGCCGGCGGCACCTCTGCCGTTGCAGATGTTTTCACACTGTCAGCCACAGTTGTCGTCGGCCCCGCCGTTTTGCTGTTGTCTTCGAGCGGTTTAACAGCCTTCGACGCTTCCTCCTGTTCTTTTTTCCTCTTTCTTTCCCTCTTGGAGAGCTTTACTTCTGGTTCCTGCTTGGGTGGTGCCGGAGGAGGCGCTAATCTTTTAGGGATCGCAATTCCACCGTCGTCAGAGACTGTGCCTTCGGGGTCTTCTTCGATCTCCTCATCAGATTTAAGCTCTTCGGGATTGGCAGACACCAAATCCTTCATGAAAATAATCTTCGTCATCAGGGTATCTGCGGTCATATAGATGGAATCCACAGACGCAGAATCTTTCTCGACTTCCATCACAACGTAAGCATTTCGTGTCACCAACGCACTTTCGTCGGCTCGTCTGTAAATACCCTGATTTCCTTTCAGTATAACCTTTTGAACGGTGTCCAGAAACGTGATATTATTGATGGCTTTCCCCATTCCGGCCTTTCCATCGTAAAACAGACTGTCGCCTTTAAGAGACTTGGAGCCTTCTGTATATAAATTCTTTTTTCCAAACCAGGCCTGATCCGTCACCGTATTATACCGGCCATTTTCTGTATATAGGCGCGAGGCTCTATTGGCGTTCTTCCCATCGATGGTTGTAGGTCCGTAAAAATAAGCGATTTTCGAATTCGTATTATACTTCAGCGTATCGGTGTTTATGAGGGCGTCGGGTGTATTGACCACGACATCAAAGCGAAAATAAGCATCATTGGTAGATGCAAAGTAATAGCCGTTCTTGCTGGTTAAAACATCCTTCCCATTCTCTATCTTTCCCCCGCCTATATAGGTACCGATCTTGTTTGCCATCTTATACGTCAGGTGATTGGTAGTGAGGGTCGAGGTCTTGTCAACCATGCGGACGTTGTTCGTCAGAATAGCCGTTCTGGTATTGCCATCATAGTTCAACAGATCAGAATAGATTACGGTTCCGTCCGGCTGAGTGATCACCACATGACCAAACGCGTCGAAAGCATTCCCTGCCTGGTTGTAATCGGAGCTGTCGGCCCGAAGGGTAGAACCTTCCTGAACGAACACCGGATTGATGACTCTGAAAAATTGGACCCCGTTTCTCTCAACTCCTTTAATTTCGGTAGAACTGGTTAACTGGACCTGGCTTCTCTTCTGTGCTGAAACATGACAAACACTTAAAAGAGCAATAAAAAGAAAAAGCAGTTTTCTCACGGTACAAAATTAGTTTTTTTTGAGCATGTAATTTGTATGTATGTCGTCAGCAATATTTACAGTTTATTTAAATAGTTTTGACCATGCTTCCAACAAGTAGATTTCTTTCTTACATCTCGCAGCACAATTTGTTCGGACCTGCCGACCGGCTGTTGCTTGGCGTGAGCGGAGGAAAAGATTCTGTACTGATGGCTCACCTCCTTTACGCTTCAGGATATCAGTTTGGTATAGCGCACTGTAACTTTTGTCTCCGGGACGAAGAATCTGATGGCGATGAGGCCTTTGTCAGGGAGCTAGCCTCCCAGCTCAACGTGGCCTTCCATTCCATTAAATTCGATACTGTGAGGCATGCGTCATCAAATCAAATTTCCACCCAGATGGCGGCAAGAGAACTACGCTACGCCTGGTTTGAGCAGGTCAGGCAAGAGCACGGATATCACTATATCGCCGTTGCACAACATAAAAGTGATGCTACCGAAACTATACTGCTTAACCTGATAAGAGGAACAGGTATTGCAGGCCTTCACGGGATATTGCCAAAAAGGGACAGCATCATCCGGCCTCTCCTTTTTCTGACTTCGGAAGAGATTGACACTATTGTTACACAAAGCGATATTAGCTTCCGCAATGACAGCTCAAACGCGTCTGTTAAGTACGCAAGAAACAAGATTCGACACGAGGTGATTCCCAAGATGAAGCAACTCAATGAACGCCTTGACCAAACCTTCGAAGAAAACAGCCAGCGCTTCCTGGAGGTGGAAACCTTTTTAAAACACGAGGTTGATAAGCTGCGGAATAAGCTTTTTCAACACACAGGCGCCGATACTACTGAGATCGACGTGGAACTGCTCGCAGACTTAAACCCGCGAAATCTACTGCTTTATGAACTGTTCAAACCGTATCAATTCAGTGAAACTACGATCAAAGATCTGGTGAGCGCGTGGAAAAATCAATCCGGGAAAATGTTCGAATCTCCAAGCCATATTCTGCTGCTAGATAGGAACCTTTTGATCTTACAAAAACGTTCAAACGCTGAGAACCCCAAAATTACCTTCTTCGAGAATATGGAATCTTTTGAATGGAACGGAAGGAAATATAATACCAGCCGTGTTAAGCCAAATGACGTTAAATTCTCAGGAAACGGCAAAATTGCATATTTAGACGCTGACCTGTTACAATTCCCCCTTAATTTGCGTCTATGGAACAAAGGGGACTATTTTCAGCCCCTGGGAATGCAAGGAAAAAAGAAGATCAGCGATTTCTTTATAGGACAAAAGCTCAACCGCTTTGAAAAAGCCAATATTGGAATACTGGAAAACGGGAATGGTGATATCTTATGGGTGGTCGGTTTCAGATCCGACAACCGTTACAGAGTAACCGATAGCACACAAAATATTTTCATTATAGAAACATCCGGATAACATGACAGATCAAGCGACCTTTACCGAAAAACAGTATCTGGGCAGGGACTATAACCGAATCAGCGTTCGGCTAACAATGGCTCTTTTCTGTTTTGGTGCATACTATCTGAGCTCCAACAAAGAAAGAACCGCTGAGGTACTCGTTCTGGTCGGCATAGGGATTTTAATTGGTTCTGTTGTCATGTTGTTCATGGTGCATTATCGCACCACGGTGAGAAACAAAAGTCTCATTATTGATGGCCTTTGGACAACCCGCCTGGTCAAAATTGATCTGAATAGTATCGTCAAAGTTGAACGCACTAAATACAGTTCCTATCTCATAAACAACCCGGTATATAATTTACATACCAAGGGCAAAATAAAATTTTATGCCGGAGGAAAAGAAGCCTTAACGCTTACAGACCGTGACGGACTCGAATACGTTATCGGGACACAGTGTCCGGAAGAGTTTGAGCTGGCGCTAGAGAAAGAAATGAAGGGGGATTAGAAGGATCTGTCAGCCGACCACCAACAGATCCTTGCTGTTTATCACATTTTGAGACCGATCTCTCTCAAACGCTCATCCAAATATTCACCAGCAGTCATATCACTATAAGCCTTTGGTTTATCTTCGCTGATACAGATATCCAGGCAGGTCAGATCCATGTCGAGCTTTGGATGCAGGAAGAAAGGCACCGAATATCTTGATGACTTCATCAGCTCCCTTGGAGGATTTACCACACGGTGAGTAGTAGATTTAAGTTTATTGTTTGTCAAACGCTGGAGCATGTCACCTACGTTAACAACAATATCTTCCACTTGTGCTTTTACTGGATACCAGGTTCCCGCACGGGTCAATACCTCCAGGCCATCCGCACTGGCACCTATCAGCAAGGTAATCAAATTAATATCTTCATGAGCACCTGCCCGCACTGCGTCAGGAGCCAGAGCATCAGGATCCTGAATGGGGAAATAGTGAATGCCCCGTAAAATGGAGTTACCATTGTGGACCTTAGGCTCAAAATAGTTCTCATCCAGACCAAGATAAACGGAAATAGCCCTTAGGAGATGTCTGCCTGCGATCTCCAGTCGCTCATAAACCTCTCGTGTCACTTCGTTAAATCGCGGAAGTTCTTCCACCATTATATTATCCGGATATTGTGCCTTTACCGGATCACCGTCAGTAACCGTTTGTCCCCGCTGCCAAAACTCTTTAAGATCTGCTACCGGTGCACCTTTGGCTTTCTCCTTTCCTTTACTGGTATAGCCCCGTTGTCCAGCCAGCTCCGGCTTTTCGTATTTGCGCTTAACATCCTCCTGGAGGTCGAAAAACTTCTTGACCTCGACATAGAGCTCATTCATCAATTCCTGAGTCATGCCGTGGTTCGCGATAGTCACAAATCCGGTTTCGGTAAAAGCCTTTCCTATGTTTTCTGAGAACTGCTGCTTCTGCTCGGCAGATCCGTTCACATAGTCGTTCAGGTCTAATCGTGGAATATTTATCTCTGCCATTTTCTTTGTTTGTTTGTTAACGTTCAAAGATAAAGAAATTGACTCGTCGATCAGAGACCAGAAAACGCCCTTCCGTCATCTACGGATCAGGTTTTAGAAATATTTCTGATAGTGGCTCATTATTATTATTTTTGATAATCATATTAACTCTATAGAGAATGCAAGGTTTCAGAACAGAGCTAGAGAATCCACTGGTACAGAAAGACATAATTGAACTTGAAAAGAAGATCAGACTGTTCAGAGAGGGACAACTTCATGAAGAGAAATTCCGCAGCCTAAGGTTAGCAAGGGGCGTTTACGGCCAGAGACAGCCTGGTGTACAGATGATCAGAATCAAGCTTCCATACGGAAGGATGACCGTTCAACAGTTGTATCGGATCTCCGATGTATCGGATAATTATGCCACCGGCAACTTACATATCACCACCCGACAAGACATTCAGCTCCATTACGTGAGTTTGGAACGCACCCCTGAATTATGGGCTGAGCTTGAAAAAGATTCAGTAACGTTACGGGAAGCCTGCGGAAACACTGTGAGAAACGTGACCGGATCGGCAATGGCGGGTGTAGATCCCGAGGAACCATTTGACGTAACTCCTTATGCACATGCTACGTTTGAATATTTTCTTCGCAACCCGATCTGTCAGGATATGGGAAGGAAGTTCAAGATGGCCTTTTCTTCTTCGGAGAAAGATTCCGCTTTCGCTTTCATGCATGATATTGGTTTCGTTCCGAAAGTGAGATTCGAAAATGGGGAGGAAGTGAGGGGCTTCAAGGTCGTACTTGGTGGCGGACTTGGCTCACAGCCTCATATCGCTGAATATGTTACAGATTTTATGCATGAAGATTTGATCATTCCTTTTGCAGAGTCGGTCATCCGCGTGTTTGATCGCTATGGAGAACGCGCAAAAAGAAACAAAGCACGCTTAAAATATCTTATTCAGGACATCGGCAAAGAGGCGTTTCTTGAACTTGCCGAAAATGAGCGTCTTGCTTTAAAGAATAAAATTTATAAAATAAACCGTCACATTGCTTTTACGGAGCCTGAAGGAAATCTACTTTCAGTTCCTGAGATCAGCAATCCGGCTAAGTATGAGCGTTGGCTTAAAACAAACATTTTCGAGCAAAAACAAAAAGGCTTTGTTTCCATCGGTATACGTGTTCAAAATGGAGACATAAAGACCCCTATTGCCCGGAAGTTTGCTCAGCTCGTCCTTGATGCTGCTGGTGACGACATTCGTCTGACCAATTCACAAGGCATTATGTTACGCTTTGTGAAGGTTGAAAACCTCCCCTACGTGTTTGAAAAGCTAAATGAACTCGGTTTAGCAGAGCCCGGCTTTGAAAGCGTTATCGACATCACGTCTTGTCCCGGCACTGATACTTGTAACCTGGGAATTTCAAACAGTACAGGCATCACTCGTGAACTCGAAAGAGTTATAGCTGCTGAGTATCCGGAACTCATCTATAACAAAGACATTACCATAAAAATCAGTGGGTGTATCAATGCTTGCGGACAACATGCAATGGCAGCAATAGGTTTCCATGGCTCCAGTATGAAAATAGGGAAGATGGTAGCCCCTGCCCTTCAGGTATTGCTGGGAGGCGGACCAACCGGTGACGGAGGTGGTGTCGCATCTGAGAAGATCGTAAAAGTACCTAGTAAACGCGGACCACAGATTCTGCGCACGCTTCTAAATGACTATTTTGACAATCGCAACGATGGCGAGCTATACAACGCTTATTATACCCGTCAGGGAAAGATCTATTTCTACGACTTATTGAATCCTATCGCTAAGTCAGACGATATCACTCCTGACGACTTTATTGACTGGGAACATACAGAAGCGTATAAGCCCGCTATCGGGATCGGCGAATGTGCCAGCGTCATGATTGACCTTGTTGCCACCCTGCTCTTCGAAGCTGAAGAGCGCATTGACTGGTCAAGGGAGGCATTGGAGGCCGCTGAGTATGCCGATTCAATTTATCATTCCTATACCGGATTCGTAAATTCAGCAAAGGCTCTTTTAGTAGCTGAAGGAATAAAAACGAATACTCAGGCAGGAATTATTCGTGACTTTGACTCGACATTCGTCGAGACGAAAAAAATTGCGCTTCCTACGAGTTTCCATGATCTGGTTTATCAAATGAATCAGCAGGAACCAGGTAAGGAGTTCGCCACTTATTATTTCCAGCAATCTGAATTGTTTAATCTGCAATTGAAAGACTATAGAAATCTTCAACTAGCATAGATGACTGACCTGGAGGAAACAAATCCCTTATTTCCAATATTCCTGAAACTACATAACCTCAACCTGCTCCTTGTAGGTGGAGGTTACGTAGCTATGGAAAAGCTTAGTGCCCTACTGGCTAACAGTCCGCATGCAAATATCAAACTGGTAGCACCTGAGATCAGTAGCGAAGTGTTGAATATTCTCAAGCTTCACAATATCCCCTACATAGAACGTGTTTTTGAACCCGGCGATCTCGAGGGTATGGATCTCGCCGTTGTCGCGATAAACGACAGCAACATCAGTGCAGGCATTGCCTCCGTCTGCAAGGAAAAAAAGGTATTAACAAATGTTGCTGACAAGCCGGATCTCTGCGACTTTTACCTTGGGTCCATCGTGCAAAAAGGCAATCTAAAGATAGCGATATCAACAAACGGCAAATCACCCACCATTGCCAAACGTATCAAAGAAGTACTAAACGAAACCATACCTGAGGAGATGGACGACCTTCTGAATAATATGCAACGCATCAGAAACGGACTGAAAGGCGACTTCAACGATAAGGTAAAACGCCTGAATGAAATTACCAGCGTAATGTCTGTTGAGAATAAAAAGAAGTCCGCATTCAAAAGGTTCATCTACTTCTTCTCCTTCATCATCGCAATCATGTTTCTTATACTGGCAGGCTACTATATCCTTCTGGCGGTTTCATAATATATATACAGCTTTCCGCGTTGATAATATTTATATCTTATCTTTGCTATTGACTTTATATACTATTTGCTTTGCTAACAAAGAAAACCAAATACGCTGTGAAAGCCTTGATGGCTCTAGCAAGAAATAAAGGGAACTCTCCAATGCTCATTTCAGCTATTGCGGCAAAAGAGCAGCTTCCCAAAAAGTTCCTCGAAGCGATTTTACTGGAGATGAAGCGAAACGGCATCCTCGCCAGTAAAAAAGGCGCCGGCGGCGGATATTATCTGATGAAGAAAGCTGAAGAGATAAAGCTTGCTGCTATTATCCGGATAATCGATGGTCCTATCGCGCTCCTTCCCTGCGTCAGCCTCAATTTTTATGAACGATGCGAAGAATGCACAAGTGAATTGTATTGCGGGATACGTGATGTAATGAAGGACGTCAGGGATGCCACTTTAAAAATCCTCGGCGAAACGAGCCTGGCCGACATGATCGAACGTGAAGACAAGATGAAAGCCCTGCTGATGGAGAATCAGGCCGAAAACGTAACAGGGGAAGACTTCAAAGGCAACCTGGGCGGTGTTATAGAATAAAAAAGGGTTGTTCTCATGATGAATGATACAACCCTTTTTTTAAAAAAACCTAGCTTAAAACTACTCTAAAGTCAAATCACTTAACTTACCTTCTTCTACGGGGAAAGTAGTTGAAAGTTTCAAAAAAATCATCTTAAACACTGTTTCACAAGTTGTTGCAAACCATCAGCTCAGCGATTTACGGCGAATGATCATTAAAACGATCAAAGCTCCCGCAACCACACAAGCTGCCCACGCGATCCAGTCCCCGTAACGAACGTAAAATGTCAGATCACTATTCAGATTAATATCCTGCTTCAGGGCGGTGGGCACCCACCATGAAGTAGCCTGAATTACGTCACCTCGTTGATTGATAAAAGCTGAAATACCGGTATTGGCCGATCTTGCAACCCACCTCCTTGTTTCGATGGCTCGCAAGCGAGCATACGCAAGATGCTGATCTTTACCCGAAGTATTACCCCACCATGCGTCATTGGTAATGATGGCGATAAATTGAGCTCCGTCACGAATATACTCCGCCACATAGCTGCCCCAGACAGATTCATAGCAGATCACCGGAGCAACGCCCATACCACTCTGCGAAAAGAAAACAGATGGCTTATCCTGTTTCCCGAAGCCTCCGGACGAACCTCCAAATGCAGCGAATACCGGCTTCATGAAACTTAATGCATCTGCAAAAGGGAGAGACTCAACCCCCGGCACCAGCTTTGATTTGTGATAAAATTGGACCCTGGAAGAGTTCTCTATGTTGATGGCCGCGTTATAATAGTCGAGATATTTGCCAAAAGACTCGTTGTATGTGGCGCTAGATGTTTCAGCCTTGTCGTAAAGCTTAAAACTCTCAATTCCCGAAAGCACGTTTCCATTCTTGTACTTTGACAGAAATGCCTGAACCTTAAGAAAGTTAAGATCACTGTGAATACGGTACTCTTCGGTCATTCTGGATATGGCAGTCTCAGGCCATATGAAATACTCTGTATTTATCTGACCTATAGAGTCAGATAGCCGTATCAGGTCATCGACCTGCGTTTCGGGCGACTTGCTCCATTTATCATAGGGATCAATGTTCGGTTGTACCACGACCACGTTCGCCGGATTGGGCGATTCGACATACCGCGTGTACATCATGACCGAAACCGCAATAGGAACGGCCACCCAGACTGACAGCCCAAGAGCTAATTTCTTCTTGAGGTGGTAACCAGCAGCCCGGGAGTCATCCTGCTCACTCAACTCAAAGGCAAGAATATTCGCGACGAGAATCCAGAGACTGCCACCATAGACCCCCGTAAACTCATACCACTGCACTAACCGGGGCGTCTCGGCGAAGCCATTGCCCAGATTCATCCAGGGAAACTGAAGATCCCAGCTCTGATGCAGATACTCATAAGCGATCCAGAAGCATATAAGACCGAGGTAGCTTAAAAACCTGCCCGAACTTCTTCGCAGTTGAAAATATAGCCAGAACGCCAGGGTCATCAATAGTGCGGCCAGGCCGAACGGAATAAGAGAGATCAGAGAGGCAACCCAGACATCGAGCACTGCGTTTAACGAATTAAACACCCAGTAAATAGAGGAAGTGTTCCAGATCAAAAACGTCAGGCCCGACAGTAGGAACACCTTTCTCCCCTTTCGCGGAAGGTCAGACTGAAACACGTTTTCAACAGCCCTCAGCAGAGGCACCAAAGCCACTAACAGTATTGGCGCAGTAAAGGACATGGGTGGCCAGGCAAGCCATAACAGAAATGCACTTACAAGGGCCAGGAAATAATTTCTTTTCACTTAGAACTGAGATAATATATCCGATTTTTTTGCTTCATACTCTTCCTGCGAGATCAACTGCTTTTCAAAGAGCACCTTCAGCTTCTTCAGCTTCATAGTAATCTCATCTTCAAAGGCTTCCACAGGTTCAGGAGCAGGAGCGACCGTTTCCGCAACAACAGGCTGAATCACTTCCTGAGCTATACTCTCCTTTTCAAACTGCTCTCTACGTTGCTGCTGTTCTTTAAGATACTGCTCTTGCTTCAGTTCTGCTTTTAGCCTGTCTATCTGCTGATTCGAAAACTGATACAATTTCCTTGCCTGAACTTTTGGTATATAATCGACCGTAAAATTCTCTCCGCTCAAAGGAACAGCAGTAAAGCGCGCACCAAAGAATTCTTCTTTGAAAGAAACCTCCTTGATGTCTTTCCACGAATAAATCTCAAAGTTGGTAGTCAAACCCAAATTACCCGGAATACAAAAAAACAAACGCTTGCTGGTAACCGCAATAGTATCCGGAACAAGGGTAACCGCAGGTTTTTTCTGTACTGCGAGATATAAAACCTCTTCTCCGGGGGTGAGCATATCCTGCAGTTTAATAAGGATCTTCTCGACAGCCTTCGGATCCTGTTCATCTATTAAAAACTTCTCAAAGTTCATTCTCTTTTTTATTAACGTTTTTCTTTCCTTCTTTCCCTCCTATTATAACAACAAACTCACCCTTTAAAGTATTTGATTCATAATAAGACTTAACTTCTGATAGACTACCCCGTACCGTTTCTTCGAACATCTTTGTGAGCTCCCTCGATACGGAGGCTGGACGATCTTCTCCAAAAACAGTAATAAATTCATCTAAAGACTTAAGCAGACGATGCGGCGACTCATAAATGATCATCGTCCGCGGCTCTTCAGCTAACTCCCTTAAGCGAGTCTGACGCCCCTTTTTCACAGGCAAAAACCCCTCAAACGTAAAACGGTCAGTCGGCAGACCCGAATTAACGAGCGCAGGCACAAAAGCTGTTGCTCCTGGAAGACACTCCAGCTCGATATCATTTTTGAGCACCTCCCGAACCAGGTAAAAGCCTGGATCAGAAACCGCTGGCGTTCCTGCGTCAGATATCAATGCGATATTTTGCCCTTCCTGTAGGAACCTTACAATCTCCGAACTTGCCTTATGCTCATTATGCTGATGATGCGCGTAAACCTTTTTATCTATTCCAAAGTGTTTTAAAAGCGGTGCACTGGTACGTGTGTCCTCCGCAAGAATGAGATCCACCTCCTTCAGAATGCGGATCGCCCTAAGCGTTATATCCTCCAGATTTCCAATGGGAGTGGGTACGAGATAGAGTTTCCCTGTCATATTCAAAAAAAATGCAAAAACTTCCTGCAAACAGTCAACTGATCATATCTTTGACAAAAATTTACAACGATGCTGCAAGTTAGTTATATCCGCGAGAACAGAGAGAAGGTTTTGGAACGATTGTCTGTTAAAAATTTCAAACAGCCTGAATTAGTTGACACTATTATTTCCCTAGATGAAGAACGTCGTCAGACTCAAACCTCGTTAGACTCGATCTCCGCGGAAGCAAACGCTATGGCTAAGCAGATCGGTGAACTGATGCGCAGTGGTCAAAAAGACCAGGCCGAAGAAATTAAGGGAAAGACAGGGGGACTAAAAGAACAGATCAAGCTATTGGGAGATAAATTAACCCATGCTGAAGAAGAACTCCAGAAAAATCTCGTATTGCTTCCTAACCTGCCACACAGCACTGTTGCCAATGGCTCAACACCCGAAGAAAACGAGAATATCTTCGAGTTCGGTGAGAAGCCTGAGCTTTCTGCAAACGCACTTCCGCATTGGGAACTGGCATCAAAATACGATATAATCGACTTTGAGCTTGGCAATAAGATCGCCGGAGCGGGCTTCCCTGTCTACAAGGGTAAAGGTGCTAAGTTGCAACGCGCACTTATCAACTTCTTCCTTGATCATGCAGAAGAGGCAGGTTATCACGAAGTGCAGCCTCCGATCGTAGTTAATGAAGCTTCAGGGTTTGGTACAGGACAGTTGCCTGATAAGGAAGGTCAGATGTACCATGTAGGTATGGATAACCTCTATCTGATCCCGACTGCGGAGGTTCCCGTTACCAATCTTTACAGGGATGTCATCGTTAAAGAGGACGAACTTCCAATTAAAAACTGCGCATACACACCATGTTTTCGCCGGGAGGCTGGCTCCTATGGCGCACACGTCAGAGGACTTAACAGGCTTCACCAGTTCGATAAAGTAGAGATCGTCCAGATAACTCACCCCGAAAAATCTTATGAGACAATCGAACAGATGAGCGCGCACGTTCAGTCATTACTCCAAAAACTTGGACTTCCCTACCGTGTTCTCCGCCTTTGCGGAGGTGACATGAGTTTTGCTTCAGCGCTAACGTATGACATGGAAGTGTGGAGTGCCGCACAGGAACGCTGGCTCGAAGTTTCATCCGTATCTAATTTTGAAACCTTCCAGAGCAACAGACTTAAGCTGCGTTTTAAAGGAAAAGAAGGCAAGGCCCAGCTTGCTCATACTTTAAATGGAAGTGCCCTTGCCTTGCCGCGTATTGTAGCATCTCTTCTTGAAAATAATCAAACAGATAGAGGTATTAAAATCCCGGAAGCGCTTATTCCCTATACGCGCTTTGAATGGATTGATTAATAATCCCTATAAAATCAGAATATAAAGGACTGTCCATCTTGCTCTCAGAGCAAGTATTGACAGTCCTTTTTTGTAACCGCCAAGAGCAAAAGAACCGGCTTACCCGGCCAGGAAGTTGTAAAAAACTCCCATACACAGCACGCTGCGACTAAAATATTAAATCTGAAAATAGCTAAACAAACTGAAAAAAGATGTTCTTAAGGGATATTTGAAATTAACTTGAGGCTTGCACCCTTCTTATTAAACACCTAAGAAGTAATTACTGCGCGATTGTTGGAAATTCAGGACAAAAAATAAGCTCCTGATGGGCAGGAGCTCAAACTAACCAATTATAAACCTAAATCTTAAAAGAAATCTTTAAAAAGAATTTTTCTAAAACTTTATGTGTCAAAGATACATTTAAATCGCAGCCAGCGCAACTATTTCACATTTTTTAACATTTAAGCAAATTAAAAAAACCATCACCTCGCTGAAAATCAACAATTTGCAAATAACAGGTATCAGCGTTATTACAAAAAGGAAATTTTATCCAAACATTAACCATTCAATTTGGTTATAATCGTCTAAAGAAATCGTGTTACGAGACTTTAATTAAGGGAACTGGAATGTCTAAACGGATACTAATTTTTGACGACGATACTGATATACTGTCAATTTGCACTTACATACTTCAGGAACTTGGCTGGGAAGTCAAAACCTCTCCACATTGCAACGATATCGTAAATACGGTAAGGGCATTCAATCCCAATGTCATATTGATGGACAATTGGATACCCGATTCAGGGGGCGTAGTAGCCACTCAGGCAATTAAAGCAGAAACCGACCTACGAAATATTCCTGTAGTGTACTTCTCGGCTAACAATGACATACAGTCACTAGCTAATAAAGCTGGTGCTGACACTTATCTGGAAAAGCCTTTTGATCTTAACGAACTTGAAAACGTTATTGAACGCGTAGCCGGATTCAAGGACTAAGAACTTCTTCAATAATCTTGTGGGAACGTATTTCTGAGAAATTGTCGACGTGAAGCCTGTAATAGTCAAGAATTCTCGACAATAGTTCACGTCTTTCTGTATTGTTTATCCGCAATACATGTAGCGAATCGATTTTAGTTTCCAGTAGCTCCGTGAATTTCTTCACCAGGCTGCCATGCAGGAAATGAACGTGGCCGGGCGGCACGTTAGTAAAAACTCCATTCCTCAGGTCAAAATATGCAGACACCCGCTCATTGGTTCTCTCCGGATAAAACCCCAGATACCTGCTAAGGTGACTCAAAAACCAAAGATGGAAGTTATTGAGTCCTGTTTCCATACGATCAAGCAGCGCAATGCTATGAAAGATGAATTCGAACAATGGAAGATCTTCATGGTGATGCTTTACAACCTTGTATAGCACCTCATTTAAGAAGAGTGCTAAACTACTCTTTGTAAGATCGTAAGGCAGTGATTCAAAAAGCGGTACATTTCTCAGCTCTGACACACGCTGAATTCCCCCGTTTAATTTATGATAAACCACCATATCCAGCAAATGCAGAGGCTGAATCATGTTCATACGAATCTTCGCACGGGGCTTACGCGCACCGTTAATCAGATAGGACTGTAAGCCAAACTTTTCTGTAAAAACCTGAACCACGACACTACTCTCCGAATAGTCTGTCGTTTTAAAGACTATCCCCCGTGTCTTATGCAACATATTCAGCTAGTTGAGGCCAACCAAGCCATCCAGAAATGTGCATACTATGGATCCGTCTGCACACTGGTAGAATCTTAACTTTCATTCAATTCATTCTCTCGTTGCTCTTTCTTTTCAGCTTCGATCGCCCGTTCCTCGATAATCCCCTTATATTCGACCTTCCGCACAAATGAATAGAAGATAGACACGAAACCGATTCCAAACAGCAATGTCCCCAGAATCATAGCCCATCCATAGTCATCAAACGCATTTCGTTTGATGGAGTATCCAATCAGGTTAAGGCCAATTCCAATGGCTACCAGAATCAAACCACGTTTCATAAACTTATTCATAATCAAAACTACGCAAAGCACGTGCCACAAGCAAACAACATCACGCCCAATGGATTCATATAGATATGCATCTGGTATAATCCGCAGCTGATAGGACCTTAGTACGGCTTTTTCCGGCTTAATTTAATTATTGCCGCGCATTTTCATAACTTTGCACCTCAAAATTTGGGTTAAAGCGCTGATGTACAAAGAATATAAACAACTAAATTTATCTACTACAGGAAAAGACATACTCGAATACTGGAAAAACAATAAGATTTTCGAGAAGAGTGTTTCAAACAGACCGGCTTCTAAACCATATACGTTCTACGAAGGTCCTCCCTCTGCCAACGGCATGCCGGGAATCCATCACGTTATGGGACGCGGCATTAAAGATATCTTCTGTCGATATAAAACGCTCAAGGGGTTCCGCGTGGAACGAAAGGGCGGATGGGACACTCATGGTCTCCCAATCGAACTTGCTGTCGAAAAAACCCTCGGTATCACTAAAGAAGATATAGGGAAAAAAATTACTGTAGAAGAGTACAACGCAGCTTGCCGCAGTGAGGTTATGCGCTATACAGATGCATGGAACGACCTGACCGAAAAGATGGGTTACTGGGTAGACCTAGACACCCCTTATGTCACCTATGAAAACAACTACATTGAATCCCTTTGGTGGATCCTGAAAGAGCTATACAACAAGAAACTACTTTATAAAGGCTATACCGTTCAACCTTTCTCTCCCGCTGCAGGAACCGGTCTGAGCTCTCATGAGCTAAACATGCCAGGCACCTACCGTAATGTGAAGGATACGTCTATTGTTGCACAGTTCCGGTTGAAGAAAGATCAGATCCATCCCTTAACGCCGATCCTCTTCCAAAATGAAGCGGAAGACACCGTGATGCTGGCCTGGACGACTACTCCATGGACATTACCGTCAAACTGCGCCCTGGCAGTTGGCAAAAACATCACTTACGTGAAGATCAGGACGTTCAATCAATACACCTATGCGCCTGTAAGTGTGATCCTCGCGAAGGATCTGGTTTCCAAACATTTCAAAGCAGAGGGCCAAAACGCATCGTTCCAGGATTATAAGGGAGGCGACAAACTTATCCCCTGGGAAATTGCCGGCGAGTTCAGCGGAGAAGACCTGATCGGTCTCCGCTATCACCAGCTTATGCCCTACGTAACGAGCGAAAAACTCGAGAAAGAAGCATTCCGCGTAATCCCTGCAGATTACGTAACCACAGAAGATGGAGCCGGTATCGTACACATTGCCGCAGTCTTTGGCGCGGATGACTTCCGTGTCGCAAGGGAAAACAACGTTCCTTCTGTCATGATTACCGACGAACGCGGCAATGAGTTCCCTCTAGTCGACAGACAGGGTAGATTCGTTGATCAGGTAACAGACTTCGCCGGAAAATATGTAAAAGAAGAATTTTATACTGATGAGATCAGAAACCAGCCCGGTTTCAGACCTACAGACGTTTTAATAGCCATACAGCTTAAGGAAGACAATAAAGCCTTCGATGTTAAGAAATACGAGCACAGCTACCCGCATTGCTGGAGAACTGACAAACCCGTATTGTATTATCCGCTAGACAGCTGGTTTATTAAAACGACCGCCGTTAAAGAACGGATGGTCGAGCTTAACAAAGAAATCAATTGGAAGCCGGAAGCTACCGGAACAGGCAGATTCGGCAACTGGCTCGAAAACCTGGTCGACTGGAATCTTTCCCGCTCCAGATACTGGGGAACTCCTCTACCCATCTGGCGTAGTCAGGACGGAACAGAAGAGCTTTGCATTGGCTCCGTTGATGAATTAAAAACTAAAATAACCGAAGCCTTACTGTCTGGCACTCTAACAGCAGAAGAGACAGAAAAGCTTTCTGTCCTTGAAAGCACGTACACGGACGGCACTTTCGACCTCCACCGCCCGTATGTTGATGACATCATTCTAGTGTCGCCTAGTGGCCAGAAGATGTACAGGGAGCCCGATCTGATCGACGTATGGTTTGATTCCGGCGCCATGCCATTTGCGCAGTGGCATTATCCTTTCGAAAATAAGGCTGAGTTTGAAAAAGCGTATCCGGCAGACTTTATCGCTGAAGGAGTGGATCAGACGCGCGGTTGGTTCTTTACGCTCCACGCTATCTCCGTCATGCTGAATGACTCTATAGCGTTTAAAAATGTTGTATCAAACGGACTGGTACTCGACAAAAGCGGCAACAAGATGTCCAAACGTTTAGGTAATGCAGTAGATCCATTCGAAACGATTGAGAAATACAGTGCTGATGCCACCCGCTGGTATATGATCAGCAATGCATCCCCATGGGATAACCTGAAGTTTAATGAAGAAGGACTGGATGAAGTGCGCCGTAAATTTTTCGGAACGTTATATAACACCTACGCATTCTTCGCGCTTTATGCAAACATCGACAAGTTTACGTATGCCGAGGCAGATATCGCATCTGAGGCTCGTCCGGAGATCGACAGATGGATCATTTCCCGTCTGAATACGCTGGTTAACGACGTAGACGGCTTCTATGCCGACTTCGAACCTACCCGCGCGGCTCGCGCTATTCAGGAATTCGTAGACGAGCATCTGAGCAACTGGTATGTGAGATTATGCCGCCGCCGTTTCTGGAAGGGCGATTACACCGAAGATAAGATCTCTGCATATCAGACACTTTACACTTGTCTGAGTACGATCGCTAAGCTGATGTCGCCCATCGCGCCATTCTTTAGCGAACGGTTGTTCCTCGATCTGAATACCATTACAGGTAAAGAGCAATCAGAATCTATTCACCTGACAGATTTCCCTGCCTACAACGAAACACTCGTAGATACAGGCCTTGAAGAACGCATGTCCCTGGCTCAGAACATCTCTTCCATGATCCTTTCCCTAAGAAAGAAAGTCGGAATAAATGTACGTCAGCCATTAAACAAGATCCTTCTACCCGTACTCGACAGCCAGTTTCAGCAGAAAGTTGATCAGGTAAAAGAGCTGATCCTTTCAGAAACAAATATCAAGACGATCGAGTATATCAGCGACACCGCCGGCATCATCAAGAAGAAGGTTAAACCAAATTTCAAGTCATTGGGTCCGAAGGCAGGCAAATCTATGAAGGATGTAGCCGCTTTCATCAACTCCTGGACTCCTTCCGACCTCGCTTTGTTCGAAGAAAACGGCGTGGTTACCTTCTCAAAAGACGGCCTGAACGTGGACATATACCCTGAAGATGCAGAAATCATTGCAGAAGACGTTCCGGGATGGCAAGTTACGAATCTTGGAAAACTAACGGTAGCATTAGATGTTACGATAACAACTGAACTGAAACAAGAAGGAATTTCAAGAGAGGTCATTAATAGGATTCAGAACCTGAGAAAAGAGCAGGGACTGGAAGTAACAGATAAAATACAGGTAGAGGCTGCATGCCCTGATCTGGTATCTGAAGCGATAATAAATAATTTATCATATATTAAAGCCGAAATTCTCGCCGAGTCTTTTAAGATTGTACCTGATCTGTCAACCGGCGAAAAAGTGCAAATAGACGAACAGGAATTAACGATTCTTATAACAAAGGTATAAAAGATGGAAAACAACCTAAAAACCCGCTACTCAGACTCCGAATTAAAGGAATTTAAGGACATCATATTAGAAAAAGTCCGCGTTGCAAAAGAAGAGCTTGCTTCTCTTACGCAGTCATTAAGCAATCCGAATTTGAACGGCACTGATGATACTGCAGGAACGTATAAAACGCTTGAAGACGGATCGGCAACACTTGAAAAAGAACAGATCAATCAGCTTGCAGCACGTCAAAAGAAGTTTATCGAAAACCTCGAAGCCGCTTTGGTTCGTATAGAAAACAAAACGTATGGCGTTTGTCGCGAAACCGGCAAACTAATTCCTAAAGAACGTCTTCGTGCAGTACCTCATGCGACATTAAGCATGGAAGCAAAAATGAGACAGAATTAATGAAAGCTTATTTCAAGCCTTTCCTGGCTATATTCTTAATCTTATTAGCAGACCAGGTACTCAAGTTCTGGATTAAACTGAATATGAGCCTCGGCCAGGAATTCCATATCCTGGGCGATTGGTTCATCATACACTTCACCGAAAATAATGGTATGGCTTTCGGTATGGAATTTGGCGGAGAGACCGGAAAGCTGGCCCTTACCCTCTTCCGGATAGTGGCCGTTTCTGCCATCGGCTATGGTGTGGTGCATCTCGTAAAACACAAGTACCACAGAGGGCTGATCCTCAACGTCGCCCTCATCTTTGCGGGCGCTATGGGAAATATTATCGATTCTACGTTCTATGGAATGATATTCAGCGAAAGCACCTACTTTCAACCTGCAAGGCTTTTCCCGGTCGAAGGAGGCTATTCCAGCCTTTTCCATGGAAAGGTTGTGGATATGTTCTATTTCCCGATAATAGACGGAACCATTCCGCAATGGTCGCCTATTTGGTCAGGGGAAAACTTTGTCTTCTTCAGACCAGTATTTAACATAGCCGATGCTGCCATTTCCATTGGGGTCATCGCTATACTGATCTTCCAGAAAGCCTATTTCAAAGAAGAAAAGCAAGAAAATATTTATCCTCATAATGAGATAATTGAGGAATAAGCAGCTAGGTTTTTAACCGTAGCTTAATTAAAAGGGATGGTCGTTTGTGGAATATGCAACAAACAATCATCCCTTTTATAAGTTAAACACACAAATACAAACGCACATGAAGCAGTTTATTATCCTTGCTATATTTAGCATATTTACAACTCAACTCTTTTCTCAAACGGTAGACACCCGGCGAAAAATTGAAGTAAACGGATCGTCCGAGATGGAAGTCACACCCGATATTATCTATCTGAGCATCTCCCTGAAGGAATACTTCAAAGACAATAACAGCAAGAAGAAAGTAGAGATCAACACCATTGAGACTCAACTATACAATGCTGTTCAGGCAGCCGGCATTCCAAAAGAGAATCTTACGATAAACAACATTTCAGGATACAACTACCAGTG
Source organism: Arcticibacter pallidicorallinus (assembly GCF_003002875.1). Classification (GTDB taxonomy): domain Bacteria; phylum Bacteroidota; class Bacteroidia; order Sphingobacteriales; family Sphingobacteriaceae; genus Arcticibacter; species Arcticibacter pallidicorallinus. The sequence continues at coordinate 86,785 of NZ_PVTH01000013.1, forward strand.
GGAAAAAAAGAAGAACCCCGATTTTCTGGTAGCCAAGCAATACAGATTAAAGGTTACCAATCTGAACAGCTATAATAAGCTGATGGATGCGATAGACGCAAAGGCTGTTCAATATACCAATGTCGAGAGCTACGATTACTCGAAGATTGAGCCTCTTAAAAAGGAGCTAAAGATAAAAGCATTGAAGGCTGCAAAAGAAAAGGCAGATTTTCTGGCGGCGGCACTCAACAACAGGGTAGGCGAACCTCTTGAAATTCAGGAGATCAATAATGAGTCTTACCCACAGCCTATCTACCGTGCCAACATGATGACGGCCAAAGTATCAGACGAGGCTTTTTCTCCGGAAATAGACTTCAAGCAAATCAAGCTAAACTACCAGATGAGGGTAGTATTTGAACTGGTCAAATAAAGAAAGCCATAAACTAAAAAGCCTCTGATCACTCAGGGGCTTTTTAGTTTATGGAAGTATTGAACTTCTGCTAAATACGGCTAAGAACCCATACGCTGGCCATCAACAAGAAATATAGTATAGCGGCTACCACAGCAAAAAAAACGAGCAAGATTACCGCGATAAGTCCCCAGCCACTTCCCTGGTGCCTGCCCTCCTCATAATGCTCTCTGAGAAGCCGCATATTACGGACATTCGATTTATAGTAAAAATCAAAGATATTTCCAATCAGCGGGATAGCACCTATGACCGTATCTACGATAATATTAAGCGCCATCAAAATGGCAAGCTTCGGGCTTATACCGTGCTTCAGTATAGTGGCGAACATCGCTGTAGAAAGCAAGAACCCTGACATATCGCCTAATACAGGCACCAGATTAAGGATCGGATCCAGGCCAAACCTGAACTTCGTCCCCGGAATCCTAAACTGATTATCCAGAAGCCTGGCAAGGCGCTCCACCCAAATCAGACGGTTGGCAGGCTGCAATGATTCTCGTCTTTCCAATTATTATTGTTTTATAGATCTCTTAAAAAACTTGTCCATGAACAACAACTGAAAGTCAATAGAGTTTACCCAGTAGTCCCAATTATGCACTCCAGGCCGGGTAATATAATCATGAGGAATGTTCCGCTTAAGCAGCAATTGATGCAAATTCTCGTTTACATCGTAAAAAAAGTCGCCCGTACCGCAGTCAATAAGCAACGAAAGCGATTGAGGCGTAAGCAAATGCAGCATATTTACAACGGTATGCTCTTCCCAGTTAAGGGGAGAACTTGCGTAGGTCCCCAGGCGCTGTGCGAGCTGCCAGTTTTGAGGAAAGGGACGGATATCAACTCCACCACTCAGACTTCCCGCCGCACCGTACACATCCTGATTCCTGAACGCCAGATACAGCGCGCCATGTCCGCCCATACTCAGGCCTGCAATGGCCCTCCCTGAGCGCGAAGCTATCGTTCGGTAATTTTTATCCACCCATGTTACCAGCTCTTTAGCAACATACGTCTCGTACTTCCAGGCAGGATCTACGGGACTGTCCAGGTACCAGCTTCCGATCCCGCCGTCAGGACATACGATGATCATCCCGTATCGGTCAGCCGCCTGCGCCAGCTGGGGTGCTCTGGTCGCCCAGTCGCGATAGTTTCCACCAAAGCCATGAAGCAGATAAAAGACAGGGTAAGATTGTTTATCAGAGTAAGAATCCGGAGTGATGACCACTGCCTTTATGTTCTTATTCATCGCAGCGCTGCGGGTATTCACCGTGTCTATTTTACCGGCATAAGCAAAGCCGGCTAACAAAAAAAACGGCAGGAAAAGTAAAAAGCGAAAAGGTTTCATATTGTGTTTGTCTGCCTAAAAATATAGATTTTTCGCGAATTCACCTATAACATACATAGGCCACATGCCGGCAAAATACACCTGAACAGAAAAAGGCAGCCTGATCTACAGAACTGCCTCAAATATTATTGAATAGATTAGTTCTTACATGAACTATAAGTGCGTCTTTACTTTCTTGCCCACATTATAACCCTTCACTCCATAGAACCAGATAAACAGGTAACACGGAACAGCGATCCAATATGCCTCGCGTGGATTCCAGGTATCTGCAAGATGTCCGTAAATCAGTGGAAGTATCGCACCCCCGGCTATACCCATTACCAGCAGCGAAGAGCCTATTTTGGTAAAGCGACCCAGACCCGATAATGCCAGAGGCCATATTGCCGGCCAGACCAGTGAATTCGCTAAGCCCAGCAAAGCAATAAACATTACAGATACATAGCCCTCAGTAAAAATCGCTCCCAGGGTAAAGGCAACTCCCATGATAGCAAACACCTTCATCGCAGTTTCCTGGGAGAAGTATTTAGGAATACATACAATGCCAATCAGATATCCGACAATCATGCCTACCAAAGTCATCGTGGTAAAATAGGTAGCAGTAGAGAGAGCGATACCCTGGGAAGCTCCATAACTGATGATCGTATCACCGGCGATTACTTCAACACCTACATAAAAGACGATGGTCAGTACACCCAGCAACAAATGCGGAAACTGAACAATGCTCGTCTTGTCGGTATTGGCTGCGGCCACTACTTCATCTTCAGTGTCTGTATCAATCTCTGGCAAGCTCGATTTACTTACCAGCACTCCCAAGATCACCAGCACCACCATAATGATGATATATGGCAGAATAACCCGTCCGGCAAGCATATCCAGCTCTGCAGCCTTTTCTATTAGCGTCATTGTCTGAATTCTGATCTGCAGGGCATCAGCGTCCTTCAATGCAACTGCCCCCAGAGCAATCGGAGCAATCGCACCGGCTACCTTGTTACAGATCCCCATAATGCTGATACGCTTCGCAGCGCTCTCCGGCGGACCCAGGATCGTGATATAAGGGTTGGAAGCAGTTTGCAGCAAAGCAAGACCCGTACCCTGAACGAATAGTCCCAACAAGAACAACTCGTACATCCTGATCATAGCTGCCGGTATAAATACCAGCGCCCCAAGTGCCATAACACCAAGCCCCAGAGCCATCCCCTTCTTAAAGCCGGTAATTTTCAAAACCCATGCAGAGGGAATCGCCATTACCAGATAAGATATGTAAAAGGCAAATGTTACCAGATAGGACTCGAAATTATTGAGCTCACAAGCTATTTTCAAGTAAGGGATGAGAACGGAGTTCAACCAGGTAACAAACCCGAAAATGAAGAACAAGGCTCCGATAATAGCTATTGGAGGAATGCCGGACTGTTTAACCGGCTCAGAGTAGGTAACTGGCTTTCCCATTTTTTAGTTAAAGGCTATAGCTGCTAAGATCTAAAATTTATACCGTATAAAAGCTTCCATCGCTTCATATTCTGCAAGTCCCAGCTGATCATAAGCAAGCGCCGTTTCACGGTTACGCTCCTCGGCCCTCACCCAGAACTCCCTGGCGTCATCACCCGGGAAAACCGGAAGATCTTTTTGCGACTGGTGCTTAAATATAGCCAGTTTTTTGCGCTCAACTTCCTGTGGAGAAAGAGGAACTGCCATTTCTATTTCGTGTACTTCAAACTCATGCCACGCACCTCTGTACAACCACATCCAGCAATCTTTTACCCACTCTTCCGTTTCCTTAAGGCGTTTCAATGCTTCCAGAATGATATCGAAACAAACCTTATGCGTCCCGTGCGGATCGGCGAAATCTCCTGCAGCAAACACCTGCTGAGGTTTCACTTCCCGAAGAAGTTCCATAGTCTGCTGTATATCGTCTTCATAGGAAACTTTTTTAGCCGTTTTCAGCCTGTCATAGAACGGAAGATCCATAAAATGAATCTTCTCATCAGGAAGTCCCGCGAAACGCGCTCCGGCAATCGCCTCCCCTTTTCTGATCAGACCTTTAATATCACGTATTTCCAAAGTGTCCGGCTGATTTGGCTGCTTGATCGCGATGAATTTACGCATATCCTCATAAGACTGCTCCTGGGCCGTCGTATCTTCTCCCCTTGACCTTGCATAATCGATCGCAAACTCGATAAAACGAAGGACGTCTTCGTCCCAGACAGCGGTATTACCGGATGTTTGGTAAGCTACGTGAACGTCATGTCCCTGGTCAGCCAGGCGAATGAATGTTCCACCCATTGAAATTACGTCATCATCAGGATGCGGTGAGAAAATAATCGCACGCTTCACTGCCGGAAGGGCTCGCTCAGGTCGTTGACTATCATCCGCATTAGGCTTGCCGCCCGGCCATCCCGTAATGGTATGCTGAATTTTGTTAAAAATATGGATATTGATATTATAAACCGGTCCACGCTCCGTTGCGAGCTGAGCCATGCCGTGATTATTATAATCCTCTTCAGTAAGCTTTAGAATAGGCTTTTTAAGCGTCTTGGCAAGCCAGATAACCGCTTTCTTAATGAGAGCCTCCGTCCAGACACAATCTTTAACCTCCCATGGCGTATCAAAACGAGTCAGTTCCGATGCAGCCTCTTCGTCAAGAACGAATTCTACATGATCGGATAGCTGCAAATAAGTCGCAGGTACCTCCGAAGAAATCTCTCCTTCAACCGCTTTTTTGATAATTCCTGCCTTTTTCCGGTTCCAGGCCATCAAAATAATCTCTCTGGCCTTGAATATGGTACCGATACCCATCGTTATCGCCTTTGTAGGTACTTTTTCCTTGCCACCAAAGTCATGGGCAGCATCGCGACGTGTCAGGTCATCCAGGGTCACCAAACGCGTTCCGGAGTTAGGCGCAGAACCCGGTTCGTTGAAACCGATGTGTCCCGTACGTCCAATACCCAAAATCTGCAAGTCCAGACCGCCGAAAGAACTAATTTTCTGCTCATAAGCCAGACAAAATGCCGGAATCTCTTCCTGAGCCAGCGTACCGGTTGGAATATGCACGTTGTTCATATCAATATCGATATGATTAAACAACTGCTCCTTCATGAAGTGCACATAGCTTTGTGCTGCATCCGGCTGCATAGGATAATATTCGTCCAGATTAAATGTCACTACGTCAGCAAAGCTGAGGCCCTCCTCCTTGTGGAGACGTATCAGTTCCGCATAGACTTTAACCGGGGTTGCTCCGGTAGCAAGTCCTAGGACAGTAGTTTCTCCTTTAGATTGTTTTCGTCTGATCAAATCAGCGATTCTTTTCGCCACAGAGCGGGACGCAGACCCCGAATCAGGGTATACGGTTACCGGCAATTTCTCGTAACGTGTTTCTTCTAATAAGTTTAATCTTGACATGATATTATTATGCTATTCTCTACTCTTACTCAAACCTAATCAATAATATTCACTAAAACAAGCTGTGTGTGCGCACAAACACAACTTCAATAGGAATAAATACCCTTAAAACCCCAGAAAGTGTTTCCGCACACACGTAACGGTAAAAAATTTTACTCCTCGTGGATGAAATAATTCAGGTTCTCTTTTGCCACGATATCCAAAGGCATATATTTAATTACGGGAACACTTTTTTTGAATACCAGATAGTCAGCCATATGGTTAACACTCCAGTATCCCTGTCCCCGAGGATTTTGATTGATAAGAAAACTGATGACTCCCCTGTTTAAAAAATGAATATTCTTTGGTACAAGGTCATAACAGATCAACTTCAAACCTTTTATATGACGTTGCTCCAGATAGGTAGCAATGGCATAACCCTTTGACGTGGTCACGTAGATTCCTTGTAGATCCGGATTGTTTTCAATCAGATCATCCATCTGTCGCTGAAATAAAGCGTAGTCCTTTCGCTGAAGCTCTACCCGTTGTAACTTGTATTTACCTGATAGATTATTGTGACTGAAATAGTTACGAAAGCCCTGCTCCTTTTTCATCAGGTGAGTGGCATTCCCGATATCCTCATCAATATGGGCAATCAGGAAGGAACACGGGTCAGAATGCAGCTGACTCAACAACCTACCTGCCAGCAAGCCACTCTGATAAGAGTCCTGGCCGATATAACTCAGCGGATTATACTCTGAAATTTGCGTATTGAAAATGATAAAAGGGATATTAAGCGTATTCCATTCATCGAAAAAAGGCAGCGTTTCCTTATAGAAAAGAGGAGCGAGAATAATGCCGTCTGGCCCTTTCGATGTTACTTCCTTAGCCCTTTCCATAAAGGAATCTACCTCATGAGGGTTAAAGCTATACCTGATTACGGTGATACCATATTGCTTCAACTCCTTCTCCGCCTTCTCAATGCCCAGGATTGCCTGGTTCCAGTAAGAATCGGAAGAGTGATTAGGCACGAGGGCCGCTATGGTATATATTTTATTGGATCCGAGAGCGCGCGCACTGTAGTTCGGCTCGTAATCCATCTCCTTGATAATCTTTAAAACTTTCTCTTTCACATCCTGAGATACGCGGCCCCTGTCATGCAAAACCCTGTCAACTGTACCGGTTGACACACCAGCCCTCTCCGCAATATCTTTTATTCGAACTACTTTATTACTCATAAATTCTTTTATCAGGTGATTGACTCCATACACGATCAATCACCTGAAGCAAGTTTAAGCAATTTTGTGAACTTATAATACGGCGCTAATCAGAGGATGCGCCGATCTTGTTTTATTACGTAAGACGCTATTTCAATTCGATAACAATCACGCCATCTTTTCCACTCACTCCGTACTTGGCAATAGCAGCTGTACCGCTCAGCACATTCATTGATTTGATCTTATTGGGATCAAGGGCATTGAGATTGAATGCCTGATTCTGAGTTTTCCCGTCGATAACGACCAGTCCTTTGAACGTTCCCGGGAGTTGAGAGGGTTTGCCACCTTTCGCTTTCGTGGTAATCCTAATCACCCCGTTTTTTCCTTTATCTCCGTAAATGGCAGTAGCAGACGCGCCTTTGAGAACATCAACTGATTCGATACTCGAGCGATGTATCTTATTTACCTCAACCTGATCAACTTCTTTTCCGTCGACTTCATATAAGGGGCCTGGAGCTTTGGTCCCCGCGTATCCGATAACAGTGATTTCATTCAGAACCGCACCACTTTTCCTTACCGAGTCTATCTCGCCTATAATCTTTCCCCTTACTTCGTTATCTAAATTCAGCTGGATAGGCAATGTATACTGCACACGCACCGGTTTGCCATTCTGCACCCCCGGATTCCATTTAGGAGATTCCTTCAGCAACCTCACAGCCTCGTCACCCGTTCCCGCACCCAGGTCCCTGAGGACCTTGATATCAGATAAGGATCCATCTTTTTCCACAACAAAGCTCAATATTAACCTTCCGGATACACTGTCCCGCCTTGCGGCCTCAGGATATTTAAAATTCTTCCCGACGTATCTGTAAAAACCAACCAATCCTCCAGGATATTCCGGCATCTTTTCTATCGACGAAAAATCGTAGACCACATCTTCCCTGGTCGTGTCCAAGGACAAAACTTTCACCGCAGGCCTCAGCACCTCTTTTTCAACGTCAAAAGATTCCCGAGCCTCCTCTATTTTCTTCAATGTGCTGATCGGCTCTGCCACATCCGACTTTTCTATAAATTCCTTACTCTTCGCGTCAATACTGGCCGAGGAAAACACCAGCATACAGGTAAACAATGGCACAGACAGCCCGTACTTCAACAAGGCAGACCGGTTAGACTTCTTTTTGTGGAGCATCATAATTCTTCTTTTCAGGAGTGATTGGTTAAAAAAATTGTTAACTAACTGACTTACGGGCACCCCAAGCGTATTGCTCAAAAGCAGCATCGCATAATCGTCTTTCCTTTCCTCTCTGCATGCAGCCTCGTCGGCAATAAATTCATGAATGTGCTTTATAGAACGCTTATAGAAATAAGCCACCGGATTATACCAAATCACTATTGACAGCAGTTCGAGCAAAATTATATCCAGTGAGTGATATTGTTGTACGTGCGTCTCCTCATGTTTGAGCACAGCCGGATAACTGGCCAGGGATTCGGAAATAAATATCCTGTTGAAAAAAGACCAGGCGGCACTTTTCTCATAAACCGGCTTGATCACGATGTAACATAGCCTGAACAGAAACCGGCAGGCCATCAACAATGCGACACCCAGATACACGATAACGATATAGTCCGTAAGAGTCCATCCTTTACCTGCCTCCTCCAGAATCATCGTCGGTACAATCAGCGCATTGATAAACACCTTCGTTTCCGTCACCGGCTGCGAGCCAAAAATCCCATTAATCCAGTCGGAATGTAATAGTGGAATTAGAAAGGATAATACTGCAGCACCCATCAGGTACGCGCGGTTTAAATTAAAGAACGTTTCGTTCTTCAGCAGCAAATAAAAGAAGCCGTAGAATAGGATCAGGTAAGCGTTCACCTGAACGAAGTACTCAAAAGCATTCATACTATTTATTTTTTAGGTTTTCGATTAGTTTCAGAATCTCATCAGCCTCTTTCAGATCAATCTTCTTTTCTTTCACGAAAAAGGAGAACATGTTCTCTACCGAATTGCTGAAATAATTATTGAGCAATTTCCCCGTCGCGAAACTTTTATAATCCTCCTTACTGATAATTGCGAAATAGCGGTGACTCTTTCCAAATGCTTCATGGTCGATGAAACCCTTTGTTTCCAGAATACGGATAATCGTCGATACCGTATTGTATGCCGGTTTGGGCTCCGGCAACTCTTCTATTACATCCTTGACAAAACCTTTTCCGAGGTCCCACAAGATTTGCATAATCTGCTCTTCTGCTTTGGTCAGTTCCTTTATTTCCATGGTTTTACAATTACAAAACGAATATATAACTAAATACATAGTTTTACAACTATTTGTTTAGTTATTTTTTCACCGTGGCGCTGGTGCCTACTGATTCACAGTTGATACCAATATGGACCGGGGTTCAATGCTACCCATAATAGCCAGACAAAAGCCCCTCATGAGTCCGACTTTAACGATGACAAGTCGGACTCATGAGGGTAGAAACACGCCTTAAACTGGGCTGGATATAAAGGCCGATGAACTAATTTCCTAACTCATTTGCAGTTGATATCGCGATATAAACACTGCGCGGAAGATCCGATGTTTACGCAATAATGCAGGCTTGTCGGGCATTTTCCACAAACAAATTATTTTCTCGTATGTAATGTAATGAGTTACACTAAATTAGAAAGGATCGTTATGCTACACAGCCTTCACCGCTTACTTGGATTTTCTATCGGCGCCATTGATGGGGAAATCGGTCATGTGAAAGATTTCTGCTTCGATGATAAAACCTGGACTATACGCTATCTGGTTGTCGAAACCGGCAACTGGCTTTTTGGACGCAAAGTGCTTATTTCGCCCGTTGCATTACTTCAGCCGCAATGGGATAAGAAAGTTTTTCCAGTTAATTTAACTAAGGAGCAGGTACAGTCGAGTCCCGATGTTGATCTCAATCATCCATTGTCACTAGAACAGACAGAGGGTCTTTATAGCCACTATTCATGGCCATATCCTGAAGAATCAGGCATAGGCTTCATGACTACCGGAATGGTTGGAGGAGTAGTCGCTCCCGGAATCCCGCTTGATGAGCGTATCTCAGACGAGTTGCACCATACCACTGCGCGAGGAGCTGAGCCTCATCTCCATGGCATCAAGCACACGACGCGCTATGACGTACATGCAACCGACGGCGTAATTGGAGAAGTTGCAGATTTTCTGATAGATGAAAACTGGCGTATCACATCAATTGTAATTGATACAGGAACTTGGTTTGCCGGCAAAAAGATTCTGGCGGATGTCAGCAATGTGCAACGGGTTGAATGGGAAACTTCGGCTATATACTATAACCAGTCTTTGGAATTGCTCAAAGGAAGTCAGGAATATCACGAAAATATACTGTAACAAAAAAGCCATTTTTCTATCGAAAAATGGCTTTTTTATTTGTGGAGGCTACTGGGTTCGAACCAGTGACCCTCTGCTTGTAAGGCAGATGCTCTGAACCAGCTGAGCTAAGCCTCCGTTTCCTTTCCTTGTTTCGGATTGGGACTGCAAATATAGTAAGGTTTGTTAAAAAATCAAGATATTCTTCATTTTTTAAATTTTGCGGACTGATACGAGCTTACAACAAGCGTTTCAGGAACTCAGCCAGGCTCAAGGCATAGGATCTCTTTTCCTGTTTCTCAGCACGATAGGTACCTGCAGATTAATTTCAAAGCTGCCCCCGGTATCTAAACGTTGTGCGGCCAACTGATCTGTATAGTATCCCTGGATCAGCACTTTGTCCTGATAGTTTACACCAAGTCCGAAGGTTGAACTGCGACTGCTGTGATACATTCCCATGAGGTAGATAGCGTTGTTAGAAAATTTAATATTGGTACCGATGTCCCATAAGTTATTGATATCCCTTGCTCCACGAAAGGCAAATTTCGGTTCAATACAGATCAGATCGAGCTCCCGCCCTATCTTGTATGAGAAAGCCATGTAAAAGGACGATCCGTCGACGGTGGTATTGATGTCCTTTTTTAGCAACTTCTTCATGTTCGGCAGAGCACCCTGGATAGTCAATCTATCTTGAATATATGCCATGCCAAAGTCTCCGTCGAGAAACGATTTGCGCTGATTAAAGCGCTCGGCCGAAATATCAGTCGGATCACCCACCAAAGCACCGTAGTCAAGCCTTTCATGCATAACGCCTAACGAGAGCCCGAAATGCAGCTGCTGGTTGTTACCGCTAAGCGGCAGATGATAGGCGTAACTGCCCATAATACGTGTCCTGCGAATCAGGCCGGCTTTATCGCTGTATATATTCAGCCCCGTACCGACTTTTCCGCCGTTTACATTCTCCAGATTGTAGTCCGCAGACAGCGATTGAGTTGAAGGAGATCCGGGCAGGGCCTTCCATTGGTTTCTGGTGGCTAGATTGACCCTGATCCCTTTGTCCATTCCGGCGAAGGCGGGATTTCCGAGATACTCGTTCTCATAATATTGCGAAGCCATAGGTACCAGCTGTGCTTTAGCCTGGGGGTGTGAAATTGCCAAAAAGAAGACTGCCAGCACCGCTATCGCTATCCACCTGTATATATTGTTATTTATCGTCATTCTTATGATTTTTGGGTACAGTTAATCGCGTACAATCGTTATAAAACCAGTTAATTTCCCCTTACCAGAATTGATGTACAGGGCGTAATAGTAAGTGTCTTCAGGAAGCGCTACGCCGTTATGGGTGCCATCCCAGGTATTCTTATAATCGAACTGCCTGAAGACAACGCGTCCGGCACGGTCGAATATGACCACTTCATTATTTGGATACAGATCAAGATTCTGAACAATCCATACATCGTTTACACCATCTCCGTTCGGCGTAACGATATTGTTAGCGATCAACGTTTTATAGTCATCTTTAACTTCAATATCAATCGTCTTCACGACGTTACATCCCGAACCGTTGCTTATAACCACCTTATAAGTGGCATTTTTTGAAGGTCTGACGACCAGAGAGTCGGTATGGCTGCCGCTGATTATTCCATCCGCTTCTTCCCAGAAGTATGCTATTCCACCGGAAGCTTTCAGGGTGGTAGTTTCGCCTAATGAAATGGTAGTTCGAGCGGAGCTGAGGTTACCAACTAGCGACGTATTAACAACGACTTCAGCAGGTTCAGAAACAACCGCTAGTCCGCTCTGGAAAACAACGCGAACGGTATAATTTCCGGAGCCGGAGGCAACGAGTGAAGGCCCCGTCCCGCCGGGGATTAATACACCGTTTCGGAACCACTGCCATGACGCACCGGGTATTGTGCTTAGCGTTACGGAAGATCCTTCGCAAATCGTCGCATTTGCAGGGGTAACCGGAACAACGAGAGATCCAGGAGTTACTGCCGTCAGGCCCGACAGGCTGGCTATCTGCTCGAAATCATGACTTATCAGCTTGGTCGAAGTGTTCACAAGCGATGAAGTTGAAAGCGAATAGTTCAGATAGTCGGAACTGGTGCTGAGACTTGTATAAGCCAGAACAAGATCTTTAGCGGCATTGCCATTGAGCTCGGAATCCATGAAGCTCATGTTCAGGGCTCCCTGAAAAGCGATGGGACTGCTGAAACGGTACACCCGCTTAATCCCACTGAACTGAGGCCACTGAACCGGTGCGGAGTCGCGGGTTAAGGAAACGCTCCTCAATGTCAATTCGATGGATGGCACCAAGGCAAGTCCTTCAAGCGAGAAGAGGGTGTTTTGTTTCACGGTAAGGCCCTCGGCTCCAATACTGATCTGGGCCTGCCCTGTTGAAGGCAGCAGTAGAAAGGATAGAAGCAATCCAATTATTGTGTTCTTGATATTTCCTATATCGGAAGTTGTGATCTGAGCCATATCCTATTTTAGCTTGAGAGCGTCCTTTAATTGTTGTATTGTTTCGGGCAGTGCGAGGATCTTGTTTGTTGCAGGATCTACCAGGATCATCACGGGAGTAGCCAATACAAAATATGCGCTGGCTTCGGGACTATTGATTCCTCCTTTTGCGTGACTGTGTTTCCAATCGGTTAATGTATATTTTGCACTGTTCCACTTCTCTATCTCAACATCTGTAAAGTCAAGGCTTACAGCGACCACTTCCAAGCGCTGCTTCTGAGGCAAGCTTAGCGTAAGAGGATGCAACTGCTGAACCAGCTCTACGCAATGCTGGCAGTCGGCAGACCAGAAAAGGAGCAATTTATACGCGGAGTTCTTTTTGTAGTCATGAAACTGTATGGATTTTCCACCCTGGTCCTGAAGGGAAAAATCGGGAGCGATAGCGCCCGGGCGAACCGACTCAATGCCTTTCAGTCTCTTCTCGATCTCCAAACGTCTGGAGGTAAGGCAACGGGGATCCCGGAGGTAGGGTTCGAGCATCCTGATGCCGGCAGTGATATTAAATCCTTCGTAGCCGCGGTAGAAATAATCAACCATCCAGCCATAAAGCAAGGGATGTCCCGATTTAACCTTTTCGATAGCTCTCCTTCCGGCAAGGGTAAAAAGGGAATCCCTCAATGCGATGGTTGTGGCTCTGGCGCCATAAATATTAACGTACTGGTCTGTCCACGTTCTCAGCTGTGCTGTTCTGGCTAACAGTGGATTGCTGAAATCAATATTGTCGAAATAATGCTCGATGAGGCTTTCCATCCGCTGCTCTTCGGAGCCTTTCCAGGTGATCGGCGGGAGATACTCGAACGTGTAGGTGTTGCTGACAAAAGCGTCGTGGTCCTTTTTAATCTGGGAGTCAATCCACTTGTTGTATTGAAGCCGTCTGCTTTCGTATTCGGTGGCACCCTGCGAGAAAAACGGTGATTGCGGCTGATCATATCCCATAAGGAAATTTTGAAGGAGTGCCAGTTGTGCTCGCTGTTTTGCATTACTTTCAGCAAATTTTGCAAATAGCGAGTTCTCCTTCTCCCCTTCGGCGAAATAGGTACTGTCGGGATTATTGATCGCCTTAGGCCTCACCCACATTTCGAGGTCCTGGTCATTGACAAATATGCTTCGTTCTGAAGGGTAGGGATTACTGGAGGCATTTTCCTGGTAATTGCAACGGAGGATAAATTGTCCGGGTAGCTGATCAGCAGGAAGCGTAATTATAACGCTCTCTCCACCCTTAATGAGCGAACTCTCATGCATAGGCTTCATCGCATTTTGGCCGACAGTGGGGAGCACGCTTATCTTACTGGCGAATACTCCGTCTATATGTATTTTGAGCTTTCTGTCCTGGGCGTTAGCCTTGATGCCGGCCAGGCATGCAATGCTTAATAGTAAACTGTAAACTGTATTTCTTCGTTTTTTCATTCTCAATAAATTAGTCTCTAATGCAGCGAAGCGGTAAGGCATGCGCTTTATCTATATAGTTGATTGTACTGCCGCTGTACAGATCAAGGAAATACCCATAACTCGTACTGCTGTACTGGGTAGCAGACCAATAGCGACCGTACACTCCTCTGTTGATTACGGCTCCTCCATTATTGTTCAGAATTCCGGCTGAATGAAGTTTCAACGCAGAGCCGTAAGCATCATTCGCATTGTTCCAATTTTGTGGTGGAGCATCTGCCGCTGTCCATTCTGCTATGGTCGGGATGCGCCACCCCTGACCTAACAGCAAGCTACATGGGTCGTTATTTGCCTGCCAACTCGTATTTTGTGATATACTGGTTATCCATGCAGTTGCAGGGACGCGACTTGCCGCAAACTGGTACCCTTGTGGGCGATTAAACTGCCAGTACCAGCCTGCAGAAGCTTCGGATGCATCATTTATAGCAATAGGCTGTTGGTCTGCCCCAAGATTCTGTGTTAACCAGCAACTTGCGGCACCGGAGATATTACTGCTGATGGAATGGTAGGTTACCGTCTTGGTAACCGGAGCGCCGTTAAGTCCGGCGGTATGAGCTATCTCGAATGTTGTTGGACAGATCTTGAAGCTGGTTACCGAAGGGCTGTAAGAAGTACCCTGATTATTGGTTGCATAAGCACGCACATAATAGGTAGGTCCTTCAACCAAACCAGATAGTGTACTTTTGAAAACACCTGTTCCGTTTCCTGTGGGCACACAAATATCCGCAGTCGTTGGTGTTCCTGTTGTGTTATAACATAAGCCTCTTGTTTCAACCAAAACGCCTCCTTCTGTCGCTACCGTCGCTGTACCGACAGCTGTTTTACTTGTCATCGTTGTTGTTGGGATAATTACGTCACTGACTACAGGTTTCGACAAGACTACTTCATCGCGGATACAGCGTACGGGAAGAGCATAAGCCTTGTCCATATAATTAAGAGCGCTACCATTATATAAATCCATGAAATACCCGTAGCTCGTGCTGCTATACTGGGTGGAGCTCCAATAGCGGCCATAAGTACCCCTGGCTTCAAGATTGCCTGTGTTCGATAACAGAACGCCGGCCGAGTGTAATTTTAAAACAGAAGCATAGGCATTTGCAGCACTGGTCCAGTTCTGTGGCGGAGCATCTGCTGCTGTCCATTCTGCAGCGGTTGGGAGTCGCCATCCTAAACCAATAAGCAGATTACATGGGTCATTGGCAGGCAGCCAGTGCTGATTCTCTGAAATACTCGTGATCCACGGTGTCCAGGCATTGGACGGGGTGCGAACACCTCCATCCGATTTATATCCCTTAGACTTGTTGAACTGCCAATACCAGCCCGCTGATGCTTCCGTTGCGTCATTGACTGCAGTCGCTTCTCGCTCAGCGCCCAGGTTCTGGGTTAGCCAGCAACGAGCGGCACCGGAGATATTGCTGCTGATGGAATGGTAGGTTACCGTCTTGGTAACAGGCGCCCCGTTTAAGTCGGCAGTATGAATGACCTCAAACTCAGTCGGACAGATCTTGAAGCTGGTTACAGCCGG
>NZ_PVTH01000014.1 GCF_003002875.1 Arcticibacter pallidicorallinus
CTTTCATGCGTGTTCTTTGATCCATTACTTTATCTTTTCCGCAAAGTAAGTTCATTCAGCAAGTCACATCAATATGCAGTTGGTCGGCCGGTTACACCTCGACCTGTATAACAGCATCCAGACCGGACAGCTCACCGAGAAAGCAGCCGAAGCCCTGGACGTTAGTACAAACGAGCTGCATCAAACCATAGACCGTTTGACCAGTGCTTTAGAAAGCTACCGGGCTGAACGGCTGGAAGCCATGAAACCTAGGCAGGCCGAGAAAAAACAGTTAAGCGAAGCGGAGCGTAAAGCGGCCGTGACCTTCCTTAAATCCCCGCACTTGCTTGAAAGAACAAAACAAGCGATTGCAGAAAGCGGACTAATAGGCGAAGAAACCAACAGCCTGATTGCCTACTTAACCTACACAAGCAGAAAACGCCACACCCCTTTGCACCTGATGTGCCTGGGTGCAAGCGGAACCGGAAAGACCTGGCTGCAGGAAAAAGTTAGTGAGCTGATGCCGGAAGAAGATAAACTGGAGATCACCACGCTTAGCAGCAACGCCTTTTACTACTTCGGTAGAGAAGAGCTAAAACATAAACTGCTGTTAATTGAAGATCTGGACGGAGCCGAAAGCGTGCTTTACCCATTACGGGAGCTACAGAGCAAGCGCAGGATAAGTAAAACCGTAACCCTGAAAGACAATAAAGGCAACCTGAAAACAGTCACTCTAAATGTAGAAGGCCCTGTTTGCGTAAGTGGCTGTACCACCAGAGAACAGCTTTATGAAGATAACGCTAACCGCTGCATCCTGCTGTATATGGATAACAGCCCCGAGCAGGATAAAAAAATCATGGACTACCAGCGCAAGTTAAGCGCAGGTCAGATAGACCAGAGCCAGGAACGAAAAGTACAGGAGCAAATCAAAAACGTACAGCGCATCTTAAAACCCATCACGGTTAAAAACCCGTACGCTACTTTCCTGCAACTTCCAGAGGCGATCTTTAAGCCAAGAAGAACCATGCTGTTACTGCTGCTCTTTACCGAAACCATAACCTACTACCACCAATATCAACGGGAGCTGAAAACTGATACCGACACCGGAGAGCAATACATAGAAAGTACACCGGAAGATATAGAAGCCGCTTTTAGGTTACTTGAAACTACTTTGCTAAAGAAAAGTGACGAGCTGAACGATGCTTGCAGAAACTTCTTTGAACGGCTGAAAGCTTACCTCAAAGCGCAGGACACCGAAGCCTTTTATGCCAAAGAAATCCGCTCCGCTTTTCGCCTTAGTCCAAGCAGTTTAAAACGGTATCTGTACGAATTGGAACGCATGGGCTATATCAAAATCACCCGAGGCAACCGCTACAAGGGCTTTGAATATAAAGTAAGCAGCTGGAACGATATGGAAACCTTGCAGGGTAATACCCATGCCCTGATTACAGAAGTATTGGCGCAGATAAAGCAAACCGCAGTAGCCCGTAGTTCAGGAGTAGCCCAAGCTATAAATGGGCCACTTAAATCAAAGAAAATCAGCGAGAAAGCAGCAGTAGCCCATGAAAGTTAAAAAACATAAGGCAGGCAATAATCTGCAACTGAAAAATCCCCTCTATATCCGTTTACAAGCTGGCTTTAGTGAATGGCTTAGAATCCTGAACTTTGAGCCAAGCTCACAAAAATACATGCCTGGTCTGCTGGGTGAGTTCCTTTCTTTTCTGGAAGAAGCAGGATGTAACACCATCGCAGAAATACAGGAAAAGCAAATCAGGGAATACCTCGAATACCTGTCCATCCGGCCAAACCGGAAATGGGAAGGCGGTCTAAGCAAAAACTACATCCGGAAATACTTACAGGTCATCCGGAAGTTTGCAAGGTATCTGGCCGAGAGCGGACAGGAAAGCTTTACGGCAGACATTCAGATAAAAGGTAAGGCAACGAATATCAAAAGCATCTTAACGAAAGCTGAAATCAGGAAGCTGTATGAAGCAACCGCAGACGATAAACTCGGGCTAAGAGATAAAGCCATGCTTGCCCTGTATTACGGTTGTGGCCTGCGGAAAAATGAAGGCTTAAGCTTAAACGTAACTGATATCCTGTTAGATAAAGAGCTGGTGCATGTTCGGAAAGGCAAAGGCTACAAAGAGCGGTATGTACCGCTTGCAGGCGCTGGTAAAACTGACCTTGAAACTTACCTGAACCATAGCAGGCCATATCTTTTAAACAACAGAAAAGAGGAAGCCTTACTGGTTAATATCAGCGGTAAGCGGCTAAAGACAGCTTTTGAACGAATACAAAAACTACGGGCCGAAGCAGGAATAAATAAAGTGATTGGCTTGCATACGCTACGCCACAGTATTGCTACCCATCTTTTACAATCAGGAATGAAGCTGGAGCAGATACAAAGGTTCCTGGGCCATAGCAGTCTGGAAAGCACCCAAATCTACACCCATATTATTCATGAGGCAGGGCTATAAGTTTAATGGGAGGATTAGTTCAATGCTGGAAAGCTTTCAGGTCTACTTAGAGAATGAGCAGCAGCAAAGCAAGCATTATGTACGTCAGAATAAGAACTACGCAGGACTGTTCCTTACCTGGCTGGAGAAAGAAAGCCTGGAACCGGAGCAGGTCAGTTATGCCGAAGTGCTGGCCTATGCAGATAAGTTAAAAGAAAAAGGTCACGCTATCGGTTATATCAACCGGAATATACTTGCTATCCGATATTACTTCTATAGCCTGCAAAACGAAGGAGAACCCAGGCCCAATCCGGCAGCAGGTATCCATCTGAAAGGCGCTGTAAGAACCGTTCCCCATGACCTGTTAAACAAGGAAGAGCTGGAAGCGCTTTACAACAGTTATGAGGCAAACGATGCACGCACACACCGGAATAAAGTAATCCTGTCTCTGCTCATCTTTCAGGGTATTACCAATGAAGAATTGCACAAGCTGGAAGCCCATCATATCAAGCTCAAAGAAGGTAAAATCCATATTCCCGCAGGAAACCAAACCAGCAGCCGGATATTGAAACTGGAAGCAGAGCAAATCATGGAGCTGTACGAATATATCCATGTTACCCGTGCTAAGATACTGGCAGAACAAACTTCAACCCGGCGTAGCGGAAGAAAGCCAAAGCAGTTCAAAGAAGCAGGAACTATCCACCAGCTTTTTATCAGTATGAACGGCTGTGAGAACATCAAAACCAGTTTGTACCACTTTAACCAGGCACTAAGGAAGCTTAATCCAAAATACCGGAATGCCATACAGATAAGGCAAAGTGTAATTACAGAATGGTTAAAAGAAAAGGATCTGCGAACCGTTCAGTACATGGCCGGCCACCGACACGTTAGTTCAACCGAACGTTACCAGACAAATAACCTGGAGGACCTGAAAGAAGCCCTCAACAAATACCATCCGCTCAAATAAACCCTACCCGCAAAAGGCCTCCCCACAAGGCCGACGCTCGCAGGAAAAGCGGTGTTCCCTGCGTCAGCCTGGTACAAAAAGATATGCCAGCCCGTTCAGCCCATTTTTATTGGTGTTTGTTGTTTTTAAGGCATAAAAAAGAGCTTCTCGCCTAAAGGTGCTCCGTGATACTCCGCAGGCTGTCATACTTTTCACCCAGTCTGCCTCCGTTCACGGCAGCCTCCTTTGTCCTTAAGGCGCTATTTATTACGGCTGACCATTCCGGCTATACATTTTTTCCCGGGCCACAGCCCACCACACCAAAAAATGTTTACCCTTCATTGCCTCCATTGCATACCGCCTTAAGTCCACCGGCTGCCAGTGTATGCTCGCCTGCGGGTCGCTTCGGGCTACGGGCGAATGTTTGATTGTAGCCTCCGGCAGGTAGGTTTGCCCTTGTGTAGTGCGTTAAGTGCCGTCCTGTTTATTGCTAAGCAAACACAGTCCAACCCTTAACTTCTACATACCTGCAAACGCCTTTCAGGCTCTCTTTGCAGTACCCTAGCTCCACTCGCTGGACGGCGAGGGCGCACAAGCGGATTGCAAACCATTACGCTGCGCTTCATTCTCCTGCAACCGCTTTTACCCTACGCTAGCTCAAGGCTGTTTTTCCTGCTTTTTTCCTTGCACAACAAAACGCATAGGGCTACTACCAGACTGGGCGGGGGAACAGCCCTGCGTCTCCGAAGCAGGGGCAGCAGTCCCGCCCAACCTCCTTGTGACAGAAAGAGCCGCACAAATCAGCCCTCAAAAACCAAAGCTCTTTCCATCACAAGGAGGTCGTGGTTTGCGCCTAAAAACCGGTAATAGCAAGATGTATTTTTGTATACACAAAAAGGTAAAAATCACATGCAGCAAGATGTACGATTGTGTCACAAATTGCACCATAGCAAGATGTACGTTTGTCATACAAATGCATCTTCATCGCCAAAAGCAAGATGTATTATTGGATACAAAAACGATTGCTCCAAAGTCGTCCGGATTCATCAGAGGTTCGGGGTAATCTTCTGTTAAGCACCAAAGAGCGGGAGAAGGGGAAGCTGTCAAGGGAAGGTGGAATAAATGGCCCTTGTGCGTGAAATGCTTTGTGGGTTTATGCCGCCAAAGTCCCTTTACTGCTTTTCCTTCGGAGGCTACCTTCGCTGTTACAGATGATTATCCTTAACAGTAACGGCGCAAAATAACGGCCAACCACGAGGCTTTTAAATGAAAAACTAACTGCTAACTTTACCGCTACAATCGTTCTTTATAAGCCTGAAAATGAGAGGCTGGAAAGTCTGGGAAATAGCTGAAAAGTTGTGGTAGGCAATGAGATTATGGGGCAAGGTTTTATGATCCGGTAATCGGGAGGTGGAATGTGGTGGATCCGTTGGCAGAACAACGGGTATGGGTGTCTCCTTTTAACTACGGGCAGAATAACCCGATCAACAGAAACGACCCCACAGGGACTTTGGATGATTGGGTTATAGACGAGAACAATAAACCACATTGGGATCCAAATGTTACCAGTGCCAATGACAAAGATTTAAAGCCTGGAAATACCTATGTAGGAAAGGAAGCTGAATATTTAGCGAAAAATGGAAACACAGTTCAGTTAAACTCAGATGGAACATGGAATTACAAAATTATCCAACCCACTAATGAGATTGCTGCTAAAGGAATAAATCCAAGTGCTTCGAGTAATGTTGACTGGAATACTGTGGGTAATGGAGCAATGACATTTACGGGTGGAGCATTAGCGACAGTTGGAGGTGTGGCGGCGTCTCTAACTGGAGTAGGTAGTCCTTTAGGTGTGACTATTTCTATTAGTACAGGAATTTCTGCAATAGGATTCGGTACAGCAATGATAATAGATGGGTTTCAAGGCGGGAATAGGAATCTTCCTGGAGGATTAGGAGAAGCGATTGATAGAGGAATTGGAGGTAATGGAACAATTGGACAGGCTCTGGATATAGGATCAGGCGGGATACCAAATTCTATACCTGATGGAATAATGACTGTACATGGGCTATATAATTCTAATTTAGGAAAACAAATGATGGCTCCTCATTATATTAATGGAAATTATAACATAGATCGTAGAGATAATACAAAGGTGCTTAAACCTAAATTTCGTTAATAATGAATATCTTCAAATTTCAGAATAAACAAAAAATAAATTATACTTTACTCTCAATAATTACGGGAATTATGGGAATAATGGTTATATCAAATTTGCAACTTGACGTTAATAAGTATTTCATATATTTCGTAATTTCAATTGCTTCGTTTTGCTCAACGCTGTTGTCAATCAGAAAGGCCTCAGTTGAAATAGAAGAAATACTTATACAAGAAGAAGTGTTAACATTGCGATTTTTCAATAAAATGAAAAGCGAAATTTCCATATCGAAGAGCGGCGTGGAAATTGAGCCTACTGCAGATGAAATAATAATGAGAAATGCAGAAACAGGGAAACTGATCGGTATTGCTGATAAGCGAAAAATAGATAATCAGGATAGCTGGGAAAGACTAACTAAACTTCTTTGTTGATATTTCTATAACACTCCCCTAGGTAACGGATCATCCAAATCAAATTGACAAATCTCCATATGCTTATGCTTGGAATAATCCAGTAAATCTAACAGCTCCTGACGGGAACTGTCCTTTATGTCCAATAATATGGTGGGCAGCGGAATTGATAATGACCTCCTCCCGCAAAACAGGAACAATTAGAATGGTGTCTCGGGCCTTTGTTAGACTACAATACCTGTAAGTAATCCTTATCACGTGTGATCGATACGCGTGAGTTATAAAACATACTTGAATGCTTCCTTGCGCTTCATAACTAAGGATTTTGCCAATGATAGTTACCTGGGCGCACTCCCGGGTGACCCAATCCAGGAAGACTACAATGGTCTTCTATTATTGTACTCATCCATCCATACCCCAGTATGTACCGTGCGATTTGATTAATAATCTGATATGAAAAGCTAGACTGCAGTATAGCTGCAGTCTAGCTTTTTATATTAGCATCGTGAATTAGAACGTACTTGTGTTTTATATGAAGCTAACAAGGAAGCATACAGCGGAGCTAAATCATCAAACATTTAAATAATTGACTAATTATGGTAAGAAGTTCAAGCACTCAACCGTTCGAATCTAAAAGCCCATCTGAATTCAGACCTTTCAAACGTGGTGGTTTTAGACAATTGATTTGGGTTTTTCTATTGGCTAATCTTTTAGTAACCAAGTGTGTATTCGCCCAGTTTTCGCAAACGACGGATATTACTCCTCCCTCACCAATCGCTCAGAATTTTATGAGGTACGGAGAGATTCCGGTAGATTATAGTACCGGAATTCCCCAAATTGAGATTCCCATTTATACTATAGAAGGGAAGAGGTTGAACCTGCCGATTTCTATTTCATACCATGCCTCTGGAATAAAAGTAAATGATGTCGCATCTGAAGTAGGCCTTGGTTGGGTGCTGAATGCTGGTGGTATTGTATCGCGAACCACTTTAGATAGAAAAGATGGATCAGGCGCGCCAAGAAACTATGGCTATGCTAGCCAATTGCTTTCTAGAATTAACACCGACGCTCATATTTGGGACTCAGCATACTGTAGTCTCAGCGGTATTAAAGGTTTGGAAGACTACTTAGTCGGAAACTTTTTAAATGAAGATAAAATGAGCGACCGATTTTTCTACAGATTGCCAAATGGGACTTCTGGAATATTCAGGAAGGGTCTATTCAGCGATTCTACAATTACTCTGCCTTACAAACCTTACAAGATAGAAAGACAAGGAGGCGCTACTCTAGATAGTTTAAAAATCACTGATGATGATGGTACCGTTTACAAGTTCAAATTATTGAATTCTTATTCTCAGGCTGAAGCTACCGACTGGCATTTAACAGAAATGATGTCCGCAGATAGAACTGAGAAAATAACATTTCATTATAAGACAAACACGGGAAATTATTCCTGGGGCTCTGGTTATCAGATATTTAGCGGGCGTCCAATTCTTCAGACTAGCAACTGTCCTCCTTCTAATATCAATCCCGCTCTAACTCCGATTAGAACGCAGCCTACGTATCATGCACCCGTATTGGAAAAAATCGTAAGTTCTACTGCTATTGTTAATTTTATGTATGCCAGCAGGGAAGATTTCACCATGTTGAGACTCGCCAGGATTACAGTGTCTCCTATCGGTGCATCGACTGAGATAATAAAGAAAATTGACTTTGCACCGAAGTACTTCGGTACAAACACCAGTGACAAGAGACTCGGTCTCGACTTTGTAACGTTCAGAGGATCAGAAGATAGTGATCCACAGAAGTACTCCTTCACTTATGAAAGTCAAGCACTACCCCCTTATCCGTTTAAGATGGGATCTCCCATGAATAACGAGGATTTCTGGGGATATTACAATGGTAGCAACTCGTTTTCATCTATTCAAAGCGACTTCATATCAAATGTTAGTGACAGGTCGGCCTATGGAGGTAACCGGGAGGCGAATCTTCCCCTCTCTCGGGCCTGCATGCTTAAGGAGATTAAATATCCGACGGGAGGCAAGACCGTATTTCAATTTGAGCGGCCCTATTCATCAAATCTCTATCAATATAAAAGTAGTGGTGGATATTTTGGACCGTTCAGAGTGCTTAGTATTACCAACTATACTACGGAAACCGAAGTTGCAGATGTAAAGACATTTGAATACATAAATGCTAGGTGGAAGCCTATTGCTCCTCACATGTTTAGGTATGACCAATCTTATCGTGATATACCAAACTGTCAATCCAATTACTCTAAAGAGTTGGTATTTTCAAACCCGACTTTACCTTTAGAGGTCGCTCCCGGAATACAAGCAATGTACACCACGGTAGTAGTATACGATGGCACACGAGCTAACAACACCGGTAAAACTGTATATAATTATAATGAACCTTACTCCCCTTCTTACTATGATAACCAGCCTAGTCATCCGGCACAATGGGAGCAGGATCAGTTTTATCATTCCTTTAACTATGACAAAGGAAATTATGTTCCAGAGCTGACCAGGAAATCAAGCTATTCTCGTGCGGGCGCAGGATATGTTCCCGTTAAAAGTGAAATCTACAGATATCAAAAGTTATATACCGCCGATTTTCAGACAGGAATAAAGTTAACGAGACCTCTGCTGTACGCGAATCCTGATGCGAATTTTTCGGTTCCATGTGGAGGGCATGATCTGTTAATTCAGTTAGGGCCAGTGATAGCAGAGTATATCGCATCGATAGTCGTAGTAGATACTAAAGCCTTTCAGGAAGCCTCTTTGCTTGTCAACAGTGAAGCCTATATCTATGATAGGCTTGACACCAACAAATATGTGTTTACTTCTACGGATTATACCTACAACCAAAACAATCTGCAAGTGAGTGAAAGCAGGACAGTTGCTAGCAAAAATGAGGAATTGAAAGTAGTTTACAAATATCCGGCTGACTTCGGCGACGCTGCTTCAGTTGCCTTAAAATCCCGCAACCAGATTAAGTTGCTACTGGAAGAAGAAGCTTACCAAGGAACTTCTTTTCTGCGGAAAACAAAAGCCAGCTATCATGATTGGGGAAATAATATTATAGCGCCTAAAGATATTGAGGTGAAAAATGGGAATGGCCCTCTTGAATCTAGATTAAATTATCTCAGTTATGATAAAAAAGGAAATCCTGCCGTGATAAAAAAAACCGGAGGTCCTCCTGTTTCCTACCTCTGGGACCACGTTAGCACTATGCCTGTTGCCAAAGTGGATAATGCCATTTTTGTGAGCAGTTCTCCGCAGGGGTGGTATGAGTCGTTATTTTTCGTGGATGTCATGAATAGCAATCAACGGTACCCCATGTATGGGAGCTATTCTATTCCACAGATTGTCAACACTACGATAACTCGGCAGTACTTCAAAGCTGCCGACCACCAAGCTACATTCAATATCTACGTTTACGATGCAGGTCATAACTTGACGGCTTCATATTCAGATTTCATGCCTTATTCAGATACTTATCTGACAGTATCCTCTCAAGTTTCGCTACCGTCCGGCTCGTATACAGTCGAGGTCAGTTCTACAAATCCAAATGGCTTATCTTACACCCAAGAAGTAGGAGTTACTATGGAAGGTTCTACAGGCAACTCAGCTAGTGTACCATTTTGTACGAGTTTTGAAGAGGATCAAGTTGGAACTAGCTATAGTCATTTCAAAACTGGAAGAAAATCTTATCTCGGTAGCTATAGTATTTTGCTTCCAGGATGCGATCCTGCGAATAACAAGTATATATTATCATACTGGATAAAACGAACAGAGGCAGCGCCCTGGGAGTTTGTGACGCAGAATATAACCATTCCGTCATACGGTTCTACTATATCAATCGGATCAGCAAATCAATATCTAGATGAAGTAAGGGTTTATCCGCAAAATGGGTTAATGACAACATATACCTATGACCCGCTGAGAGGGATGACGAGTGAGACTGATTCCAGAGACCGCACAACCACTTATGAATATGATAATTTCCAGCGGTTGAAGACTGTCAGGAATAACGAAGGAAAGATCTTAAAGACTTATGATCATCATTTAAAGCCTTGACAAGCTCATCACGACATGACGATTTGAATTATCTTAACCTAGAGACTATGAGTGGGCTCCGTTTGTAAAAAAAATCACACGCACACGCTAACGGACAGCCATCCCCTAGAGTCAATTAGAACTCCGAAGAGAAAAGTTGTTGATACGCTATAGTATAAACAGTCAGTTGAACTCCCTGTTGGTACAGATTTGAACGTCCAATCTGCAAATTTCTGTCTATTCAGCTGGAATGTTTCGGGTTTTGATAAAAAGAAACAGATTTGGTCAGGTCATCCGTCTAAGATCGGACGCGTGATCTATAAAGAAAGATTAGCTCCGGCTGGATAAGAGTCGTTTTAATTGAATTGCTAACTTTAAGTATCTAATCAATCGCGTATGAAAAAGAAATGTATATTGGGCGTAGTCCTTCTGGTAGTAACAGTTTTGAAAGCAGCTTCGGCTCAGCTCAATAGCACCGCAATAACAGGTGCATGGCAGATTAAAGAAGCAGGGATTGAACAACTATTGATTTTTCAGGACGGGTTCTTTTTTCATACCGCTTACAATAGGAGTGAAAAGCAATTTGTTTACAGTCACGGCGGAAAATATACTCCCGAGGGGGATGCGTTAAATATTCAGGTTCTTTTCAATTCATCAGATAAGGTAGAGGTAGGTAAGCAGTTCAATACAAAGTATTCTATTGCCGGTCATACCCTTAAGATATCCTTGAAAGGGAAAATGCAAAACTGGAACCGTTTAGATGACAGCTCTGCACCTCTTGCAGGGGTATGGCGAATTACTTCCCGCATGCAGGATGGCAAGCTGACTCCTATTCATCAAACGGGGTCCAGACAAACCTATAAAGTACTTTCGGGAACTCGCTTTCAGTGGGCAGCCATCGATCCTGAGAAGAAGGAATTTTCAGGTACCGGAGGAGGAAGTTATACGTTTGTTAACGGAAAATATACTGAAACTATTGAGTTCTTTTCACGAGACAGCTCCCGTGTGGGCGCCTCTCTGAGCTTTGATGGAAAGCTGGAAAATGGTGAATGGCATCATAGCGGCCTTAGCTCTAAAGGTGCTCCGATTTATGAAATATGGAGCCGGGTGAGATAGCTGGCAGACTTTTACTATTTACTGTAACTATTCACGAACAATTTTCATCTTATATATACTTTGATTAAAGGTTTTTTCCTCACCATCAAAATGTATATAAGATGAAAAAGTTTATCGTTCTTCTTTTAGCCGTAGGCTTGGCAGCTTCGGTACAAGCACAATTTAACGCGGACAAGGATCCCTTGGTCACGAAGTCTTTAAATAACCAGTCCATCAGGAAAGTTATCGCGCGTACTTCGGGTGGTAGTATCACATTGACGGGGGTTAGTGAGGGTGAGGCGCGGCTGGAGGTTTATGTGAAACCTTCGGGAATAAGCTTTGGAAGTATGTCTAAATCTGAACTTCAGGAAAAGCTGGCCGATGATTACGACCTGGTAATTTCTACGGCAAACAATCAGCTCGAGGTGACGGCGAAGTCCAAAAGCAGCATCAACTGGAAGCGCCAGCTAAGTATTTCTTTCAAAATATATGTTCCCCGCAATGTGAGCAGCGACTTATCAACCAGCGGAGGCAGTATCAAACTCGCCAACTTAAATGGTGACCAACGGTTTCGGACCAGCGGGGGAAGTTTGCAGATTACAGATATCCGGGGAAACATTGATGGGAAGACATCCGGAGGAAGCATAAACGCTGATAAATGTACGGGTGGTGAGATTTCGCTTGCTACATCGGGGGGATCGTTAAAGCTTAACAATCTGAAAGGCATCATTCGGGCCAGTACCAGTGGCGGCAGTATCAGAGGAAGTAATATCTCAGGTGAACTGAAGGCACATACCTCCGGTGGAAGTGTCAACCTGGATGGTTTATCCTGCAGTCTGGAAACGTCAACCAGCGGTGGTAGCATGAATATTTCCGTACTGAATCCTGGTAAATATGTGTCTGTGAGTACTTCGGGTGGTAGTGTGAATATGAGTATGCCGGGAAGTAAGGGGATGAATCTGAAGGTAAGCGGACAGTCTGTGCGGGTTAATCCCTTAAAGAACTTCAATGGCACTACCGATAAACGGAGAATAAACGGAACAGTGAATGGAGGAGGAATTCCAGTAAATGTAAGTGGTAGTGGCAATGTGAACGTGTCTCTGATTTAGGTAATATTTAGTTTAATTTCTTGTAGCTTTATCTGCTCAAGACTTTTTAATGCAGACCTTAAAAGACGTTCATCATCAATTCGCCGTATATTTTCAAAACCAGTTTCTGCAGCCTTATATTTATCTGGTTTCCAAAAAGCTGAGCGAAGGGCATATCTGTCTGAAGCTGGAAAATCTGGAAAAAGAAAAGGCTGATTTGTTTGAGAACTGGCAGTCTTATCTGGATGATACAGAGCAACTGGAGAGGGAGGATATCGTTACTACAGATCCGAACGGGTATCAGCCGTTTGTGTTGCACAACAGGCGCCTCTATTTGCATCGTTATTTTCAATACGAAAGCCGGATATTACGACGCATACTTCTTCAAATCTCTCATGAGGAAAGTTTTAGAGCGGAAAGGATCCGGGCACTGACTGAGCGAAGTCAGTTTATAGGTGATCTGTTCAGAGATGAGGGCTTAAGTGAAGCGCGTCCTGACTGGCAGCTTGCGGCAGCCCTGAGTGCGGTATTACAAAACTTTACGATTATTACCGGAGGGCCGGGGACTGGTAAGACTACGACGGTGGCTAAGGTTCTGGCTCTCCTTCATTCCATAAATAAATCGTTGCGGGTAGCACTTGCTGCCCCGACGGGAAAGGCTGCGGCGCGGATGGCCGAATCGCTAAAGAACGCGAAACTTGGCGGATCAGGCGAGCTTGCCGCCTTCTTTGAGGCGCTGGAGCCTTCTACGATCCACCGTCTGCTGGGTTTTATTCCAGACTCTCCATTCTTCAGACACCATGCTGAAAATCCCCTGAACTTTGATGTGATCATTGTGGATGAGTCATCCATGATCGACGTTGCGCTGTTTTCCAAGTTACTGGATGCCATTCGGCCCGATACGCGCCTGATCCTTTTAGGCGACAAGGATCAGCTCTCCTCCGTGGAGGCAGGCAGCTTATTCGGAGATCTGTGTCTGGCTCAGGAGCAGCTCAATATATTTGAGCCTGAACGCCTGAAGCTCATTAATTCTTTTGTGGATGAGCCGGCGAAGATTCCTCTCTCGGCAGCGGGACAGTTGCAACATCCTTTGGCGCAGCATGTGATCGAGCTGAAGTTCAGCAGGCGTTTTAAGGATGAGGAGGGTATTGGCAAATTCAGTAAAGCGATTATTAAAAATGACGTGTCTGTGGTCAGGGAGTTTATCCGCCAAGAAAGAGACGGGCATGTTGCCATTGATACGCAATATTCCGATGACCTCTTTTCAGAATTTGTGCAGGGTTATGAGCGTTATATCGGCGAGCAGGATATCTCGCTCGCTTTAAAGTATTTGAATGACCTTCGCGTGCTCTGCGCGATGAGAGAGGGGCCCAAGGGTCTCTACGCCATGAACCTAAAGATCGAAAAATATCTGGAGGGTAGGGGACTTATTAAGGTGGATAGAGAGTTTTATAATCAGCGGCCGATCATCGTGACAAGTAATAACTATAATCTGGGATTGTTTAACGGGGATATTGGACTGATCCGGCCAGACAAAAACGGTGTTCTCTACGCCTGGTTTGAGAACAAGGAGGGCGAAGTCAGGTCTTATAGTCCCGGCTTTATCACTCATTGTGAAACGGTTTTTGCCATGACCATTCATAAAAGTCAGGGTTCCGAATTCGAGAAGGTCCTGGTTGTTCTCCCCGATGACAGCAATAGTAGTTTGCTCACCAGAGAGCTTCTGTATACAGGCATCACGAGGGCGCGCGATTTTGTCTTGCTGCAGGGATCTGAAGATGTTATAATACGGGCATGTGACCGCTTTGTAGAGCGTGCGTCGGGAATTGTTGAACGGTTAAACCAGACTGAGGCGTAATATGGGATTGTTTTTAAAGGTATCTAACTCCTTAACGAAGCTTGCTGAGAGCCTTTGTTTCGAATTGCAGCAGCAACGATCAGGGGTATTTCAACCGTACACTATCGTCACACAGACAGATGGTATGAACAACTGGCTGAAGCTCTCTCTTGCTGAGAACATGGGCATTGCAGCCAACTATCAGTTCTATAAACCGAGTGATCTGATCAATCAGATCTATTATATTCTGGGTGGCAAAGGTTCGGGTACGACACTATCTGCAGAAAATACTTCCTGGCTTTTGTACCACTTGCTGGATGATGAAGATTTTGTAAAGCGATATCCGGAAGTATCCGGCTATTACAAGCATACTGGGGCCGATAGCAATCTGAAGCGGATGGGTTTGGCTGATAAGCTGGCGGATCTTTTCGATCAGTACCAGATCTACCGTCCGGAAATGATCATGCAGTGGAATGCTTCGAATTTTAAAGAAGGTGTGGCAAACTGGCAGCAATATCTATGGGTGAAGGCACGGGTGCTTTCGGCTATGCAGTTGCCGGATAAGACCCTTGTGGGGGCCTACATTCTGGACACTCTGCGGAAGGGTGAGAACATTGACTTGCTCCGTGCGTATATGCCGGCTATTCATGTGTTTGGCCTGTCGATCACCACGGGTTATCACCTGACTCTATTCTATGAAATTGCTCGTCACGTTGATTTCTCATTCCACATACTCAATCCCGCTCCTGCGGTTTACTGGTTTGAAGACAAGAGCGAAAAGCAGTTGGCCTGGATGAAGAAAAAAGGCTTTGCGGAGCCTGATGAAACGGCGATAGGAAACCCTCTGCTGACCAGCTGGGGTAGGGTCATTCAAAATACTTTTCATCTGTTTTTTCAAAACGATGAGATGCTGAATGTCTACGACGAGGCCGACTTTGAGGAACCGGTTCCGAATACGCTTCTGGGTAAGATACAGCATGATATTTTTTATAATCTGGTAGGGGATGATCGAAACGAGATCTATCCGGAGGATCTTAGTGATGGTTCGGTTACCATCAGCTCTTGTTTTACTCCGGCCAGGGAGGTGGAGGTCTTGTACAACTATCTGGTGCATCTGATCGACAAGCGGAAGGAAGAACTCTCTCCACGGGATATAGTCGTGATGGTGAGTGATATCGATGCCTACGCCTCCTATATCAAGGCGGTGTTTAATAATGTACCTTATAAATTCCAGTATACCATAGCGGATGAGAATTTTACGAACACGGACACCATAAGTAATGCGCTCCATTCGTTGTTCTCGATCAGTGAGGATAATTTCGGTGCTGAGGAGGTGCTTCAGCTCCTGGATTCAAGCTATATCAGGAAGCGCTTCGGGATCACCGATCTGCAGCTGATCCGCTCTGCGGTGGCGAAAGCAAATATCCGTTTCGGAATGGAGGGGGATGTTGCTGATGATACGGTCTATGTAAGCTGGCGGTATGGGGTGCAGCGCCTGATGTATGGCATTTCCATGCTTGGAACTGAAGAGTACGGCGCCGGAGAAGATGGTTTTTATCCAGTAGATAGCATTGAAGGCTCTGCTTCTTATGAGATCATCCGTTTTTGCCACTTCATAGAAGTGCTCATGGATGCTGTGAAGCAGCGAAAGCAGGCGAGAAGTATTGCCGGATGGGTACAGTACACGCAGACTGTTCTGGAAAACCTCGTGTGGGATCCGGAAGAGGGTACTGAAGAAGATTATGAACTGCTGCTCGCCGAGTTGAACAAATATAATCTGCTGACGCCTATGGTAAATGAGGTGATCAGATATGATGTTTTTAGCTATAAATTCCTGCAGACGATCTCGGGTTCTACCCGTGCCGGGGCATTTGTACAGGGCGGAATTACTTTCTGTTCCTTGATCCCGATGCGAAGTATTCCCTTCAAGGTGGTTGCTTTGCTGGGACTTGATTTTGATAAGTTTCCCCGAAAGGAGAATCCGGTGAGCTTCAATTTGCTGGAGAAAGACCGGAAGAGAGGCGACCGGAATGTGAAGGAAAACGACAAACATCTGTTTCTGGAAACCATCTTGTCGGCGAATAAATATTTTTACATCAGTTACATCGGACAGAGTGCGCGGGATAGTACCGCACTTCCGCCTTCGGCGTTAATTGATGAGCTGATTGACTATATGGAGTCGGGAACCGTGGAAAAAGGTTCGGTGAAGGATAGTTTGATCACCCATCATCCGCTTCACGGATTTAGTCAGAAGTATCAGGGCGGTGATGATCGATTGTTTAACTACATCACGCAGGCTGGTTCTGCTATGTCGCTGGCAGCTGAGGCAAAGCAACATAAAGTTTCTGAACTATCTGAAATATCTCTCCGCTCTCTCGTTTCGTTTTTCAAGAATCCGATAAAGGGGTATTACAATGATGTGCTGGGCATCTATTACCATGTGGATAAGGTGCTTATGGATGAGACGGAATTGTTCGAGCTGGATAAGCTGCAGCAGTGGCAACTGAAGCAAGACTTGCTTCGAGCGGATGAAGGTGATATTGCTGAGCGAAGAAATAAATTGTTGAAGACTGGTGGATTGCCATTGAAAAGCATGGCGGAGATTAGTTTAGGTCAGCTCGAGAAAGAGGTTATGCCGGTAAGGTCTTTGTTCAAGAATTGTATTGGGGAAGCGTGTTTGAGAAGTGTATCGCTGGAGTTGTCGGTTGGTGACGTGCTTTTAAAGGGAAATCTCGACCAGGTGTATGGTGATATGCTGGTTTACGTTTCCTGGTCAAAGCATGAGATGAAGTATCTGATTGATGCTTACATTCAGTATCTGTTTGCCCGTGCTGCGGGTGAGGAACTTTCGTTGTTTTTTGTATCTGCGGTGAAAGGTCAGGTCTATGAAGGTGCAGCAATTGGTCAGGCGGATGCTTTGGAAAGGTTGTCTGATCTGGTGAATTTGTATAAGATGGGTCATTCACAGATTCTCGCTTTCTATCCGGACTTAAATGTCGCACCAGCCGAGTTTATTCAGCTGCCCCGGGAAAAGTTTAATACGGTGGTGAAGAAAAAGTTTGCGGATGCTATGTTTCCGAGTTCTGATACTTATGCATTGAAGGAGTTTGAGAAAGGATTTTTCTACGGGGAGGATGCGTTTAACGCGTTTGTGCAGAATACAGAAAGGATACTGGTTCCTTTAACCCAGGTGTTTCCAACTTATTTTTAACGATGGCAGTGACTGAGAAGTTCAAAGATTTTAATGCGAGTCGGGTTCCTCTCCAAGGTAGTAATCTGATTGAAGCCAGTGCGGGTACAGGAAAAACTTATTCGATTGCTATTCTGATGCTCCGCTTAATTCTGGAGAAGCAGCTGCTGGTAAAAGAGGTTTTGATGGTGACCTTTACGAAGGCCGCTGTGGCGGAATTGGAGGAACGTATCCGATTGTTTGTTCGTACAGCCTACAAATACGTGCAGGGGGAAGAGATTGCCGATGGTACCATCATGCAACTGGTTGACGAGGCCATGGAGAATCTGGGCGTGGAGCATGTTGAAAGTCTGCTCCGCGATGCCGTGCTTTTTCTGGATGAAACGTCTGTACTGACGATCCACAGTTTTTGTCAGCAAACACTGACGCAGTTTGCTTTTGAAACCAAGCAACTTTTCGGAGCGGAGACGCTTCAGGATACGAGTGCCGTT
The DNA here is from genome assembly GCF_003002875.1 of Arcticibacter pallidicorallinus. GTDB lineage: Bacteria > Bacteroidota > Bacteroidia > Sphingobacteriales > Sphingobacteriaceae > Arcticibacter > Arcticibacter pallidicorallinus. The sequence continues at coordinate 17,715 of NZ_PVTH01000014.1, forward strand.
TTGCAGGATGAAGTTAACAAGTTCTGGAGAAAAGAGGTGACGACTTTGCCATCAGAGCTGCTGGAGTACCTGATCGGCGCGGGTCTAAGTCGCGCCAGTATATTGAACGTGGTGAGGGAACACCTGGGAGGGAAGCATTATATGTCCTTCAGGGAGGATGAGGAATATTCGTATTGCGAGGATGATCACAAAGAGATACTTCAGATGCTGAGGCAGCTGAAGGCTACGGAAGATGATCTGCGGCAGTGTTTGGTGGAACATCTCGATGAGCGGGCTGAAGAGATTCAGCAGCTGGCGATGGGAAACTCCTATGCTAAAAAAAGTCTACAGGCTCATTTCGGCGATTCTGAAGCTTTGTTAAGCGCCATCGTGAGTAAAAAGTCGACGGGCTATATTCAAAAGCTCTTTCCGGACTTGCTTGAAAGGCATGACGAATGCGACGACGCTGCGGAGAAATGGAACGGGGAAGTTTACAAAGTGATCAGTCGGTTCAACTGCATGGCCATAGGGCAAATTTCCCGCGGTATCAGGGAGTATAAGATGCAGAGCAATCAGATGTCTTTTGATGACATGATCGTGAACCTGCATGAGGCTCTTGTCGTTCGAGATCAGTATCAGCTGGTCGTAGGTTTGAGGGAAAAGTATAAGGCTGTTTTCATTGATGAGTTTCAGGATACGGACGATCTGCAATACGCCATTTTTCAGAAGGCCTTTGGTGAGGATACCATTCTTTTCTATATAGGCGACCCGAAGCAGTCGATATATGCATGGAGGAAGGCGGATATCGAGACTTATTTCGAGGCTTTCCGTCAAGCAGGACAGCGTTATTCGATGAATACGAATTACCGTTCTTCTGCCGGATTTATTGCTTCAATGAACTTGTTCTTTCAGCCAGTGGAAGGCTTTGATACGTTTTACTTCCAGGGAGCAGCAGATAGCATTGACTATATTCAGGTGGAGTCTCCTGTCAATAACACGAAGGGCGAGCTACTTAAAAATGGCTTGGCTGATATTCCGATGAGCATCATCGGGAAGCCCAATAAGGATGCGATTTCAGAGGGAGTTGCTGCGCAGGTGATGGCCTTGCTGGATGACGAAACGTATTCTATATTAAAGAACGGTAAGGAGCGGCCGGTAAGACCATCGGATATTGGTATTTTGGTTCGTAAGAACTCGGAGGGCCAGGCTATTAAGCGGATCTTGTCTAAATACAATATCCCTGCGGTGACCATAGGTGATACGAAGGTGCTGAAAACCGAAGAGGCGGTAGAGCTGCTTTATATTCTCGACGCGATGCTCAATATCTCCTTATCGACCATTAACCGCGCCTTACTTTCTCCGCTTACAGGCTTGTCCATCGAGGATGTTTTGCTTTTGAATGAAGAGCAGGCAACGGAAAGGTTCGGTCTGTACAAGTCGACCTGGGAGAAAAATGGGATCTATAATGCTTTGATGGACTTTATTTCAGATTTTAAGGTTCAACAAAACTTGCTTGAGGGGCAGGTGGAAAATGGCGAGCGAATTATCACGAACCTCTATCAATTGGTGGAGTTGTTTCATAAGGTGCAGTCGTCCAAAATACTCAATCCCCAGGAACTCCTGAGTTGGTTAAAGCGTGGGATTGACGGAATGGAGACCGAGGGGGATGAGTATCTGCAGCGGGTTGAGAGCGACGAAGAGGCGGTGAAGATTGTGACCATTCATAAGAGTAAGGGACTGGAATATAATATTGTCCTGGCTCCTTATCTGGATTTTACCTTTTTCGAGAAGCGGGAGATATTCAGCTTTAAGCATCCGGAACTGAAGAAGTATGTTTCGGCGGTGAAAAGGGAGCTGACCGACACGGATATGGTGCTGATCAGCGCACAGGAAGAACAGGAAAACCGACGCCTGCTTTACGTTACCATTACCCGGGGGGTATATAAATGTTTCATTTATAAAAATACCGGTAGGAGGAACTCGACTTTGGAGACGTTCACTCAGGTTCTTAAGAATGCTGATCAATCGCTTATTGCCTTGGAAGAAGGATTGGAAATTCCGGAAGATTACTCGTTTAGAAAAGGTGCTCAGGCCTGGAAGCCGTTCGTTCCTGAAGGGGAGGTTGATTTCAAGCTTGTGCAGCAAAACTGGACGCGGATGAGTTACAGCAGGCTGAATGTTCAGCACGAGCGTTCGGCCAAGTATGTTTACAGGAAGCACAGTGGTTACGAGGAGTTTATTTTCAATCAGCTGCAAAGGGGTGCCAATACAGGAAACATGCTTCACTTTTTATTCGAGACGATCAATTTTACGGATTCGGAAAGATGGAATGATAAGATTGATGCGGCGATTAAGCGTTTTGCTCCAAGGTATCAGGAAGATCTTCCGGCCATGTTGCATACGCTGTTGAGCCATGCGATGAATGCGGTGATACCTTTTGATAGTGCTGCGTTTTCTTTGGCTGGTGTTAACTATACCAAGCGAATCCATGAGCTGGAGTTCGACTTTACAGTACCTTCGTTTAACCCTTACCATCTAAGGTCTTTGTCTTCGGAAGGGATGTCAGTCGACGTTCATGCTCCGGGCTCTATGGAAGGGCTGATGAATGGGAAGATCGACTTGTTTTTCGAGCATGAAGGGAAATATTATGTGCTCGACTGGAAATCCAACTATCTGGGAGATACGCTGGAGGACTATAGTCAGGATCAAATTGCTCTGGCAATGAATGAGAATAATTATCATCTGCAGTATCTTTTGTACACGCTCGCGGTTAAAAAATATCTTCAAACCAGGCTGCCGGACTTTGATTATTCCCGGGATTTTGGCGGTGTTGTCTACATGTTTCTAAGAGGGGTCAGGGCCGGTCAGGCTACGGGAATCTATGTTCAGAAGCCCTCTGAGGATACTATTGGAAAGCTGGAAGGATTGCTAAGCTCTGATGTAATATAGTTGTTAGCAACTCTTTATTGCTTATTTTTGCGGCTTATGAGAGGCAGACAGTATTACTGTATTGCGGAATAATATGAAAGAACAAGCTTTACAGTCAGGTGGCTCCTCCACTAAAGAAATTCTGAACAAGACGGCATACCCCGTTTTGTTCACTATCGCCTTTACACATTTATTAAATGATTTGATGCAGGCGATTGTGCCGGCAGTCTACCCGATGTTCAAATCAAACTTCAACCTAACTTTTGCGCAGATAGGACTCATTACCTTTGCGTCTCAGCTTACCGCATCTATCCTTCAACCCTTTATTGGTTACTATACTGACCGTACGCCCAGACCGTTTTCTCTGGCTATCGGTATGATGTTTACGTTGGCGGGCTTGATCGTACTTGCTCTGGCGCCGGGCTTTGGGATAATCATTGTGGCGGTGTGCCTCATGGGTGTGGGCTCAGCCATTTTTCATCCGGAGTCATCACGGGTTGCCTATCTTGCGTCGGGCGGAAAGAGAGGATTGGCTCAATCCATTTTTCAGCTTGGCGGGAATGCAGGAAGTGCTATCGGTCCGCTTTTAGCAGCGGTGATTATTGTTCCTTACGGACAGTTTAACATTCTCTGGATTACGCTGGTATCTGTTTTGGCTATTCTGATCTTGTTTCGGATAGGTAAATGGTATAAAGGTCATTTGATTATGCGTGCCGCGACGAATCATCCGGCGGACGTGCAGCCAAATCTTTCGAAGCTTAAGATTTGGGCATCTGTAGGTATTCTTCTGATTCTGATTTTCTCGAAGTATTTTTATATGGCCAGTATGACCAGTTACTTTACTTTCTATCTGATTGAAAAGTTTGGCGTCTCTGTTCAGCAATCGCAGATGTATTTGTTTATTTTTCTGGGCTCTGTCGCTGCAGGAACGCTGATTGGAGGTCCGCTGGGCGATGCTTTTGGACGTAAATATGTGATCTGGTTTTCGATATTGGGCGCTGCTCCTTTTACATTAATGCTGCCTTTCGCCAGCTTATTTTGGATCGGGGTATTGGCGGCGATCATCGGGGTGATCATCGCTTCGGCGTTCTCTGCTATCCTTGTTTATGCTCAGGAGTTATTACCGGGGAATGTAGGGATGGTATCAGGCTTGTTCTTTGGTTTTGCCTTTGGAATGGGCGGATTGGGGTCTGCGATTATGGGTAAGCTGGCGGATGCGACCAGTATTGAGCATGTGTTTTATATCTGTTCTTTTCTTCCGCTGATCGGGGTAATAACCGGTTTCCTGCCTTCGCTTAATAAACTTAAATCGCGAGCTTAAGATGAATACAACCATCCTGGCATTTAATAATATCACCGTTCGCAGCCTGAACCAGGTAATTTTTAAAGATCTGAGCTTTGAGATTCGTGAGAATGAAAACTGGGCGCTGATTGGTGAGAGCGGCTCGGGTAAAAGTGCGTTGCTTGAGACAATTGCCGGAAGGCTTGGGGTAAGTAAAGGGCATATTGACCATACCTATTTCGGCAGCAGACAGGGTGTAGCCGGAGAATTGGTGAATTGGCATAAGGGGGTGTCTTTCGTTTCTTCGCGACATAGTTTCCGGAATCTTTCCAACACAACAGAATTTTACTACCAGCAGCGGTACAACTCCTTCGACTCCGATGATGCACCTACAGTTGCCTCTTACCTGGCCGGCTTAAATTTAGTTGGGCACTCTGCGTATTGGACTATGGACAGGGTTGTCGAGCGTCTGAATTTACGGGACCTGTTGGCTGAACAGATTATAAAATTGTCGAACGGTGAAACCAAACGTTTGCTATTGGCTGCTGCTCTTCTGAAGAACCCCATTCTTTTATTGCTGGATAATCCCTTGGCGGGTCTCGATGTGGGGCGTCGTGCTGACTTCAATAATTTGATAGCTGAGATCAATCAATCAGGGATCAGGATTATTATGGCTACATCCCCACTCGAAATACCAGATGCGATAACTCATATTGCTGTATTAAGTGGGGGGAAGGTTCGAACTGCATGCACGCGGGCTGAGTTCGCAATTGATAAGTACCAAGCGGATTCGCATGTCGAAATTGACGAGGGGGAGCTGAGGGAATTGATCGAGAGAAAGCCGGTGGAATCGTTTGAGTTTATTGTGCGTATGAATAATGTACAGATCCGCTATGGTGATGCTGTAATTCTGGACGATGTCAACTGGACTATACGCCAGGGAGAGCGCTGGGCGCTGGTGGGAGCCAATGGATCAGGCAAGTCGACTTTGCTAAGCTTAATAAACGGTGATAATCCGCAGGCATATGCAAACGATATCCTGCTATTCGACAGGAAGAGAGGAAGCGGTGAAAGTATTTGGGATATTAAAAAGAAAATAGGTTTTGTCTCCCCGGAATTGTTCCAGTATTTTCCATCAGCGATGACTTGTATACAGGTTGTTGAGTCGGGATTCTACGATACCCTTGGCCTTTTCCGGCCGTCGAATCATAAGCTCGCGGAGATCGCACGCCGTTGGATGAGACTAATAGGGGTTGATGTTGATGAGTCTCAGCTGTTTCGTCATGTTTCGGCCAGTAAGCAGCGTCTTTGTTTATTAGCCAGAGCAATGGTAAAGAACCCACCACTTCTTATCTTTGATGAGCCTTGCCAGGGGCTGGATGCACACCAGCAGGCGCACTTTAAACAGGTGGTAAATGTTGTTTGCAAAAATAGTAAGGCTTCGCTAATCTATGTCAGCCATTATCATGATGAACTTCCGGAGGTGATCGAGCAGACTCTGACTCTGGATAAACAGAATTCATAGTGCAAAGTCTTTATGAAACCATTACATAAACTACAGATAGAGTTTACATTGCGGTCATAACTTAGCGTTATCAAAAGTTACAGCTATGAGATTAAATCCGGTTTGTATATACTTTTACGTTAAAGAACGTTATTTTCGTGCAAGGATACGGTCCTTTTTTCTATGAAAATACTTTATGCTATCCAGGGTACCGGTAACGGACACTTGAGTCGCGCGATGGATGTTATCCCTTGTCTGCAGCAGCTGGGGGATGTTGACATACTTGTCAGCGGCATACAAGGCGACCTTGTTTTGCCTTTTGAGGTGAAGTATGAGCTAAAAGGACTCAGTTTTATTTTCGGAAAATCAGGCGGCGTTAATCTTTGGAAGACGCTTGTCAAGGCGAATCTCCGCCGGTTGGTGAAAGGGATTAACTCATTGCCTATTGAAAAATACGATTTAGTGCTCAATGACTTCGAGCCGGTTTCTTCATGGGCCTGTTATATGAAGAATAAGCCCTGCATCGCTCTTAGCCATCAGGCAGCAGTTTTATCCCCCAACGCTCCGCGTCCTGAGCACCGGGATATGATTGGTAATCTGGTGCTTAATAATTATGCTCCTGCAAGTTCCCGACACGGATTCCACTTTCAATCTTATGATGAAAATATTTACACACCTGTAATAAGAAGTCAGGTTAGAAATCAGGAGCTGAGGGATGATGGCCATTATACCGTTTATTTGCCTGCCTATGATGATGCACGCCTGATCAGGCAGCTTTCGACGTTTAAGGATATTCAATGGGATGTGTTTTCCAAGCATAATAAGAAGAAACTGACCGTGAAGAATATCACCATACAGCCAATTGATAATGAAAAGTTTACCAGAAGCATGGCCCGTTCTGCCGGTGTGCTCACTGGTGCGGGGTTCGAAACTCCTGCTGAAGCATTGTACATGGGTAAGAAGATATTGGTGATTCCTATGAAAAACCAGTATGAACAGCATCTTAACGCGGCTGCTCTTCGTGAAATGGGCGTACCCGTAATCAAGAGCCTTAAAGATAAATATGCTCCTGCCATACAAAGCTGGATAGAGTCAGGTGAAATTATTCCGGTTCACTATCCGGATATGACGCAGGAAATCGTAAATGCCGTCGTTGGTAGTTATACCGGCAAAGAACCCGGACAATGGTCTGTTGACGACCAATTTCGTTCAACCATTCTTTAATCGTAAACGGAGAAACGAGGCTTGGAGAAGGAATTATTTGGTAAAGATTTTAAATGGGGAGTTTCTACGGCTGCGTTTCAAATAGAAGGCAGCTGTTCTTCGGACGGCAAAGGTGCTTCCATCTGGGATACGTTCACAGCCAGGAAAGGCAAGGTACATGGCGGGCAGAATGCCGGGGTGGCCTGTGATTTCTATAATCTGTATGAGAAAGACCTCGACATTGTAAAGGCTCTCAATATTCCAAACTTTAGGTTTTCGATTGCCTGGAGCAGAATATTGCCCGTTGGAAAAGGTGCTGTAAATCAGAAGGGACTGGATTTTTATAACAGGCTGATAGATGCTTGTCTGGAACGCGGCATCGACCCATGGCCTACTTTGTATCATTGGGACCTTCCGCAGGCACTGGAAGACCTCGGCGGATGGACCAACCGGGATGTGGTTGAGTGGTTTTCGGCTTATGCGGATATTTGTGCGAGGAATTTTGGTGACCGGATCGGTCATTGGATGGTGATGAACGAGCCTATGGTTTTTACTGGTGCGGGTCATTTTTTAGGAGTTCATGCTCCAGGGAGGACCGGACTCAAAAATTTTTTTCCGGCAGTGCATCATGCAGTTTTAAGCATGGCCGCCGGTGGTAGAATATTAAAGGCGTCTCAGCCTCATGCTGAGATTGGTACGACTTTCTCGTGTTCGCATATTGAACCTTATTCTCAACGGTCGTGGGATGTTTCTGCGGCTAACCGGGCAGATGTATTATTCAACCGACTGCTCATCGAGCCGGTTCTTGGAATGGGTTATCCGGATAAAGATGTTTCTGTGATGAAGGGGATTCGTAAGTATATGCTTCCGGGAGATGAGGAGAAGATGGCCTTTGATTTTGACTTTATCGGGATCCAGACGTATACGCGGGAAGTCATCAGATATTCTCTTTTGACGCCTTACCTGCATGCTAAGCTTGTAAAGGCTGAGAAAAGGAAGGTACCTCTGACCGCTATGAAGTGGGAGGTGTATCCTGAAGGTATTTATCCGGTCATCAAAAAGTACAGCCAGTACAAGCAGATTAAAAAGATCTATATCACGGAGAATGGTGCTGCTTTTCCGGACACGGTTACGAATGGCACCGTAGATGACCAGGAAAGGCTTGCATTTATTCGGACGAGTATACAAGAGCTTCTGCGAGCGCGGGAAGAGGGATGTCCTGCAGAAGGCTACTTCGTATGGACCCTCACTGATAACTTTGAATGGGCGGAAGGATATCGTCCGCGGTTTGGCCTGGTTCATGTGGATTTTGAGACGCAGGAACGCAGAGTCAAGTCATCGGGGAAGTGGTACCGGGATTTTTTAAAATAGTAAAGGCTCCTTTGAGGGAGCCATTCGTTATATCTTGGTTGATTTGTTATGCCTTGCGCAACCGGATGAGTCTGGTCCAGTGCAGAAACTTGATGATCGGGTAGATAGGATCTACTTCAAACCAGCGGTATCCGAAGTTCGGACTGTTGGGAAAGCGATGGTGGTTATTTTGAAATAGCTCACCTAACATTAAAAAGTCAAACGGCGTTGTGTTTTTTGAATGGTCATTGTTGTCAAAATTCGCGTATCCGTACTTATGACCGCACCAATTCACAATAGCTCCGTGTAATGGTCCCATCAGGAAGTGGATAGGTAGAAGAAGATACATCCACCAATGAGTAGCAAATTCCATGTAGAATGCGATATACAGCGCTCCAAACATCAATCGTGAAGCGATGGAAGAACCTATTCGGTCGACGATTGGCCACTCGGGATAAGTGGCAGAGCCCCTCGCCGTTTTGTCCTTAGTCATCCTGACGTGATCTTTGAACGTTAATACTGTAGCCCACATCAGTTGAAATACATCTTTGAAGAAATGCGGGGAATGTGGATCTTTTTCGGTGTCGCTGAACGCATGATGATCCCGGTGCATGGTTGCATACGCCCGTGGATTCAGGAAGGAGGAGCCCTGGCATATATAGGTCATCAGATATAGAACGCGTTCAAAAAATTTGCTTGTGGTAAACACCTTATGAGAAGCATAACGGTGCAAAAAGAAGGTTTGGAAAAACAGAGACAGAAACCAGTGTCCGACGAAAAATAATAAAATATACATTGGTACTAAAACGAGTAATGGGCAATAATAGTTCTATTCGGCGAAATTAAACTTTAATATCTTCCAAAGATACTGTATTCGGTGATAAATTGTTTTTCGCGATTGAATCTGCTTCATTTTTTAGTTCTTTATCAAGAAAAAATGTGGCAAGTGGGATTAACGAAGCTACAAGGTATTTGAATGTTCTGGCAAAAGACCATTTCGCCAGGAAGGTTACTTTAAACACGGCGGCTATGTAAAGGACAAATAAGATGCCGTGTGCCCAGCCGGTGTATTTTACCAGGATAGGGTAATCGAACATGTATTTTAACGGCATGGCGATGACCAGCAAGAATACATAGGAAATACCTTCGGTGATTCCGACAACGCGGAGTTGATTAAGTGCTTTTACGGTGACGTTTGTCATAATCAATCTATATTAAGGAGTTTTGATGATGTTTGGCAAAAATCAGTAATTGTTTTCAGTATCAAACGCATATTTTTGCCCGCAACATGGATATTACATTAAAACAACGGTTTGACAGCATCATCTTCGATCTGGACGGTACGCTCTGGGATTCAACCGAAGGTGTGGCTGCGGCCTGGCAGGCTGCCAAAGAAGAATTTGGTTTTGTGAAAAATGATATCACGCCTGCCAGTATAGGCGGAATAGCTGGAATGGCTTATGATGCTATATATGATCACCTTTTTCCGGAATTGACTGATGAACAGCGTCAGGAATTTAAAGCGAAGTGTGCAAAAAAAGAACTGGAAGTGTTAAGCGCTGAGGGAGGTATTTTGTATCCGGGATTGGTTGACGCATTGCAAGAATTATCTGCGAAGTACAAGCTATTTATTGTGAGTAACTGCCAGTCTGGTTATATTGAAGCCTTTCTGGACTATTATAAACTTCATGAATATTTTGTGGGACACCAATGTTATGGAACTAAGAGTCGCCCAAAGGCAGATAATATCAGGGATATTGTTGTTGATCATCAGCTCCAGTCTCCGGTTTATGTAGGTGATACGCAAGGTGACTACGAATCAAGCAAAAAGGCAGGCGTTCCATTCATCTTTGTCTCCTACGGGTTTGGTAAAGTTAAGGAAGGTCAGATTGCAACGGCTGAAACTCTGGCTGAGTTAGCGAAAATATTATAGTCCATGGCAGAAACTGAAAGTAATGCGTTGAAGCTCGCTCAGTTGATGGAGCTGAGCAAGGGAGATTACGAAGCTTTTTTGTATGACTGCGACGGAACTCTTGCCGATAATATGGCAGCTCATAAGGAGTCATATGCACAGGTAGCCCTCGGGGCAGGCCTCCAGATAGATCCGGCCATCATCGATGAGTTTGCGGGACTTCCGATCCCTGCGGTGGTAGAGAAGATTAACGAACGATATGGGTCTGCATTTGATCCTCAAAGTTTCGAGAAGGAAAAGTATACTATATTTTATAATGACTATATCGAGCACACGAAACCGGTTCAGTTCGTGGTTGATCATTTGCTTGCTCACGTAGGGAAGGTGAAGATCGCTGTAGTGTCTGGCGGGTCCAGAGAAGCTATTCTGAAAACGTTGCGAGTGCTGGGGATAGAATCGGAGGTTGAAGTACTGGTATGTGCAGGTGAGACCCCAAGAGGTAAACCTTATCCTGATCCTTTTTTGAAAGCAGCTGAACTGCTCGGAGTGGATCCTGATGCTTGTTTGGTGTTTGAAGACGGGCAGGCGGGGGTGGAAGCAGCAGAATCCGCCGGCATGGACTGGATTAGGATAGATAAGGTAAACCGGTAAAAATGTGTATATTAGAACCAACGATTTACTTGAGATTTCGGTTCTAATTTGTTGCCATGCCCGACCGTCCTAACCTTTATCAAACTCTCTGTACACTATTCTTTTGCTGTCTTGGAATGTTATCTGTACAAGCGCAGAGCTCATTCACATTTAAACGACTTACGACCAAGAGCGGTTTGTCACAAAGTAACGTGACAAGCATAGCGAAGGACGCGAAAGGGTTTATGTGGTTTGCCACGCGCGATGGACTGAACCGTTATGACGGTTATCAGTTTAAGATCTACCAATATGACCGAGAAGACAAAACAAGTCTGAGCAGTAGCTATGTGAGTGTTGTATATGTCGATTTGCGGGGAAGAATATGGGTGGGCACTGCGTCGGGACTTGATCTTTACGACCCGGCGAGTGATTCTTTCAAACATTATCGTCCGCACGGAACAGATACCTATGTTAAGACGATACTGCAGGATTTCGACGGGAACATGTGGATTGGAACAAAAGAAGGACTCTTTCTTTTTGATCCTGACAAGAATCGCTTTGATGAGTTTTATTACGACGGCTCTGACCCTGAGTCTATCAGTAATAATGATATTAACGTTATTAGCCAGTTTGACGACGGCAATATTTGGGTTGGAACGACAAGTGGTCTGAACAGGCTCGACTTAAAAACAAAAAAGATCAAGCGTTATGATGCTTCTATTGACAAGTCGTACTATTCACCCGGCTCGGTCAAGGGTATAGTTCAGGGGCGGAACGGCTCTATATGGGTTGCCTACGAAGGCAGAGGGTTATTTAACCTCGATCAGCGGACCGGTCATCTTGTTGGCATTGGTAAAGCAGGTCAGAGTTTGCGACTCCCCAGCAATAACATGATATCGATGAAGATGGGTCGGGATGGACGTTTGTGGATTGGGACTGAATCAGACGGACTAATTATTTACGACTACATTAGAAATAAATTCGAGCAATACAAGCATGACAGCTTTGACGAGAGTACGATTTCCCATAATATCGTCCGGTCTATCTATCATGATCCATCGGGAATAGTGTGGCTGGGAACCAATAGCGGCGGCGTTAGTTATATTACCAGGAACGCGGATAAATTTATTCATTACAAGCCGATACCGTACCGTGCGAACACGCTACGGAATGCGGGTGTCAAGGGCTTTGCGGAAGATGATGATAAGCGGATATGGATTGCAACAGAGGGAGGCGTAGATGTCTTCGATCCTGTTAAGAAGACATTCAAACATTACCAGCATACTTTAGACAGAAAGGACGGCCTTTCTGACAATAATATTTATTGCGTTGCTCGCGTGGGCAAAGATTCGATGGGCTTCGGCTCATTTGAAGGCGGGCTGGATATTCTGGACATAAAAACGGGTAAATTCAGTAACTTCAGGAAAGATCCACTAAATCCCAATTCATTATCGGATAACCGAATCTATAAGATCTTTTTGGATAGTAAAGATAACGTGTGGATAGCAACCTGGGCAGGTGGATTAAACAGGTTCAATAAAAATACTAAAAAAATGACTCGTTACTCGATCTCCAGGGATCTGCAAAAGATGAATCAGGCCCTGATTTACACGATTAACGAAGACTATGACGGAAACATTTGGTTGGGCACGGAACAGGGCCTATATCGGTTAGATGTAAGTACCGGCGATTTCAAACGCTATGTTCATAAGAATGACGATAATACTTCATTAAGTAATAATATTGTAACGTCTATCTTACTCGATTCGAAAAAGAACCTTTGGATAGGAACAGCAGGTGGCGGAATTAACTTATTTGACCGGAAAAAGGAGACGTTTAGCCTGTTCAATAAAAAGAAAGGGTTTGCCAACGACTATATTCATGGCTTAATCGAAGACCAGACAGGGGATCTTTGGATCAGTTCAAATAACGGGCTGACGCGGTATAATATTCCAAGTGCAAGGCCAACGAATTATGGGCTGGCATACGGGCTCCAGGGTCTTGAGTTTAAACAGGACGCCAGCTTGAAAGCCTCTGACGGATCGATCTATTTCGGTGGAACTAACGGCTTTAATGTTGTGCGTACAAGTGAGATTGTCACAAATACGTTAGTGCCTAATATCGTGTTTACAGGATTCAATATTTTCAACAAGCCGGTGTCATCCCGTGATGAGAAATCTCCCCTGAAAAACAATATTACGGAAACCACACATATAACTCTAAGTAGTGATCAGGCCACGTTTTCCCTTGAGTTTGCAGCGCTGAATATGATCGCGCCAGAGAACAACCAGTATGCTTATAAGATGATCGGTTTGCATGACAGCTGGATTCCGCTGGGCAATCAGCGTACAGTTGCCTTTTCCAACTTACCACAGGGAGACTATACGTTTGTTGTCAAGGCGTCCAATAACGAAGGCGTTTGGAATGAGCAAGGGACGATAATGAAGATCCGGATTATCCCGGTATTCTGGAAGTCTGTATGGTTTAATATTTTATTGTTAATTCTTTTCTGTGGTTGTATCTATGGCGTGTACCGTCTTAGGGTAAAGGTTATAAGGAGACAGAAAGCGGTATTGGAGCGGTTGGTTAAACAACGAACACGCGAAGTCTACGCGCAGGCAGAAGAGATTCAGCAACAATCTGAACGACTGCAGGCTACGAATGAGGAGTTACAATCGCAATCGGAAGAAATTCAACAACAGGCCAATTATTTGCATGATCTCAATGAGAAGTTGAGGATTCAACGAGAACATGAAGCGGAAGCGAGGAAGGAGGCCGATAAGGCAAATCAGGCGAAGAGTGTTTTTTTGGCGACAATGAGTCACGAGATACGTACACCTATGAATGGGGTATTGGGAATGGCTTCGTTGTTATACGACACAGACTTGAACAGCGAGCAACGAGAATATGCAAAAACTATCAAGAGTAGCGGTGATAACTTGTTGGCAGTGATTAATGATATTCTGGATTTTTCTAAAATTGAATCGGGTAAGATGGAACTTGACCCACACGCATTTCACCTTCGTAATCTTATCGAGGATGTGATGGATGTATTTGCCTGGAAAGCCGCACAACAAGGGATTGATCTGGTATTTCACATAGATAATGATTTGACTAACTCGTTGGTGGGTGACGGTCAGCGCCTCTCTCAGGTGCTAATCAATTTGGTAGGCAATGCCGTTAAGTTCACTCATTCAGGCGAGGTATTTATTTCAGTAAGCCGAGGAAGGTGTTTGCAAGGAAACGATATTAACGTATTATTTGAGGTAAGTGACACGGGGATTGGAATACCGGAAGAGTTTCATGGTAATTTGTTTGGCGCATTTTCGCAGTTAGATTCCTCCACGACGAGAAAATATGGAGGTAGTGGGTTAGGACTTGCGATTTCTAAGCGTCTGATCAAACTTATGGGTGGTAACATTCATGTACGTAGCGAACTTGGTAAAGGGTCAACTTTTACGTTTGATGTTGTTTGTCAACGCGGTAGTCATACCCAGGAAGAGCCACTTTTACTGGACTCGCTCCATGGGAAGAAAATTTTGATTCTGGACGACAACGCCACAAATCTGAAGGTTTTAAGCCTTCAATTAAAACAGTGGCAACTAGATGTTAGTGATTTTCAGACTGTTTCGGAAGCTCTAAGCAAGATTCATAGCGTGGCTTACGATATGGTAATCACGGATATGCAAATGCCTGAACAAGACGGCATAGATTTCGCTTTGTTGGTAAAAAAGCAGATGCCTTCAATCCCCATCCTGCTTCTGACTTCGATAGGTAACGAATCCGCTAAAAATTTCCCTGATCTTTTCTGTGAGGTTCTGACGAAGCCTGTAAAGCAGCGTATCCTGGCGAGGGTAATTCAGAAGTATCTTTCCAGCGGAGATACATTTGTTGAGAGCCGAAAGCAAGGTCCTATGCTGGACGGTGAATTTAGTAACAGATATCCGATGGATATTTTGGTCGCCGAAGACAACCAGATTAATCAAATGCTGATCAACAAAATACTTCATAAGTTAGGTTACAATCCCGTAATAGTGAGTTCAGGACTTGAGGTTCTTGAAATAATGGAGAAAAAGCGATTTAACCTTATTCTAATGGATGTTCAGATGCCTGGATTGGATGGTTTGGCAACTACCGAAAGGATACGTTCTGAAAAAGATCGTATCCAGCCTGTGATAATTGCCCTGACTGCGAGCGCGATGAAGGAAGATAAAGACGCTTGTATGGCCGCAGGAATGGATGACCATATATCAAAGCCGATTGATATACCTGAACTGGTCGGCATGCTGGAAGTATATCACCGAAGACTTGAAACGCAAAAAGCCGAAATATAATCTCGGCTTTTGCATATTACTTTGAAAGTAGCTTACAAATAAGATTGTAAAATTTTGCTTCTTGAAGCATGTTTTAAACGCTGAAGCGACTTGTCTTTCAATTGTCTAACACGCTCTCTCGTTAGATTAAACTTCTCGCCAATCTCCTCAAGTGAAAGCGGATTGTTACTTCCGATGCCAAAGAATAGAATCAGCACTTCGCGATCGCGCTCTGAAAGAGTAGCCAAAGAGCGGCTGATTTCCATAGCGAGTGAGTCGTTAATTAAGTGGCTGTCTGTTCCCGGATCATCACTTTGCATGACGTCTAACAGGGTGTTTTCTTCTCCTTGAACGAATGGTGCATCCATTGAAACCTGGCGACCAGCATTGCTAAGAGAGTCAGAAATTTTGTCTACGGTCGTTTCCAAAATATCTGCAAGCTCCTCCGGCGAAGGCTGACGCTCGTATTCTTGTTCAAGTTTCGAGTAAGCCTTGTTTATCTTGCTTAATGAACCAATTTGGTTCAAGGGAAGGCGTACTATACGTGACTGTTCAGCTACAGCTGATAGAATGGACTGTCTGATCCACCAAACAGCATAAGATATGAATTTGAATCCTTTGGTTTCATCAAAACGTTTAGCGGCTTTGATTAGTCCCAGGTTACCTTCGTTGATAAGGTCACCTAAAGTTAATCCCTGATTTTGGTATTGTTTTGCCACAGAAACAACGAAACGTAGATTCGTCTTTGTTAAACGTTCTAAAGCTGCCTGGTCACCTTCACGGATTTTCTGTGCGAGGATTACTTCTTCTTGTGCAGTAATTAAATCTACTTTTCCTATTTCGTGAAGGTATTTATCCAGGGACTGGGATTCACGATTGGTAATAGATTGGGATATTTTAAGTTGTCTCATTTTTAATCAAATGTGTTAATGCAACGTAGTCGCCACATTAACGGAAATTTTTATAAACTATTTTGCTTATCTCGATTATTGTTATAACATTTACAACGGAAAATACCGCACAAGGTTGCAGATATTTTCAAGTAAATATTAAACTAAGTCGGTTGGCTTATTGTTACAGCTATAAACATTGCGGCGAAGATAGCAAATTTAAGTTAAAAAAGTGTGTGTATAGTGTAAAGAGGGCGCAAATTCCGCATTGGGAAAATGCCTCGTTTTATAAAAATCACCAGCCTCGCCGATTTCGCAATGATCTAATCTGCTCCATGTGGTGTCTGCTGTGCCAGGCGTAATGTGCAGTCGTCTGCCATAGGGCGACTAGCTCTTTAGATTCTGGATGATAATATGTTCTGAACCAGTCTTCTCCTGTTAAAGATCGTAAAGCTTCTACCCAACGTCGGTGAAGAGCATGCAGAAGTGTTATTGAAACGTTAACGGGAACCAGCTTGTTATCTGGTAGTTCGGCCCATAGCGCCTCATTATAAGGTTTGACTGTGGGGCTTTCTTCTGTCAGCGTAAGCTTCAAGCGGATGTAAGCGTTCATGTGGCTGTCTGCCAGATGATGGATTACTTGATTGACCGTCCAGCCTTCCGGGCGATAAGGAGTGTTCAACTGGCTTTCATCGAGGTTCTCGATGCAGACGTCAAGCCAAGAGGGCAAGGCTTCAATTAGGGATATAGATTGCTTAGCAATCTCATGAGTGAAGATCTCGGGTGGCTGATATCGTCCGATGGGGTAGGCCCAGGCCTCTAAGTTCATAGCGTTGTATTTGTTTCAAAGCTAAAATATTTAATAAAAGGGAACTTTTTTGTTATTACTTCTTGCCCGACTGCAGTAAATTTTTTAAGGTGAAATTATAGGTCTGACTATTTGTTCTCAAGTACGATACGATATCCCTTTTTCGGCAAGTATCCATAACCATCGGAAGCTCGTCTACCAGCATCTTTACACGTTTTTCGATTGGTTCAGTAGCAAGGAAATCTTTCGTTTGAATGTAGCGTCTTGAATAGTGTTCTTTAACTATAGTGACAAGCTCCCGCAGGGAAGAATTTGCGTCCAATAGCGCTTTGAGCTTGAAATAATCTAAACTATATATAACACAGGAGGTTTCCGTGTTGAATGTAGAGTTAGATGCTTTTCTTCGCTCGAAACTATCCAGATCAGTGAAGAAGGTGCAGTTCGGGATAAAACCAGTCGTTTTCTGATGTCCCACCTGGGATATATTATATCTTCTGACGATACCGGTCTCCAGGAAATAGATATTCCTATTGGTAAAACCTTCTCTCAAAACGACTTTCTCTTTTGGAAGTTCAATCAGTTTTAACGCGTCCAAGATTTGTGCAATAACTTCGTCGGAAAGATTACCAAACTCGCTTAGTTTCTGGATCAAAGGGTGATTACGCATACGTCAATTTATAATCGCTAATCTATCAAAGCTAGTGACAAGCAAAAATGACGGTGGTCACTGGGATTGAGTATCTGCAACATATTTTTTTGATATTTTAATAGTTAAGTCCTTATAATATTTATATTTATGGCTAACTAAGGATCGCTTCTTGAGTAATCGGTTCCTTGTGACTAACTAATTAAACGCTGAGTATTCGTCTTCCAACAGACTGATGGGCGCGAATTGAATGCACAGCAAATGTAAGACCTACTTCATATCAAGAGAACCAATATGGCTAACCAATCATATGATGCGATTGTAATCGGTTCTGGAATATCCGGCGGCTGGGCGGCAAAGGAATTAACCGAACGGGGTCTGAAGACACTGCTTCTGGAACGCGGAAGGAACATTGAGCACATCAAAGATTATCCGAGTACAAGTAAGGCTCCCTGGGAATTTGAGCACAGGGGCGGGCGGACTCAGGAGATGATTGAAAATTATCCCGTCCTAAAGCGCGATTATCCCTTAAATGAAGCAAATCTTGACTTCTGGGTAAATGAAAAAGAAAGCCCTTACGTTGAAATAAAGCGTTTTGACTGGTACCGCGGGTATCAGGTAGGAGGAAGGTCTCTGACCTGGGGCAGGCAAAGCTATCGGTTCAGCGACTTTGACTTTGAGGCTAATGCTAAGGAAGGAATCGCCGTTGACTGGCCTATTCGCTACAAGGAAATAGCACCCTGGTATAGCTATGCCGAACGCTTTGCAGGAATTAACGGCAACGCCGACGGTTTAGCTCAATTACCAGATGGTGAATATTTACCGCCGATGGAGTTGAACTGTGTGGAAAAGGATGTGGCTGCCCGCATTAGGTCGCATTATAAAAATGCACGAGCCATGATCATTGGCAGAAGTGCTAATCTTACTGCTAAACACCATCACCGAACGAATTGTCAGTATCAAAACAAGTGCTGGCTCGGCTGTCAGTTCGGGGGATATTTCAGCACTCAGTCTGCCACTCTTCCGGCAGCAATGGCTACTGGCAACCTAACGTTAAGGCCCTGGTCGATTGTTACACGCGTTCTTTATGATAAAGACACTAAAAAGGCTTCAGGCGTCGAAGTTCTCGATGCCGAAACCAATCAGACCTATGAGTTTTCATCCAAAATTGTGTTTGTCTGCGCATCTACATTAAACTCAACATGGATCCTAATGAATTCTGCCACCGATATCTGGGATGGAGGCTTAGGCAGCAGCAGCGGAGAGCTTGGGCATAATTTGATGGATCATCATTTCAGATGCGGAGCCTCGGGTGTAGCGGAGGGCTACGATGATAAATACTATTACGGCAGGCGTCCCAACGGTATTTATATACCAAGATTTCGAAATCTTTTCGGCGACAAACGTGACTACCTTCGAGGCTTTGGTTATCAGGGTAGTGCTAGTCGGGAGAACTGGGGAAGGGAAATTGCAGAATTTAATATAGGCGGAGAGTTCAAAGATGCTTTATGTGAACCTGGTCAGTGGAGAATAGGGATCGGTGCTTTTGGGGAGACTCTACCATACCATGAAAATATGATTTCGTTGGATAAGAAGGTGAAAGACAAATGGGGGCTGCCGGTACTTGCTATTGATTGTGAGATCAAAGCGAATGAGCATGCCATGCGTAAGGATATGATGCTCGATGCAAAAGAGATGTTGGAGGTATCGGGTATGAAAGATGTTAATACGTATGATTCAGGTTATGCAATGGGCCAGGGTATTCATGAAATGGGTACTGCGCGTATGGGAAAAGATCGAAAAACTTCAGTCCTTAATCAATGGAATCAGGTCTGGGATGCTCCCAACGTCTTTGTTACAGACGGATCCTGTATGACATCGGCAAGCTGCGTAAATCCTTCATTGACGTATATGGCACTCACCGCCAGAGCAGTGGATTTTGCGGTTGGTGAGATGAAAAAACGAAATATTTAATCAGATGAACAGAAGAGAGGCTATTGCCAAAGTCGCCTGGATAATGGGCGGCGCCGTAATCGGTGCCGAGCTCTTTTTGAGCACCGGTTGTAGCTCGTCACAAAATAGCAATGATGGTCTTTTTAATGCGGACCAGGTCAGACTGCTCGAAGAGATTGCGGAAACAATTCTTCCGGAAACAACCACGCCCGGAGCCCGTGCTGCGGGGGTAGGGGCGTTTATAGCCTTAATGGTGAAAGACTGTTATGCAAGGGAAGATCAGGCGGTATTTACAAAAGGCCTGTCAACCTTGGAGAATAAATTTAAGGAACAATATGGACAATCCTTCATGAGCAGCGATCAGGCAAAGCGTACCAACTTTTTGACCGCACTCGATAGAGAGCAAAAGGAGTTCTCCCGTGTAAAGAAACCCGATGAGCCCAATCATTATTTTAGTATGATGAAACAACTAACCTTACTCGGCTTTTTCACATCTGAAGTGGGGGCCACCCAGGCACTACGATATCTCCCTGTTCCTGGAAAATTCGATGGATGTATTCCTTACAAGAAAGGTGACAGAGCATGGGCACTATGAAGTTACGTTTAGGAATGATCGGTGGAGGTCAGGGCGCTTTTATCGGTGCGGTTCACCGGATCGCGGCAAGGATGGATGATGAGTATACGCTGGTATGCGGCGCTTTCAGTAGTGATGCCGAGAAATCGAAGGAAATGGGTTTGATACTTCAGCTTGACGCCGCTCGTGTCTATGAAACCTATCATCAGCTTCTCGAAAGTGAGAGTCGGCTTCCGCCAAACGAGAGGGTGCAGGTTATCAGTATCGTAACACCCAACCATCTTCACTTTGAACCTGCAAAGCTTGCACTGGAAAATGGATTTCATGTTATCCTGGATAAACCTGCCACCTTTTCGTTGTTTGAGGCGGTTCGTTTAAAAGAGATATGTCGAGAATCAGGCAAATTATTGTGCCTGACTCATACCTATACCGGATATCCAATGGTCAAAGAAGCCAGACAAATTGTGGCGGGGGGCAAGTTAGGGGAAATCAGGAAGATCTATGCTGAATATCCACAAGGTTGGTTAAGCCGCTTTGAAGAAGGCTCAGGTAATAACAAACAGGCCGCCTGGAGAACAGACCCCTCCAGGAGCGGTATAGCAGGTGCTATGGGAGATATTGGCACGCATGCGTTTAATCTGGTCGAGTATGTGAGCGGACTACAGGTGACAAAGCTATGTGCAGACATTAATACTGTTGTTAAGGGGCGAAAACTGGACGACGATGGAGCAGTTCTCCTGAAATTTTCCAATGGTTCCAGTGGTGTGTTGATTGCATCACAGATCGTTACCGGGGAGGAAAATAACGTTAAGATACGTGTTTACGGAGAGCAGGGCGGCCTAGAATGGCAGCAGTCTGATGCCAATACACTTAAACTGATGATGATAGACGAACCCGTCCAAATACTACGCACAGGTAGTGCTTATTTAAGTTCGTATGCCTCCCATAATACACGCACACCTGCGGGGCACCCAGAGGGATATCTAGAAGCTTTCGCTAATTTATACCGGAACTTTGCACAAACGATAAAGGCACTTCTAGCCAATGAAGAACCTTCACCGGAACATCTCGACTTCCCCGGTGTTGATGAAGGAGTGCGAGGAATGGCATTTATCGAAAGTGTTATCCGCTCGGGACAATCAGACGTAAAGTGGTCAGAATTTAGCTTGAAGTATGAAGACAATTAAAGGACCAGCTGTGTTTATCGCACAGTTTATTGGATCGGAAGCCCCGTTTAATAGTTTGAGCGCTATATGCAAATGGGCCAGAGGCCTGGGATTTGAAGGGATACAGATCCCCACTACAGATAGTCGCTTTATTGATCTGAGAAAGGCTGCTGAAAGCCAGACTTATGCGGATGAAATTCGAGGCATTGTCGAAGAAGAAGGTCTTAAAATAACTGAACTTTCCACACACTTGCAAGGTCAGCTAATTGCTGTTAATCCGGTTTATGATCCTTTATTTGATGGTTTTGCACCGGAGAAATATCGAAATAATCCAGCCTTGCGAACAGAATGGGCAGTCCAACAACTCATGTTTGCTGCACGTGCTTCAGCTAATCTGGGACTAAACGCACATGCAACATTTAGCGGTGCCTTACTTTGGCCGATGGTATATCCCTGGCCTCAGAGGCCAGCAGGATTAGTAGAAGAAGGATTTACGGAACTGGCACGCCGCTGGTTGCCGATCTTGAATGCCTTTGATGAGCAGGGTGTGAATGTCTGTTATGAAATACATCCCGGAGAAGACCTGCATGACGGTATTAGCTATGAAATGTTTTTAGAGAAAGTAGGTAACCATCCAAGAGCCTGTCTCCTTTACGATCCTTCGCATTTTGTTCTGCAGTGTCTGGATTACCTTTCGTACATCGATCATTATCATGAGCGGATCAAGGCGTTTCACGTTAAGGATGCTGAGTTTAATCCCACAGGAAAACAAGGTGTGTACGGGGGATATCAGTCCTGGATTGATCGCGCCGGGCGTTTCCGCTCTCCGGGAGATGGTCAGGTTGACTTTAAAGCGATTTTTAGTAGGCTAAGTGCTTATGATTTTGATGGCTGGGCGGTAATGGAGTGGGAGTGTGCGCTGAAAAATTCAGCTGATGGAGCAAGAGAAGGCGCTAAGTTTATAAGTGACCATATTATTCGCGTAACGGAAAAAGCTTTTGATGATTTTGCGGGCACCGGTATGGACGCGAAGCTAAATAGGCGTATTTTAGGGCTGCCTTAATATATTTGAATGAAAAAACTAATCTTTTTACTGGCTGTTGCAATGACAACTGCTTGTGGTAATCAATCCGAAAAAGGAAATAGCAGAGACTCTGTGAGTGCAGGCGATATGGCTGCTGCAACCCGGCAATCTGAAGTTGACACAAACGTAAATGACATTGGTACCAACCGAAGCGCCGGATCTCCGCCATCCGGTTCATTTGAGAAAGGTGCGCAACTGATTTCGTCATCAGACTGCCTTAGCTGTCATAAGGAAAAGATTAAAATCATCGGTCCTGCCTATGAAGAGGTGGCAGAGAAATATGAAGCCACAGACAAAAATATCGACATGCTTGCCAGCAAAATTATTGATGGTGGCAGCGGCGCCTGGGGCGATATTCCTATGACCCCACATCCTTCGATATCCAGATCCGACGCAAAAGAAATGGTTCGCTATATACTTTCATTAAAATAGATATGAACGCTCTCTCATTTTCTACTTTGTCTCTTATGGTCATCCTTGGATGTTCAAATCCCGAGTCCTCGCGTCAAGCCGAGGAGCCCTGGCGGGTGCTTTTCGACGGCAAGTCGCTGAATGGATGGCACTCCTACGGGAAGCCCAAGGCCGGAACCGCATGGGTTGTGGATGACGGCGTCTTACATTTTGATGCTTCTGCCAGGAAGGAGGGCGCTTCAGGCGGCGACCTTCTTACCGATCAGGAATATGAGAATTTTCACTTACAGCTCGAATGGAAGATCTCCGTTAACGGAAACAGTGGAGTTATTTTTTATGTAAAAGAGGATGCTGCCAAATATCCCGAAACATACAATACTGGTTTGGAGATGCAGATCCTGGATAACGATGGCCATCCGGATGGGAAGATTCACAAGCACAGGGCGGGAGACCTATATGATTTGATCCCGTGCTCTAAAGAAACCGTCAATTCTCCGGGCAACTGGAATAGGGTAGATATTATTAGCGATAAGGGGCATCTTGAGTTCCATCTGAATGGAACCAAGGTCGTCGAAACCACCCTTTGGAATGCCGATTGGAAAGACCTTATTTCCAAGAGCAAGTTTGCCTCCATGCCGGGATTCTCTACTTATAAAAAGGGAAGGATTGCCTTGCAGGACCATGGCGATGAAGTGTGGTACCGCAATATCCGGATCAGAAAGCTTTAACAATCAACCCATTCTATGATACTAACCAATCGAATTAAGCTCTCAATAATGATGTTCCTGGAGTTTTTTATCTGGGGAGGATGGTTTGTCACGCTAGGTACGTTTCTGGTTAAAAATTTAAGCGCCTCCGGAACACAGATAAGCATGGCGTACCTGACACAGTCTATCGGCGCCATCATCGCACCATTCATCATAGGACTCATTGCTGACCGCTACTTTTCTGCACAAAAGATCCTGGGGGTGTTGCATCTCGCGGGAAGTGTGATCTTATGGTTTGCCTCCCAGACTTCTACGTTTGATGGCTTTTTCCCTCTTATCGTAGTTTACATGATCTTATATATGCCAACACTGGCGTTGGTGAATTCGGTGTCTTTCCGGCAGATGAAAAATCCCGCACTCGAGTTCCCTCCTGTGCGTGTTCTTGGAACGGTGGGATGGATTGTCGCAGGGCTTACAATAGGTTACTTTGGATGGGAGCAAACAAGTCAGTTGTCGCTTACATTCAAGATGGCTGCTGCAGCATCGGCATTACTGGGGCTGCTCAGTTTTTCCCTGCCCCCTGCTCCGCCAACGCAACGCAACGCCAACGTAAGTATTAAAGAGATGTTGGGACTGGACGCCCTTAAACTGCTGAACAATAAGTCATATCTCCTGTTCTTTCTGTCCTCAATCGCGATCTGCATCCCTCTGGCCTTTTATTACAACTTCACCAACCTCTTTCTAAACGAAGCAGGGATGAAGTCGGCCGCGGCTGTACAATCCCTGGGACAAGTTTCCGAAGCTCTGTTTATGTTACTGATACCCGTCTTCTTTCTACGGCTTGGAGTAAAGAAGATGCTTGCAATTGGTATGTTGGCCTGGGTGTTGCGTTACATCTTTTTTTCCTTCGGAAACGTGGACCAAAATCACTGGATGCTGATTGTCGGCATCGTCTTGCATGGCGTATGTTATGATTTTTTCTTCGTTACTGGTCAGATCTATACCGATTCCCATGCTGGTGAACGGTTTAAAAGCGCCGCTCAGGGAATGATCACGTTGGCGACGTACGGAGTGGGTATGATGATAGGTTCGCTGATATCAGGACCGATAGTAGACGCTTACGCAACGTCATCAGGTCATAACTGGGCGATGATCTGGATGATTCCAGCATCTGTATCAGCGCTGGTGCTACTCTTATTTATAGCCTTCTTTAAAGATAAAAAGATTCCTGCAAAGGCAACCGAAAACAGCAAGCTAACATGAAAGACAGAAGATCTGCAATAAAAACAATCTTAGCGGGCGCTGCCACATTATCAACCTTGTCTATGGCAAAAAGTACATCCGCAGCGGTAGCTTCTGCACTGCAGGGCGCTCAACTTAAGGGAAATATTAATCATTCTGTATGTCGGTGGTGCTTCAATAATCTGAGTTTAGAAGACCTGTGTAAGGTTTCTAAAGAGTTGGGCCTCAAAGCTATTGATCTTGTTGGGCCAAAGGACTGGGCGACACTGAAAAAGTACGGTCTGGATTCTTCCATGTGCAATGGAGCAGAGATCAGTCTAACCGAAGGTTGGAATACAATTAGCCACCATCAAACGCTGATTCGGAATTATACCGAGATGATTCCTCTTGTAGCTAAGGCAGGCTATAAAAATCTGATATGTTTTAGTGGAAATCGTCGCGGTATGGATGATGAAACCGGACTTAAGAATTGTGCAACCGGACTTAAAAGCATCCTTCCTCTCGCCGAAAAGCATGGGGTGGTTTTAGTCATGGAATTGCTGAATAGCAAAGTGGACCACAAAGACTACCAATGCGATCATACGGCTTGGGGTGCAGCACTAGCTAAAGCTCTTGGTTCTGACAATTTTAAGCTTCTATACGACATCTATCACATGCAGGTAAATGAAGGAAACGTCATACAGAATATCCGCGAATATCATGAGTATATTGCTCATTATCATACGGCTGGAGTGCCTGGGAGACACGAAATAGATGAAACACAAGAGCTTTACTACCCCGCTATCATCAAAGCCATAAAAGACACCGGTTTTAAAGGCTACATCGCTCAGGAATTTATGCCTGCGCAAAAAGACAAAGTAGAATCCTTAAGAAAAGCCATTCAAATTTGTGATATATAATGATTAACAGAAGATCTTTCATTCAGCAAGCTGTTCTAATGGCAGCTGGTGCAGCTATCCTTCCTCAGGTATCATGTGCAGGCTCAGCGCCTGAAAAGCGGCTTGGCCTTCAATTATACACACTGAGAAATGAGATTTCTAAGGACGTTGTCAAAGTATTGGAACGGGTAGCAGCTTCCGGTTATCAGGAAGTGGAAGTCTTTGGATACAGTCCCTCGACACATTTCTGGGGCTTCAGCCCGAGTGCTTTCGCAGAGATCCTGGATTCCAACAATCTTAAGGCAATAAGCGGACATTATGATTTTGATGAGTATTTGGGTCCTGAGACGAAAATGCAACGCTTTGATGCCTACCTCAATGCCGCTTCAGTACTGAAACACCGCTATCTTACCATTCCCTATTTAAATGAAAAGCTACGCAGCTCTGCTGATGATTACAAAAGGTTGGCTGAGAAATTCAATCGGGCAGGCGAAAAATGTCTGAAGAGCGGACTGCAGCTCGCATATCATAATCATGACTTTGAATTTCAGCAGTTTGGAAATACGACAGGCTATGATATCCTTCTAGCAGAGACAGACCCCAAGTTTGTCAAATTTGAACTTGATCTATACTGGGTAGTCCGGGCGGGAAGGGATCCAATAGACCTATTTAGCAAGAACAAGGGACGTTTTGAATTGTGGCATGTGAAAGATATGGACAAGCAGAACCCAGCACTTAATACAGAAGTAGGATCCGGCTCAATTGATTTCGCCAAAATTTTCGCATCCGCCCGACTTTCAGGCGTTAAGAACGTCATCATTGAACAGGAGAATTTTTCTATAGATCCTTTCGAAAGTATCTCGAAGAGCGCTAACTTTACAAGATCCAATCTGTTGCCAAAAATGCGTTGATCTTTTTAGTCGCCCACAACATCTCTCCGGTAATTCAGAGGGCTTTTTCCTGTGATGTTTTTGAAATGAGAATGAAAGCTGGTGAAATTGGAGTAGCCGCTTTCGTAACATATTTCTTTTACGCTCATTTTATTTTCCAGCAGCAATTTGCAGGCATAGCCTATCCTGATTTCATTAATGAACCCAGAGTACGTCTTCCTCGTACGGGATTTAAAGTATTTGCAGAAGGACGTGGGGTTAATTCCCGCGATAGCGGCAACGGTATCTAACTGGATTTTCTGCCTGAAGTTGACAATGGAGTAATTATAAATATCCTGTATTCGATCTCTCCCCGATGACGAAATGCTATGCTTGAATCCAAAAGAGGCGAGAGCTTCCGTGCTTCTCGTTTCAGCAATGTGTAACAGGATCTGCATCAGAAGAATAATTTTGGACGGGCCTTCCGCTTTCACAATCTCTTTAATCAGTGAAATCGCTGGGTTTCTTTGTAGGCCGCTCAGATGAAGTCCCAGTTCTGATCGCGAGATTAGCTCTTTAAGCGGCCTGTTTTCTGGTAGCTCTAAAAAAGACTTTCCCCAGAAGTCGTCATTGAAGTGGATGACATATACCTCAGCCGCCAGCTCCTTTTTTGAGTCAAAGTAAGAGTCATCAAACCGGAAGTGATGCGGTAAATTAGATCCTATAAGTACTATATCGCCTGAATGAAATGGTTTGATCCTGTCGCCGACGAACTGCGTTCCTGACCCACTCTTGAAGTATACCAATTCAATTTCATGATGGTAATGCCATTTATTATTGATATCCGGACTTACATCTTTCCGCGCGCTGAAAGAGTGAGAAATGTTCTTGGATACTTTTAATAGTCTGGCTTTCATTTCTGAGCTAATTAAGCTAATATATGCAAAATTGTCTCCAAGCCTGCTTATATTGGATAATATCGTTTAATAATATGACAAAAACGGAGAATCATATACACTGCACTTATTCTTAATTTGTGGAACCCAATTAAGGAGGTAATGCAACTAGCTAGAAAAAATTCGTATATACAAATTCATCCGACAGACAATGTCCTTGTCGCCTTAGTAGATCTTCAGGCGGGAACCGCGATTGAATTTGGAACGCAAACTTTCTGTCTGACCACAAACGTGAGTGCGAAGCATAAGTTTGGCTTAACAGATTTTGCCCCGGGAGATCCCATATTCATGTATGGTGTACTGGTAGGAAAGGCTTGTGAGCCGATATCAAGAGGCGCAGCACTTACTGTTGAGAATATTAAGCACGCATCTGAAGAGTTTAAACTAGGTTCCCGTAAAACAGAATGGACCCGGCCGGAAACTTCTCGCTTTGAGACGGCTACCTTTCAAGGTTTCCACCGTGCAGACGGAAGCGTAGGCACGGCGAACTATTGGCTCATTATTCCTCTGGTTTTTTGTGAGAACAGGAATGTTGATATGATCAGAGAGGCGCTTACGGAGAAGCTGGGCTTCAGAAAGCCCCGTGGCTATGAATCGGAAGTCCAAGCCATCCTCGACATGTATCAGGCGGGAAAAACAGCTGCAGAGATCCTCGACGCTGATATCACAACATTTGCAAAAACAGGGCAGTCAAACAAGATTTTTCCCAATGTGGATGGTATCAAATACCTTAACCACAGTCTCGGCTGCGGAGGAACACGCACAGATTCCGATGCTCTTTGTGGCCTGCTTGCAGGATATATCACCCATCCCAACGTTGCCGGAGCGACGGTATTGAGTCTCGGCTGTCAGCATGCACAGGCCAGTATTCTAAGAGCGGAGATTGAAAAGAGAGATCCGAACTTCTCTAAGCCGCTGTTTATTCTGGAGCAACAACAGATTGGGACAGAGGAGAAAATGTTGCAAATGGCCTTAAAGCAAACCTTCGCAGGACTAATCGAAGCTAATGAATGCAATCGTCAACCAGCTCCAATCTCCAAACTGTGTATAGGACTTGAATGTGGTGGTTCAGACGGATTCTCCGGGATATCTGCAAATCCAACCTTAGGTAGGTTATCCGATATTTTGGTTTCCGCAGGTGGCAGCGTAATCCTGGCAGAGTTTCCTGAATTGTGTGGTGTCGAACAGGAATTAAGCGACCGTTGTACCAACGAAGAGCTGGCCAACAAGTTTATGCATCTGATGCGCACGTACAACGCGAAGGCCGAGGCCGATGGCTCCGGGTTTTATGCAAACCCCTCGCCCGGTAATATCAAAGACGGCCTGATTACCGACGCGATAAAATCTGCTGGCGCTGCTAAGAAAGGTGGCTCTTCTCCGGTGACAGACGTTCTTGATTATCCTGAAAAGGTAAGCAAAGCCGGCTTGAACCTTCTTTGTACCCCCGGCAGTGATGTGGAAAGCACCACTGCGGTTGTCGGATCGGGCGCGAACGTAGTTCTGTTCACCACAGGGCTCGGCACTCCAACCGGAAATCCAGTAGCACCTGTTCTGAAAATTTCCACCAATTCTGCTCTGTATACGCGCATGCCTGATATTATTGATATTAACTGCGGTACAATCATTGAGGGCGACGAGAGTATCGAGCAAGCGGCAGAACGTATGCTGGATTATGTTATTCAGGTGGCAAGCGGAGTGATAATGCCCAAGGCAGTAGGTCTGGGCCAGGATGATTTTATACCCTGGAAGAGGGGTGTTTCACTATAATTTGATAAAATGTTCAGTTTAAAGAATAAACATGCCGTTATTACTGGCGGTGGAAGCGGTATCGGAAAAGCAATAGCGCAGGTTTTTGCGAAACAAGGTGCATTCGTGCACATCATTGAACTTAATGAAGAGTCCGGAAAACAAGTCACAGAAGAGATTCAGGCCCTGGGAGGGCAGGCTAAGTCCTATGGACTCAATGTCGTTAATCAAAGCGAGGTCATCGCAACTTTTCAAGCTATTGGTAGAATCGACGTGCTTGTCAACAATGCCGGTATCGCACATATAGGAAACGTCGAAAACTGCCCGGAGGATGATTTCGAACGAGTCTTCCAGGTAAACGTCAAAGGGGCCTATAATTGCATATATGCCGCTGCACCATCGATGAAAGCCAATGGCGGAGGCTGCATGTTACATATGGCTTCTATCGCTTCGGCGGTGGGAATAGCCGATCGCTTCGCTTATTCCATGAGTAAAGGAGCCATCCATGCAATGAGTATGTCTGTTGCGAGAGATTATCTAACTGACAATATTCGCAGCAACACCATATCTCCAGCTCGCGTGCACACACCATTTGTAGATGGCTTTATATCGAAGAATTATCCCGGGAAGGAATCGGAGATGTTTGAAAAGTTATCTGCTAGTCAGCCTATCGGAAGAATGGCAGAGCCTGAGGAGATTGCCAATCTGGCTTTATACCTGTGTTCGGATGAAGCAGGTTTCATTACCGGAAATGACTACCACATAGACGGAGGATTTATAAAACTAAACAACTAAGAAAAATGAAATTAATCAGATTCGGAGAACCCGGAAAAGAGAAAACCGGAGTAATTATAAACGATGTTAAATACGATACCTCAGCATTTGGAGGCGACTACGATGAGAACTTTTTCGAGAGCGACGGTCTTAACAGACTCAAGGCTTTCCTGAAAGAGAATGAAGGAAAATTAAACGTAGTTCCAGATTCTGAAAGACTGGGAGCGCCTACAGCCAGGCCATCGAAGATCGTTTGTATTGGATTAAACTATGCTGATCATGCAAAAGAAACGAACGCAGCACTTCCGTCAGAGCCCATCTTGTTTATGAAAGCCAGCACCTCATTTGCGGGTCCTAATGATGACATAATTATTCCGAGAAACTCAGAAAAGACAGATTGGGAAGTTGAGTTATCGGTGGTAATTGGAAAAAAAGCCTCATACGTAGAAGAAGCTGAAGCGGAGCAGTACATAGCTGGCTATGCTCTTCATAATGACGTTTCTGAGCGGGCTTTTCAGCTTGAGCGTAATGGAACCTGGGATAAAGGAAAAGGCTGCGATACATTTGCACCTACAGGCCCATATCTGGCCACACCCGATGAGATAGATGATGTAAATAATCTGCGTTTATGGCTGAAGGTAAATGGCGAAATGATGCAGGACGGTACTACAGCCAATCTCATTTTTAAAATCCCTTTCCTGATCTCCTATGTTAGCCAGTTTATGACCTTGCTTCCGGGGGATATCATCTCTACAGGTACGCCTGCCGGAGTAGGCTTAGGCTTTACTCCGCCGGTATTCTTAAAGCATGGCGATGTCGTAGAGCTTGGAATTGACGGATTGGGTGTCTCAAAGCAGACCGTCAAGGCATACGAAGCTTCCAAAGCATAAAACCATTTAACCAACCAATATATGGATCTGAAATTAAAGGATAAGGTAGTCATTGTTACAGGAGGAGCCAGAGGTATAGGCAAAGGTATCTCCCTCGCGTTAGCGCGCGAGGGGGCAATACCTGCCATCGTGAGCAGAACGGCGTCTGAAAGTTTGAAGACTATAGCAGAAATAGAAGAGGCAGGAGGAACCGCTTTTCAAATTGAAACCGATCTGAAGGATCCGGAGGCATGTAAGAGGGCCGTTAATGCCGCTTACGCTGTTTACGGGCGAATAGATGGTCTTGTCAACAACGCCGGTGAAAACGACGGCGTTGGACTGGAGCACGGCGACTTCGACTCATTCATCTCTTCTTTGCATAAAAATCTGATCCATTACTATATGATGGCCCATTACGCCGTTCCGTATTTGAAAGAGACGCAGGGATCTATTCTGAATATCAGCTCAAAGACTGCCGACACGGGACAAGGGGGCACCTCCGGATATGCCGCCTCTAACGGTGGAAGAAATGCTCTGACAAGAGAATGGGCAGTTGAATTGCTTAAGTATAATGTCAGGGTTAACGCGATTGTAATCGCTGAATGCTGGACTCCTCTTTACGAGCGCTGGATTCAGACGGTAGAAGATCCGGAAAAGGCCCTTAAATCCATAGTAGCCAATATTCCTCTAGGTCAGCGAATGACTACGCTGGAGGAAATAGGTAATGCCTCTGCATTTTTACTTTCTCCCTTGTCGAGTCATACGACAGGCCAGATAACGTACGTCGACGGAGGCTATGTGCATCTCGACAGAGCATTGCTGAACGCATAAAAAAAACCCGGACTAAAATAAATAGCCCGGGTTTCTTATATTAAAACTTAAATAGCTCCTTCTACAGCATCATTTGCGTCGTTCGTCGCTTTCGTGTATTTGTCTTTTGCTTTATCTAAAGCATCGGTTGCGGAGTGTTTCAACTCATCAGCTTTTACAGATAGTGAATCCTTGGCTGTCTGTACTTTATCTTTAACTGTACTTGCCAGGTCTTTCGCCTTGTCGGAGATCTGAGTTCTTGTCTCAGAACCGCTGTCTGGCGCAAAAAGTATTCCTATTGCAGCACCAACCGCCACTCCTGCCAACAGGGCCGCGATAATTTTAGCTGAATCGTTATTGTCAGATAGACATCCGTTTAGATAATTTTTATAGTTCATGACGTGTTTTCTTTTGTTATATGACTAACATCTTTGTACTCATTGTGTTTACAAAAATTTTATTTAAATAGTTTGTGAGCTTCAAACGGATCATTAATCCAGAAAATATACGTATTTAACTAAAAATTGATGAACTTTGCATCGTGATTAGACACAGCAATAAACGGATCATTTACCTTTTACTCGTTACCTTCCTACTGAGCTATCTGCCTGGTGCTAAGGCTTCAGCGTTGCAAGACAGAAGAGGAGGAGGCAAAGGCAGGACTGAACGAACGCAGAAAGGCGGTAGCTCGGGGAAACCGGTCAAAGAAGTTCCGAAGTCCCGAAAGCAAGATAAGCCTGAACCGGTAAAAGGTAAAGGTCGCCGATAAAACTTACAAGGATTTGAAGGTATTATTAGTAGAGGACGAAAAAACCCTGGCTTTTGAAATAGAGCTGTTCCTGAAAAAATCATTTTATTTATGTGATATGGCACATACTGCACAATCATCCCTGCAGTATCTGTCAGCCAATCAGTATGATTTCATCCTGCTGGACCTGGGTCTTCCCGATATGGACGGATTAAAGCTGCTGCTTGAAGCGAAGAAGCTCAATCCTGAAGCCGCATACATCATCCTTACTGCACGCGGAAAAACAGAAGACCGGATAGCGGGACTGGATCTTGGAGCGGATGACTACTTACCTAAACCTTTCTCCCTGCCAGAATTGCATTCCAGGATGCAGGCCATTGCCCGCAGAAAATACCGCCTAAACAATTCCGAAGTATCTATCGGAGAGTTTGTCGTGGATATTCAAAAGAGGATCATACGTCATCACGAAACAGAGATCGAGCTATCGAGGAAAGAATTCGATTTACTGAGCTATCTTCTTCTTCACAAAAACCGTCCCCTCACGCGGATGCAGTTAAGCGAGCATATCTGGGGCAATTTTATCGAAGATGATAACGAATCGAATTATATAGATGTGCACGTGAAGAACGTTCGCAAAAAGCTTGGTGCCTTTGCCAGCACCGAATGGCTGGAAACAATAAGGGGCGTAGGTTACAAAATAAGAAAACAGGCGTGAAGCTGCTCAATAAATTAACCCTCTCCATCACCTTATCCAAGTTGGGTATCGTCTTGCTGTTCATTATTATCTTACCTTTTATCGTCGAGAGGGTTGCGTCAGAATACACCAATTATCATCTCAGGAACCAAAAAGAGGCGGTGATGAAGTCGATTGCATGGAACGGCGTTAACTATTATCTCGAAGGCGACGATAGCTACGGAAGCTACACCATGCTGAAAGAGGAGTATATATCTCTCGAAGCTTCACCCGATATTCGATTGGATACTATTGAAACCACCAGACGCCTTGTTGAGCGGGATACTTTGGTCTACAGGGTTCTAAGCTATACCTTTCAGGAAAAAGGCAAAACCTACCTGCTGGAGGTAGGTAAAAAATTAACCTCAATAAACGAATACAACAGGCCCCTGCAGCGTATTGCGCTATATGTCTTGATCGGACTCATTATTCTATCTTCCATAATCGACTTGTTGTATACTCGCTACCTGCTCCGCCCCCTGCAGCTCATTATCAAATCTAAACTCTTAAAACAATCTTTCCCATTTAAGGAAACAGCTAAACCGGTACAAACCACTACGGCCGACTTTAAATATCTGGATAGTTCACTTATCAGCCTTATGGATCAGATCAGAGAGGCTTTTGAGAAAGAAAGGGAGTTTACTGCAAATGCTTCACATGAGCTGATGACGCCTATCAGTATCCTCAAAAGCAAGATTGAGAATATGATAATCCAGGAAGATGCCAGCGAGGATAATTTGCAGAGGCTAACAGAACTGATGACTACCGTGAGCCGTCTTAGCAGAATCGTCAACTCTCTTCTAATGATATCAAGAATCGAGAATGACCAATACCTCATGAAGGAAGAAGTTGATGTGAAGGAATTGGTACTTGAGGTCGTGACAGAACTCGAAGATAGGATACAGGGAAGCGAAATACAGATAGATCTTAGCTTAAAAGAATCATTTATCTTTCAACCCTCCAATAAAGATCTTTTATTTCAATTGATCTACAACTTGCTCAATAATGCAATAAAGTACAATGTCCCAAAGGGATCCATCCGTATTACGGACAGATACTCCCCGGAACATCGTTATGAACTGATGATTAGCGATACCGGTATAGGTATCTCATCAGCTGATATCCCCCTGATTTTTAACCGATTTAAAAAAGTGCATGTTCAGCGGTCCTCAGGGGGCTACGGTCTCGGGTTAGCAATCAGCAAGACTATTGCCGATTACCACCATATCGAGATCGGAGTGGAGTCAGAGCCGGATAAGGGAACAACCTTTACATTGCTGTTCCCGGTTTCCAAAGCCTGATTATCTATGGTTCCCATGGCCACGCCCACGTCCGTTACCTCTTCCGTGATTGGCTTTATGATGTTTTGGTTGGCGGTGGTCCCTCTTATAATAAGAATGCCTTGACCGCTCAGAGCGCGAGTACCTGTCTCTGTAATAATGATGTCTCAAGTAGGGTCTTGGCTCATGAACCTCGATATGCCGTACATTATAGACGTTGTAATTTCTGTATCTGCCAGGCAGATGTGACCGGTGTACCCAGCGTCCTCTATCCTGATAATAGTAGACCCGTTCGGTTGTATGGTAGTAGGCACCTACATCCGGCATGTAGTAATAGGCTGGTTGTCCTATGTTAACATTTACACTAACCTGTGCTTTTACAGTTCCTGCTGTGATCAGTGTAAATAGAATGGCGAGAGTTAATGTTATCTTTTTCATGTTGCGCTTGCTTTTAATCAAAGAACAAGCAGCAACATGAAAATTAGATGAATTTTGGAGTTTATTTTAAATTGGCTTCTTATCTGGTTGAATATCAAGGCCTCTTTTTTTCAATAAGGCTTTAATACCTGGCTCAGCTCCTCTGAATCTCTTGTACAATACCATCGGATCTTCGGTTCCTCCCTTTTCAAGTACATTCTTTCTGAAGCTCATTGCTTTCTCCTGATTAAACAAATCCCCGGTTTCTTTAAAAGCAGAGAATGCATCAGTATCAAGAACGCCTGACCAGATATAGCTATAGTATCCGGCCGAATATCCGCCCGCAAAAATATGGCTGAAATAGGTGCTTTTATAACGCGGAATAATCTCGTCATTAAGCCCAACCTTTTTCATTGATGCAGCTTCAAATGTTCCGATGTTGTCCTTCAGCTCGCTTGTCTGTGTATGATAATCAAGATCCAGTAAAGAGGCAGCCAGATATTCTGTCGTAGCAAAACCCTGGTCAAAAGTTCCTGCATTCTGCAGTTTTTTAATCAGCGCATCCGGAATTACCTCATTTGTTTTGTAATGCTTTGCGAACATCTTTAATACTTCCGGTTCAGCAGCCCAGTTTTCCATGATCTGAGAAGGCAACTCCACAAAATCACGGGATACCGATGTTCCTGCCAAGCTTTCGTAGTTTACGTTTGAAAGCAAACCGTGAAGTGCATGTCCGAATTCGTGAAAGAAGGTTGTTACCTCGTCAAAAGTCAGCAACGCTGGTGCATCACCCGTAGGTTTGGAAAAATTGCATACAATCGAAATAACCGGAGCGATACGCTTTCCTTTTTCCATTTTCTGCGAGCTGTAGGATGTCATCCATGCACCGCCACGTTTAGAAGCTCTTGGAAAGAAATCAGTATATAAAACTCCTACAAGTTTGCCGTCTGCTTCTGTCACCTCGTAAGCTGCTACTTCTGCATGATATTTAGGGATGTTGGTTATTTCTTTAAACTGCAAGCCATATAACTTGTTCGTCACGGTGAATACCCCTTCACGTACCTTTTCAAGACTGAAATACGGCTTTAATTCCTGCTCGTCCAGATCGAAACGTTCCTTACGCACTTTCTCGGCATAATATCTCCAGTCATAAGGCGCAAGCTTGAATTTCTCACCTGATGCGTCAATCATTTTCTGAATATCGAATGCTTCGCGCTCTGCAACACTTAATGCAGGCTTCCAAAGCTGATTCAGTAGTTTATAAGCATTTTCCGGAGTCTTAGCCATAGTCTCCTCCAATGCATAGCTGGCATGGTCTTTATATCCAAGAAGCTGTGCCTTTTCTCTACGGAGGTTAACAATCGATTTGACAACTTCTTTATTATCAAAATTATTGTTCTGATCACCTCTTAGCGTATAAGCTTCCCAGATTTGCTTTCTCAGTTCACGCTTATCTGCATACTGAAGAAAGGGCATTACACTGGGGTTCTGCAAGGTGAAAATCCACTTTCCTTCTTGTCCCTTAGTTTTAGCCTCTTCCGCTGCTGCGGAAATTAATTCAGCTGGCAGACCTGTCAGATCTTCTTTCTTGTCGACTACCAACAGGTAATTGTTGGTCTCTGCCAATAAATTCTGACCGAATTTCAAACTTAAGAGCGATAGTTCGGAATTGATCTTTCTAAGCTTGGCTTTGTCTGTATCGTTCAGGTTAGCTCCGCTGCGGACAAAAGATTTGTGAGTTTTCTCCAGAAGCTTGGCCTGCTCAGAATTCAGCTTCAGCGATGCTCTGTTATCCCATAGATTTTTTACTCTCGCAAATAATTTTTGATTAAGGGTAATATTGTCGCTATGCGCTGCCATCTCCGGAGAGATTTCGCGCGCTATATTCTGAATCTCTTCGTTGGTGTTAGCGGAGTTCAGGTTATAGAATACTGAGCTCACGCGACTTAATAAGGCTCCCGCCTTATCCATCGCCACGATGGTATTCTCGAAGGTTGGCTTGGATGAGCTGTTTGCAATCGCATTAATTTCCGCTTGGTGCTGCTTGATCCCCTCAAGCAAGGCCGGTTTAAAATGTTCGTTCTTTATCAGATCAAAGGGCGGAACCTGATGAGGGGTAGTATATGCTTTAAAAAACGGATTCATAGCGTTTGTTTGACTGAATGCATATTGACTGGTAAATAAGCCAAATGCAAGCGTTGCAGTTAAAATTTTAGTTTTGTTTATCATACAATATTTAATATCTCCACAAAAGTAATTAGCTTTTTACGGATTTCTCGAATTTGTACCGTTGATATTACTATTTATTCCAAGATATTACATCTAAAATAGTAATCAAGCAGATTTGGTACATTCACACTCTCTATTATTTTCCAGCTAAGCAATTCATCGTGGAATTTAGGAGCTGTATACGCTGATGCCAGAGCGGCTTTAGAATAAAATGATTGTTTTTGGGGATGTTGCGGAGCCACGGCATGGAAGACATGACCAAATGCCCGGCGCTGTAAAATCGTCAGCGTTATTCCCAAACAGTCATCCAAATGAATCAGATTAACGGGCGCCTGCCCATTAGGGATATCGGTTTTTCCGGCAAAAAATCTTCCCGGGTCACGGCCGGGGCCGATTAAACCCGCAAAGCGTATGATAGTCGTAGTGAACCTGGCGCAGTCTTGCAAGCATAATTCCGCGGCAAGAATTGCCTTACCCGAAGCCGTTTCAGGGGAGGGAAGGTCATGCTCATAAAGAACTCTGCCGCCGTCCGAGAAAACGGACGTCGAGCTAATAAAAAGCACCTGTTTTACAGGGCTTCTCTTCAAACGCTCTGCTAGCCGCCTGATTTTACCTTCATAATCATCCCCGCTGCCTGATCTCAGCTTCGGAGGAACCCCAAGAACCAAAATCTCACTATTGAAGAAATCGCCGGCATCTTCATCCTGATCCAGACTGAAGAGGCAAGGTTCTATACCCGCCGATTGTAGATCTGCTAACTTGCCCGCTGTAGTGGTAGACCCTTTCACCTGATGCCCCAAATCCACAAGCTGTTTTGCGAGAGGATAACCAAACCAGCCGCAGCCGAGAACACTCACTGTATATCGTTTCGTCATATCATTGGAACGTTTTTTCAAATTTAGAGATTACTAGTCCGCAATAACTAAGTTTGTTCAAAAGAATTAAAATGGGGTTCAAGTATACACACAGCCTGATAGATCAGGGATTTACCTATGCTGCATACAGGAAAAAGATTGCAGACCAGCTTGCCGAACAGGATTCAGCTCAAGAGAGCGTTCGCAAATTGTTAAAGTACACCGATAAGAATGAAGTCAGGATGGCTTCGATCGATAAAAGCCTGAATCTTATCCCGGAGGTACAGCATACATTCGGGAATGCTAAACCAGTGACATGGCTCGTCCTTACTGAAGGCTGGTGTGGCGATGCCGCAAGTAGTGTACCGATTATAGCGGCGATAGCGGCACAATTTCCAGAGAAGATAAACCTGCGCTTTTACTTCCGGGATGAAAATCCTGAGTTAATGGATGCGCACTTGACGAACGGGGGGAAATCCATCCCAAAGCTAATTGTGTTGGATGAGTCTTTGCGATTCCTGGCCAGCTGGGGACCAAGACCTCAGGTTCTCCAGGATCAGATGGATATTTGGAAAGCCGAATATGAGAACGACTTCAGCGGGCTCATCAGAAGGGTGAATGCCTGGTATGACGAGGATCGTGGGGTGTCGATCCAGAAGGAGATTGCTAATATGATGGACGATCTGTCCGCCGGACAACAGCCTGTATAACTCTGCCAACATATTATTAATTTATAGACAATCACGCTTTGGCATTCTTACACGGATTAACTTC
This sequence comes from Arcticibacter pallidicorallinus, assembly GCF_003002875.1. Taxonomy (GTDB): domain Bacteria; phylum Bacteroidota; class Bacteroidia; order Sphingobacteriales; family Sphingobacteriaceae; genus Arcticibacter; species Arcticibacter pallidicorallinus. The sequence goes on from NZ_PVTH01000014.1 coordinate 56,234, forward strand.
TAGGAAAGTGCTAATTATGAATGTCTTCCGGTAAGGCACATATCAAGCTATTGACAGGATTGCTAGTTTGGCATGCAAATTGTCCTGAATGGACTGCATACATTAATTTAAAAATATGAAAAAGTCATTTAAACTATTTACAGCGGCAGCTTTTGCTTTAGGCACTTTATTATTTTCGACAAATTCAAATGCACAGGATTCTGAAGCCTGGAGATTAGGTGTAGGATTAAACGCAGGAGTGGCTACAGATGATCCTTATGGCTTAGTGCTAGGAGGAGACTTGAAATTGCAGAAAGACTTTGTCGGTCCAGTATCTGCCACGTTAACGACTGGTTATACCAATTTCTTTGCTAAAGATGATTTCAATGGCGTATCTGATTTAGGTATAATTCCGTTGAAAGCAGGTGTTAAAGTTTTCGTAACCCCAAATTTTTACGTAGGTGGTGAAGTAGGTGCCGGATTCGGTACAAATGACGGAGCTGAAACATCTTTCGTATGGGCACCAGCTATTGGTTGGGGATTTGGTAATGGTCTTGATCTTGGTGTAAGATATGAAGACTATACAAAATACAACACAAGTCAGGTTGCTCTGCGTGTAGCTTACGGATTTAACCTGAGCAAATAATCATTTCCAGGACACAGATGAAGAGGTGGTTCAGACTAAAGCTGAGTCACCTCTTCTTATTTTACCAACTCAGCATCCATCAAAAACAACTCCGACCGATAGTCTCCGGTCTCGTTTAATACTAGCTTTCCCTTGATCTTAACAGGTTTGTCACTATAACGTATCGGTTTTTTCGAATGCACCTCGATCATCGCGGGGATATCGCCCTCCCCACAAAATTGACATTGATCCGTGGGTAAAACAGAAAGCATAAATAAAGAATGGTTCATGCCCGCTTTTACCGGTATAATATAACCAGGAAATTCCAAAACCTTATTTTCAAGAGCTTTCAATGCAGCAGGGAAGGATGCAGCCCATACTTTTTTACTGTTCAGCTTATAAGTACGGTCGCCAATCAATTCCCATGTCTTTGTCATCAGCGGTATGTCACCAACATGTTGAGATTTAGCGGCAGAGGAGAGCAGGATAAATAGCGTCACCGACACGATTCTTTTTAACGTATTCATAGAGGATTCTTTCATCTTAAGACCGCAAAGGTAGCTAATCCCTACTGTTGAAAGCGCTGTTTCAACAGTGTTTTGTAAAAGAATAACCTTTTAGGTTAAGCTGAATAATATAACGGCGCTTCGGGCGTTTTTTCATTAATTTTATATTATTTTTGAAAAAGTATCATTAATTGTAACAATCATTATTGTTATTCAGTATAAACGAGACTAGACCCCATCATCGCATACACACATAAGTAATGGTTAAGTTATTTGCAGGCGGATTTCCCCGCGATTTAGAAGAAATAGAATTAAAGGACATCTTCGAGCAATTTGGAACAGTTGATTCTGTTAATATTGTCAGAGACAAACACACAGGTATAAGCAGAAGGTTTGGTTTTGTAAATATGCCCAATGAAGAGGAAGCCAGCATTGCACTTCAAAGTTTACATGAAGCAAGTATCGACCAGGACGTCATTAGCGTAACATACGCAGATGACCGAAAGAAAGAAAAGCCTGCACCTGCAAAACCAGCGGCCAGAAAGATTGAATACAAGGCGAGGCCTAAGGTCTATCAAAAGGTAACCAGACCCGGTGAGCGGGTTGGCGGTAAAAGACCAAGAAAAAGAATTTAACAGAAAGCCATCCTCCGGGATGGCTTTCTTTGCTTAGTATCATATCATATCTCAATGAATTTAAACATTATGATGGTAGCGCTGTAATTATAGGTGCAGTTCATTACCAACTAATACCAAATGAAAGACATATGAAAACACTGAGTAATCGTCAGATCGCTATTCTAACAGAGAATGGCTTCGAAGAGGTCGAACTGACCAGCCCCATGCAGGCGTTAAAAGATGCCGGCGCAACCGTCCATATTGTATCTCCTCAAAAAGAGAAGGTAAAAGCTATGAAAGATCATGAGTGGTCAATTGAAGTCCCTGTAGATAAACATGTTTCAGAAGTAAATGCAGGCGACTATGACGGCCTTGTTTTACCTGGAGGGGTATTTAATCCCGATCAGTTGAGGATGAGCGATCAGGCTATCCGTTTTATAGGTGAATTTTTTGAAGCTGGAAAACCCGTCGCAGCGATATGCCATGGCCCTCAGGTGCTGATCTCCGCGAATGTAGTCCGCGGTAGGGATATAACTTCGTATCCATCTATCAAAACAGATCTCATTAATGCAGGTGCTAACTGGCTTAATCATGAAGTTGTGGTCGACAACGGATTAGTGACGAGCCGCACACCCGAGGATCTTCCAGCCTTCAATAAGAAGATGTGCGAAGAATTTGCTGAAGGCATCCACGAAGGGCAAAAGTCCTGAGATAATAGATTAGGATAAGGTATTTTTAGATCTTATCATTGATATCCAATAGAGGCAGCATCCCGAAATGCTGCCTTTTGCGTAAATTCCTAACGCATAGCACCTTTTTCTGGTGGTCCTGGTCTGACGAGCTCAGATTATCAACGTTTATAAAACTTTTTTACTAAAAATCTGGATAATTGCTCCGATTTTTGATGATATTTTCTTTTCTTTAAAGAGAAAAGGGCATCCAATACTCCTTTCCCTCTTAAAGAACATATGAACGAACTTATTAATAACATCAACAGCATTGTCTGGAGTGATGCACTTATCATCCTATGTCTCGGTGCAGGAGTTTACTTTTCTGTCATAACACGTTTTCTGCAAGTCAGATATTTGCGTGATATGGTGGGCCTGTTGTTTAACGGACAGGCATCAGATAAAGGTGTAAGCTCCTTTCAGGCCTTCACTATGGCAATAGCCGGTAGGGTTGGAACGGGAAATATTACGGGAGTTGCTACAGCAATTGCTATGGGAGGTCCCGGTGCCGTCTTCTGGATGTGGACAATCGCTTTTCTAGGAAGTGCCTCAGCTTTTATCGAAGCCACACTGGGACAGATCTACAAACAAGTGAAAGATGGTCAGTACAGGGGTGGACCTGCTTTCTATATTGAAAAAGGTCTGGGAGTAAAGTGGTATGCCGCCGTTTTTGCGGTAGCTACTATCCTGAGTACAGCGCTGTTGCTGCCTGGGGTGCAAAGTAATAGTATCGCAACCAGTATGGACAATGCTTTTCATATTTCACCGACCATAACGGGGGCGGGAGTAGCAATACTGCTTGCCTTGATTATTTGCGGTGGTGTCAGAAGGATCGGCAAATTCGCTGAAGTTGTCGTTCCTTTCATGGCAGCTGCGTATATCCTCATGGCAGTAGTTATCATATGCATGAATATTACAGCGGTGCCGGCCATGTTCGGACTGATATTTCGCTCTGCATTCGATCTGGAACCGGCATTCGCAGGAATTTTCGGACTTGCCGTTTCATGGGGCGTTAAGCGCGGAATCTACTCCAATGAGGCCGGACAGGGAACCGCACCACATGCTGCTGCTGCCGCTGAAGTCACACATCCTGTAAAGCAAGGTCTCGTCCAGGGTTTTTCCGTCTACGTAGACACCCTTTTTGTATGTACTGCTACTGCGTTCATGATCCTCTTCACCGGACAATACAATGTCGTTAATCCCGAAGGTGGTTTCCTCGCAGAGAATATGCCGGGGGTGCCCATTGGTCCCGAATTCACCCAGCGCGCCGTTAATGTTTATTTTCCCACCCTTGGAGCCGGCTTTGTAGCGATCTCGCTCTTCTTCTTCGCCTTTACGACCATCATCGCCTATTACTATATTGCAGAAACAAACCTAAGTTATCTGGATAAAAAGGAAAAGGGCAAATGGGTAGTGTGGGTATTACGTATCGTGATTGTCTTTGCAGTTTTTTACGGTTCGATACGCACAGCAGAGATAGCCTGGGCGGTAGGCGATATAGGGGTCGGCATCATGGCATGGCTCAACATTATCGCTATATTTCTCTTGCGTAAGCCTGCAATACTCGCCCTTAAAGACTATGCCGCACAAAAGAAGCTCGGAATTGATCCTGTTTTTAGTGCTAAAAAGCTCGGGATCAAGAATGCCGACGAATGGGATAAGAATTAATCACCTTTGCGTCAGCTCCTCTGAGCGAGGGTAATTTGATACGAAATGTAGAAATTATGAAACGCAGTTTTTAATTTCTTAAGATGTTATTACTTCTATTTGTAAGGTAATAACATCTTAAGAAATTAAAACCATCCTATGGCTTTTCCAACTTGATATTTTGCATACATCTTATTTTTTTGAGCAAGAATAAGTGCTCTTGTAACTGATTAATATTTAGTATATTAGTTTATAACTACCAATTGTAAAACCAAATTCTAAAAGCCTATGGCAATCATTCCGTCCTGGTTTATTGTGGCACTCTTCCCTGTAAAATAGTAAAGCTCAATCAATTTAACTACCCCCTAAGAAATCAACCAATATGAGTTAATATCAAGCTGTTCACATTTTAAAAATTAACCAATTCTCAAAATGTACAAACTCCAAACTAATCAAAAGAACCTATGCAAAAAAAATTACTAAGGATATGCCGGCTTGCTGGCATCCGTGTTATGGGTGAACATTGGTACCCAAAACTGCAATCGAAATTATCACTGATGATGACGTTCTATCTTCTGTCATCAGCGGCATTTGCTCAAACCAATGTATCGGGACGAGTGACCGATGAGAGCAATCAACCCCTTATCGGTGTAACCGTAACCGTTAAGAACGTCAAAGGCGGCACGCAAACCGATGCCAACGGACGATATATCCTAAGCGTACCCAACGCATCTTCGGTTCTCCAGTTCCGTTATATCGGATATGAGAACAAGGAAGTCACAGTCGGAACTCAAACAATGATCAACGTTCAGATGGCGGCCTCAGCAGGCGAGGCGCTGGAAGAGGTTGTTGTGGTAGCTTACGGTACGCAAAAGAAAGCAACGATATCCGGTGCCATCAGCAACATTCAGGCAGCAGACATCGTGCGTACACCAGCAGTTGCTGCAACAAGTGCCCTGGTTGGTAAGATCCCCGGTGTAACGGCCCGCACAACTGACGCCCGTCCAGGCAACGGAGCGAGTCTTCAGATCCGTAACCTGGGTAACCCGCTGTACGTAATCGACGGCGTGGCTTATAGCACCAGTAACGGTACAGATGGCTTCGGTTATAATACAGGAATCTCCGGCGTTAACGCCTTTAATCAGTTAGGAATAGACGATATAGAAAGTATCACTGTTTTAAAAGATGCATCAGCTTCTATCTACGGTTTGGCGGCAGGAAACGGTGTCGTACTCGTGACTACCAAAAAGGGAAGAAAGGGCGATAAACCAACTTTAGGAGTTTCAGGATATTATGGTCTGCAGAATTTCACCCGCTTCCCCAGACCTGGAAATGCGGGACAGTATGTTCGCGGACGTCTGGAGTCAGAACAGAACCTCGGACGTAATCCCGCTGATCTTTACTCGCCGGAAGAACTGGCGAAGTGGGAAGCTGGCACGGAGCCTGGATATCAGAACAACGATTACTACGATTTTATAGTTCGTCCTAATGTTCCGCAGTATTATGTTACAGCAAACGCTTCAGGCGGAACCGAAAACTCCACATATTATTTGTCTTTAGGTCACCTGAACCAGGATGCCACAATAAAAGACTTCAATTTCAATAGAACCAACCTGCAGGCCAATATCTCCAGTACCATACTGAAAGGCCTTACCGTCGGAGCTCAGATCAGTGGAAGAATTGAAGACCGCCATAACGTAGGTGTGCCCGGACTGGATGACTTTTTTAACCCGCTGCTCAGTATCGGCAGTATGTGGCCTACCGAAACACCTTATGCTAATAACAACCCGGCCTATATCAACCAAACTCACAACGTAAATGTTAACCCGGCAACCTATCGGGATGACGTAACGGGTTATATTGATAACATCACCAGAGGAGGCAGCGCCAAGTTTAACGCACAATATGACTTTGGATTCGGACTATCCGCAAAGGGTCTGTATTCATACGACTATAGTAACGAAGACTTCGAGGGATTTGAGTATACCTATCCTGCGTATATTTATGATCCGGCTACAGACACCTACAACGATAGGGCCCCTAATGGCGCGCTGTATGGAAACCAGAACCCCTGGAGAGAGAGACATAAGAGGAACGTGATAGCAAAATTCGCTCAGTTCCAGCTGAACTACAGCAAGCAGATCAAGGAGCATTCTCTCGCAGCGCTGGTTGCATTCGAGCGTAAAGAAGCAACCAACGATTATCTGGCCCTGCATTCTGTACCTCCAAATAACATTATTCCCACTCAGGTCTTTGCTGACCTCGACTACATCGGCGATACCCACTATGAAGAAGCATTTGAAGGGTATGCCATGCGTCTTAATTACGATTATAAAAAGAAATACTTATTAGAAGCGGTAGCAAGATACGACGGGTCGTTCCTGTATAATTCAGGAAAGCGGTTTGGTTTCTTCCCCGGAGTCTCCGTAGGCTGGCGCCTTTCTGAAGAAGACTTCTTCAAGAAGATCTTCAAAGAAAGTGTGAATGATTTTAAGCTTAGACTATCTTATGGTGAAACCGGTACTTCTCTTCAGGACGGAGGCGGAAACTACTATTCTCCGTCACCTTTTGCTTACCTGGGGGGATATAATGTAAATGCAGGTAATGCAGTTTTTGACGGTACTTTTTACAATGGAGTAGCACCAAGAGGCTTACCGACAACCAACATTTCCTGGCTAACCAATGAAATGACTAACATCGGTATTGACTTTACCGTGTTTAGAAAGTTCAGCGGTCAGTTTGATGTGTTCAGACGCAAGCGTTCAGGATTTCCCGCAGCAAGATATGATGTCGTTCTGCCCGTGGAGGTTGGCTATGGACTGCCAGAAGAAAACCTAAATTCGGATATTACTCAGGGTTTAGATGGTTTTATCACCTACAACAGTAAAGTTGGTCAGGTAGAATTCTCAATCGGTGGTAATGCTACACTCGGAAGAACCAAAGATGATTACATCTATAAACCGCGTTTCGGGAATTCATACGATGAGTATAGAGGTAACCGTACGGGCCGTTGGCAGAATGTTAATTGGGGGCATCATATTGTTGGGAGATTTCAGTCCGAACAGGAGATTAATGATCACCCCGTCAATATTGACGGGCAAGGGAATAGCACTTTGCTGCCGGGTGATCTCATCTATGAAGACTTAAATGGAGACGGAATTATCAACGGAATGGACATTAAGCCCATAGGCTATGCTGAAGGCACTCTGCCATATTTTAATTATGGCGTAAACGGAAGGGTAAGCTACAAAGGATTCTCTCTGGCATTTGATTTCATGGGAGCCGGTATGCAGACCTATTTCAGGGACTGGGAACTGAAATATCCATTCCAGAATAATGGAAATTCGCCTGCATATATGCTTGAAGACAGATGGCACAGGGCGGATCCGTACGATCCAAACAGCGCATGGGTATCGGGTACTTATCCGGCTTTAAGAAAGGATAACACAGGTCTTTCAATTTTTAGAAGTCCCCTGAGCGGTAGCACTCGCAACGATTTCTGGACTACCAATATCAATTATTTCCGGTTGAAAAACCTCGAGTTAGGCTATACATTTCCAAAAGCGCTTATTCAAAGAGTGAATATCTCTGCTTTGAGGATTTATGTAAACGGCTCCAACCTGTTCTCTTTTGATAATGTGAAAGACTATGAAATCGATCCCGAAATCTCAGCCACTAATGGACTGATCTATCCGCAGCAGAAGATCTATACGTTTGGCTTTAATCTAACCCTTTAAGACCATTACGATTATGAAAAATATATCAAAATACTTGGCTCTCTGCCTGGTGCTCACACTAAGTATAGCTTCATGTAAGAAAGATTATCTGGAGAGAGAGCCTACAACCATAGTAACCGACGAGCAACTTTGGAAAGATCCAAAACTTATTGTCGGCCTTTTAGCCAACTATTACAACCGTCTTCCTACAGACATGGGCCTCAACGACCAGGGAGGTTCTCAATGGAGAAATATGGCAGATTATGACGACGGGATGTGGTCCGGGAGTTCCAATGACGAGTGGCGAAATAACATTGTATCTTACGACAGGGCGCGTTGGAGACTCTATGACTATGGTTTTGTCAGGGATCTCAATCTCGCGATCGAAAACGTAGATAAGTTCGGTGCCGCTACTTTAAACGAGGCCCAGAGAACACAGCTTAAAGCGGAGTTCAGGTTTATACGTGCCTATCTCTATTTTGAAATGGTTAAGAGAATGGGAGGTGTCCCTCTTATAACAACGCAGTTGCTCTACGATTTCAGCGGCGATCCTACCTATCTGCAGCAGCCTCGCGCCAAGGAGGCCGAAGTTTACGACTTCATAGCGGCAGAACTGGATGCAATAAAGAATGATATAGGAAACGGTGGCAGCACTGGTCGTGCTAACAGGTACACTTGTATGGCGCTTAAAAGCCGCGCGATGCTTTATGCAGGAACCATTGCAAAATACAACGCGTTGCTGACCCCAAATGTTGTTACCCCCGGTGGCGAAGTAGGTATTCCCGCAGCAAGAGCTGCGGAGTATCTGCAGAAATCACTGGATGCTTCTAAAGAGGTAATTGCCGGTCCTTATTCATTATATAAAAACAACCCGAATCTCGGCGAGAATTTCTATGAGGCGATCGTAAAAAAGACGAATAATCCGGAAGTGATCTTCGTTAGAGACTTTTTAAGTTCTAAGGCAAAGAAACACTTTTTCACTTATGAAAACATCGCGAGAGGCATCCGTGAAGATAACCTGAGTTCTTCGAGTATTGTTCCCTCATTAAACCTCGTGGAGAACTACGAATATCTGGACGGCAGTCCGGGCGTTTTAAGGACCCGAAACGCAGCCAATACCGATTATATCTACTACAATAACACAACAGAGATTTTCGCCAACAAAGATGCTCGTCTTTACGGAACGGTTATTTATCCGGGAGCTCCTTTCCGTGGATTGACTGTTGACATGCAGGCAGGGGTGATGAGATGGGATGCCAATTCTGGTACTTACCAGACCATCGAAGGACCGGATCTTGGTACCAATTATTCAGATGGAAAGCCGCTGATCGCTGCTTCAGGTCCTCATCGTTCCATTCAGGAGGTGTCTAATACTGGTTTTTACCTGCGTAAGTACGTGGATGCTAACGGTGGAGCTTCAACACGCGGGATTCAGAGCGATGTTTGGTGGGTATGGTTCCGCCTGGGAGAGATCTATTTGAATGCAGCGGAAGCAGCATTTGAACTCGGATTTACCGGCGATGCACTGACCTATGCGAATGCAATCCGTGAAAGGGCTGGTTTCCCGGCAAATAGTCTTACTCCAGCAACCCTTACCATAGAGAAGATAAGGAACGACAGAAGAAACGAGCTGGCTTTTGAGGATCACCGTGTATGGGATCTCAAGCGCTGGAGACAAGCAGACAAGGTTTGGAACGGAAATGCCAACAATCCTGAAGATGTCGTGTATGCCTTGTATCCTTATCGGGTTGTACGCCCCGGTGATCCCGCCCGCGACGGAAAGTATGTATTTGTTAAGATGCGTGCACCCAAATTCGGAGCGCCGCGTTTCTTTCAAATCTTCAATTACTACTCCTCCATTGATCAAGGGGTAATTAACAGTAATCCTAAAATTGTTCCTAATCCATTTAACTAGTCAGACAATGAAAATTAAGCCATATTTATATATCCTATTGTTCACAGTGGCGGTAGGTAGCATAGGATGCGCGAAAGATAATTACGACGAACCGCAATCTATGCTCTCGGGAAGAGTTGTTTATGAAGGCCAGCCAATCGGTTTGAGGTCTAACGGTGTGCAACTGGAGCTGTGGCAGCGTGGCTACGCCTTCTTTTCGAAAATTCCTGTATATGTTAACCAGGATGGATCTTTTTCGGCGCGCTTGTTTGATGGAAATTACAAGCTGACACGCCAGAATGGTGTAGGGCCCTGGATCAATAACACCGATTCGATAGATGTCCAGGTCAGGGGCAATACCGTTGTGGATGTTCCGGTCACACCTTATACTTTCGTAAGAAGTGCAACTTATCAACGTAACGGAACAACGATCACAGCGACCGCCAACCTTCAAACGGTAAGTACAGCCAATCCGCTTGAATCCGTCAGATTGTATGTTTTCAGAACGGCATTGGTAGACGACGTCAATCAGAATGCGATAACGGTAACACAGGCATCTGCCATACCCAATGCTGCTCAGCCGGTAGTCATGAACGTCACCGTTCCTGCAGCCCTGGCCGGGCTTGATGCGGTTTACGTCCGTGTCGGGGTAAAGACCGCCGGAGTTAGCGAACTGGCCTATTCTCCGGCTGAGAAGATTGCCCTCAGATGATTGCGCTAACAAACCAGATATTGCAGATTTACTGCTGCTATATCTGGTTTGCCCTTATAATTAATTGTTTACTTGACGCTTCTACAATTTTATTTACCTTAGTCTGGCTAACTAACAAAATTTATGAAACCAAATCGCCCTGCCTTACTCGTTGAAGTTCCGGGTCCAATCAAATTCCAATGAAAAAAACCTCACTATCACTGCTAATCGCCTTTCTGGGCGTAAATCTGAGCGTAAATGCACAGACCGCTGTGACGATCGATGTCAACACAGCGAATGCGAAAACTGTTATCAGTAAAGACATCTACGGTCACTTTTCCGAGCACCTTGGTCGTTGTATCTACGACGGATTCTGGGTTGACCCCGCACTGAATGTCCCGAAAAAAGACCGTATCCGCCTCGATATCGTCGATGCTCTTAAAAAGATTAAAGTTCCCAATCTGCGCTGGCCGGGAGGCTGTTTCGCTGATGAATACCATTGGCGCGACGGTATAGGTCCACGCGAACAGCGTCCTAAAATGGTAAATACCAACTGGGGCGGAGTGGTTGAAGACAACAGCTTCGGTACACATGAATTCCTGGAGCTTTGCGCACTGCTCGAATGTGAGCCTTACATCGCCGGAAACGTCGGTAGTGGAACGGTAGAAGAAATGGCCAAATGGGTAGAATACCTGAATTTTGACGGTATAAGTCCAATGGCTAATCTCAGAAAAGAAAACGGCAGAGAAAAACCATGGAAGGTTGCCTTCTGGGGTGTGGGTAATGAAAGCTGGGGCTGCGGTGGTAACATGACTCCGGAGTATTATGCTGACCTGTACAAAAGATACGCTACCTATGCACGTGACTATCCGGGTGCGCCACTGAAGAAAATTGTCAGCGGAGCAAACTCATGGGACTTAAACTGGACGGAAGTACTCATGAAAAACATTCCGATCCGCGATATGTGGGGCGTTTCTCTGCATTACTACACCCTGCCTACAGGCAACTGGTCTAAGAAAGGTTCTGCTACTGTATTCGACGAGAAGGAATATTTCCAGACGATGAAAAACGGACTGGCGATGGACAGCCTGGTCAGGAAGCACTCGGAAGTGATGGATAAATACGATCCTCAGAAGAAAGTTGCTCTTGTTGTTGACGAATGGGGAGTATGGACCGACGTAGAGCCTGGAACAAACCCCGGCTTCCTGTACCAGCAGAATTCCATGCGCGATGCGCTGATCGCTGGAGCGACGTTGAATATCTTCAATAATCACGCTGAGCGTGTAAAAGTGGCCAGTCTTGCTCAGACGGTTAATGTTCTGCAGGCGCTGATCCTGACCGAAAAGGAAAAAATGCTGCTTACACCTACCTACCATGTATTCGACTTGTATAAAGTTCACATGGATGCCAAGCTGATTCCTCTTAACTTCAAGAGTCCAGATTATGTAGTAGATGGAGACAAAATCCCTGCAGTGAACGCTTCCGCTTCCATCGATTCAAATGGAGTAGTGCATATCACCCTGGTAAACCTGGATCCGAAGAAAAAGATCAGCATCAATACGGCCCTGAACGGCCTGAAATGGTCTGGCGTAACCGGACGTATCGTTACATCTCCTAAATTCAATGACTACAATTCCTTCGATAACCCTAATAAAATCGTAGCTGCCCAGTTCAAAGGCGCTAAAAAGAACGGCAACCAGCTAAGAGCAGAACTTCCTCCGCTGTCGGTTGTCGAGTTAACCCTGAAATAGCATCAATATGATTTCAATGGCAAATAAACGTACAGGACTGCTCGCTTTTGCGGCAGTCCTTGCCACCTGTGCCGCGACTACCGGGCATGCACAGGCTCCTAAAGTCTTCACGATCAAGGCAAACGAAATAAAAGCAGAGGTGGCGCCTACTATGTGGGGGTTGTTTTTCGAAGACATCAACCAGGGTGCAGACGGCGGTCTTTACGCCGAACTGGTAAAGAACAGGTCTTTCGAGTTTGACGTTGCCGGGATGGGCTGGAAAGAGATTAAAAATAAGGATACAGATGGAAGTGCCCTCTATCAGAACCGTGGCAACGCTAATCCTGCCAATAGGCGGTATGTTCAGCTAAAATCTGCATCCGGCAGGTACGGTCTTGCCAATGAAGGATTTAAAGGTATGGGTATCAAGCAGGGCATGCAATACGACTTCTCGGTTCTTGCCCGACAGCACGAAGGCAGCTCAGGCAGTCTCCTTGTGGAACTGGTGGATGAGAAGGGCACAGTGATTGGTTCCACCTCGGTGAAGCCCGGCAGTACAGACTGGGTAAAATATAACGCATCTTTCGTAGCAAACGCAACTGTCCCCAAAGCCAGCCTTAACGTCGTGCTGACCGGAAAAAGTGGCATGGATCTCGACATGATTTCCCTGTTCCCGAAAGATACCTGGAAGGGTAGGAAGGGCGGTCTGCGTGCCGACATGGTACAGTTGCTGGCCGATATGAAACCCGGATTCTTTCGGTTTCCCGGAGGATGTATCGTTGAAGGACGTACCCTCGACGAACGTTTCCAATGGAAAAAGACCATTGGAAACCCTGAAGACCGCGAGTTGATCATTAACCGCTGGAACGTGGAGTTCAAACACCGACTTTCACCGGATTATTTCCAGTCCTTCGGTCTTGGCTTCTTTGAGTATTTCCAGCTTTGTGAAGATATCGGAGCTTCTCCATTGCCTATTCTGAACGCAGGGATGGCCTGTCAGTTCAATACGGCTGAGGTAGTCCCCCTGGACGAGTTGCAACCTTATATTCAGGATGCCCTGGATCTGGTTGAATTCGCTAACGGGCCTGCTACATCCCCATGGGGTAAGAAACGTGCCGAAATGGGGCATCCTGAACCTTTTCATATGACCATGATCGGCGTAGGTAACGAAAACTGGGGCCCGCAATATATCGAACGGCTGAAGGTATTCACCAAAGCGATCAATGACAAATACCCCGAAATCAAGATCGTCAACAGCTCGGGTACTGATCCAAGCGGCGACCGTTTCGACTATCTGGATAAAGAGCTGAGAGCCATGAACGTCGATATTATCGATGAGCACTACTATCGTGCACCGCAGTGGTTCCTCGAGAACGCTGGTCGTTATGACAACTACGATCGCAAGGGACCAAAGGTATTTGCCGGCGAATATGCTGCTCAAAGTGTGCGTATAGCAAGTCCTGATAACAAGAACAACTGGCACTGCGCCATGTCAGAAGCCGCCTTCATGACCGGTCTGGAGCGTAACGCCGATGTCGTGGTGATGGCGTCTTATGCACCTCTTTTCGCACATGCGGAAGGCTGGCAGTGGACACCTGACCTGATCTGGGTAGACAACCTCCGCTCTTATGGAACAGCGAACTATCAGGTGCAGAAGCTTTTTTCTTTAAACAAAGGCACCCACGTTATCCCGGTACTGTTGGATAATAAGGCAGTGACCGGACAGGATGGATACTATGCATCCGCTACTATAGACCGCAAAACCAACGAGCTGATTCTCAAAGTTGTTAATTCAACCGGCAAGCGGCAAAGCGGTGCTTTCGTGATCGACGGAGCAAAAAAGGTGCAGGCTAAAGGTTCGCTTACCGTCATCAGCAGTACCAACCTGGAAGCTGTAAACTCATTCGAAGCACCTGATACCATCAGTCCTAAGGTCTCTTCAATATCTATAAAAAACAAACGCATCAATCTCGATCTGAACCCGTACTCTGTCAATATGGTGAAAGTGAAAATCTAAATATCATGAAGAAGCAGATCCTGATGCTGTTCATCTATCTCGTTTCAAGTCTCGCCCTGAGAGGGCAGGGGCTTGAAACGGATATTTCAGTCCACGACCCCGTCATGATCAAAGAAGGTAACCGGTATTACCTGTTCTGTACCGGAAGGGGTATAGCGGTATGGTCATCTGCCGACATGAAGAACTGGAAGAAAGAAAAACAGGTCTTCGAAGAAGCACCTCCCTGGGCAGTGGCAGCAGTGCCCGGTTTCAAAAACCACATCTGGGCCCCCGATATCAGCTTCTGGAACGGCCAATATTACCTGTACTACTCCATTTCAGCCTTCGGGAAGAATACCTCCGCGATCGGCCTCGCAGTAAACAGAACACTCGATCCCGAAAGTCCCGATTATAAGTGGACAGACAAAGGAAAAGTCATCCAGTCGTATCCCGGTATAACAAACTGGAACGCCATAGACCCCAACCTCATCACCGACAAAAAGAACAATCCATACCTTTCCTTTGGTTCTTTCTGGGATGGTCTTAAGCTGATAAGATTAAGTGACGACCGCCTGAAAGTTCTGGGTGATACCATCAATCTGCAAACCATAGCCAGCAGAAAGACAAATCCCAGGCAACAGGCTAACCCTCCGGCGGTAGATAATAATCCGCCCGATGCCGGCGGTAACGCCATAGAAGCTCCCTTTATTTTCAAGAAAAATCAGTACTATTACTTGTTCGCTTCCATTGATTACTGTTGCAAAGGATCAAACAGCACATACAAGATGATTGTAGGCCGTTCCGGCAAGGTAAGCGGACCATATCTGGACAAAGAGGGACGCGATATGAAGACAGCCGGAGGAACGCTTCTGATGGCCGGTAACGACGAGTGGCACGGCGTAGGACATAACGCTGTTTGTCATTTCGATGGTGCCGACTACCTGATTTATCACGGCTACGATGCAAAGGATAACGGCAGGCCGAAACTGCAGATCAAAACACTGCAATGGGACAAGCAGGGCTGGCCTTCCGTGCAGAGCAAATAATGATTGAATAACCTATTTGTCATGATAAAAAACCTACAGAAGCTCAGTTTCTTCCTGTGGCTTGTTGCCGGATCATCAGCCGCAGCACAGGTTAAGAGTTATAAGATAACGAGTCCCAATGAGCGGATTACGGCCACGTTTACGCTCAATGCCAATGGAGAACCAAGTTATACGATTTCGCGTAACCAAGTGCAGGCGCTTGAGTCTTCTAAACTCGGCCTCGTCAGAACCGACGGCGACTATTCCCGAAACCTCAAGTTGGTATCGGCATCCCGACTCGAAGGGATAGCCGGACAATATGAAACGCTCGTCGGTAAGCGCCGTGTCAACAGATACTCAGCTAACCAGCAAGTCTTCCATCTCAGCAACTCCGCAGGCAAAGCCCTCGATATCATATTCCGGGTATCGAATGATGGCGTAGCATTCAGGTATTACTTCCCCGGTCAGTCGACCGATCTGAAGCAAATTACCAACGAGCTTACTTCCTTCAACTTTCCTGAAAGAGCCAGAGGTTGGCTGCAGCCGATGGCTGATGCGCAGACAGGCTGGGAGCGGTCCAACCCCTCTTACGAAGAAAACTATGAGCAGGGTATTCCTGTCGGCAAGAAGTCGCCTATCCGCGCAGGCTGGGTATTCCCGGCGCTTTTTCAGAATGGCGATACCTGGGTGCTCATTACTGAATCGGCCTCCGAAGGTAACTATGCAGGCACGCGGCTGAAGCCCGACTCACCTTCAGGTGAATATAGTATCGGTTTCCCTCAGTCGCCCGAAGTGTTTGCTCCTCAGGCTGCTTTGTTGCCAGAGTCCAAGCTCCCCTGGTACACCCCATGGCGCATCATTGCCCTGGGTAGCCTCAAGACCATCACAGAATCCACGCTGGGCACAGATCTGGCGAAACCTGCGCTGGAAACGGATCTCTCCTATATCAAACCCGGAAAGGCTGCCTGGAGTTGGGTGCTCATGAAAGACGACTCCACGGTCTATCACGTGCAGAAGCGTTTTGTTGACTATGCTGCCGACATGAACTGGGAGTACTGTCTGGTAGATGCCGAATGGGATAAGCGTATCGGTTATGAGAAGATCGCTGAGCTGTCCGATTATGCTCAGTCAAAAAAGGTAGGGCTCATTCTCTGGTACAACTCAGCCGGTGCCTGGAACAGCACTCCTTACACGCCACGCAATCTGATGTTGACGCGGGAAAGTCGCCGCGCAGAATTTGCGAGGCTTCAGAAGATGGGCATCAAGGGAGTCAAGATCGATTTCTTCGGCGGAGACGGTCAATCCTTCATGCAATACTACCAGGATATTCTCAAAGACGCAGCCGACCACAAGATCCTGGTGAATTTCCACGGTGCAACCTTGCCCCGGGGTCTACAGCATACTTACCCCAACCTGATGACCATGGAGTCGGTCAAAGGAATGGAATTCCGCACCTTTGCCCAGGAAACAGAAGATATGCAGCCGGCGCACTGCACCACCATCCCGTTCACCCGGAATGTGTTTGACCCAATGGATTACACCCCAATGGTACTCCATAAGATCCCGAATATCAAACGTAAAACCAGCAATGGTTTTGAGCTGGCGCTACCCATATTGTTTACTTCAGGAATTCAGCATATGGCAGAAACGCCTGAAGGTATGGCTCATGTACCCGAATACGTAAAGCAGCACCTGAGGAACCTTCCTTCTACATGGGACGATGTCCGCTTCATAGATGGCTTCCCGGGCAAGCGTGCGGTGATCGCACGGAAGTCCGGAAATAAGTGGTATGTCGCCGGCATCAACGGAGAGCGTACTGAGAAAGAGCTGACCCTCGATCTTTCCTTCATCCCCGGTAAAGGAAAGATGATAACAGACGGCCGGGAGGAGTTCTCCTTTGCGCAGGCAGAGGTTCTTCCCTCACGCACCACAAGCGTGAAGGTCAAAGGAGCAGGCGGCTTCGTTATGGTATTTGAATAGTAGAATCGTAAACGAGATAATGAGTACTAAGCAAACTGATAATTTCAATCAAAAAAATAAAGCGAACCATTTTAAGGCTCTTCGAGGTGCAAATTACTCCCGGGGGTATTCTTTCCCGCTCCTCTTTAAAGATTTCGTCACAGGGCTTCTAAATCGCAATCTCAGCCCCGCAAAAGTGCGCTACCTTGGCTTCTTCTTTCTTTTTCTTCTGATGAGCGGGCTTACAGCCTGTGCGCAGGTCATCAGCCCCTCTGACCGAGCCAAGGTGAGTTACGTTGGCGAAGGATGGGCAAGTAACTCGGTAAATGCCGTCATCTTCCGTAAGAACTCCCTGGTCACCTGGCAGGACACACAGTTCGTCGCCTATTATGATAAAGATATGAGGGTGGTTCTGGGCAAGCGTCGTGTCGGCGAGGATAACTGGACTATCGAGCCAACCCGTCACAAGGGCAATGCTGCGGACGCCCACAATTCCATTAGCATCATGCTAGACGGCGATGGCTATCTCCACATGTCCTGGGATCATCATGGTCATCCCCTCCGTTACTGCAGAAGCATAGCCCCAGGCTCGCTCGAACTGACGGAAAAGATGTCCATGACGGGAAAGGTGGAACAGAGTGTGACCTATCCGGAATTCTATAAATTGGCCGACGGAAACCTACTCTTTCTCTACCGGAACGGAGCCTCCGGAAGAGGCGATCTGGTCATCAACCGCTACGAAAAGGCGACCAGGACCTGGACGCAGTTACACCAGAGCCTGATCGACGGCGAGGGAAAACGTAACGCCTATTGCCAATCGTCGATCGACAAAAACGGTGTTCTTCACGTCTCCTGGGTTTGGAGAGAATCACCGGATGTAGCCAGCAATCACGATATGGCATACGCCCGGTCCACCGACGGCGGACTAACCTGGGAGAAGTCCACTGGTGAAAAATACATTCTTCCAATAACCATGAAATCAGCTGAGTATGCTTGTTTAATTCCACAAAAAAGTGAGCTCATTAATCAGACCTCTATGGCTAACGATGAAGCCGGAAATCCATATATCGCCACCTATTGGAGAGACTCCTCGTCGATGGTGCCGCAGTATCGGATCATTTATCATGACGGTAAAAGATGGGAAACGATATCAACATCATTCCGAAAGACTCCCTTCAGTCTGAGCGGAGCAGGAACCAAAGCAATCCCGATTTCCCGCCCTCAGATCATGGTGACGGGTGCCGGGAAGAAGGCAGCTATTCTCATGATTTTCAGGGATGAGGAGCGGGGTAGCAAGGTGTCGGCTCTCCGTATATCGGACCCCAGAAGGAAGCTTTGGACAGTCAGCGATCTTACAGAAAGTTCGGTTGGTTCCTGGGAGCCCACTTTCGATACCGAACTTTGGCAGCAAAAGAAAGTTCTTAATCTCTTTCTTCAAAACGTGCAGCAAGTTGACGGGGAGGGGAAGGCGGATATAGGCGCTCAGCCGGTTTATGTTCTGGAATATGTGCCCGGTAAAAAGCGGTAAGAGTTTTCTAATTTGATTATTGATGTAGACTGTCGCAACCATCTGAATAATATTTGAGTATAAAGTAGGTTGTGACAGTATGACATGATCTATACCAGGTAAAATGATCATGAAAATCACCTGTACCCCTTCCTTGTTTCGAGTTAAAGTAGACCGTAATAAACAAGCCAAATATCAAATGGCCCCCTGAAATTGGCCATTTACACCCCTCTGAAAGTCGGCTATATTTGCGAATTTGCGCTGACCAAAAGCTTCGGATCACACGTTAGGATAACCGGGATACTGTAAATATTCCCCGGATATTAATATCTTGACCTACGCTTAACCTGCAAACCCAAATTCGATGAAATCTAAAGTTCTATTCCTCCTGGCACTCTGCCTGTTTTTGCACACCGCCCTTCCGGCCCAAATCAGGAAAACCGCTGCCGCTGATGACAGGAAATTTTGGCTCTCCCACCTGGATCGCGTATGCCGGCCTGTTCTGGAAAACCTGGCTGCCGACAAGCTGAAGGAAAACATGCCGGTGGTACTGTCCGACCGCATCGACAACAAGACACAGCGTACCAAAGTTGCCCATCTCGAAGCTTTCGGAAGAACCCTTAGCGGCATAGCACCCTGGCTGAATACCGAAGGAGGCAGCAAGGAAGAGCAGGCACTGCGTAACCAGTACCGACAGTGGACTCTCAAAGCTATCTCCAATGCGGTAAACCCAGCAGCCAGGGATTACATGCAATGGGAAGGCGGACAGCCGCTGGTTGACGCGTCTTTCTTTGCCCTAGGACTGATTCGCTGTCCCTGGTTATGGGAAAATCTCGACAAGCCGGTTCAGCGGGAGGTTCAGACCGCATTGATCGCCACCCGCAAGACGGTTCCCGTTTATACCAACTGGATCCTCTTCTCCGGAATGATAGAAGCCTTCTTCTGTAAATATGGAATGGAGTACGACGACGTCAGGATCGAATACAGTATTCGCGAATTTGCCGAGCACTGGTACACCGGTGATGGCATGTATTCAGACGGCATGGAATTCAGTCTCGATTACTACAACAGCTACGTCATACAGCCCTATATGGCGGCTATCCTGGAGGTCATCAACCAAAAGAACAAGCGCTATAACTGGTATATGGCTGATTTTGCCAAGATCACTCAACGCTATGCAGAGCATCAGGAACGCTTTATAAATGCCGATGGCAGTTTTCCGGTAACCGGTCGCTCCATTACCTATAGAGGGGGCGCTTTCCATCATCTGGCAGACCTGGCGTATCGCAAAGGCTTGCCCAAATCACTCAAGCCTGCCCAGGTCAGAGGCGCTTTAACAGCCGTCATCCGGAAGACGTTCGAAAGGTCCGACTCCTTTACCAAAGACGGCTGGCTAACCATCGGATTGTATGGAAGTCAACCTCAGCTCGGCGATTTCTATATCACCACCGGAAGCTTGTATCTTTGTGCGGATATTCTGTTGCCTCTGGGCTTGTCTCCGGAAGATGAGTTCTGGTCGGCCAGGCCCGAGCTGTGGACATCAGCTAAAGTATGGAGCGGACAAGACGTCCCCGCCGATCATGCGCTTCACCTGAAATAACAGATTACCCAACCCTGAACAAACCGCCGGGAAACCACCCGATGCTAATTATAAGAACGAGACCATGAATAAACTAGTA
The DNA here is from genome assembly GCF_003002875.1 of Arcticibacter pallidicorallinus. Lineage (GTDB taxonomy): Bacteria > Bacteroidota > Bacteroidia > Sphingobacteriales > Sphingobacteriaceae > Arcticibacter > Arcticibacter pallidicorallinus. The sequence continues at coordinate 76,533 of NZ_PVTH01000014.1, forward strand.
TTGAATGTCGCCGCAATCCTTCTGCTATTGATGAGCTCCTGTGCTACGAAAAGAAGCAGCCAGGCCAACCTCGCCGGTTCGAAGACCGATGTATTGGAGATCATTAACCGGGTAAACCATTACTGGCAAAACACCAATCCTAAGCCCGGAAACGCATTTTGGCATGTTGCCGCCTATCATACCGGCAACATGGAAGCATACGCGATCACGCGCAACGAAACCTACCGGAAATATTCCGAAGACTGGGCGGAGGCAAACCAATGGAAGGGCGCCAAATCAGACAACAGAGCCGAATGGAAGTACAGTTACGGCGAGAAAGATGACTATGTGTTGTTTGGCGACTGGCAGATCTGCTTCCAGACCTATATCGACCTGTATAAGCTCGACAAAGATCCGAAGAAGATCGCCCGGGCCATTGAAGTGATGGAGTATCAGATGAGCACTCCGAACAAAGATTACTGGTGGTGGGCCGACGGTTTGTATATGGTGATGCCCGTTATGACCAAACTCCACCAGCTAACCGGGAATAAGCAATACCTAGAAAAGCTCCACGAGTACTTCAGCTACGCCAACAGCATCATGTATGATGCCGACGAAAAGCTCTATTACAGAGATGCCAAATATGTCTATCCAAAGCACAAAAGTGCCAATGGCAAGAAAGATTTCTGGGCAAGAGGTGATGGATGGGTGATCGCCGGGCTGGCTAAAGTGCTCAAGGATCTGCCGGAAAGCGATCCCCACCGGAACGAATACATCAGCAAGTTCAAGGGCATGGCCGAAGCCGTTAAGAACTCCCAGCAGCCGGAAGGTTATTGGACAAGGAGCATGCTCGATCCCGCTCACGCACCAGGACCCGAAACCAGCGGAACAGCCTTCTTCACCTACGGCCTGTTGTGGGGAATCAACAATGGCTTGCTAGATCAACAGGAGTATATGCCTGTAGTCAACAAGGCATGGAAGTATCTCACTACTCAAGCCCTCCAGGCAGACGGTAAGGTAGGCTTTGTTCAGCCAATCGGTGAGCGAGCGATTCCGGGTCAGGTAGTCGATAAGAATTCCACTTCCGATTTCGGAGTTGGTGCCTTTTTGCTTGCCGCTTCCGAGATGTACAGGCACCTGAATAACCAAAGCGTCCCCTCAGCAGTGCTGCCAGGAGTTCATGCCGATCCGCATATTGCCGCTTTCGGCAACAAATTCTACCTCTATCCCACGACAGATGGTACGGAAGGCTGGATGTCCGATTATTTTACCTGCTGGTCATCTTCAGATATAGTCAACTGGAAGAACGAGGGCACGATCCTCAACCTCAAGAAAGATCTTAGTTGGGCCACAGAACGCGCCTGGGCACCTGCCATCGCAACCAAAAACGGCAAATACTATTACTATTATTCTGCCGATGTGAACATCGGGGTAGGCGTAGCCGACAAACCTACCGGGCCCTTCAAAGATCCGCTAGGAAAGCCCCTCGTTCCAAGGGCAGCTTTCAAAGGGCAGATGATCGACCCGATGGTATTCGTAGATGACGATGGTTCGGCTTACTTGTATTTCGGACAAGGAAGTTGTCATGTGGTCAAACTGAACGATGATATGATTTCCTTCGATATGTCCCAGGTGAAAAGCTTTAAGCCCGAAGGCTATAACGAAGGCGCATTTGTGTTCAAAAGAAACTCGAAGTACTACCTGATGTGGTCAGAATATGACACCCGCGATCCGCGTTATTCGGTTGCTTATGCAACGGCAGATTCACCCATGGGGCCCTTCGTTAAAGCAAGCCGCAATCCTGTGCTAAAGGGCGAAGGAATTGTCAAAGGGGCGGGGCATCATTCAGTAGTACAGGTGCCGCGGAAAGACGAGTGGTACATCGCTTATCACCGGTTTAAGATTCCCGGAGGCAACGGTTATAACCGGGAGACCTGCATCTCTCCGATGCGCTTTGATGACACGGGTGCAATCCTGCCTGTAGATGTGTTTGAAGAAGTCAAGCCTGTCCGTATCGGGCGTTAATAAAATGTTTCAATAAAACAGGGCACCATTCGATGCCCTGTTCTGGTTATCCGTTTTTCTCAGAGAAGTCTTTATCTTCCGAATTCTTTTTTGCCTCAACATGTTCATCCTCGTCCTTGAGGATCTCCTGTGCCAAAGGCGTTAATTCTGTATTCTCTCCGATGGTGTCATCGCCGGTATCGGCTGTGTCGTTTCTGCTTCCTTCAGATCCGGTATTTTCTTCCGGCAGTTCGTTGTTATTCATTTCCTGATTTTCCATAGTGAGTAGATTGTTTCATTGTAAAAGTGAATCGGAAGCCTAATTGTTTGCCGGAATTGCTATTCGTATGGGTGTAAACCTATCGGCATATCGTGTGTTGTAATGGTAACAAATTCAGTATGTTAAACTAGTTATACGATTATGGCAAAGTATTCAAAAAAAGCGGGCGAAAAGGTGGAGGAAGCTATGCATGAAATGAAAGAAGGTAAGCTGAAGACCGGAACCGGGAAGAAGGTCACCTCAAAAAAACAGGCAGTTGCGATAGGTTTGTCTGAGGCGAAAAAGGAAGGGGCGAAGGTGCCCGGGAAGAAATGAGCTTTGGGATCGGAATAAATGGGCTTCAGGATCTGATAATTTCCTCATTTGTTTGTTGCTGTGTCCCGCCCTTGTTGCGGCCATCTAGAGTCCATGTTTGGCTATGAAAAACATGGACTATGGACAGGCTGGTTGTTTTTTATTCCAGCCTTTTCAGGCGCATTGTCAGAACCGGATCAGAGAAAGGAAAGGGGGGAATATCAGCCTTTTTTAAACTGAATTTAGTCGGTTATCGGCGGACTTTTTAAGCGTCTTTTTGAAAAACCGCCTTAATGGTATCAAGAACTGCATCAGTGTTATAACGCTGAAAATAAGTCATTTATTTCTTTGTTTTTTCTTTTCGGTCACTTAGATTTGATCTCAGGAGGCTCACAATGTAGAAAAAACAGCAGGACAAATCATGGCAATTATCGATAACAAAGGCATCATCAGAGGAATAGTGGGACCAAGTGTTTTCCGTCGTAGCCGCGGCAAAAACATCGTCCAGGCCAAACCCCGCAAATTCATGCAAACCGCCGCCAGTATCGCCAGTTCTGCGGAGTTCGGACTGATCAGCTCTTCGGCTGCCGTGATTCGCCATGCCTTTGCACCGGCTTACCGCTATTACGATGGTCATGCGGT
>NZ_PVTH01000015.1 GCF_003002875.1 Arcticibacter pallidicorallinus
CCTTAAACTCCCTACCAACTTCGGCTTTTCTTCGCATTTTATCGAAGCTGGTACGACGCTGGTACGACTTTGGTTCGGAGCTGACAGGGCCTTGATTTAAGAATGATGCTACAAAGGAAACCCGGGCAAGAAGCGAGGCTTACCAAACTTGTCTCCTCTTACATTCTATAATCGATTGCATAGTTTCTCTGATTTTGAAAAATGATTTCAGGTCGATTCACTCATCTGTTCCAGCTATCATCTTCGACGCACAATCCTGATGAGGCTAGATATCTTCCTCGCCCGCCCTATTATACTATACAACCTTTGAATGTCACCAGACAAAGATCTCTTTAAAATCTTCACAGCATTCCATTTTTTTGTCAGCATTCTGCGCTGCTGGTGTATCCTATAAACAGTGAGCCGGACGCAAATGGAATAAAAAAAGACAAATTGATGTTTCAAGCCGCACTACAAACGGTCCTGTCAAATCACACATGCATCATAGATAATTTCAGGAAGATGTCCGGAAACAACTACCTATATAGTATCAACTACTGCCCCAATGCATAAATTAAAACGGCATAGCGGCGAATATTTATTTTTTAAGATACTCCTAACTGAATGATGAAATTAAGCCCCTCCTCTGGCTTAGTTACAATCATGCCCGCTGAGCTCCTCACAATTGACTGATTATAACGGCCATAGTATGAACTAAATTTGCATAAGGTATTGCACAATAGTATTTTTGTTAGCAACAATGATTCGCGCCTCCTTATCACCATTTCAGTTTATACTAATTCTGTTTCTCTTTTTTGTCTCCACAACAGTATACGCTGCTCAGCCAGCAACGGCAGTTGGAGGACTCCTCGATTTAAGGGCTGAACATTTCGAATCGTCAGTTGAGCTTAATGGCCAGTGGAAATTCTATTGGAATAAACTATTATCTCCTAAAGCTGCCGCAAATTCTGACAACCCGGAACTTGTCGATTTTCCGTTCTTATGGCATGGTAACTTTCTTAATGGTGAAGAACTTCCATCTTTCGGATACGCTACATATACCCTGACTATACTCCTGCCTGAGTCCTCTCCTCCACTTAGCCTGGGCATACCCGATATGTACTCAGCTTACCGGCTCTACTTAAATAATCAAGTCGTTGCCGAAAACGGAAAAGTTGGGACTAGCAAAGAAGATTTTATCCCGTACTGGCAAACGCATACCGTAAATATTCCAGAAAACGTAGACACCATCCACTTAACCTTGCAAATCGCGAATTTTGAGCATAGTAAGGCCGGGATCAGCAATGATATAGTGATCGGCAAAGCAGACTCTATGGCGCTGCGGACCTTTCAGTTTGCAGCTATAGATCTTCTGTTAACGGGATGCCTCCTGATGAGCGGACTTTACTTTCTCGGACTCTTTATTATGGGCAATCGGGACAAAGCAATTCTCATGTTCGCCCTTTATTCGATCGTTTTCAGCTATAGGATTATTGGTGTAGGCGACTATACGCTACACTCCGTTTTACCCGGAATCAGCTGGTACATCACTATTCGGCTAGAGTATATGAGCCTGTTCGCCGGAATAGGGATTTTTGCATTATACACAAACTACCTATACCCTGAAGCATCAAGCCATCGATTGCCACGCATCGTATACACATTGTGCTTCCTATTCGCCTTTGCATCTCTCACCCTCCCTCCGTATTATTTTACCCAGCTGATAAATCCATTCTTGCTGCTTATGGCATTTTGCTTGATATATGTGCCTTATATCTATACGAGAGCTTATTTGAAGAAACTCCCGGGATCGGTTTATGCGTTAATGAGCGCGATTGCCGTTCTGATAGTATTCGGCATATCCCTTCTTTATTACTGGGGGATCGCTCCCAAATTACAGCTACTCAATTTCCTTAGCTACGTTGCCTTCTTCTTTTTGCAATCTCTGGTTCTGTCACACCGGGTTTCTTTCCAATTGAAAAAAGCCCGGCTCGAAGCTGAGCAGGGGCTCATTTCTAAAACCGAGTTCCTGAGCACGATGAGTCATGAGATCAGAACTCCTTTAAATTCAGTTATTGGCATGAGTCATCTGCTTTTAAAGAACAACCCAAGAAAAGACCAGATTGAGCATCTGGATGTCATGCTTTTTTCGGCAAACAATCTTCTTTCGATTGTAAACGACATCCTGGACTATAGCAAAATCGAGGCGGGAAAAGTTTCATTCGAGCAGATCGAAATGAACGCCGCGGCCATCGTTAGAAACATCGTCACCAGCCTTCAGGCTTCAGCTCAGGATAAAGGTATAGAATTAACTCTCCACTCTGATCCGAACCTGCCTTACAAACTGATTGGTGACCCTACCCGACTTTCTCAGGTAATTACAAACCTGGTTCATAATGCCATCAAGTTCACCGAGGTCGGCAAGGTTCAGGTAAGTCTCTATATAGTCGAAGAGAATGAAAACAGCGTAACTTTAAAGTTCCAGGTTAAGGACAGTGGCATCGGGATATCGAAAGAAAAGCATAAGCTCATTTTCGAACGTTTTACCCAGGCAGACTCATCAACCTCCCGGGGATTTGGGGGAACCGGACTGGGTCTTGCCATCACAAAGAAAATTCTGGAGTTGCAAAATTCCACACTTGAACTTGTTAGTGAAGAGGGAAAGGGATCTGAATTTTATTTCACACAAACTTTTGGCAAGAGCACGTTAAAGGAAACAGAGCTGAAGAAAGGATTTTTGCCGGAGGAAAGTTATAAACCGCTTAACGGGATTAACATCCTGCTTGTCGAAGATAACAAGATGAACGTTTTGGTTGCTCAATCATTTCTTCAACGCTGGGGAGCAACTATTGATGTTGCAGTCAACGGGCTCGAAGCATTGCATAAGCTGAATAAAGAAAAGCACCACCTTATTTTAATGGATCTCCATATGCCGATAATGGATGGATATGAGGCCACCATTAGATTACGCCAGCAGGGTGTCCATATACCGATAATTGCGCTCACTGCAAATTTACCTAATGAAATTGATGAGAAGCTAAAAGAGGTCGGAATCAATAACGTTGTTGTAAAGCCTTTCCTTCCGGACGAATTATACCGTACGATACTTCATCATGTGAGTTAGAAAAATAACTTCATTGATGCGAGATTCAACGATAGGTACATTTGTAAAAAACGCTATCTTTATTACATATTTACCAATGGAAGACACTCTATGACAGATACTTCTATTTCCGATTCCATACGGGCTTCAGTACCGGAAGCTGCTAAAGACTTTATTAGAAATTTCTTCTCTTCGGGCTTAACCAGAGTGTTAAAGGGCAAGGAGAATGTACTTTTATGGTCATACAGCCAATTCGAATTGTCACCATTCCTCCTCTACCAGGGATATGTACAAGGTAAGTATCCGCTACCCAGCACCCAACAACAGCATTTGATTAACTGGTATGATCCGGAAATAAGGGGAATAATACCAGTAGATAATTACAAGGTTAGCAAGGATTTGATGCGACGATTGAGAAAGGAACGGTTAATTCCAGACAACGAGAAAATCCAGATAAAACTGAACCTCAACTTCAGAGACACCATTCTTTGTTGTGCAGGACCCAGAGGGACTAAAAACAAGACATGGTTGACTCCCGAATATATTGAAGCTGTGATTGAACTGCACGGGATGGGAATAGCGCACAGCGTAGAAGCATACCAGAATGGCTTACTCGTCGGTGGAGTTATCGGATTGTCGATAAACGGCTTTTTTGTGACTCTTAGCTTATTTCATACAGTTGACAATGCAAGTAAGATAGCATTTTGTTATCTTTTGCAGAAGCTGAAAGACGATGGTTTCAAGTTGCATCACTGCGGTGACGTTGGCTCCTGGTTAAGCCAATATGGGATGGTTCCGATCGAACGGGAGCGCTATAGGAGGGAACTTATGCTAGCCGTTACACGTCCGGTAATATTTAGTTCAAACATCCCTTCTCTTTGTTTGTAAAATACCTTTTTACTGATGCAGCAGTCATAGACCTGCCAGGAAACGACGGAGGTTTAAGTGGCCGAGGACGGAGTAAACGTCCACTTGTCACTACTTAGATAAAGGCGGGAGAAGCCCGACTTCCAATGAAAAAGTTTATCCTCATCAAAATTTAGTCCGCCTCCAAGATTGAAGTATTTCATACCCAGATTTCTTCCGATCACAGTTACCTGATCTAAAAGGAACTTAGCCGGTGATTCTGCAAGGTATTCTTGACGTGTTCCAATTAAATACCCCTGAATGATTCCATCTGTTAAGGTCACAAGGCTGGCGCATACCGGTTGTCCATCCGCAATAACGAAAAACAGCTTGACATCAAAATCGTCTGAGGCCATGAAGTCGACAAAGTACTGTGTGTCGAAGAGATATACCTCGTCAGCACCTATTCGCTTCATATTCTCCCAATATATCGAGATGAAAGAGTCGATATCTTCCGGACTTCCCTCTTTTAAATAGTATCCTTTTCGGCGCAGCTTCTCGATATCCCTCCGATGGCCTTCCTGATAACCCTTTCTCTGCTGTTCAATCGAAGTGGAAAGATCTATGGCTACCGATTTACCTTCCTTGAATTCACCACCGAGATTTTCTAATAGCAGTACCTGATCCATAAACGGATGAAGTCTCGCTGTAACCGTGCTAAATTCTCCCGCCTTCAAAAACTCAAGAAATTCTCTATCGAAGTCTTTTAAAACATCAATATCCCAATCCTGAAAGTTCTTATTCGACAACGGGCCGGTGTAACCATAAACAGACGAAAGATAACGGTCAGAGGAATTCTTAGATCTTATTACAAAAGGAAAGGAGATAAAATCTCCTTCCAACTCATAGATAATCAAAATGGGTTCTCCGCTTCTATCCAGCGAGTGATAATACCATGTATGATAGAAATCGTACTGAATTGAGCGGCTAATCACGTCTTTCCATTCGCACTTCTGATCCATTGTTATGACGCGAAGCCTATTTGGGCCCTGATAAAAAAACATGCAATCTCTTAATTGTCGGGTGATAATTTTCACCTAAGGTCTAAAGCAATTGTTAGTTTATCAAACAAAACCACGATTTGCCGGGCGATTGGTTAATTAGGCGCCACAATTTACTCACTTTCTGAATGAAGTAAAATGTTAACTGAGGACACCTTACTGAAGAATTACGGCCTCAGATCCTTTATAGAGAGAGTTCGTGCTATTGAATTCAGGGACGATATCTTTCATTTTCCGTACTATAGCCTGGTTAGTGGAGCTCGCAGAAGCCAATGATACCAATTCTTCCAATTCGTTTCGGATGTAGTTAAAGTCATGGTGTATAACTTTTGAAATTTTGATCTTAGCATTGTCCGTAGGAATATTGTATTCCTCCTTATTCAGCAATTCTTCAAAGAGCTTTTCACCTGGTCGCAAACCGGTGCATACTATCTGAATGTCTTTTTCGGGCACCAGCCCTGCTAATTTAATCATGTTGACGGCGAGGTCGAAAATCCTGACGGGTTTACCCATGTCGAAAATAAATATTTCTCCACCGTTTCCTATCGCAGAAGCTTCCAGCACCAGTTGTACAGCTTCGGGGATAGTCATAAAATAACGCGTAATATCAGGATGGGTGATTGTTATAGGTCCCCCCTGTTCAATCTGGCTTTTAAAGCGCGGAACTACCGATCCATTGGATCCCAAAACGTTTCCGAACCTGGTGGTTATGAACTTTGTAAAGGGCTGCCAATGGCTGAGTGACTGGGTGTACATTTCCGCGATTCTTTTTGATGCACCCATGACATTGGTGGGGTTCACCGCTTTGTCTGTCGATATCATGACAAACTTATCGACCCTGTACTCTACTGCCAAATCAGCCAGCGTTCTAGTACCCGAGACATTCGTTGAGACCGCTTCCATAGGATTGGATTCCATCATAGGAACATGCTTGCAGGCAGCTGCGTGGAAGATCATTTCAGGCCGATACAAATCAAACATCTGCCTTAGCCGCTTTTCATTCTGTATACTTCCCATAAAAACTCTGGTCAGGGAACCGAGAAAGTTGTCCTCCAGCTCTAGCTGCAGTTCATGCAAGGGAGTTTCTGCCTGGTCGAATAAAACCACATATTTGGGATTGTAAGACAAAACCTGTCTTACAACTTCAGAACCAATTGAACCGGCGGCACCAGTAACCAAAACACGTTTCCCTCTCAGCTCCTTGTAAATATTACTCTTGTTAAGTACAATTGGCTCCCGTTCCAGCAAATCTTCAATACGTAAAGCCCTGAACTGATTCAAGCTGAGTCTGCCATCTAACCATTGTCTTGACGGAGGAACGGATACTACCTTGATATCCTTCTCTATACAAATATTAATGGCCCTATGCATACCCTCGACATCAGTATGGTTTTCCATCACCACTAATTTCCCGACCGAAAATTTTGACTTCAAAAAGCCTATTTGAGAAGAGGCATAAACTTTCTTTCGCTCAATTGACTTGTTCACTTTATCTTGTTTGTCATCCACAAAGCCAAGAACCTTCAGGTCTGACTCTGCCCCCGATTCGAGTGCATTTTTTATAAGGATGGAAGCGCTATCTGACCCGTAAATCAACACAACTTCCTTTTTCTGTTCCAACTGAAAGTCCTTTCTCAAATACTCGAAGAGGTGTTTTATGCTGATTCGGAAGATGATTAACAGGGATGTCGAGATGAAAAAATTGAAAATCAACGCGATGTTTAACCATTTTTCAATCAGATGCAGTTTCGGTAGCACAAGTAATTTACTCGTTACTCCAAAAAATATGCTCGTTAAGGTAACAGCCATAAGTACCCGGAACATATCGTCAGTACTGGAATACCTGATTATTCCAGTATGTATACGCATCGTCACGAAAACTACAATGGCTATCAAGCTATATAGTCCCACATACCATAGCGATTCTGAAGTAAAAAACTCTTGATACTCGAATCTGTTCGCCATGAGAAATGAAATCAGAAGTGCCCATGTAACGATTAGTTGGTCCACCATTAGGATAAGCCAGCGAGAGTAGGCTTTCTCTGTGTAAAAAATTTTTTTCATGAGCTTTTGAGGTTTGGATCATTAGATAAATGCTATACTCCTAGGATGGCCGTTAAGGGCCCGGCTGCATAGCCTTAGTTTTGTATTATGTCTAACATACGTTCATTTACGCGCTCAACATCAAATTTTTGGCCGGCTAAAGTCCTTCCATTTTGACCATAACGGATGATATCGTCCGGGTTTTTCAAAAAGTATTCCATGCATTCCACAAGTGCTGAAACATCTCTAACCGGAACTAAAAACCCATTCTTCAAACCGTTAGTTTGAGACACCGTTTCTCTGCAACCAACCGAATCAGTCGTTATAACCGCACGGCCAATCGCCATTGATTCAAGAACACATCGAGGAATTCCCTCGCCGTAATATGACGGAAGTACAACGACAGAAGCCCTTTCAATATAGGGTCGGATATCGTCTACCTCTCCTACATATTCTATTGTAGCTCCCTCTCTTATCTGACACAAAAGGGTATCGCTTATTGAATCTATATTATTATCTACAGGACCGATTAGTTGAAATTTAACATCAGGATATTTTTCAACTACCGCTACGGAGGCGTCGTAGAACTCCTTAACTCCTTTCGCATTAATGAGGCGGGATATCATTAAAAACACTATTTGCCGATTTTCAGGTTTTGAATACTTGTAAAACGATAAATCCACCCCCGACCCGTTCACAACAAATGACTTAGCATCCTTTTTTATTATGCCCAGACTTGTGAGCGTGTTTTCATCGTCCTTGTTTTGGAGTATTACACGCATATCTCCTTTTGAAGCGAGAGCTGTTTTGAGTAGAGTTTGCGTTATCCGTTTGATAAAAGGCTTGGATTGATTGCCATAAAAGTTATTCCCCAATCCTGTGAGCATCGGTGTGATCCGATTGACCTTACAGAACTTCGCTATCAACGAACCATAGATAACAGGCTTAAAGGCATATGGAAAGAACACATCCGGGTTTACCTTCCTGACGGTCAAATATAGCTCGTAGATATACTTTAAATCAGAAAATAAGGATACATTACTCGCTTCAAGATCATTTTCAAAAACCGCCACTCCCAGGCGATCAAGGCATTCTCGAATTTCCTTATTGTGGATTTTCGGAGTATAGACAGCAACTTCATTATGCGCAACGAGGGCTTCGATGAGTCTGCCTCTAAAATCTATCAACGATCTTGATGAGTCACAGGCTATCAAAATCTTTTTTCTCCGATGTTCCATAATGAAAGGCTTAGGTATTAACTATCAAAGCCACCCAGGAATGAGTAGCTTTGATAGCAAAGAAATATAAATTGGTTAAATGTTTCTTATCTACAGCAAGGTTGCTCCGGCGCGAGCTCTTACTACCGAAGGCACTTCGGAAGCCGGTATAAGTGCTGATTTATACTCGTAAGGAGGAATCCAGTTTGACTCGGAAGTCGTCAGATTGTTTTTACCAGAGTTCACGTATGTATTGGTATTGGCTCCGCTGATATATCCTGCAGTGTAACCGTTGTAAGTTGTGGTTATTGGCAGTGCACAGTTGTTGAAATAATTATTATCTGTACGCACTGTCCCCTTTTCCAGCGCCGAAACGGAGTATCCACTATTATTTTCATTTAAATTATTGAAATAATGTACGTGTCCGTATCTCATGTCTGGCGCCCTTTCACTAATGTTGTAAAGGTGGTTGTTATGAAATGTGATATTCAGTTTATCATAGTCGCGTGCTCCCCAACCTATCAGGCTTGCGATATGATTATCATGCAGTTTATTCCAGGATATAGTTACGTAATCAGCACCTTGGCCAACGTCGAGAAGTCCATCGTAATATTCCCAGCCATTGTTCCTATCAGATGAAAGATCACAGTGGTCAACCCAAACATGATGTGCTCCCTCTTTAATGATAATGTTTGAATACCCCTTAACATTACGGATAGTCATGTTTCTGATGATAACATTGTTAGTACCATAGACCAGTAGAGCCACACCCTCAAGCGATGAGCCCTTAAGTCCCATTATCGTTGTATTTGAGTTAACGTTGATGTATCCGGTTCCCCTGATGTTTCCAGAGACCTGAATGATCAGAGGCTTTTTGTCTGAGACAGCCCTTTTCAGATCATTGAAATTAGATACTGTTACAGTTTGGCCTCCCTGACCTCCTGTTGTTGTTCCATTTACAGAGGCAAATCCCAGGACACCAGAATTGCTTTCCGTAACGCCTCCTTGAGGAGCCTCTGGCCGGGGTTCCAAAGGCAAGACTACACCCGAGTTCCCAATAGAATATGTATATTTTCTTCCGTTTGTCAGGGGGTTACTGTTATCAGACGTAGAAAAATATAGAGTATTTCCCCAATGACTGAACATTCCCTTGCCTGCACTCCTTATATCTTTATGCCGGGCATGAGCTTGACCCAGTTCCTGGCCGTCTTCATAGACCTTTAATATCGACACATTAGGTTGAGATTCAGAATCTCCAGGTGTTCCAAAATCACGGTCTATAGCGATGGAATGTCCACCATCTGAGTAGGCTCTGGTTAAATCCAAAGCCAGCATGCTTGGTACTCCTGCCGTAGTGTTCCCTGATGCCATTGTTTTCTCCAATGGCACGGGCATATGCGCAGATTCTTTAGTGCATTGACTAAACAATAGAACGGCTAATAAAAGATAGCACATTAATGACTTGGTTTCTAAATTGAACTTGTTTCCCATTTTCTTAAGTATATTTCAGTAAAGCCTCTTTTAACGAGGATAAAAAGAAAAAAGATACTCAAGAAACATTTGTATTTTCAGGATTTTATGTTAAGGGGCATATTAACGTGGAAGAAAGAGAAAAGTAACTATAAATTAATCGAAGCGAATAATGTATGTTTTCAGTCTAAAATTATAGAATATTTTGAATGACTAAAATTTGTTAATCTCGTCTCTTTCCAATCGTACGAGAACTGAAAGATTCTTATTATTCACTTTTTTGTAAAAAAATTGAAATTTAACATTTTTTAACATTTAACAATTATCTTAATAAGCCTTGGAGGTCTTGGCTAAGCTGCGAGTAGGGATCTGATTGTTTAGATAGAACTCTTTATACCATCTTACAAAAGAACTCACCCCCTCTTCAACGGAGATTGCGGGCTTATAGTCTAAACTTCGCTCCAAATCGGCAACATCCGCCCAGGTGTCGGCAACATCACCGTCCTGCAGAGGAAGAAATCGTTTGAGGGCTGTCTTTTCCAGATTTTTTTCAATTTCATTTATAAAAGTCATCAGGCTTACTGACTTCCCCCTTCCAATATTAAAGATTTGATAAGGTGCGGATCTCACCCCGGAAAGTGCTTTGTCATCGTTTCTCTCTCCGAATAACGTTACCGGCCTATCAATAATCCTGACAACTCCCTCAATGATATCATCGATATAAGTGAAGTCCCTTTTCATATTTCCGTAATTATACACCTCAATAGGCCTGCCTTCGGTAATCGCTTTTGTAAATTTAAAAAGCGCCATATCGGGTCTTCCCCAGGGGCCGTAAACGGTAAAGAACCTTAAGCCTGTAGTCGCCAGACCAAACAAATGACTGTATGAATGGGCCATTAATTCGTTGCTTTTTTTGGAGGCGGCATATAAGGATACAGGTGTATCCACTTTATCGACCTCGGAAAAAGGCATTTTCTCATTTAATCCGTAAACGCTGGAGGAACTTGCGTATACCAGGTGTTTTACGGCATTAAATCTGCAGCACTCCAAAATATTCAGAAATCCTTTTATGTTGGATTCGATATAAGCGGATGGATCAATCAAACTATATCTAACACCCGCTTGCGCTGCCAGGTTCACCACAACATCAAAACGGTAAGTCTGAAACAAAGCATCTAACTGTTTTTTATCGGTCAGATCCAGTTTCATAAATTGGTAGTTGTCGTCAGTTTCGCTTCTCTGCGCTCTTCCGTATTGAATCTGATCCTTCGATATTCCACATTCCAGAAGCCTTCCATACTTCAGATCGACGTCGTAATAATCGTTGATGTTGTCTATGCCGACAACTTCATCACCACGGATTAACAATCGCTTAACTAAATGGAATCCAATAAATCCGGCAGAGCCCGTTACTAAAACTCTCATATTTTTTTTATTTATCTGAACTTGTGCGTTGTGCTTATGCAAGCCTCTTAGCTGGTGTTAACCTTCAGTAGAGATCTAAAGATTCGCGTGCCATACTTCCAGCGAGAAAATACAAAAGAGGATCTTGGCCCTTTTTTCATCAGATATTTTCACCTTTCTATCCATGAGTCTTTCGACAAACGATCTATTAATAAATTCCGGATACAAAGCACCTGGCGAACGTAAATAGGAATTCACAATCTCCTTCAGTTCATTGTCCATCCAACCTTTCAAGGGCACTTCAAATCCTCTCTTTGGCTGATTGATAAGACTATCGGGTAAATATTTCTTTGCCAGATCACGAAGAAGAGTCTTAGTTCTGATGTTCTTGATCTTGAATTCATCGTAAAGAGAAGGTGCAAACTCCAGTACCTCTTTTGCAAGAAAAGGACTCCTCCCTTCGAGCGAATGTGCCATTGTCGCGATGTCCATCTTCGGAAGCAACCCGCTAAACAATATCGTTTGAAAGTCCATTAGCAGAAGTTTTTTTAACGAGGACACAGGAAGATTAGCAATGTCCTTTAGATCACTGCTGATATCGGATAGCAACGGCTTCCTGGTAAATTCAGATTCAAAACCTACCATCATGTCTGATGAAGCCGAACTGTACATCTGCAGCGGGTTTTTGAAGCTGCCAAATTTAAGTAGCCTGTATAAGTAATTGTAGTTGCTCATTTTTTCATTCGCAAGGGGCAACAAATGCAGTAATCCATTTGATAATTCCCTACTCAAGTTGCTTCTGTTGAAGAAATTTATATGTTTAAATGGCACATACCTCCTATATCCCCCAAATAATTCGTCTGCTCCATCTCCATTTAAGACAACGGTGATATGTTTTTTTGCCGCCTTTGCGACATAATAACTTGGTATTGCCGAATTATCACAGTAGGGCTCTCCATAATTAGTCAGAATCGACTCGATATCGTTTCTTAGGTCAGAGAAAGAAATATCCACAACAGTGTGGTTTGTATTATACTTCTCGGATACCTGCCGTGCAAGGCTTGATTCGTCATAAGCACCTTCCATGCTCACAGTAAAAGTTTTCAGCCTCGAGGAATATCCGGAGGCAATTGCTGTAACCAAGCCGCTGTCGATTCCTCCGCTTAAAAAAGATCCTACGTCCAGATCAGAACTATAGATTCGCCTTTTTATGGCAAGCTGGAGTCTTTCATCTACCCCATTGATAGCTTCTGCATAGGACAGGTTGCTGCTATTTTTATAATAGGAAGTAATATCAAACCATTTTCTATCAGAACCTTCAAGGGTTTGCGTATCAATCTCTACAAAATGTCCGTTCTCTAATTCAGTTATGTCGTTATAGGGTGTCGCCCTTCTGTAGTGATAGCCCAGATAGAGATAATCTGCGATAGAGTTATAGTCGATCGTCGGTCTTAATACCTTGTAAATAGTCTTTAACTCTGAAGAGAAGGCAAGGATATCATGTTTTTTATAGATGTAGAGGGGTTTTTTCCCTGCACGGTCTCTGGCCAAATACAGCTTACGGTGAATAGAATCGTATAAAGCTAAAGCAAACATGCCATCAAATTCATCCAGCATTTTCATGCCGAGAACTTCAAACAAAAGAAGAATTGTCAAGGTATCAGAAGTGGATTCAGCATGGAGTCCGTAACGGGCTCTAAGTTCCATATGATTATATATTTCGCCATTGAAGACGATATATAAGCCATTGTGACACATTGGCTGCGCCCCCATAGGGCTTAAATCCTGGATCGCCAGGCGAGTATGAAACAATTGCAGATTATCAATCTCCAGCGTGTTCTGTTCATCCGGCCCGCGATGGTACAATCCGCTTAATATTAAATCACTGTCTGTAGTCTGATGGTTAAGGGTACCGAATATTCCGCACATTTTGAATAGTAATGAAAAGGGTTATGAAGAAATTATTTCCATCTCGGGTAAGGTGCGTGTAGATAGCTGATGGTTGATAATGGCTAGCCATTGATTCATGACTGTAGATTCTGCGAAATTCTCCTCGACAAATCTTCGTCCATTGTTAACGAGCAACTCCCGAGCTTCCACACTCATATCCATCACCTCCGACATTTTCTTTGCTAAGTCATCAACGTCACCCTGTGGAAAACAGAAGCCACATTTAGCGGCCTTAACCAGACTTTGTATTCCGCCAACATCGGATCCAATGACGATTTTTCTATTGGCCATTGCTTCCAGAATCGCATTCGGCATACTTTCAGTGAAGGATGATACGACAAAGGCATCTGCGTGAGCAAGATAACTTCTCGTATCTGCCCTGAAACCAAGTAGCTCAACCTTATCCTCGATTTGCAGCTCCTTTAACATTTCAAAAGGCCAGGTTTGATTAAATAGATGACCGATAACAACGAGCTTAAAATCTCGATCTTTGATAAGAGAAATAGCCCTAAATAATGTAGGGTAGTCTTTTTCGCTTCGAAAGTGAGCTACGCAGATCCATTTGAAAGACCTTTCCTCCCCCCCGTCCGGCTGATCTTTAAGCGTGGGTATGGCAATCGCATTGTTTATGACGCTACCGCCTTTTCTGACGAGGGCAAGTCGCTCAAACCGCAGTCTCGATGATTCGGCATTAAATACGACCACGTCATCCAAACCCAGTGATAGTTTAAACGGGATATACCACTTAGCGGGAATTTCGGCAGCCCGGATCGAAGAAATGAGCTTAAACTTAAATCGCAGCTTCAATAGCCTTGCAAAAATGATCCCTATAAACATAAATGCAATCGTTATGTCCGGATCAAATGCCTGTACCTTTTCATTAAGCTCCCGGAGGTTACCGAATGGTTTACTTTTCCAGCTTTCCAGATAGATAACTTTAATCTGGTCAGACTTCAAGTCGATCGTATAGTCGTTCTGCGGCAATAAAGAGATAATGAGAATATCGAAACCAACAGAATTCAGAAACAACGCCAGTTTAACCAACTGAGTTTCTGCCCCCGCTTTGCTCAATGCAGGAGTTATAAATAAAATTTTCTTAGTCATTGCTAATAGCTTTAGATCACATGACTGAGACTGGCAAGAGCTTTGTTATCATAGGCCTTTAGCCACTGCTGAAGTACAAGCAATTTCCATATCTGAGGGTATCGGTTCCATTTTCCGGTCATATGTTCCTTAATAATCTCGAGCGTCCTTTTGACATTGATTCCGGGGATCGATTGCAGCTCCTTCTCCGAAAGGTTATCCAATACATACTCCTTTAATTCGTCTCTGAACCATTCTTTGAAAGGCATGGTAAACCCGGCTTTGGGTCTATTGAAAAATTGAGCGGGTACGTACTCGAACAATATATCTTTCAGTATTCTCTTCTGTGAGCCCCTGTAATACTTATATCTTGTCGGCAAGTTGCGGCTAAACTCCATTACGCGGTAATCCATGAGAGGAGATCTGGATTCCAGCGAGAATGCCATTGATGCCCTATCGACTTTCGTGTTAATGTCTTCATTCAGATAGGTTTTGATATCAAAATCTGAAAGGTTTTCCAGCAGGTTTTTCCGCTTATTGGTCAGTATTTCGCGAAACGGGTTGTTCAAACCAAGGTCTGGCTCCTGTACCCAGGAATTCTCCATTCCGCCAAACATCTTCACATATAGGATCTCTATATCTCTCAATGAAATCCCCATACCGATGAGCTTATGAACGTAATTGGGCGATAGATTAACACATGCAGCAAGAGACTGACGTATGGACAAAGGAAGTCCGAAGATTGGAGATACGTTATTGATCCATTTATATCGCGTATATCCGATGAACCCTTCGTCTCCTCCATCGCCACTCAATGCAACCGTTACGTGGTTCTTTGTATATTTACTTAATAACAACGAAGGGATAGCGCTGGAGTCGGCAAAGGGCTCATCGTAATACCTGGAAAAATTTTCTATCAGATCTAATCCTGAATCATAACTGCATTCTATCGTATGATGTTCAGTGCCGAGATGAGACGCAACCATTGATGCGTATTTACTTTCGTCGAAGTCTTTCTCATTGAATTTAATGGAAAAAGTCTTTACACTATCCCTCATCTGCGACGCTAACGCAGCTATCAGTGAAGAGTCGATACCTCCAGAAAGAAAAATACCCAGAGGAACATCCGCGTTCATACGGATTTTAACCGCATCTGTAAGAAGACCCTTCAACTCTATTTTGGCCGCATCGAAACTTCCTTGAAACTTGTTAGCCCACGAGTAGTCAAGATCCCAGTACTTTTCCGTCTTCAGCACCCCGGTATAACAATTGAATGTAAAAGAATATCCGGCCGGCAGTTTTTTTACCTCTGTCCAGATTGAACGGGGTTCAGGAACATAACCCCATATCAGATACTCTCGTATGGCCTGCTGATTTACAGTAAAATCATTGAAAAGTGCTATTTGGGAAGGCTGACTCGCAAATTCAAACTCAGTGCCGCTGTGGCTGTAATAAAACGGCTTTTTGCCGAGCCTATCCCTGGCGCCAAACAAAACCCGTTCCCGGGAATCGTAAATAGTGAAAGCAAACATTCCATTAAACTTCTGTACACAAGAAGCACCATATTCCAAGTATGCAGCACAGATAACTTCCGTATCAGAACTTGTGTTAAACGAATATCCTTTTTGCTGAAGTTCAGCCTTTAATTCGAGGAAATTATATATCTCACCATTAAACACAATCGCCAGATGCTTATACAGAAATGGCTGATTAGAGCGGGAGTCAAGGTCTATTATTGCCAAACGGTTATGCCCAAGAACCACGTCTTCGCAATCCCAGAGAGCCGAAAAGTCTGGCCCGCGGAAACTCGCTTTGTTAAGTTTTTCCCTGAGGACGTCTTCACCATATTTGATGGTAGAACCATAGATACCGCACATATTCTAACTTTAAGTTGTTTGTTTGAGAGTGATTGATTTAACTGAGTTGTCAATGGAGCAAGCTTTCGTAAGAGGCTGTTATCTTGCTAATTCCGAACCTATTTACGACATCATCCTTGATTGCCTGGGAATCCCAGGAAGTATTGCATGCTTTAACGGTATGTTCTCTGAATGACTGTAGATCATCCTGATCTATGATATAACCATTAAAACCAGGTTTTATAATCGAGGGCACTCCACTTACGTGGAAGGAGACAACAGGAACCCCAACAGATAAAGATTCGATAACGACATTGGGAAATCCCTCAGCAAAGGAGGTCAACAACATCAGATCGTATTCAGAAATCACTTTTGTTACATCCTGAACCACGCCTGCCAGCTTCACGCGATTCTCCAGTCCTAAAGACACTAACTTCTCCTGTAGCTCAAGTTTAACAGGCCCTTCGCCCGCTATTGTAAGGGTATATTCAGATGGCAGATTACTGAAAATTTCCAGTAGCCTGAATAAACCTTTCTCCTTTGCTAATCGTGCTACGACAATAAGGCGTTTACCAGCCCGGTAATGACGAGACCTTATAATGGGCGTAGATAAAACCGGATTCGGTATTACTACCAGCTTATCATCTGGGATGTGGTAATTTCGTATAAGAGATCTCTTCACTTCCTCAGACTGGCATATTCCGAACTTAATTCTCTTATATATCGACGGAACAAAGAAATCTATTATTCGCCCTTTGAATCCACTGTACGGCAGAATAATTTCTAAAACACTGGCCTCCCTAGCAACCAAAATCGGGATTTTGCAAAACAAGGACACCAGTGATAAAAGGGCTGTTATATGGTTTCCTGTAGTGAATACCGCATGAGGTTTCTCAGATCTTACCAAGTTTAAAATTTTGAAGAATGAGAGCGATACCCGGATGGAATTCAACTTAATGACGCGTACTCCTTCTAACACTGGCGAAAAGAACGGGCTTCTGGAGTCCAGAACGATTAATGTTACTTGATATTTTGATTTGTCAAGATATTGAGATAAAAGCCAGTAGACCCTCTCAGAACCTCCGGCCCTTAGAGAACTGACTAGGAAAAATATTTTCTTCATTTAGGGTCCTGCCTTTATTGAACAAACGCTCGTTGCA
The DNA here is from genome assembly GCF_003002875.1 of Arcticibacter pallidicorallinus. Classification (GTDB taxonomy): domain Bacteria; phylum Bacteroidota; class Bacteroidia; order Sphingobacteriales; family Sphingobacteriaceae; genus Arcticibacter; species Arcticibacter pallidicorallinus. Next base: position 17,173 of record NZ_PVTH01000015.1, read on the forward strand.
TAATTGAATAACATAGATATTTGACATTGAGAATCAGGTATTCCTTAAGATTATATTTCTTTAAGTCGCCGCCGAATTCCTTTAAATAAATTGAATATCCTCTTTTCATATCCTCCGAATTTTTTATAATGCCCATCCTATTCGACAGCCTGTCATCACCTTCATCGTCATATGAACGTATAGGGGTACTATCATAAAAAACCTTATACCCTCTTTTCGCAATAGACAGCCAGGTTATACTTTCAAAACCGCGAAGATCCCTCAACAAGAATTCTTTTAATACTATTGACCGGCAAATGGGCAAATATTCCCCTATACGGCAAGTCAAAAGATCTTTGTATTTTTTGGAACCTTTAAAGGTAGGGTCGTATAAAAGCGCGCCATTTCTGAGTAGTCTGCTGCCTGAAAAAATCAAGTCACAATCATCGTTGTCTTGTAGCAGACCTGTGAGGTATATCAGGCCTCCGTCCTCCAGAAGGTCATCGGAGTCCAGAAGAACGACATACTTATTCCGTGAATTCAGTATCCCTGTGTTTTTTGCCGCTGCCACGCCGCTATTCTCGGTATGTGTAATCAGCCTGATTCTTTTTTCGGAAACCAGCGATTTTAGCTGATCTGCTGTTCCGTCAGTGGAACCATCATCAACGACCACTATTTCAGTCGAGGTGGTATCCTCGATTTGCCCTAATACACTGTTAATTGCCCTCCTGACTTTAGAGGCCCGATTATATGTTGGAATTACAAAGGATAAAAGCATCGTAAAAGGTTTAGGTTGAAGCGTGAATCGTTTAGCTTCCACATCATGGTGAGGTAGCGATTTTATAACGAAAATTTTAATTAGACAATCATGAAATCATCCGGAATACTGCATCCATAAAAGCAGTCGGTTCACATACCGCCTTTCTGTATACATCTTGTCCATTCTGCGCGATCTGCTTAGCGAAGTTGTAGTTCGCCAGAGAGCGTTCGACCGTTTCGGCCAGGTCATTTAGTTCCCAGGATACCGGAATATAGGTTTCGTGAGGTATATAAACATCGGGAAAGGTTGAGAGATGGTCCATAGAGGGTTTTATTAGCAAAGCACCTGAGATAACTATCTCGAAATCTCTATAACAAACCTCTCCCCAGCCGTAAGGACTGATACACATCTTGGAATTTCTTAGCTCATTAAAATACTCCTTTCTGGAAAGGCGTTTAGCCTCTGCTCTTTGCTGCTTCATCGTTTGCATAAGCTGTATGACTTTGTTTCTTTGCTTTGCTATTGGATGGTTAAGAACTGTTCCTCTGAATGACACATCGAGCTCTCTGGTCTTGTCTACTGCAGAGAATTTCATCGGATAAATGCCATAACCTAAGTAATTACTGAGTCGACTCATTTTATAGCCGAAGTATCGATAGTCGTTCAGACCGATGTTCCAACCCAAGGTAATCTTATGTAATTGATCTTGCGGACAAGGATAGACGATTTCAGTACGATCTTCCCCATCCATCCAGATGCGTAAACTTTTCGACCTTTCGCTATAGTGTTTTGTGCTTTTGAAAACTTGTTTTTTCACAAACTTGTCCACCAAGTCTATGATGGGAAAGTCGTTCGATCCTGTTGAATCAGCAGCATCATACCACAGCAGCATTCCCACTGTCTTCTTCCAGCCGATAAGTAGATTTCTTAAAGTATCTTCATTCTCTTGTGTGCGTTTGGCGATGCTTTGCCAACCATGCTCAAAGTAACGGGAGTGTATAAGCAAGAAGTCAGCATCATTTAGTCTGGGATCCTGGTGATTTGTAAAGAACTGCGTCTCTATTCCCCGTTCCTTCAACTGCCGATGCCATTTATAAAAGGGGTGAGTTTCAGAATTGTACCTAAACGCCGGCCAATCCAGTATTTTAAGGGTTTTCATCTATCTGGTAGTTCGGATGTCGTTTTATCCTAGTTGAATATGATTTTCTTTATGGTCAAAAGAATAATTAAGGCGTCATTCCAAACACTTTGGTCGTTTACATATTTGAGGTTATACTCAAGCTTTCGGGGCATGACATCCTGGATATAGAATTTTTCAGGATCATTTGCGCCGGCAAGAATCTCATTTTCTCTACTGTATGCAATTGATGCCCAATCGGTGATTCCCGGCTTGATTGTCAATACTCTTAACTGCTCATCATCATACAACTCAACGTACTTTCTTACTTCGGGTCTCGGCCCAACAATACTCATGTCTCCAATCAGCACGTTGAACAACTGCGGAAGTTCATCAATTTTGTACCTCCTTAACCAAAATCCGACTTTGGTAATTCTATAATCATGTTCGCCAATCGTTAGCAGTCCTCGTTTTTCTGAAAAAGGATACATAGTTCTGAACTTGAAGATTAAAAAATCCTGGCTATTCATCCCAACTCTCAGCTGTTTATAAAAGATGCTTCCTTTCGAATCGAGGACAATAACTAGGGATACCAAAGCAAATACAGGAAGAAGAAATAATATACATGAAAGGGAGAGGACTATGTCCAGGAGCCTCTTGATTAACCGTCTCATAACGTAACACCTACTTCGATGTAGTCCTTGCTCACAAAATTCTCCTCAACCACCTCAATCACCGAACCGATCAAATAGGAGACTTGTTCATCTGTAAGTTGAGGGTAAATTGGCAACGATATTTCGCAAGCGTATTGTTTATATGAATTAGGGAACCCGGCAATGTCAAACCCAAGCTGTTTAAAAAGAGACAGCATAGGCAAGGGGATGAAATGAACGTTTACAGATATACCGATGGCACACAGCTTATCAACGATCTGATCTCTTTGTTCTTCAGTGATGTCTTTTATCCTTAAAGGATATAAATGGTAGGAAGACTCCCTGGAGCTATCCAGGAGCGGTGGCTTGATGTACCACTTATGCGGTTTAAAGCCTTCATGATATTTATTCGCTATTCGCTTCCGTGCCGGAAGCAACAAGTGTGTATATTGTCGAATCTGTGCAAGACCCAAAGCGGCGCAAATATCAGGCATATTTGCCTTAACACCCTGATAGATTATATCATACTTCCAGGAAGAACCGAGGTATTTAGAATAGGCATCCTTATTCTGTCCGTTCAGGGCATAGATCTTCAGATACCGGTATTCTGCGTCATTATCAAACGGAAGATCCAGATTTAGACATATACAGCCGCCCTCTGCTGTGGTAATATTCTTGACAGCATGAAACGAGAAGATGGTTAAATCAGCTTGTTTAGCGGCCGGCTTTCCGTCTATTTTCGATCCTATGGAATGTGCTGCATCAGCAATCAATAGGATTCTTCCTAACTTCTCCTGATTTTCAGTGAGGGGACGAAAAAGATTGCGGACAGCGCTTTCTGTGAGTATTTGTCGGATTGCCGAGTAGTTACAAGGCCAGCCGGCGATATCTACAGAAATAATTGCTTTGGTCTTTGACGTTATCGCTTCGCGGATCTTTTCGGTGTCGATCGTAAAATCGTCTGCGATGTCAACCAATACCGGTTTAGCACCACAATTTAAAACAGCGAGCGCCGTTGCACAATATGTGTATGCCGGAATGATCACCTCATCGCCTTCCTTGATTCCAAACCATTTCATGGCGATTAAAGCCCCGGAGGACCAGGAATTAACGCAAACGGCTGCCTGCGAATCTGTAAGTTTCACCACTTCTTCTTCAAGCCGCTTGACCTTTGGACCTGATGTAATCCAGTTTGAGCTTAGAGTATCCATTACCTCATCAATTACTGCTTGGTCGATGTAAGGTGGAGAGAAGGGAATGATCATAGTTGAGGGTTTTGATTGGTAGCACTGTCAGACGTGAGCTTATTATTTTGTATAATGCCATAAAGATGGATTACACCAAAGTACAGGAACAAAGTTGGTCCGCTTCCACGAAGCAACCATTCATTATGGAAGAATGGGTTTATAGATACGGAAAGGAAAGAAAAACACAAGCATACAAGAAGTGCATTGTCTGGATCTCGAATATGTTTTAGCGCTAAAATCATAATGTAGACGATTCTGCTATATAACATAAATAAAAACAAAGGACCTATTACGATTCCGAGATGAGTAATAAACATCAGATAGGCATTATGCGAGGTGACAAAGCCAGCCTCTCCCCTCCTGAAGGTTGGATATTCTTTTGCGGCGTCATACCATGACATCCCATAAAACATCAAACCGTAAGGGTACTTAGCAATGATCTTTAAATTTTCGGTCATTAGCTCCATTCTGTTTTCGTCTGAACTTTGTTCATTCTTTGCCAGAATATTTTGCTCGTTTCCAGATGAAAGATCCTGAACCGAGCTTATAAAGAGCGTGCCGATAATGCCAAAAGCAGCTATTAGAATAGTGAACTTCAGCTTATAATAGAGCATCCCGAAAAAGAAAATACAAAACAAAAAGATTACCAGCACAGATCTGTTCATCCCATAGAAAATGAAAATTAATGATGATACCAGAGCAAGTAGTTTCAAGACAATACCTTTCCTGAACATAACAGAGCTGATGACGAGGAATGGTGTCAAAGCCGCCAGCTGATAGCCAAAAGAAAATATATATGGCGTAATTCCTGAAGGTGACTGCTTCACTATTTCTCCTGTCAGTTTTTGGCGAATAATAGTCGCAATAGTAGGATTTGCGTGATCCAATAACATGACGAGAGAAGAAACAATAAGCAAAGAGTAGAAGATGAAAACAGAGACTTTGAATCGATACAGATTCTCACCAACAAAATAATTAAAATAAAGTGCGCAGAAAGTAACTACTATCAATTGAACAAAAAAGCTTGTAATTTCCTGATAGGCTAGAAGGAAATAAAAAAAAGATACCACTGTAAACACCAACAGTTCCTTTCTATATTGAAAAATTCTGGATTTATCGAAAGTCAGATAAATCAGCGGGAAACAAAACACTATTGGTGTAGGTAATCTTATAACAGAAGTCATGAAGAGGCCAAATGTCAGCGTATAGATATACATGAACACCAATACAAGTAAAATGGCTTTTCTAAAATTCATGGCTAAAGATGAGTTTCTCCCACTTCCTAGAGATGTTGAGTTCCGAATTTGTATCCTTTATCCGCCGGCCATTCCTGGATATTTTGCAACGCAGGTCTGGATCATTCAAAACTTCGCTAATGGCTTCGGCTAATTCACTGACGTTGTCTACCTCAACCAACATCCCATTTACACGGTGTTCGATGATTTCGGAAGGACCAAACTCGCAGTCGGTCGCTATACAAGGACATCCGACACTCATAGCCTCAATAAGAGCGTTGGGATAGCCTTCGTTTTTTGAAGCTAAAACGTATAATTCGGCTTGCGAGTAATAGTCTTGAATGTTATGTTTGAAACCTACCAACTTTACTTTGTCTGACAAACCTAAATTTTCGATCTGTTTAGTAAGCGATTGCCTCTCAGGGCCTTCTCCTGATATAAGCAAATCGATATCAGGCAAATAAAGTGTACTGTAAGCATCTATCAACACATCAAATCCTTTGGTTTTATCTAAGCGGCCAACTCCCAGGATGAACCTCTTATTTGGATAAATAGGCTTATCACTGATGAAAGCATCCGAATTTATCGCATTGTGAATCGTTACAAAGTTGTTTAACTTATTAAAGCTTTTGCTTCTTTTGAAGCCCTCAGACATGCCCTTAGCAGGGATAACTATCCCTTTGGATTTGTTATAAACTAAAAAAGTTATACGTTTCAAAAGGGGATTAAACTGGTTGACTGTATGGTCTGGTGTGGTACGTTCGGAAACAATGAATGGAATTTTAACAAGACTGCAGGCTAATCCGGACCATAAATTCGAAGTTGTCATAAACGACACTACGCATTTAGGGCGATCTCTCAGCAATATATAAACTAGCTTAAGGTAAGTTTGTACCGCATAAAAAAGTCTATAAATAATATGGTCGCTTCCTCTCCTACCTACTAAGTAACTTACAGGGATACCCTGCTCAAGTTTGTACGCACTTTCGGTATAATTCAAACATATTATGGCAACCTTATAGCTTTTTCTGTGGAAAGTGTTTGCTAAATTACAGAGAACCCGTTCGGCACCACCACCCCCTAAGCTATTAATAATGAAAAAAACATCCGGTCTCATAAGTTGGCAAATAGGAACTGATTCGTGGCAACTGTTGCATGTGTATACTATAAAAGATTTGTCAGGGTTCTGAAGGCGCCGTTTACATTGACATTTTTCATGTCGAAAAGAAAATATTCCTTGAGATACATTTTTAACAATTGTCTTTTTTGGGAAGAAGAATAGGAGAAGTTGTCAATGAGTAGATTGAAGTCATTGACCATTTTTTTCTTCCTGACTTTCGAATCAACCATGCTCCATATCCCACCACCATGAACGCGGTAACAGCTCATCAGTTCAGGCAGAACAAATATCTTCTTTCCGCTAACCGCAACAGCAAGTAGCTTCACGAAGGTATCAGTACCGTAAGTGCTATAAAGCCACCGGTTTTTTTCGATTTCCAGAATTTCTTTAGTACTCCTCATCAACATCGAAGCGACTCGAGTCTCTTTCCTATTACCCGCAAGCAAGTCTCCATAGGAATATTCAAGTGGAATCATGTCATCCGACACGTAAACCGTTTTACCTTGATCATCAATCACCTGGGAATAATGGCAGCAAATGATATAATCATCGTTTCCCTCCATAAAATCGACTTGCTTCTGGAGTTTTTTCGCATCTGTCCAAAAATCATCTCCGTCACAAAAGGCAATGTATTTTCCTTTGGATCTTTTTAAGACATTGGTGAAATTTTTCACCGCTCCCAGGTTAGTCTCAGAGGAAAAAACCTGAATTCGGCCGGGATAACGCGCTACGTAGTCAGCCAAAATCGCCTTTGTGCCATCGCTCGAACTATCCTCACCAATCAAAATCTCGTATTGAAAACTGGTTTCCTGCATCAAAAAACTATCTATCGCCTCGGCTATATACTTCTCATGGTTGTAAGTGATACAACATATGCTTACCATTACTTCAGATTCAATTACACCCATATCAAACCTCAACTTTCTTAGTTAGAATTTCCTCTATCTCTTTTTCCAGAACGGCCGAATCATGAGTTTTAGGAGAGGGAACAGACAATCCATAGTTTTGCACTCTAAGCATGATTCTCGCAATCATCTCGATATCAGACTTCGTTAAACTATGATACATTGGCAGGCAGATAATATTGTTGACGATAGACTCACAAACAGGAAGGTTAACCGGGGCAACATAGGGCAATGATGACAAAGAAGGATAAAAATACCTGCGACAAAAGATTTTTTCATGAGCTAGTGCCTCTATACAAGCATACATCAACTGCTGCGACTCGAACACTACTGGAAAGTAAGCGTAGTTATAGCTTTGCTCATCTTTTAACTTTTGGAAGCTCACCCCCAATCCACCCAGAATCTTCCTATAATGGAGGTATAGGTCTTTTCTCCTCTCTAAGATATTGTCAATATGATTCAAGTTGCAAAGCCCCATTGCAGCATGGAACTCACTATTCTTCCCGTTGATACCGAGATCTGCGAATTCCTCAGGACCATTATGACCGAAATTCCGCATGAATGCCATCGTTTTTAAAAGATCCGGACATTTAGTAAACACTGCCCCACCTTCAATCGTATGAAATAATTTCGTCGCATGAAAGCTGGTTGCACTGACGTCGCCGTAATCAAATACTGATTTATTTTTATACTTAACTCCAAAGCAATGTGCGGCATCATAGATAACCTTTAAATTAAATCGGTTAGCGATATCCTGTATGGCGTCTATGTCGCAGGGATTCCCAAATACATGCGTCGCAAGAATTGCTGTTGTTTGGGGGGTGATGGCCTTTTCGATCTTCGTGGGATCGATATTGAAGGTATCTTTCTCAATATCCGCAAAGACAGGCGTACAACCCTCCCAAACAATGCTGCTTGTCGTAGCGACAAAAGAGAATGGGGTGGTTATAATTTCACCTTTTAGTTTCAACGCTTTTATCGCAATTTGAAGGGCCATCGTTCCGCTGGATATATAAAGCAAATGATCCAGCCCTAAATAACTCTTCAACTTCAACTCCAGTTCATTTACAAGGGGACCATTATTCGTTAGCCATTGCCGTTCCCAAATAGTGTTCATATACTCCCCATATTCTTGAATCTGAGGAAGGAAAGGTTTTGTAACTGGTATCATTTTTTAAAGATTAGTTGTTTAATGTCTTTTAAGGCGGCTAGATTAATCCAGAACGCCGTGGCCAGGTAAACAAACGAATAGATGGTTGTTGTTACCGCAATACGTTGAAAATCGGAAGCATTATATATATGAACCAAACTTCTATCCAGTCCATAACAAATCAACCCGGTGATGGCAGAAAGCAAAATAGGTGGAGTCAAATCAGATATTTGTTCGATTAAAGAGTAGTTGAGCATTTTTCCGCTATAAAGGGAGTTGATGTAGTAGCCAAAAAAGCCAAAAGCTAGCTGAAAATAAAGTAGACCGTAAATACCGAATGGAATGACGCATACAATACCGATTACGCATGTCACCTTTTTTATAACCTCTAACTTAAAGAACAGGTCACTCCTCCCTTTTACTTTAAGGATATTCAAATTATAGGAATGCAGAGGGTACATAATGCCTCCCAAACACAAAATCTGAAAGTAAGGAACAGATTGTATCCATTGTTCTCCAAACAAAATCCTGAATAAGGGAAGAGCTATAATAGCGAGATAGATGAGTACAGGGGTGTTCCAGAACACAACCTGATTCATTATGCGCTTATAAACTGATTTCAGTTGAGCATCACTGGTTGAGATTGCAGAGAGCATCGGATATGTGACTTTATTAATAGCCGCCGATATGTTGCTGATCGGAAACTGACTCATTGAATCAGCTCGGGAGTAAAATCCTAATTGGGCGGCAGAATAATACTTACCTATTATAATTACGTATATGTTTTGGTAAAGCGTTTCAAGCAGACCAGATAGGGTCATCTTATATCCAAAATTAAAATGCCGCCTAAAGCTATCTCGGTCAAAAATCAACGCTGGCCTCCAGTCGGAAAACACCCAGTGCATAGATGCGAGAAGAAACGAGTTGGACAAACTCATCCAGACCAGGCTCCAAACACCATAACCGGCTCTTGCTAAAACAATCCCCAGAAACCCTGATCCTACAATCGCCGGAATCTGTATAAGTGCCTGAATTCTAAAATTAATCATCTTGATAAAGCGGGTATTATGAACACCATAACTGGCATTGATAATAAAAGAGACCCCTGTGACTCTGATTATGTCTACTAATACCTCTTGTTTATAAAATGCGGCGATCAAAGGTGCCAGGAAAAACATACATGCATAAACTACAATGCTCCCTATCAAATTGAAGAAGAATACAGTAGAATAGTCGTTTTGATTAACATCAACGGACCGAATCAGGGACGATGTAAGTCCACTATCCATCAGCGAACTCCCTACCGCTATAAACACATAAACCATTGCAACCAGCCCGAACTCTTCAGGCCCAAGTAGACGGGCTAATATAATGCCAATAGATAAACTGATCAGTTTCGCGCCAAATTGCTGAATAAACGACCAAACGATCCCCGCAACGGCTGTTTCCTTAAAACCCATTCTTCCCGTAACGCTAAATTTGTACCGCCTGTGTAGCGATCTCGGCTTCGCTTTCCTTTATAAACCAGTCTATCGTTTCTCTCAGGCCTGATTCGAAACTGTAGAGAGGATTGTAATTCAGTAATTTTTCTGCCTTTTCTATTGATGCAAGAGAATGAGGGATGTCTCCGATTCGCTCAGGTCCGTACTCTGGGAAGATAGAAGCTGTTTGCGGATCCTGTTCGGATAGTATTTCCTTAATGTCCGCCACAAGTTCATTCAAAGTAGTTTGCTGTCCGAAAGCCACATTGTAGATTTGGTTGATGGCGGCTTGGGAATCGGTAAGTGCTGCCTTTATATTCATTTGTAGCACATTATCGATATAGGTAAAGTCCCTTGAGTAAGCTCCGTCACCGTGGATAACCGGTCTGGATCCACTCAACAACGTCTTTATAAAACGAGGGATTACAGCAGCGTATGCACCTTCAGGATTCTGCCGGGGACCAAAGACATTGAAATACCGCAATCCTATCAGCTCCATTTTATATGTCTTGGCAAAGACGTCGGCATATAACTCGTTAACGTACTTAGTTACCGCATAAGGTGAAAGTGGCCTGCCAATTCTATCCTCCTTTTTCGGCAGTTCCGTACTATCCCCATAAGTTGAGGATGATGCTGCATAAATGATCCTTGCAACCCCTGCATCCCGGGCAGAAACTAACATATTCAAAAAACCCGATACATTAACTTCGTTACTCGTCAGTGGATCGTTTACGGAGCGGGGGACTGATCCCAATGCAGCTTCATGAAATACAATGTGAATGTCCTTAACAGCATCTCTGCATACTGTTAAATCTCTGATATCACCGTCGACTAGCTCAAAGTTTGGATATTTCCAGAAATCGTCAATATTCTTCCTAAAGCCTGTTGAAAAGTTGTCGAGCACCCGAACCTTACCGGCCGAAAATTCAAGAAGATACTTAACAAGATTAGATCCGATAAATCCAGCTCCGCCTGTTACTAAAAAATTAATATTAGAAATATCCTTATCCCCATGATGGGAGGTGGGGTATGTTTTCATAAAGCGTTTAGTTTGGTTCGGTTTATAACCTGGCATGAACCAGGGAGTCAGGTAAAAAAGATTTGATATCGTAAATAACAGCTCCTGTTTTACACAGTGCAGCTATATCAAGGTCTATAAACTCTTTGTGCGCTACAGCAAGCAGCACTGCATCATACCGCTTCGGAACGAAATTCCCATTTTGGCATATTACCCCATATTCTTGCTTTACCTGATTAGGGTCAGCCAACGGGTCGTATATACACACCTTAATCGAATACTCCTCGAGGCGCCTGATGATGTCAATAACCTTTGTATTTCGCACATCCGGGCAATTTTCTTTAAACGTAAACCCAAGTATTAAAATCTCACTCTGAATTACATTTGTGCCCCTTGAAAGCATACTTTTTACCAACTGGTCAGCAACATATGCTCCCATACCGTCATTTACACGACGGCCGGCAAGAATGATTTCAGGATAGTAGCCAATCTCTTGTGCTTTCTGAGCAAGATAGTATGGGTCAACCCCAATGCAATGACCGCCAACCAAACCTGGTTTAAAATTCAGGAAGTTCCACTTTGTGCCCGCTGCATTTAAGACTTCCTGGGTATCGATACCTAGCTTGTTGAATATCATAGCTAATTCATTGACAAAAGCTATATTGATGTCTCGTTGAGAGTTCTCAATCACTTTAGCGGCTTCAGCCACCCTTATGGAAGACGCTCTGTATGTACCGGCAGTAATAACTGAGCTGTACAATTGATCAATTGTTTCTAAGGACTCTGCTGTTGAGCCTGAAGTGATTTTACGTATCCTTGCGACAGTGTGTTCCTTATCACCTGGGTTAATTCGTTCTGGAGAATAGCCAACAAAAAAGTGTTTGTTAAAGGTCAAACCTGATTGTTTCTCCAAAATTGGCACACATTCGTCCTCCGTTACTCCTGGATAAACCGTCGACTCATAAACCACGATATCTCCATCTTTCAACAAACCGCCAACTAAAGTGCTAGCACGCAGAAGCGGAGTAAGATCAGGTCTTCTGTTTCGATCTACCGGAGTTGGCACTGTTACGATAAACATGTTGCAGCTTTCAAGATATTGCTTTTCTGTTGTGCAAAACAGTCCGGTAAGTGACGTACAGTCAAAGCTCAAAACGTCTTGCAGTCGATCTTCATCAATTTCCCGGGTGTGGTCGAATCCTGACTTTAACTGCGAAACTCTGTTACTGTTTATATCAAACCCGACTACCTTGTACCGCTTTGCAAACTCCACGGCAAGCGGCAAGCCAACATAGCCGAGACCGATAACTCCTATTTTTTTGTCTTTTACTACCTGAGAACTCATAATTACTGCTGAATAAATTTTGATATAGCTTCGCTGTTCCCACTTACATGAGAGATTTTCATAAAGAATAAAAGCATTAAAATCCATGGCTCCGCCATTCCCACCTACATGGACATTGGCATTCTGTGCAATGATGACTTATATTAGTAACTCACTGCGATATCAGATGAATACTTGATTGGATCTAATTATAATGACTAACTGGTTAGCTGTTTTTTTCTGGCATTGTCGGCAACATACTGGTACCTTCCATAACCATAGACATTACCATTCTCTCTTTTTGCGTCGTTAAACACTATCTGCAGATTCTTTAGCTTCTTGTTTTCAGCAATGTCACGGATAATTTCTAATTGGGATACATTGGTAAAATTATATCTCACCATATAAATGCTCGCATCGCTGTAAGGAGCGAGGCTAAATGCATCCGCTACCTGCCCGACTGGTGAAGTGTCAAGAATCACATAGTCAAACCGGTTTCTAAGCTCTTGCAGTAGTCCAGCTATCTTATAGCTCATAAGTAATTCCGAAGGGTTCTCAGAGATGCTTCCACATCCAATTATGGACAAATAAGGCGATTCCGCTGATGGGATTATGATATGATCTAGCTCTACATCATCAGCGCTCAAATAATCACTCAACCCAACATTATTACCAGTAACACCCATGTATCGAAGCAAATCTGGTTTTCTGAAGTCAAACTCAAGAAGGACAACAGTTTTGTTGATGAATGCCATGGACATTGCAAGATTAATACTAAAAAATGTCTTCCCCTCTCCCTTCATACTCGAAGTTACCAATAGCACCTGCGAATAATTATCTGGATTCATGAAACTGAGATTCATCCGGATATAGCGAAAAAGTTCCGAAATGGTGGTTCTACTATCTTTCTTTAAGATTAATGACTCGTGTTTTTCTTTTCTACTTAACTCTCCCAGGATACGAATCCCATCGATTGACTTAACATCTGAAATATTCAATACTTTTGCATGAATAGCATATTTCAGATAAATAGCGCATGCGGGGAGTATGATGCCTATTAAAAAAGAGCATAAGTAAATTAATTGCGAATTGGGACTTTCAGGCGTTGAGTTATAAGCCGGCTTGTCAATGATTTGTGAGCTCGGTACAGTCGAAGACAATGATAGCGCTGTCTCCTCCCTCTTTTGTAACAGGTAATGAAATAAACCTTCTTTAACTGCTTGAGCCCGATTCCGTTCCAACAATCCCCGCTCTAAGACGGGCATTTTCTGGATCTCAGACGTATATCTCGCATTGTTTGATAACAAACTGCCTCTTTCCAGACGCAGGTTTTTCTTAACGTTAGCGAGACTTTCTCTCATGCTTGCTTTTATTCCGACGAGCTGCTGATCTATTCCAGAAATCAAAGGATTTTCAAGCCGCACGCTTCTTAATAAGCGCTGCTTTTCCAGCTGTAATTCATTGTATTTACTCATTAAAGACATCAAAGTCGGATCCTGCACCGTCAAAGAACTTGGTACCAGGTTATTACTATTACCTTTTAACTGAAGATACTTTTCTATGGAACTAATCACACTAATCTGGACATCCGCAGCAGCCAGACGCCGGTTGTAATCGCCTGAGTTTTGCACACTGAACTGTGCGTCGGAGGTCAAATTAGTAACCATATTTTGCTGCTTATAGCTCTCTACATCCTGTGCGACATTACTTAAATCTTCAGATAAATACTTGAGGCGATTATCGATAAAGCTGATAGTGCTTCTGGCTATGATGCCTTTATTATGTACGTTCTCCAGATTATATTTTTCGATCAATTTACTCATGATTTCAATACCTCTTTGAGGTACCGCATCCATCAGATTTAATATGATTGTATTAGCATCTTTGACAATAGGCATAATGACGAGCTTTCTCAAACTGTAGCTTTCAGCCATCGAATGGAGATTGCGAAATTCAATATGTATCGGCTTGTCAAACTGCGAAAACCCTGGACCCTTAATAACCGTAATTGTGTATTCTTTCCTTTTTATAGGAGTGCCAAAGGCATACGTTTTATTGAAGAGGCTATCTTTCAAGATGAAGTGATTTGTATCCACAAATTCTAAAGAAATCCCCTTCTTTGAGTAGGCGGCATGGGTCAGTCTGCCGACTTTAATTTGAACCGGTAATGCATCTCCATAAAGTTCTTTGTTTTTCAAGAAACTCTTTGTGAAATATTTGGTCTCAAGAGACAAGTCTTGAAGCACCTTTATCAAAAGATCTTTGGAACGCAAAACCTCAATTTCATTCTGCACTGTGCTGAAACTGTGAAACATATCGAGATCGCTGAATGCTGATTCTTTGCCTTTCGCTTCGGCACCATTACTTGCCTTGATTAGCAGCGTACTGCTTATCTTGTACTGGGGTGTCGTTATCATAAGGTACAAATGTGCAACACCAAGACAAACTACAACACATATCAGGAATATGTACCAGTACTTTAAATATTTAAAAAGGTCTTTCAAAATCTCCATCGTCTAATCCAGTTAGAATAGTTTCAGAATAGGGTTACGAGCGCTAATTGTTGTATAAAAAAGCAGTTAACAACACGGTAAGTGCTGATATCGCCGACACCCAAACCGGCATTAAGCGGTTACTGTTACTATATATTTTTTGTTTTGTTTTTTCTGCCTCGACGTATATCACGTCGTTCTGCTTTAAGTAGAAATACGGTGAGTTTAGGATGCTTTTTTTATTAAGATTTAAGCGTACCATATTTCTGACGCCGTTAGCCTCTCTGATAACTAAAACATTTTCCCGCTTGCCATATGGAGTCATATCTCCGGCTCTTCCCAGAGCCTCCAGAAGGTTGATCCGTTCGTCGGTAATTAAAAACGTCTCCGGCCTGTTGACTTCTCCGATAACGGTTATCCGAAAATTCAAAAATTTGATATTAACGACCGGATCCTTAACGTATTTATTTATTTCCTTTGTCAGATTTTTCTGTGCCTCTTCCAGATTTAGTCCAGCCAGCTTGATAAAGCCCACCACCGGAAAGTTGATCATGCCATTCTGATCTACTTTATAACCATCTTTATCAAGATAACTATTGCTCGTCCCTTGCCGCGCAGAATTGGAGATAAATAAGACATTCGATTCAGCACTAAGCGTATTTACCGAGATATCGAGAATATCATTTTGCTGAATAATCGGATTAACATTGCTGATCACCTTGGTAACGATCTCAGAGCTATCTGACAAATCGCTAAAGTAGATGAGGTTTCGCTTCGCTCCGCATGAACTTAATAAGGCTAGAAAAAGAAAAGTAAAAATGTATAGATATCTCATATGCTAATCCTCAAACACTGACTATTATCAAAGTTATATACTAAAAAAACTAAAAATTCAAGGAAACAAGACTTGTATAGTGACATGTAAAAATCTTCAGCCATTTTCTCATAATGAGACAGTTAAGTTCACCATTAGTCATACTTGTAAAAATTTTATACACACTAAAAAATTAAACTTAAACGACAAAAACGGCTACTTAACTTCATGTACGATTAAATCAACGCGCACTTATTACTCACTTTGTGCATCAGGCAAACCTTAAAGAGGTTCCTAATGCAAATACTCATTTTTTATCCGCTGGGATGATACCGCTCTCTTAACAGTACTACTGTTCGTGTAAACGTCATAGTCATTCGTATCACTGCCGATATTGGCTCCAACACCGATAATATTCGCCTTTCCGATCTTTAAATTTTGGTTTACTGTTGAATTTAATCCTAAAAAAGAATTATCCCCTATATGGGCGTCTCCTGCCAGAACACATCCAGAAAGTATAACGTTATTGCCCACACTACAATGATGACCGACACGAGCCGCAAAAAGAAAAGAATTAAATCCGACACTCACAAATGGCTGTATCACAGTACCCTCACCAATAAAGACATTGTCTCCAAAGGACAGATCACTCCAGAATATCGCTTTTGATGATATGTAAGTAATGCAGGAATAACCATTATCCTTCACCTTATTGTATATTACTTCCCTTACAGAATTGTTGCCAACTGCAATAAAGATCTTATAGTCATCAGGGGAATATGTGGAAGGTAATAGTTCAAAAGTTATAATTGGCAAGTCATGAACAGTTCCACTTTCAGGCATAAATGCCTCTTCTATGCAAAAGGCAACAACCTCGTAAGGTGAGTCATTTGTTAAAACAAAATGGACATAGTCGGCCAATTTTCCGACGCCAAATATAATTACTTTCATAAAGGCTGAGTTACTCTTTAGTATTTATTCCCTGCTTGATTAGAGCACTAAGATAAATACTTCATACAGTAACAGAACGGCCTGATATTGATTGCGCTACAATTGACCACTTCCGTGAATTGCCTACTCAGATTAGTGGTCTTGCTTCTCCCAATTTCACTTATGAATTACATGTTTTTACAGACAGGAATTAAAATGTGACGGGGAAATTAGACGTACAATTTGTTGAATGATATCCGGTAAAATAGGAATTAGGAAAAGCTTATGACTTATCCAGTAAGCTAGCCTCACTTCAGAGTTTCTTATCAGACAAAGATTTGTCAGTTTCCCTCCTTCTCCAACCGTCGCTCTTCCCTCCTGTTTTCCAACCAGCCGCTATACAAGAGCCGTTTGTCAATATTCGGCTTCGGGAAGAAATAACTCGCCAGATACCCAACAACGATCACGATAAGATGACTATAAACACCCAACATCAACGTATTATGAGTAAAATTAAAAGCGCCAAGGTCTAATAATATGGCTTTGTCATCGCCAAGACCCACGGCCGTTGATGTCAGCACAGCATAAGCCGTAAATACAATGCAAACGATGATCGCTATCGAAATTCCCTGTTTGTTGGTACGCGTAGTGAACAACCCAAGAAGAAAAATACCTACAATACCGCCTGAAAAGATGGCGTAAAGCGTAAACACGATCCCTAAAACTCCTTCATGTCCGGCGTTTACATACAGCATGGCGATCCCCATTGCTAGTAATCCGGAAAGCACAACCGTGATCTTCGAAGCTTTGAGATATTGCCTGTCTGTCTTCCCAGGTGCTATCTTCTTGTAATAATCTTCAACACATACTGCCGCAAGTGAATTAAGATCAGCACTGAGACTACAAATGGCTGCTGATATCATGGCAGAAAGAATCAATCCAACGACGCCGACGGGTAACTGGGTCATTATAAAATAAGGAAAAACTGCATCTGCTCGAATACCATCCGGCACCGGTTGCTGTCTGTAAAACACAAATAGCGCTGTACCAATCAGCATGAATATTGTCCATATCGGCACGGTCAGCATAATACCTAGCATAGACGCTTTGATAGCTTCCTTATCGGTTTTAGCTGTTAGATAGCGTTGCACAACGGTTTGATCCGTTCCGTACTTCTGGATGGCGTAAAAGGCTCCATTTATCGCCATTACAAGAAACGTCAACTTGGTAAGATCCCATTCGTAAGGCCCAAAACCAGTTCTGCCGTGCTCAGAAGCAACTCTCCAGATCTCCATAGGGCCTCCTTCTACAGAATATAACAACACGCCCATACAGATAATGCCACTAATGAAGAGCATGAATCCCTGAAATACATCCAACCAGATAACCGCTTCTATCCCGCCCAGTAGATTTACTAAAATGATCAGCGCTCCGACGATAAAAATGATGGTAAAGGTATTAGCATCAATCATTCGGTTTAAAGCAATGGCAAGCAGAAAAAATACCGTACCCATTCCCGAAAACTGCCTTAGCACAAAGGCTACGGAACTATAATACCTGGCAAAACTTCCAAAGCGCTGCTCAAAGTATTCGTAGGTGCTCAGATTAATTACTTTTCGGTACAAGGGTACAATAAACCATATTACACCCACCAAAACAATCGGCACCATCAGTCCCTGAACCAATAATATCCAGTTAGACGAATAGCCGGTACCTGGATAAGCCAGAAAGGTCACACTGCTAATGAGCGTCGCTAAGAGAGAGATACCCAACGCCCACGATGGAACTCTTCCTTTAGCTAAAAAGTAATTATCCGTCGTGCGCTGTTTTTTAGAAAATCTCAAACCGAAACAAAGTGTTCCTATCAGGAATACAGCGATAATTGCGTAGTCTATCGGATGCATTGTCGAGTTCATAACAAGTTAAAATTGGTTGTTGGAATGTTAGGTTTACTTATTAGTACTGCCAGATAGACGATGGCCATACGTAGCTGCCAGGTTTTAGCGTGAGATGAGTACCCTCTTTCTCTTTTATTTTCATCCGTATCACGCCCGGTGACAATTCCTGAACCGGGTGAAATTTATTGTAGTTCAACTTATTCATGATGACAGAGGCAGTTTCCCCGCCCTCTATGACCAGTTCATGGACGTTAAGGCGCTGCATAATATTGCTTACAACTTCGGCGATTATCTCTGATATAGACCTATCCAATTTGACAGCATCAGCAGAATTGATTTGGTCTACTGCAATTATAACTGCGTCATTATTCTCTAAAAAACGAGCGGCCGTCTCTTGCCAGTGGACCATGAGTTTAGCTCTGTCAACATCGTCACAAAAAAGCTCAGCTGGCATATAAGCGACCTTTTTCCCCGAGTCGAAAGCGTTGGCAACCATACTGCGACTTCCCTGAAATGCGCTTCCGCAGACATATAAGATTCGCTTCCCTAAGATCAGTGGTTGTTTCTCAATGTCACCCTTAGAACCTAGATGCTTCAGTAGTGCATGGAAGAAGCTTGATCCTCCGGCCAGCACTGTCTCATCATCCAGTCTCTCTGCCCAATGCCCAAGATCACCTTCATTAGAGGCATTTCCAATAAGAAGTGACTTATGCATGAACGGGTCTCCCAGCGAAACGACATCAACATCCGATTGTCCGGTTCCAACAAGATCGACAACGTTGGAAGATTTAACGCGCTCACGTGAATTAGTCGAAAACCTCGAACGGTGCAACGGAGCCCCTTCAAAGAAATATACCCCATCTTGTATCACTCGCTTCAATGACGGGTTCGCCGGAATGAGCAATGCTCTCTTCTTTCCCGAAACAGCAATTTGCTCAAGCAGCTCCTCTCTTACATTCCCTCTCAGAACAGAATCGATCTTTTTATAGATCAACTGAGGCTGCAGTTGCATCAGCTCAGATGTGATCTGTCTGATGATTGCCCTCGCCTCCTCCGGAGTCTTGGAACGGGTATTCGTGGCAATAATCAGCACGTCTGCCTCTGGTTCCGGTGCAACCACCGTATTTATAACTACTTTCCATCCAAGCCTGACAGCAATCCCCCCTATTTCGGCAGCACCGGTAAAATCATCTGCAATAACCGCTATCATCCTCTATCGATTGTTTACTCCTACCATGTTAATTGCGTAATCTATCGCCAGATTCATAGCGTCAGGACTTGCGATCCCTTTTCCGGCAATTTCCATTGCGGTCCCGTGATCGACTGAAGTTCTTATAATAGGAAGACCTAAAGTGATGTTTACGCCTCTTACGCTCTTCATTTGCCTGGCCGATTTGTCCCAATTAAAACCAACAACTTTAAACGGAATATGCCCCTGGTCATGATACATAGCCACCACGCCATCGTACACGCCGCCAATAGCCTTTGGAAATAAGGTATCTGCTGGCACTGGACCTTCCACCTGATATCCGCGTTTCCTGGCCTCCTCGATAGCCGGCATAATTTCATGCTCTTCCTCATCGCCGAACAACCCGCCATCACTGGCATGTGGGTTTAAGCCAGCAACACCTATCTTAGGTTCAGCGATACCCAATTGCCGACAAGCTTTGACAATCAGATCGATCGTATCGAGAATTCTGTCCTTTTTCACAAGGTCGCAGGCCTGTCTCAGCGAAACATGCGTCGATACATGGATAACCCTTAAGTCATCCTCCACGAGGAGCATTCCATATTTCTTGGTATTCGTATAGTGCGCATAGATCTCAGTATGGCCGGAAAAAAAATGCCCTGCCAAATGTATGGACTCCTTATTGATAGGTCCTGTAACCGTCGCATCTATCTCTTTGTCCATAGCCAGTTCAATAACTTTTACAACCGACTTAAACGCGGCATCTCCTGCCGCTATAGAGTTTTGGCCCGTTACAATCTCAGCGCAGTCATATTTCAGATCGTATACATCAATCGTGCCGAATTCAAACTTTGCATCGGCTACAGCGTCAACTGGATTAACCTTTAAATCAAGCTTATAATGTTCTATAGTTTTTCGGCATATCTCCGCGTCTCCTACCAGCAGCGGATTGCAGCGTTCATATATCGAGGGTGAAGCCAGAGCTTTCACAGCCACTTCCGGACCGATACTTGCAGGATCACCCATGGTAATTCCTAAAACAGGTTTTTTAATAGTCATCGCGTTAAATATTATTTATAGAATCCAGGATACCATATTCGGTGAGCAGCAGTTCTTTGATCGTTTCTTCTTCTTGTGCCGAAATCTTATAAAGAGGCGGTAAGACAGATGTCCCGCATAATCCATATGCATCCATCATAATTTTCAGAACAGGCAATGACCTGCTCAGTATCTTATCTTTCTGGTAGATCGAAGAAATTCGATCTGCTTTATCTTGAGCTGCCCCTGACCGGTCTGCTTGTTGAGCTCTACCCGACTCATAAATAATCCTATACAAGCCTGGAGTGAGGTTTCCTGTGCTTGGGACCATACCATCGGCCCCCCAGGCCATAGCTTTATGCGACATCAGGGCCCATCCCAACAGATAGGAAAAGTCTTCTCTATCTTTCCAAAGCTTAATCGCTTCTTCCACTCGTTGCTCTCCTTTTTCCGAGTCCTTAAAACCGACGATATTTTGATGGTGACTCAACTTATCTGCAACAGAAAGAGGAATAGAAAGATGTGTTGTCGAAGGGATATTGTATACAATTAACGGAAGTGGTACTGCATCAGCCAGTTCTTGAAAATACCGGAGCATCTGATCCTCGTCAACCGGGTAGTAAGAGGGCATAGTCGATACCAGCACATCTGCACCCAGGTCAGAGAAGGCCCTTGCCTCCTCTAGCACAGAAGAGAGACAATTCCCCGAAATTCCTGCATATACCGTTTTTCTCTTTTTCGTAGCATGAACAGTCGCCTGCAGAAACTTTTTTCGTTCCTGGGGACAAATAGAGACAGATTCTCCCGTAGTTCCCAGCACAAATGGATGCGCATCGTGCAGTATCAGGTGATTCGTTATTCGCTCTGCAGCTTCTAAATCAATTTTATATTTATCGGTAAAGGGTGTGATCATTGGAACCACTACCCCACTATATTTCTTTTCCATATCACGAATTAAAAGCTGAGTGGTAAATATTAACAGCATCCTGTCTGGTTATTTCCCTGACGCTGTTATTCAAAAGTCTTTGCACCTTCATCGCATCTACTGCCATCCCTTCAATCGCATCCTCCGGTATCCCTAGTTCCGAGAGCGAATCAGGTAATCC
Organism: Arcticibacter pallidicorallinus; assembly: GCF_003002875.1. Taxonomy (GTDB): domain Bacteria; phylum Bacteroidota; class Bacteroidia; order Sphingobacteriales; family Sphingobacteriaceae; genus Arcticibacter; species Arcticibacter pallidicorallinus. The sequence goes on from NZ_PVTH01000015.1 coordinate 38,629, forward strand.
GCAATCCCGTATGAGCTCTTTCAACAACTGTATGCCTTGCTTTGCTGTCTCCACGGCCTCGCCTTGCGGTTGAGCGCCAAGCGCAAGTGCAACCTCAGCGTACCTTTCAGGAGCGGCCGATACACAATACTCCATTACGGCAGGAAGCATGAGTGATACCGACAAACCATGCGCGATATGAAAATCCGTGCCGAGTGGATATGCCAGAGCGTGAGCCGCGGCCGTATTCACCGGTCCTAAACACATTCCTCCATACATACTCCCGAGGGCAATACTTGTCTTTGCCTCCAGATCATCCGCGTTATCACATGCACGTTTCAAATTTCGGGCAACCAACCGAATGCCTTCCAGCGCAATGACATCGACGATCGGATGGGCAAATTTATTAGTATAGGCTTCCAAACAATGCGAAAGCGCATCAATTCCAGTTGCAGCGGTTATATGTTTCGGAACAGAAAGTGTTAATACAGGATCAATGTATGCTGCGTCGGGAACCAAATATGGACTGATAACCCCAACCTTGTTACCCTCAGCGTTTACAAAAAGTGCATTAGGCGATACTTCACTGCCAGTTCCTGCAGTTGTCGGAATGCAGGCCAGATAGGTTCTTCGCTCCGTCAATTGCCTTATTCCGGTTATCTCCTCTGTCGACTGAGTATTCAACAGCTGGGCGGCAACCAGTTTCGCGGTGTCCATCACGCTTCCTCCCCCAATTCCTGCAACACTATCCGCACGGAAAGTTCGGGCCTCTTCAAGAATAACTTCAAACTCTGCAAAGGTTGGTTCAGCCTTTATGGTGTTACATATTTTGATTTTAATTCCCGATTCTGTAAGCTCGCTAATTTTGGGGCTTAGCAGGGGCTCGAGACTATCAATCGACATAATAAACAGTCTTTTTAAGCCCAACATTTTAAAGTCGGTAATAAACTGGTCGAGGCTGTTTTCTCCGAAAACCAACGTTGGCGGATTTAAAAGTGTGATAAGGTTTCTATTCTTCATTATCAGGTCAATCAATTAGGCGTTTGTCAAATGTAAACGATTACATTGGTAATCCAAAGAAAAACCTGAACTTTACGAGCCACAGGATTTACGTATCATTAGTTCGGTTTTCAAAATAATACTGGCAACAGACCGGTCCGGCTTGTTAATGCGTTGAATCAAGAGTTCACATGAGCGCCTGCCAATCTCAAAGCCGGGTTGCCTTACTGCGGTTAAGGGCGGATTAAGCGAATTTGCCCAGTAAACATCATCAAACCCCACAATAGCTATATCCTCAGGGATCCGGAGCCCCCGTCTATTGATGGTGTCCAGTGCCCCGAGCGTTATCAGGTTATTCGCGGTAAAGATCGCTGTAGGCGGATTCTCCAGCTCAAGAAGATGAGCCGTTTTTTCGGCGCCGCTATCATAGTCCGAATTACTGCTTACAATAATCTCGGGATCTATTTCCAGATCGTACATTTTCATCGCTTCCTCATATCCTGCCATCCTTTCGTGTGTAGTCGGCAGGAAGGGCTTCCCGGTAACATGTCCTATCCTGGTATGCCCCAACCCTATCAAATGCTGAACGGCATTAAACACTCCCTGCTGATTGTCCACCTTCACGAGGTCCACATCTACGTCTTTCATGCCTCTATCTATACAAACGATTGGAAACCCGTCTTCTATTAAGGCTTTTATGTAAACGTCCTTTTCGTTAGACGGAGCCACAATGAATCCATCTACAGATTCAGACTTAAGAATATCAATATAAAGTTTCTCCTTTTTCTCATCTTGAGAGAAGTTTCCTATAATCACAACCGAGTTATGTGCGTATGCATAGTCTTCAATCCCACGGATAACGTCAACATAGAACGGATTTTGAATGTCGGGAATCAGTAAGCCAATAATCCGGCTGTTCGTTTTTGTCGAGCGTAAACGCTGGGCTACCCTGTTGGGTGTATAATTCAACTTCTTTATAGCTGCCAGTACTTTCTGCTTGGTGTCTTCTTTAACAACGTCATCAGAATTCAATACTCTGGATACAGTTGCGACTGAAACACCGGCCATATCAGCTACATTTTTAAGACTCGACATAGATTATCGTATAGCAATTGGTTAAATCCAAATGTATTTCATTTTTATTATAAATGACACAGCCAAACTCTCGAGAACGAAAATTATTTAAAGTGCCTCCGTTTTAAAGGATGGAACTAGAAAAGTCGCAGGGTCGATTTTTGACTCGGGATCTGGAAGATCGTACTTCTGATCCGTAGGCGTATCGCGGTCGGGAAACGTGTGGTATCTCTGGTTCGGAAAGAAACCGTGCTACATGATCCAACGGTGCAAAGAAAGTATTCTCTGACATTTTCTCGCCATTTACGGTGACAGTATACATATGCGCATCGAGATCGACAACGATTTCATACCGTGTCCCCGAATGATAATTTAACAGCGTCTTGTTTCGATAACCCGCTTTTAATCTGAACAAGCCCTGTTCATCGAATGAAATACGGATTCCGGGCGTTCCCTTCTGATCCTGAAATTCGACGTCAAGGAGGCCCTTCTCGTTCTGCTGAGGATCACCGGGAAAGACATATAAAATAAAAAAGAGCCCTAAGGCTCTTTTTTATTTTCATTTAAGCATGGCCGACATTTCCATGCCCAAAAGAATGTTGAGACGTTCTTTGAGTACAGAGCGCAGCACCGATTTCCATAACACCTAGAATAAGGTGAGGAAGATAGACTGCATCATTGAAACCCAAAAGCCATGGAGAGGCCGCCAGGAATAAACCTGCAATTAAATCCATAGTGAGATGTGCACCCATCGAAAGTGCCTTCATCGCTCCTCCTTCATAGTCAGTAATTAGCGACATTACTAGCATTAGCACACCAACGGCTACCGCGCTCCACTTCGCAGACTCTACGTCCGAAAATCCAAACAGCCACGGTGATGCGATTAACAACACACCCATTACATAGTCTAATACGGCATGGGTTTTTCTGGAGATAAATTTCATGGTAAATAAGATTAAGTTAAACATAGGTTTTGATACCTAATCCATTCAAAGGACATGCCAAACAGTGCTTTCAATATTTCCCAAGGTATACAACTTTACTTCACAATTCGCCCGTTTAAACTGCTGAGGTTATTCACAGCGTCACCCATTGTATTATTAAAGTACGCGAACACATCCTTTCCTTCGTCTAACCAATCATTAATATAGGAGGCATATTCATCAAGAAATCCCTCCGCATAACTTCCCCTGTACCCCTTTTCAGGACCATGAAAGCGTAAGTAGACAAAGTCTTGCTCCGGCTCCCGAAACGGTGTAGCAGAACTGTACATATCATGCATCACCATAGTGGCACCCAACTCGTAAAGCAGATCGTAAACATCCTCTTTATACCAAGAAGCGTGTCTGAACTCAACCGCAATACGCCAGGGAAGTGTTGATGTAGCGTCTCTGAGATTAATGAGAAGAGCCTGCAATTGCCTGATGTGATCAACACTGACACTTGGCGGAAACTGAACAAGCACACACCCCCGCTTTTCGGCCGCTTTATCAACCACCCTAAAAAATCGAAACACATCCTCCGGTTCGAAAACCAGGCCCCTATTATGTGTTATCTCCCTCCAGAGCTTAAATGTAAACCGAAAGCTCTGAGGCACCATCTCCACCCATTTACTTACTGTCACAGGCATAGGAAGCTTATAAAAAGAACTATTTATCTCTACGCTATCGAAAAGTGATCCGTAATAGCATAGCCTGCTCTTATCCTGGTATTCCGGTGGAAAGTGCTGTTTGTTAGGTACCGGCAGAACGACATTACTGGTTCCCGAATAGAACCGACCCCTTGTATGTGATAAAGCGCCTTCTCCCATTAACCAAAAATACTTTTCATTTTCTTCAAGGTCTTCTCCAGATCAATTCCCTTGCCAAGTGCTCCCTTGAACAGATCACCTTCAACTTTCAGACGTTCCACCGTATTAAATATGGTAAAATCCCTCATCTTCAAACCTGGTTTAACTTCATCCCAATGCAGCGGCATCGAAACAGTTGCACCAACCTTCGGCCTTAACGAATATGGTCCGGCAATAGTAGCTCCGGGACGGTTTTGCAGAAAATCAAGGTACATCTTTCCTTTCCTGTTAGCGACCATGCGCTCCAGGCTTGTAAAGTCCGGAATATGTTTATGAACAATATTCACCAGCAGCCTGGCAAACATCTGAGATTGATCATAGGTATACTTGGATCCGAGGGGAATGTAAATATGCATACCGGTGGATCCGGATGTCTTGCAGCTGGAAGGCACGCCAATTGCGTCAAGTACCTTTTTCACTTCAAGTGCCGCTTCTATCACCTGATCGAAGGTATTCTTATCCGGATCAAGGTCTACCACACAATAGTCAGGATTATCCGGAGACTGTACCCGGCTGAACCAGGGGTTCATCTCGATACAGCCGAGTGTCGCCATCCAGAGTAAACTAGCTTCATCCGTCCCAACAAGATACTCTTTATCCTCACCATCGCTAGTCGTATACGGAAAAGTTTTCGCCCATTCAGGAGCTTTCCCCTTAACATCTTTCTGATAAAAGCTGGAAGCATGAATGCCTCCGGGAAAACGATTTAAAGACATCGGACGGTCTTTCAAGTATGGGAGGATAAATTCAGCTACCTGGTAGTAGTAGTTAAACATGTCACGCTTGGTAACGTTATCCTCTGGCCAGTAGACCTTGCTTAGGTTGGTGAATTTAAGGTCGTGCCCGCAGATCTTCCTAACTTGGGTCTCATCTTTAGGATTTAACAGCGTCTTTCGTTCTTTCTCTTTTGGTGGCTTGAGAGCTTTGAATCCTTCCGGCTCTTTCGCTTTTTTATCCACCTCTTCTACAATCTCCGGCGTATGAATAGTGGTTTCCCTTACCACCTCTTTAGCTTTCTTGTCTTCTCTCATACCCTGAAAGGACGGATGCCTGAAAACACCGTCGGTGGTCACTTCACTAAATGCCACCTCGCAAACCAACTCCGGTTTCAGCCATGTCGCTTTTGCTTTCGGCGGGTTCGGGCGGAAGCGCGAAGGCTTGTTAACATCCGGCAGTTCGCTAAACGGCGAGTCATTTGTTATCAGCGGCGTCATCTGTGCCATCATTTCCTTCTGCAGCTTGTCTGAAAATCCTGTGCCAACTTTGCCGACATATTGAAGTGCTCCATCCTCATATACCCCAAGGAGAAGCGAAGAAAACTGCTTCGATGTTCCTTCATTTTTTGTAAAGCCAGCAATGATCACCTCCTGCCGCTTATGCACTTTTACCTTGAGCCATTCTTTTGAACGCACGTCGGTCATATAGGTGCTGTCCGATTTTTTAGCTATGATCCCCTCAAGACCCATCCTCTCTGCAGCTGCGAAAAAGTCCAGGCCATTCGCACTGAATACCTTACTCAGCCGCACACGGTCGTCGTCCGTTGGCATAACCTCCGCGAGAATCGCCTGCCGCTGGTTCAATGGCAGCCCCCTCAGGTCCTTTCCGTCATACCAGAGCAAATCGAATACATAAAACGCAAGATCGCCATCTGCCTCGCTGCGCCAGTTTTGAAGGTCGCCAAAGTTAGATACGCCTTTTTCGTTCAAAACGAGAATTTCACCGTCCAGCACCGCGTTGATCTTCCAACCTTTCATTATATCATATATAGGATAAAAACGGTCGCTGAACGATTTGTTATTACGCGACTGAAGCTCTACCTGCCCTTCGTTAACAAATGCGAGGGCACGATAGCCATCCCATTTCACCTCATACTGCCATCCCGGTGCATCGAAAGGTTCGTCTACCAGCGATGCAAGCATAGGCTTGATATTGGTAGGCATATCGCTTGCCGGAAGCTTTTTCAGGATCTTCTGAACATCAATATCCTCCGTATTCAGATCAGTGTCTTCCGGAGCAGCTACCTCATCCGCGGGTTGTGCTGCCTCTTTCTTTTTCCTGGTTTTCGGCTTTGAGAGTTTCTCCTCCTGACCGTTCTTCCAAACCTTAACACTTGTCTCAGACATAGATTCAATCGTCTTACCAGATAAGACAGATTTATCCAGCTTCGTGATATCCTTCTTCGATGCGAAATCATCATTATGCTTGATTAGCAGCCAGGCGTTATCTCCCATGCCATGGGTTTTGACCAGAGCAAACTCACCTTCAAGCTTCTCACCATGCAACTTGACTTTTAAGGAACCCTCCTTTAGCTGCTGCAGCAAGTGCTTCTCCTGTGCTTTTTTACCGGAAATCTTTTCAAGCGGCTCATAGGTTCCCTCATCCCACACAATCACGGTTCCGCCTCCATACTCACCCTTTGGAATAATGCCCTCAAAACTACGGTAGTCGTACGGATGGTCCTCCACCATCATTGCCAGACGTTTTATCTTAGGATCTGTAGACGGACCTTTTGGCACCGCCCAACTCTTCAGCACTCCTTCCATTTCTAAACGGAAGTCATAATGAAGGCGTGAAGCATCATGCTTTTGTATCACAAAGCGTAATTTGCTTCTGTCTTTACTCTTGCCGGCCTTAGGTTCGGCCGTCTTGGCAAAGTCCCGCTTCTCAACATATTTTTCCAGGCTCATAACAATTGATTCTGCAATTCTAACAAGATCACCCTCACAATAGTTTGTGCGGGTTCCCAAAAGCGCATAATCATTCTGCTGCTAATATTTCACTGGAAAATCGTAAACCAACAAAACATCCTGTTGTTAATTCCGAAAACAGAACCATGGCAGAGATCGGATATCATGCGTCGCACGAACAATTTAAGCCCGGGGAACTCCTCCGCTATGTGCAGCTCGCTGAGCAAGCTGGATTTAAAGCGGTAAACTCTTCAGACCATTTTTTTCCATGGAGCGAGCGTCAAGGCGAAAGCGGCTTCGCCTTTGCGTGGCTGGGAGCAGCTATGCAGGTGACTTCACTGCCATTTAGCGTTGTATGCGCTCCAGGGCAGCGTTATCATCCTGCTATTGTTGCTCAGGCGACAGCCACACTTGCAGAAATGTTTCCGGGACGCTTCTCATTATCACTTGGAAGTGGAGAAGCAATCAACGAAATCATTACCGGCGAGAAATGGCCATCTAAATCCGATAGAAATGCGCGTTTGCTGGAAAGCGCACTGATTATTCAGTCACTTCTTCGAGGTGAAACCGTATTTCATCAGGGTCTGGTAACGGTGGAAAATGCGCGTCTATACACTTTACCGGAAACGCAACCTCTGATACTAGGAGCAGCTGTGACTGCAGAAACTGCAGGATGGGTCGGAAGTTGGGCCGAAGGGCTTATTACTGTCTCCAAACCGTTCGAGGAACTTGAACAAGTAGTGAGGGCTTTCCAGGAAAATGGTGGACATAATAAACCGATGTACTTAAAAGTTCAGCTTTCCTACGCGGAAACGGATGAAGAGGCCCTTTACGGTGCTTATGATCAGTGGCGGACAAACATCTTCCAGGGAAGCGTGCTTGCAAACCTGCGGTCAGTAGAGGAATTCGATGCGGCAGCTGAGATGGTGCAACCCGAGCAGCTTTTTGATAAAGTAAATATTTCCTCCAGTCCTGAAAAACATATTGATTGGATTAAGCAGTACAGCTCACTAGGTTTTCAAAGAATCATATTGCATAATGTAAACCGGGAACAGCAAGCATTTATACAAGACTTCGGTAAACATGTCTTGCCTGCATTTGCCCGATAAAAATAAAACCCATGAACTAGATAGTAATGGGTTTTATTTTTACATACTTAATTGCCTCACTACTGGGCATTTTCCCCAATAAGCCCGTCCTTCTGCATCCGTTCATAGTTGGATTTGACATATCCCTTCAGGAAATCAGTAATACTTGAAGGGTCGTAGGTTTCTGATTGAGCAGCCCATATCAATTCCTCCGTTTTGGCATTATACAAGTTAGTTTCCAAATAATAAACATCGGTTTTATCGTAGTACCCAGGATTATACAAATAAGGGTGCCAAGACCAGCTCTCACTGCGCACCCGTCTGATTACTAAATGTTGGCGGAAAGAAGTCCATACTTTTGACGACTGTCAGGCCCTTCTCTTGAAGCTTGTTCTGCAATCCCGTTTCAACAGCCTGCTTTGCTGGAATATTACTGGTCATTGCCGCAATAAATAATGTTTTAAAGCCTGAAGCGGTAGCATCCGGTTTGCGCCAGGAACTGCTGATCATTGTCGACGTACTACTACAAGCCCCGGTTAACAGGCTCCTGCAATTAGCAGGATAAGGTTCATGCGTAATTTCATAGGTAGATAGCTCAGATAGATGTTAGTAGATGTGAAGCTTTTCAGCCTTTTTCCTTCTGAAGATAGGCTTCGACCGCTTCGCGGTTGTTACCTGCCTGCTTAATCGCTTCCCGAACTGTTTCCCTGCTTACTCCAAACTTTTCTTCAAGGTAAGATAATTCGTAACTCTCTTCTCCGGATACTTTGCTCGTGTCTCTTCCGTCTTTGATATTTTTGTTGTCGCTCATATAGGTTGGTTTAATTTGAATAATGTCGTTGCTTTAGTTATCAGGTAGCATTTACGCCAGTCTCAAAACCAGCATCGCCTTGCTTATGATTTTCAATAAGCCGGCCAATTTCGTTTACCTGAGACTCATCTATCGACCATCCGTTTTCCGTAGACAACACCCAGGTTCCAGACTGCGACTTCTCGATTATAATAGGGTTATTGTCGTAAAGCTTGCGGTCTTCTTTTTCACGCTCAAGTGAAAAACGATGGTTATCATGATCCATCTGCTCAACAAAGAGCTTTTCTTCCGTCCCATTTAAAGGGTAGTTTATCACAAATCTTTCCATAGATAAATATTTCCATTTTAAACAATGCCAAATTATTAGGGTTTTAGCAATCTTGATTTTGGTTAGTCTGGCGACGACGACCTGAAAACAAATCGGCAAATGCGGTATTATACTTAGTGCATTCATTAAAAGAAACATATGACGCATAAACAGATACTTGGAGCGCCTAATCACCGTCAATTTCCCAAACCACACACGCCATGGCTTATGTATCAGGAGTGGTACGGAGTTGTTTTTCTGCACATTCCGGTCTACACAGATATAGTAATACCCTTAATCCCGAAAGGCACAGTCCCGGATCTTTACAACGGACAAGCATGGATCTCCGTATTGGCATTTACAGTCAGAAACGCTCACCCCAGGATCGCCCCTCCTCTACCATACCTGTCGAACTTTCATGAGATCAATCTTCGTACCTACGTGCGTTTTGCAAGAAACGACCGTCCAGGGATTACGTTTCTCGATATCAACGCTTCGAAAAGCCTGCCTTCATTTCTTGGAAGAGCATACGGCTTACCTTACCGCCATGCTGACATTTACCGATATGAAAGGTCTGCCCAACTCAAGATAATCTCCCAGAAAGCTGAGGGATGTAGTATGAACCTGGATATTACGACTTCCGCAATCACGCACACCAAAAGCCCCCTGGATGTGTGGTTGACTGAACGCTTCATAGCCTATCAGCAGTTGAGGGACGGGATTTACAGCTATCCTATCCAACATAAAGAATGGCAACTCAAGCCCATGACTATGGATGGAAGCCTTCAATATAACTTCAAGGGGCTTGAGCTGTCATATAAGGATGTGCAACTAGCGCACTACGCAGACAATATGCAGGTGCTGTTATGGAACAGGATGCATAACCATTATTTAAAATAAGATGCATATGCAGCCGGAATCCTATCTATATCTTTTATCAGGATATCCTTGTAAAAAACCTCCGCCGCTTCACTCTGCAGTTGGATTTTACCGCTAACAAGCGGCTTACTGAGATCGCCGTCGCGATAGGAAGACTTCGAAAGCGCCATCACCACTTGCCCGTTCACAATATGAAGGCTCTTGTCTTCAAAACAGATAAGTTCAAGATCATTCCACTCGTCCATTGGCCGCTCATAGTTAGCACCAGCCTGACAAAAATTATTGTTCCCATCCTTAACGGACCCCATCCTTACCTCTGGTGCGTTGCGATTATAAACGAGCGTATCTTTACCATCTGGTTTCGCGGCCCTGATGCTGATCTGCGAATTGGCAATACACCAATAATCGCCATGGCTGCGTTCTATTACCTGAAACTCCTGCGACAGCATCCAGGATCTGAAGTAGTCTACACCGCAGTCCCCCTGAGAGTGATAAAGGATCCCCGAGTCCATCGGTTCATTCAATCTGGGTTCCCATTTTTTAGTCCCCCACTTAACCTTTAGCTTCAAATGATAGTTCTTGAAATCCTGTTTCGTAAATACACAACCATAAATCTCTCCACTGATCCTTAGTACCGGCACCCCGTCCTGATGAACGACAGAAAAAACGTTTGCTTCATTCTTGCCGTATCCTATCGGAGGCAAAGGCTTGCCCGAAGCGTCCATTGGAACTTTACCATTATAAGCTGTTGTATGCCGGTAGCTCAGGTACGTGTCCCATCCCTTCAGAGATCCGTCAAAGAGAGAACGCCATTCGTCCCGCGGCTGAAAAGCACTTAATGTCAAGATAGCAGCTGCAAGGGCAATAAAGCTTAGGTAATATTTCATAATCGGTTTTATGTAAATATAAAATATCACCCCCGATTTCTGAAAGAAAAGAAGCAATTTTACAGTATCAACATACAATACCCCCTTAATGAAAAAACACATCAGAAAGCACGTAAGAAGAGCACGATATATATTCTATAAAGAAACCCTTGTCAACTACAAAGAGCATTTCTGGACTTTCATCGGTTCCTTTGCGGGAATCGGCTTAATCGGACTTCTTCACGATAAGGCCTTCAGTCCAACCGATCACCTTTTTCTGGTAGGTTCGTTCGGAGCGTCGGCCGTTCTCGTGTTCGGCATTATCAACAGTCCCCTGGCTCAACCCAGGAACCTGATAGGCGGACACGTGCTATGTGCTATAGTAGGAGTTAGTGTTCATAAACTCTTTCCACATGATATCTGGCTTGCATCAGCATTATCGGTATCGCTGTCCATAGTTCTGATGCAGATATCCAAGACACTTCACCCACCCGGGGGTGCTACGGCTCTCATCGCCAATATAGGATCTGAAAAAATAACATCCCTGGGCTACTGGTATGTTCTGAACCCCATCCTTTCCGGTGTTCTGGTTCTCCTTCTTGTTGCGTTGCTTTTCAACAACATGACCTCCCACAGGAGCTATCCCAACAACAAAAAATGGTACCAGGTGTGGCGACGATACAAAAAAAGGCAGTTTCAATAACTGCCTTTTTTCTCTATTTCTTACTAAAAACCCCGTTCAGGAATCTGGCTACATGATCCACTGTTGGCTTGAACCAGGGCTCGAACAAGCAAAACGAATGTGGCGACCCTTCAAAAGTAAAGACTTCGGAATAAATCCCCTTTTCATCCAGCACCTTCCTGAAATCATCCCTGCCGGCATGCATCCGGTCTACAGAACTATTGAGAAAGAGAACCGGTGCCTTAATGTTTGCTGCATGCGTTAAAGGTGAAGCGTCCCGCCATAAGTCAGGGTTCTCTGCCTTACTGTACCCAAACCAGTAACTCGCCGCCGACGTGGACTTCCGGTCATCTCCCTCGCCCGACTCAGGATGAACAAAGGAAAGTGTACCATCTATATCTACAATCGCCTGAACGTCTGAAGAGTGCCCTGTGTTACATGCTGCCCCCTCAAATCTCGATATGCCACTGGTTGTGCCTACAAATGCCGCAAGCTCTCCTCCGGCAGAAAAACCTAAGATGGCGATCTTGGTACTGTCGATATTAAACTTTCGCGCATTTGCACGCATCCAGCGCAGCGCAGCCTTAACGTCGTGAACGGCGGCCGGATACAGCGCTTCCGTTGATAAACGGTACTCAACAGTGAAGCTGGCGAACCCCGCCGCTGCCAGATGCTGCGCCATCGGAATATGCTGAGTTCTGTTGCCCGAACGCCAGCCGCCACCATGAACGATCAGCACTGCGGGATACCCCCCAGACTTTCTCGCTTTCGGCTGGAAAACGTCAATTTTAAGATCTCTGGTTCCAGGATTACAATATGTGAGACCGCGACTCTCTTTGACTGAAGAAAATTTCTTTTCCCCTACTATCTTAATATTTGGATGCTGTTTGGAAGTGCTTCTAAAAGCAGAGGCAGTCGAATACGAGGTGTCAGGTTGACCAGTAAGTCCTTTGGTGCTTTGCGCTATAGAGAAAGGTATATAGAGCAGGCTAAATATTAAAACAGAATAAAATTTCATAATAATTGTTTAGGAGTCCGGCGCAATATAATAAAGCGCCGGCACATCATTTAACTAGTTACGGATTTTGCTTAAGCTTAGGGTTCTTATTCAGTTCCTGTAGAGGAATCGGAAATACGCTCCGGTTGTCTCCATTCGGCGAATGGGATAACCAGGATTTCTTTGTGAACACCCCAAAGCGAATCATGTCCTGTCTTCTGTGGGCTTCCGCCGCAAACTCCCAGCCTAACTCATCCAGAAAGCGCCCGTATGCAATGTCATTAACCGGCTCTGTAGTCGTCGTAAAATGATTCTTCAGACCATATTTATACGAAGTATTGCCTTGAAGTTGTGTCCCCGTCACTGTAGCTAGCGCAGCATTACCGGGAAAGCTTCGCTGACGCACCTGCGTAACAAGCGCAGCCGCTCCGTTAGCGTCACCTGTTCGAAGCAAACATTCTGCCTTCATCATCAGGATGTCTGCATAACGAAGAAAAGGAAAATCGTTATCCATATTGTTCGGTGATGAATTTTGGGCTATTTCAAACTTGTTGATCCTGTAACTGTGGATCTCCTGCGTTGAGTCGATACCCGGACATTCGTTTACATAAACCAGCGGCTGGCCGATAAGCACTCCATAGGCGCATTTCAACGGTTCTCCATTTGCAGCATATTGCTGCCCCATCATCCAACCATCCGTAAGCCTTTTATCTTCAGGATGAAAGGTGTCAATAAACTGCGGAATGGCATTCAGTCCCCCATATCCTCCGGATTTAGCACCGTAGGTAAACTGGTTCTGAGGAGACATCGTCCAGGCAGCAAGGTAAAAACCACCGGCATAAACCTCATCGTGTGGCACAGCCCAGACGATTTCCTTGGAGTTCTGATTCTGCGCCTTAAAGACATCCTTCTGCACGGCTTCCAGTGAAAACTTACCGGAGCTGATCACAGCATCACAGGCCTGAATACATTTCACCCATTCGGCCTGACCGCTGTAAACCTGGGCATTTAAATAGACCTTAGCCAACAGCGCATTGGCAGACCATTTATTATTGAAGCGCGCATAAGTGCTGACATCGCTATTTTCAGACAAAGCCGGGATGGATGATGTTATCTCACTCACAATGAAATCATAGACTTCCTTCCTCGTATTCTGGTCAGGAAGAAATCCTTCCGGCACGTCAAAGCGATCAACAATAGGTACGTTTCCGAAATTATCACAAAGCACAAAGTAGTAAGATGCTCTAAGCACTTTTAGCTCCGCCAAAATACTCGCTTTAGTGGCCTCCTCAGTCGGGATAGCGCCTGACTCGATCTGGTAGATCACCCGGTTACAGTTCGTTACCCCCGCATAGGTTTTGGTCCACAGATCCTGACAATGCGCCTGTTCCGGTGTCCACTTATGTTCATGCATCCTGCGATGCAGTCCCCCGTCAACGAAACCATAAGGCTTTGCAGGAACAGCTAGCTGATCAGCAGCAATCTCCTGAGTGATGTAGTAACCGGTGGCGTTAGACATCAGGACGTCCCGCCAGTTTGCATAAGCAGGAGCTACCAGCGAGCCGATATCATCCCTGCCGGGAACGTAGCTCGATGCAATAATATCTGTAAAACTCTCATCTTCTAATTTAGTACATGCCTGCATGCTCAGGAATACTAATCCTGAAGCCAATATGGAGATATATTTTCTTGTCGTATTCATGATCTCGGTGTTGATTAGTTAATAGAAAGACTTAGACCCAGCGTGTAAACCCTTGTTGTAGGATATTTGTCCCTGTCGTCGTTACCAGGGAATAGTCCTAAACGGTTAACTTCAGGATCCATGCCCTTATAACCGGTAATGGTAAGGGTGTTCAGGGTAGACACGTAGATCCTGGCGGATTTGAAGTGCTGTGAAGGTAGCTTCAACTTATAACCAAGCGTGATATTGTCAATCTTCCAGAAATCACCGTTTTCGATGTAGTAGCTATTATACTCAGGAAGAATATTTTTATTCAGAACAGCTTTCCCGAAGACCTCATCATAAGCGGAACTTAGCTGATTGTACAGCGAGAAGCCAGGAACTTCAGAGTACATCCGCTGAAAGTTTAAGATCTGGTAGTCGAAAGCCCCCCTCATGGTGATCCCCAGATCGAAATTTCCGTAAGTGAAATTATTATTCCAGCCGGCATAAAACTTGGGCAAGCCATTGCCCAGAACTTTTTTATCTGCTTCCTCTTTTACGTTTGAAAGGTTGCCGTCTTTATTCTCATACACCCAACTGCCATCTTCATTGATGTCAACAATCTTATATCCATAAAAATTCCCGATTTCCTTTCCTACTTCGACCCGGTGGGTATATGTTTGTACAGGCGATCCGGTGAATCCTACATTAATGAAGTTATTCGTGGTCTGATACAAATCATTAGAAAGCGACACCAGTTTATTCCGGTTGGTGGAGAAGTTAATGCTCGAGAACCACGAGAACTTCTTTTTCTGCACCGGCTGGAAGTTCAGTAAGGCCTCAATTCCGGAATTCTGCATTACCCCCACGTTAGCCTTCGTAAAGCTGTACAAATTAGGAGGCGAAGGAACCGGATAATCATACAACAGACCGTTTGTACGGCGATAATAGTAATCCACCGATCCACCGATTCTTCCTTTCAGGATCGTGAAGTCCAAACCTACGTTTGTTTCTTTCTTCACCTCCCATTTTAAATAGGGATTGGGATTACTGATCGGACTCAGACCGGAAATCCACTCCCCATTAATCAGATAAGTGATTGCCCGCCCTGTTATAGGGTCAGTGTAGCCAAGCTGACTTACTCCCAAAAAGAGATCATCAGGTGCAGTACCGGTTACACCGTATCCTGCACGTAATTTAAGGTCGTCAAGGAAACTAACATTGCTCAAAAAAGGTTCTTTACTAATTCTCCATCCTGCGGAAACAGCCGGAAAAGTACCCCAGGGATCTTTAGTGCCTACAAAACGGGAGGATGCCTCATGACGCAAGTTGGCTGTCAGCAAATACTTCTCTTGATAGTTATAGGTTAGTCTTCCGAAAAAGCCGATCAGGTTAGAGGCAAATTTACCACTGTAGAGTGATGATAGCCCATTACGAAGAGCTGTACCCTGACCGATGTTGTCGATATACGAAAAGTTTCCTGCTGGGAAATCCAGGTTCTGCATTCCGGTATTCTGACTGGTATTGTGCTGATAGCTATACCCGCCTAAAGCTGAAAAATTGTGGCCGTCAACTGACTTGCTGTACTGAGTAGTGAATTCAAAAAGATTATCGATGCTTTGTCCGCTACTTTTTGAAGCAAAGCCCTGCCGCCCATCGCGAACAGTTGATATGTGCTGCTTGGTTTCGGCATAACCAAACTCGCTGTTCAGCTTACTCCTTGATACCAAAGCTTTCAGCTGTAGTCCGTCGATAGGTGTCCAGCCGATACTTCCGCTAAGACGGGTGGTCTGCGACTGGTTTTCTCCGTAGGATTCATTCAATAAAGCAAGCGGATTTTCATATCCGGCTATAGCTGTCTGCTCCTGCCAGGTACCATCTTCATTTCTTATCGGGGCGGTGGGATTTCTGCCGAGTACCTGCCTCCAGACAGTGTTATTAAAGCTGCTGCCGCTGCCGAGACTATTATATTTGTTATCCGTGTTCAGAACGTTGAAGTTTAACTTCAGCTTGTTGTCGAACATGTTATGGTTTACATCTATTCTCCCGTTAATCGTGCGATTGTCTGATTTTAGAAAAACACCTTCAAAATAGCGATAACCTAGTGTCCCCACGTAGTTAGTCTTCGAGCTTCCCCCTCTTAAAGAGATATTATGACCGTTGCTAAGCGGCGTACCCCTGCTCACTTCTTTCACCCAGTCGGTGTTACTACCCAGATCCTGGAGCGGGAGCCTCTCTTTATATTCCGAAGCACTAAGCATCTTAGGGAGATTCGCAAACTCCTGAGTGCTAAGGTATCCGTTATAATCGATAGTAGGCTCAATGGTTCCGCTTGGTTTTTTTGTTGTTATCAAAATAACCCCATTGGTACCTCTGGTTCCGTATATAGCGGCGGCAGATCCATCTTTTAAAACATCCATACTCTCAATATCTTCCGGAGCAACCGTGTTCAGATCTCCCGGAATTCCATCTACAAGAATAAGAGGCTGAACACTCGTCCCCAATGTAGCCGTACCGCGCAAAAGAATCTGTGTAGAAGCGGTAGGATCACCGCTTGGCGTAGCAATTGCCAAGCCCGCAACCTTTCCCTGCAACAGCTGACCCGCATCCTTAACTGCACCCCTTACAAAGTTTTCGGCCTTAACGCTGGTCACGGCACTGGTCACGTCCGCCTTCTTCTGCGTTCCGTATCCAATCACCACCACTTCGTTCAGATTGGTGAGCTGTTCTCTAAGGCTTACATTCAATACGCCCGAGCTGCCTACGGCCCGCTCTTCAGTCACGAAGCCTATAAAACTAAAAGCAAGCACGCTCTCGGGTCCCGCAACCGATATCCGGTATCGTCCGGTTGGATCTGTGCTGGTGCCACCCTCCGCGCCCTTGATCTTGATGCTTACTCCTGGCAAGGTATTGCCTCTTTCATCCGTCACCTGTCCGCTTACTATTACTTGCATCTGCTCGTTATTGACAGTGTTTACAGGAACATTTGCAGCCCTTTTAACAGATATGGTAGTATTTATCTGTTTGAATACCAGTCCGGTTTGCCGACTCAGCGACTCCAGAACTTCCGCTACAGACATCAGGTCGCCGCTCACCTTTACTCTGGTGTCATTATCGACGATGCCCTTATCGTAAAAAAATCGGAACTGCGTTTGCTTTTCGATGGTTGCAAACACACTCTTCAGGTTCGACCCGGCACGGGAAACCTTTATACTGACTTCGTTAGTATTTTGTGACTTGCCTTCCTTCGCCACGAGCATGAAGGATGACAGACAGACGAAGAAAATAGACAGCACGGTATTCAATGACATAAGAAATAACGTATGCTTTAAATTTTTCATAAATTAGAAATGTTTAATGAAAGAATATTTCGTCGAACTCCAAAGCGCCTGCAACGACCGACCAAAGTGTTTGCGGGCGCTCTCTTCCAGCTTTCTGAAAGCCAGAATCGTGCATAATAATCAGGTGTAGTAATTTCGCATGTTAGATTAATTGGTTAAGCCGTTATAATTAGTTAGTCTTTCTTCAAAGCTCATTTACACGAACCACCCCGGATCGTGACTTTGTTCCCTTCGATCTTGTAGGTGATGTTCAGCGCAAAACGCATAGCCTCCAGAACGTTTTTTAAACTTTCCTGACGATATGATCCCACCATTCTGCAGTTCGCAAGCTTTTTGCTGTCCATCAGAAGCTTCACGCCATACCAGCGTTCCAGTATCGGCTTCATCTCCAGCAGTGTTTTTCCGGTAAAAACCAGCTCCCCCTCCTGCCATCCCATATACTCTCCGGCAGGAACATTTCCGCGAACAGTAAATCCCTGGGTTCCTGTGTAAGTCGCCTGCTGATCTTTGGTCAGAATAACGGTACGCTGTGCCTTAGCTATCCCATCTTTAATCACATCCCCTGCACTTTCTTCTACCGAGACTTTTCCCGACCGAACCGAAATCTGCGCAGGACTGTCTTCATAGGTTTTTACATTAAAAGAAGTACCCAGCACGACCGTATTCAACTTGCCCGAGCGAATGATAAATGGTTTCTCCGCATTATGAAAAACTTTAAAGAATGCTTCACCTTCAAGTGTCAGAACCCGCTTTTCCCTATTAAACTTTTCCGGGTACGTCAGGATGCTACCCGCATTTAGCCAGACCTCCGTACCATCAGAGAGCTGAAGCTTGCGAACTCTTCCCAACGGCACTTCAACGCGAACTAAACGCACAGGATCAACGACATCACGTATTTCAGCTTTTTTGCTGTAAAACATAAGAGACACGCTAATGAAAAGCAAAATCGCAGCGGCTGCTTTCCACATACCCGACCCTGACTTTCTAATCGGTACGACAGAACGTACTAAAAACTCCTTCTCCGGTAGCACCGCTTTAGCATTCGCCGGAACCTCATATAAAAAGGGATCAGCGTTGATCGATTCATAAAGAGATTGTTCGATCTCACCCGTCTTAATCAGGTGGAATAAAACCTCAATCTCCTCAACAGAAGCCTTGTTGTTTTTGTAGCGTTCAAGAAGCTCTTTATAAAATTGATTTTGGTTCATATCCGGTCTTCAATAATAAAGACACGGGATTATGTGCTGGAGGGTACCCCTTAACTGATTTTTATTTTATTTATTTGTACAAGCCTATCGCAAGAACAATAATCAGCGCTAAAAGCACGTGTAAAGCATTCTGAATAGACACGCGCAAAAGTTTCATCGACCTCACCATATGCTTTTTTACCGCATCCTTTGAAATGCCCAGCATTTGCGATACTTCCTGATAGCTCTTTTCTTCTTCCCTGCAAAGACTGAATACCTTTTGAGTTTGGGCAGGCAATGTTTCAACGACTTTTTTCAGATGATCCAGATACTCCAGGGAGAGCATATCATCCTCGATGGTATTGCGGCTGGCTACTGCGGCCAGCACGATCTTTTCTTTCAAATTCTCCTGGACAGAGGCCTTCTTAAGTACATTGAAGGCTGCGTTCCTGGCGACGACAAACAAGTAAGATTTTAAAGATGAGATCTCAGGAAGATCATCCCTTCCCTCCCAGAAGCGAACAAAGATATCTTGAGTAACATCATTGCTCAGATCCTGGCACTTCACATACTTCTTTACGAAGCGATGTATAATCGCCCAATGTTGCTCATAAAATAAGGAAAAGGCATTTTCGTCCCCCTCCCTGATTCTTGATAGCAACGTATGGTCGTCTTGAAAATGCATGTTCGGTTAGCTAAGTCAATCAAAAAAAGCAGATACTGGTAAAATTCTGCATGGAAAGTTGATTTTTTTCTGGCAGGCTCTAGTTGATTGTTTAAGTGAATATACGGGCTTGCCACGACAAGACCAAAGCACTTTACATAAAAGCACATTTTCATCCTCCAATCGTATACCGCTTAATCAAAATGCGATTATAATCAGTAGCTCAGACCCTCTCCAAATTTAAACAGCGCATAAGCCGGTCCTTCATCATATCCTGGAACATCTTCTTTATTGCTTTCGACTGCTTGTTGGCTAATGGGCGTGGTAAAAGGCATTTTAGCAGTCGGATTGAACTTCCCGGTAACCACATCAAGCAAAGCATTTGCCTCCACACCAAAGGTTGAAAGTATAGCGATGAAACGACTCTTCGTTTCCGTATTATAAACCTCATCTATAACAAACGGACTGGAGTAATTAATAACCAGTATGGTCGGCTTCTTCGCCGTTAAAGCATTCACATAGTCTACATCTACGGCACACGCAGAAAGATTCACCCGTAGTGGTGAGTGATCGGCCGGGAAAAGCGGGCGCATAAGCGGCTTCAACCAGAGCAATATTACATCTGCTTCTTCGGGAGTCTTTACGAAAGTGAGTCCCTCGTAGTCCTGTGTCAATACTTGACCCGGACCGGGTGCAGGCTTTTGGTAATTCTTGTGATAGTCTTCAAAGTAGATTTTCGTATTTCTTAAAGGAAGCTTCTTTTGCTCATTGCGGAGCAGAACAATTGATTTGCGCTGCGCTTCCTTTCCGGCGCTAACAAAATCTGCTCTACCAACAACGTCACTTGCCTGATCCTCCCCCACATAAGGATTTTCAAAAAGCCCGAGTTTAAACAGCTCAATAAGCAGTAATTCAACCGATTCATCCACCAACTTCATTACTTCAGGATGTGCTTTAAAAGTAGCGATAAGCTGCGAAGGGTCTGCGTTGCCTGCAAACATATTAGTCCCTGCCTCCAGCGCTTTAACATAACGCTCCTGAACGGAAAGATCCTCCACTCCCCATGGCATAGACTCTATCGGGCCGGTATCAGAATTGATGATGCCCTTAAACCCCAGCTTCCCGCGAAGTAAGTCGCGCAATATACCCTTATTGTAAGCGTAAGCTACCTCTTCATATTCTGTACCCTTCGGCAGAGAATAATAAGGCATTATCGACGACGTTCCGGCCTCGATAGCTGCCTTAAAAGGAAGCAGACTGGCTTCAAAACGACCGCCTGGAAACACTGCATCTCTCCCGTAGTTGTAGTGCGGATCAAATCCCTTGAAAGTCGCGCCCCCGCCCGGAAAATGTTTTGTGGTCATAGCCACCGACTCACTATTTAGCGAATCGCCCTGGAAGCCATAAACGATGGCCGAAATACTCTGTGCAGCCAGCGCACGGTCCTCTCCCAAACTTCCTTCAATACGCTGCCAGCGCGGCTCGGTCGCCAGATCAGCCATATACATATATCCTTTTCGCAGTCCAACGGCAAGCCATTCTTGCCGCGCCATACTGGCGAATTTATAGACCGCCGCACTGTCACGCATGGCAGCCAGGCCGATTTCCGAAGGCCATTTTGAAAACCCTACGGATGCAGAGGCTGTAGCCCCCATCCCTCCTGCCGAAATATGGTTCCTCGGATTGGATGCAAAGATCACCGGAATACCGAGCCGGTCGCCCTCCGCAATAGCCTGCACCTTATTCGCCCAACGGGCCATCGTATCGGCAGGTGCTGTGGTAGTTCGCCAAATAAAATGCCTCATCTTGTTCTGCAGAACGCCCTTGGTTGTCCCCACAGCACTCATGAGAGGATGAGGAAGAAGCTCACCTGTAAACTGATTTTTATCTGCCACAACATCCTCCTCATTGAACGCGCTGGTAATAGGCTTTTGTACCGCCGTCCTGTCGAGCATAAAAATCTCATTAAACATCCGCATATCGGCGATAAGCATCATTCCCGCTTTCTCCTCCAATGTCATCTGACTCAATAAATCCCGGCTTCTTTCGACCGGACTGAGTCGCCAGTCCTCATAAGGGTCGAGCTTACCGTTCTTATTCAGATCTCTAAATTTCGAACCATCCTGTTCAAGAATCTTGACTGTCCTGGTGCCGATGATTGGCTGTTCTTCGCTTGTTTCCTTTGATCCGCTGGTACAGCCGGCAGCTAGGAGCGCTGAGAGGCAAAAAACTGATGGCAATGTTCTGATTTTCATATAGTCACATTTTGAAGAGAGCGGTCCTAATTGTGTATCTGCTAAAACTGATAATCCATCTCAGATAAATTTAGCGAAAGAAAAGCGTTTAAATACGAATACGACGTAATTATATATTTCTCACAAAAACCATATCCCAGCACCTGTAGAATGGTAAGGGTTCTCTCCCGAGATTTCCTGTGTTCGAACGATTTTGTCTGGATAAAACCTATGTTAAGTCGCAGTTAGCCGGCTCTTCCCTCCCCAATCTCCTGTTAATTAAACAAGTACCTAAACCGGCACGTTCCGGTTAATATCTCGACGAATAAAAGCCGCTGTAGCTTTGTCAAACCAGCTGTGAACAAAGATGGGCAAATTCTGAACAAATGTACTCATCACATTTGTTCAGAAATATTAGCTTAGCATCAGCAAAATAAGGTAATACAATTGTACATCGTTTGTATGTTATAGCCCTTGTCAAGCCATTTTACAACCTAATATTATAACCAAACCAATTATTTAAATGGTAACACGAAGAAGTTTTATAAGACAAGCCGGACTTGCCGCAGCCGGAGTTGGCCTCAGTCAAGTCGTTGGACTGGATGCATTTGGCGCCGCGAGCTACAACAGAATTATGGGAGCCAACGGAAAAGTCAACCTCGCCTGTATCGGGATAGGCAACCGGGGTGGCAGCATCGCTATGGATCTGGACAAAACTGGACTCGCAAACATCGTCGCGATATGTGATGTGGATATGGGTGCCAAACACACCTTGGAGGTGATGAACAAATACCCTAATGCAAAGCGCTTCAAAGACTTTAGGGAGATGTTTGATAAGATGGGCAATGAGATTGAGGCTGTCAGCATTGGCACACCGGATCATTCTCATTTTGCGATAAGCATGATGGCTATAAAGCTGGGTAAGCATATCTACGTAGAGAAACCAATGGCCCGTACTTTTCATGAAGCGGAGCTGATGATGCAGGCGGCAAGAAAGTATCCTAAAGTAGTTACACAAGTCGGAAATCAAGGCCACTCAGAAGCCAATTATTTTCAATTCAAAGCGTGGAAAGATGCGGGAATAATCAAGGATGTAACGAAGATGGTTGCCCATATGAATTCACCAAGAAGATGGCATGGCTGGGATCCAAAAATATCGAAAATGCCGGCTGCGCAGCCTATCCCTCAGGGTTTAGACTGGGATACCTGGCTTACGTCCGCTCCCTATCACGAATACAATGAGAAATATCATTATGGAGACTGGAGGTGCTGGTACGACTTTGGAATGGGAGCTTTGGGAGACTGGGGTGCACACATCATTGATACAGCACATGAGTTTCTCGATTTGGGATTGCCTTATGAAGTAAACCCCATAAAACTAGAAGGTCATAATGACTACTTCTTCCCGATGTCTTCCACGCTTCAGTTCCGGTTCCCGAAAAGGCGTAAAATGCCGGCCATGGATATCATGTGGTATGATGGAGTAAACAACCAGCCTCCTTTACCTGAAGGATATGGTGTGTCTGAGCTTGATCCTAATATCCCGACAGTAGCAGGAGGCAAACTTCAGTCTTCAAATCTTAATCCTGGAAAAATAATCTACAGTGATGACTTAATTTTTAAAGGCGGAACCCATGGCAGTACGCTCTCGATCATTCCCGAGCAGAAAGCAAAAGATATGGCTTCGAAACTGCCAACAGTTCCAGCAAGTACTTCAAACCATTTTGCCAATTTCTTACTGGCTTGTATGGGTAAGGAAAAAACCAGGTCACCATTTGAAGTTTTCGGACCTATGAGTCAGGTATTTTCATTAGGAGTAATGGCCCAAAGACTGAATAGCCCGTTAAAATTCGACAGGGAAACCAAAACGATCACTAACAATAAGTTTGCTGACGCGATGCTGACAGGTTTACCTCCACGCAAGGGCTGGGAAGAGTTTTACAAGATATAACCATACACACTTCAAATAACACACAATTAACTGATAGTAATGAAGAGATTATTTTTTATCGCATTTGCCCTGGTAGTAACCATGGACATTTATGCGCAAAATGCACCCGCAAATGCTTTAACCAAAACTGAAATTAAAGAAGGTTGGAAATTATTATGGGACGGCAAGACCACCGATGGCTGGCGAGGAGCAAGAATGAATACTTTCCCTGCAAAAGGCTGGAGCGTAGTAGACGGAACGTTGAAGGTGCACAAAAGCGGAGGCGGCGAATCATCCAATGGCGGAGACATTGTAAGCGTTAATAAGTACAAAAATTTCATCTTAAAAGTAGATTTTAAGATAACCA
This sequence comes from Arcticibacter pallidicorallinus, assembly GCF_003002875.1. Taxonomy (GTDB): domain Bacteria; phylum Bacteroidota; class Bacteroidia; order Sphingobacteriales; family Sphingobacteriaceae; genus Arcticibacter; species Arcticibacter pallidicorallinus. Next base: position 62,233 of record NZ_PVTH01000015.1, read on the forward strand.
AAGGAGCTAACAGCGGTATTAAGTATTTCGTGGATTCTGATTTAAATAAAGGCGAAGGATCAGCCATTGGTTGTGAATTCCAGATTTTAGACGATGAGAATCATCCGGATGCCAAGAACGGAGTTGCCGGAAACAGAACGTTGGGCTCTTTGTATGATTTGATTACTGCTAAAAAAGAAGCGAAAGCAGGTTTTAAGAAAGACGACTTCAACACAGCGATGATCATCGTTAATGGCAATAAGGTGGAGCATTGGCTAAACGGCGCTAAACTAGTTGAATACGAGCGCAATACCCAAATATGGAACGCGCTGGTAGCCTATAGCAAATACAGAACATGGCCTAACTTCGGAAACGCTGCAGAAGGAAATATTCTGTTGCAGGATCACGGCGATGAAGTGTTCTTTAAGAACATAAAGATTAAAGAACTAAAGAAATAGATAACTGCTACGTTTTAGCAGATAACGGGTCTTTGCTATCGCGAAGGCCCGTTTGTATTTTCAGTTTACAAAGACTAGGCAATCGGATTGCTCCATCCACCCAATTACTGGCTATCTACCTTATATTGATATTATACCGGTTGACGACTTTATAGCTTTGGTCCTTTATCACAATTTCATAATTACCAGGTTGTAAATAAAGATTCTTCCATTGGGATTTCTCTGATATTTCCAGAATATCAGCCGGAACGCCATTGTCTTCAAACTCATTATTTCGATACGCAAGGACCAAGGTGGTCTGATGTGTGCCAAGTTTTGAAGATGGAATGGTATACTTACGCTTGCTTTTAACAAACCAATCCGGTCTTCCTGCATTGAACTTAACCTTCGGATGAATGACGACAATATCCGTTTGCTCAGATCCTACGTTTCCATTGTAAACGCGACCCTCTCCGGAGACCATGACTATAGGGACTTTCGAATGGTTAATTCGGAAGAATGGGTGGTTACTGGAGTCATCAAACTTTTCTAAAAACATCGTTTGGTCAATCGTTAACGGATCAGTTCCAAGCATATCCTTTATCCTTCCAGCCATCGCCTTTTCCCATGGCTTATAAGCGTTCTCATAAGCATGAGCGTAGCCACAGTAAATCAATACCTTCCCATTCGGATTCTTTCTGATGAATCTCGCGATATTTTCCGCCTGTGCGATTTCGCGATCTTTTCCATGTTTGTCTTCAGAAGCTTCATACGTAAACAATTTAAACCCGATTTCGATAGCCTCAACTACTAAGCTGCCAAATTCCGGCTCTACGAGATAGTATCCGCTTTCAGTTGTAGGGTACTTCCGTGTATTTATTAGCGTATCCATTAACGTTTCAAGCCCTAAATATCTATACCCGTTCTTATAGAGACCTTTCAGTAACGATTTAGCAAACGTTCGGTGTTGGGGTAAATGATGAGCCTCATTGACTATGGTTATTCGGGCCTCTTTTGATTTGCCTATAATATATTCGCCGGCATCGGTCTTTTTGCTCTTTGTAAAAAACAGGCTGTCCTCTTTAGGTCGCCACTTGTCTACGACTTGTACCATGTCGTATGTTTTCACAATATCCATATAGTGACCACTAAAGGATAGCTTCTCAGCTCCAGGAAGATACTTCCACGTCTGAGTGTCCTGCTCGATTTCAGTCATGATGTCTTCTGAAAATTTGTAGACTTCAGACTTCTTCTGGCCCAACACAGCGGTTGCGTTTAGGAAAATAACAAGAATAGTAATTTTTTTCATTACTGGTGTTCGGCTAAGACTTTTACCGCATTCTTGTTGCCGGGAGACAAACTTACTGACTTCCGGTAAGCAGCTAAGCCTTCCTCTTTCCTATCCAATTTTAACAAGCACTCTCCGAGGCTGTCCCATGTGTTGAACCCCGCAGGATAAAGCTCCGTATTGGCTAGAAAAACCTTTAAGGCATCGGCTAATTTACCCGAGCTCATCAGCTCATAGCCGAAGTCGTTAATGCTCGATTCGGAGACGTTATATGCAGATTTTTTGCCCTTCGTTTTTTCAATTTTGATTAAACTTACTGTTTCATCAATATTTGCAGATTTTCGATGATACTCCGCGACAGTGGGCAAATTCCAGTTCCTTAATAGTTCTTTCTGTTCAGATAAAGTAGGAACCTGGTAATATCGCCTTTCCTCATCAGTCACCTTGGTCGTATCCATTTCCCAATTTTCCCATTTACCCTCCAGACTTCTTTTGACATATTGAGTTCCGTAAATCTGCGGCTTATTTCTACTCATGAGTTCCCGATCAATCGCTGCAGCTAAGAGCCATTTACTTATCGTAGAATCCAGTTCTATAGCTTTTCTCATGTGCTTAACGGCCATCCCGTAAGCGACAGAATCTTTTCCATGCTGAAATATCATAGCGGAATGGTAATAGTCCTTTCGGGTTAATATTGCTCCTTGGTTGATTAGTTCATAAACCCGGCTTCTGTGCAGGCTATCCACACTATCAAGCTGAGTCCAATCAATCTTTGAAACTCTTCTCGCGTTTTGGTCTTCATCATGCATCTTTTTCAACTCTGCATTGTCATTCACTTGTGAAATCGTACGTAGAGGTAACAGAATAAGGATCACAATCCAGTAGAAGTTCTTAACAAGGTAAATCATAAGGTTAGGTTTTTAGAGGAACCCCAGCTACAGGGCGCCACTTGGTATATTTTGTCTTGCTTTGTTATAACCAGGTAAACTTGGTATGTATGCAAAATAATCAAATTTGTTTAGACAAAGGCATATGCATAAATTACAATATTTTGATAGCACATACCAGGAAGTCTTACCAGACTAAAACTCAACCCGCTTACCTCTAACAATTTTCGGATGATCATCCTCAACAGGCTGTCGCCGTTCTGGCCGGCTCTTCCGCAGCTGCTCGGCTAGTTGTGCCGCCGTTCCTGCTCTGGCCTTCTGCTCAATACGCTGCTGAAGGCCGGCCAGCAGCCAGTTTCCTGCATAGTCTACAAATTCCCGGCCCGGCCGCTCTTCTACAAGGCCTCTCGTAGTTTGTCCAAGCGGAATAAGTCCCGGTTCCTGCCAGGCCGCAACCAGGGCTGCGGGACTGAAAGCCGTGCTGT
>NZ_PVTH01000016.1 GCF_003002875.1 Arcticibacter pallidicorallinus
AAAACCTCATGTCCATCAATCATAAGAACATCAGAGACCTGTATCCACAGAACTATAAGAAACTAATTGAGGCTGGCAAGCTGTAGTTCGTCGGGTGGATACATCATAATCATAGTTTACTGCGGTAACGTTGGCTACCGACTGCAGCTGGTTGCTGTTGCCGTACCTGTAGGTGTAAATATTCGCCCCGGTTCCATCCCGATTCAGGCTGGTAATATTCCCCATTACATCGTAGGTCAACCTCTCACTCAGCTCCGTAGGACTCACCTCCCCGATCAGTAATCTATTAAGTTTGTCGTAACTATAGCTAAGTGTTTTTGGGCCGTTGCCATTATTATATACCTGGTTGGATATGTTCCCGTTGTACTGCGGGATGCTGCCGTCCTGGTATTTCAGCTCCATATCAAAGTCTTCCGAGCTCTGTTTTTTTAGCCAACCTCTGGAGTTATAAGTATAGTGTATTTCCTGCAAGCTGACCCCGGCTGTAATAAATGCTGAAAAAACAGAACCGGGTTGTGCATGGAAGCCTGGTTTCAGCGTAATGCTCTCAGTAGCTGTTGCCGTTAAAGCTTGCCCGTTCTGCACTATATCGTCCTCATTTAGGAAGACATGCTGGGGCACTGTTGTCCGCCCCGGTTCTTCACTGGTATGCAGTCTTTTTGTTTTCAGCTGGCCTATCTCATTGTAGGATAGATCGCTCTGTGTTATTTCGGGCTGGCTATTTATCTTTTTCCTTATCTCTATCAAACGACCCATATGGTCATATTCATTGGTGGTTAATATCGTGGTAATCATAGCCATAGCTGCCCGTCTTAAAGCCCGAAACACTCATCAGCCGGTTGCCCGTATAGGCGTAGTTCAACGTTCCGTTACCCGTGCCACCGCGGATCAGCTTCGTGATATTGCCCACCTGATCATAGGTCAGCTCTTCTCCCAATTCGTTGGCATTGCTATATGCGTCCGTCTTCAGCCTGTTCAGCTTATCGTAGCTATAAGTAAACCAGCGGTTACCTGTATGGGTACTGGTATATTCCTGCTCTGAGATGTTTCCGTTCCACTGCGCTGTTGCGCCTTTGACCGGATCGTTATACCGCAGGTACTGATCAAACGCTGTTCCGGCTGTCATCGATTTGATCCAGCCCCGCTCGTTGATTATACTTTTGATGCAATTGTAGCTATTTCATTAATATATTATTCGAAAAAGCTATTTAAAAAGGTTTGATCCGGTTCGGTGGTTATCTTGATATCAATCTTTTCTGTATCTAAGTCTATAATCCCATATCGTACTAAATCAGCAAACCTATTATTTGACAATATACTTATTTCATCTTTGCGATTCTTTATAATAGAATCAATTTCCATGCTCCAAGTGCCCGCTTTACTACGGTCTCGCTTTAAGACCCAACTAGAATTTTGGTAGTCGTATTTGAAGAGATAAACGTTCGCTGAATCAGGGTACTGCATAAATAAATATTTGAGACTCGTCATCGAATAACATGACGAACACTCATGCTCGACTAGGGCAATTGACAGTGGTTCAATTGAACTGTAAATCTCGAGGGTATCAAGACTTTTTTTAAATTCAGCTTCCATAAATACATCAAATAGAAAGTCATTTGAGTTTAAAATTGGATCTATCCTATTACCTATAATAAATCTCTTTCTGCCTTCATTCTTTTGATTGCAAGCTTGTACTGCGACCATAAGGCAAAGTATCAGACAAAACATTTTCATTTTTACTTTATTTAATCACCCGCGGTTGAGCCCTTCTTTTATCCAATTGTTCATCTCGAATATTATTTTCAGCCTTCCTTGTATTAAGTTCCTCTTTTGTCATGCCTCTCACTTTGCCTGTATCAGGATCCTTCACCTCCACAACTGTTTGATCATCTTTATCGTTTAGATAATTTCTTCCATGAATTAGTTCATGCCCCAAAGCACTTTGAGGCTTCATTCCTCCCGTCCCATCTTCGTTCTGGATTCCTCTGTTATCAGTGTCAGCATCGTGATATAATGTAGCCTCTTTGTCCCCTTTCGATAAGCGTTCACTTCCTCCCTGCGAATCCTTAATTGTTATCTTATAATCGCTATCTATTATTGCACTTACAAGTTTTGTTCCAAACTCTTTTCTGACAGGTGAAAGATTGTCTCCAACAAAACGAATATTAAACATACTAGTACTATTTGGATCTATGCTGCCATACTTTACTACTTGTCCTGTTTGTAAAAGCGCTAAGCGATCCGAGGTCAATGATTGCAATTGAGTGAAGGCTTTCTGTGTAAAGTCACCTTTCGTTATAGGAATATAGATATCTCGACCGTCTACATCAACGAACAATAGCGGGTTATTTAAAGCATAGACATATGGGGATATAGGTTGATACTTCTCCACAAGCGGGTCCACCACATTCCACCTGGCAATCACCGGGTCATAGAACCTAGCGCCGTAATCATACTGGTTCGCTAAATCAGTCTGTATCTCCTTTCCATTATAAAGGTAGCGATTGTTGTTGGAGTAGTCATAACCGCCTGTGGGTTTTCTTAAGCCGAATGAGTAATACTCGTCTTCCTGGATTACCCGAGGGGCACCCTGGTACCGGTCGATACTAACACGGGTATTCCCCAGATGATCTTTCAGGTTATACTCATAGTTCCAGGCTCCACCAATAAGCCTAACCCGGCCTTCTTCCGTGCTGACAAAGTCGATAGCGCTGTTCTTGTAGACGATGCCGTTCACGTAGTCCCAGCTACCGTCCGTACCCGTATTCTTCAGCTTATTACCGCTGGCGTCATACGTATAGGTGGCTACGGTCGTCGTTCCACTGGTAACGCTCTGCGGAAGATTCAGCAGGTTGTACCTAATATTCTTACCCATGCCATCGCTTCCGGCATTTCCGTTCGCGTCATACTGGTAGCTTCGCGGACTATAGCCCGTAACGGTCTTTAGTTGATTACCCTCATAAACAGGGTACGCTAAGGTTCCTCCACCTGCCCCGCCTCTTACCAACTGAGAGATATTACCCATCTGATCATAGCTCATTTGCTCATCCAGGGCTCCCTGCGTCGATGCGGCAATCGTTAACCTGTTTAGCTTGTCATAGGTATATGTGAAGGCTTTAGAACCGGGACTGGCAACTTTGGTAGTCAGGTACTGCATCTGAGAAATGTTGCCGTTATACTGCGGTGTTCCCCAGTCCGGTGTATTGTATCTCAGATCTAAGGAGAAAAGATTACTGCTGGTGGTCATCGCCCGCATCCAGCCCCGCTCATTATATCCGTAATTCAAAGTTTGCAGGCCATCTCCTATCGCTTTGCTCTTGAGCTGCCCCACTGCGTTATAGTCCAGTTTGCTCAACAGCACCTCCGCCGCATTGGCTGCACCGGTACTTTGCCGGGTTTCCGTCTTACGCCCCATATGATCATAGGTATAACGGCTGGCTATGGTCGTGGTCTGCCCCCCTACCGTATGGGTGCGGACGGAAGTTAGCAGCTCATCGGTAAAGCCGTAGGTATTGTTCACGATATCTGTTCCCCCTAAATGGTTTTGGCTCTTGCTTTGAATAACCCTCCCTTTGTTGTCATAATAGTTGGCGGATACTAGCATGGTACCGGTTTGCAACACGTTCACACGCGTGCCTGTCAGCAGTCCTTTAACTTCGTCACTTTGCCCAAGACTACTGTTAGGGTCTGCCGAACCAAACACCGTCGCGCCAGGAAAAGTATAGTCATCATAATAATTCAGCACCAGGTTACTGCTTGGGGCCGGATAACTAGTAATGACATAGCCAGTCGGATTCTGCGTTGTATTGTTGGTGCGATCACGGGTGTCCCACTGCGAGGCGGCATAGATGCTGCTCTGAAGCGTAGCTCTTTGAATGAGGGAACCCGCGTTCCACAATCCGGTTATAATGAGGCGGCCATGGGCGTCGTACTTGGTTACCGTCCACTGATGATTGTTCCGCTGAAGCGGATCCTGCGTCAATACCAGCTGGTCCAGCTGATTATAAACCATCAAATCCCAACCTCTACCCGGAACTTTCTTCTCGACCAGGCGGTTGCGCTCATCGTAACGGTACTGATAACACCAAAGGTCCTGCTTTATTTGGTCTGGTGTTGCACCGTCTGCTCCTGACCCCGGCGGAAGTACGAATGAAAGGTTGCCAAAGTCATCATACACATAGTAGGTCGAAAGGCTTACACTTTCGCTCTCCCAGACCCGCTTGAGCACCACCCTTCCTTCCTTGTCCTTATATTCTTCCGTGGTGCCACTTTTTCCGATGCTCCAGTTCTCGTCTTTGGTAATGGTCAGGTAAAGCTGCGAAGCACCATAGTTCCCTGAACTGCTCAGCGTTCGCGTGTATCCCGTTCCGACATCGGCCCGGAACAACCGTACCGAACGATCGCCTGCCATAGTATTGGTGCTGTATTCCTGCTTTACGGTATGGCCGCTTTCCGCCATCGAAGCGCTGTAAGGCTGCCAGGAGTTGCCCGGAGCTCCCTGTTCCAGCACCCGGTTCAGGGGCGAGGATTCGAAAACGGTCTGTGCATATGGGCTGGAGATAGTGGGAACACCCGCAGGAGGGCTTTGATAGAAGCTCCCCTGGGCACTCAAGCCATCGGCTTTGTAGCTCCCGTCCTTACTGCCAGAAGCATAAGGAAGGTATTTCTTTACCTCCCTGCCAAACGCGTCGTATTCGACAGGGATCACAATGTCTTTGTCGGCTCCTGGGCTGCCTTTGGTTTGTACCGTCTGCAGCGGACGGCCCAGCCCGTCAAAATACTGCACGCTCTGCATCACCTCCCCTACTGCTTTACTTGAGAGATCAACACCCGAAGTAAAAGGCTCCCTGGGTGTATAGGTCACAATATAGTTCTGGTTCTGACTTAAAGCGGGGGCTAAAGGCGTCGTGTTATACCCGCTGATAAAAGCATGAAAACTAGATCCTGCCGGCACATGAAAGCCCGGCAAGAGCGTGATGCTCCCACTGGAACTTACAACGGGTTCAGCAGGATTATAGACGCTCAGCGGTCGGTCTTGTGCTGATGCTATGGTCAGACATGCAGCCAGCAGCATGATCAGTGAAGATAAAAATGCGCTCATACCTCGATAGCTTAATTCCATGATAACCTGGAAGCCGAAGGTAAAGAGCTACACTGCAACCAGACTGCAGTGAACGAAAAATTTGAAAAAATCCATAAAAATCAGAGATCACCATGAATTTAAACTATCGAAAAGGGTAAAAAACACACGGTCGAATTTCGTTGTCCTTGCTGCTTCCGGACTTAGTCTATGCTTCCAATTGCCCCTTACTTAACCTTTCTGGCCTCCAGCCTCTCAATCCGCTTACTCTGTTCAATAATATGCAATGTTAACTCTTCAATTTTTTGTAACAACTTGCCATTCATCTCTCCAATATCAAGCCCGTTAGCAGACACTTCCTTCGCTGAGGGTATACCAGGTAGATGCTTGTTCATTTTTATAAATCGCTCTATTGCCGTGAGCTCTTCAAGTTCGTAGGTTGATTCAAACACATAATCCGGCCAATTACCTTGGAGCTTCACTTTGATTGATTCAGCAATGACACCTCCCGCAACAGCAAGCTTGGAACCCCTAGAGTCGAGCGTACCGATGCACACACTTCCGTCACTTTTTATTCTCAATTTCTCCGTCAAATCAGATTGAATTCCGCCGATCGAGGTGTAAAACGCAAGGTCCATAGATTGCACCAAAGCATTATTATTTTGATGATTATTAACACGTTCAGCACGTATCCGGGCACCTATTTGATCAGGGACCACATCCCGCCACGTATGAAAGTCAATGTTATATCCCCCTGGTGACGATCCTAGTGGGACATTCTTGTTACCTGCCGAAGCTGATCCTATACGAATGGATGATGACCCGTCAAGAGGAGCCCCTATGTGTAACTTCCCAGCAGGATTGGTAACGCCAATTCCAACATTCCCAGTAATAGCTGCTTTGCTGGATACCAAAATAACATCTCCATTTGATTTAAAGCTCAACGGTGCAAGGTAATCAGAACTCCGATCTGCATAAAACTCCAATGAAGATTCCCCTACTGTGTTGTTGGAAAAATATCCATCTTTTCGATGGCTGATATGCCAGGTATGAGGCTGATTTAAATTAAAAACAGGTCTTGTATTGACTGTAAACAAAAGATCATTTACAACATTCTGCTCTCCATCACCTTTGATCGTTATACCCCTACGGGAATTTCCTGTATTGACTTCCAGTAAATCCGTCGGCGAAGTCGTACCTATACCGACATTCCCAGATGATTGTATCTGATTTGTTTGTGCAGAAAGTTTGGATGTCAACACTACAACCAATAATATAATTAGATTTTTCATCTTGTTGTTCTATGGGTATGTTAGGCTTACGCCACCTAAAAATAAATATACAAGCACCCACTGCAATCAAAATGCAGTAAGCATATTTCTCGCTAATAAGACCTTTAAACCTCGACCTGTGACCGAAGGTATCTTATGGACGACTTTAGAGTCGTTGTCCACTGTAGCAATCTTTTCTATCAGCTGGCAATTTAAACGACCAACATCATCGTTCAGTTATATCACTTTAAAGATATTCAAGTTGATTCAATCGATTCTTAAGCCCATTTATCTTCTCGTTCTGAGCCCTTTCACCATCTTTTCACCATCCGGTAAAGAAGTGTCGTATACCCCCCGGCTTGAACACATAGTCAGCAAGTTACCCGTCTGCTCTCATGCCACGTCAAGTCACCTGCTCTGCTCCCGTAGCTGCATCCGAGTGGACACGGATATATTCATCAGCATACGTTACCGTTCGGATGTAACCGTCAACATCATCGGTTGTCGTTTTAAAGTTTTGCATAGATCGTTACGGCTGTAGAGGTACACAGTTTATGACCTGCCCCGCATAGTTGTAGCAAAACTGTTTGATGACTTGGTCTTCATGATTCCGAATCCGTTGCAACCTCCCGAAGCCATCGTAATCGTAATAGGTGGTTCTTCCCTTTACATCCGTCTCACTTGTCATTCCTACTGAAGACTTATAGGTATATACTGTTATCATCGCATTAGGCAACGCTGTATGTAAAGGGGCAAGAAAGTCCTTAACCTGTTGAGCAGATGGGCTCACCAAATTACGAAACCACTCAACTTGAGACGCGCCACTTAAAGCCGATACAACGTTACTGTACTCGGCATTTTCAATCTTTGCAACCGGATATTGACCGCTATAGCTATAAACGTAGCATATCTTCGGACCTCTAGTTTTAGAAACACTCAACAGATTACCTTGATTGTCATACCCGCCGTATTCCAGACGCCTCTCATAATCATTACCTCCCACCTTTAGATCTTCCGATATAGGAGCTAGTATTCCAGATCCCCAGTCATGATAATTCACGCGATGGGACTCGGTTTTCAATGCGCCTGTATAAGTATCCGTCTGAACTTTTTTATCTAAAATATGCCTGGAGACCATGGCGGCTGTTACTGAAGTAATCAGATCAAAAGGATAATTGTAGTGCTTCTTATAGGTCCCGCCTCGGCTATCAATGGATTCTTCTGTTTTTGTTAAAAGATATGATGTATCATAAGAGAAGGTAGTTTTCTTTTCAACAATATCTTCAAAATACTCCTTGCTTTTAATCTCTCGTATTTTCGCTGCCCCACTAGTATATTTACGAAAGCCATAACCATAAATGCTGCACACATTTTCATGATATTCTTTTTCTTTTGCATATTGAACTTGGAGTCTGCTATGGTAATTGAAGCTAGGGTTCGCATACGGTCCCTTATCATAGGCAATGACCACGTTACCATGCCTATAGGTCGGCATATCCCATGCAAAATCAATATCAAAAAGTTCATAATCATGAATATCCTGTTTAATTAGGCTATATATACCATTGTTTTTTTTATAATAGCTTTTTGACAGAAGTAAAGACTTCTCCCAAGGAGCACCCGGTATAGCAAATTTTCGATCAAAAGAAAATCCCTCACCGTAATCATGCACATTAAAGTCTTGCACTTCATCGTATCCGATCGAATACGTAGTAATCATTTTATTTGTGATATCTCCACTTTCGTTCTGTTGATATTCAGTGATTGCATCATAAACTACCGGACTTCCAGCTAAGTCAAAGCTTAGATAACTGTCCGATAGGTAATCTCTTGTTCGATGACCAGCGTGCTCCATATGATGGCCGAGACCGTCGTATGATGACCAATCCCAATAATGCATAACGGTGCCTTCTAGCCCAACATTCTTACCCGGCTTTAAATGCTGATTCACATATCCCCTACCATCTTCATATTCACCATAACGGAATATCTTATGAAGATTCTTTCCTGTAACCGGTTTGGAAATTATCTCCTTTACCCTTAGTCCAGGGCCCATTAAAGTGGCGGTATTAGACGGAGGGTTATAGTTTGGAAAATAGTCAAACTTATTATTCTCATATAGAAACTCAGTCTCACCCCCCGTGGGATATTTCACAGTTTTAAGCATGCCAAGCATCCGTGCATACTCATCTTCGTCGCGAGAAACACCGTAATAACCGATATCTCGGCTGATGGAAAAATTACTTCCAAAACTAGGCCGAAGAATACCTACAGATTGATATGGCAATGTATGTTGTGTATAACGGACATTATATCCCCACCAATCTTTGTTTCTTGCAGAAGTCGATGTTGGCTCAATTTCTCCTGACATCGCAGGTTCGTAGTAACTAAAATTATAAACTTCTCCACTAGCTCCGGTCTGGTTTAATTCTCGAAATGAAACCTTGTTAAGGTAGAATATATCTTTTTCGAATGGATGTAGTGAAGAAGTAAACGATATTTTCCGATTAGGAGCTCCACTTATCGAGATATCATCTAACAGCCATTTGTTTTCATAGACGCTGCGTTCGCTATACGCAAATAGAATAGTTTCACTTTTTGATCGCACCGAAGCTATAACCGGAGTTCGAAAGGAACGCTTGGTAAAACCACCAGCTTCTTCCCGGGGGATTTCGTAAAGATAATCTACTAAATATGTCCAATACGGATCTAAAGCATCAGGCCCCCCAGAAAGACTATTGTCTCGCATTCGGTCGGAGACCCGAACTGATTCATTGAAAGTATATTCCGAAAATGACCTAGTTAAATAGGTAAAGCTGATATCGTCCTTCTCATCCTCACTGATAATCTTATTTAAATACCAACCTGTAGGGATTCCACCAACCATGTCTTCATGGGGATTATCCGTATTAAACTCGACATAATCGCTAGTGGCGCTTTCTCCACCGAAAATATATTTGATTCCATCCGTATCTGTAATCTCAATTTTTTTGAAATATCCCTGGTAAGATAGATCTTGAATTAGCCTAATTCTTAGTGGCTCAAAAGGGATAAGAAAAGGCACTAACACTCCATTCTCTTTTTTTAATATAAATTTTCCACTTTTCCCGTTAGGAAGGGAGTAGTTGAAAATATCAAACTCGCTGTCGTATTTAGTTGCGTGACTGTAATCTTGATATCTGTAACCCTCTGTACATGAATTATAAAGAGTTTCGAACGATGGGGCCTCATCAGGATTTGCACTGAAGTTGGTCAGTCTATCCCATTCATCTGGTCTGCCTTTCATAGTTCTTGTCACCAACCCACCGCAATTGAGCGTCCACCTCATTCCTAATATACCATTGGTTTCATTTGCTTTACGACCGGAGGCATGAAAGCTCATAGAGATCGGTAAATTCAGCTTCTTTGTTTTAATTTGATAAAGCGGAATTGAAATGTCCACTAATCCCGTATTTCCGTTCATTGGATATTCCCCATAACGAGTAAATGCTTTTGATTGTGGGGAAGCTTCGACGACAACGGGCAATTCAGGTAAAAACTGTGCGACGCACACTTGGATGATAGTTGTTAAATAAAACAACAATAAATAACGGGGGTTAACTACTCTTTTTATCAAGGTCTTCGGTTTACTAAAGATCAGGGCCAAGATACTGCGCTCCACTGCAACCAGAATGCAGTAAACAAATTTTTATTATATCCTTAAAAACTTTTGAATTTTATTAATTGCGTGACAGATGGCATATTTAGAAACCGTTAGGGAACATCAGCAAATACGACTTGGAAAACATCGACCACATTACAATGTTTCCGGATATAGTTCAGGCTCAAACCGCCTCCCCATTTCAGGTTAGGGCGCATGGACAGGTAACCCAGGTATTCCCTGATGTGCTTTTCCTGTATTTCGCTGGTAGTGTTGCAGCCGTTTTCTTCCAGGAAGTTTAAGAAGTCATATGGCTCTGGCTTACAATAAAACTAAAAAAGCTTTCGCACATTAAACAACAAAAACGCCTGGCTAATTTAAGAACCAGGCGTTTTACTTCTATAAATTAAGTCTTAGCTAATTATGATTATTAAGTTTAGTAATATGTTCTGCTAAGGTTTTAATATCATTCCCTTTATTGACATACTGCTCTTCAAACTCTGTCACTACTTCTATTTCAGCAATAGTTAAGATTCTTTTTTCCTCTCCTAAAACACCGTCTAAAAGTATTTCAGCAGCAGTTATCTGTTCTTCAGTAGTAAGTTCTGTTAAGTCAGCTTTAATGATTATTCCAAACATTCCATCGTTGTATTTTAACAGTGCGTACCTCCAAGAAGATGCATTAATCTCAACTTTCTCTCCATTATCCCTATAAATATCAAAGATAAAATCATCCCACTGCTTTTGTGGTTTTGCATAATGAAACTCCCAATCTTCAATATTGGGAGCATAGGATACTATTTCTTTAGTCTGAGACAGCAGTTCTATTTGACCGCCAGGAGATACAATTAGCATATTAGCCGCTTGTATACCTGGCCCTAGCTCCCAAGCGAAGTTCCCTAAACCAGTAATTAGTCGATCTAACTCCCCAAGTAGCTCTTCATTTTCAAAGCTCTCTCCGAAATTCTTATAATTAGTAGAGAACCATTCCCAAAAATTTATAATCCTATTAGGACTTAAAGCCTTAATTTCCATTTTGTTTTTTCTCTAAATCCTTCATTCTTTTCTCACTGACTTCCCGGCGTTTATTATCAAGATTTTCCACCCCGCCATTATTATCCATCGCTTTTTGCTCTTTGTATTGACCTTCTTCACGATTACTTGGGTCATAGGTATCAATCACTTCTGCTTGAGTCCTGTCTCTACCGTCATCGGATTTCCTGGTTTCTTGAGGCGTAAGTTTATTATGTCTTCCTACATAAGGTTTGCCGCTTTTAGTAGCACTTCCTGGAACTTTATAAATTGAACCTTCTTGCTTTTGAGCACCATCACTACTTGAGCTCTCCAGTTTAGCCTTCATCTTGGCTATCTGAGCTTTAGACGGAGTAACCGCCTGGCTAGTTGGACTGGTATTGGTAACTACATTAGTAGCATCACGATTCGCAATATTATTTCTTGCATGTGTAATAACTGCCCGCCCTCCAATATAAGCGCCTGCTGCTACTGCCAGTTTCGATAGCTCTCTTTGGACTACCGGATTCCTTAAAACAGCTTGTGCTATCCTGATTGCTGGCTGAACCCATTGGCCGTCGGGGTCTATCGCATTTACAGGATTATTTAGCGTGTAGTTATAAGGAGAATATTCTTCATACTCGTCCGCAAGTGGGTCTACGGTATTCCAGCGAGCAATTACAGGATCATAGAAACGCCAACCGTAATCATACTGATTTAACTCATCCTGAATCTCCTTTCCATTGTAAAGATACTTATTTGCTACCGTTCCTGCCACACGTGCGATACGTAATCCAAACGGATAATAATCGTCTCTCTGCAGCTGCCGGACCGATGCATTATAGCTGTCAAAGCTGTAACGCACATTCCCCAGATGATCACTCAGGTTGTACTCATATTTATAACTGCCTCCGTTGTTTACTATCCTGCCCTCTTCCGTCTGGATGAAGTCCAGCGTAGTGCCCGTGTACTGGATACCACTGATGTATTCAGTTGCTGCCGCGCCTACTAATTTGCGTAACTTCCTTCCGGATGCATCATAGACATACTGGATCACGGTTCCGTTACCCAGCGTTACCTGCCGGGGCAGGTTCAGCACATTGTATTTTATTTCGTTAATACTATTTTGGCTGTTTACTGAATGGGTCCTTGCCGTCATGTTACCGTTCAGGTCATAATTGTAACCAGTCGTTCCCGGCTGCTGATACTGGTTACTAGCGTACGTGGTAACGCTGTCGAAGACCGACTGCAAGCGATTACTGCCGTTATAGTAGTACCGTAGCCCGTCTTCTTGGGCACTGGCAGATGTATACCGCTGAAGACCCATGATGTTGCCGTTCAAGTCATAATCGATGCTCTTCTCACTTCGCCCGTCTGCTGCTATTCCCGATACCAACCTATTGAGCTTATCATAATTGTAAGCGTAGCTGCCCCCGCTCCATTCCTGCGCCGAGATGTTGCCGTTCCATTGTGGACTCGCACCATCTTCGTACTTCAGGGTCATGCCAAACTGCGGGGAGATACTCGTCTTGAGCCAACCCCGCGGATTGTAGCTGTAAGACGTACTCTGCAGGTTATTATGTAGCGCCTTGTCTTTGAGTTGCCCCACTTCGTTATAGCGCAGTGACGCCAGCTCCACACGGTCGCCTGCATTGTCCCCGATCTGCTGATAGGTCCGCTTCTTTCGCCCCATGTGGTCGTATTCATATTCGGTGATCACCTTCACCATCGCCGCACCTGAGGCCCGATGTAGCCGGGTACTGACCACTACTTCGTCCGTGAAGTTATAGCTGTTGAGTGTCTCATCGTAATTTTCAACAGCGATACTCCCTCCCTTATAGTGCTGATTGTAACTATGCACAACACGCCCTCTATCATCGTAGTAATTGATATTCCAGAGCATATCGGTCGTTCCCGCTGCTATGGCCTCTTTCAGCACTTTTATACGGCTGCCGGTCAGTAGCCCTTTGCACATCTGGCTGTAATTGTTTAGATAGGGGTTGCCTCCCGGGAAGGCATAGTCATCGTAATAGTTGATCGACAGATACAGGGCGACTGTTGTCGGAAAGGTGATATTGGTGTAACCGGTTTCTGCTGCGGATGCTGTAGCCAGACGGCTCTCCCATAGGATGTTTGGTTGATTGCTTACCTGGGTCTGAAGAGCGGTTCTGCGCGCGTCGTTAGGCAACACTCCCGCATCGGCCGCACCGCTGGCATCTGTATATAGCCCGGTCATCACGACCTGTCCAAAAGCATTGTATTTGGTAAAACTCCACTCCTGAGGCGACTTAGCACGCTGCTCGGCGTCCTGGCTCAGCACCAGCTGGTCCAGCGGGTTGTAGATCATCAGCTCCCAGCCTTTACCGGGAACCTTCTTGCCCGTCATCTGGTTGCGTCCGTCATAGCGGTACTGATAACATAGGTCGTTCAGAGTAGCGGTGCTGATCGCCGCATTTGCATCAGGATTGGAAGCCGGTGGCAAGACAAAGCTCAGGTTGCCGTAATCATCGTAAACGTAATAGGTGGAGAGCATCTCCGTTGCACTTCCTTTCTTGTTGTATGTCCGCTTCAGCACAACCTGCCCTTGTTTGTCTTTATATTCTTCATTGGTTCCCAGGCAGCCGTCTTCCGGCCGCCAGTTCTCGTCCCTAATGATGGTCAGATAAAGCTGGCTGCCCGCATATACCGCGTTGTTATTGGCCCTTGATAAGGCCCGGGTGTTGTTGGCTCCTACCGTCGCCGTATACAAGGCCACACGCCGGCTGCCTGTCGTGTTTCCGCTATTGAACGGATCTGCATTATTGGTACTGTATTCGGTGCGGACCGTATGCCCCCCACCGATCTGCCAGGCTGCGCCCGGCGCTCCCTGATCCAGCACCCGGTTCAGTGGTGACGACTCAAACAGTGTCTCTAAAAATGGATTCGGGATCGCTGTGACTCCGGATGGCGGAGCTGCGTAATAGCCCTGCTGATCGGTTAAGGCGTTGGTCTTATAACTGCCGTTATTACTGACGCTGGCATAAGGGAGATATTTTTTCACCTCACGCCCAAAGGCATCGTAAGCCACTGGAACGACGATATCCTTATCTGCATTCGGGCTGCCCTTTACCTGAACCGTTTGCAGGGGGCGACCCAGCCCGTCAAAATACTGCACACTCTGCATCACCTCACAAGTACTCTTATCCAGCAAGTTGGCCCTATCGTCAAAAGCCTCGCGAGGAGTCAGCGTCACGATGTAATTCTGATTTTGACTCATGGCTGAGGCCAGCGGAACACAGAGGACCGAAGGGCCGCTTACGATGTAGGCATGGAAGCTGCTGCCCAGCGGAACCGTAAACCCCGGCAACAACGTGATGCTCCCGCTGGCTGTAACCGTAGAGCGTGAACTGCTATAGCTGCTTAGCTCCTCGTGCTCCTGAGGCGGCTGCCCCAAAACACGGCTAAAAGCAAAGACAAAAACCAGGACCTGCAGGTATAAAAATACTTTCATATAGCTCTTGTTTAGTTTATATTGTGTGGTTCCTCCGTTATAGTTCTTTTCCTACTTTTTCCGACGCGTTTGCTGACGCATCCTTTGCAAGCGATGCTGCCTCTACTAATGGGGGAAGTTTTGAGCTCCAACCTGGGTAAAGACTTGCTAACGAACATAAAAACATGACTACTTCTGTGTTATCCTAGTTATTAACCGAGTGCTTTCACATCTTTCGATCAACATTATTTGTTTTTACTTATCCACAATAGTAAGAAGCTTCCCTGCAACTATTCTGCAGGGAAGCTTTTAATAGAAAATATTTTATGAAAATCGTTTTAGTGCGAATGAACTCTCAGATCAAGTCATCTCAAAAACTATTACTCATCTGAAACATCGGCAAATACATAGCAATCAACACCAGACCAACCACCAGTCCCAAAAAAATGATAATCAACGGTTCAAGCAGGCTACTAATCGTTCCAGTCTTATATTCAACCTCCTCCGTATATTGATCCGATATCTTACCAAAAAAATAATCCAGCCTGTTAACCTCTTCCCCCACTTTAATCAACTGCACCAACTTTGCCGGATAAAAGGGAAACCTAGCCAAACTGTTGTGCAAAGAATCACCTCCCATAATTGCTTTTTCAACTTCCTCAAGTGACGTCTCAATCGGATAAAACCCGATCATCTGCCTCACCAAAACGATCGATCGCAACAATGGCGTGTCCGTACTAACCAGCAACCGCATCGTGTTAGCGAATCGGGCAAGGTAGATCTTACTCACGATGTCTCCTACCAATGGAACTTTAAGAACAAGTGAAGAAACCCCTCTACGAAACCAAATTTTTTCCTTACTCAATACCAGAAAGACTACGAACCCAACGACTACCATAGCGAACATCAAAAAATAACGATCCAGAAAAGCTGAGCATCGGATAATAATGGACGTTATCCAGGGAAGCTCTCCACCAAAGCGTTGAAAAACATCAGCGAACATCGGAACGACAAACTTGAGCATGAAGAAAACCGCTCCCAGCGATGTCATCAGCACAATTAAAGGATAAGTTACCGCACTGATAATCTTGCGCCGCTGACTGATCTTATTCTTAAAGAACCTAGCCATATCAGTAAGAATCTCACCCATCCTACCCGTTTCCTCGCCAATCCGAATACTGTAATATTCGTAATCACTAAACTTTCCAGTTGTATTAAGTGCGCCAGACAAGGGCTTTCCTTGCAATACATCCTCCCGAATTCCTTCAAACAAGCTCTTGTCTTTCGCTTTATCTTGATCAACCAAAATCAGATCCAAAGCGGTCCGCAAATCTATCCCAGAAAGAAGCAGCGTACTTAATTCCATATAAAAGGCCTCTTTCTTTCTATCACTGACCTTAGCTTTTCCAAAGGAAATATCTCTATTCAGCAGCTCCGAAAGACCTGAGCTCACAGGCTTTGTTTTGGACACTTGCTTCTTTACAACTTTGTAACCGGAAAGATCAATTGGTGGCATATGCTAGAGAGGTTTGATTAACTGTTGTAATTGAATTAGTTCACTAGAACTATAATGCTTACTATAAACCAGAGGAAACTCTTGAGATTTAAGAGTTGCGAAAAAAGCAATATGATCGACCGGTCTCCCTTCAGTCGTTGCTTCTTCGTTTTCAAAAAGTGCTCTTAAATCACGATTAGGTATGTAAAAAGTATCCTGGCTTACCTCATACTGGTCTCTGAGAATATAATCAGCTGTAAATATGTACCTGATACTTCCTTCACTATCTTTGATGTCAATTCCTTCGAAAGTGCTGGATACTAATACCGCCGCCTGTATATCCTTTTGAAGTAGCTTGTCGACAAGCACAAACGATGCATGCTCTTCATTATCTTTATCAAACCTCCTATAAGATTGCACGATCATAGAAAAAGCAGTGTAGGTAATCCCAATTGTTATGGCTGCGAGTAACATCGCAATCGTCATTTCAAGAATGGTGTAGGCAGCAACTCGATAACCTGCTCTCATTGTTCCTCCCTCCTGACAATTTTCCGCAGTTTACCTATCTTGGTTGTACCTTGGCTGGCTTCTACCTGCAACAACAGCAAATCATCGTACCCTGAATAGAGAACTACTATTTTCTCATAATTAATACTGTCTGCTTCTAAAACTTCATCCTCATAGTCTTGATTCCGGATGCTTTGGTCAATAATAGACTCCATCTGCTGATGGGCCAACGTCCGGCTAACAGAATACCCAGATTGTGTCACCTTAGTAAATATCCCTATTGCCAACGTAAAAACCACCAGTATAATAACCGTAGCTATTACGACCTCGATCAATGTTGATCCGGAAACTTTTGCAGTAGCTATTTTAGCCATGTCAACACGCGTTGATTCTTGCTCGTCGAATTGAACAATGAAGATGTAAGATAATAAAGGCTGCGCTTGGGTCGGTTAAGTGTAATATCAATCAGGTAGTTCTCATAGAGCGTGCTTGGCGTCTGAATGATAAAGCGATTGCAGGATACCTTTCCCTCTATTATTACAGGCTTTTCAAATTTGATGAACCCACTTGCATATATCTCGCCCATAACCTTACTATTCTTCCCCAAGCTGATCTGCGTCTGCAGGTCACTGCGCTCTTCTTCATGAGTAAAAAGAATACCAGAAAGTATACTCCCTTCGCCGAGTGTTATTTTCGGTTGATTGCCACCTTTACCCTTCGAAAGCACCCCGATTGCCGAGGGATAATCGAACGACACCGGACCATTCGTTACAACTGAATCAACCGCAAAAAGCTGACAGCTCCCGCGAAATCCATTTTCAACTATAATTCCAGGAGCAAAAACCAGGACATTACTCAGCCTTGCCTCTTTTTTAATCGTCAAAACGGTATCACATAGTAACACGATCTTCCCAGAGTAAGAGCCCCCCACTATCGGATTCTTAGGAGATATCCTGATTTTTTTAACATTACGGAAAAATGAACGGCTAGCAGAATCAGCACTTATCGGATCGCTTTCACTGCTATCTTGTAAAGTCTCCTGCAACTGGAGGATTAATGTTTTGTTTAATTTAGGTAAGGAGCGTCCGCTCTCACGTAAAGCACCTTTAACAAGCTCCTTACCTTCGTAGGCTCGGCCGTCAACGTAAGCTTGCCTAATCCCAGCTTTAGGAAGTTCTGCAACACCTACGATTTGCGTCTTTCCACTCACAGAAAGGGGTCTGTCTTCATCAGCGAGATAAATAGCTGACTTGTCTCCGGACGCATCCAGCCCTATTAAAAACGATTGGCTTAACGTGTCTTTTTGTGAAAATGCACTAACCGTCCCCAAATCAAAAAGTCCCCAATGCTCTTTCCGCAAAAGAACGCTATCATTTTCCTCTTCAAACAAATCCAATCTGTCTTCCTGATCATATAACTGATAGTTCGATGATAATAGAAGTGCCCGTCCAGACTCAAGATTAACCGACAACTTCGCGTATCGCAAACTTTTTTGATGTTCTTGCCGATAAAAAGCAGCTACCGTAATCAGTGAGGCACAAAACACCGCAATAATTAACGCAATCACGACTACCAGATATAATGCAGACGCTTTTAGCATTATTTTTTGGACCTTAGCTCGGTTCGCAATTCTTCAATGTCTTTTTGCTGCTTAATGACATAAAGCGTCAGCTCTTCTATCTTTTGGAGCAGCTTAATATTCATTTCTGAAAGGTTCATTCCCTCGCTCTCCATCTCCTTCGCCGAAGCTATTTCTGGTAAGTGATTATTCTTTTTGATAAAAGATTCAAGCTCCGGAAGAGGCTTTAGATTGTAATTATCATGAAAGACGAAGTCAGCACCAGCATTAACCGTTACTTTAACTTCCCTTACAGCTATATTCCCCGCGACGGTGAGCTTATAAGTTGGATTGGATGTTCCAATTCCAACATTACCACTCTCTGTTATTCGCATTTGTTCTATGTTAGAAGATGTACTAAAGCTAATTTCCCCTCCAACCCTGTCATTCCCCCTGTGAAAGTTTATTGCGCTATTTGCCTGTCCATAGAAGCTATGCTCGATGGAAAAACTCTTACTGCCAACTTCGAACTGTGTTCCATGAGCTCTCACACCAACAAACGTACCGGCGCCTTCGTGATCACCTTCCACTTGTCTTGCGAAAACACTTCCTAATGAACCTCCATTAACAAACGCAGCAACGTCAAGCATAGCCCTCGGCGCGGTTGTTCCTATCCCTACCGATCCTGTTTGCGGAAAAATATTGCTTTGCGCAAAGCAGCTTATTGATAATAGACAAATTGCTGTAGATATAATTGCTCTCATAATATTATTTTATGGACTGATCGGTCTTATAGTCCGGATTCGAGTATCGTGATTCGCTTCCCTTGTTCTGTTAACTGCTTTTGCTGTTCAATCACATAGAGCGTCAGTTCCTCAATCTTTTGCAAAAGCTTTATATTCATCTCTGAGAGGTTCATCCCTTCGCGCTCCATCTCTTTTGCGGAAGCGATCTCTGGCAAGTGATTATTCGTTTTGATAAAAGATTCAAGCTCCTGGAGTGGCCAAAGGTTATAATCATCATGGAACACAAAATCAGCACCTGCATTGACAGTTACTTTCACCTCCCTTGCAGCGATGTTGCCTGCTACAGTAAGTTTGGAAGACGTCTCTCTAGTTCCGATGCCTACGTTTCCATCACCTTTGATCCACATCAACTGCGCGAGTTGGTTATCATTTGAGTAATTATAAAATGCAAAACCTCCAGACCGACCCGGACCTCTGTTTGCTATGAAGTCCGTTTCTCCATCTCCGCCCGTTCTATTCCATCCCATCAGCAATTGGCCCGAATTAGCCAAAAAACTGAGATTATTACCAGTATAGGCAGGATCCAAATTGGCTGTTTGCCCGCTACTTAAGAACGTACCGACAAGATGAAGCTTAGCCCATGGATTATTGTTGCCTATTCCAACGTTCCCGGTATGAGAGAAGTGAATATTTTGAGCAGTAGTAGTCCACTGTCCAAAGGACTCTGGATTGAACATCTTAATAAGCAAAAAACTGAGAATCAGAAATGTTAATTTAAGGTTCATATTAATGGTTTAGGTTATTTATTAGTCAAACTAGTAATTCTGGTATCTAAAGTTTGCATTTTGCTTTCAAGATGTATGATATGATATAAAGGGTCAACTCCTCAACCTTTGCAAATGCTTCATCATTTGTTTCTATTAAGATCCTGACTATCCTTTCCCCTTTGCAGAAAAAACTTTGGTGGCTTAACGAAACCAATTCTAGGCAACCACTTCTTTTTTGCCGCCACAGCACCATTTCTATAATACACATCGGTGACACTGTCCTGGCTAACATAGGTCTTAACATTACCATGAAACTTTCCTCCCTTCATTCGCCCGATCTGCTTCACAACACCTGAATCATCGTACGTAAAGAACCTCCCATTCTCTTGGCCTTTCCGATAATAAGCAGCTTTTTCCAGAATGCCACTTTCCCGCCAGCTCCGCCAAAGTCCACTCTTAATTCCTTTCTTGAAATCGCCCTCCTCTTTCAAATTCTTAGTCAGATAAAATGAGGAAAAATGTCCATTTAGCAACCTCCCACTATATCCTCCCTGAGTATGATATATCTTTCCTGCCTTAAACCAATAGTAAGTTACGTCAGAGTCGATGGTCGGTTCTCTCCTTACAGGCAAAACATATGCTGTTATACTACGATCCGCTTCTACCGTCGTGACCTTACTCGTTTGTTCCTTCAAAATATCCTGAGCACCCACGCTAAAAAATAAGCCCTGCATTACGCTTATCATACAAACCCATCTTCTCATATTATTGCACTTTTAAAAACTTCGTTTTGCCTAAATAAGACACTTTAACCGAATCTCTGTTATTCTTCAAAATCTTCACGCCCCCTGCTTGTTGGCCCTCAGTAAGCATAAACTCCTTACCCTGAATTGTCATAAGAGCTACAATTCTTTTAAATTCAGGGTTCACAATATACCCGGTGTACTTTATCACACTCCAATTCACTTCTGGCTCTGGAGTAGCATAGTTTGACATCGACGTCACCGGTTGATCTGTTGCCTCCGGAACAGCTGGAGGGATTGCCACTTGCATCTGTCTCCCAGAAAACGGATTTCGGTAGTTCAACGCTAACACGAGTGTGTCTTTCATCCTGTACTCATCCAACGACTCGTAGGTACTTTTCTTCGCGCCCGCTGCGGTGATAAACGAACTCTCTTCACCAGACGCTTGAAAAATCCGGTAAAAAACGATCCCCCAAACCGCCATGACGGAAACAATCAGCACAATTGTCATCGTCTTATTCTTCATGTATTATTGAATAGTAAAGCTTCTTAACTCGCTGAAAGCGCCCCAGTTCCCGGCCACATCTGCTGCGCGAACTTTCCAGTACACCACCTCTCCGAAAGTACCATCCTTGAAGGAATAATTAGTTTCCTTAAGCGTCATAGGAAACGACGGATTGTAAAGAGTAGTCGTATCACTTCTATACACGTACAGTTGATAGCTGCTTGCATCTTCCAAAGCCTTCCATTGCAAGGAAACAGGACTTGCCGCCGATGCACCTTTTGAGGGACCGACTAGAGAAACAATTGAAGGCGGCGTCTTATCATATCGAATCTCAGAAATGGTTGACCACTTCGAAACAGCAGAATCCTGTTCTGCCCTGACTCGCCATTGATAGGTGTTATCTTTTGAAAAACGAACTCTTAAATCAAGAGCTGTAGTTGTTTGATCAAAAAACAACACCTTTTCATCTCTGAAATTATTTGTATCTACCTGTAAGCGATAGACTTTAGCTCCATATAGATTATTCCAGGAGAACTCGGTGTCCGACAAGTTAGTCAGGAGTCCGTTTGAGGGAGCTCTAACTTGCACAACCTGCGAGCCTATATTCGACTCATATACGGTCAATCTCTGCGTCGTGTACAAAGTGCTGCTGCTACCATTCTCACCCCGGATGCGCCATTCGTAAATACCAGGATCTAAGGTATAAATGAATTTATTGTTAGTTACCAGCGTATCCATAATTAGACGGGATGCATCCGAAAACCCGGGGGTCACGATCTGTACCCGGTAAGAAAGAGCGTCCTCAACTTCATCCCACCAGAATGTCTGCAGGTAGGTGCTCGTTTGAGTGCTATCTGCTGGCGCATTTATGAAGACCTTCTCATCTTCTATAGAAGGCTCTATAAAGTCCTTACATGAAACCAGAAACAATAGACCCGCAAAAGGCAATATCTTTAATATCATTCCAAAATCGCTCATCTGCTTATTTGTTAGCTT
The DNA here is from genome assembly GCF_003002875.1 of Arcticibacter pallidicorallinus. GTDB lineage: Bacteria > Bacteroidota > Bacteroidia > Sphingobacteriales > Sphingobacteriaceae > Arcticibacter > Arcticibacter pallidicorallinus. Next base: position 21,789 of record NZ_PVTH01000016.1, read on the forward strand.
TCAATTCATCCACCTCTTTCCTTAGGGCGATCAGATGCAATGTCAACTCCTCGATCTTTTTCAGGAGTTTGACATTTATTTCACCAATGTCTATACCGTTCTTTTTAACCTCAGCAGCTGATGGGATCTCAGGCAGATGCCCGTGTTTCTGGATAAATTCACCGGTTTCGGCCAGCGGCATTAATCCAAAATTCTCATCAAAAACATAATCAGGCCAGGAACTTCGCAGGTTTACTTTCACGGATTCCGCCACTATGGATCCCGCCACCGCTAGTTTGTGACCCTTGGTATCGGTAGTGCCAATGCCCAGACTGCCTTTGAAGTGACTTGTTCCTTCACCGTTGAAGTAGGCATTAAGGGTATTAGATTCTCCGAAGGAATTGACATAAGAGTCTATGCTAGTCTTCAGACTATGAGCCGGCTCGTTTACTTCGTTATACGGTAGCGGGTTCTGGACATTGTCATAAACAATAGGATTTACATCTGTATCTGCGGTATAGTGATAAGTAGTTCCACCGCCCCTAAGCCAAATTATGATACGAAGTTTGTCGTTGTTAAGTGTTATATCTCTCCAGCCGGCTACAAATTCGCCATAAGCGCAAGTAATATGCGTGTTAATGAAGTTTGATAGGTGTCCCCACTGAGATGTGTGAAAGATAAATTCAGATAATAGTGTACCTCGCCATGAGCTGTTTTCGTGAACATCTGGACGTACAATTTTAAGCGTTGTCGGTTCGTTTCTATACCAATTTCCATCCAGCCAGGTGACCGGGTAGTATTTATCAATATCACCGTGAACTGTGATACTTCCCCTAGTTTGGCTAAACGAATTCATCGTAATCAACGATAAAAACAGCAGAATTACCAAAAAATCCAATCTCATAATCAAGGTTTTATAAGTCGTTCAAGTTCTCTAATACGGCTTTCCTGCTTCTCTGATCTTTTTTCCTGCTCTATCAGGTATAAGGTCAGTTCTTCAATCTTTTTTAAGAGCAAACCATTCATTTCACCCAAGCTCAGCCCTTTATCTTCAACTTGTTTGGCTGACGGAATTTCAGGCAAATGCCTATTATCATTGATATAAACTTCAAGGTCTTTTAAAGAAAGTTTCTCATGAGAGGGTGAGAACACATAATCTGGCCAGTTACTTGCTTCAACTTTTATTTCCTGGGCTCTTATATTCCCATTTACAGATAATTTCTCACTAGGATCCAACGTACCAAGACCTATATTTCCATTACCTACGTAGAAGGCGATAGACTGCGGGTGCGTGGTCGAGGACCAGATAACATTGTTCTGAGGAGCTTCAGTCTTCGTTCCGTAGATTTCGTAATCGGCCCCTCTAAACATGAATGTGAATCCTACGTGGGCAGGAGGAGTTTTGATGAAAACCTCATAATATTCCTGTCCCGGACCATCAGACGACTTCTGAGCATGCCACGTAAAATTATTTGCAGAGTTTCCGCTCATTTGCAGCACAGGCCTTTGCTGTTCAGAAATATGTTGAGGAAACGAGAAATCCACATAACTTCCACCCTCTCCATCATAGCTGACAAAGTATACAGTACCGGAAACTCCGCCTTTCTTCCAAAAGCCCATTGCAGGATTGTGATTGTAGATTCTAAAGATTTTTATCCACTCCTGCTCAATCGCATGATTGTAATATTCAAGCACCTTAACTTTCGTTGCTTCATTTATTCCCAGGGATGTTTGCGCTGTTGCAGAAATAGTTATGGCGAAAAAAACTAAGACGAGCAAAAAACCTCTATTTTTCATATTATACTAATTGATCTTTTTTAAAGCCCCAAACACCAGGTTCAAATACAACTTATCCTTTACTTCAGCACTCCTGCTTTTTACCTTTTTAAAAGAAGCTGATCGCAAAAAACCCACCCCTTGTGTCTTCTCCAATGTATCCATCAGCAAAACCAAATTCCTGTAGTCGCCTTCAAACGATATCCGCTGGTTCATCAAGGCTGAATCCGCAGTAGACGTCAAGCTTCCCAAATCCGGATTGTAGTTAACCGAAACCCGTGAGCGAGACGCTGCTCCAGACACCTTGATCCAGAATTCATTCCTCCATTGAACGGAGTCCAATGTATAGCGCGTCAGCAAACTGCCAAGAACCTTCTCTTTCTCTCTCAAATGATTTGGATTATAGCTCAGCAAGGCCTCTTCACCTTTGCCTTTCAACTCCTTATTCAAACCAATCTCCTGCCAGGTCTTTTTCAAAGCAAGAGGCCAGCTCAGCAACATGACCAACCCCGAAACTATCAGAAGCAGCCGGTTACGAACCTTATATGATATTCCCGCACCTCTCATCTAATACCTTAACGACATTTCAAATTCCTGAATTCCTTCTTCTTCAGCCGGTGAAAACCGTTGCATTTGTATTTGTTGTACCCATTCACGCCCCTTTAGCTTATAAATCCACTCGTTAACTGCGATTGGATCACCGGTAAGCCCTTTGATAATAATCTTTCCAGACTGGTATATCTCTTTTCGTTCGGCATTACCTTCCGCTTGTTTAACCGGACTAACGCTAAGCTCAGTAAGTTCTATTGCAGCAGGCATATCACTGCTCACCTGATCTGCGAGCCAACCATAAGGAAGGCCCAGGTACCAACCTAGCACCGTCAAACGCTCTTGCTGCTGTGCTGTCTTTTTTTCAAGCATTTGCAGGTTTTCTGCACTGCTACTTTGGAGGTTTACGCGCCTATTCAACGACTCGTTTTCTGCACGATAGGTACTAAAAACGATAAAATTGGCTAGTAACAGCACAAAGAAAAACCCTAATATCGCGACGAGTCTGAAACGAAATTGCTGCTTCTGTGTAAAGTCCTCCAATCGATCAGATATCTCAGAAACGGGAAGTTCAATTGTAATCAGCCTCGGATATAAAATCAATTGGAAAGCGGTTGCGTAAGCAATAAGATATTCTTCACTTAGCTTCTCCTGCTCAACCTTTATCGGAAATTCCGCCATAGCTCCGGGGCTTGACTTATAATCGCGCCATTTAAAATCTTCAGTATAATTTATTCGGTGGCCTGAAAAGCAAAGCTCTTGCCCATACGTATTAATCTGAGAGAGCACTTGACTGACGGCAAAGGGCCCTAATGTCAAGCTGAGTACCTTATGCTTTGTAAACTTAAAAGCTTCAAGCAAGTCGTCGATCTGTTCCTTTCGGATAATACTAATGAAGACATTTTCATCTCCCGAAAATTGTTGCACATAGAAGGATTCAGATTTAAAGTTTGGAAAAACCTCTGATAGCTGCTGCGCATTCAGCTCACCAATCGCTTCAATTTTTTTTGTTAAAATCCCCTTACCGGTTAAGCTAAACGCAATAGGAGTGCTAACGGGAATAGTGGCGAGCACCTCGTCAAGAGATCCCTTGCAATCTTTCTTTTCTCCGATGGTTAGCGAATTCTTTTCCAGCGTCAATGTGCACATCGTGCACGTCACCGTTCCATCCATCTCCATAGCAATTTCCACCCCCATACTGGATGATAGCCACTGTGCCTTTTGAATACTGGATCTTATCACGTCTTATTGCTATTTATCTACTAATAGGTTATTGTCGGCTTAATGAAAATCACCGTAACGACCTTGTTCGTCGTCTTCTCTCTACTGCTGAACAACCATTTCAAAACGGGTATCCGGGACAAAAACGGCACACCCGAGCCTGAATCACTATTTTCAGTCCGCTCCATTCCACCCAACACAATCATATCCTCGTTCCGGGCCCTTATAATGGACTCAAACTTACTAGTTGACTTAGGAGGAGGTGCATTTAGAGGCGGATTGCCAATGAAATCAGAAATGTCTACCGTTATATTGAGGGTAACCTGATCATCGCCGGATACAATAGGACGAATATTGATTTTCAGATCTGCATTCACTTCCGTAAACTGTTCCGTGACTACCGTCTGACTTGTTAGGGAAGGAATCACATTTTGTGTCTTAGTACTGAAATACCGGCTACTGCCTATGCTAAGAGAAGCCGTGTGCCCGTTGAGGGTAGATAATTTAGGCACCTGCCTCACCTCCGCATTACTATTGGCTTCCAAAGCACTCAATGTCACATAGAACTTAGGTGTTACCTTCCCTAAATTAATGGAGGTACTGCTGCTTAAACGTGAGAGAAAATCATTAATAGATGCTGCTCCGAACGTATAGTCCAGGCCTGGAAAAACCGTCCCGCCAGTTTTCGCACTGTCAGACAATCCGGCTTTAATACCGGTGCTCACTGTTTTACCTTTCCGGATATCCATCAACGTAACTTCAATCAGAACCATAGGCACCAAACGGTCGATCTGCTTAATATAGCTCTCAATCTCAGCAATCTGGGGCGAAGAACCGGAGAGTAATAATGTGTTTTGCTCCCTGAATTCCTTGATTTCAACTCCCCTTCTCCATTCCGCAGGGATCATAGCCTGAACGGTATCGACCGACCGGTACTGAAGCTGAACCACTTTGTTCGTCCTGAGTCCCTCGAGTTTGCGCTCGCCGATCAGATAAATACCGTTATCAACTCGATAGGTATAATCCGTACCCTGTAACAGTGCACTCATGAATCCATTAAAGGTTATATCCTGCACCTTGATAGTGATTGCACCTTTCATGTCTGAGTAAATAAAATAGTTAATTCCGGCCTCCTGACAAGAAGCCTTCACCAGGTCAAGGATAGACGACCCCGTAGCATCTACACTCAATAGCTTTCCTGCTGGAGATGTCTTGCTGTTTATGGCGAACGGCCCTCCTGAACCTCCTGCTGCTCCTGTTCCAGGACCGGAATTCATATTATTAATCGGACGGGGCACCCTGCGAACCGCAGTATTTCGATCGCCATTGATAAACAATTGCTCACTATCCTCCAGAGCCTGAAAAATATATACATCATCCGCTGTTCTGGTCAGTTTTAGATTATTCGCATAGGCCAGTTTTTCTAGCGCAACATCAAAAGGAGCATCAGAAAAAAAAGCAGTAACAGAGTTATTCAGTAACGGCACCGGTACAACTACATTTTTGCCACTTAACTGAGTTATCTTTCTCGCAACGTTACCAAGGGTATCACTATTAAGTTCGAGACTCAGGGTGTTAGCGGACGCATTATACCGGGCCTTTATCTCCCGTTTAGGAATGACAGGACGTGGCTGCAACACTTTACTGACCGACATAATAGATCCGGTCAGATTAATATCCAGCTGATACTCCCGCGCGAGGAATAACAGTACGTTTAGCGCCGTTTCATTGGTAAAGTTGTTATATATTTTAAAATCCAGTTGCGGATCAACGTTGATATTCAGATTATTGGATTGGGCCAACGCACGTAAAAATTCCTGAGCAGATGCCCCGGACATAGAGAGCTGAACTTTCTGGTTCAAGCCTGGCAATGTAACCGCAAGACTTCGCAGTCGTTCATCAACGACCCTAAGTCGCTCCTCTGCCTGAGGTTGTTGTCCGATAGCCCCTTGCAAAAAGCCCAGTAACAACACTAACTGAAAACAGATTATTCTTCCCCTGCGTCTCATGCAAATATTCTCCTCAATAATTAAATAACAATGGATAAATTTCATCCACAGACGTCTCTCCCGCAGCAAACAATTCAAATGCATTCTCAGCCAGCGTTCTGATACATCGCTCCCTTAACAACTCATCTACATTCATATTTCCATTCTTAATATTCGCGGCCAATTCCTGATCAACAGGCACAACTTCATATACCGCCTTTCGCCCCCTGTAGCCCGTATAATAGCACTCAGGACATCCCTTTGCCACATAATGATGCTCAACCGGAAAAAACGGTTTAAACTGACGTGGAAAGATTTCCGGCGTCACCGGCACCTTTTCCTTACAAAGCGGACAAAGAATGCGTACAAGTCTTTGAGCTACGGTTGTATTTAACGTATTCGCAACTAAAAACCCCGGTATGCCCATATCCATAAGCCTGGATACAGTACCCCAAGCTGAATTGGTATGAATGGTCGACAAAACAAGATGCCCCGTTAAAGCCGCTCGGATCGCCATATTGGCCGTTTCGGGATCTCGGATCTCCCCCACCATGATGACGTCCGGATCCTGTCGTAGGAAAGTACGGAGAGCAGAGGCAAATGTCAAACCGATACTCTCCTTCAAAGGCACTTGATTGATTCCCTCCAGCGTATACTCTACAGGATCCTCTATAGTCAGAATGTTCCTTGTCTCTTTATTAAGCAGCTTCAGCGTCGCATATAATGTAGTAGTCTTTCCCGATCCCGTCGGGCCGCTAATGAGCAAAATGCCATTTGGTCGCTTTATTCCCTGCAAATAGTTTTGAAGATCAAAAGACGAGAGGCCTAGACTATTCAAGTCTATATCAGTGGCGCTATTATTTAAAAGTCTAAGTACTACCTTTTCTCCATGCAGAGTAGGCAGAACAGATACCCGTATATCGAAGTCCTCGTCTTTATGTCGGTAATGAATACGGCCGTCCTGAGGTAACCTTTTCTCCGCAATATCAAGGTTAGCCATAATCTTCACCTTATTAACAAGTGCCGGATACTCGGTCTTTTCAAGCAGATACCGCTCTACCATCATTCCATCAATTCTTACCCGAACTCTGCACTTATTTTCATAAGCTTCCACGTGAATATCGCTGCTCTTAAGGCCTCTGGCTTCACTAATTAAGCCGTCTAGAAAATCCGTACCTGAGGTACTGAACGATGCTGCTTTTTTATCAGACCTTCCTTGCTCTCTGAAATAATAAGTTGATAATAGACGCGTAACTTCTTCCTCTGCTAGCGGCTCCAGATGAATTCTTTTACCCAGCATGATTTCAAGTTCAGCAGAAAGCTGGTACAAATCAGCATCCTGTCCACAAAATAGATCACAAGTATCCTCCGAGTCTGAGGAAGGCAGAATCCTGTAGTGCCAAGCTTGTTCCCGGCTTAGCAGATGTAAATTCTCGCTCGATAAGATAATCCCTTGAGCACTCATCACTTCTCCAAATAAGAAAAAAACCACTCCGTTTCACCAACATCCCAACCTTTCGCCCGCAGATCCGCCATCAGGACAACAGCAAATATCATCGCTTGCAAGCCTGCTAATGGAATGTTCAAACTTCTTCTCTTTAGAGCAATTACCAACAGAGAAAACAGCAATATTACTCCCAAGCTTAGCATGTAAAAAAACAAATAATTTATTGGAGGAAGATAACAGCCAAGACAGAGCAGAAACAGAATATCTCCCCACCCAATATGTTCACGTGTCAGGTTAGTCCAAGTTTTATATTTAATGCGGAAGTATAGTGATAATAACAGAAACTGAACAGATAGGAAGACTAAGTTCCAGCTCGTATCTACCATAATGGCAAAGGCATCCACGCCAGACAATCGGTCAAGAATTAATAATATTGTAAGCACAGGATACATCCACCAGTAAACCGCACGCCAGCGCATGTCCTGTGCAAATAATAGTAGCAGCCATACAATAAGTACTATCTTGGTCAACATTAGTCTGGCGTTATTTCCTTAAGATTCTTATCCTGATCAATCTCCCAAACATTAAACGTTCCATTACCATTAAAGTCTGCTACTGCGGTTGCACGAGCAACAAACGTGTTTGAGCTCGCCTGCACAATCTCAATTCGGTAATTGGCTCTTCCATCTTTACCGTCTGAACTCAATTTCTCCTGTATAAAACCAAGTTCATTCAGGTCCGTTGTGTACTTTGACTTCTCAAAAAAGAAGTTCTTTTCCAAGGTATGCATATGCTCTAATTGCAATTTGGCCTCTGTACTTTTGGCTTTTGTTATTAATGGCATCAAATTTGGTAGTGCGAGCAGCACGAGAATGCCTATAATGACCAATACAATTAGAATTTCGGTTAGTGTGTATGCTTTAAGTCTCTTTTCAAACAATTTTCCCTTTTTCATAATTTCTATGATACAGCGTTAAATCTAACGGAGAGAGTGCATTTACTAAAACTATTTACACCAAACAAGGAGTTTGCGGGACGAAAGAGTCGATAATCATGATATCTGAAAAACAGAGCATATTTGTTTTTATATTGATTTTTATTTTTTCACCTTGCGAGAAATAATGAGCAATAATTTCTACTTTTGTATAGCTTTAATGCTCACCTTATCAACTTATTATAACCTAACCTATGATTAAATGCTACATCTTTGGAGATGATTCAACCAAGCAGTTGATTAACAATTTCATCCCAACTTTATCCCCAATTTTTTACTTGGGATCGTCTTTAGATTTCAGAACAGCATTCAAGGACATCGTCTTAAACAAACCCGATTTTATCTTCGTCGATATTGAACGTGTTAATGCTGATCCCTTCGAAATTATCCTATTAAGGCAGATATCGCCAGTGCTGTTTACCACAGGTATAAAGCACGAAGCAGAAGTGCAAAACTCTAAAAAGGTACTTAAATCACCTGCTGGCGTTCAACCTGAGGTAGTGCAGATGCTTGAAGAAGCGGGAATAGCGCTTTCAGCCAAACGTCCTAACAAAGATGATCATCCTACTTACCCGATTACGATAATTATCAAGACAAACTCAAAGGGCTTATACGGCGGAATTGAAGTTCTAATTAAGTTAGATGAAATCATATACGTCGAATCAGTCAAAAATTATCTGGACATTCATCTAGACGGTAACAGACATCATCGGTCATACATGACTCTCAAAAGCATGGAAAACGAGTTATCTGGTGACTTCGAAAGGGTAAATAAATCTTTCATTATCAACCTAAATAAGATCACATCTATAGAAGGAAATGATTTTCTGATCTTAAATTATAATGAAAAAAACCGGATTCCGATTGGCCCAACCTACAAGAAACAGTTTGCCGAATGGAAAAAGGGAAAACAATTTAAATCTATAGGAACAGACGATGACTCGATAATTGCTAGTGGAAAATCTTCCTAATTTTCGTAGAAACGTAGCTGAAATTGCCCCTTCGTGCCATAATAATAAGTCTGCTTTGATCTTGAATATTTAATCGGCGCTCCCAGCTCCCGCATTTCACTAAGAAAGCCATAGAGTGTTCTTTCTGAAATATTCAATCGCACAGCAAGTTGATTAGGCGTACCAGTGGACTTATGCCTGATCAAGTGATCTAGTCTTTCCAGACGGTCTAAAAGCTCAGATAACATATGAAAGTGTTTAGGTCGAGAGTCATTTCATATTTTATTTCCAATATCTTTCTATAAAGAATGACTGAAATTTATTGAGGTAATATTCGCCAGGAAAAACTTAAAGAAAAAATCATTTATATCAATTCATACAGATCAGGGATGAAAAATCACTTTTCAAGGATTTGTTTAATAGCTAACTGTTGTCTTTCATTTTCCTCTTGAATCTTTTCATTCTCTTTCTTCAAAGCAATAACATGAAGAGTTAGTTCCTCAATCTTGCGGAGTAAAATCGCATTCATCTCACCCAATGACACCCCCTGTTCGTGCACTTCCTTTGCAGAGGGGACTCCAGGTAAATGCTTCTTTTCCTTAATGAATTGCTGGATCTCTTTAAGCGATTTAAGTTCGTACGTCTTATCAAACACATAGTCAGGCCAGTTCTGATTGTCGACCTTGACTTCTCGGGCCCTGATCCTTCCGTTTACCGATAATCGCTCAGATGGATTCGAAGTACCAATACCTACATTGCCTCCTTCCTGAGTAGACTTAATCACCATTGTTAAATCCTGATAATTTCCAAACTGAGAAATATATTGGTGAGCGGTATAGAAATGAATATCAGAAGCCCTCACATTGGCGGCCCATGTGAATGTACCTGGCCTATCTGTAAAAACAATCTCTGCACTAGCAGTCGATGATTTTACAGCATCTAGTGTGGAGAAAAAACTCAACGCAGGGAATTTGTAGGTTTCATTACTACCGAAGTAATTACCGCCCTTGATTTCAATTGACTTGTTGCTCTCCCCAGCACCGATAGTGATTTAACTTGTGGTTGGTGAGGTGCCTATTCCTAAGTTGCCCGATGCCGGGAGGGTATTTGATTGAGCACACAACAGCGTCGAGAAAAATATCGCAGTAACGAAGACGAAGCAGAATTTGATGAATGTTCTCCAGATTAAAGAATACTGTTTAAGCTCGTAATTATGATTGATTTCAAACATGAAATGATCGCTATTATTTCTACTTTCTTTTTTTCAAAAGATCTATTTCTTTTTGCTGTTTATCAAGCCTGTCGTTTTGGTTGATCAAGTATAGAGTCAACTCCTCAATCTTTTTCAGCAATCTCGCGTTCATTTCCCCTACATCTATCCCATTATCAGCAACTTCATCAGCTGATGGGATACCGGGCAGATGTTTATTCTGCTGGATAAAACCTTTGATATCAGTTAAGGTTGGTAACACATACTCTGGGGAAAAGACATAATCGGGCCAGTTATCCATTTCCACTTTAATCTCCTTCGCTCTGATCTTACCGTTCACCGATAGTTTTTCTTGAGGATCCATTGTGCCTAAACCCATATTTCCGAGATTGTTGATGATAACCTGTGGATTGGAATAAACCGTCCCTGCTTCTACTGAGGCAGGGACGGCTGTATGAAAAATTATACTCCCTTGGTATGACTGACTATTTCCGGGAATCAAAATACCCGCACCGCTCATGGACGAATGAGTCTTTGAGATCTTTAACTGTGTGTGACTATTGGAAGAAATATATAAGTTTGAACCTAATAATATGGAGGAGTGATTGTCAGTTCCAAGTGTCATGTAATTGGCAGGACCACTGTTAGTCTCCTGATTAAAACCAAACGATGCGTTTCCGCTCTTAAGAAATCCATTTACTATCTCAATTTTCTCAGAAGGCTCAAAGACACCGATACCTAAAGCTCCGTTATTTTTGACCCAAAACCAGTCGCCCATCCTTACTCCGCCTGTAAAGTCACCTCCATAATTTAGACTTAATTGATTATGCTCATCATGCACCAGTGCCCTGCCACCGCTTCCCCTCGGGGGATGTCGAAGGATCACATCCGCTCCTCCATTAAAATAAAACTCGTTGGTTTGGCAATAAGCTCCAAGAGAAAAAAATAACGCGAACAGATTACTAATTAAAAAAAGATTTTTCATTTTATTTTCTGATTATACTTATGCTATTCTCTTATAATCTAGATTTTGACTACCAGAAAACGGTGTTTGATCCTCCAATTTCACCTGTTGCTGGCCTTATTCAGCAAGTTTTAATAGCGTCGGTGGATTCCATTACTTCTATTCACCAAGTCCTCAACCTGATCCTCTATAATCTCGAGCCGTCTGCTTTGGTCATGATTAATAGCCTTTTCTACGTTTAGCTGTTTTTCCTTTTCTATCAAATGAAGTGTTAATTCTTCGATTTTTTTCAGAAGCTTCCCATTCATCCTCCCAAGGTCTATTCCATTTTTCTCAACTTCTTTTGCAGAAGGAACCTCTGGGAGGTGTTTATTCATTCTGACAAAGCTCTCAATTTCAGATAAAGTAGAAGGACGGTAAGCGGCATCAAAGACATAATCAGGCCAGTTAGCTACCTCAACCTTGATCTCATGTGCTCGAATCTTCCCGTTCACGGATAAGGCTTCCTGCGGTGTCAGGGTTCCAACTCCAACCTTACTCATCAACAAGATTTTGTCACCTAGACCTGATTTGAGTACCAGACCGTACTCGTCGCCTTCTGACTGAATATAACTATGCTCTCCGTCAGCCCAGATTTGGATATTGTCCCATGTTGCCCATGAACTTTCTCTATTATATGCCTTAATTATCCCCTGAACATCAAATGATTGCGGAACGCCTGTCTGGCAAAATCCAGCATAAGGAAGAAGGACCAACAAAGCACACTGTAAAAACTTTCTCATATTTTATTCTTTGATTAAATAATTATTTACTCAACTGTTCGTTGACTATTTTCTTGAGCACTGTAATCTCTTTAGCCTGATCAATAAGATGTAAAGTCAGTTCTTCAATTTTTTGCAGAAGCTTACTGTTCATCTGACCCAATTCAATTCCACCAGCTGAAACTTCTGCCGCAGATGGTATTCCAGGTAGATGTCTATTAGCTTTTATAAAGCGATCTGTGTGCTCGAGACTCGGAAGTTCATAGGATGAATCAAAAACATAATCAGGCCAGTTCTCTGCTTCAACTTTTATTTCTTTTGCCCTGATCTTCCCGTTAACATCCAAGTGCGTAGTCGGATTCCTAGTATTGATACCTACGTAACCGTTTGACAGGGCTCTTATCGCTTGGACTCCGTTAGCAGAATTCCATAGATTACCGACTATCAGATCCCAATCATTTGTCATTGGCAAATACCCGGTTGTAGAGGTTGAATTACCGCGATAACTGAGGGCAGTGAAACCTGATGAAAAGTTAATTGACCTGATTTTGATTTCTACAGGCAAGGGTGTATCTATTCCGAGCGTATTAACCGCCCTTATTCTGAATTTGTGTACCGCAGGATTAACATCTATAGTAAAGTTGTAAAATTCATTACTGGACGTGTAGACATTATTATTAGTTCGGCCCGCTTCCCTCCAAACGTCAGGATTAGCATGAGATGCTGAAGCTATATGTGTTGCAGCTGCCGCAATATTCCCCCTCGTATACGCAATTGATATTTCGTAATAGCCGGAAGCCGCAGCTGCTACCGGAGATGCTTGCGAAAATTCCACATAATCTCCCACTACATAATTTGAAGGAAATGTGACTGTAGTTGTAAATATATCAATATTTTGAGCCTGCGCCGTAAAGGTTAATAGTGTTACAAAGATGATTAAGGTTGACTTCATTATATGTGATTAATTTTAAATGCAGAATACTCTATAATATAAAACTTCGGTTTCCTTTTCTTAGTTCATCAACTTCTGACTGAAGCTTGTCAAGCCTTTTATGTTGCTCAATCATATAAAGCGTCATCTCTTCGATCTTCTTGAGAAGCTTAGAATTCATTTCACCGAGAGTTACTCCATTCTCTCTAACTTCCTTCGCAGATGGTATCTCAGGTAAATGTTTGTTCTTTTGAATAAATTGCTCAACATACAGCAGGGGCATTGAAACATGGCCAGGATCAAATACATAGTCCGGCCAATTACCATTTTCCACTTTTATTTCCTTTGCCCGTATGTTGCCATTAACCCAAAGCTTTTCGGTTGGATTAAGCATACCTATCCCAACTTTACCCTGCATCAGCGTCAACTCATCTTCATAACCATTATTATAGGAACTCAAAATCAACCGGGATGAAGATTCAGAACCACCGGCATAGTCCAGATAACTTCTAATTCTCGGGCCTGCATGGGAAGCCTTATACGATGAAAAGAAAATACAGGCGCCAGCCCCCGCTTGATGAACTTGGTTACGAAGCAACAGATTCCCGCCAACGTCTAGCTTTTGTTGCGGATTAGAAGTACCTATACCGACATCTCCGGCATGTGTTATTCTTAACCTTTCGGATAGCACAGATGAGCTGCCAGTAGAGAAATACAAGTCTGTCAATTGACCTGACGCACCTACACGATATGCTCCAATTTCCGACAAGATTCCTGCATTTATTTTAAACTGTATCTGATTTACAGGTCCAAGCACATCGCCTCCAGTAAGCAAAATCGGAAGCGATGTCGTATTTCCAGCTTGTGTAACGGTCTGAAGAGTCTGACCTCCGCTACTAATCGCCATCAGCAGAACAACGGCTAAAAAAATAATATTTTTCATATCCATTGTATTATCTCTTGCGGTTTATCAGCTCAGCCATTTGCTCTTTGAGTTGGTCAATCTGCTCTTGCTGATTTCGGTGGATTGCTCCTTCTTTTTGAAGAACTTTGATTTCCTTATCCTTCTCAATCAAATGAAGCGTTAGCTCCTCTATCTTTTTGAGTAGGCGAGCATTCATGTCGCCTAGATTTATTCCCTCCTGCTCTACATCTTGAGCTGATGGCAACCCTGGCAAGTGTTTATTCATTTTAATGAAGTCCCCCACGTCGGCAAGTGACTTCAATGTGTAGTCCGACTCAAAAACATAATCAGGCCAATTGGCAACATCAACCTTAATCTCTTGAGCTCGTATATTTCCCTTTACAGACAATTTGGCCGTCGGTGAAGAAGTACCGATACCGACATTTCCCCCATCTGGATTAATCGAAACCGTGCCGTGAGCGCTACCGGAACTTTTCACACCTTGAATCAACGCATATCCGTCCTGTGCAGATGATATACTGAGAATAAGCGACGTATGGCCTCCATTAGCGGTGTTTGCGTTTCCCACTACAATACCCCCAGCTCCTTTGGGATCTACGTTGAGCGCTGCTGATGGGAAGGGAGTATTAATCCCAACTTTTCCATCCATTATCGTTAATTCATCTTTATGACCTTGCCAATAAGAACTCAGTATTAATCGGGCCTTTGAATCATTATACGCTGCATAGTCCAGGTACGACCTGATCCTCGGACCATGTGTATAATCATCGCCAAAGGGTGTGAACAAGATTGACGCCCCACCGCCTGGTACATTTTGATAGTTCCTTAAGATAATATTACCTGATACATCTAAGGGAGCTAGTGGATTTGTGGTTCCAATCCCCACATTGCCGCTCGCTGGCCAGGTATTAGTATTCTGCGAATAGCACAAACTTGCGGTCATGACAAAAAGCAAGCTTATATATAGTTTCTTCATACACTTCAATGAAATATGTATTGGTATTACACGAAAGTAAAAATGTACACTGCAACCAGACTGCAGTGTACATTTTTACTTTCGCATAAACTATAAAACACCATTGATCATGAGAAGAAATCTCATCCTCTTACTTATTGGAATATTTGCATGCTCCTATTCGTACTCTCAAACACAAATCATTACCACTGGTAATAACGTATTAAATACATCATACCCATATGCTGCTGACATTGTTATAGGGAGTGACGCAAACGGTGGAATACGGCATGATGCAAGCATCATGTGGTGGAACAATGAAAGTGCCGCTCGCATCTCCAATACCGCAGATGTATTTCTCTTCTCAGTCCATAATAGTTCCAACCCTAATATTGGTCTATCAGCAATTGTTGGGGGCAAAAGTTTCATTAAGGGAAATCTTGGAATTGGCAATACCGATCCACGTGCTAAATTACATTTGGTTGGAAATGGCTCCTCCATTAACACTGTTGACGGACTTTCTGGGGATATGGTTATTCAAGGTAACTCCCCTGGTAGAAGCAGCACGATCGGTGCCGCACTTGAATTCGCTATTCCCGCAGATACTGACGGGACCAACATGTGGGGACAGGCAAGAATTATCACCGTTGCTGGTAACACCAACACAAACAACGCTACAGGTAAACTGATCTTAGGAACAAGAAGAAAGTTCGATAAGCATACAGGCACAGGCGAAACGTGGAACTACGGGGATGATATTGTAATCGACGGAGCAGGGCGCGTAGGTATAGGAACGTCATCACCCGACGCTTTGCTTTCCGTAAAAGGCGCTATCCATACCCAAGAAGTAAAGGTGGATATGAAAGGTTGGGCTGACCATGTTTTTAATCCGGCTTATTCTCTTCAAAGCATTGAAGATGTGGAGTCATTTATCCACATCAATCAGCATCTTCCAGATATGCCTTCCGAAAAAGAGGTCATCAAAAATGGAATTAAACTTGGCGAAATGAATAAAGTGTTAGTGAAGAAAATTGAAGAGTTAACTCTCTACTTGATTGAGCAAAATAAAAGAATTAAACAGCTAGAAAACCAAATAAATCCTTAGTAATGCTCCTATCCTGAGGTATCTACCATCGTATTCAGGCCAATAGCAGACCAGCTTTGGGGCAGCCAACACGAGTTTCTTATTTAAGGGTAAGAATTATCCGGTTTAACTTTTCTTCCATAATCTGCATTTTCTCATTACTTTCTTTGATTTGCTCGTCCTTTTCTATGAGATATAAAGTCAGTTCTTCCAGTTTCTTAAGCAACTTCCCGTTCATTTCTCCGAGATCTATCCCCTCCCTGGCAACTTCGAGCGCGGAAGGTATCTCCGGAAGGTGTTGATTAAGAGTAATGTAAGATTTCAACTCTGAAAGTGGGGACAGAGCGTATGCTTGTCCGAAAACATAGTCAGGCCAAGCCGATTTAAGACTCACTTTAACAGACTCCGCTATAACGCTACCCGCAACAGCTAGTTTATATCCTTTTGGGTCAGAAGTGCCAATGCCAATATCTCCGTTGCTTTTAATTCGCAGCTTTTCCGTCAATTGCTCCTGCTCCCATCCCTCGCTGGTGTAAAAAGCCAAGTCCATAGACTGCACCAATGCATTATTGTTTTGTAGATTATTGATCCGCTCTGCTCTTATACGCGCTCCAATTAGTTCCGGACGAACATCTCTCCAAGTGTGAAAATCAATATCATATCCCCCGGTAGAAGATCCAACAGGCACATGTATGTTCCCAGGCACAGAGCTTCCAATTCGAATTGTTGCCAGGCTGCCATCCAACGGACCATCAATGTGTAACCTCCCTGCAGGATTTTCGGTTCCTATTCCAACTTGTCCATTTGCGTTTAAGGACATCACTGATCTTCCAACAGTAAAAAACTTGATGCCGCCCCATCCGGATAAAAACGCTGTCGGGCCACCGGTATGCCAAGTATCCGTATACCAACCCAGTCCATAATGAGCTACAGACTTACTATCGTAGTTAAATAGATTATTAGCTGCGAAATATCCTATAGAGGGTTCGTTAAGAGGCATATTGGTAATCGCCTGCCCCATAACACAATAAGATACTCCTGTAAGTAAAATGGTATATAAATATTTCATATTATTGTTGGTTCAAGTTTTCAATCAATGGTGTATTTTGTTTCTGCATTGCGATTCACTTTAAATTGATGAATCATGACAAAAAAAAGAATAAGAAAGGCTCTTATTCTTTAACACGCATATTTTTATTTCCCTGCGATCTTATCAATCTGCTGCTGCATAGAATCAAGGCGCTCTGATTGCAACTCATTGATCACTTTCTCCTTGTTCAGTTCTTTTTCCTTTTGTATCAGATGTAGAGTCAGCTCTTCGATTTTCTTCAAAAGCATCACATTCATCTCTCCTAAGTTAACTCCGGACGCTTCGACTTCTTTAGCAGACGGAATGTCTGGAAGGTGTTTATTCGTTGTGATGTAACTCTCAATATCTGATAGAGCGGTAGGACGATACGATGGTTCAAATACATAGTCAGGCCAGTTACCAGCCCCCTCAACCTTGATTTCCTGAGCACGTATCTTCCCGCTTACAGAAACTGTTCCGTTGGCATCAATCCTTAGCGCGTGATAGTGACCATTCGCATCAGTTCCTATAGAGAAGTCATTTCCCGACCTGTTTCCAATAAACCAGTTGAGTAGCCCGGCTTTTTCTAATTGTATCTGGGGAGATGCGGAACGAATATGCATTAGCTCTCCAGGATTAGATGTTCCCAGGCCAAGATATCCAGTAGAATAATTAAATGACATCAACCTGCCAAATCCTGTGGTCCATAGATATCCCATACCACCTTCTGCGTATAGCGCCCAACCCTTATCTTTAGCCCACCGATCGCGAAAAAAAAATCCGGCATCACTCATTATTTCTTTCGATGTAGTTGCTCCCCGATCTGTTACTGACTGGAGAGTCTCTTGCGCCTTTAATGTATATGCAGTACAAAAAATAAGGGTGCATAACAATGACTTTTTCATTGCAATCATAATCTCTTTTCAATAACTTGTGCAAGTTTTGCATTTGACTCTTTCAAACGCTCAATGTCCTTCTTCTGGTCAATCAGATAAAGTGTCAGTTCTTCAATTTTCTGAAGTAATTTGATGTTCATCTCTGAGACACCAATCCCCTCACTCTCCATCTTGCTGGCTGGCTCAATCTCAGGCAGATGCTTATTAACGGCGATAAACGACTCCACTTCTGAGAGCGATCTTAGACGATAATCCTTGTCAAATACATAGTCAGCACCAGCATTAACCGTAACCTTGATCTCCCGGGCCGTTATATCGCCTGCAACAGATAACATCGATACCGGGTTGGCTGTCCCGATACCTACGTTCCCATTAGCATGTATAGACATCGCTAACCTGCCTAAAGTGAAAAACTTAAGTCCTGAGAAACCGGAAAGATATCCAGTAAGGCCTCCTGGATTCCAAGAGTCAAGGTACCAACCAAGAGAATAATGTCCTGGATGATGGGGATCGTGGAAAAAATAATCTCCAAGGGCGTTTACACCTATCGCTGGAGCTTGTGGTTGTACGTTTGGTAAGTTCTGCCCAAATGTTGCCGAAAAACACAAGGTTAAAATAATTAGCAAAACCTGTTTCATTTCAATTGCTGTTAGTCTTGTTAAGTTTTTTTTCAATTGCTTCTATCCTCTCATTACTTCGCCTTATTTCCTCATCCTTTTCGAACAGATACAAAGTCAGCTCTTCAATTTTTTTAAGCAACCTGGCGTTCATCGCTCCAATGTCTATTCCTTTCTCAGCAACCTCGCTAGCAGAAGGAACCTCTGGTAGGCGCTTATTGTGATAGACATAGGCCTTCAATTCGGCGAGAGTTGGGAGGGAATATGCTTGTTCAAAAACATAATCAGGCCAGTTACTAACCTCAATTTTGACCTCTTTCGCTCTGATCATTCCGTTAACGGACAACCGCTCTTGGGGTGTTCCCGTACCAATACCTAAATTACCATCTCGAGTGAGTGCCATAGCCACGACCTCCTGCTCAAAGGCTTGACCGGGAGGACGTATAAGCCATTGATACAACGGAAAGTTAGATCGAGAATCTAATCGAAATGCCGCCCCAACATATGAGGGATTGAGATTTGATTCCCTAAAATTCAAACTAAAGTTCAACAATGGTGCGTAGCTTCCTGCATTTTCCGAATTAATGCTCATTGGAATAAGGGCAGTCGCCAAACCAATATTACCATTAACATCGAGCATATTCAACGGTTGACTGGTTCCAATTCCTACCTTCCCATTCGACTCGTAAATATTAGTCTGAGCCATGCTTGCGAGAAATGGCATATAAAAAACAAATAATAAGAATCTCCTCTTCATTTCAATATGGTTCAATAAGTATACACGGGAATCTATTTGCTATTTGCATGCTGCTTCAGCATTTTAACATCTTCGGTCAGCCTTTGATTAGAAGATTTCAGATGTTGAATATCCTTGTTCTGTTTAATCAGATACAATGTCAGTTCTTCAATCTTCTTTAGTAATTTTATATTCATCTCGCCAACATCTATACCCTCACTTTGAACCAGACCGGCACTCGGAATCTCTGGAAGATGTCGATTCTCTGATATAAAACCTTCTACATACTTTAATGATGGAAGATTTGCTTGTGGGCTGAAGACATAATCAGGCCAGGCGCTTTGCACTTTGACTTTAATGGATTCGGCAATGATGCTTCCTGCAACTGCTAATTTATATCCTTGTGTGTTATTCGTACCGATACCTACATTTCCATTTACGTATAGCTTGTCAGACGATGCGTACAGTGGCGGATCTACGCCCACTCCCACACCATAGCCATTGGCCTGCAAAATTTTACCACCTTCAGTACTAGAAATATCAAGGAAACGGAATGTCGATGCATACTGCGATGACCCCCAAGTTCCTGTATAGAACATCTTTAAGCCTGTGGAATTGCTTTCATCATATTTGCTCTGAACATCGAGACTAGCTGACGGCGTTGTCGTATTAATACCAACTTTTCCTTCAGCCTCTAGAACAACTCTCGACCAAGGGCGAGAACCATTATCTGCTGTTTTCCTGAAATACAAGCTTTGATCGAAAAAGCTACCTGCAAACTGCATTGCGAAGTTGTTTGCCGAATTGCTGTGCCGAACATCTAACAGGTGCCACCAACTCGAAGCCCCAGCCGGATAGTTTACAGGTTCACTTGCTTCAAAGAACCCGGAAACCGCGCCTTGAGCACCAGATAAGGATGCGTCTGTTCGAACATCCGTCCGACTGTTTAGTACTCCCCAGGTTGTCTGGGCGCCTAATTGTAAAGGTATCCCTAATGCACAAATAAGTATGCTAAGCTTGTGGAACATTCTCATCGTTTTGTATTTTTAAGTCTATTAATTTCAGCCTGCTGCCTGTCACTATCATTCTTAAGTTGAATAATGTAAAGGGTCAGCTCTTCGATCTTTTTTAGCAACGTACCATTCATATCAGCCAGATCTATCCCATCCTTTGCAACCTGGTCAGCAGAAGGCACATCCGGTAAATGCTTATTCTTCGAGACATAAGTTTCGAGCTCTGAAAGGGGAAGTAGTTGATGACCACAATCAAAAACATAGTCAGGCCAGGTATTTTGAAGCTTTACCTTTACCGATTCGGCGATCACGGAGCCCGGTACTGCCAGCTTATATCCCTGTGTATCGGTTGTGCCTATGCCTGTACTACCCAGTACATATTGATTATCGCGAATAACTTGTTCAAAAGTTACGTCGTATCCTGGTCCAGGGTCTCCAGAAATCGAATTTGCGGGCGTCCAGCTTCCTTCCGATGATGTTACAGTATAAAAGGACTTTCCGGAGTAATTAAACAGATAAGCGAAAACAACAAAAGTATTCGCATTAGCGGACGATGTTGTAGGGATAATTCGTACAAGGGCAGGAAATGCACTTCTTCCAAAGCGCGTTCCAACCGCTGAAAGCGGATATCCCCCGGGAGACAACGAATTGGCGTTACTTGTCCTAATAAGCACTTCCGTATATCCCTGCTGGTAAACCGAAGCATTATATCCATCTCCACCATAGAACTTAATACTGGTATTATTTCCGTGTTGCCCTAAATTAAGCGTCCCAACTTTTACCCAAGAAGGTGATTCGGTTGTTAGAAAGTTCAGCGTATTCGGCACCACCGCTCCTGTCATACCTATTGTACCGTTTGTTGGAAAATTATTCTCTTGGGCAAAACCGCTGGCGACAAAAAGAAAAAAAAGAAAAAATAGAAGCTTGTTCATATCACGTTGGTAACCTTATGACTTTAATCAACAATATTCCACCAATGTATTAAACCACACTGCAACCAGCTTGCAGTAAGCAAGTTTTAAAAAATAGCACTAACTACCCGGCCAATTACAGTCTACTTCCTTTCAAGGCTTTCAATGCGCTCTCCTTGCTCCCTTAAATTTTTCGATTGGGCTTGTATTACTTTATTTTGCTCGATCAAATACAAGGTCAATTCCTCAACCTTCTGAAGTAACCTTATGTTCATTTCAGCCAGATTGATACCATCTTTCTCCATCTGTTTCGCCGGTGCAATATCAGGGAGGTGCTTATTTAACTTCACGAAAGATTCAAGTTCAGTTAATGACTTTAAATCGTAATCATCGCTAAATACATAATCCGCTCCGGCATTGACAGCAACCTTCACCTCCCTTGCTTCAATATTTCCTGCGACGGTTAATTTAGACGTAGGGTTCGCCGTGCCGATACCTAAATTCCCGGAACTATTCAGTCGCATCAATTCATGAGTATTGGTCCCGTAATCAATATCTCCATTATCCCGCGCCAGCCACCTGAAAGAAAAGTTGGTCAACCGTGCTCCAGTCATTCCATAGTTTATAGCTCCACTGGATTCAATTACCAAGCCACTTCGATTATTTGCGGAGCCGAAAAAATTTTTTATTCGATTACTATAAAAATTATCCACTCTTAGATAGTTCGAGTAAACTCCGCCAAGAACATGAAGCTTTTCGGACGGAGCCTCTGTTCCAATACCAACATTTCCACCAAAGCTTAAAGACATAACAGGTCTTCCCATAGTGAAGAACCTAACGCCCCCATAGCCGGACAAATACGCCGAGGCTCCGCCCGGTTGCCAAGAATCAATATACCACCCTATCCCATAATGCCCAACTTGTTTGTTATCGTAGGTAAATTGATCATAAGATGCAGCAACTCCTATTGCAGGAGCATTGACGGGCATATTGGTTATAGCCTGACCCATAGAATAAAAACAAATCCCAGTTAGAATTAACGTAAATACATACTTCATATCTTTTGAGTCTGGGACTCTTTACATCTCCCAGATGACGGCTAATTTAAAAACCCTCACTGCAACCACACTGCAGTGAAACTCTTTAAATTTCCAGCGAAGTCAACACTGCATAATTAGACGGTTCAGAATAACATTTTATCACAGCTTAATTAAATCAATGTATATGATTGAATAGGAACGGAAACATGAAGCACAAAGCGCGAGACTGGCCAACCTGGAGGCAGAACATGCCAAGAACAAAAAAGAGAGGTAGAATTGGAATTTGCTCCATCATCGTCTGCTTACTTCGCTTTCTCGAGATGCACCCAGCTGGTTCAATCGGCTCTCCAACCTTTTAATTTTCTCGTTCTGATCCCTCGTCATTTGACTCTGGACATCCAGTGCTGAGCGCAATTCAGAAGACTTTTTATCCTGTTCGATCATGTATAAAGTCAGCTCCTCTATTTTCTCCAGGAGTTTAGCATCCATCTGTCCCAGGTCAATTCCCTTAAGTTGCACTTCGACTGCCGAGGGAACACCAGGCAGATGGTTGTTTTCCTTCACAAACTTTGCGACATCTGGTAAAGAAAGTATGGTATGTTCCGGCTTGAACACGTAGTCGGGCCAATTACTTTGAAGAGCCACTTTTACGGATTCGGCAATAACACCACCCGCCACTGTAAGCTTATATCCCCGGGTATCCGCAGTTCCGATTCCAACACCACCTGTGCTCGATTCATTTAAGATCAAAGGAGACGCTTCTATATTAAGCCGCTTAAAGGTATTATCTCCAAAAGCATCTATATAGCTACGATTGTTCTTAAAATCTGCTTTGATAAAAATCCGTCCATTCCCATTGTCGTTACTACCTCCAATGCGAATTTCACCCGTTTGCGCACTGGTATAAACATGAAGTTTATCCGTAGGACTCCCTGTCCCAACTCCGACATTTCCGACCGAGGGAAAGAAATTTGTTTGGAGCCTTCGATTGTAACCCTAAAAAGAGAGCAGAAAAGAAAGGTTGATTTTTACGAGTTTCATATAGTTTCAAAGCGATAGGTCAAAACGTTTACTTACTGGCCTCCAGCCTCTCAATCCGTTTATTCTGTTCAATAATGTGTAATGTTAGCTCTTCAATTTTTTGCAACAGTCTGCCATTCATTTCTCCAACGTCAAGCCCAGTCACGGCGACCTCCTTCGCCGAAGGCATACCTGGAAGATGCTTGTTTTCTTTAATGAATCGTTCTGTTGCTTTAAGATTTTGAAGCTCGTAGGACGGATCAAAAACATAATCTGGCCAGTTTTGATTTTCCACTTTAATCTCTTGAGTTCTAATTTTCCCCTTGACTTGTAGTTGATAATTAGGGTCAGCAACTCCCGTCCCAATGCTTACTTTTCCACTAATGTTCATGTGGCCAACGTCATATGTTCCCGTCATATTTGACTGAAAGTCTTGTATATCACTAATCAGATTTTGATTTACCGGCTGATTATTCACCATGTAATTAACGCATTTCAAACTTTCTCCACTCGAATTCGCCCACCCGGCAAACTGGAATCCATGGTTATGATAAGCCCCTGAATAGGGTACCTCAAGCGCTATATATGTCTTCCCATTGTAAACGCAAGTTTTCAGCTTCCAGACATCATCTGAAGACAAAGACTGAATAGCCCCATAAACTTCATAATAGGCGGATGATGTATTTACTTGCACAATAGCCGCTCGATTGAAAGCAAATTGATTTCCTCGAAATGCTGTGATTGTTCCGACTGTATTGTTAAACGCTAAGGGTTGACCTCGGCAAATTTCATGAAGAAGTATCAGAGAACGTGTATGGTCCCCAGAGTTGTTACTACCTAAAGCGACCACTTTATATCCGTCCGGACCTGTAACCGATTGCGCGGAGACAATCTGGAACAAAAGGACCGAGCATATTATGGACATGATATGCTTCCATGCATCTTTTCGAAATTTCCGTATTCTCATAGTGCTAAAAAATCTAGTTGAGAACAAAGATAAAACGCTCCACTGCAGCCAGACTGCAGTATGTCAGTTAAGCTACAGCTCGTCTCTACTCTCAATTTTTGTTACGCGCGCCTTCAGTTGCTCATTCTCTTTCTTCATATCAATCATATAAAGCGTTAGCTCTTCAATCTTTTTCAGCAACTTTATATTCATCTCACTAAGGTTCACCCCCTCCTTTTCCATTTCCATCGCAGAAGCGATCTCGGGAAGACGTTGATTTTGTTTTATAAAGGCTTCCAGCTCCGAGAGGGGCTGCAGGGGATATCCTTCTTTAAAAACATAATCCGCTCCGGCGTCAACCGAGACCCTGACTTCCCGGGACTGAATGTTACCGGCCACAGTAAGTTTCGCTGTCGGATTAATTGTCCCTATACCTACACTGCCTCCCGGTGTAATTGTAAATTCGTTAGAGTAAAATCCACGTATATCAGCAGGAACAATATTGATGTAATCAAGATAAAGATCTGTTATCCCTGGAGTAAAGTTAACCCCCCTAATTTCGATATTATCAACGTTCTCCGCAATAACAACAGGGATACTTATAATTTCCCATTCCTGCTGATTTCTGAACATAGTCGGCTTCAAGTTAATCGAGTTTGAGATGAGCCCACCACTGAAACTTACAATATCAAGAATGCAGAGAGAATTTGATGATTGATTAGATGACACCTTCATTCGAAATTGCACAACGTAGTTGCCGGCTTGATATTTAATGTACGGGCCAAACCATACAGTTTCCCCTGGCGAATTAGCTGGCCGAAGTACAGCTTTCCCGCCATCGGCAGTTTGGTCATCGACAAGGGAACTCCCGGCAGTTAGATGTAATTTACTTTCATCAAGCTTTTGACCTACGGGGTTAACCTGCGCGATTGCAGAGAAACCAAATAGCAGCACGAAGACCAGTATTGACCTGACAATAATTTCTAATCTTTTTTCCATTTTTTTTTTGATATGCTAAAACCGCTCCTCGATTACCCTACTTAGGTACCTCTGTATAAGAAGCCATTATTAATTGCCGAAGATATATTTCCAAACTGCAGCCAGAATGCAGTCTCATTCTTGTGAAACTTTTTTTCTTCCTATCTATTCAAATCGAAATATATCACTTGCTAACACTCGGCTTATCCTAAAATGAAACTACACTGCAATCTAATTGCAGTAAGAATCACGTACTTCGTCGGTAGCGTAAATATTTAAACTTCTTTATCATGTCTAAGTCATTCGAGATTCTAAAATTCATCTGCCTTATTTTAATGTTCTCCGGTTTTTTCACCTCTGTTCAGGCGCAGAGTGCAATCGAAATTGAGGATATCAGAAGCGTTGCCAGCGCTCCCTCTCACTACAACAGACATTTCAAACGCTCTTTTAGAAACCTTTCAACTTTGGGCATACCAGAAGGAGGTTCAGAATATTATACAGTATTGGGCTTTAGAGGGTGGGGTGATAACACAGGTGGAAAAGCGCATGAACTTGCTTTCGGTAATGGAAATGACGTTTTTCTAAGATCAGGTATAGACGAAGGCTGGCAACTCTGGAGAAAGATAATCGTTGAAAACCCAGGTACAGAGTGTCCGCCCGACGAACTACAGCTTGCCAGCCTCAATTAGTTTCTTATAGTTCTGTGGATACAGGTCTCTGATGTTCTTATGATTGATGGACATGAGGTTTT
>NZ_PVTH01000017.1 GCF_003002875.1 Arcticibacter pallidicorallinus
TTCCAGAGGGGTTAGAGATACCGCTTTTTTCCTTTTTCGACTGGCTAAGATTTATGCTTAATGATCATCTCCCCCAAAAATTCCGCTTGATCCCACATATATCAGTAGTGATAATTAGGCATAAAAAAAGGCTTTGCGAATATCACAAAGCCTTTTTTCCAGTACTGAAGGCGGGAATCGAACCCGCACTCGCTTTAGGGCGAACAGGATTTTAAGTCCTGCGTGTCTACCAGTTCCACCACTTCAGCAGGTTATAAAACCTTTTTAAACTTAAATCCCTTCTCGGTAGGGAGAAGGGATTTGGAGCGAAAGACGAGATTCGAACTCGCGACCCCGACCTTGGCAAGGTCGTGCTCTACCAACTGAGCTACTTTCGCATTATTTGGTGTTTATCGCAACGTTGTTCCGTTTTGATGATGCAAATATAGAGAGAAAACCGGTTCTGTCAAGCCCAAAAGTTATTTTTTTTCAAACTTTATAGTAATTCGTTGGATTTCAGCACATCAAAAATTAAATCATTTTCATACCCTCTCATCAAACCATATTGAACCAGCTTATTTTTCCTTTTAAATGAATCCGGCTCACGGATCTGAGCCGCCTTTTTTGTTAAAACAGCACTTAAGGTATCCATATAATCATCATCGTCGAGCTCTTTCAGTGCTTTAACAATAAGCTTATCCGAAACCTTCTTCGCCTTTAAACCCATTTTAATCTTGATCCTACCCCATTGCTTCATTCTGAACTTACCGAGAGCGTAACTCCGGGCAAAACGCTCCTCATTTAGAAAGTTATTTTGGATAAGATCTGAAATCAGCTCCTCCACTTCGTCACTTCTCAGTCCGTAGTCATAAAGTCTATTCCGAACTTCCTGTTGCGACCTCTCCTGGTAAGCGCAGTAATGCTCCGCCTTGGCTAACGCTGTCTTCTTATCAAGTATCTTTTTAACCGGTTTCTCGAAATCCATCTAACCATTATATAATTCGTAAAAGTATCATTCAAATCGCAAAAATTGCGGAAATTAGATGCGAAATGTATCATTCTGAATATTCCGTACATCAAATCCAACACATCATTCAAGCTGAGGGAATTATCCCTCTTCCTAATACGCTGATTCGCACGCTGGCATTCGACAGCAGAAAGC
The DNA here is from genome assembly GCF_003002875.1 of Arcticibacter pallidicorallinus. Lineage (GTDB taxonomy): Bacteria > Bacteroidota > Bacteroidia > Sphingobacteriales > Sphingobacteriaceae > Arcticibacter > Arcticibacter pallidicorallinus. Next base: position 1,142 of record NZ_PVTH01000017.1, read on the forward strand.
TTTCCGACGAACATCACACGTTATTTTTTGCTCTAAACGGACGAAGAAATGGCGAGGCTTATATTAAAGAGGCTTACAACAAGGGATTACGAAATTTCGTTGTGAGACATAATTTCAAGGATTCCAGTTCCTTCCCCGACGCTAACTTCCTGCTAGTAGAAAATCCTTTGGAGGCCCTGCAGATGCTTGCCACCGCACAACGCCGGCTTTTCGACCGCCCTGTAATCGCTATTACGGGCAGCAACGGGAAAACAATTGTTAAAGAATGGCTATATCAGCTTCTTGGGCACTACAAGCGCGTTATCCGAAGCCCGAAGAGTTACAATTCACAAATCGGAGTTCCCATTTCTGTATGGAATATAGGCGAAGACCACGACCTCGCGATCATTGAAGCAGGCATTTCTCTTAAGGATGAAATGGACGCCCTCGCCGGAATTATACAGCCTACCATCGGCGTTCTAACCAACATAGGTGAAGCACACAATGAAGGTTTCGCCAGCAAAGAAGCGAAACTAAAAGAAAAGCTGAAGCTTTTTGCCGATGTCGACCTCTTTGTCTACTCGCCTAAATACATGGAAGGTATCCATCCTCCCGGCCGAAGGCAATTCAGCTGGGCTTTTAAACAAACCGCCGACCTCTGCATAATCCGTCAGGACGACAATCAAAACAACGGCACTACGCTGACTGCATTATTCAAGGAGCGGGAGATGACCTGCAATCTTCCTTTCAAAGATGCTGCTTCTATCGAAAACGTAGTCTGCTGCTGGGCAGTGCTTCTTGCTCTTGACTACGACCCTCACATCGTTGTCCAATGGCTGGAAAAGCTGCACACGGTTAACATGCGAATGGAGCTGAAGAAAGGAATACACAACTGCTCAGTGATCGACGATTCCTACAGCCTTGATCTTTCATCGCTGGGCATAGCGCTCGACTTTCTAAATCAGCAAAAGCAACATTCAAAAAAGACACTAATCCTTTCTGATATTCCGGAAACCGGCATTCCGCCCCGAATTCTTTATCAGCAGGTTGCAGATTTATTGCGGAGTAAGCAAGTAGACCGGCTCATAGGAGTTGGCGATGACATATCCGCTTTTTCCAGCCTTTTTCAGCTGGAAAAACAGTTTTTCACAGACACACAGTCCCTGCTCTCTGCCATATCAGATATCGCATTAAATGACGAGGCCATACTTTTGAAAGGTGCCAGAAAATTCAAGTTCGAGCACATCAGTAAAATCCTGACTCAGAAGGTCCATGAAACAATCCTGGAAATCAATCTGAGCGCGCTGGAAGCGAACCTTAATCATTATAAGGCCAAACTAAAGCCAGGAGTAAAGCTCATGGCAATGGTCAAAGCTTTCTCGTATGGAAGTGGAAGCTACGAAATCGCCAACATCCTGCAATTCAACCGTGTGGATTATCTCGCTGTCGCTTATGCTGACGAAGGGGTATCCCTGCGCCAGGCGGGCATCACATTGCCAATCATGGTGATGAACCCCGACGTCGACGGCTTCGAAACCATGATTGAGAATGATCTGGAGCCCGAAATCTACAGTCTAAGGGTGATGAACAGTTTTTTCAATGCCCTCTCCTCCGCAAATCGAACAAATTATCCCGTGCATATAAAACTCGACACAGGGATGCATCGCCTGGGCTTCGCCCCTGAAGAAATCGAAGCCTTATTGGCCCTCATCTCCGAAGACAACCGCGTTACCGTCAGAAGTGCATTTTCACATCTCACCAGTAGTGAAGATGACAGCTCTGACCATTTCACAAGGCAGCAGATAGATCTCTTTTCCGCGATGACAAGCAAACTGGAATCAACCCTGGGCTACTCCATTATAAAACATATTGCAAATACTTCAGCCATTAGCAGACTGCCCGAAGCTCAGTTCGACATGGTCAGGCTAGGTATCGGCCTTTACGGTATTGACAGCTCCCATTCACTGGATAATTCAGCCCTGGAGACTGTGGCCCGCCTGGTAACCTGCGTCTCGCAAATCAAGGAACTTCGCAAAGGCGATACCGTAGGGTATAACCGTCGGGGTGTAATGATGCATGACGGAAAAGTAGCAACCGTAAAGATCGGATACGCCGATGGCTACAACAGAAAACTCGGCAATGGTATAGGGCACATGCTCATCAACGGACACCTCGTTCCTACCATAGGTTCTATTTGCATGGATATGTGTATGCTCGACGTCACAGATATCCCAGTCGAAGAGGGAGATGAAGTCATCGTTTTTGATAGTCGCCATACCGTTAGTCATATCGCGCGTCAGCTCGAAACAATCCCTTATGAAATCCTGACAGGTATTTCCCAGCGAGTTAAAAGGGTCTATTATTACGAATAACCCATTAAAATTTAATAAACTGTAATTTATACCTTGCCCTTTACGTCATACATAAAATGAATACACTATTTAAAGCGCTAATAAACTATTTTATAAAAGGAATTCTGGTGGTCGTGCCCATTGGTGTTGCGATCTTTCTGGTTTTCTGGATAATTTCAACGCTTGATCAGTTGCTTAACCTGAGCGGTGCTATCTGGGTAGATGCCAAAACCGGAGAACCGATGTATATCCCTGGTCTGGGCATCCTAACCGTAGTGGTTATCATTCTCTTATCAGGAATTATCGTTACCAATCTAATTACCGAACCTATCAAATTATGGTTCAGCCGTTGGTTCAACAGAGTCCCTCTCTTCAACATTCTGTACTCATCTGTAAAAGATCTTACAGAAGCGTTCGTTGGTGACGAAAAGAAATTCCATGAACCGGTTCTTGTCGAAATCAACAACCATGGCCTCAAGCAAATCGGGTTCGTGACACGTAAAGACCTCTCCCGGCTTAAACTGGAAGGTAACGTAGCGGTGTACTTCCCCTTTTCTTACTCATTTGCAGGACAGCTTGCCATTGTAAAAGCAGAAAATGTTCAACCCCTGAATATGAGTGCAAGCGAAGCGATGAAATTTATTGTTTCTGGTGGCGTTAGCGGGGGCGACTAGCCTCTATTTGCTCCCCTATTTGAGCCAGATAGTCTAAAGGTATCAAGTCTCCGGTCACCCATACAAGACCCTCATCATCCTGATGAGGCATAATATCACCCAACTTCGACATCCCTTTATAAACAATATAAGTCTCGTCCTGTGGAATCACCGTTAGCATTTCGCCGTCAATATATATCTCAAATGGTTCTTTTTCGGTCATAAAGTCTTTCTTTGTAAAATTCCGTATTATAATCTAATTACCCTGGCCTTATTCAGAAACGTTCGTACTATCAGGTCCTCCGTTTAAGAAGGTTTGGTACTGATTACAACTCCTCAAAAAGAAGAACAGCAGGAACATGATGATAAGTGCTATCAATATCCGTATCCCCCAACCTCCCCTCTTCCGGGGTTGAACTTCTAAATCAGCCATCGTTTTTAATTTAGAGCGCACCCTTGTTAGATGCATCAACGTCCACGTCCGGCCGGCGTACAGTGCCCTGATCATCATTCAGGTTCTGCCCACGAAGTCTGAATCTGTCTTCTACCTTACCATCAATGATGCGGCTCCGAAGACGTGGCTCCTCTGAGCGAAGGGTTCCTGCATCAGTATGGTCATCTACATCCGCAGCTCCATGGCTATCGAGAATACGAGCTGCAGCCATAGCCTGGTCTCCACTCATAGCATGAACTGTCACAATTGTACCATTACGACCGGCTTCTGTATACCTGGAAGCATCACTAACGGAAGGACCAAAAATACGGCCGAAAAAATCACCTATTGGATCAGAAACTTCCATAGCACCACCTTGTGACGGCTCTAAACTTCCCGCTTGTGAGGTTCTTATATCTAGATTATCACGATCGAACCCGTTCGCTGTTAAATATTCTACAGCATCCTGCGCCTGGCTGGAACTGTTAAAGATTCCTATGACTGTATGCGACATAATCTCATTTTTTTAAGTGAATAATATTTCTCTACCAAAGCGGCTCTAAGTTAAAGCCGAAGTCTTCATTGACCCTTACGGCTTCCGGTTTTACCGTCGTTTCCTCTACCGGCGCGACAGGGTTGATCTTATCCTCGGTGATCTGCAATTCTTCGCCTACCATAGGATCAACCAACGATTGCTCCTCATTCAGATCAACATTCGAACCAGCTTTCTCTTCGTGTAAATTGTCCTTGTCTACCATACCAATTTGTGTGTTTGTCTCCATACTTAACACTAAAGCTTGGAAAATGTGTAAATAATCGAAAAATAATAAGCACGCCAGCCTTGATTTCTTCTAATTTCCCTTGCATAAAACAAAGAAACATCGGAACTTTAATAGACAACTAACCATCTAAAACGTTATTAGCCATGAAAACGCAGGAATACGAGATCATCATTGATGCGCCCGCAAAAAAGGTGTGGGACGTACTACTCGGTAAAGAAAGCTATCCCGTCTGGACGTCAGCATTTTCGCCCACTTCGCAAGTGGAAACCGATTGGCAGGAAGGAAGCAAAGCGCTGTTTCTGGACGGCTCTGGTCACGGGATGGTGTCAGAAATTGCGGCTAACCGACCTTACGAATACATATCCATCCGGCATTTAGGGACATATAAAGACGGCGTGGAACACACAGGCAATGACAAAGAGAATCAATGGGCCGGCGCGATGGAAAATTATATCCTGCAGGAGTCTAGCGGAAACACGCGATTATTAATCGAACTGGACGTCGTCGATGAATATCAGAAACAGATGGATGAAATGTGGCCCCTCGCTCTTAAAAAAGTTAAAGAACTCGCAGAGAACTCTCCATCATAAGAATGTGAAGCCCATAGCTGCCAAAATAAACTATTTGCCTATGTCTCTATTGCCCCTATTCTTTTTCACGTAATAAAGCACTCCTACGGCGATCAGAAATATAATGCCTACAACAATTGGAATAATCATAATCAGTCTTTGATGCGTGTGTAAATCAGGTTGCTTTGCCTTTGTGCTCCCAATGGTCTTTGATTACCTCTCCGTTCTGGCCGTACTTGAGCCGCCGGGCAAAGCGATCTCCTTTAATATTCCCGTTGGCATCTTTCTTGCCAATGAATAACAAAATGGGTTTCCCCGCTTCATCCGTTTTGAATGCCAGATCGTAACGCTTGAACGTCTGTTCTACCATAGCCAGAGGTTCATAATCCTTTTTCAGGATCTTCATAATAGGCTCACCAAGTTCCATTGCTAAGCATTTGAAGATCCATCACTTCCACCATCATGTTCCTTATTATGTGCATCTTCCGGACTACCGTCGTCGACATGCTCTACCGGTGGGCTCCCCACCTCTTCACGGTTCTTCTTTTCATCCGGATGTAAGCGATCCAGCTGGTCTGTTTCATTCGCTCCGGAAAGAATATCCTCTCCCGAACTTTCTCTTCTTTTTAACTCTTCCTGAGGAACAGAACCCGGCTGTCCCTCATTCTGTATGCTTTCTGTAATTGCAGCCATAACGTATCATTTCCCTTACTAACAAGTTCGACGGAAAGGAGTTCACTGCATAAACACGTGTTTTAAAGAGAAAAATACGTACTGCTTAAAAAACAAGATATTTCTTCGTAAAGTAATTAAAGACGGATGCCAGCCCGACAGCTATAAATTTACTCAACTTGATATTCACATGCCCCTGCTCCACCAGATACCAAAGAAAAAACTGGTTAAGGCCGAGGCCAAACAGGGTAAAAACAACGAAAAGAACAAAAGTCATACTGCCATTATAACGACCACCCCCGAAGACGAACATCTTCGTCAGGAAGTAATTGCACACAACCGATACGGTCATCGCGGGGACATTGGCTGCTGTATATTGGATATGTAAGAAATCGACCAGAACAGTAAACAAGCAAAACTCGATCAGGAAGGAAAAAACCCCTACGATGAGAAAACGTGATACCTGGTGCCTGGACACCTCTTTAACCGCAGTTATAATCAATCGGGTCATCAGAAATTAGTTCATCAAGGATTATCGGGCTAGTATTGAAAGGATTGCTTTAAAAACCAGTTAAGCTGAGGTATATCAACGTATAACAGAGTCATCAAAACAGCGATAAAGAATACTACAAAACCCATATATTTCTTCTCATGATGAAGCTTTTCAGGTCCTTGAACAACGGAATCCTTTCTTAGACCGATGTGCAGGTACCAAGCAAACAACACGGCGAAAAATGGAAAGCTCAGCAATAACTCAATACGGTGTTTAATAAGGAAGATCCCAAGAAAAAATGCCGATACCAACGCGTAAAAGAACATCGAGATCAACAAGCTGTTCTCTGTATAATATTTAAAAGACCGGCGATAAAGACCAGCCTGCTCCGGGCTTCCGATAAATCTGTATTCTGCGAAACGCTTGGTCGCCATCAGGAAAGCACCTCCCATCCAATAAGCCAAAATAATGCTCGAAGGCGGAATAATTATCCAGCTGAAGTCAGCTATAGATTCAGGAAGCAGAGCGGCAGGTACAAAGATGAACCAACCAAGTGCGAGACGTATCGGATTGTTTACAGATTCAGAAAGCACATCAAGATAAACCCTGTCTTTCGTACGAAACGGCTTAACATTATACATCAAACCCATAAATAAAAGAAATGCTTCTAAAAGCATAAACGGAAGGTTGATGTAAAGTGATAATAGCAGTCCGGAAGCTGCTAGCAACAACCACTGCAAAATAACATAATAGGGGTTCAAAACCGTCTGAACTCCACTTCTGAACTTCTTAACCGGATGAAAACGATCAAACTGTACATCCAGGTACTCGTTGATAACATAGTTCGCCGAGGCGATCAGACAGGTGCAGGCGATACCGCTTACTACTTTTAAAAAGAAGGCAGGCTCAAGCGGAGTCTGGTAAACCAGGTAAGCGAACAGCATTCCGGGAAGCATAAAAATGTTCTTAAACCAATGATCAGGCCTGGCGATTGTTACATATTCATACAGTCCGGCCGCTCGTAAAGACAGACCTCCTTCATTTAAAGCAGAAACAGGGGTATTAGTAAATTTCATAGTTTAATATGTTGTGTTTGAGAGTAAGCGTTTAGTTGGGACGTCAGGTTATGGAAGAAATCAAAGGTTTTAATAGGCTTCTTATCTATGATTAGATAAGGCATCCCGGCACGAATAGCGCATTCTCCATCGAGTTCGAGTCTATCCCCGATAAAAAGGCATTCATCCGGATCAACCCCCATCTTCTCGGTTATATATAAAAGGCCACAGGGATCAGGCTTCAGCCTGTCTACCTCCGGATCAGTAGAGGCAACAGACATGTCGACTTCCAGACCCATAGCCTTGAGCTTATCCTGAGCCTTATAATCTGAATAAATAGCGATTTTTATACCGTGCTCCCGCAGGGCGCCGAACAGCTCATGTATGCCGGGGAAAACACAGTCGGCCAGATACTGGTTTGGGAAATCGAATATCCACCGTTCTATCACAGGTTTGATCATACTTACCGGATAATTCACTCTTTCTGCACACCATATGTACTGTGCTAGTTCGAGCCCGCTACCCATATATCCTGCATTTCGCTCTCTTTCCTTCCTGAAATACATCAGAACCTTGAGATCATCAATTTTCCAGGGGCGGACAGAGTAGTGCCTCAATAATCCCAAAAGCACCTTTTTTCTAAGCTTAGACTGCAAATACAAGGTTCCATCCACATCGAAGATGACCACCTTCAGTTTCTCCCAACTAACCATGTGTTTCTATCAAATCGTTGAAACAAGGTAGAGATTAAAGGAAGCGCTGTGTGCAATCCGAAAGGATTGTTACCCTCGATGTATAAAGGTGTGTAACGAAGAGATAATTTAAATAACCATCTTTACCATGCGTTCCAACAGTTTTCATATGCCTTATACAATTTCCGCGGAGCTTAAAAAAGAACCCGCGCTACAGTTCAAAAAGTCGCCTCAGAAGCGGCAGTTTTTTCTCTATACAATACTCACTTTCGGCATTCTTTTCCGCCTGTTTCATTTCGTCCATAACAGGTCATTATGGCTTGATGAGATTTACTTGTCATTGAGTCTGATCTCAGCAGACTTTCAGCAGCTGACCGCTCCCTTACTTGAATACCAGCAAAAGGCACCTATTGGATTTCTGTGGATGGTCAAATGCTCCGTCCTCATATTTGGAGATGGAGAGAAGGCACTGAGGCTTATCCCATTACTTTGCGGCATAGCTGCCCTCATTTGTTTAATCCCGATAGCCCGCTACTGGCTAAAACCGGCAGGGCAATTAGCAGCTATCAGCATGATGGCTTTTGCGCCTCCCCTGATCTATCATTCTGTAGAGGTGAAACAGTATAGCATGGAACTCCTGGTAACAGTGCTTTGCCTTTGGTTATACATTCGATTCTATAAAGACCGAAAGCTCAAATCGAGACTTCTATGGGGAGCGGCAGGCGCTTTGATCTTGTGGTTCTCTTACTCTTCTGTATTCATCCTTACAGGCATCGGGATGGCGGTATGCCTGTCCCTGATCATGAAGAATGATTGGAAGTCGTTTCTTCAGCTTTGTGTTCCTTTTTCCATGTGGTTCACCAGCTTCGCTATCCATTATATTTTAATTACCAGCAACCAGGTCGATCAGCAATGGCTCTTATATTGGTTCCGGCATTATCAAAGCTTCATGCCCTTGCCTTTATGGTCTCCCGATACCATAACTTGGCTCATCCGGCATCTGTATACTATGCTCGATTACCCACTAGGCCTGCTGTGGAATTTCAACACCGCCGATTCTGCCCCTCTGCGGGTCATCATGAAAATGTCGATCCTCCCTATAGCACTATCGCTTATCGGGATTTATGCTTTTTTTAAGACCGACAAACGTGCCCTTGCCTTACTTACGTTACCTCTTATATTGACGCTCGCGGCATCTGCTTTAGAACGCTATCCATTTTTCGAGCGACTACTGGTCTTCCTTGCACCTTTGATAATCCTTCTTATCGCAAAAGGCTGCGATCAGACAATCAAAGCCCTCCCGGCCTTACGCAGACGGCAACTCATCATCCCGGCACTACTGATGACCGGCGGATTCGCAGCCTCGGCTGCCCAGGTGATTAGTCCCGACACTTTCGGCCGCTACAAGAAATCATACAAGAAAGAGGCGCTGCTTCACATCGACAAGAACTATCAGGAGGGCGATTTGGTGTACGTTTACTGGAACATGAACTACGGTTACCGCTATTATAAAAGAGCCTACAACATTCAGTATAATGCTATTGAGGGGAGTGACAAAAAGTTCGCTTCTGTAAGCCCCTCTGATTATATCAAGCAACTACGGCCAGAGCTGCATCAATTGGAAGGAAAGAAACGGGTGTGGGTGGTTTATAACAGGAAGATCTGGAATGACATTGGAGAGATAGAGAACAGGCCCGACTGGTATAATAAGTCTCACCCTGGAGAATTTCTTTACAGGGAACTATCGCACCGGGCTCATGAAATCGAAAGTTTGAAACTCGATGAGGTAAACGTTCACCTTTTTGACTTCAGCTCTGCTCCGTGATCTCAACCCATTTGTAGCGTACCGCTCCGGGCTTAGGCTCAATAGGCGTATCATGACAATCGGCCCAGGCCTGTGTGAAAGAAGCACCGAAGTATAGAATCAGCGAAGAGTAAAATACAAACAGCAGGAGCAGCACAATCGCGGCCGAAGCACCAAACAAGCCGTCGATGTTACTTTGCAGCAATAAAACACGAAGCAGAAACTTACCGATGTTAAAAAAAATACTTGTAAAGAGCGCTCCAGCAATCGCAACTTTCCAGGGGGGCACGCCATCAGGCAGATATCTGAATATGATCAAAAACCAGGTCGTAACGATAAGAATCGAAAATATATAACTGAATGCGCTGTTCAGAAAGTCAGCGAGCCAGGGCAATAACTCTTCCACTATATCCTTGAGATAGGTCTGCATCCCCTCCATCAGGATCGAAAGTAAGAACAGAAATCCAGTGAACACGATAATAACAAGGGAATGCCATCTGGAGCGCATAGTTCCGCGAAAACGCGGCCCGGTGATCATTTTAATCTTCCACACCTGATTAATGGAATCTTTAACAATCTTAAACAGATTCGTAGCAACGAAGATTAAAAAAAACATACCAAAGATGGTAACATATTCATTGCTGGCCATTTCTCTGATAGCCTTTAGCGTATCTGTTATTTGAACCGTGCTACTTTTGCCGATCACTGCCGACAAACTTTGAAATACCTCCCGGATAATCTGATCATTGACGATCAGACCCAACACCTGCGTAATGATAACGAGTATGGGGGGCAACGCAAAGATGGTAAAGAAGGCCGTCGCCGCCGCCATCCGCAAGGGATCATTAGCAGAGAATACCTGAATGGCCTGTTTCAGGGGTCTCCAAAAAGAATTTAATCTGGTATTTTCTATCAAAGCCTGCAAGGTGTTTTAGTCTGCCATACTCAATTTCAATTTATTCTAGCCCTTCATCTTTCAGATAATCTTTCAGCTCTTCTTTGAGTCGGTAGTAAGCTTTTATTTTATCACGCTGATGTCGTTCCGCATCGAAAGGAGGTCTGATCGACGCTTCTGAAAACTCTGTATCGTCAGTCACCTTTATGGTAATCTCATCACCTGCTTCGACCTGTTCGTCAACCCAGGACAAAGATATGTTTTCTTGACTATTCAGTCCACTAACCGACAACGTATTGGACTCACTTCCATCTGTTCGCCTAACCCAGGTAAGAATTCCGGTCAGAACTCCTGCTTCCGTGTCCAATCCAGCCTTGCACAGTAGGGTGCCATTCTTGTAAACTTCGTAACACGGATTTTTCATATCATAAATATATGGATCTTCCGCGATCTATGTACGCTCACTGTTATAACAGCATCGTTACTTTTTTGCTGCATCAATGAAATACTGTTATTACTCTATCTTCTTCAGCATCCCCATCTCAACACTTTTGTCAATCAACTCCTCGGCGTAGCGCCAAATCGACTCAGAACCGTTTTTAATTACTTTCTTCTTATCATAAACCCGCTCATAGGGGACATCGAATTCCCTCCAGGTACCCCCATCATTTGATGTATTCTGAAGCAGTGGCTCAAGCCTGTCCATAGACCTCGCGAATTTCGCTTCATCCGAAATACCCTCCTCAAACTCGGTCCAAATAGCGATAAACTCTGCAGCTTGCTCATCCGGCAACATTCCAAAAATCCTTTTAGCAGCTATAAGTTCCTCGTCTGTATTGTCATGACTCTTAGCTGTATCGTAAATAAACGTATCACCGGCATCGATTTCTACAATATCATGTATTAAAACCATCTTCAAAACCTTGAGCACATCAATTGGCTTATTCGAGTGCTCGGCTAAAACAATGGTCATCATAGCCAGATGCCAACTGTGTTCTGCGTCGTTCTCATGCCTGTCGCTATTTAAAAGCCTGGTTCTGCGTTGTATGTATTTCAGTTTGTCTATCTCCTTGATAAATTCAAGTTGCTGTATTAACCTGCTTTTTTCCATGATATTTAAATGGGATCGGACCGTTTAGCCGCAATTAATATTGACGCTAAGATAGAAACAATATTTCCTCCAAGAAATATCCGACTGTTAGACACATCCATGGAAAAAGTGAACCGCTGGTTTAAGAATTCGCTTTTTAAGTCTAAATTGGTTTACTTTTAAACCAGTCTCTTCATGAATATATACATGGTTAGAAATTCATTACTGTCGTTGATAGTCTTTCTTTCTATAAATGCTCGAGCCCAGATATCCATAAACCCTGGAGTTGATACATCAGGAGTCGAGGTCCAAAAAGCACTGGCTTTTTACAAATCGTACCTTGCGAGCTTCAATGGGAAGTCACTCCCTGATTTTTCTAAATACTGGACAGCAGAAGAACTAAAAGAGAGAAAAGTGCCAGACCAGATTATTTATGCAATAAATGAGTCTCCACTCTATTCCTGGATGAAGAAGGGCACTGTGTTGTATATAAAGCCTAAACCGAATTATATACATTTTAAGACGCAATTCAGCTACGCTGACTCATCGAACAATATTGCGACGATGGCGATTACTAATAGCTATGTGGCATTCGATAAGGACAAACCTTACTTTGTCTCCCCAATTAAAATTAACATTGCTGCTTGGAAACAAAACAAGGTCAGGAATATAACCTTCCATTACCCGCCATACCACAAATTCAATGCAAAACGTGCAGATAGCTTAGTGGCAGACGTTATCATGTTAGAAAAAGAGTGGAATCTGAAGCCCATTGACATCAAGTATTATCTCGCAAATACAAAAGATGAACTTGACGAACTTAGAGGGTTTGATTTTGTCGTTGGAATGGGGAACAAAGATAAGCCTGGAGGAATATCGGATGACATTGATAATCAAGTCTATTGTGGAGGCTTAGGTGAAAACTACTTCCATGAAGTGGTACACGTCTATTTAAATCGCTTGCACCCCCAGTCTCCATTAATCGAAGGACTTGCTGTATTTTACGGAGGCAGTATGGGCAGACCAGTTAGCTGGCACCTTAAACGTGTGAATCAATACCTTGAGCAACATCCTGAGGTAGACCTGAATAACTTGGAAGACTTTTGGTATACAGACCCTTATACTAACCCTGGCAGCGCCATACATGGTATGATTTGTCACTTAATATATGATAAAGGTGGTTTCCAAGCGCTTAAAAAAGCTATGACCTATACCGCCCTTGAAGATATTTTTGAAAAGGAGTTGCATGTAGCAAAAGGCGAGTGGAACAGATATTTAAGAGCAGCTATCGCCCGATATTGTTGAAATAAATAATATTGGTTTCTAAATAGAGGGTCAGAGGTAGGAGTCGTCGTCGCAAAAAAGTCCGGAGTGCACCATTTAACTGTTCCACTTTCGTGTATTTTATTTGCAGTTTCCAGTACGGAGCTAGGGTCTAAAACTGTCATTAAATACGCACCATAATTAAGTCTACTTATGATTCCTACGCCATAGGTTGCAGAAATCCTCAATATCCGTTTTTTCATTAGGCATAAGAACGATATTTCCAGTCATGAAAACCGGGTCAACATCATTTCCAACTGTGAGAGAAGGTATCATGGTTTCACTTTGTCGTCTCTCAGCTGTGAATTCCATTGGTTCGTCAAAATCAATTCTTGCGAATTCAGCGTTCAGAGGCTTGATGAGTTTCAATTCAGAAGCATTTCTGCTTAATCTTTGTGCAACAGATGATTCGCTTACATCATCTGTTTTAATGAGCCAAGACTTTAAGTTGAACCTTACCGCAACTTTTTTGTCAAAATACCAGTAATAAGACGCTTGATTTTCGGATTGCATATTCATATAAATAAATTAAGTGAAGAATATTCGATCAGCAACCCAAAACCTGTAATTGAGAAGTCAATTACAACAAACTTGCTCTGATATATCAAAGGCAATTTGTTTTAAGATAAGGATTAGGTTGTAATATAAACTGGATTATTCGTTGCAACTCTGCTCGCCAACGGAATCAACCGTATACATTTTTGCGTGTGTATAGGCTTTATCAAGAGGACAAGCGATATTATCCTCATGATCTAACGTCGGGTCATAATGGTAGGTAACATAGAAAATCTTATCCTTAACACGATAATTTTCAGGCACATTAAGCAAAACTAGGCCCTCAAAAGATCCTGATTGAACTTGAACTACTGCAGCGCCTGGCTTAGGACAGTAGGTTGAAAGATACTTAACCTTCACACATTTTTATTCATCATTCTTCTTACAGGAAAATAACAAAATGGTTAGACCGGAAAGAACAGCAAACTTCAGTATTGCTTTCATGAGAGGATAATTGGCTATGCTAAAGTTAGTATTTAAAACATAGGTTCTATTGTTTTAATTTTTTCAGTACTTATTGCACTAGTTTTAATTTTTGATTTTCTATTCAAATCATCTTTTATGTTGGCTTCAACTTGAAGAGAATGAAACCTTTCTACTTTTTCAATGAGATCATTAGAGATTGAAGAAGGTGATACATCTACCACTTCATCACTGGTATTTTTACAAGAATTTGAAATTGATATCAGCATAAAGACACTACTAAAATACGGAGTTTAAGCATCTTCATAGGATAGAACTTGGTTAGTTTTCTCAAGCAAGTTAAAAAAATTCTCACTAAATAGATAATTTTATAATTATTTCACTTTATGAGTTACAAAATGAACGATCAGTTTCTCTCTTCGACCCTCAGAATGCTCAACTCTAAAAGAGAATCTGGATAGCAGAGCGATACTTGGAAGGCCTGTTTGTATATAATCAAAATTACACCTATCCACCAACAATAAAGTTTTTGAAATCGCGATTACAAAGGGCACAAAAAAGAATTGCTGCATCTTATCTTTAAAGTTATTTGCGTAGATAAGGTGGCCACGAATATCCAGACATGCGCCCAGTCATTAGAAGCACCTAAAATAGAGTTTTAGGCCAAGATTATATATGGACGTAAAAACTTTAATTTAATATATATACCTTGTGGAAAGACTATGGAAGCCAAGCCTTATTTACAAGAAATATGTTTTCAAAGGGACATTGTTCCATCCTTTCATTCATACCCCTTCAACATTCCAGCGATTTCAAGTTTGTCAACTCTAAAGTTTCACGCTGACGTGACTTTTATTGTTGGCGAGAATGGAACTGGCAAATCTACACTCATAGAAGCAATTGCACTAAGTCTTGGATTTGGGATTGAAGGTGGGACGAAAAACGTTCAGTTTCAAACCCATAACAATGGTTCCCAGTTGTTCAAATACCTGAAGACCGTTAAGAGCTTTAAAAAGCCTTCAGACTACTATTTTTTACGGGCCGAAAGTTTTTACAACGTAGCTACATATATGGAAGACTTAGACTACCTAGTAGAATACGGAAACAAATCTCTTCATAGCCAATCTCATGGAGAGTCCTTTATGGCTGCGTTAAGCCTGAAGCTTAAGGGAAAAGGTCTTTATATTTTTGATGAACCAGAAGCAGCCCTTTCACCTTCCAGGCAATTGGAAGCACTTGCAATAATCAACAAACTTGTGTCCCAGAAATCTCAATTTATCATAGCTACACATTCCCCAATTTTACTAGCCTACCCCAATGCCACAATCTATCAACTTGATGAATCGGGAATAAATAAAGTAAAATACGAGAACACGGAACACTATATGGTTACCAAATATTTTCTAAACAACCATCATGAAATGATGAAAGTAATACTAGGTGATAAATAACAAGTGACAATTGTGAATAGACCGTTGGGAAAGCATGATTGGGTTTAGCATGATTTTGTCTCATAAAACGAATATTTGACACCGGTTCCGGTCGTGCTCTTCACTGATAAGAAGATGGGTGTCGATAATCTTCCTTTTATGAGAATGAGAGATAGCGATAATTTCACTTATGTCAAGTAAAAGAGCTAACCCATAAATCTACAATATCGATATTTCTATTCCATTCGGGAGTATCCGCTCGTTCACTTTTTTGGCTATGTTAAAACGGTCTCAGAAAACGTCCGTTTTTAGACATTTTTCAGGAATTAATAAATGTCCCTTTTTTTGGCTCTTATGTGTTTCATAAACTTGTTTCACAAATCTATTTATCATAAATTTACATTATACTCTTATTTGAAAATGAGTATAGCAAAGTATATAGAAAAATATAAGCGTCTCGGTATTGATCAAACCATCAACAAGGAGTTGTTTAATCATATTGCAGTTGTTCACCATTCAACTGTATTAGAAGGATCCACGCTAACAGATGTGGAGACCGCTGTACTAATTACTGAGGATCTGACACCCAAAGGCAAACCCCTTTCGTATTCGCTCATGGTCAAAGATCACTACGATGCCCTGGTGTTTGCCCTTGAAGAAGCCAAAAGAAAATCACCTGTAACGGTAGAATTTGTAAGAGAATTGAATGCAAGAGTTCTTAAGAGTACAGCGAGTGTGTACGAGACTGTCTTCGGCCAGGTTGATGCTTCGAAAGGCGAGTTGCGGAAAGGAAATGTATCTGCGGGTGCTACGTACTTTCCAAATTTCAGCAAAGTGCCGTCATTGCTTGAAAACTTAATTCAGGATATAGACACCCGGATGTCTGGAAAATTGACACTGGAGGACAAAGTAAATCTTTCCTTTGATGCGCATTTTAGCTTTGTGAGCATAAATCCTTTTTATGACGGTAATGGAAGAACTTCACGGCTATTGATGAACTACATTCAGGCTTATTATAATTTGCCTTTAGCCATTGTTAACGAAAAATCAAAGGCCGACTATATTCAAGCTCTGCTCGACACCAGGGCTAATCAGGATATTACCATTTTCAGAAGTTTCATGCATATGGAGTATGCGGGAATGCTAAAAAAAGAAATTGCCGAGTTTGAAAAGATGCAAGATCTTAACAGATCAAACGAATGGGGGATGGGCTTATGAAAATTGGTTATGCAAAAGTAAGTACACAAGATCAGAATTTAAATCTACAATTGGATGCCCTTAGTGCTTACGGCTGTGAGCTTATATTTAAAGAGAAAGGGTCAGGGAAAAATATGGAACGTCTGGAGCTGCAAAAGCTTCTTTCCAGATTAAGGAAAGGGGATACTTTGATTGTCTGGAAACTGGATCGTCTTGGTAGGTCTCTTAAAGATCTGATTTCCCTCATTTCGGACCTGAGTAAAATGGAGGTGTCCTTTGTTTCTTTAAAGGATGGAATAGATACAGCAACGGCTACCGGTAGATTTACCTTCAACATTTTTGGAGCTCTGGCTGAATTCGAAAGGGATATCATCAGCGAAAGGACAAAGGCTGGTCTTAATGCAGCAAGAGCACGAGGACGGAAAGGCGGTAGACCCCCTGGGTTGCCACCTCATAAGCAAGCTATAGCGCAAGCCGTGCAGCTTAAATATCATGCTGATAAAATGGATATATCGGAAATTGCTAAAGTCTATAAGATTAGCAAAGTCACTGCCTACAGGTATTTAAAATGGTCACCTCCAACAAAAGAAATCAGGGGGAGTATAAATGATGTGATTTAGGTATGGGAAGAAGTCAAAAAAGCCTCAAGGTAACCAGCCCTGAGGACTTTAATTTAGCCTAGTTTGTAATTTATGAAGTGTTTTACACGACACAATTTTTGTTCTTTTCTTTGTTTAATTTATGATATTCGAAATTATATGACCACGATCATTATTTCAATGATTGTGTGTATGTACGCGTAATTATTAATATTTCAATTCCAAGCCAACTAATTAGCCAGCTATTTAGGTTCTGTTTCGCTTTAACAGGTGAAAATTTAAATGAGGAATTATTAAAAGCAGGTTTAGCCTGGCATTATAAATATTTTGATAAATCAATTAAGTTTTCCAACCTGGAGAAGATTGCCCGAAAAAATCAAAAAGGCATATGGAGTATGCCAAACCCGATTGCTCCATGGGACTTTAGACGTGCTTCCAAACAGTATAGTTACTGATTCGAAGCACGTCATTGAATTGTTATGTCATTCCTAAAAGGTTGAGGTGTATCGTCTATATCTAACCGTAATGTGAAAGTCCTGCCATCCGACTTTAGTGTAAAGCGTTTTATCAAAATAAATGTTTATCTCATTCTCTTCCAATAGCTGAATTCTAGATGGTTTGACGAATTCTAATAAAGATTTATCTAGAACAATTATTTCAGAAATATCTTTATTTAATTGAAATTCGCCGTAGCTTGCTTTTTTTTCGTAAATTATCTTGACGTCAGGGGAGTATACACTTGAAGGCTTTCCATATAGGAAGTACTGCTCAGGCCAAAAATGAGAATATAAGTTATATCCGTTTGTTCCAATAAGTTCTAATTGCGCACTTTTTATATCCGGAATTTCGTGCAAAAGATCAATCGAGTCAAATCCATCAAAATTTATATCTGCGGGACGGTCTAGGTATGCAGATACTGCAGTATACTTTCCCTTAAGTTTTTCGGCTTCATCGACCACATCAAACTTTGTGCACGACAAAGTAAACATCATCATCGTGGCTATAGAGTAGATTAGAATTCTTTGATCTTTATGCATGTAAATTATAATTTATTGCCGAGGAATTACTGAGAAAAGAATGTAACCAGTTTCATAGGCTGGGATGATAAAGGTAGAAAGATGTTGCTCATAAAAAGGAACAGCCTCGAAAATAATCTCATCCGAAAATGCCATCGCTGCAGTTCCAAGATCATCATCACCCAAATTAGAAACAATGCTATAATTTCTAATGGTAGTAGATTTAGCACTTGCACCAAAATTAAGACCAAGTTTCGTAACTTTTCCTAAAGTCGTATTAAAACCAAAATTCGTTGCTAGTTCCGTTGAATGGCTGTAACTTCTAGTTATTACCTTGTAACCTCAATAACGCTATTTTTTTGATAAGAGAATAGATCGAACCGCGATTTTTCACAATGTAGGCATAGGAAAATATAGCATTTGTGAAGAGCTACTTAGCATTTCAGACACCTGGGCCGGACCGCACACCACCTATCAACCAGTATCTTCAAGCTTTTGATAATGAGTTAAAGACGATTAATTATGTCGCTCCCCTCACAAACAGAAGTATATTATGATATCTTTGCGCTGCTTTTGGTTCCTAATTCGAGTAATCGGAAAGGATTAAAAGGGAATCCGGTGTAAATCCGGAACTATCCCGTAGCTGTAAGCTCCATTTAAACTAAGGTATATTTTAGTGTCACTGTTCACTGTTGTGAATGGGAAGACCATACCGAGGGGAGTAAGTCAGAATACCTGCCACTGCATTTTAGAATTCATAGCTTTCGGGGATTGAAGCTGGAATGAAGATGCCGCGTGTATTTCCATTGCCGTACTATACCCTTTGCTGTGCAAAAACTCAGGTATGGAAAAACGGTTACTCTCCCTTGTATTCACTCTTTTCGTCAGCGCCGGTCTCTTCGGACAGGCAGACACCAGCAATGTATTAAAGGAAGTGTCCGTTCGCTTCGTTCTCCCCCAGAACGTTCATAGCCTGAACCCCGCTCAGCAGATCTCCGCACGTGACTTCAAAAGCCTGGCGGCTTACAACGTAGCCGACGCCATAAGAAACTTCTCCGGAGTAAACATCAAGGATTATGGAGGTATCGGCGGCTTAAAAACAGTCTCTGTAAGAAGCCTTGGCGCAAACCATACCGGTGTTCAACTAGATGGCGTACAAACGAGCGATGCCCAAAACGGACAAATCGACCTGGGCAAGATCAATCTGGATAACGTAGCCTCCATTACATTATATAACGGACATTCTGCTGAGCTGCTGCAACCTGCAAGGGCGTATTCCTCTGCCAGCATGCTGGTGATAAAAAGCCTGGCCCCTCAATTCGCGGACGATAAAAAACAACGAGTCAAACTTGGCTTTAAAACAGGATCCTTCGGCCTGCTCCATCCAAACATTTTATGGCAAAGACAAATCAGCAAGCGATCGTATTTAAACGTAAACAGCAGCTGGCAAAAGTCACATGGAAGATATAAGTATAAGGTAGATGGCGATGGATCAGACACATTGGCCACCCGTACCAATGCTCAACTCAGCACTATGCAATCTGACGCGGCTTGGTATTGGAACGGAGCAGACAGTAACCGCCTCCAGTTCCGCATCAACTATTCCCAATCCAGCCGCGGACTTCCCGGGGCGGTAGTCTACTACAACCCTTACTCCAATCAGCACCTTTGGAACAGAGATCTTTTCCTGCAAAGCAGCTATCAGCATCATTTTCCAAACAAGCTGCAGTTCCTCGTCAACGCGAAATTCGCCCATAATTACTTGCGGTATACCGATCCCGATTATCTCAACCAGGCAGGCATCCTGGATCAGCGTTTCAAGCAAACAGAGCTCTATGAGTCTGTCGCTCTGTCCTACCCCATTTCCGGGATCTGGGAATTATCCCTGGCCAGCGACCTTACATACAACAAGCTGGATATGGATCTGTATAACTATGCTTACCCTAGCCGTCTCACCGCTTTTAGCGCCCTTACTTCTAAATTTCTTTTCAACAGACTGAGCATACATGCTACGCTTTTAAACACCACAATAACCGAGTGGGTCGAGAAAGGAACTGCAAGTCCCTCAAAAAGCATTTGGTCGCCCACCATATCGGCTACCTATAAGCCGTTCGACCAAACAGACCTCCAATTCCGGCTATTTTATAAAGACATCTTCCGGAATCCAACCTTCAACGACCTGTATTATACCCGTTCAGGCAGACGCGATCTCAAGCCAGAATACGCAGAGCAGTACAACGCGGGCCTCACTTACAGTAAGACCTTCAATACATTCGTCTATTTCCTTAGCCTTACTGCCGATGCTTACTACAATAACGTAAAAGATAAGATCATTGCCATACCGAATAAGGATCTGTTCACCTGGACCATGATGAATCTCGGAAAAGTCGATATTCGAGGACTTGATCTGGGGATTAAAACCAAGTCTGCATTAGGCCGACAGCTCGATTTCAGCCTATCCGGCAACTACACTTACCAGCAGGCTATTGATGTTACAGATCCTAAGTCATCAGTCTATCTTCATCAGATTCCTTACACCCCAAAACATACCGTTGCCATCAACGCCGGCATCAGCAGCAAACGATCCGGAGTATATTATAATCATATTCTTTCTACATCACGGTACTACCTGAGTGAAAACTTGCCTCAATACTATGTTCCAGGATTTTCTGTAAGCGATCTATCCCTCAGCCATCAGCTGGAAACCAAATATCCGATCAGCTTCACTGCTGAAGTAAATAATCTTTTCAATCAATCTTACGCCTTCATACGCAGCTTTCCTATGCCGGGTCGTTCGCTAAGGCTTTCTTTTCAAATCACAATTTAATCACAATGAAACAATTAAAACAATTCGCTTTTATCGCGCTATTTCTGGGAACAAGCATTTTTCAAGGCTGTAAAAAAGACGACCGTCCGGAAGCTGAACCCGAGCTTCCACAAGCCGAGCGCAAAGGTATCTATGTATTATGCGAAGGACTTTTTAACGCCAACAATACCTCCCTTAGTTATTTCAACTACGAAGACAGGAGCCTCATTACCGATAAATTCGCTAGTGTGAACGGGCGGGGCCTCGGTGATACCGGAAACGATATGAAGATCTATGGATCCAAAATGTATATCGTCGTAAACGTCTCCAGCACCCTGGAAATCGTAAATCCGCACACCGGTGCCTCTATTAAGAAGCTCGATCTGAAGCAAAATAACGTCGGCAGACAGCCCCGATACATCACATTTAACAGCAATAAGGGCTACATATCCAACTTTGATGGAACCGTGGCTGTACTTGACACTGCTTCTATGGAAATCGAGCAGTACATCAAAGTGGGTAGAAACCCCGAGCAAATGGCGATTGCGAACGGAAAACTTTATGTGGCTAACTCAGGTGGTTTAGACTATCCCAACTATGGCAATACGGTTTCTGTTATTGATCTGAAGACTTTACAGGAAACCAAGAAAATTACTGTAGGAGAAAATCCAAGAGGCGTAGTAGCAGACCAGTATGGTGATGTCTATGTCTTGTCTACCGGCAATTACGCTGATGTCAAATCAAGCATGACGACAATCGACAGCAAAACAGACCAGGTTAAAACAGCCGTAAACTTCTCCGGTGGCTCCATGGTCATCAGCGGCGATTATGGTTATATTCCGGCGTCAGGGGGCAAACTAAAGGTGTTTAATGTCAAAACTGAGCAGCTGGAAAAAGAAAACTTCATTACCGACAACACAAAGATTACCAGTCCCTACGGTCTGGCAGTCGATGAATTAACAGGAGAAGTATTTGTAACAGACGCTAAAAACTACACAACGGGTGGCGAAGTATTCTGCTTCGACAAAGAAGGCAAGAAGAAGTATTCCATTACCGTGGGTATCAATCCTAATAATGTCGTATTCATTAACAAGTAATCCATTTGTCAACCGTGACCCTGGCACAACATCTTCAGCAAAAGATTGACCTTAAGACAAAGCCGCTGGGTGCACTGGGCAGGCTGGAAGCACTGGCTTTGCAGATCGGTCTGCTGCAAAACTGCAGCAATCCAGAGTTGAGCCATCCGTCGATTTTAACTTTTGCTGCAGATCATGGTATCGCCGCCTCTGGCGTCAGTGCCTACCCTGCGGAAGTTACTGTGCAGATGGTGCAAAACTTCCTTCAGGGCGGAGCCGCCATCAACGTCTTTTGCAGGCAGCATGGGATTGAACTCCACGTGGTGGATGCCGGTGTGAACTTCGAGTTCAGCCCCGACACTCCCTTGATTGATGCAAAAGCGGGAATGGGTACCCGGAATTTCCTTCATGAGGAAGCAATGACTGCCGAACAACTGAAATTTTGTTTTGAACGCTCGGCTGCCCTGGTTGAACAGCAGGCGAAAAAGGGCTGCAATGTCATCGGTTTTGGCGAAATGGGTATAGGCAATACCTCATCAGCAAGTTTGCTGATGAGTTGCCTTACCGGTCTTCCCCTAACCGATTGCGTCGGAAAAGGCGCCGGAGTCAGTGATGAGCAACTTGTCAAAAAGCTCCACATTCTAGAGCGGGCGAAGGTCAGTCATCCTGCGCCGGCAGAGGTATCACAAGCACTTCGTTGCTTTGGTGGCTTCGAGATCGCACAGATCTGCGGTGGTATGCTTAAAGCTCAGCAACGTCAGATGATCATCCTGGTCGACGGGTTCATTGCCAGCGTAGCCTTTCTATGTGCCCGTAGCATCAACCCGGAGATCACCATGAACGCAGTCTTTTGCCATCAAAGTGATGAACTAGGACATAAAAATCTACTTCGCCACCTAGATGCAAGCCCGCTTCTTCACTTATCCATGCGTGTGGGAGAAGGGACCGGATGCGCTATAGCCTATCCGATCATTGAAAGCGCCGTCCGCTTTCTCAACGAGATGGCCAGTTTTGAATCAGCAGGCGTTTCACAAAAAACATCAGAATAATGAGAAACGAACTTCGGGTATTTTTTACAGCGGTTATGTTTTATACCCGCATCCCATGTCCTTCCTGGGTTGACCATTCAGAAGATTATTTGAACAAGGCTACCCGCTATTTCCCGCTTGTTGGCTGGATGATCGGACTCATGGCTGCGAGCACACTTTATGCCTGCCACTTTATCTTCCCCCCATCCATATCAGTTTTGCTGGCCCTGTCTGTCAGCGTCCTTATGACTGGTGCCTTTCATGAAGATGGGTTTGCTGATGTTTGCGACGGCTTTGGCGGAGGCTGGACCTCAGAACGCATTCTTGACATCATGAAAGATAGTCGGGTGGGTGCCTACGGTGTTATCGGCACCATCCTTCTTTTTTCTTTTAAAATCTTCGCGCTGACCAGCCTACTGGAAATAGGCGTGATTTATTGTATCAAATCGATCATTCTGGCCCATGTTGGCAGCCGCTTTACGGCAGTCATGATCATGCGCAGTCACGAGTATGCACGTGAAGACGCCAGCAGCAAGGTAAAACCACTGGCCAAGCAGCTCTCCAATACAGACTTTATCATTTGCCTGCTATGGCTTCTGCCTGCTTTATTTATATTTCAACACTATGCTATCTTGTTGGTGATGATTCCGCTGTATTTGCTGAAGAGGTACCTTTCCTCCTATTTCCAAAAATGGATAGGAGGATATACAGGTGACTGCCTGGGCGCAACCCAACAACTCGCTTTTGTTGTCATTCTTTTATACTGCCTCGGCCAATGGAAGTTTATTTAATCCGACATACGAGCCCTGCAATCGAGAAGGGGATTTGCTACGGACAATCCGATATCTTTCTCAACGGGGATCTGTTCGATGAAGAATCGCAGCTAGTCCGCACTAAGGTCCCGATACAGTTCGATTGCGTCTACAGCAGTCCGCTCAACCGATGTTTAACCTTAGCCCAAACACTATCGCCTGATGTTATTCAAGACGATTTACTGAAGGAGATGCATTTCGGCGAATGGGAGATGCAGCCCTGGAAAGACATCGCTGCGGAACCATTAAACAGGTGGATGAACGATTTCGTGAATGAGCCTGTACCCGGGGGCGAAAACTACCTGGCTCTTCATCAACGCAGCGCTCAATTTTTAAACAAGCTACTGGATAAGAAAGTCGAAACGGTTGGAATCGTCACCCATGCGGGGAATATACGCAGCCTGATCAGCCTGGTTCTGGATCTACCGCTCAAAAACAGCTTCAGGCTCAACCCCGGTTATGGCTCAGTTACCCACCTAAGCATAGCTTCTGACCGACAACTTAATCAAATTCACTTATAGAATAAAAAGATGAACACTTCACAGAAAATCAATTTGAGAACCACTCTGCTGCTACTGCTGATTGTATTAGCAGCCTGCTGCCGGCTACTTCCGCAAATGCCCAATTTTTCACCCTTGGCGGCAATCGGCTTATTTGGCGCCGCTTATTTCAAAAAGATATGGCAAATCTGCCTCATCCCTATTGCAGCAACCTGGCTTAGCGACTTGTTAATCAACAATGTAGTATATGCCGAATATTTCACATCCTTTGTTTGGTTCTATCCGGGATTTTACTGGCAATACGGAAGTTATCTGCTGATAAGCCTTGTCGGGATGCTGATGTTAAAAAAAGTAACCGTTACCCGTGTAACCGGTGCCAGCCTGATGGCTACAGCGCTGTTTTTCCTCATCACCAATTTCGCGGTCTGGTTAGGTGGTGCATACCCGCAGAACTTTGCCGGTTTGATTACCTGCTATGTCGCTGGCATTCCATTTTTAAAAGGAACCTTACTAGGCAACCTTGTCTATTCAGGAATCCTGTTCGGAACTTTCGCATGGGCTCAGCGGCGGTATAAGTATGTTTTGGATGGACATTCATGACTTAGACTAGGATAATCTGATTTATATCATAAATCAGATTATCCATATTTTCTATATTTGCTTAACCTTATTGATTATATGAAACATTTATTAACCTTGGCTTTTTTAACGCTTGCTCTTACTGGGATAGCTCAAGAAACCTCTGTACTTGAACAAAACGGTATTAGCATTTCTTACACGCTAACCAAATTAAGCGCCGGCGAGAAGAAAGACACCTACCTTCTTAACGTAAAAGCCATGAATAAGAATACTTTTGATATGTTTTACCAAGGGCCCAAGAATGGAGTTAATCCTTTCCTTTGCGAAATCACCATCAGGAAAATAGATACCTACGTTTATATGACGGCACCTCAAAGTAAATTAGCGACTCTGGAAGGCAAACTGCATTATCTTAGGGCCAATGATGTCCTAACTGCTGAAAAGGAATTCAAGGTAGCAAGCAACGAAAAGCCTATAATTACGGCAAAACTCTTTGGTCCTTTGCGACCTATATCAGATTTTTACTAGCGTTATTCCCAGTTTGTATACCACAAATCAACAACGATCTGATTTATATTTTATCAAAAGACTACCAGATAGTTGTTTTATCGTATTCAAATCATAAAACGTTCTCGCTGCTGACTCAATGCTTGCAGCATACTCAATCCGTTTATGAATAGCTTCGCTCAATCATTATGAGGGCTTAAATATTAATGTATTATTGTTTGAATGCACGGTGCCTTTATATTCAACCGATCCAATTCAAAACATCACCCTTCTTAGCAATCTAAGGGAATATTACAGAGTCATTTGTTGCAATTGCACAAATCTTACTTGAATGATCTAACTCCTTTACAATTTTTAGATTATATCATTTCGTTGGGATGTAAATTAGCTAGGTTAGGTATAAAAAAGACTGGGGAGGTATCGCATTGTATTCTTCTTTGATTGATCTGGGTTCCTTATATTTTTTAGTACTCTTAATTTCAATCGCATGCGCCACTGATCTGTCAGCAAAATATTCAAAAAAGAATTTTGACGATATACCGGAAAAATGGCAAGTTTTTTCCCATAAAAGCTCAGGAGTTAGACTTAAAATCTTCTCAATTTCAAATTCCCCTATAACTTTCTGAACTGGAGAAGAAGCGTACACGACAACTGTTTTAACTTCCGGATTCTTGAATAAAATTTTTCGGAATTCAAATTTCTTAGTTCCATCAAAAATCTTGTTGGCATACTCTGGCTTTATCGACAATAGCACTCTCATACGTTTCTTGAATATTCTGCAATAGTAATAAAATCTTCTTTACTTATTCTTCGGAATCCCCTAGGCATATCCAAAACATTTGGGATTATACCTTTTTCGTTCAACCATTTAAGAGTGGGCCTTTTAGCGTAAGAAAACGAGTATAAGAAGTTGACTATAAAGGGGCGATTGTTTTTTTTGAAATTCCAATGTTCCTTTAATTCATCGTCCGTAAAAACCGATCTCTTCCTACAAAGGGCCACGAAAGTTGCTTCGTCGGGAATATCTGTTACGACAGACTCAACTATCCCCACGGTGGTTGCGACACCTCCATAAACTCCCCCGGTCCTATAAAAGACGATAAGATCTCCGGGATCTAACCGTCGTTCGTATGATCTGCTTATATATACTTTACTTACAGCATTTCTATGGGGTTTGTTTTCTACAAAATCCATAGCAGATTCCGTTCTAAGCATCGAATCAGGAAAAAGCTCTGTATGATATTCCGGATAGATCGGTACTATAAAGAACGAACTATCCCATTGTAGAAAGGGATAAGTTTTCTTGGGATTAGCTGGATCCGCTTTTCCTTTTACAAATTTCTTTACAAAAAGAACCTCGTCTCCATTAACCGTGGTCTTAGTACCGTGAAAGTTGAAACCCCATTCTTCCAGCAGCTTAATAAGCCTAACCTGTTCTTGTCGCTTATCGAAAATCGTTACATAAATTTCCTCGACTTTCTGCTTCAGCGCGTTGTCAAATATTATCTTTAGAAACCGCTCTCCAAGTTTATAGCCATTACTCGTTACTTTGAAAGTCCCAATCTTCAGTCGTCTCTTTCTTTTAAAAGGCGGGTTAATATCAGCATAATTCTCATCTGCTAATTCCACTTTAATGAACAGGAAGGCAGACAAAATACCATCTTGGTAGCAAACATAGGAAACCTCATCGCTCTTCTTAATGAACCACTTGTCGAATTCAGCATAGTCCTCTCTAAAGCTGTCAAAGAATGTATCCTCTAGGTTGACGTTCCCGAAATACTCCTTCTTTACAGCTAAAACTTTATACTCAACAAGTTCGGGATGCTCTGCGGTGACCTTTTCCAGAAACGCGTCTATCGTAAAAACCTTTTGGGGATATTCAGACGAATAGCTTTTCTATGTATCTTTCTGTCCTCTGAGATCAATATGTCTACGCGACCAGTGTAAACCTCATTCAATATTTTAGAATCATCTACGTCATTTTGGTTGCGGTCAACCAAATCACTAAGTTCTTTAATTGCCCCCTCGAATGCGGCAATCGTTTTAAGTTGATGGTAACTACCAATCTTGATATTCATTACTTTAACAGCATTGGCATCATTGAATCGTGCTAGCTCCATCACCGTGATCGGGTGAATACACTTTGAGGCGCCTATCTTATCCAACCATTTAAATACCATACCAATGTCTTGGTTGCCAGCCTTGCTGGCTTCCCTATGAATCACAATGTTTGTATCCAGTAAAACTCTCATATCAGCGATTTTGTAGACTCTTTAGAATTTTCGAAAAACATGATGGTACCGATATTGATTTTACATCGAGGACATGTTTGGAGTCTTCACAAATACGCTTGCAGACGGTACTTTTTCCGACACCGTGAATACCTCCGATAAAAGCGATGTTCTTATTCAATTTTGACAGGTTTAGGTTCGGGTAAGATAAGGTACGGGTAACAGATGAGAAGGTTTGGACATCTAAAATAGCTCAATAAATCCAAGATTTACCAGCTCCTTACTCATCATACCACTAAAATTTCACTCTCTTCCCTCTAACGATTTTCGGATGATCATCCTCAACTGGCTGTCGCCGTTCTGGCCGGCTCTTCCGCAGCTGCTCGGCTAGTTGTTCGGCCGTTCCTGCCCTGGCCTTCTGCTCAATACGATTCTGTAGACCTGCCAGCAGCCAGTTTCCTGCATAGTCTACAAATTCCCGGCCCGGCCTCTCTTCTACAAGGCCTCTCGTAGTTTGTCCAAGCGGAATAAGTCCCGGTTCCTGCCAGGCCGCAACCAGGGCTGCGGGACTGAAAGCCGTGCTGT
>NZ_PVTH01000018.1 GCF_003002875.1 Arcticibacter pallidicorallinus
TAACGCACAAAAAAGCCCGGTAGTACTGAAACTACCGGGCTGATTTAAGATTTGGCACCGACCTACTCTCCCACATGTTACTGCAGTACCATCGGCTCTGGCGGGCTTAACTTCTCTGTTCGGAATGGGAAGAGGTGGACACCGCCGATATAGGCACCTAAATAAGGTGTAAACTGACCTGCTCGCTTGTTCGCTCGCAGCGTTTAATATCATTTAAGTTTTAAAGAATTCGTTAGAGAGCTATTGCTAGCTTTCTAACTGTTCTTCTAAACTTTTAACACTATTGAAAGAAGTCTTTGAATACACAGTCAACATACAGAGTTTCTGCTATGAGAAAGATTCGGGTAATTAGTACTACTCGGCTGTGATGTTACCACCTTTACACCTGTAGCCTATCAACGTGATAGTCTCTCACGACCCTATATGGAAGTCTCATCTTGTGGCTAGTTTCGCACTTAGATGCTTTCAGCGCTTATCTATTCCAAACGTAGCTACTCTGCAGTACAGCTGGCGCCATAACAGATTCACTAGAGGTTTGTCCATCCCGGTCCTCTCGTACTAAGGACAGCCCCACTCAAACTTCCTACGCCCACAACAGATAGGGACCGAACTGTCTCGCGACGTTCTGAACCCAGCTCGCGTGCCACTTTAATCGGCGAACAGCCGAACCCTTGGGACCTTCTCCAGCCCCAGGATGTGACGAGCCGACATCGAGGTGCCAAACCTCCCCGTCGATATGAGCTCTTGGGGGAGATCAGCCTGTTATCCCCAGCGTACCTTTTATCCTTTGAGCGATGGCCCTTCCATGCAGAACCACCGGATCACTATATCCGTCTTTCGACCCTGCTCGGCTTGTCTGCCTCACAGTCAAGCAAGCTTATGCTATTGCACTCCCCGTACGGTTACCAAGCGTACTGAGCTTACCTTTGAAAGCCTCCGTTACCTTTTTGGAGGCGACCACCCCAGTCAAACTACCCACCAAACAATGTCCCCCTACTCAGAGGGGTTAGACACCGAATACAGAAAGGGCGGTATTTCAAGGTTGACTCCACGATAGCTGGCGCCACCGCTTCATTGCCTCCCGCCTATCCTACACATCCTGTACCCAATATCAATGTTAAGTTGTAGTGAAGGTGCATGGGGTCTTTCCGTCCCGTTGCGGGTAACCGGCGTCTTCACCGATACCACAATTTCACCGAGCTCATGGCTGAGACAGCGCCCAGATCGTTACACCATTCGTGCAGGTCGGAACTTACCCGACAAGGAATTTCGCTACCTTAGGACCGTTATAGTTACGGCCGCCGTTTACTGGGGCTTCGATTCAATGCTTCTCCTTGCGAATAACATCCCCTCTTAACCTTCCAGCACCGGGCAGGTGTCAGGCCTTATACCTCATCTTTCGATTTTGCAAAGCCATGTGTTTTTGTTAAACAGTCGCCTGGGCCTTTTCACTGCGGCCTCCATTGCTGGAGGCGCCCCTTCTCCCGAAGTTACAGGGCCATTTTGCCGAGTTCCTTAGCCATGATTCACTCGAGCACCTTAGGATTCTCTCCTCGACTACCTGTGTCGGTTTACGGTACGGGTTTCTTTAACCTGAAGCTTAGCGGGTTTTCTTGGAAGTCTGTTTACCTGCTCTATCTGCTTACCCGAAGGCTCGCAGTACTATTGGGTTTCAGCTAAAATCGCGGATTTGCCTACGACTCTAATACCTACGCCTTTTAACGATCTATTCCGTCAGATCGCGGCAGTGTCACTACTCCGTCACCACATCGCAGTTAAAGAAAGTATTGGAATATTAACCAATTGTCCATCCACTATCCCCTTCGGGTTCGCGTTAGGTCCCGACTAACCCTGATCCGATTAGCGTTGATCAGGAAACCTTAGTCTTTCGGTGGGCGGGTTTCCCTCCCGCCTTATCGTTACTTATGCCTACATTTGCTTTTCCAATCTCTCCACCACAACTTACGTCATAGCTTCGCTGATATTGGAATGCTCCCCTACCACTGAACTTACGTTCAATCCATAGCTTCGGTATACCGCTTAATGCCCGTTTATTATCCATGCCCGATCGCTCGACTAGTGAGCTGTTACGCACTCTTTAAATGAATGGCTGCTTCCAAGCCAACATCCTAGCTGTCTGTGCAATCGGACCTCGTTAGTTCAACTTAGCGGTAATTTTGGGACCTTAGCTGATGGTCTGGGTTCTTTCCCTCTCGGCGCGTGACCTTAGCACCCCGCGCCTCACTGCTGCGTATATTTTATAGCATTCGGAGTTTATCTGGATTTGGTAGGATTTGACTCCCCCGCACCCAATTAGTAGCTCTACCTCTATAAAACTCGACCGCAACGCTGTTCCTAAAAACATTTCGGGGAGTACGAGCTATTTCCCAGTTTGATTGGCCTTTCACCCCTACCCTCAAGTCATCCGGAAACTTTTCAACGTTTATCGGTTCGGTCCTCCAGTACGTGTTACCGCACCTTCAACCTGCTCAAGGGTAGATCACAAGGTTTCGCGTCTACCTCCTCTGACTATACGCCCTATTCAGACTCGCTTTCGCTTCGGCTGCGTGGCTGAACCACTTAACCTTGCCAGAGAAGAGTAACTCGTAGGCTCATTATGCAAAAGGCACGCCGTCACACCTCGAAGGTGCTCCGACCGCTTGTAAGTACACGGTTTCAGGTTCTATTTCACTCCCCTGTTCGGGGTTCTTTTCACCTTTCCCTCACGGTACTGGTTCACTATCGGTCTCTCAGGAGTATTTAGCCTTACCGGATGGTGCCGGCAGATTCCCACAAGGCGTCTCCGACCTCGCGGTACTCAGGATACCACTATCCCAGCATCACTTACGAATACGTGGCTATCACACGCTATGGCCAGGCTTCCCATCCTGTTCTTCTTCACTTTGCTGTTCATGTTGTGGTCCTACAACCCCAGATATGCCGTAACATGTCTGGTTTGGGCTCTTTCCCTTTCGCTCGCCACTACTCAGGAAATCATTATTATTTTCTCTTCCTATGCTTACTTAGATGTTTCAGTTCGGCACGTTTGCGCATTTGCAACTAGTCTTCAACTAGTTAGGTTTCCCCATTCGGAAATCTGCGGATCAATTCATATTTGCTAATCCCCGCAGCTTATCGCAGCTTATCACGTCCTTCATCGCCTCTGAGAGCCAAGGCATCCCCCGTGTACCCTTTCTTACTTTCTTCTTCCTATCCTGCTTTTGCTCAGGATGGAATGCTTTTTGTCTACCGTTTTATTGTCTCCAGTATTGCCAAACGATCTTCTTCCTGCATTGCTGCAAAAAGGGGGAATCATTCAGTGTCCTGAAAACCAGTAAACTTCTGTTGTTTTCTTGTTTTCAATTACTTCTTCCAATATGTCAAAGAACTTTTTAAACAGGCTGTACATTCTTACCTTTCTCTCGATCGGTGTTTTGTACCCTTTGTTTAAACGTGGAGAATAACGGATTCGAACCGTTGACCCCCTGCGTGCAAGGCAGGTGCTCTAGCCAGCTGAGCTAATCCCCCGTTTGATGTATTCCGTTGTAGTCCCGAGCAGATTTGAACTGCTGACCCCTACATTATCAGTGTAGTGCTCTAACCAACTGAGCTACGGGACTAGAGTGATGATTGAAGTGTTTGCCTTCTCTCGTCTGTCTTTCCGTGCTTTGCTTGTTAGCGTTTTGTTTGCACTACCCTTGCTGACCGGCTCATCTTCTGGGTTCCATCTTTTTTCGTTAAGAAAATGTTTCGTAGTATAACGGGTGTCAATCCAGCCTCTAGAAAGGAGGTATTCCAGCCGCACCTTCCGGTACGGCTACCTTGTTACGACTTAGCCCCAGTTACCGGTTTTACCCTAGGACGCTCCTTGCGGTTACATACTTCAGGTACCCCCAGCTTCCATGGCTTGACGGGCGGTGTGTACAAGGCCCGGGAACGTATTCACCGCGTCATTGCTGATACGCGATTACTAGCGAATCCAACTTCATGAGGTCGAGTTGCAGACCTCAATCCGAACTGTGAATGGCTTTAAGAGATTGGCATCCTGTTACCAGGTAGCAGCCCTCTGTACCATCCATTGTAGCACGTGTGTAGCCCCGGACGTAAGGGCCATGATGACTTGACGTCGTCCCCTCCTTCCTCTCTGTTTGCACAGGCAGTCTGAATAGAGTCCCCACCATTACGTGCTGGCAACTATTCACAGGGGTTGCGCTCGTTGCGGGACTTAACCCAACACCTCACGGCACGAGCTGACGACAGCCATGCAGCACCTAGTTTCCTGTCCCGAAGGACGCTCTCATCTCTGAGAACTTCAGTAACTTTCAAGCCCGGGTAAGGTTCCTCGCGTATCATCGAATTAAACCACATGCTCCTCCGCTTGTGCGGGCCCCCGTCAATTCCTTTGAGTTTCACCCTTGCGGGCGTACTCCCCAGGTGGAATACTTAACGCTTTCGCTTAGACGCTAACTGTATATCGCTAACATCGAGTATTCATCGTTTAGGGCGTGGACTACCAGGGTATCTAATCCTGTTTGATCCCCACGCTTTCGTGCCTCAGCGTCAATCACACTTTAGTAAGCTGCCTTCGCAATTGGTGTTCTGTGACATATCTATGCATTTCACCGCTACTTGTCACATTCCGCCTACCTCAAGTGTATTCAAGCTCCTCAGTATCAAAGGCAAGCTTACGGTTGAGCCGCAAGTTTTCACCCCTGACTTAAAAAGCCGCCTACGCACCCTTTAAACCCAATAAATCCGGATAACGCTTGGATCCTCCGTATTACCGCGGCTGCTGGCACGGAGTTAGCCGATCCTTATTCTTACCGTACGTTCAGCTTCTCTCGCAAGAGAAGGTTTATTCCGGTACAAAAGCAGTTTACAACCCATAGGGCCGTCTTCCTGCACGCGGCATGGCTGGTTCAGGCTTGCGCCCATTGACCAATATTCCTTACTGCTGCCTCCCGTAGGAGTCTGGTCCGTGTCTCAGTACCAGTGTGGGGGGTCATCCTCTCAGATCCCCTAGACATCGTGGTCTTGGTGAGCCGTTACCTCACCAACTAACTAATGTCACGCATGCTCATCTTAATCCTATAAATATTTGATTATACTGTGATGCCACAATATAATGTTATGCGGTGTTAATCCGGATTTCTCCGGGCTATCCCCCTGATTAAGGTAGATTGCATACGCGTTACGCACCCGTGCGCCGGTCTCTGGGTTGCAAGCAACCCATACCCCTCGACTTGCATGTATTAGGCCTGCCGCTAGCGTTCATCCTGAGCCAGGATCAAACTCTCCATTGTAATGAAGTTTTGTTCTCTGACCCTATTTTATTCAAATAGAATCGTTTTATTATTAATGCTATTCGCTGGAATTGACTAGGTTATTTGTCTGTTATCAATTTATTATCTAACAGGTAACCTTCGTTACCCGTTATACTACTGACATTTCTTTTAAAGAACTTTTTCGCCTTCCCGTCGCGGTGCGGCTTTTTTATGTTTGAGCAACCTGTTTGATTCAGTTGCTTAACGATCTTGTTTTCATTCCCTTCTGGCGTCGCGCCGTCTGGTTTTCTTTCCCCGATTTGGGATTGCAAAGGTAAGAAGGTTTTTGATATTTCCAAAAAAAAGTTGAACTTTTTTCCTCGCCTCCTCTTTTCCTCTTTTCAATCTCTCACTTAGCCTTGCGCCTCGCTTTCCCTTGTTCGTTTTGGGACTGCAAAGATGGGAACTTTTTGTATTCCCTGCAAGT
>NZ_PVTH01000019.1 GCF_003002875.1 Arcticibacter pallidicorallinus
CATCGAATTGCTCAAGATTTAACTTAAAAGCCCAGTCCATCGGACGTTGAGCTTTTAATTGCGTACATATCAAGACAAGTAACGAGATAAAGAGAATTCTTCTCATAAGTGCAACTATCTAGATCCACATATAAGTCCCACAGACTGAATTTGGCCTGATCCAATTTGAGTGGTTCGCCCGGAAGAAGGATCGTAAATTTCGTATGATCCGTCAGAATTTTGACTCCTGATTGTAACGGCATGCGTGATGCCGCCCATATAAATATTAGCAATCACTGTCGCACTATCATACCCATGTAATGCATTGTAGATCTCCAGAGAGCTCGGCGTTGGATCGTAGTCGAAATTTTGAGACAGGTAACCTTGAGCACTGGTGCTGCTAATTCCTATCGTGTTGCCCGAGGAGTCATACTGCCAACCACCACTATAATTACTATAGTAATAGCTGGATGAGTTTGATCCACCATACTGGCTACTTAAGTACCCCATCAAGTTAAAAACACAGTCGTAACCCCCACTAATTAGTCTCATGGCATCATTGTCGATGGTTTCGAATTCTGTTTTGAGTTCCTGAAAGTTGAGCTTTAATTTTTTCATGATTTTATGCAATTTAGAATAGGTTACCTTCAAAACATTGGATTGTCAATATGAATTGTTGAGGGTTAGAGCTAATGAGTACCTGGAACATTTCAAAGAAAGGTCTATCTCAACCTAAACATTCCCCTGGTCTTAGCAATCGTTTCTCGTACTTTTTCCTCTTTGCCCTCTTCATAGAAATAATGTATAAAGCAATCCATTCGGTCCTCTTTATGTAAGAACACGACCTTACTTTTATAGAACTTGTCTTTGTAGGCCATCTTACATTCCCTGTCATATTCTCCGGCAACATCGACGTTAAAAGTTTTTTTAGCGTAAGCCTTAGGGTAGTATTTAATCCGGTTTGCTGTATCAGCCTCCAACTGTAGATAAATGGTTCTAATGTAGTTCTCATTTGGTGGAGTGACATACTTAAGATTGAAAAGCCGCCTCGTTCGCTCCATTTGCTCCGCTGTTCTTGGAGTTACTGGAATCATTAGAAATCGGATAGCTATGTCTCCTTCAGTATTAATTAAGCTATATTGAAAAAGTTCCAAGCGATCACTGAGGCAGTATGAACTGGTCATGGAATCCAGGTGAAGAAACCCTTTTGGCTCAGAATACTTAACATTATAATCCTTAAGGTCTATTTTAAAAGCCCAGTCCATAGGACGTTGAGCTTTTAATTGTGTACATGTCAAGACAAATAAACAGGTAAAGAGGATTCTTTTCATATCGGGCAGCTACTTAGATCCACAAACAAGTCCCCAAGACTGGATTTGACCTGCTCCGATTGTTGAAGTTTGGCCAGAGGATGGATCGTAGATTTCATAAGATCCGTTACTACGTTGATTTCTGATTTCAACGGCGTGCGTGATGCCGCCCATATAAATATTAGCTATTACGGTTGCACTATCGTAGCCATGTAATGCATTATATACCTCTAGAGAACTCGGCGTTGGATCGTAGTCGAAATTTTGAGACAGGTAACCTTGAGCACTGGTGCTGCTAATTCCTATCGTGTTGCCCGAGGAGTCATACTGCCAACCACCACTATAATTACTATAGTAATAGCTTGATGAGTTTGATCCGCCATACTGGCTACTTAAGTACCCCATCAAGTTAAAAACACAATCGTAACCACCACTGATTAATTTCATGGCATCATTGTCAATGGTTTCGAATTCAGTTTTGAGTTCTTCAAAGTTTAGCTTTAATTTTTTCATAATTTCATACAATTTAGAATAGGTAACCTTTAAAACATTGAATTGTCAATATGAATCGTTGAAGGGTTAGAGCTAATGAGTACCTGGAACATTTCAAAGAAAGCTCTATCTCAACCTAAACATTCCCCTGGTCTTC
>NZ_PVTH01000020.1 GCF_003002875.1 Arcticibacter pallidicorallinus
TGGGATCAAGCGGAATTTTTGGGGGAGATGATCATTAAGCATAAATCTTAGCCAGTCGAAAAAGGAAAAAAGCGGTATCTCTAACCCCTCTGGAAGTAGCCCTAAAAGCTTTGATCTTTGCATTGAAAGACTCTGCAGAAGCGTTGGTGCTTCTATTGTCGAAGAAGTTTAGGATATATTCATAATGGCTCTGAATCGACCTTGCCACCGTGCAGAAAGAGTCTATAGCAGAAGCTTCTACGTCATTATACCACAGGGCCAGTCGTTTAAAAGCCTGCGTCTTACTTTTGCAAATGGTAAAGATGGTGCTTAACCGGATAGCTAATTGATAAGCCTTCTGCAATAGAGGATAGCGGGGAAAGAGGATATCGGCACGTTCCCTCTGTGATGGGCTCCATTTACTTTCATGTTTGAAGAGCAGATACCTGCTGCGGGCCAGCAGTTGCTTGAGCGTATCGCCATTAGAAAGAACCTCGGGCTGATAAGCTTGCTTGTTTTTTCTTGCTTCAGCAATCAGCCTGTTCTCTTCTTCCAATACTTCCCATCGGTACCTGATCCGGAGTTCCTGGACGGCATCGCTGGCAAGCTTCTGCACATGGAAACGATCAACTACTCTGCGCGCTAATGGAAAGCACCTTCTAACCGCCTTAGCCATGTTAGCAGCCATATCCAGCGTTACTTCTCTGACCTTGTTCCGCTGGCGTAAAGGTATGCGTTCCAGGACTGTAATGATCTGCTGGGCCTGTGTGCCTTTGAGCATCGCTACGATGCTCCCTTTTCTTCCTTTGGCTGATTTATTAGTAACTATGGTGTAGAGCTCTCCACCAGAAAGGGCTGTTTCGTCTATACTCAGGTATTCTCCCATGTTGGATGAAAAGAGCATCCAGTCGGCGGCATGCTCTTTCTGACTCCACTGATGGAAATCGCTGATATGATCTTTGTACTGCTCCTGCAACTGTTTGCCGTCAATCTGGAAATAATGCCCCAACTGATAACAGCTTACCGGATGATTATCCAAATATACCTTTTAAAAAAGTGCCGAATTCCGTTGTCATTCGCGCTCCTTTCTGTACCAGGTCCCAGTCCCGGGTGATGATGGTCCCTGTATTCAGGATTTCCCATCTACGGCGTTTAACACATAAACTTACTTTCTGGCCACGGACAGGAAAATCCTGGATCGTAACCTCTGGCATAAAGCCCTTGGACTCCAACTTTTGACTTTGGTATTCTTCAGGATGGATATTCTTCTCTTCGAGATAGATCTGCAGGCCGGCTTCACTTTGTTGCACCTGTTTTAATTCAAAAAACTCCAGGATGCCTTTAGGTAATATGATACTCGCTAACTGTAGGTATGGATCTTGCAAGGGTATTCTTCTTTTGGGATTTTAAAATGATCTACAAAAAAACGACTTTTTTATTTCCCCCCCAAGAATTCCGCTTGATCC
>NZ_PVTH01000021.1 GCF_003002875.1 Arcticibacter pallidicorallinus
CCGGCTGTAACCAGCTTCAAGATCTGTCCGACTGAGTTTGAGGTCATTCATACTGCCGACTTAAACGGGGCGCCTGTTACCAAGACGGTAACCTATCATTCCATCAGCAGCAATATCTCCGGAGCCGCCCGTTGCTGGCTGACTCAGAACCTGGGCGCAGAGCGCGAAGCGACTGCAGTCAATGACGGAACGGAAGCATCAGCCGGCTGGTACTGGCAGTTCAACAGGTCTAAGGGATATAAATCGGATGGAGGTGTTCGCACCCCGTCCAATGCCTGGACACCGTGGATCACGAGCATTTCAGAGAACCAGTCATGGCTGCCTGCCAATGACCCATGTAACCTGCTTCTTGGCCTGGGCTGGCGTATTCCAACTTCTGCAGAGTGGATAGCAGCAGATGCTCCGCCACAGAACTGGACCAGTGCCACAAATGCCTACGCTTCTGTACTGAAGCTCCATTCAGCCGGTATGCTGACTCAAGGTGGCGGTACACTTGAAGCCCGGGGTACTTATGGCCGCTATTGGAGCTCCACCCAGTATAGCAGCACGAGCTACGGATATTTCATGGAACTGTATAATGGCAGTGTGGTTAGTTATGCCGATAAGGCACATGCCTTACCGTTACGCTGTATCCGCGATGAAGTGGTACTAGCGAAACCTTCGGTCAGTGATGTGAGTATTCCGACAACAACGATGACAGCTTCTTCTGCAGAAGGAACGGCGACTGTATCCTCAGATGGAGGCGTCAAAGTGACCGAACGAGGTTTATGCTGGAATACAACAGGTACACCAACGATATTAGACAATATAGTCGCTTCAGGAGATGATGT
The DNA here is from genome assembly GCF_003002875.1 of Arcticibacter pallidicorallinus. Classification (GTDB taxonomy): domain Bacteria; phylum Bacteroidota; class Bacteroidia; order Sphingobacteriales; family Sphingobacteriaceae; genus Arcticibacter; species Arcticibacter pallidicorallinus. Next base: position 831 of record NZ_PVTH01000021.1, read on the forward strand.
TGGTGTGTTCGCCGCCACCCTGCGAGGTCTTCGCGAAGGTCCGACCTATTATGTGCGCGCTTATGCCACCAACAGCGAAGGCACTTCTTATAGTCCTTCAGTAACCAGCTTCAAGATCTGTCCAACCGAGTTTGATGTGATCCATACTGCCGACTTAAACGGAGCTCCGGTTACCAAGACCGTAACCTATCACTCCATCAGCAGTAATATCTCCGGCGCTGCAAGCTGCTGGTTAACTCAGAACCTGGGCGCCGACCAACAGGCCGGTTCGGTAAGCGATGCCTCAGAAGCATCAGCGGGCTGGTACTGGCAGTTCAACCGCTCTAAGGGCTATAAATCGGAGAATGGGGTTCGCACACCGTCCAATGCCTGGACTCCCTGGATCACGAGTATTTCGGAGAATCAATCATGGCTTCCTGGCAATGACCCATGCAACTTGCTTCTTGGTTTGGGCTGGCGTATTCCGACCGCCGCAGAGTGGACAGCAGCAGATGCTCCTCCTCAGAACTGGACCAGTGC
>NZ_PVTH01000022.1 GCF_003002875.1 Arcticibacter pallidicorallinus
TTATCCGCTACGATCTTCGGAATCGACCTGGGTTTAGTCCGGGAGATCTCCTTCGGAACGTCCTCCTTATCCTTGCTCCTGACCTTCCCTGCCAGATCCCTGATCAGTCTGTTGCCTTCATAACCCACAAGTACCATATTCGCCAAGCGATGCTCCTGTATGCCGCTTAGCGCCTGATCCATCGGCTTTCCCGGAAGTTCCCCAGCCTCTTCTGCTGCAAATGCGGCGATCAGCGCGCAGGGACTGAATTCCCTGCTGTTCAATAATAAACGTTCGCCCTGCGCCAAGGTATCACTATACGCCATCAGCGTCATGCTGAGCAGCAGGATCTGATCTTTGGGCGGCTCCGTTTGGAAAACGATCTGCCGGGCCTCCAGCTTTTCATTATAAGCGAACTCCACATCCTTAAACTCCAGGTATTCATAGTACTCCCTGCGGAAGTTGAAGCCTATCAAACGCAGGCGAATGCGGTACCGGCCGACCTGCTTCTGTATCCAGGAAGGCGGACGGATCGCAGTTTTACCCGCTATGGCAGCCAGCGACACGGTGATCTTACCCTGTTCGTCCCGGCTCACCTGATGGCTTACCTGTAAGACCTCACTGAGCTTGCTTTTGATGTTGAATTCCATCCCCTCCAGGCAACTCAAGTCCCCGTCATGCAGGTCCCGATGCCCCCTATAGCCTGTCAGACTGTTGCGGATGCTGCGGTACACCAGCTGCGTGCAGCGGGCTGCCGCCTCTCCGTCGCGGTGCAGGTAAGCCGGCTCAAATGCCGAGCGGATCACCCCTGCCGTTGAGCTCGACAGGCCAAATTCTGTGGCGGCTTTGATGCTGTCTTCGGTTTGTTCGAATTTCCGGGGTTTCCCCTGGATGATGTTCATGCCGCGGTAATTGCGGTAGATGACGGAGCCTGCCGTTCCGCTGACCATCCCTTTGCTGTTAACTTTTGCCATTGTCTTATGATTAGGATGGCAAGATCGGAAGCGGAACAATCCGCGACGATTTTTTGGCCAAAATCGACAAAATTTTATGCTATTTTTAAAAAAACATGGTGCAAATGCCGTCTACCGGGTAAAACCCTCTTTGCTGTCCGAATGCATTTCGGGCAGCTAACGGCCGGGATAAGTCCCACTTACAGATACTGCAGTCGGACTTATCTCAGTAGGACGTCCCGTTCTTGTCCCCATCATTCCAAGCACGATTAAGGCAGGGA
>NZ_PVTH01000023.1 GCF_003002875.1 Arcticibacter pallidicorallinus
CTTTCATGCGTGTTCTTTGATCCATTACTTTATCTTTTCCGCAAAGTAAGTTCATTCAGCAAGTCACATCAATATGCAGTTGGTCGGCCGGTTACATATGCGCAAGAGCTTCGATGGCCTGTGTGGCCTGGTCACATCCGAACTCCGCAGGGAGGCATCCAGCGGTGAAGTCTTCGTTTTTCTTAACCGGGGGCGCACGCATATCAAGCTGTTGCACTGGGAACACGGAGGCTTCGTACTGTATTATAAACGCCTGGAGCAGGGCACCTTTGCCACACCCAAAAAAGAACAGTTAAGCTGGGCCGACCTGGTGCTGATGATCGAGGGGATACAGGTTCAAAGGAGCCGTCAGCTGCGGCGCTATCAGCTATAAAAAGCGGCTTTTTGCTTGCATAAACGCGCTTTTTTGCGTAATTTCATGCCATGGATACGGCACTTGAGAACTTATCAAAAGAGGATCTGATCGCTCTTTTGAAACGCAAAGATGCCGCCCTGGAATCTCATCAGCAAGAGATTGATCGTCTGAAAGCTCAGGTAGAACTTCTCAAGCGCATGCAGTTCGGTCAGAAGCGCGAGCGCTTCGAAGGTGATCCTGCACAAGGCGTATTGCCCTTTGAAGCGGAACCTCTGCAAGAGGCTGCTCAACAGGAGGAAATCAAAGAACAGATCACCTATACCCGTAAAAAACAATCGGCGCATAAAGGCCGTGCGGCTTTGCCTGCCCACTTACCAGTAGAAGAGATTGAGATCCACCCTGAAGGTGATCTCTCGGATATGATTTGTATCGGTAAGGAAGTGACCGACGAGTTGGAATGCGAACCTGCCCGCTTCTTTATTCGCCGCTACATCCGGTATAAGTATGCTGCCAAAGGCGGAGAAGGCGTTAAAACCGGAGAGCTGCCCGAAAGAGTAATTGATAAAGGCATTCCGGGAGCAGGCCTGCTGGCGATGATCCTGACGGATAAGTATGCCGATCATCTGCCGCTGTACCGTCAGAAGCAACGCTTCGCCCGGGAGAACATCTCCATCGCCTCATCAACCATCGAAGGCTGGGTGAAGCAGGCACTGGAACGCCTCGAACCACTCTATGAGCAGCTCAGGTTCGATATCAAAGCCAAAGGTTACCTGCAGGTGGATGA